>NZ_JBXWQG010000001.1:0-1435031 GCF_059612265.1 Ruegeria sp. CDSA077
AGCTGGATCGCTTCTGCGACGCCATGCTGTCCATCCGGGCCGAGGCGCAGGACATCATCGACGGCAA
This sequence comes from Ruegeria sp. CDSA077, assembly GCF_059612265.1. NCBI lineage: Bacteria > Pseudomonadati > Pseudomonadota > Alphaproteobacteria > Rhodobacterales > Roseobacteraceae > Ruegeria > Ruegeria sp. CDSA077. Next base: position 68 of record NZ_JBXWQG010000001.1, read on the forward strand.
GATCGATGCGAAGAACAACCCGTTGAAAAACGCCCCCCATACGGTGCGCGATCTGGTCGGCGACTGGGACCGCCCATACACCCGCGAACAGGCCTGCTTCCCCCCGGGCTCCATGGGCGTCGACAAATACTGGTCCCCCGTCAACCGCGTCGACAACGCATACGGAGACCGAAACCTCATCTGCACATGCCCACCAATGGACGCTTACGAAGAAGCCGCAGAGTAAACAGACGACAACCAGATCAGCCCCCGCACTGGCCAGGGGCTGATCCATCCCGGGCCATATGCCTTTGCCTGTGGCCCAGGCTTTTCAGCGGGGGAGACATGAAGCATTGCATCTTCGAAAATGACCAAGCCTATCTGGCTGAGCCAACCTCTGCTGCGTTCGTGCGAACCCACAACATCGATGTGATCGTGCGCGATAGTAGTGCATTTGCCTCGGCCGAGATGATCAGGGAATTTTATCATGCCCTGAGCGACCTGACCGGCGACCACTCCTACGTTGTTAATCTGCGTTTGGCTGGTGCGGGGTCCGTAGGAGGACCGCAGTACTGGACCGGAAGAGCCGCTGTTTTCTGGGGCGATTTTTCGGATTGTTGGACGTTGTCCGACGCCGAAAAAACATGGGTCTCACAAGTTCTGAACCTTTCGCCACGGACCGTTCTTGTCGGTGGTGCCGTGCTTGTGCTGGCCCAGATTAGATTGTCGGAAAAAACAGTCGCGGCCATTCACCCCAACTTCGATGCGGCAGCGCGTGAAGCAGGTTTGACCAACTGTGGTACAGGCACATATCTGGCGGCGCGCGGGCGCACGCATAGCGCGACGACACGTCTGAGTACGCTGCGTTTGTTGGCGGATTTTGTTTCGTTGGACCATGGTGAGAACATGGCTGATAACCTACGCGGGTTTATCGGCCTGTCCGAACCCAAGCGGGACTGCGAAAGCCAGCTTGCCAATCGCTTGATCCATCGTGCGGGCGGGGATCACCTGGTTATGTCAGCCGTTGAGGCAATGCTGAACCATGTCGAAGAGCCACTCAGGATCACGGATCTTTCGAACATGGTCGGCACTTCAACCCGGCAGCTTCAGAGACGGTTTCTGAACAAGACGGGGGCAAAGCTTTTGGCCACATACCGAGAATTGCGTCTGGAACGTGCGCATAGCCTGCTGCGGTTTACGGATTTGCCACAAATCGAGATTGCCACCGCCACAGGGTTTTCGTCTACAACGTCACTAAAACGTGCTTTTCGAGACCAGTACAAGACGATGCCGGAAGATATCCGCAGCCTCCGCTTTTCCGGTGGAATGGCGGATCGGGGGCTGGTGAACTGACAGCTCGTGCAGTGTGCCGATTAGGGCGCACGCATTTGAAATTTAAATCCGCTGTGATTGGCGAATCGAAAAAAAGCCTGATCAGACCGAATGCAGGGCAGACCGACATTCGGGCTCAGTATGATCCTTTAGGTCTTTGAAACGCGGATTTCTGCACCCGGATTCTGATTCTGTTCTGCAACATTCTCGTGATTGCTGCAATTCCGTCCCTTTTCTGCCGGAATCGTCACTGATAAACCCTTGGCCATCGGGCAGTGATTTGTTGAGGGGTACGGGCGGTAAAATGAATACCGGGGTAAACGGTCGTGTTGCCATTTCATGGTCGCAGACAGAGATTGATGGGCTAGAGGCGGCGCCTCTGGCATTTTTAAATGTAGGGTCGGCCTGGTCCTGGCGCGGTCAGGCATCGATGCTGGCAGGCAGCGCTGAAGTTGCCGGGCGTAAAAACGCATTTGCATCTGGTACAATCGGGCGCGTTATTCCTGGCACGACTTTTTCGGATAATGTCGTCGGAACGCTCGAGCTTATGAACGGGGCGCAACGGTTTTCAGCGTTACTGGTCGTTTCCGATGATGATGAAAGCCCGTCGCTGGTGTTTGAAAGCGGCTTTCCTTCACGCGATCAGGAATTCTGGATCAGCGCATATACTCAGATCAAGCATCAGAGTGGTGAAGTTGCAGAGCAGGACGGAACTGTCGTCGCGTTTCATCGCAAGGCCACTCAGTTCCAGTACACTGGTGTCGCGAACCTACGCGCAACTGTAAACGGTGCCACTTTAGCGGACTAAATCCCGTTAGTGGTGCCGTCTTTGAATTGAATTTCAGAAAGTTTCGGTTCCGTCCGTTCGGCATGTTGACTCTGCCAGCGCTGCGGATATAAGCGCGGCTTCATTGGTGTTGGTGGCCCCCGCAAGGGGAGGCCTGTCATGAGGGAAACCTCAAGAGGACAACGCCCTTCATAGTGGCCTATCAGGGCCTCGACCTTAAGAAGGAGATCAGCCGTGACCAAACGCACGTCTGCCAAGTACAAAATCGACCGCCGGATGGGCGAAAACATCTGGGGTCGTCCGAAATCCCCGGTCAACCGTCGTGAATACGGCCCTGGTCAGCACGGTCAGCGCCGGAAAGGCAAACTGTCTGACTTCGGTCTGCAGCTGCGCGCCAAGCAGAAGCTGAAGGGCTACTATGGCGACCTGACCGAAAAGCAGTTCCGCCGCATCTATGCCGAAGCTGTTCGTGTCAACGGCGATACCGGTGAAAACCTGATTGGTCTGCTGGAACGCCGTCTGGACGCCGTTGTCTATCGCGCCAAATTCGTCGCGACCGTGTTCGCCGCGCGTCAGTTCGTGAACCACGGCCACGTCACAGTGAACGGCAAGCGGGTCAACATCCCCAGCTACCGTGTCAAAGAAGGCGACGTCATCGAAGTACGTGACAAGTCCAAGCAACTGGCCGTTGTTCTTGAAGCTGCTGCTCTGGCCGAGCGTGATGTTCCTGATTACATCGACGCCGACCACTCGAAAATGACCGCGACTTTCGTGCGCGCACCGGGTCTGGGCGATGTGCCTTACCCTGTCATGATGGAACCGAACCTGGTTGTCGAATTCTACGCGAAGAACTAATCTTCGCCGAAATCGAAATTCGAAAGGCCGCGCGGTTGCGCGGCCTTTTTCGTTTTAGGGGACTCTGCCCCCAATCACGACCAGCCGCGATGCCCCCCGAGCAATTTTTTTGGCCAAATAAAGAGCGGATCAGATTGGCAAGGGTCGTCCTTCTGCAATTGCCTCCATCGCGAAATATGAGGTTACGCTGTCCAGCTCGACTTTTTCGATGAGGCGTTGATAGACCTTGTCGTACGAAGCCATATCCTGCGTAACAACCTTGAGCTGATAGTCGTAATCGCCGCCAATGCGGTGGAAGTCCACGACCTCTGGTATCGTCAGAACATGCCTGCGAAAGGCCTGTAACCACTCGGCCGAGTGGTGCCGCGTACGCAGCATGACGAAGACTACAAGGCTCAGCCCTAGTTTTTCACGCGCGATTTGCGCCGTCGATCCGATGATGACGCCCTGATCATTCAGGGCCTTCAGCCGACGCCAGCAGGCGTTTTGCGATAGCCCGATGCGGTCGGCCAATTCTCGTTGGGACAGCGTAGCGTCGGTTTGCAATTCACGCAGCAGGCGGTGGTCAACATGATCTAGATTTTTTGACATTCCAAATCATATGACACATGATTTATGAAAACCATCTAAAAATATGCATTATATACACAACACATATCAATCATATTTGTTGGGAAACTTCGGAGTCCATATAATGACACTTTCCCAATTTCGTTCTGACATTGAAGCTGCTGTTCGTAGCGACACGTTGCGCGATGGCTTAATCGGCGAGAATGTTATGATCCCGGGGCTGCGCGGGGACATACCTTTGGTTTACGCGGATTATGTTGCGTCGGGCCGCGCATTGAAGCAGGTCGAGGATTTTGTGGCCGCTCATGTGTTGCCGTTTTATGCCAACAGCCACACCGAGGCGTCTTATTGCGGGGCCTACATGACCCGACTGCGGCGCGAGGCCCGCGTGGAAATCTCCCGGATTGTTGGCGCCGGGGAAAATGATGCGGTGATCTTTACGGGATCGGGCGCTACAGCGGGTCTCAACCGGCTGGTCAACCTGTTGGGGATCGAGGCTGCTGCGCGACCAGTGGTTTTGATCGGCCCATATGAGCACCATTCGAACATCCTGCCGTGGCGGGAAAGCAAAGCGCTGGTGATCGAAATCCCCGAAGCACCCGAAGGGGGTGTCGATCTGTCGGCTTTAGAGCGTGCCTTGGCGGAAAACGCGGATGCGGATCTGATCGTCGGATCATTTTCGGCCGCTTCGAATGTGACGGGCATAATCACTGATCCCGACCCGGTTACGCGGCTGCTCAAGGCTAATGGCGCTGTAGCGGTTTGGGATTATGCGGGCGGTGGGCCTTATCTGCCAATGAGAATGGGCCCTGCGGATGCGCGCAAGGATGCGATCGTGGTCTCTCCTCATAAATTTGCCGGTGGACCCGGCGCGTCTGGTGTATTGATCGTCAATCAAAACGTTGTGCAGCGCACATGCCCCAGCTGGCCCGGTGGTGGCACTGTGAGTTTCGTGTCCCCTTGGGGGCATGACTACAGCGCCGATCTTGCAACGCGCGAAGAGGCGGGAACGCCGAATGTCATAGGCGACATCCGTGCCGCGTTGGCTTTCATGGTCAAGGATGCGGTTGGCGCAGACGAAATCGCAAGGCGCGAGGCGCTTTATAACCAGATGGCATTGGAAGGGTGGGGAGATAACCCAGGTCTGACCTTGTTGGGCGCGGACAATCCACATCGGTTGCCGATTTTTTCCTTTCTTGTTCATGACAGTAAAGGTCAGCCGGTGCACCAGCAGTTATTCACCCGGATGCTGAGTGATGTTTATGGCATTCAAGCGCGGGGCGGGTGTGCTTGTGCAGGGCCCTATGCCCATCGGTTGCTGGGTATTGATCGTGCAGCCTCGGAGCAGTTGCATGCGGCGCTTGGTGCTGGTGAAGAGTTGAAAAAACCCGGTTGGGTGCGTCTGAACTTTTCATATCTGATGTCCCAAGAGACTGTCCGCTTCATCATCGACAGCGTCAATGACCTTTCCCGGCGGACCGAAGAATTTACCCCCTTTTACGACGCCGACCCGGCGACAGCCCGCTTCAAGGCGGCATAAGGGAATTGCCGCTTTTCTCAACGCTTTGAGACGGGTATGAGGGGCTTCTAAATACGGAGCCTCTTATGACCCAGATCACCCCTCAACCCGGCATTATGGACATCGCGCTTTATCAGGGCGGCCAGTCGAAGGTGGCGGGGGTCGACCATGTGATCAAGTTGAGCTCGAACGAAAACCCCTTTGGCCCTAGCCCCAAAGCGATCGAAGCAGTGCGTGACAGTGCGGCCACCCTGAACCGGTATCCCAGTACAGATCACGCCAGTCTGCGTATGGCCATTGGCGAACGCCACGGGCTGGACCCGGCGCGAATTATCTGCGGCGTGGGCAGTGACGAGGTGCTGCAATTCGTGGCACAGGCTTATGCCGGTCCGGGGGATGAGGTTATCTATACCGAACACGGATTTTCGATGTACCCGATCATCGCTCGGATGGCTGGGGCAACTCCAGTGATGGTGTCTGAAACCGATCGTCACGTGGATGTGGGCAACATTCTTGCCGCTGTGACTGACCAGACCCGGATCGTGTTCGTGACCAATCCGGGCAATCCGACATCGACCATGATCCCCGAGGCTGATCTTATCCGACTGGCCGAAAGCTTGCCGCAGACCTGTCTGATGGTGATTGATGGCGCCTATGCCGAGTTTGTCGAAGGGTTCGACGGAGGCCGCGCTCTGGTGGATCGGTTCGAGAATGTGATCATGACGCGGACCTTTTCCAAGATCTTTGGACTGGGTGGGATGCGGGTCGGTTGGGGCTATGCGGCGCAAGAGATCATTGATGTGCTGAACCGGGTGCGCCAGCCCTTCAACCTGTCGCTGACTGCGTTGGCCGCTGCCGAAGCCGCCATAAAGGACGAAGAGTACCTGACCTTTTGCCACAGCGAAAATGCACGCTTGCGGGTTTGGCTTTCGGCCCAGTTGTCCAAAATCGGCGTATCTTCGGATGCGTCCAGCACCAATTTTATTCTCGCCCGTTTTAGGGATCAGGCCGAGGCCGAAGCGTGCGACGATTACCTCAAGACACAGGGTTTGATCGTGCGCCGCGTGGCGGGATATAACCTGCCAAATGCTCTTCGGATCACGGTTGGGGACGAGGAGGCTTGTCGCCGTGTCGTTGCGGCCATAACCGCTTTCAAAGGGGGCGCCGCATGAGCCAGGTATATGACCGCGTTGCGCTGATCGGGTTGGGCCTGATCGCATCGTCGATGTTCTGGGCGATTAAACGTGCTGGATTGGCCGCCGAAGTAACCGGCTATGCCCGGTCCGAGGCCACGCGCGACACCGCGCGCAAGATTGGCCTATGCGACCGGATCTGTGACACCGCGCAAGAGGCCGTTGAGGGGGCAGACCTTGTGGTTCTGTGCGTGCCTGTTGGCGCGATGGGCGCGGTAGCGCAGGAGATTGCGCCTGCCCTGAAGTCGGGCGCGACCGTGTCAGATGTGGGTTCGGTCAAGCGACATGTCATTCAAGAGGTCTCACCTCACATCCCGCAGGATGTTCATTTCATTCCCGCGCATCCGCTGGCCGGGACCGAGCATTCCGGCCCTGAATCTGGATTTGCCGAGCTGTTCGACAATCGTTGGTGCCTTTTGGTGCCGGTAGAGGGCTCGGACCCGGAGGCCGTTGCGCGACTACGCTCATTGTGGACGGGTTTGGGTTCGAATGTTGATGAGATGGATGCCGATCACCATGATCTGGTTCTTGCAGTGACATCCCATGCGCCACACCTTATCGCCTATACGATGGTCGGCGTAGCGGATGATCTGCGCCGTGTGACCGATAGCGAGGTCATCAAATACTCGGCCGCGGGCTTTCGGGATTTCACCCGGATCGCGGCCTCGGACCCGACTATGTGGCGCGATGTGTTTCTGACCAACAAGGATGCGACGCTAGAGATATTGGGGCGTTTCACTGAAGAACTGTTTGCGCTGCAGCGGGCCATTCGTACAGGTGACGGCGATCAGCTGTTCGATTATTTCACGCGCACACGTGCGATCCGGCGCGGGATCATTGATGCCGGGCAGGATACGGACGCGCCGGATTTTGGTCGCGGGAATACCAACCCATGAGGCGCGGCTGGAGCGCTCTGTCGATTGGGTGGTTGGTACTTGGTGCCACAATGGGGAATGCAACGCCATCTGAACACCTGTTGACCCCCGATGACCAACCGGTTCTGGCCTTTGCCGCTCCGGTCGGGATGCAGCCAGAGTTGCAGCCGAATACGCTGGTACAGCAGGTGCTGTTCAAAAAGCGTAAGCTGCGCAAAACATCGGTCTGCGGGAATATCGAAATTCAGGGCAAGCCGGTGGGTAATGTTCCCGGCAAGATCAAAGCCTGCGGGATCAAGGAAGCGGTACAGATCACCTCAGTTTCTGGTGTGGCGCTTAGCCGTCCGTCCACCATGGATTGCGGCACAGCAATTGCGCTGAACCAATGGGTCGAGAAAAGCGTGAAGCCCACCTTCAAAAGGCGCGGTCCCGTTGTCGAACTGCAGGTCGCGGCCCACTACGCATGCCGGACGCGCAACAACCGCAAGGGTGCGCGGATATCGGAACACGGTAAAGGCCGGGCCATAGACATATCAGGTTTCAAGATGGCGAATGGCGAGGTTGTGACCGTTCTGAACGGTTGGCGCAAGAACCCGTCAAAGAAGCAACTGACCAAGATCTGGCGCGCCGCCTGCGGGCCGTTCGGAACGGTACTTGGCCCGAATGCGGACCGGTATCACCGGGATCATTTTCACTTGGACACAGCCCGGTATCGCCGTGGCCCGTACTGCCGTTAACGCAGGATCAACCGCGGGGCCGGACCAAGGGGTAGCGGGCCAAGCGCCACATAGCCCTCACGGAAATTCAACTGAAGATCCAGCGCGTCGGGATTGCCCCCCAAGCCAGCCATGAATTTCAGGGCACGTGTAACAGGGTCTACCGCCTGATCGGGTAGGGCCCCTGCGGCGTTGGCCATGGCAACCATCTCACGCCAATTTTCAGCCTTGATCGAAATCTCTCCGGTAGGAATACCCTGTTCGTCCACGTCCAGCTCTCCGGCAGCGAACAGGCGCAATGCACCCCATTTCATCTCAGCCAGACGCAGGTCGATCCGGGTGGGCTGAGGTCGGCTTTGTTCCAGTGCAGATCGGTCCCACGGTTTGTCAAAGGTGGCGACCATATCCATTTCCAGTGCATCGAATGTCTGGGGCAGGGTGGTGGCTGAATGCATCATGGCGCGCAGATCATCGCCGGGGGCAAAGCCGTCAATCCGCGCGTTGATCGCATAGGCTTGAGGATTTTCGGTTTGCTCCATCACCAGACCAAGTGTGGTTCCCGCTGCTAGCAAATCAGCATCATTGGCAACGGACCATGGTCCGGCAGTCAGAGACATTTTCTCTAGCACCAGCGCGACACCAGGTTGCAGCTGCAGCTCGGCCTGCAGGTCAGCTGCAACGATGGTCGACGTTTGATCGAAATAGGACAGCAGCTGCGGCGTTTCCGCGAAACGCAGAACTTGCCGACCCGGCCAGATCGCGGGGCTTTGGAATTCGATCCAGTCGGCGCTCCAGGCGGTGCCGTTGACCGGGTCGGCCAGTGCGGGGCTGTTCAGTCGGGTGACGTGGTTGAACGGATAGCCTGCTGTTGCTACATCCGAAAAATCGGCCAGCCAGCCTCTTTCTTGTTGGTTGTCGAACCATGTTGTGATCGCGTTGCGCAATCCATATCCGGCGACGAACCAATAGGCGCTCCAGATCGCAGTGATGAAAATGACTACTCGTATCAGCCCGCGCATTGCTAATGGCCCTTTTTCCCGCCTTGAAATTGATGTTTATAGGCGCAAACGGGCAAGGACCAGTGCTATGACGATGTGGGTTTTCGGATATGGGTCGTTGCTGTGGAATCCCGGCTTTCCCGTGTCCCGCAGCGAACGCGCAACCCTGAATGGATACGCGCGGTCTTTCTGCATGAGTTCGGTTCATCACCGCGGAACCGAAGAGAAACCCGGCCTTGTTCTGGCGTTGGATGAACAGCGTGACACCCTGTGCAAAGGTCTGGCCCTCGCCGTCGAGGCAGGCCACGAAGAGCGTACCTTGCATGAACTGCGCGAGCGCGAGCTGATCTCGTCGGCCTATGTCGAAAAGATGCTTGATGTGCATTTGGAAACGGACGAGGTCGTAACGGCTGTCACCTATGTTATCGACGCAGATCACGTGCAGTATTGCGGGGGCATGCCGTTGGAAGACCAGGCGCAGATCATTGCCCATGCTGTTGGCGGGCGTGGTCCAAATACCGAATACCTTTATAACACTGCTGAACATCTGACCGAGATTGGTCTGCGTGATCCCGATCTTGAGTGGTTAGCGCAACGGGTGCGAAGCATTACCTCATAAACCCTTGGCGTCACCGGCAGATTTTCGGTAGATTCGCGTCAGAGCAGAAAAGAACCGGGAAAAACGCGCATGGCGCAGGCACAACAGGGCGCGAGACCGCATTTCTCGCAACCCATTCGTCAGATCGTAACGATGCTTGTGGCGATCGGCCTGGCTGGTATGGGCATCTTCATGGCGCTGCCTTACGTTTTGCCGGTTTTCTATGCAAACCCCTATCTGAACGGTTTTATCCTTCTGGTATTTTTTGTCGGCGTAATTGCCTGTTTTTATCAGGTGACACAGTTGATCGGTTCGGTGCGCTGGATCGAGTCCTTCGTTGGTGGCGTTGTTCATGAGGACGCGCGCACGCCTCAGCTTTTGGCACCGCTGGCGTCGCTGCTGCGGGACCGGGGTGCGCGGTCGCAGATCAGTTCCAGTTCGACCCGGTCTATTTTGGATTCGGTGGCCGAACGGGTCGAGGAAGAGCGTGAGATCACGCGTTATATCACCAATGTTCTGATCTATCTTGGGCTTTTGGGAACGTTTTTTGGCTTGGCCACGACGGTCCCCGCTATTGTCGACACGATCCGCAGTCTCAATCCGCAGGATGGCGAAGAAGGGCTGGCGGTGTTCAATCGCCTGATGGTTGGCCTTGAAACCCAACTGCAGGGAATGGGCGTGGCCTTTGGGTCCTCGTTGCTGGGCCTTGCCGGATCGCTGATTGTGGGGTTGCTGGAACTGTTCGCGGGCCACGGGCAGAACCGGTTTTATCGAGAGCTCGAAGAATGGTTGTCCTCGATCACCCGTGTCGGCTTTGCAGCAGGCGATGACGGCAGCAGCACCGAACTGGCGGTTCTGACACCGGTTCTGGATGCAATGTCCGAACAGATGAACGCCCTGCAGGACCTGTTTTCGGCGCAGGAAGCCGACCGGGCCGAGCTGTCGGGCAAGCTGGGGCATCTTGTCGGCGCAATCGGAGATATGAACCAGCGTCAGTCTGAGACCGAGAATGTCACCGCTGCGCTGGAACGTGTCGCACTGGGGCAGGACGCTCTGCTGGATCATCTGCGGGAACAGGGGACCAGCGAAGGAATAGACGCAGAAAGCCGCATGCGCCTGCGCTCGATGGATGTTCAGTTGCTGCGTATCCTCGAAGAAATTTCAGCAGGCCGCCAAGAAAGCATGAGCGAGCTGCGCAAGGACATCGAACTTTTGGTCAAAGCTCTTACATTGCCCCGAGGCGCCGTTCGAACCGCTCCGGAAGGAGAGTAATCCATGGCTCTGTCCCGTCGCACAGGTCAGCGGTTTCAGGGGTCGGTCTGGCCGGGTTTCGTGGATGCGATGACCGGGCTGTTGATGGTGCTGACCTTTGTGTTGACCATCTTCATGGTGGTGCAATTCGTGCTGCGCGAGACGATTTCGGGGCAAGAGGATGAACTGACCGCCCTGTCCGGCGAAGTGGCGGCCCTTGCCGGTGCGCTTGGGTTGGAAGAAAGGGAAAACAGCCGCCTTCAGGCCCGGTTAGGGGCGCTGAATGCGACCCTGACGCAGGCCGAGGAAGATCTGGCGCAGGCAGAAACCAGGATCACGTCATTCGAAGCACAGGTCGCATCTTTGTTGGCCGATCAGGAGCGGTCGCTGGGGGTTATCGCCTCACTGGAATCTGAGCGTTCGGAATTGCTGAATGAACAAGAGGCCCTGAACCGGGCCCTTGCCCAAAGCCGTGCCGAGGTCGATGCCCAGGCCGAGGCCGCCCGGCTTGATGCTGCCCGCCGCGAAGCGCTTGAAGCGTTGGTGGCGGATCTGGAACAAAATGAGGCCGCGCAGGCCGCATTGGTCACCGAGCTTGAAGGCCAGCTTGACGCCGAAGAGGCCGCGCGCCTGGCCGAAGCTGCGGCGGCCGAAAACCTGCGCAATCGTCTGCAGGACGCGGATGCGGAACTGACCGCTATGACGCTGGCTCTGGAAGCGCAACGCAAGCAAGCCGAAGAAACCCTGACCCTGTTGGCCGCTGCGCAAGCTGCTAAGGCCGAGCTGGAGCGGCAGTTTGGTGAGCTTGATAGTCAGGAGTTGCAGGCCCAGCTGCAAGCGGCATTGGCCGCCCAAACCGACGCTCTGACAGCGGAACAGATACAGCGTACATTGGCCGAAGAACGCGCAGCCTTGCTGGCCGTTGCGCGTGAGGCAATCTCTGCCGAGAAAGCCGTTTCAGCAAAGGCGCAGCGTCAGACTGCCTTGCTGAACCAGCAGATGGCAGCCCTGCGCGAGCAGTTGGGTGGATTGCAGGCCTTGCTGGACGATTACGAAGACCGCAACGCCGCCGCTGATATTCGTATTCAAACATTGGGTCAGGATCTGAACGCCGCACTCGCCCGCGCCGCCTCGGAAGAGCGTCGCCGCCGTTTGTTGGAAGAGGCCGAGCGCGCCCGGCTTGAGGCCGAGGCCGAGGCTCTTTCGGGTCAGAACCAAGAACTTACGGCGCAGGCCGAGGATCTTCAGCGATATCGCTCTGAATTCTTCGGTCGGTTGCGCGATGTGCTGGGTAATCAGGAAGGGGTTCGGATCGAAGGCGATCGGTTTGTGTTCTCGTCCGAAGTACTGTTCGATACAGGATCAGCAGTGCTGTCGCCCAAGGGTCAGCTTGAGATCGCCAAGGTGGCCAATATACTGCGCAGTGTCGCGGCTGAAATTCCCGAAGGCCTGAACTGGGTTATTCGCGTGGACGGCCATACCGACAATGTCCCGCTGGCCGGAACTGGCCGCTATCGGGACAACTGGGAGCTCAGCCAGGGACGCGCCTTGTCGGTTGTCCGTTATATGGTCGATGCGCTGGGTATTCCACCGCAGCGTCTGGCGGCCAATGGCTTTGGTGAATTCCAACCCTTCAACCCCGCAAACACCCCAGAAGCGCGCGCTCAGAATCGCCGGATCGAATTGAAGCTAACCGAGCGCTGATTGCAGCAAGGAAGGCCCATTGTCAGAGTTGGGAGGTTTTCCGGGCGCCCCTGAGATTTTCTTTTGAGACAGGTGACACGGCTTAGGCAAGAAAAAAGCCCGGCGTAGAAGCCGGGCTTTGATTTGATGCGCTGCTTTTAATCTGCAGTCAGAAGCGGGGGTTTGTCGCCAGGGATGCGCGGTTGATCGGGGCCAAAAATGTCCAGATCCAGCTCTCCCTTCTTGACCGAGACGCGAACGACACCGCCCTTGGCCAGCTTGCCGAACAGCAGCTCCTCGGCCAGAGGTTTCTTGATGTGTTCCTGAATGACGCGCCCCAATGGGCGTGCGCCCATCTTGTCGTCATAGCCTTTGTCGGCCAGCCATTCGGCGGCTTTTGGCGTCAGGTCGATGGTCACATTGCGGTCCAGTAGCTGTGCTTCAAGCTGCAGCACGAACTTCTCGACCACCTGCAGGATGACCTCTTTCGGCAGCGGCGCGAAGGAAATGACGGCATCCAGACGGTTGCGGAATTCCGGCGTGAACATACGTTCGATCGCGGCGGTATCCTCACCTTCGCGGCGGTCGCGGGCAAAGCCGATGGCCGCCTTTGCCTGTTCTTGCGCCCCTGCATTCGAGGTCATGATCAGCACCACGTTGCGGAAGTTCACCGTGCGACCATTGTGGTCGGTCAGCTCTCCGTGGTCCATCACTTGCAGCAGGATGTTGAACACGTCCGGGTGGGCTTTTTCGATCTCATCCAGCAGCAGAACGCAATGCGGATGCTGGTCGACACCATCAGTCAGCAAACCGCCTTGGTCGAACCCGACATAGCCCGGAGGCGCACCGATCAGGCGGCTGACCGCGTGTTTCTCCATGTATTCCGACATATCAAAACGCAGCAGTTCCACTCCCAGCGTATCCGCCAGCTGTTTCGCGACCTCGGTCTTACCCACACCGGTTGGGCCAGCAAACAGATAGTTGCCGATGGGCTTTTCCGGCTCGCGCAGACCGGCGCGCGCCAGTTTGATGGCGCTGGACAGCGCCTCAATCGCCACGTCTTGCCCGAAGACCACCCGTTTGAGCGACTTTTCAAGGTCTTTCAGAACCTCGGCATCGTCCTTGGTGACGTTCTTGGGTGGAATCCGGGCGATCTTGGCAACAACGGCCTCGATCTCTTTGACACCGATGGTCTTGCGGCGCTTGCTTTCAGCAACCAGATGCTGGGCCGCACCGGCTTCGTCGATCACGTCGATCGCCTTGTCGGGCAGCTTGCGGTCATTGATGTACCGTGCTGACAACTCGACCGCGGTTTTAATCGCGTCGGCTGTATATTTGATCTCGTGATGCTTTTCGAAATAGGGCTTCAGACCGCGCAGGATTTTTACGCTGTCCTCGACCGAAGGTTCGTTCACGTCAATTTTCTGGAACCGGCGGCTGAGCGCGCGGTCCTTTTCGAAATGCTGGCGAAACTCTTTGTAGGTGGTCGAACCCATAGTGCGCAGTTTTCCACCCTGAAGGGCCGGTTTCAGCAGGTTCGAGGCATCCATTGCCCCGCCCGAGGTGGCACCGGCACCGATGACGGTGTGGATTTCATCAATGAACAGAACCGCGTCTGGGTGATCCTCAAGCTCGGTCACGACCGCTTTCAGGCGTTCTTCGAAATCACCGCGATAGCGGGTGCCCGCCAGCAATGCACCCATATCCAGCGAATAGATGGTGGTTTCTGACAGGACATCGGGGGCCTCGCCAGAAATGATCTTAAATGCCAGTCCCTCTGCGATTGCGGTTTTGCCGACGCCCGGATCACCGACTAGAAGCGGGTTGTTCTTGCGCCGGCGGCATAGCACCTGAATGCAGCGCTCAACCTCATCGGCACGACCGATCAGCGGGTCGATATCGCCTGCTCGCGATTTCGCGTTCAGGTCGATGCAGTATTTCCCCAGCGCGCTTTCTTTTTGCTCGCCATCGGCAGTGTTGGCCGGAGATTCCTCTTCCGCCTGATCCGCGCCCGATACCGAACGGCTTTCGCCGTAAGCCGGGTCCTTGGCCACACCATGGGCGATGAAATTCACCGCATCGTACCGGGTCATATCCTGTTCCTGCAGGAAATAGGCTGCGTTGCTTTCGCGTTCGGCAAAGATTGCGACCAGAACATTCGCCCCGGTCACTTCGGTCCGGCCCGAGCTTTGGACATGGATCGCAGCGCGCTGGATCACACGTTGGAAAGCGGCTGTCGGTACAGCCTCGGACCCGTCAATATCGGTGACAAGGTTCGATAGGTCTTCGTCGATGAATTCCACCAGAGTGCTGCGCAATTCGTCAAGATCGACGCTGCAGGCTTTCATCACGCGGATCGCATCGGGCTCTTCCAACAATGCCAGAAGCAGATGCTCCAGCGTTGCGAATTCATGTCGCCGTTCATTCGCAGCCGCCAGGGCCGCGTGGATGGCTTGTTCTAGTGTGCTCGAGAATGAAGGCACGCGGGTGCTCCTCTGTCTTGGGTCAGAAGGGGGCGGGCTGAAGGCCGGATCCCCATCCCAACCATGTCCTCATACTATTAGAGTTTGGTTGATCAGAGCCCGGCTTCAAGGGTTTTCTTGCTCTTGACAGTCACATTTGTTGTGACCGTGGCTGTGAAGTAGGTGAAATAGGTATCAAAACCGATCTTTTCTAGCCCTGATTTCAGCAAAAATTTTGGCTGGTTCGGCGCCTGCCATACCCAGATGCGCCTGAATCGCCGGGTCAGCAGCGCGCAGGAAGGGGTTAGTGGCCTTTTCCAACGCCAGAGTGGAGGGAACCGTAGGCTGTTGGGCGGCTCGGGTGCGGTCAATTTCTGCGACGCGTTTCTGCAGCGCAGAATTTCCTGGATCGACGGTGAGAGCGAATTTGGCGTTGGACTGCGTGTACTCGTGCCCTGAACAAACCAGCGTGTCATCCGGCAAGGCGCTCAGTTTACACAGCGATTCCCACATCTGCGGTGCGGTGCCTTCAAACAGGCGTCCACAACCCATTGCCATCAGGCTGTCGGCGGTAAAGACCACCGCGCTTTGCGGCATGTGAAAGGCGATATGACCAAGAGTATGCCCCGAAACGTCCAGAACAAGGACGGGTTCCCCGCCGATTTCAAAACTGTCGCCGTCATTGACCTGTTGATCCAAGGGTGGCAGGCGATGTGCGTCGGCTGCCGCGCCGATCACCGTCGCCGGGTGCTGTTCCAAAATGGCCGGCAACCCGTCGACATGGTCGAAATGGTGATGCGTGAGCAACACATGAGACAAGCCCCAGCCACGTCGTTCCAGTTCTGACAGAATCGGGCCGCTTTCGGGCGCGTCGATTAATACGGTGTTGCCGCTAACCGCGTCATGCGCCAGAAATGCGTAGTTATCGCTGAGACATGGGATGGTGACGATCTCAAGAGGCATGGCCTTTTGCCCTTTCGTTGCTAGACTGCGCTCAGCTAATCCGATTGGCCAGGTGTCCGCAATGCATCTTGATGTGCAGGATCTGAGGAATTTCTACTACCGCAGCACTCTTGGTCGTGCAGCGCAGGCGGCCATTCGTGGGCGAATGATTGATCTGTGGCCCGAGGCCAAAGGTCAAACCGTCGTAGGGTTTGGCTTTGCTGTGCCGTTGTTGCGGCCCTACCTGAAAGATGCGCGTCGCGTCATCGGGCTGATGCCCGGGCCGCAGGGGGTGATGCCCTGGCCTGCGGGAATGCCCAACGTATCTGTTTTGACGGAAGAGACCTTGTGGCCGATTGAAACGGGCCATGTGGACAAGCTGGTGGTGATGCATGGACTTGAAACGTCACAACGTCCCGCCGAATTGCTGGCGGAATGCTGGCGTGTGCTTGGTCCCGGTGGACGGGCGCTTTTTATCGTACCGAACCGTGCGGGGCTGTGGTCACGGACCGATCGAACGCCATTTGGATTCGGGCGCCCTTATTCTGCCTCGCAGTTGGAAAGCCAGCTAAGAGCGCATCACTTTATGACGGATAACTATTGTTCCGCCTTGTATTTGCCTCCGTCCTTCCGTCGGTTCTGGTTGAAATCCGGCAGCCTGATAGAGAAAACTGGCCAGCGCTTGCCGACGATCATGGCAGGCGGCGTTCTGATGGTTGAAGCGACAAAGCAAATCAGACCGCCCAGCGGAACCGTCACCAAAGCGACAGGGCGCCGTCAGATCAAGGCGCTGGATGGCCTGCTCAAGCCAGCCTAGCGCAACGCCGGTACTAGCTTCCATCATAAGGCCGAAACACGCGAAAATGGCTGCAGGAATCGCAAAACCTTGCGGTTTGGTAACATTTTTCACCCTCATCAGCCGTATAAAAGGGTCGCACCCAAGCTAAGTATCTGAAATAGAACGCTTTGTGGATAAGGTGCCCATGGTGATAATATGTTGCTAGCTGGGTTTACCTCTGCTACATCCCCGTTGATTTTGATCCCCGGCCTTATGGACGGGGTTTCTTCACGCCCCCGGGTAGCTGCCGCAACGCGAATTCGGGGCCCAAAATATCGGAAGGGTGGACGTGTCCGAACCAGCTTCGATTTCCACAGGCATCGCCGAGCGCTATGCCACAGCGATTTTTGAGATCGCTAAAGAGAATAAAGACCTCGCAGGTCTGGAAACCGGAATCAACGATCTGGCAGCAGCATTGGGCGACAGTGCCGATCTGCGCGACCTGATCGCCTCGCCTCTGGTTTCGCGCGCTGAACAAGAAGGCGCGATTACAGCGATTGCCGACAAGATGGGTCTGAACGCCATCCTGCGCAACACGCTGGGTCTGATGGCGCAGAAACGCCGTCTGTTCGTTGTGCCGCAACTGGTGCAGGTTCTGCGCGACATGCTGGCCGAAGAGCGTGGCGAAGTGACCGCCGATGTCGCCTCGGCCAAGGCGCTGACTAAGACACAGATGGATAAACTGTCCAAAACGCTGTCCGAGCGTGTGGGCAAGACCGTGACAATAAATGCGACCGTTGATGAAAGCCTCATCGGCGGTCTTGTCGTTAAAGTGGGCTCGAAGATGATCGACAGCTCGATCCGCTCCAAGCTCAACTCCCTACAGAATGCAATGAAAGAGGTCGGATAAATGGGAATCCAAGCTGCAGAGATTTCTGCAATCCTGAAGGACCAGATCAAGAATTTTGGTCAGGAAGCCGAAGTGGCCGAAATCGGTCGCGTGCTAAGCGTCGGTGACGGGATTGCCCGTGTATACGGCCTGGACAATGTGCAAGCCGGTGAGATGGTCGAATTCCCCGGTGGCATCATGGGCATGGCGCTGAACTTGGAAAGCGACAACGTCGGTGTTGTTATCTTTGGTTCTGACCGTGACATCAAAGAAGGTGACACTGTTAAGCGCACCAACTCGATCGTGGACGTGCCGATCGGCAACGGTCTTCTGGGTCGTGTTGTTGACGGCCTGGGCAACCCGCTGGACGGCAAGGGTCCGATCGAATCCACCGAGCGCGGCGTTGCAGACGTCAAAGCGCCGGGCATCATCCCGCGTAAATCGGTTCACGAGCCGATGGCAACCGGCCTGAAATCGGTCGACGCGATGATCCCGATTGGTCGTGGCCAGCGAGAGCTGATCATTGGTGATCGTCAGACCGGTAAAACTGCCGTTGCTCTGGACGCGATCCTGAACCAGAAAGTGTACAACGAAGCAGCAGGCGACGACGAGTCCAAGAAGCTGTACTGCGTTTATGTGGCCATCGGCCAAAAGCGTTCGACCGTTGCTCAGCTGGTGAAGAAACTGGAAGAATCCGGTGCGATTGAATATTCGATCGTTGTGGCCGCAACCGCGTCCGACCCGGCGCCGATGCAGTTCCTGGCACCCTATGCCGCGACCGCGATGGCTGAATTCTTCCGCGACAACGGCCGCCACGCGCTGATCATCTATGATGACCTGTCGAAACAGGCCGTGTCCTATCGTCAGATGTCGCTGCTGCTGCGCCGTCCGCCCGGACGTGAAGCCTATCCTGGCGACGTTTTCTATCTCCACTCCCGCCTGCTGGAGCGTTCGGCGAAGCTGAACGAAGATTTTGGCGCGGGCTCGCTGACGGCTCTGCCGGTTATCGAAACCCAGGGTGGCGACGTTTCGGCGTTTATTCCGACCAACGTGATCTCGATTACCGACGGCCAGATCTTCCTGGAAACCGAGCTGTTCTATCAGGGTATCCGTCCTGCTGTGAACACCGGTCTGTCGGTTTCGCGTGTGGGCTCCTCGGCTCAAACCAACTCGATGAAGTCGGTTGCCGGTCCGGTTAAGCTGGAACTGGCTCAGTACCGTGAAATGGCTGCCTTTGCGCAGTTTGGTTCCGACCTTGACGCCGCAACCCAGCAGCTGCTGAACCGTGGTGCGCGTCTGACCGAGCTGATGAAACAGCCGCAGTACTCGCCGCTGACAAACGCGGAAATCGTCTGCGTCATCTTCGCGGGCACCAACGGTTACCTCGACAAGATCGACGTCACCGATGTTGGCCGCTATGAAGCTGGCCTGCTGGCGCATCTGCGTGGCAAGCACGCGGATCTGCTTCAATGGATCACGGACGAAGATCCCAAGATCAAGGGTGATGCTTCCGACAAGATCAAGGCTGCGCTGGACGAATACGCCGCAACCTTCGCTTAAGGGAGAGGCGGGCACATGCCAAATCTTAAGGATCTAAAAAACAGGATCGAGTCGGTCAAATCGACCCGCAAGATCACCAAGGCCATGCAGATGGTCGCGGCCGCAAAACTGCGCCGCGCCCAGGAATCTGCCGAAGCCTCGCGCCCCTATGCCGCACGGTTCAATGCCGTGATGGCGGGGCTGGCGGCATCGGTCGGGGGCAGCGACAGCGCCCCCAAGCTGCTCCGGGGTACGGGCAGTGATGATGTCCATCTGCTGGTTGTCATGACAGCTGAACGCGGCCTGTGTGGCGGCTTCAATTCGAACATCGCCAAGCTGGCCCGCGCCAAAGCCTATGAGCTGAAGGCCAAGGGCAAGACGGTCAAGATTCTGACCGTCGGCAAGAAAGGTCGCGACGCAATCAAGCGCGACTATGGCGATCTGTTCGTTGGACATGTCGACCTGAGCGAGGTCAAGCGGCTGGGGTATACCAACGCGCAGGACATCGCCAAAGACGTCCTGTCCCGTTTCGACGCGGGTGAGTTCGACGTTGCCACGATCTTCTACTCGAAGTTCGTCAACGTCGTAAGCCAGATCCCGACGGCACAGCAGATCATCCCTGCCTCGTTCGAGGATATCGAAGGGGACGACAGCGGCGCGGTCTTTGATTACGAGCCCAGCGAAGAGGCCATCCTGGCCGATCTGCTGCCCAAGGCGGTTGCGACTGCGATCTTCTCGGGACTGCTCGAAAACGGGGCCTCGGAACAGGGTGCACGGATGTCCGCGATGGACAACGCGACACGCAACGCGGGTGAGATGATCGACAAGCTGACGATCCAGTTCAACCGTTCGCGTCAAGCCGTGATCACCAACGAGCTGATTGAAATTATTTCCGGCGCCGAAGCGCTGTAGAGACAAACCGGAGACGAAACATGGCGAATGCAAAAGGCAAAGTCACACAGATCATCGGGGCCGTTGTTGACGTGCACTTCGAAGATGAACTGCCTGAAATTTTGAACGCGCTGGACACCACCAACAACGGCAAGAAGCTGGTTTTGGAAGTGGCTCAGCACTTGGGCGAAAACACAGTCCGCACCATCGCGATGGACGCGACAGAAGGTCTTGTACGTGGTGCCGAAGTCACGGACACCGGCGCACCGATTGCGGTTCCAGTCGGCAACGCGACCCTGGGCCGTATCCTGAACGTTGTGGGCGAGCCCATCGACGAAAAAGGTCCCGTGGAAACCACCGAAACGCGCTCCATCCACCAGGACGCGCCGGATTTCGCGGATCAGGCCACTGAATCCGAAGTTCTGGTGACCGGCATCAAGGTTGTTGACCTGCTGGCCCCTTACGCCAAAGGCGGTAAGATCGGCCTGTTCGGCGGCGCCGGTGTTGGCAAAACCGTTCTGATCATGGAATTGATCAACAACATCGCCAAAGTGCACTCGGGCGTGTCCGTGTTTGCGGGCGTTGGTGAGCGGACCCGTGAAGGCAACGACCTGTATCACGAGATGATTGAATCCGGCGTTATCGTTCCCGACAAGCTGGAAGACTCGAAAATCGCGCTGGTTTACGGTCAGATGAACGAGCCTCCGGGAGCCCGTATGCGGATCGCTCTGTCGGGCCTGACCCTGGCGGAACAGTTCCGTGATGCAACCGGCGCCGACGTTCTGTTCTTTGTCGACAACATCTTCCGCTTTACACAGGCGGGTTCCGAGGTTTCGGCTCTGCTGGGTCGTATTCCTTCGGCTGTGGGTTACCAGCCGACACTGGCGACCGACATGGGCGCGATGCAGGAACGTATCACCTCGACCAAATCCGGGTCGATCACCTCGGTTCAGGCCGTATATGTTCCTGCGGATGACTTGACCGACCCTGCGCCGGCCACCTCGTTCGCACACTTGGATGCGACCACCGTTCTGAACCGTGCGATCTCGGAAAAGGGTATCTACCCTGCCGTTGACCCGCTCGACTCGACCTCGCGTCTGCTCGACCCGGCCATCGTCGGTGAAGAGCATTATACCGTTGCGACTGACGTTCAGCAGATCCTCCAGCGCTATAAGTCGCTGCAGGACATCATCGCGATCCTCGGCATGGACGAACTGTCGGAAGAAGACAAACTGACCGTGGCCCGTGCCCGTAAGATTGAACGCTTCCTGTCGCAGCCGTTTGACGTGGCCGAAGTCTTCACAGGCTCGCCTGGTGTTCAGGTTCCTCTGGATGTCACCATCGCGTCGTTCAAGGCCGTTGTGGCCGGCGAATACGATCACCTGCCCGAGGCAGCCTTCCTGATGGTTGGCGGCATCGATGAAGTGATCGCCAAAGCGGAAAAGATGGCCGCAGAAGCCGCCTAAGGAGCACACCTGATGGCAAACACGATGCACTTTGACCTCGTCAGCCCCGAGCGGAGCCTTGCTTCGCTCGCGGTGACTGCGGTCCAGCTTCCCGGCGCGGACGGGGACATGACGGCGATGCCCGATCATGCCCCCACCATCACCACGTTGCGCCCCGGTCTGCTAAAGGTCGAGGCACCCGAAGGGTCCAGCGAATACCTGGTCACCGGCGGGTTTGCCCAGATCAATGGCGACAGCATGTCGGTTCTGGCCGAAAAGGCCATTCCGGTCTCTGAAGTGACCCGCGCGCATCTGGACGATCTGATCGCCGAGGCACGTGCGTCGCATGACGCGGCCAAAGGCGGCGACGATCAATCAGTCGTCGACGATGCGGCCAAGCTGCTGGCCGATATGGAAGCTCTTGGGACACATATGAGCCTGTAAGTTTCAGGACATGTAGATTTAGAAACGGCCCTGCCTGTGCGGGGCCGTTTTTTTGTGGTGATTTTGGATGAAGGGCGGTCTAAGGTTCCGTAATTCTTTATAAAAGACGACAAAATGCAGACTTTTAGTACCCATCCGATTGGTATCGACCAAGGCGAAGTTGTGCTGTTCTCCGACTTCGCAGATGGTGGTGACATGTGGACAGGCGAGGGGCCGCGCGAACGACGCTCGGACATAGAATTCAGCCAGCCATTCCGTTCCGCGCCTGTTGTACAGATCAGCGTGTCACTGTGGGATGTTGATACATCTTCGGCATTGCGCGCCGAGGTCAAGGCCGAGGACATCACGCCCGAGGGATTTGCTGCGGTGTTCCGTACCTGGTCGGATACCCGCATCGCGCGCATCCGAATATCTTGGACAGCGTTCGGCGAGGTGCCGCATGAGGATGACTGGGATATTCTGTGAAGCCAGCCTTGGGTTTAGGACTCGTCCGATGCCTCTATCATGGCGACCCGGTGTGCATGCCGTCCGCCTTCGAATTCGGCTGACAGGAACGCATCCACTATATCCAGCGCCTGACCCTCACCCACGACCCGGGCGCCGACAGACAGCATGTTGGCGTCGTTATGCTGGCGGATCATGCGTGCGGAAAAGGCATCCGAGCAGACACCGCAGCGAATGCCGGGGACCTTGTTGGCCGCCATCATGATACCTTGACCCGTTCCACACAGAACGATGCCAAGCTGACAATCCCCGGAAGCCACTGCTTGGGCGGCGGCCTTGCCATGAACAGGGTAATGGGTGCTCTCAGGTGTCTTGGGGCCGATATCGACGACGTCCCATCCCTGGGCCGCAATATGAGAGGCAACCGCCTGGCGTAATTCGATAGCTGCGTGGTCGCTGGATAGAACAATGCGTTTTGAGGCTGTCACGGTAAACTCCGACCTGAATTGCAGAAAGAAAAGAGGCGGCCCTTGGGCCGCCGCGTTCGATCAATCCCTATGATACATCGACTCGTAGATCGGCGTCAGGGTCTTATCCTCGAACAATGACGATACACTGGTGCCGTTCCAGATATTCAGGATCGCCTGCGTAAAGATCGGGGCCGTGGGCACGATGCGGATGTTCTTGGCCTTGGTTATTTCTTCTGTCGGCTGGATCGTGTCGGTCAGCACCAGAGATTTCATCACCGAATTGGTCACGCGTTCGACCGCAGGGCCGCTCATGACGCCGTGTGTGATGTAGGAATGAACTTCCTTCGCACCATTATCCAGCAGTACTTGCGCCGCTTTGCACAGGGTGCCGGCCGTGTCGCACATGTCGTCCACGATCAAACAGATCTTGTCTCTGACATCGCCAATTACGGTCATCTCGGCGACTTCGCCGGCTTTTTCGCGGCGTTTGTCCACGATCGACAGCGGGGCGTTGATCCGCTTGGCCAACTCGCGCGCCCGGGCCACGCCGCCCACATCGGGCGAAACGACCATAATCTCGTCGAGGCTGTCCTTGAACTGATGTTTCACATCCAGCGCAAAGATCGGCGAGGCATAAAGGTTGTCGACAGGCATGTCGAAGAACCCCTGAATCTGCGCTGCGTGCAGATCCATGGTCAGGATACGCTCGATCCCGGCGCCAGTCAGCATGTTGGCCACCAGCTTGGCGCTGATCGGTGTGCGGGCCTTGGTGCGGCGGTCCTGGCGGGCATAGCCGAAATAGGGGATCACGGCGGTAATCCGTTGGGCCGACGAACGGCGCAGCGCATCAGCAATGATGAGTAGCTCCATCAGATTGTCATTGGCCGGGTTCGAGGTGGGCTGGACGATGAACATATCTTCGCCGCGCACGTTCTCGAACACTTCGACAAAGATTTCACCGTCGTTAAACCGTTCGACCCGGGCATCGACCAGACCCTGATCGACGCCGCGATACAGGCTCATTCGGCGTGCAATGGATTCGGCAAGCGGAAGATTAGCGTTCCCAGCGATTAACTTGGGTTCGTGAAGTGTCGGCATCGGCTGAGGTCCCCGGGCAGCAATGGCAAATGTGACAGATTCGTGATGTTGACACCGCTTAGCATGGCCTTACCGTCCAGCAAAGATAACGCTGCGGAGAAAGTGAACATGGCCCAAATTGACTACTATTTTGCGACACTCTCGCCATACACCTACCTGGCCGGACTGCGCCTGGAGGAGATTGCGGCCAAACATGGTGCGACAATCAACTACAAGCCGCTTGATATCGTCGCCCTGTTCGGACGCACGGGAGGTGTTCCGCCCAAGGACCGCCATATCTCGCGCATCGAATACCGGACGCAAGAAATGCAGCGACAGTCGAAAAAGCTGGGCATGGCGTTCAATCTGCGGCCGGCCCATTGGCCCACCAATGCGGCGCCGTCTTCCTATGCCATTATCGCGGCCATTCAGGACGGGTCGGGGAATGTGGGGCAGCTGCTGCATTCCTTTGTGCGCGCCTGCTGGGCCGAGGAAAAGGACATCGCGCAGGACGACGTAATCCGCGCTTGCCTGGCTGACGCTGGGTTTTCCCCGGATCTGGCCGTTAGCGGCTTGCTGCTCGGGGCTGAGACCTATACCGCCAATCTGGAAGAAGCCGTGGAACGCGGGGTTTTTGGAGCTCCGTTCTATATAACGGAAGACGATCAGCGGTTCTGGGGCCAAGACAGGTTGGACGATCTGGACGGGCATCTGGCCGGGCTGAAGGGATAGGACAACATAATGGCCGTTGCGCAGAACCTGCATGTCACGCAGTTGGGGCAGGGTGATCGCCCTGTGCTGGCCTTGCATTGTACCATTGCTCATTCCGGGGTCTGGGCGGGCCTAGCCGCGGCGATGAAAGGGCAGGCAAGTTTTATTGCACCGGATATGTTGTCCCATGGGCGCAGTCCGGACTGGGATCGCCAGGGGGATCTGTATGACCGGCTGACCGAAGCCACACTTGAACATCTGACCGAGCCGATGGACGTGGTCGGGCATTCTTTTGGCGCGGCGATTGCATTGCGGCTGGCGGTCGAGCACCCAACATTGGTTCGCAGTGTCGTACTGATCGAACCGGTGTATTTTGCGGTGGCACAGCAGGATGCCCCGGACCTTGTGGCGGAATACGCGCATGTTGCCCAACCCTGTATGGACGCGCTTGCATCAGGCGACGAACCTTTGGCGGCAAGGCTGTTCAACCGGTTGTGGGCCGGAGATAGGGGACCGCGTTGGTCAGACATGCCCGAAACTGCACGGGCGGGGATGGTGCGTGGAATTCATCTGGTGTCCGAGGTCGAAAACGAACTGATAATGGATTCCAAAGGCTTGCTACGGCCCGAGCGGATCGCACACGCCAATATGCCGGTATTGCTGCTGCATGGCGCGCTCACCCACCCAGTGATGGTCGCGATAAACTCTGGATTGAAATCCCGTCTTCCAATGGCCGAAAGCACCGTGATCGAAGGGGCAGGGCATATGGCTCCGATCTCTCACCCGACAGAGACCGGCGCTCTGATCGAGGCTTTTTGGAACAGACTGCCTGCCACTGCCTGAAGCTTCGGGCGCGTCGTTACAAGAGCGCGATGAACCGATCAATTTGCGCAGGCTCGATGGACCAGTCACAAACCAGCCGACAGGCTAGAATTTCGCTGTCATCTGCCCCGTCCAGCTCTGCCCCCCACAGGTGGTAAACAGCACCTGCGGCATGCAGTTGCTTGTGTTGGGCGCGTGAAAATTGGGCAAAAATCATATTCGCCTGCGGCGCGTGCAGGAAAGAGGCACCTTTGGCCCGCAACCCCTCGGTCAGACGGGCGCAGTTGTTATTGGCCTGACGGGCCAGTGTCAGCCACAGATCATCCTGCAGATACGCCGCCATTTGGGCGGACAGATAGCGGTGCTTGGAGAACAGGTGCGCCCCGCGCTTGCGGCGCAATTCGAATTCCCAGGCTTTGCTTTCATCAAAGAAGACAACGGCTTCGACGCCCATCAGCCCGTTTTTGGTCCCGCCAAAACTGACCGCATCCACGCCTGCTTTCCACGTCATCTCGGCGGGTGAGCAGTTCAACGCAACAAGGGCGTTGGAAAAACGCGCACCGTCCAAATGGACAGGCAGCCCATACTCTTTGGCCACAGCGCAGAGCGCCTGCAATTCTGACAGGGTGTAAACAGACCCTCGTTCGGTCACCTGCGTAATGGATACAGGTCCGCGCTGCGGTCCATGCACGCCGCGTGTTTCTTCGGCCAGAATCGAGCCGCGCAGCGCGTCCGGCGCCATCTTGTCCGCGCCCGGAACCAGCGTCAGCTTGGCGCCGCTGTAAAACTCGGGCGCGTTGCACTCATCCTCGTGGATATGGGCCACAGGTGAGCAGAACACCGTCTCCCACGGCTGCGCCAGCGTCGCCAGCGCCAGCGAATTCGCCGCCGTCCCGGTGGCCACCAGATACACGGCGGCGCCAGGTGCCTCGAACACCCCGCGAATGCGATCCCGGACCTCATTCATCAGGGTGTCGGTTCCATAGGCCATCTGATAGCCCTGATTGGCAGCATTCAGCGCTTCCATGACCGCCGGGTGAACCGGCCCCGAATTGTCAGAGGCAAAGTACATTAGCTGGGCTCCTCGATGATATGATCTTCCCACTCCTCCAGCGGAGTTTCGAATTCGGACACGGTCCGCCCCTGAACCGAGACTCCGGCGGCATGAACGCTGTCCGGTGTGCCAGAAATCAAGGGGTGCCAGTCGTGTAGGGGTTTGCCCTCCCACAACAGGCGATAGGCACAGGTCTGTGGCAGCCAATAGGCGTGATCGTTGATGTTGCCCGGCGTCATCACGATACATTCCGGCACAAATTGGTGGCGGATATCGTATTGGGTGCAGCGGCAACTTTCGTCATCCAGCAGACGGCAGGCGACGCAGGTCAGGGCAACCTCGCCGGTGTCTTCATCTTCCAGTTTGTTCAGACAACATTTGCCGCAGCCATCGCACAAAGCTTCCCATTCGGCTTGGTTCATGCGGGTTAGCGGTTTTCGTTCCCAGAACCTGGGGGCCAGGCCGGTGCGGTCGATCGGATCCGTTGTCATCGGTCCGCCAGCAGGCCGCGGGCCTTGTCGCAATCGGCATCCATCTGCGCGATCAGGCCGTCCAGACCGTCAAAGGTCATCTCGGGGCGCAGGTATTCTACCAGACCCACCGACAGGGTCGCGCCATAAAGGTCACCCGAGAAGTCGAACAGGAAGGTTTCGATATTGGGGACCTCACCATTGAACATCGGTCGCGTCCCAACCGAGGCTGCGCCCTGATAGCTGCCCAGATGAGGTCCATCCAGAACATCGACCAGAACGGCATAGACGCCGAATCTTGGCGGATGCAGCCCCTCAATGGACATGTTTGCGGTGGGAAATCCCAGTTCACGGCCCCGTTGTTCGCCTCCGATCACCTCGCCTTCGATCCGGTGCCAGTGACCCAACATGGTAGCGGCATCCTGCGGGCGGCCCTCGGTCAGTGCAGTACGGATCGCAGTGGATGAAACGACATTTTCGGACCGCTCCATCAACGGAGCGATGGTGACACCGAACCCCATCTCTTGCCCAAAGAGCACCAAGTCATCAGCGGTGCCGCTGCGGCCTTTGCCGAAACAGAAATCGGCACCTACGACGACATGCGACAGGCCGAGCCCTTCGCAGATCACGTTGCGGGCGAATTCCCTGGGCGTCAGGCCAGCCAATGCGGCGTTGAACGGCAGCTCATACAGCTTTTCGACCCCCAGTTTTGCTAACCGGTGCGCGCGGGCATTGCCGCGCATCAGGCGAAAGGGCGGGGTGTCCGGGGCGAAGTATTCTCTGGGATGCGGCTCGAATGTCAGTACGCCCAAAGGTGCACTCGGCGCGGCGCTGAGGGCCAGTTCAATCACAGATTGGTGGCCGATATGAACGCCGTCGAAATTCCCGATCGCCACGCTGGCGCCGCGATCTTGGGGTTCGATGAATTGGAGGTCACGAATGATGCGCATAGCGACTGCCTAGCGGGACAGGCGCGCTTGTTCAAGGGTCTGAGACCCCCGGAAACGCTCAGTCGAATTTGCGCGACGGGGCCAGCACCATGGCTTCGCCGACCAGCACGTTCTTGCCATCCACTGCGCAGTGACAATCGAGCTTGACCCGACGTTTGGCAAAATCAATGTCGATCACCTTGACCTCGGCATAGACCATGTCACCCGGGCGAACAGGAGCGAGAAACTTCAGCGACTGCCCCATGTAAACTGTGCCGTGGCCTGGCAACTGCTCGCCGATCACGGCCGAGATCAGACCCGCGGTCAGCATCCCATGCGCGATGCGCCCCTCGAAGATCGTGTCGCGGGCGTAATCGTCGTCCAGATGTACGGGGTTTCTGTCGGTCGACACCTGAGCGAACATTTCGATATCTTCGTCCGTCACCACTTTGCGAAGGTGACGGGACATGCCCATCTCGATGTCTTCAATACAGATCGTGCCGCGTGGAAGATTATCCAACATGTTGCCCTCACTCGAATTCATCGGGCAACAAAAAAATCAAAGTCACCCCTGTTGGGAAACTTTATTACTTTGCAACTGCAGAAAATCAAGCCTTTTTTGACTACCTAAGGCGGCCGATCGTATAGGTCGGGTTTATCTTTTCTTTTTGAATATAATCAGTTAGCGATTCATGATGCGGATGTGTCGCGGTTTTGGTCTCAGCCGCGGCGAGCCCACCTGAGATAAAAAGAGAATCAATGCCTTCGCCCATACCACCCAGAATGTCGGTATGCGGGCCGTCTCCGATGACCAGAATGTCCCCATCGGGGATGTCGTGGCCAAGTTCCTGCAACCTGCGACGGGCCAGATCATAGATCGGTGGATGGGGCTTGCCGAAATACAGGCTCTCGCCGCCCATTTCCGTATACAGTTTGGCCAGCGCGCCCGCGCACCATTCCCGAACCTCGCCACGGTCCACCACGATATCGGGGTTGGCGCAGAGCAGCTTTAACCCTTTCTGCTTGGCATACAAGAAATCAGCGCGGTTCACCGCCGGGTCCGCCATAGGGTCGAACGGCCCGCAGCAAGCGATGCCCTCGGCCTCGGCCAGCGGGACGCGTTCGATATGGATCGGGTGGTCCAGCAGCTTCAGCGGTTCAAAGAAGCCCGCATCCCGCTGCCATTCGCCCATGAAATAGACCTTTTCGCCGACTGCGCCGCGGAACATGGCCGACCGTGCCGAATCTCCGCTGGTGGCAATCGTGTCATAGGCGTCGTCTGGGACATTGAATTGCGCCAGCTGGGTGGCGACGCCAGCACGCGGCTTGGGCGAGTTGGTCACCAGAACGACAATGCCACCCTGCGCGCGATAGGCCTGCAGGGCCGCAACTGCTTCGGGATAGGCGGTGATGCCATTGTGGACACAGCCCCAAAGATCGACGAACAGCGCCTTATACCGGCTGGAAACCTCGGGCAATGCGTGGATGATCTGTGTCATGATGGGGCCCCGTTTGATCTGGCAGGAATGTCAATCCAGCCTATGCCAGAGGTGGTGGCGTTTGGCCAGTGGGGGCTCTGCCCCCGCCGCCCTGCGGGCGACTCCCCCGAGGTATTTGGAGCCAGATGAAGCAGGGGATTCTTCATTCATCTGGCTTCAAATACCTCGGAGCGCGAGGCAGAGCCTCGCAGAAAAAAGGCGCCCGATTGGGGCGCCTTCGACGTTATGCATCAGACCTTGAGGTTCGGAATGATCTGTTTCTTACGGCTCATGATCCCGGGCAGAACGACCACGTCGCCATCAACCGAGGCGTCAAAGCTTTTCTCGGCCACGGCTTTGACCAGATCGTTGGGAACCAGCAGGGTGGCTTCTTCGTTCAGAATATCGACCACGAACAGCAATACCTGATCGACACCGTCCTCTTTGGCTACGTCGGCCATCGACGCCGCAAGGCTGTCTTTGCGGTCCAGCACGACACCCGGTGCTGTGGTTTCCAGAACCGAAACGCGGAATTTGGTGCCGTCGACTTCGTATTCCTTGCTGTCCATCCGGATCAGCTCGGCGTCTGAGAATGAGGACACATCTGATTTGGCCGCGAACATTTCTGCAGCATAGGCCGAGACGTCCAGACCCAGATCCGCGGCCAGTTTTTCGGCCACAGCGCGGTCATGCGCGGTTGTGGTGGGCGAGCGGAATTCCAACGTGTCCGACAGGATGCAGGTCAGCGCCGCGCCTTTGATGGCATCGGGCATTTTGGCGGCATCGTCGCCGATCATGTCGACCATGATAGTGGCGGTGCAGGCCAGCGGCCGCACGGTGATGTCGATCGGGCCTTTGGTTTCCAGACCGCCGACCAGTTTGTGGTGGTCGATAATGGCGCGGATATCGGCGCCGTTGATGCTGGCGGGCAGCTCGGCGGGGTTGTTCGTGTCGACAATAACAACCGGTGCGTCAGCCTCTACGTCTGTGATGATGCGCGGCTTGGGCAGGTCCCAGTGCTGCAGCATAAAGGCTGCTTCAGTGTTGGGTTCGCCCAGCAGGACAGGCTCGGCCTGTTCGCCTTTGATTTCGTTCATGTACCACGACCACAGGATCGGCGAACCGGTGGAATCAGTGTCGGGGGATTTATGTCCAAATACGAGGGTTGTCATTTCAGCGTCCTGAGGAGAGTAGATTTGGGCGCCTTATAGGGTGGTCTGGCACACTTGTCACCCGCCCCTGCGTAAACTGCGACGAAGGGTAAGGCCGGGCCTAGAAAGCGGCACGTTTCAGCGTGTATCCGGCCTGTTCCAACTGGTTCAACAAACCATGGTCATCGCCCAAATGTCCGGCGCCCACAGCAATGACCACCGTTTGGTCCTGAATGGCCAATATGTGCTGCATCCAGTTGTTGTTGCGCCCGACTAGAAGTTGCTGTTCGAAACTAGACCACTCTTCGTCGAAGACCTCTTGTGACAGACCGGATGTTTCAAGCCCCTGTAGTCTGGCAAATTGGATGATCTCTGCGTGCTTTTCTTCTAGATAGGCATTGACCATAGTCGCCAACTGATCCTCGCTGCTTTCAAAGGCACTGGCCATGCGGATCAGTGATTGCACCTGCTTTTCGATCGGGTGCTGGTCAAACATCGCCATCAGATCGTCAATCTGCTCTAACGAGTACTGGGGGATGTCATGGGCTTCGGCCATGTCGGTCAGGCGCGCGTCCATTCCATAGCTGGCTTCCGGATTCTCGGTCATGCATGGGGGGACACCCAGCATCATGCTCAGAAACCAGGGGCGCATTTTTGCAGCCATCCAACTGGGGATGCCACGCTCTGCCAGGCCGCTGGACAGGGCGGCCCAGTCCTCTTCCGGCATCAGCTCAATCAGGGTGGGACCTGACGTGATCAGAACAGGGCTGAGGTCTTTGGCCAGTTCCTGTTCAAATGCAGTCATTTCGTCCTGGGTCACTTCGAAATAGAACGCATCCGCCTGGCTGAGTGTCGGTTCCAGCCTTTCTATGACGGCGTCCATACGCGGGTCGTTTGTGTGCAGCGTTCCTATCAGATGCAGAACTGTATCGCCTTTTGTCGCGATCCAGTGATTGCCTTCCGGGTACGGGAAGTCGGCCAAAGCCTGCTGCAAATCAGCTTGCGCCTCTGGATTTAGGTCAGACCTCAGGTCGCGCCCCTCGCAGGCCGCTTGGGCCGAGAAAGGTACCAGCAGACAAGCCAAAAAGATCAAAAAACGCATCGTACCATCCTGGTTGGATCAATCCCTATATGGGGTGCGACCTTGCCGGGGCCAAGGCCGGTGTTCAACCTGCCAGGATGGACACTGACCTGATCTGTGTCTGGCATTCCACAGTAATTCGAATAGCATGAGCCACATGGACCGCGAGCAGGATCTCTACCCCCCAATCAAGGCGCTGTTAGAGCGTCAGGGCTATACCGTCAAAGGCGAGGTCGGTGCGGTCGATGTCATGGCTGTTCGTGAGGGTGAAGAGCCTGTGATTGTAGAGTTGAAGTTGCGTTTCTCATTGGCGCTGTTTCACCAGG
Organism: Ruegeria sp. CDSA077; assembly: GCF_059612265.1. Taxonomy (NCBI): domain Bacteria; kingdom Pseudomonadati; phylum Pseudomonadota; class Alphaproteobacteria; order Rhodobacterales; family Roseobacteraceae; genus Ruegeria; species Ruegeria sp. CDSA077. The sequence continues at coordinate 31,827 of NZ_JBXWQG010000001.1, forward strand.
CAATCACCCGACTGAAGGTTACTGAAAATGTCTATATCTGTGTTCTCAAGCCCCGCGGACGCACGGCCAGGCGGGCGTTGAAGGACAACACGGCGCTATGTCGAAGGTTGGGCCTTGGCCTGATAACTGTTCGGGCGGATGGCGTTGTCGAGGTGCATTGTGATCCTGGGCCCTACGTCCCGCGAAAGGACAAGGCCAAAACAGCGCGGCTGCTGCGCGAGTTTGACAGGCTTGAAGGTGATCCGAACGCAGGCGGCGCCACACGCCACGGCCTCGTCACCGCCTATCGTCAGGATGCTTTGCGCTGTGCGGCGCATCTTGCAGAATGTGGTGCCACAAAAGGGGCAGATGTTGCTAAGGCAACCGGTGTTTCGATTGCGACCCGGCTAATGCGCGAAAACCATTATGGCTGGTTCGACAAAATTGAAAAAGGTGTCTACGTCTTGTCGGAATCCGGACAAGAAGGTCTGAAGCACTGGGCCTATAGCTGGGATCAGCCTGATTGAGTCCCAAGGATAAAAAATTCTTCACGCTTGTTGACTCAGGGATTTCGACCCCCTAGCTATACGCCGTTATCACTCGCAAGGGTCGAGTGCTAACGCCTCGCCGCAAGGTGAGGGGAGGATAGATAAACTTTGAGCCCAAGGAGCTGCAAAGATGGCATTGAAACCGCTTCATGACCGCGTGTTGGTTCGCCGTACCGAAAGCGATGAGAAAACCGCTGGTGGTCTGATCATTCCCGACAGCGCAAAAGAAAAGCCCAGCGAAGGCGAAGTTGTTGCGACCGGCGAAGGCGCACGCAAGGACAGTGGCGAGCTGATCGCAATGGCTGTAAAAGCTGGCGACAAGATCCTGTTCGGCAAATGGTCGGGCACCGAGGTCCAAGTCAACGGCGAAGAGCTGCTGATGATGAAAGAAAGCGACATCATGGGGATCATCGAGTAAGCCCACGCGCTTCCTCTGATCTTCAACCCAATACATTTTCTCAAGGAGAAACGACATGGCTGCTAAGGACGTCAAGTTCGACACCGATGCCCGTAACCGCATGCTGGCAGGTGTGAACATCCTGGCCGACGCTGTCAAAGTGACCCTGGGCCCCAAAGGCCGCAACGTGGTTCTGGACAAATCTTTCGGCGCACCGCGCATCACCAAAGACGGTGTTTCGGTTGCCAAGGAAATCGAACTGGAAGACAAGTTCGAAAACATGGGCGCGCAGATGGTGAAAGAAGTCGCCAGCCGCACCAATGACGAAGCCGGCGACGGCACCACCACCGCAACCGTTCTGGCTCAGTCCATCGTCAAAGAAGGTCTGAAGCAGGTTGCAGCGGGCCTGAACCCGATGGACCTGAAGCGCGGCATCGATCTGGCAACTGCCAAGGTTGTTGAAGGCATCAAGAACGCCTCGCGTGAAGTCAAGGACTCGGCTGAAGTTGCTCAGGTTGGCACCATTTCTTCCAACGGTGAAACCGAGATCGGCCAGCAAATCGCAGACGCGATGCAGAAGGTCGGCAACGAAGGTGTTATCACCGTCGAAGAAAACAAAGGCTTGGAAACCCAGACCGATGTTGTCGAAGGCATGCAGTTCGACCGCGGCTACCTGTCGCCTTATTTTGTCACCAACGCTGACAAGATGGTTGCAGACCTCGAAGACTGCATGATCCTGTTGCACGAAAAGAAACTGTCCTCGCTTCAGCCGATGGTTCCGCTGCTCGAGCAGGTGATCCAGTCGCAAAAGCCGCTGCTGATCATTGCAGAAGACGTTGAAGGCGAAGCGCTGGCAACTCTGGTTGTTAACAAACTGCGCGGCGGCCTGAAAATTGCTGCTGTCAAAGCACCGGGCTTCGGCGATCGCCGTAAGGCCATGCTGCAGGACATCGCAATCCTGACCGGCGGTCAGGTCATCAGCGAAGATCTGGGCATGAAGCTTGAGTCCGTGACCATGGACATGCTGGGCACTGCCAAGAAAATCGAAATCACCAAAGACGAAACCACCATCGTCGACGGTGCTGGCGAAAAAGCCGAGATCGAAGCACGTGTTGCTCAGATCCGCACCCAGATCGAAGAAACCTCGTCGGACTACGACCGTGAGAAGCTGCAAGAGCGCGTTGCCAAACTGGCAGGCGGTGTTGCTGTTATCCGCGTCGGCGGCATGACCGAAGTTGAAGTGAAAGAGCGTAAGGACCGTGTGGACGATGCACTGAACGCGACCCGCGCTGCTGTTCAAGAAGGCGTTGTTGTGGGCGGTGGTGTTGCTTTGGTTCAGGCCGGTAAAGCATTGGACACCCTGCAAGGCGCAAACGCCGATCAGGACGCGGGCATCAACATTGTTCGTAAAGCCATCGAATCTCCGCTGCGTCAGATTGCTGAAAACGCAGGCGTTGACGGTGCGGTTGTTGCTGGCAAAGTTCGCGAAAGCGATGATGTGGCATTTGGCTTCAACGCGCAGACTGAAGAATATGGTGACATGTTCGCATTCGGCGTGATTGACCCGGCCAAAGTTGTCCGTACCGCATTGGAAGATGCAGCGTCGGTTGCTGGCTTGCTGATCACTACCGAAGCAATGGTTGCTGACAAGCCGCAGAAAGATGCACCTGCTGGCGGCGGCATGCCCGACATGGGCGGCATGGGCGGCATGATGTAAAACGTCGAATTCGCTTAGGCGAATTCTGACGGCCCCACAGGCGCTTGGCAGCCTAGCCAAACCGCCCAGAGGGGAGCTGCAGAGCTAAGGAACGGGGTCGCCTTCGGACGACCCCGTTTCGTTTTGACACGCCGCTTTTGACTGAAACTGTGGCTCAAACTGTTCCGAGGTCGACGGTCTAACCGGTCCCTTCAGGAAAGTGAGTACCCAAACCGGTGTGAAACCGATATCGGGTTGATATGCGACTGTTCCTTCTGACCGCCCTCACCATGTGCGCCTTTGCAGCGAACTCCATTCTGAACCGGATGGCCGTTGAAGGCGGCGATAGCGACCCGGCCGGGTTTGCAGTTATGCGCGTTCTGGCAGGGGCGCTGATGCTGGCGGTGCTGGTTCTGATACGTGGCGGCAGCCTGCCGTTGCGCAGCCCTCGCCGGTTCATTGGCGCTGGCGCCTTGTCGCTTTACATGATCGGGTTCTCGATCGCCTATCTTACACTGGATGCCGGGCTGGGCGCCTTGATCCTTTTCGGGGTGGTGCAAATCACGATGTTCGTGGCCACTGCCGTGACTGGAAATTCACCGACACGACAGCAACTTCTGGGGGCGGCGATTGCATTGGGTGGCCTCGCCTATGTGCTTTGGCCGTCGGGAACGGTTCAGGTGGACCCGGTCGGAGCCGCCCTGATGTGCGCTGCCGGGATTGGCTGGGCAGCATATTCTCTGGCGGGACGGTCCGAGCCAAATGCGCTTGCCGGTACGGCGGCGAATTTCGTCATTGCCCTTCCGGTGACGGCCGGAGCTTTGCTGCTGCTCGGCGGAGGTTGGCAGATGACGGGCACCGGTTTGTTGCTGTCGGCAATATCCGGGGCGGTCACTTCGGGGCTGGGATATGCGTTGTGGTACCGTGTTTTGCCCCAACTGGCACCGACCGTTGCAGCTGTAGTGCAGTTGAGCGTGCCCGTGATTGCTATTCTGGGCGGTGTCCTCTTGCTGAGCGAAACAGCAGAGGCCCGGCTTTTGATTGGCGCAGCGTTGGTGTTGGGCGGCATCGCGCTGGCGGTGCTGCGACGTCAGCGGGGGTAGGGCTTTCATCAGCGGCGCTAAGGCATTATCTGGCGCTTATGAAAATTCTGATCGCCCTGCTTATCTTTCTGCTTCCTGCCGCGGCCAGCGCGAAATGCGTGGTCTTGTTGCATGGTCTTGCGCGGACCGAGGCCTCTTTCACCGTGATGGAGCAGCTGTTCAAGTCACATGACTATTCGGTTGTGCGCCCGGGCTATCCCTCGACCGAGATCGGTATTCCCGAACTGGCCGAACAAACCATTCCTGATGCCTTTGCGTCTTGTGGCGATGACACTGTCAATGTGGTGGCACATTCGATGGGCGGCATTTTGTTGCGCTATTGGCTCAAGGATCATAGCCCGGAAAACCTGGGTCGTGTCGTCATGCTGGGGCCGCCCAATCAGGGCAGCCAACTGGTCGATGAACTTAGCGCGTGGGAGGTGTTCGGCTATCTCAACGGACCTGCGGGCCTTCAACTGGGCACAGGCGCCGAAGGGATTCCGGGTCGTCTACCGCCGGTGGATTTTGAACTGGGTGTTATCGCAGGCGAGAACTCATTAAACCCGGTGTTTTCTTCACTGATTGATGGGCCTGATGACGGTAAGGTTTCGGTTGAAAGCACCAAGGTCGAAGGAATGACTGATCACCTGGTTCTGCCGGTGACCCACACGTTTATGATGAACAATCCGCGGGTCATGGCTCAGGCCCTGCACTTCATCGAATTCGGCCAGTTCGACCCGCAGATCACCTGGCTTGACGGGGTGATGGAAGCTATTGACGAGATCTGCATCGGACAGGATTGCTCGGAACCTGACTCGGAGTCCACGCAATGACCGCATTAAGCCTGACTCTGACCGGTGCAGAGGTTCTTCTGCCCGGCGAGGGGCTGACGGATGTCGATCTGACCATTGCCGATGGCGTGGTTCAGACAGGCCCTGCCGGGCGGCAGATCGACCTGTCAGGATATCTGGTTCTGCCCGGTATTATCGACTTGCATGGCGATGGGTTTGAACGGCACATCGCGCCCCGTCGCGGTGCCATGAAGCAGATGAACGAAGGGATCCTCTCGGTCGAGGCTGAACTGGCGGCCAATGGCATCACCACAGCCGTTCTGGCCCAGTTTTACAGTTGGGAAGGCGGGGTGCGCGGGCCTGAGTTCGCAGGGCAGGTGTTTGATGCCATTGCGGCAGTCAAGGACCACACCGTCACCGATCTGATGCCCCAGCTTCGGTTCGAAACGCATATGCTGGACGATTACGCCGGACTGGCAGAAAAGATTGCGGCTTGGCAGGTGCCCTATGTCGTGTTCAACGACCACCTGCCGCATGACCGTCTGACCGAGGGGCGTAAGCCCCCGCGTCTGACCGGTCAGGCGCTCAAGGCCGGTCGCAATCCCGAGGTGCATTTCGAAATGCTGCTGTCGATGCATGCTCGCCGGGATGAGGTGCCTACCGCACTGGATGTACTCTGTACTGCTTTGACAAAGCAGGGCGTCCGCATGGGCAGCCACGATGACGCCAAAGCCCAAACTCGTGCCGAATGGCGCGCGCGGGGCGCGCGGATTTCAGAGTTCCCCGAAACGCTGGAAGCCGCCGAGGCAACCCGCACCGCCGGGGATCACATCATCCTGGGGTCGCCCAATGTAGTACGCGGCGGGTCGCATAAAGGGAATGTTAGCGCGCTGGACCTGATTGCGATGGGGCTGTGCGATGCGCTGGCCTCGGATTATCACTATCCCAGCCCGCGCCGGGCAGCCTTGATGCTGGCCAAATCCGGCCTTCTGGACATGGCGGGCGCATGGGCGCTGGTGTCGTCAGGGCCAGCCCGCGTACTTGGGTTGCAAGATCGCGGCACGCTCACCCCCGGGCAGCGTGCCGATCTGGTCATTCTGGAGGCAGATACAAACCGTGTCGCGGCAACGTTGGCTGCCGGGCGCGTCAGCTATATGGCCGGGGATATCGCCGCGCGGTTTGTGGGCTGATTTACCGCGTGATGCGGTTAAAATGACCCATCTTGCGGCCTGCCTTCACCTCGGCCTTTCCATAAAGATGCAGCGCAATATCACGTTCGGTCGCGAGTTCAGGTACGCGGTCCATATCGTCGCCGATCAGGTTCTCCATCACCACGTCTGAATGACGCTGCCCGTCGCCCAGAGGCCAGCCTGCCACGGCACGGATATGTTGCTCGAATTGATCCACCGCGCAGCCATTCTGTGTCCAATGGCCCGAGTTATGCACGCGCGGTGCGATCTCGTTCACGATCAGACCCTGCGGGGTCACGAACAACTCGACCCCCATGACGCCGACATAGTCCAAGGCGTTCAGGATATTTGCCGCCAGCAGGATCGCATCTGTGCGCTTTGCTGCGGGCAGGCGGGCAGGGACGGAGGTGGTATGCAAAATGCCATCGCGATGCACGTTCTCACCGGGGTCGAAACAGGCGACCTGACCATCCAATCCGCGCGCGGCGATGATTGATACCTCATGGCTGAAATCGACAAAGCCTTCCAGGATCGCAGGCGCGCCCGCCATATCAGCCAGAGCAGTTTCAGCGTCATCGGGGCTGCGTAGCCGGGCCTGTCCCTTACCGTCATAGCCAAATCGGCGGGTCTTCAGGATGGCAGGGGTGCCGATCTGGTCAATCGCAGCCTTCAAGCTGTCCAGATCCGTGATATCGGCGAAGGGCGCTGTATTTAGGCCCAGCCCTTGCAAGAAAGCCTTTTCGTTCAGTCGATCCTGACTGACCCGCAGCGCCTCGCGCCCCGGGCGGATGGGGCGGTGGGCTTCCAGAATGTCCAGTGCTTCGGTGGGGATGTTCTCGAACTCATAGGTGATGACATCGACTGCTTCGGCAAAGGCCTTGAGGGCCTCGGCATCTTCATAAGAGGCGGTGGTCACCCGATCCGCCACATGACCCGCAGGAGGGGTCGCACCGGGTTCATAAATATGCGACACAAAACCCAGCCGGGCTGCAGCAACGGACAGCATACGGCCCAGTTGACCGCCGCCCAAAATCCCGATTGTCGCGCCGGGGGCGAGCATTTCCACCATTCTCAACTCTCCAAACGTTTGCCAATAGCGCCAAGTGCTGCATGCAATACCTTGTGCGCGCCCTGATCTTGCAGGGTCTGTGTCATTTGCAGGCTCAGCGTGCCGTCAGTGGCCAGCGCATCGCGTTCGGCCTCTAGGCGGCCTGCGGCCTTCTTATCCATCGCGTGCAGAAAGCCCGATACCAACTGGGTGGTGTAGAATTCGGCCCCGGCTGCGTCTCCGGTTGTGTCTCCCAGCCAAGTTGCTCCGGTCGCCATCAGGTCCAGAAGGCCGGGGACCATGGCGCAAATGGCGAAATGGGCGTTCAGTGCCGCCTCATCTGCGACCTTGATCACCGGGTTTTCCGGTGCGAACAAATCGGCCAGCAGTTGATCGTTGCCGAAAGCGACCAGCGGGCAGCCACCGGCTTCCAAAAATCCCAGCGGAATGGTTTGCACGATTGCCGGCGCCGGAGAGCAGAGCTCGGTTAGTTCATCTTTCGAAACTGCTGCCATGACCGAGACGATCTGATGGTCGGATCGAAACGTTAAGGCGGCCAGAACGTCCGCAGCGATATGTGGGCGCAGGCACAGGAACACGATCTCGGATGCATCAATCACGGCCTGTGGCGTCGTGACAGACACACCCAGTTCAGCCTTTAGCGCGGTTGAAACCTGGTCATTGCGTTCTGTCACGGAGATCTCGTGCCCTTTACGGGCCAAAAAACGCACCATCGGGGCCGCAATATGGCCCGTACCGATGAATCCGATCCGGCTCATCCCTCGGGTTCTTCGGGGATTGAGGCCGATAGCGCGTCGCGCCAGGCATCCAGCCGGCCGGCCAGAGCGTTATCCTGCAGCGCCAGAATGCCAGCGGCCATCAGCCCCGCATTGGCGCCACCTGCCGACCCGATCGCCATAGTCGCAACCGGGAACCCTTTGGGCATTTGAACAATGGAATAGAGCGAATCGACGCCAGACAGTGCCCGCGTCTGCACCGGAACGCCGATCACAGGAACGCGTGTTTTCGAGGCCATCATGCCCGGTAAATGCGCAGCCCCGCCGGCCCCTGCAATGATCACCTGCAATCCGCGCGAGACAGCAGTCTTGCCATAGTCCCACAAGCGATCTGGGGTGCGGTGCGCTGAAACGATGCGTTTTTCATAGGCCACGCCCAGCTCATCCAGAATGTCTGCGGCTTCTTTCATCGTGGACCAGTCTGACTGGCTTCCCATGATGATCCCCACTTTAACGTCGCTCATCCGCTTGCGTCCCTGCCTTCCGAAAGAGCGCGAACTATAGCCAAATCCGCCTTTGTGGCAATGCGGTTCAGATGTCTCAGGCGATGATATCTGGGGTCAGGCGGTCTTCGATCAGGCGAATGATGTCTTTCAGGCGCAGTTTCTGCTTTTTCAACCGTTTGATCGTCAGTTGATCCGAGGTGCCAGTGGCCTGAAGCGCCTCGATTGCTTCGTCAAGATCACGGTGTTGACGGCGGAAAACTTCCAGCTCTACCCGCAGAACCTCATCAGTTTTCATCGAAAGATCGGTGGGCGCGTTCATTGGCGACTCAGAGTTGTTGTGGTGCTTGTCACACAAGATAGTGTGTCAGGCTTGATCCGGCCAGACCTTGTGGACATCGCTGTATATTCCCATATTCTATTATACGCGGTTGCCAGAATGGGGCCGCACAACACGTCGCTTTGGCAATAAAGGACGAAAATACGTGTCTAAACTTACTCTGGGCTCATACCCGCATCTTTTGGGGTTCGAGCAGTTGGAACGCCTTCTGGAGCGGTCTGCAAAGGCCGGAAATGAGGGGTATCCGCCCTATAATATTGAACAGACCTCGAATTTTTCCTACCGCATTACCTTGGCCGTGGCCGGGTTTGCAGAAGAGGACCTGTCGATTACCATCGAAGATCGACAGTTGGTGATCCGGGGACGTCAGCGCGACGACAGCGAAGGACGTATCTTTCTACACCGTGGGATCGCGGCACGTCAGTTTCAGCGCATGTTCGTGTTGGCCGATGGGGTCGAGGTTGGCGAGGCGATCATTGAAAATGGTCTGCTGCATGTGGATCTGACCCGCGCCGTGCCCGAAACCGTGGTGCAAACGATCAACATAAGGAAGGGGTAAGAGCAATGAATACACCGTTTGAAATCAACGCCGAAGGCGATCGGATCGTCTATGTCAAAACAGTTGAAGTCGCCGATCTACCTCGGGAAGTTCGCGAACAGGCCGGAGATCTGAGCCTGCTATATGCGGTACACGATGCCGACGGCCAGCAACTGGCACTGGTTGCTGATCGCAAGCTGGCGTTTAACCTGGCGCGCGAGCATGATTTTTCACCGGTGGCCGTGCACTAAAGCGACCTCCGTACGTTTTCCTCGTGACATCCATGGCCTGTCGGGCGAGACAGTCGAACCTATGATGGTTCGAATATCGGAGTGCACGACACATGAATTGGTTCGACTTTGACTGGGTAGACGCCTTCAGCGATCGCGCCTTTGGTGGCAATGGGTGCGCTGTTGTTCATGGTGGGGCAGCTCTGTCCGAAGACGTCTGCATGGCCTATGTGCGCGAGACGTCCTTGGTTGAATGCACCTTTACTGGCCCGTCCGATGTGGCCGATTTCCGGGTTCGTTATTTTCTGGCCAGTCGCGAAATCCCCTTTGCCGGGCATCCCACGATCGCAACCGTAGCTGCAATGCAGTCCAGAGGAATGCTGCAAGGCAATACCCTGACGCTTGAAACCGGCGCGGGGATCGTTTCGATCTGCATCAGCGGTGATGAAATCGAGATGACGCAGATTGCACCACAATTCGGCGCCTATGTTCCCGCCGAGCTGGTCGCCTCTGCCATCAGCCTGCCCAAAGAGGCGATCATCTCGCCGCCGCAATTTGTTTCTACCGGGCTGCCCTTCTGTGTCACTGTTCTTCGTGATCACGACGCCCTGCGCGCGGCAAAACTGGTCGAAAGGCCTTTGCGCGAGATTGCCGAAAAGGCGGGCTTTTCCGGCTCCGATATGGCCGAACCTTTTCTTGTAACGCTCAAAGGCGCGACCAAAGCAGGCGATACATTCTCGAGATTGCTGTTGGCCCCGCCCAGCCCGCCCGAGGATCCGTTTACCGGATCTGCCACAGGTGCGATGGCGGCGTATCTCTGGAAACATGGGCTGATGCCAAAGGACGTTTTTATTGCCGAGCAAGGCCATGATATGGGGCGCCCCGGTCAGGCGACTGTTACCCGAGCTGGCCCATCGGATGCGATGACAGGCATCAAGGTCGCCGGTCGCGGGCATATTCTGATGCGGGGTCAGGTTAATTTGCCAGATGCCGGATGATGACAGAACCTGCAATCGCCATATTGCCCTATGGGCATCGGTTAGGGCCGAAACTGGCCACGGTTCCTTTGTCGGAACTGACCTGGCCCGAAGGTTGCCCGGATCGTCTGATCGGAAAAACAGTGGGCGATCTTGCGCACACGGACCATCTGATCATGTACCCCAATTCCACCGTACATCTGCGTCTTCGTCGGGGAACACGTGCGCGGATATCTTTGATGATGGGAGAGCCTTCGGCCATCCATGCCAAACATGATCGCATGTTGCGCTATACGTGGCGGCGGTTCTTCCGGGTGCTGACCTTTCATGATGTTTTGTTGCAAGGTATCCCAAACGCCGTGTTTCTGCCTTATGGCGTGACGATGGTGCCTGATTGGCGAGAACTTTTGGTCGAGAAATCTAAATCCTGTTCTTTGATCGCCTCGGCCAAACGTGATCTCGAAGGACATCAGCTGCGCCATTCCGTGATCGACTGGGTTCGTGAATCCGGGGCAGATGTCGATATTATGGGGCGTGGCTATACTCCGTTTGACCGAAAGTCTGACGGGCTGGCCCCATATCGCTATTCGGTGGTGATCGAGAATGTGCGGGAGCGGAATTACTTTTCGGAAAAGCTGACAGACGCGATCTTGTGCTCGACAGTGCCGATCTATTGGGGCTGTCCCAATATTGATGATTTCTTCGACACATCCGGGATGATCCTGTGCGATTCCGAGGCCGACATTCGGAGTGCGATTCAAGCCGCTTCGGTCGATGACTATGCCGCGCGTCTAGATGCCCTGCGGGCCAGCCAGTCCAAAGCGGCCGAGTTTGGTGATTTCGAAGGGCGCGCGGTCGCCGCTATTCGGGCGGAGCTGTAGTCCAATAGAAAAAGGCCCCCGGAAACCGAGGGCCTTTTTCTTGATTCTTTGCGCAGGTTACGATCCGGCGATCAAACCCATGCTTTCCAGCTTGAGCAGAACCTGGTGGGCACAGTTGTCTACGTCCACATTCTCGGTCTCGACGCTCAGCTCAGGATTGGCAGGTACGTCGTAGGGATCGGAAATTCCGGTGAATTCCTTGATCTTGCCTTCACGCGCCAGCTTGTACAGGCCCTTGCGGTCGCGGCGTTCGCATTCTTCGATGCTGGTGGCCACGTGAACCTCGCAGAAAGCGCCAAACGCTTCGACATCTTCGCGGACGGCGCGGCGGGTCGTGGCGTAGGGTGCGATTGGGGCACAGATAGCGATGCCGCCGTTCTTGGTGATCTCGCTGGCCACATAGCCGATGCGGCGGATGTTCAGGTCGCGGTGCTCTTTCGAGAAGCCCAGTTCCGATGACAGGTTCTTACGAACAATGTCACCATCCAGCAGGGTCACCGGACGACCGCCCATCTCCATCAGCTTTACCATAAGCGCGTTGGCGATGGTCGATTTGCCCGAGCCGGAGAAACCGGTGAAGAATACGGTAAAACCCTGCTGACTGCGCGGCGGTTTGGTCTTGCGCAGCTCGGTCACAACCTCAGGGAAGCTGAACCATTCGGGGATTTCCAGGCCTTCGGCCAGACGGCGGCGCAGTTCTGTGCCCGAGATGTTCAGGATTGTGACGTTGTCTTTGTCGGCGATCTCGTCATTCGGTTCGTATTGAGCGCGTTCCTGCACAAAGACCATGTGCTTGAAATCGACCATTTCGACGCCGATTTCATCCTGGAACTGGCGGAACAAATCCTGTGCGTCGTAGGGGCCATAGAAATCTTCGCCGGCCGAGTTCTTGCCGGGGCCTGCGTGGTCACGGCCGACAATGAAATGCGTGCAGCCGTGGTTGGCGCGGATCAACCCGTGCCACACCGCCTCGCGCGGGCCTGCCATACGCATCGCCAGGTTCAGCAGTGACATCGAAGTTGTCGAGGCCGGGTACTTGTCCAGAACAGCCTCATAGCAACGCACGCGGGTAAAGTGGTCCACGTCGCCCGGCTTGGTCATACCAACAACCGGATGGATCAGCAGGTTGGCCTGCGCCTCTTTGGCGGCGCGGAAGGTCAGTTCCTGATGCGCGCGGTGCAGCGGGTTGCGGGTTTGGAACGCAACAATACGGCGCCAACCCAGCTTGCGGAAATAGGCGCGCAGCTCGTTCGGTGTGTCGCGGCGGGCACGGAAATCATAGTGAACGGGCTGTTGGATACCAACAACAGGACCGCCCAAGTAAACCTTGCCCGCAGTGTTGTGCAGGTAGTTGACCGCCGGGTGAGCATCGTCATCTGCGCCAAAGACCTTTTCCGCCTCGCGCGCCTTGTTCGGCGTCCAGCGGTCGGTCACAGTCATGGTGCCCAAAATGACACCTTCTTGGTCGCGCAGTGCAATGTCCTGACCCAGTTTGATGCCCTCAGCGAAGTCTTCGCTGACATCCAACGTGATTGGCATCGGCCAAAGGGTGCCGTCGGCCAGGCGCATGTTCTCGACGACATTGTCGTAATCGGCCTCGCTTAGGAACCCTTTCAGCGGGTTGAACCCGCCATTCATCAGCAGTTCCAGATCACAGATCTGACGAGGGCTCAGGTCCCAGCTTGTCAGGTCGGCAGCTTCTACTTTCAGTTTCTGTGCGGACTCGTACGAAACATAAAGTTCAGAGATCGGCGCCAGATTGCTTAACATCGTCATGGGAATTCTCTTGTCGAAGGATGGATTGGCCAGTGATTCAGGGGCGTTTGCCGGGCATGTGCCCCGGCGGTCGAGTGAAGTCCAGATGGATTTATGAAACAAAGGACGATATGCGCGGTTTTTCTCCGGATTGGAAGGATTTTCCACATTTTGACGCGAAACCCGACGACAATCCCTTGGATCAAGGCCAAATAGACCGGTTTGAATGAGTGTGTTCTCAGGCGGCAATCTTGGGGGTGAGGTCGGACGCACGTTCGACCGGCAGGGCAGAAATTGGCCTTGTTACCCCACGCAATTGGAAGGGGCGCAGATCGTTCTGCCAACTCTCATGCCCCGCTGCCTTCAGCAAATCGCCCGAAACCAAAAGCTCGACACCCAACCCCTTGGTCTCGGCCTCCAATCGGCTGGCGACATTCACGGCGTCGCCGATAATCGTGCGGCTTGCAGTGCCCACGGCGCCGATTTCGCCCAGAACAAGATCGCCCAGATGTAACCCCATTCCAATGCGAATAAGCGGGCTGCCCTCGGTTTCGAGTTGCTCGTTGAACCGTTGCAATGCGCGGCTGACATTGGCTGCAGCTTTCATCCCGGCCCGTGCTGAACTTGCAGCATCGGCGGTTTCAAACACTGCCAGCAGCCCGTCACCCATATACTTGTCGACCACACCCCCATCCGAGGTGATGGCTGGCACGATGGCGTCAAAGAACCGGTTGAGCAGGAAAACAATGTCATAGGGCAACTGCCCGGTGGTCAGTGCCGTGAACCCGCGCATGTCCAGAAACAGCACCGCCAGTTTACGTTCCTGCCCCTGGCTGGCATGGGCGCGATTGCGACCGCTACCGGGATTGTACATCCGAAAGGCCGTGATTGGCTCGGTCGGGCGGATCTGACAGGCCAGGCGTGCGCCTTCGGGTGCTTTTACGGCAGCCAAGCTGCGGGCCTCGATCTCACTGGGGACGGGGAGCTGATCTGCACCATTTTCGACAATAACGCGACAGGTGGTGCAGCGCCCCTTGCCACCACATAGCGCAGTGTGGGGAATTCCGTTGGCCTGAGAAATCTCAAGCAGAGTCATGCCTTTTTCGGCCACAATTTCGGGGCCTTCCACATATTTGATGCGCACCGAATGCCGGCGTCGCAAAATTTTGCGCACCAGAAACACAAGCAATGTAGCGCCAACCGCCAACCCGAATGCAAGCAGTGTATCTTGCCTCACAGCCATCAGAGCCTGAAAAGCCTCGGGCGATGGCCAGTTGTAATGTTCGATATACTGATCGCGCAGAAACGGGTCGGCGAAATCAGCCCAGATGCGTCGGCCCTCTGTCAAAAGACCTGCTAGAGCGAAAGACGGAATGAACACGGCGAGCCCGATCAGATAAGGCAGCGCCCTTTGCCACCAGGATGTCAGGCGCAGCCACATGTGAAGACCGATGCAACTGTGGACCCAGACCACCAGCAAAAGCAGGCTTTGTGTCCAGATTGCATAGCTGGGCCACATTAGCGCGATGATATAACCCATCTCATCATTAACCCCGAAAACTGCATGCGCGTATCGGGTGTGAACAAGGTGCGAGATCAGTTGCAGTGGAATCACAAATCCAAGCACCACCTGTAGCCCCAGACTGAAAGGCATTCGCATGGTTCTGCGCTGAGCTAACGAATACAGCGCCAGCCCAAAATGCACGAGCAAGGCCAGATATAGAATCGCGCTGCCGATGTTGTTGCGCGTAATGACATGGCGGCCTTTCTGCATTTCGTGGAGATAATCAGTATGAAACAGTCCCAGACCGATATTGATGAAGTGAAAGAAGGCAAAGATGAACAGGATCAGGCCGCTCATGATCCTCAGCCGGGTAGCCCACCCGCCTTGCCATAGTACGCTTTTCACTCGGTTCACCTGTGTTCGTTTTGCTCGCATTTCAGAGTCTGTAACGGCGCAGAGCGGGGGTCAAGCGAAGCCTCTATGCCCCGGCAACCAGGGATGCGGATCCCCATCCAGGCACACTACCTCTGGCGAGGTGCTAAACAAAACCGCATGACTGAGTTCTGGCCGGGATCGCGAGCTGTATAGCAAGCCGTCGGCGCCTTTGGCGCGGGCGTCATCCGAAAATAGCCAGGTGGGTGAGGTGCCTTCTTTTTCGTGGATATCCTGCCACACGACCGAGGCTTCACTGCGCCCCCGCAGATCTACCAGCCGAGCGCCGGTGATCCGGCATTTTTGAAGAATGCGTGGTGGATCGGATGGGCAGACATAGCGTTTGATGGCTACTTCGGCACCCTCAGCGCTCAGCGAAGTATAAAGCGCGAATTGGCCCGCATAATGAAAACGCCCCTCTGGCGCCCGTGCTGGGGCCAAAGGGGCGTCTATCTGTGACAGTAACAGAATTCTCCAGATCGGGCCGGAGAATTCGATCACCTGATTAATCCTGCTCGGCCAGGAACCGTTCAGCATCCAGCGCGGCCATACAGCCCATCCCGGCGCTGGTAACGGCTTGACGGTAGATGTGATCTGTCAGGTCTCCGGCAGCAAAGACACCTGGAATGGAGGTTTCTGTGGAGCCCGGTTTGGTGATCACATAGCCGCCCATATGGGTTTCCAGCGAGTCCTTGACCAGCTCATTCGCGGGCGCGTGGCCGATGGCGATGAAAACACCTTTGCAGGGGATTTCGCGAATCTCACCGGTTTTCACATTCTTGACGCGCACGCCTTCGACACCCAAAGGCGCGTCGGTTCCGGTGACCTCGTCCAGTTCGTGGAACCACAGGGGCTCGATCTTGTCGTTCTTCATCAGCCGATCCTGCAGGATTTTTTCGGCGCGCAGTTCATCGCGGCGATGGATCAAGGTGACCTTGCTGGCAAAGTTGGTCAGAAACAGCGCCTCTTCCACGGCGGTATTGCCGCCGCCGATTACAACGATCTCCTGCCCGCGATAGAAGAACCCGTCGCATGTGGCGCAGGCGGAAACGCCAAAGCCTTTGAACTTCTCTTCCGAGGGCAATCCCAGCCATTTCGCCCGCGCGCCAGTGGCCAGAATGACCGCATCGGCAGTGTAGATGGTGCCGCTGTCGCCCTTGGCGGTGAATGGGCGTTTCGAGACATCCAGATCGCTGATGATGTCGCCGATGATTTCGCAACCCATCGCGGCGGCGTGCTCCTGCATCTTGATCATCAGATCAGGCCCCTGAACCTCGGTAAAGCCGGGATAGTTCTCGACCTCGGTGGTGGTCGTCAGCTGCCCGCCCGGTTCGATGCCCTGAACCAGTATCGGTTCCAGCATCGCACGGCTGGCATATACGCCCGCAGTATAACCGGCAGGTCCTGATCCGATTATCAGAACCCTGGTGTGTTTTGTTTCGGCCATGATACCCCCGACTCGATCTGCCTGATACGGGCCTGCGGCCCCTTGGCGAATGGATATAGCGACCCCCTTGAGGCGCTTAAAGCCCCTTCGTGCCGTATCGGAGAATCCGTTTCACAACTCGCGCTAGAAAAATACCTGTAAAATCAAAGAATATTGCGCAAACGCGAAACATTATTGCGCATCCCTTGGGTGCTGATATAACAACCGAAAATTCAGGAGCTTTTTATGGTCGCGACACGGCTGGACGAGATTGACCGCAAGATTCTGGCAGAATTGCAGGCAGACGGTCGTATGACCAATGTAGAGCTCGCGAAACGTGTGGGAATTTCCGCGCCTCCGTGCCTGCGGCGCGTGCGCACATTGGAGGACTCGGGCCTTATCCGCGGATACCACGCGGAAGTGAATGCGCGTGAGCTGGGTTTTGAGGTTCAGGTCTTTGCAAGCGTCGGATTGGAAAGCCAAGCCGAAGCCGAACTCAGCGCATTCGAGGAACGCTGCCGCGAGTGGCCACTTGTCCGTGAATGCCACATGCTGAACGGCGAAGTGGATTTTATTCTGAAATGCGTCGCTCCTGATCTCAGCAGCTTTCAGCAGTTTTTAACAGGCGAGTTGCTGACCACGCCAAACGTGGCCAGCGTTAAAACCTCACTTGTGATACGCGGCGCTAAGGACGAGCCCGGTGTACCGTTTGACGTTCTGGAAGAACGAATGAACCGGACGGCGTAAAGCGCATCCTTTTGTGACGGCTGGTGCACGGCGGCAAAATCGCCGTGACAACCAGAAACAACACCCAACTAATTAAAATCTGCATAAAGCCCCCACTTTGCAGTACTGGTTAAAACTCAGGCAGTGATTGCGTCCACCTCTCCATCTCCGGCACGCGGTAACTGCAGCGGGCCAAAGTCATTCAGCGATTCGACATGCTCGAACAAGTTCAAATAGATTGAGCGAAGCGAATGGCTGATCATCCGAACCGCATTTACGCCTGGATGATATGATTCAAACTGTAATCCGTCTACCTTGATAACCGAATGGCGTTTCAGACAGATGTGAAACAATTCGATTGGGGTAGGCGGTAGCATCTCGATGACACCCATCCCGTCTTGGAACTCGTGCGCGGGCGTCAAAACAGGAGATCCGCCATACAAGTGCCGCAGATGTGCTGGGGTGCCCAACAGGCGCGCAGCCGGACCGACAGTCACGCCTGACATCGGTTTTTGCATTCCGAAGGTATCCGCCATGATGCGTGTCAGCGGGCGCGTGCGACCACGCGAGTCTTCGCGCCCGGGGATCAAAGTAACCGAGCCCTTCCAGACCACGGTTTCCGAAGTTCCATTCTGGGTCAAAACCGTATCGCCAGGCAAAAGATCTTCGATCGCTATCGGCCCGTTTTCGGTTTCGACAAGCGAACCCCTCGTAAAGGCACAAAACGCATCCTCGAACATGGGCAGTGCTGGCGCGATGTGGCGGGTTTGGGATACCTCGCCATTGCTCAACAATGAACTGACCTCATAGCGCCGCAGTTGCGCTTTTTGTTTTGTTGTATTTCTTGGAATCTCGCGCAGCATTGTCGACGTATCGACGGCGTTTCTGGCGGCGCGGGCCAAAGAATGTGGAATAGTCATACTAATTCCGTCCCCTCAAACATCCGCTCAGGAAGGCTGAACCCCCGTACAGGCCCGCCTGATCGGTTTTCTTTGTCTTGAATGCTATGGCGACTTCGAGACGTCGGCTGTAACGGCCGCGCAGTGCGATGGAATTTCGCAAACTCTTGGTCAACACATTGACCCCCCAGACAAACTCACAACTCGCAGACGAAAATTGTCTACGCACACAAACTCCTAAACACATTCACAGAAAGCGTCTGTGAAGCGCCACACACCGGATCGGAGCACCCCCGCTGTGTGTATTGACCCTCAAAGCCGGCAGAATGGCTTTGGTAGGCCTGTCTAGTCAGCGTCGCGAAGCCAAACGGCGCGCCACACTGGCAGAACGGCTGGAAACCCGCTTCCACGGCATCTCCAGTTTTTGCTCTCTGGACGCTTTTAGAACAGCGCTGAGAAAGCGGGATCTTTGTTTCATCCTGTTGTCCTACTCGTTCAAGGCTTAATGCCTAATGACCCAATCTTAGACTAACGTGTCGCGATATTGAGGCGGCCATAAGGCTGACGCGGGTTGAATCTGGGACAAAAGAAAGTTGGCTGTTTCCTTTTCTTAATCTAGCCGCACTCACATTCGGAAATGTGCAGATAACCATCTGAGAGAGGGCAAAAAAACCTAATTTTGGCGACTCATATAGACACAACAAATGTGGCGAAAAAGCGGCGATTTCGCCACAATCAGGACACGCGTCACAGTTTGATGGCGGAAATCAGGCGGCCGTAGTCGGCTTCTTTTGCATGAACCGATCGGCGGTACGAATAGAATCTGTTCGGGTCCGAATAGGTGCAATGACGAATCCACTCTGCATGCCCGACACCAGCCTGACGTAACCGGTGCAGCCCATAGGACGGGAGGTCAAATTGCATCCGATCACCCGTCCCATTTGCGAAGAATCGCAGGTTTTCTGATGATTCAGCGGCAAAGTCTTCTAGGAACTCGGGCCCGACCTCATACGCAATTTGCGAGATTGTGGGCCCTATGACGGCCACTGTATTCTCGCGCCGTGCTCCCAGCGCCTCCATGGAGTCCAACGTGGCCTCAAGCACACCGTCCAACGCGCCGCGCCAACCCGCATGTGCAGCCCCTATCACTTTTGCGTGGGTGTCGGCAAATAGAACAGGTTGGCAATCCGCCGTGAGGATGGTCAGCGCCAGCCCGGGACAGGCCGTAACCAACGCGTCTGCTTTAGGCTTTTCCCCGTCGATTGGACCATCAACAGTTATGACCGTCGGTGAATGCACCTGATGGACCCCGATAAGGGATCCGGGATCGACCTCCATCGCATCCGCTACGCGGTTACGGTTTATCGCGACAGCCTCGGTCTGGTCAGATGATCCATGACCGCAGTTGAGCCCTGCAAAGACCCCGGATGAGGCCCCACCACGGCGGCAGAAAAAACCATGGCGTATGGATGACAAGAGATCCGAAGTCAGAATTTCCAGCGTCATGATTCCAGTCCCGGTGGTAATGCGGCATAAGATGGGTACAGGCCCAGTACTTTGAACAGGTTTCCCATTTCCTCTGGGTGCGTCAACCGGCGATGTGCGGCTATCAACGCCTCAAGCTTGGACCCGCTGAGTGGTTTCGCCAATGCTTGCGCCCGCGCGGTGATGCCCAGCCGTTCCAGAAAAACGCCTTGGGGTGTCAGGCGCGAATGGGCGCAGCCCGCAGCTCGCGCTGCGCTCGCCAGAGGTTCGAAGTCCACATGGGCGGTCAGATCAGCTTGTCCGGGGCTGGAAAGCGGGTCGATCGGCTTGTGGGCATGCAGCGCTTGAAACGTATCCCCAAGCGAATGCCAGTCGCCATAATCCAGGATCAGTCCGGCGCCGCCATGGGTCGCGATCCGTCCGGCGATCACAGTGATGATCGGTATGGCCGAAGGGCAAAGCTCGACCAGATCCCCATCCTGCGTGTCCTCAAGCCGGTTCTTCAAAGCGATCTGTGGCGACCGCGGCCCCTGGCCAAAAGCCAGTGATTCGTCCTTCATCCCGATCAAACGTTCCCGCCAATCGCTGCCATCACGGATGAATTGGCGTATGGGCAGAGCGTCAAAGAACTCGTTTGCCACCAGCAAAAGCGGGGATTCGGGTAGATCGGTGACCGATTTAATCCAGCGTGGAGCATAGGCATCCAGCGTCTTTGCCTGAATGGTGCGCAGGGTTGGTGAGGCCTCAAGCAGTACAATATCTGCCGCCGCGTGAAAGCCATCCACGCCCTGTGTTGCACGCAGCATGTCAGCCATCAGCGTTCCGCGCCCGGGACCCAGCTCCGCTAGCGTGAAACGGTCCGGACGCCCCTGGTCAATCCAGCATTGCGCAAGGCTGAGCCCGATTAGTTCGCCAAACATCTGGCTGATTTCCGGGGCGGTGATGAAATCGCCCTGCGGGCCAAGGGGGTCGCGGGTGGTGTAATATCCCAGTGTCGGGTGCAGCAGGCATTCGGTCATATAGTCGGCTACACTCATCGGGCCGTCTTGTGCGATACGAGCCTGTAAGAGGTTGGCGAGGGTCATCACTTGGCCTTAGCGCGTGATGCCAGCCAAAGGCCAAAGGCAATCATTGGCAAAGACAGCAACTGGCCCATGGTCAGGCCGTAGCCGCCCATTTGCCAGGCAAGTCCAAGCGGATTTCCGGCCGAAACAAACTGTGCATCGGGTTGCCGGAAAAACTCGACAATGAAACGCGATGCGCCATAGCCCGCCAAAAACACGCCTGTGACCAGACCGGGCCGTAGGAAAGCGTGGCGCCGATAGGCCAGCCACAAGAGCAAGGCACCCAGCAGCAACCCCTCAAGCGCGGCTTCGTAAAGCTGAGAGGGGTGGCGGGCGCAAAGACCAATAACCTCCGGGCAGTTTTGGGCGGCGGCACCGGGGAATACAAAGGCCCAGGGCAGGTCGCTGGGCCTTCCCCACAGTTCGGCGTTGATGAAATTCGCGACACGACCCAATAACAGTCCAGGCGGCACGGTATGCGCGATCAGATCAGCAAGCGGCAAAATCGAAATTTGGTGACGTCTTGCATAGATATATGAGGCCACGACGACGCCTAGCAATCCACCGTGGAAGGCCATGCCGCCCTGCCAGACCATCAGAATTTCGATCGGGTTCGAAAGGTAATAAGCTGGTTGATAAAACAGCACGAACCCAAGTCGCCCGCCCAGAATCACGCCCAGGATGATCCAGGTGATCAGATCCTCAAGCTGGGCGGGTTGCATAGGTGGCGCCTTGTCGGGCCACAGGGCGGGGCGCTTTAGGGCGATCACCCCCAGGCGCCATGCAATCACAATCCCGGCGATATAGGCGAGGGCGTACCATCTAAGTGCGAACTCCATCCCGAACAGCGAGATCGAGAAAAGTTCGGGCGACAGATCGGGGAAATTCAGAACAGCCTGCATGTGCGTCTCATTGCCCGGGCTTTGAGGGTTAAGTCAACCTTGAGCCTGCGCCAATCATTCCCCATATAGAGACCAACCGCCAAATCGGAGGATAACCATGCAAACCCGCAACAAGATTCTGGATGATGTTTCCCAACTCATGACCAACGCCATGGGTGTTGCCCAAGGCGCAAAGGACGAGGCGGAGAACGCCATGAAGTCGATGATCGACCGTTGGCTGGCCGATCGCGATTTCGTCACACGCGAAGAATTCGACGCTGTCCGTGCCATGGCTCAGAAAGCGCGCGAGGAAAACACAGCGCTCGAGGCGCGCATTGCAGCGTTGGAAGCCAAGCTGGGCGAATAATCCCCCGCGAAATTTTCGAAAAAAAACAAACGCCGCGCAATCCGGTTCTGGGTTGTGCGGTGTTGTGCATCATGCCGTCTTGCGGGAATTAATCAAGACAAAGCTGCATCTGATGCCAATATTTTGATCCCCGTTGCCAGCTATCCACAACTTATTGCTGTTATCCCCAAAAATGGGGGTTGTCAGGCCACCACCCACAGCGCACCATATTTAGTACAGGCCTATGGGGGAAGCCCGGCTTGTAGAGCAGGCAACTAGCGCTGGGGCGCTGCCAGCCCCGAAATGCTAGAAATTAGTGAGGTGGCATTATGGCCCTTTCCGAGCAGTTTCTTGACGAAGACCTTCATCCGATCGACATTGTTGAACATCTTGCCGAACATCACGATTGGGACTTTGATCGGATCGGGGATGATCAGATCGCAATGGCTGTCGAAGGACAGTGGCGCACCTACTCGATTACGCTGGCCTGGTCGAATTATGACGAAACGCTGCGTATGGTGTGCTCGTTCGAGATGGAGCCACCTGAGGCGCGCGAGACCGAGCTTTATGAACTGCTGAACAAGATGAACGATCAGTGCTGGGCCGGGGCCTTCACATACTGGGCCAATCAGAAGCTGATGGTTTACCGGTACGGTCTGGTTCTTGCGGGTGGTCAGATGGCCAGCCCGGAACAGATTGATACGATGATCACCGCAGCGGTCCTGAGCGCCGAGCGTTATTATCCCGCGATCCAACTGGTCACATGGGGCAACCGTACCCCGGAAGACGCGATGCAAGTCGCCATTGCAGAGGCCTACGGCCGCGCGTAAAGCTTTGCCCCGAGCCAAATAAGCGGAGGGGCAATCATGGACATGTCACGCGTCGCCGAACAGGGGCTGGTGCTTTTGGGATGCGGCAAGATGGGATCGGCCATGCTTGCCGGGTGGTTAGAGCATGGCCTTCCTGCCTCGTCAGTCTGGGTGATTGACCCTTTCCCGTCGGATTGGCTGAAATCGTCGGGCGTCAACATCAATACCCCGCTACCCGAGGCGCCTGCAGTTGTGCTGGTCGCGGTAAAGCCGCAGATGATGGGCGATGCGCTGCCCGCAATTACAGCCTTGGGCGGCGGGCGCAGCCTGTTCGTGTCGGTCGCGGCGGGCACCTCAATCTCCACATTCGAAGAAGTGTTGGGCCAGAAAACACCAATCGTGCGTGCCATGCCGAACACCCCGGCGGCGATCCGACAGGGAATCACGGCGTTGATTGGAAATTCTGCTGTTTCGGATGCGGATCTGGCCCTAGCCGAAAACCTGCTATCTGCGGTCGGTGAGACGGTTAGATTGCAGGATGAGGCGCAGATTGATGCCGTTACCGGGCTGAGCGGGTCCGGCCCTGCCTATGTATTCCACCTTATAGAAACGCTCGCTGCCGCGGGTCAGGCTCAAGGCCTGCCACATGATTTGGCGATGAGGCTGGCCAAGTCCACGGTCGCCGGGGCAGGGGCCTTGGCCATGGCGTCTGACGAGGACCCTTCGCAACTGCGCGTCAATGTCACTTCGCCTAATGGAACCACGCAGGCCGCGCTTGAGGTCCTGATGCACGACGAATTCGGTTTTCCCGACCTGCTGCACCGCGCTGTTAAAGCCGCAACCGATCGGTCCAAGGAGCTGTCTCGTGAGTGAAATTACATTCGACGATTTTCTCAAGGTCGACATTCGCGTCGGCGAGGTTATCCGCGCCGAGCCCTTCCCCGAAGCGCGCAAGCCAGCGATCAAGATGTGGATCGATTTTGGACGAGACATCGGCGAGCGGAAAACCTCGGCCCAGATCACTGCGCATTATGATCCCGCCTCATTGGTGGGCAAGCAGGTGATGGCGGTGGTAAATTTCCCTCCGCGCCAGATCGGCAAGTTCATGTCCGAAGTGCTTGTTTTGGGATTGCCCGATGAGACTGGTGAGATCGTCCTGATCGGGCCGGATGGCAAGGTTCCAACCGGTGGGCGGATGCACTGATGCGTGTGTTCATTGCCCGACCGATGACCGCCTCCGTCGCAGCACGTGCACGCGCAGAGTTTGACGCAGAGATGCGCAGTGAAACCTTGCCGATGTCACCCGAGGAAATGGGGCATGCGCTGTCCGAATTCGATGTCGTGGTGCCGACCTTGGGCGACCTGTTTTCTGCCCAGATCTTTGCTGAGGTGCCGAAACCGCGATGCAAGCTGCTGGCAAACTTTGGGGTTGGGTACAATCACATTGATGTGGACGCGGCCCGTAACGCCGGAATTGCCGTGACCAACACGCCGGGCGCTGTCACAGATGCGACTGCCGATATCGCCATGACATTGCTGCTGTCCACGGCCCGCCGCGCCGGAGAAGGCGAACGGCTGGTACGTTCAAACCTTTGGCAGGGCTGGCACCCGACACAGATGTTGGGCCATCACGTGACCGGCAAACGGGTCGGCATTGTGGGCATGGGGCGCATTGGGCAAGCCATCGCGCGACGTTGCCACTATGGGTTTGGTATGCACGTCGCCTATCAATCGCGCAGTCCAAAGGAGTTAGAGTTTCCGGCGGATTATGTCCCAGGCCTCAAAGCTTTGGCTGCCGGTGTCGATTTCCTGATCCTGGCTGTGCCGGGCGGTGCCGAAACCCGGCATCTGATCAATGCGCAGGTGCTGCAGGCGATGAACGCTGCTGCCATCCTGATCAATATTTCTCGGGGAGAGGTAGTGGATGAATCGGCCCTGATTTCGGCGTTGCAAGAAAAGCAATTCGCGGGTGCGGGTCTGGATGTCTACGAATTCGAACCTGCAGTGCCGCAAGCTCTGATAGATTTGCAGAACGTGACCCTGCTGCCCCACCTGGGTACCGCGACTGAGGAGGTCCGCAGCGATATGGGGCACATGGCGCTAGATAATGTTGCGGCCTTTGTTCAGGGGCGTCCGCTGCCAAATCCGGTTTAGGTGCCCACGGCCTCGCGCCAATGCCTGCGGCACAGCGAGACATAAGTTTCGTTGCCACCAATTTGAACCTGAGCACCCTGGGTGATGGGATTTCCATTCTCGTCCTGACGAATCACCATTGTTGCCTTGCGGCCGCATTCGCAGATCGTGCGAACCTCACGCATCTCATCCGCCAGCGCCAGCAAGGCGGCCGATCCGGGAAACAGCCGACCCTGAAAATCGACCCGCAACCCATAAGCCAGCACCGGCACGTTCTGGTCATCTACGGCGCGGGCCAGTTGCCAGACCTGATCTTCGGTCAGGAACTGGGCTTCGTCGATAAAGACACATGCAATTTTGCCTTGCGCCAGACGGGCTTCGATCATGGCGAAAACATCATCATCGGTGTCAAAAGTATCAGCCTCGGATGATATCCCAATCCGCGAGGCAATTTTCCCAGCACCGGCGCGCCCATCCAATGCGGCCGTCATCAGGTAAGTATCCATGCCGCGCTCGCGATAGTTATGCGAGGCTTGCAGCAACACGGTCGATTTGCCCGCGTTCATAGTCGAATAGTTGAAGTAAAGTTTTGCCATGGCTCGGGTCTAATTCGCCAGCCCCGCCTGGGCAAGCCATCTCATGTGGCAAAATGAGCGACGCCGCCGTTGTCCAGTTAGGGGATGAGCTCACGCTCTTTGGGGATGGAGCCCCTGCACTCACAACAGCGACGCCTTCGGCCTATAAGCGGCCTAAACGAAGCGGGGCTAATATGTGCCCCGCTATCACTCGCTACCGGCATTATTGCCGCCACTCACTCACAAAACCCTCGCATATCTGAGGGATAGCCAACATATCGCATTTCAATTATGACTCAGGTATGGGAAATTTCATTTCCCTTTCCCCCGCAATGGCAGATGTAGTGGGGAAGGCAGGTAGCAAAGGTAAAAACATGGCAGATATCGGGGCCTATCTCAAAAAGCACACCGAAGCGTTGGTCAAGGACGTTGGAATTGAGTCCGCGTGCGAGATCACGGGTAAATCCAAAGCCACGCTTGGCCGATATTATTCAGATAATGCAGAGCATGCTGATCGGTTCATGCCGGTTGATGCAGTTGCACGCCTTGAAGCGGTGGCCAACTTTCCGCATGTGACGTCGGCTTTGGCCGACCTCAAGAACATTACGCTGTCATATGATGGCCGCAACACGGACGCTCCTCGCACCGGAGGTGTTAATTCGGATGTCATCGCGTTGAGCCAACGCTTTGCCATGCTTATGACCGAATACCAGTCTGCTATCGAAGACGGTATCATCACGGTGAACGAGGCCAAACGCCTGTTGAAGGAAACCAGCCTGCTGCAGCATGTTCTGATCGAGATGAAGCTGCACCTGGAAGAAGAAAGCGTGAGCTGAGGCAAGGGAAGCTGCGTGTCTTGATCCAGTTTGGTGTGCGTACCGATACTCATGACATGCTAGGTCAAACTTGACCCGATCTGAACGCTCGCATGCTGGGGCTTTTGCCGCTTGCCGCCGGACGGGGTGATGCCAGTGCTGAAACAAGGATCAAACAACCAAGCCGGGTCGAATGAGCCCGGTTTTCTTGTACGAATTTGTAGTTGCGCGGAGTGTTGTCTTAACCGTGCCGTTTCACGATTACCGAACCCACGGAATACCCCGCTCCGAAGGAACAGATAAGGCCGATCTCGCCATCGGTGAAATCGTCCGAGTATTTCGAAAATGCGATGATCGACCCTGCCGAGGACGTGTTCGCATAGTCTTGCAGGATGTTTGGCTGCTCTCCGGGGGCGGGCTCGCGGCCCATGACTTTTTTACCGATGAAATCATTCATCGTTTTGTTCGCCTGATGCAGCCAAAGACGTTTGAGATCGGCGTTGCTGATACCTTCGGCGTCCATATGGTCGGCAATGTGCTTGCTGACCATTGGAAGAACCTCTTTGAACACTTTACGGCCGTTTTGCATGAACTGCATATCGCGGCGGTCGGTCAATCCCTCTGGCCGAGTGCGACGCAGGAAGCCATTATTGTTTCGGATGTTGTTAGAAAAATCCGTGGCGCAGCTGGTCGACAAAATCTCGAAATGCGGTCCGGTCGCATCCTCGATCCGTTCAATCAAGGTGGCCGTTGCCACGTCACCAAAAATAAAGTGGCAATCACGGTCGCGCCATTCCAGGTGGCCCGTGCAAATCTCGGGGTTTACCACAAGC
Organism: Ruegeria sp. CDSA077; assembly: GCF_059612265.1. Taxonomy (NCBI): domain Bacteria; kingdom Pseudomonadati; phylum Pseudomonadota; class Alphaproteobacteria; order Rhodobacterales; family Roseobacteraceae; genus Ruegeria; species Ruegeria sp. CDSA077. The sequence continues at coordinate 58,447 of NZ_JBXWQG010000001.1, forward strand.
GCACATTTGACCGAACCGGACCTGACCATATCCGCCGCCGCCTGAATGCCGAACGTGGCCGAAGAACAGGCAACGTTCATATCGAACCCGAACCCTTTGCATCCCAGCGCCTGCTGGATCTCGATCGCGATTGCAGGATAAGCCCGTTCATGGTTCGAAGCCGCGCAGATTACCAGATCAACATCGTCCCCGTTGCGCCCGGCCTGTGCCAGCGCTTTCTTGCAGGCGTCAACGGCCATTTCGGTCATGATGCTAGGTTCATCGTCAGAGCGCTGACGAAACAGCGGGTGCATCACGTCGGGATCCAGAACGCCCGCTTTGTCCATCACATAGCGGTTCTCGATTCCGGAGGCCTTCAGAATGAACTCTTCAGACGAATGCTGCATCGGCTCAACGTCACCAGCGGCAATCGCCTCTGCGTTCTGGGTGTTCATCTTGTCGGCATATGCATTGAAGGCCGAAACGAGCTCGGCATTCGTAATGACATTATCTGGCGTGAAAACACCCGAGCCGGTGATTGCTGGCGTATACATGTTGGGTCCTGGATTTCTGGATTCACCCAAAATGCCGTTATGATTGGTATTGTTCAAGAGAGATTGACCCGAGGGAATGTTAAGCTTGGTTGGAAATTGAGCTTCAGTTCTTGAATAGTTCGTTTTTCGAAGTATATACGCGTCAAATTCTGCAAGGAATCATCCCATGGCCCATGATCATAACACTCTGTTGCATCGCTTAAGCCCCGAGATGCAGGCGATGATGGGTGTGTATGCGCTCTATTGGAAGCTCGAGGAGAGCTTTGATGCCATCGAAATAGAGCTGAGCCATCAGGAATGCCATATGGTGATCAAATTGGATCAGCCCAGGCGCATGGGCGTTTTAGCGGCTGACATGCTGTCAGTTCCTTCGACAATCACGTCGACCGCCGATGCCTTGGAAAAAGCGGGCTATCTGAGACGCGAACGCGATCCAGAGGATCGCCGTGCATGGCTTTTGGTTTTGACCGAAAAAGGCACAGAAACACGCCAGATGCTTGTAGCCCAAGCGGGCGCCCTGTTTCAGCGCGCGTCCGGACTGAACAAAGATGAAACCGCAGAATTCGCAAGACTGGCCCGGAAGATCCGGGAAAACATACTGAAAACTGGAATTCCCGAGGGACTGAAGAAATGAAACTGATCTCTGCTTTGGGCGTGGCCCTGATCTTCCTCTCCAGCTCAATCATGGCTGAAGAAGCTGCCAAGCCGGTAAAGCTGATGGTGGTAAAGGAAACCACACCTGGGTTCACACGTCAGTTCTTTGGTCGCGTCGCTGCGCGGCAAACGGTTGATCTGGCCTTTCAGGTGGCTGGACAGATTGTTGAAATGCCAGTGGCTGAAGGATTTGTCATCCCCAAGGGTGAGCTGATCGCCGAGCTGGATCGTGAGCCGTTCCAGCGCCGCTATGATCGTGCCGTTCTGCAGAAAGATCAGGCGGATCGGACCCTGGCCCGCCTGTCTCGGCTGCGGGGAACTGCGGCCAGCCAAGTGGCTGTGGACGACTCTGAGACTGCGGCGCAACTGGCTGATATCGCTGTGCGTGACGCGCTTTACGACCTGGAACAGGCGACATTGACGGCACCATTTAACGCGCTGGTGTCCAGCCGGGCGGTCGAGGCCTTTACCACTGTTTCCGCAGGTACCCCGATCGTGCGCATCCATGATATGTCCGAACTTCGGATTGAGGTCGACGTACCCGAAATTTTGTTTCAACGGTCGGGCCAGCAGGATGACATCACCATCACCGCGAAATTTCCGGTGAGCGACGAAGTCTTCCCGCTTCAGATCCGCGAATTCGATGCTGAATCTTCAAGCGTCGGTCAAACCTTCCGCATCCAATTTGGCCTGACACCGCCTGAAGGGCTGCAAATTCTGCCTGGTTCGTCGGCTACTGTGACCGTTCGGGTCAAGGACCAGAAACGGGGAATCTTTGTTCCGCCTACAGCCATTGTGGCCGATGTCGAAGGGGCGCTTGGCGTAATGGTGTTTTCTCCGACTGGGGCTGACCAAGGGACACTGCGCCGCGTCTCCGTTACCATCGAGCCCACGGAAACCGGTGATGTCAACGTACTGGACGGCCTAAGTGACGGGGAAGAAATCGTTGTCGCCGGCGGCGACGTTTTGATTGACGGTCAGGTGGTGCGCCGCTTTACCGGTCTTGCCAACTAAGGGGCGGATTGATGAACATCGCACGCGCATCCATTGATCGCCCTATCTATACATGGCTGGTCATCCTGATCGCCTTGTTCGGCGGCATCTGGGGATTTCTGTCGCTTGGCCGTCTGGAAGATCCAGCCTTCACAATCAAAAACGCCGTCATCGCTACCCAGTATCCGGGGGCAACGGCTGAACAAGTGGCGCTGGAGGTTTCAGAGCCACTGGAATCCGCCATCCAGCAGATGGGCGAGGTCAAGACAATCACATCAATGAACCAGCCCGGTTTTTCGCTGATCGAGGTCGAGATTAACTCAGCCTATGATGGGACCGAGCTGCCGGAGATCTGGACCAAATTGCGCGCCAAGGTCGGTGACGCCTCACGGGAGCTGCCATCGGGGGTGGGTGAACCGCTGGTCAATGACGGGTTTGGCGATGTGTTTGGCTTGTTTTATGCGGTCACGGCCGAGGGCTTCTCGGACGCTGAAAAACATGAGCTTTCCACATTTCTTCGGCGCGAACTACTGACGGTTGACGGTGTCGCGGATGTCGAGGTGATGGGCCTGCCGCAAGAGGCGATCTTTATCGAACCCGACCTGTCTATTTCGGTGAACCAGAACGTGCCTCTGCAGGCGCTTACCGACGCGATTACAAATGCGGACTCGGTAAACTCGTCGGGGTCATTGCGATCAGAAGATGGCCGGACCGCGATATTAACCGCCGAAGGATCCGATACGGTTTCCGCCATTGCTGGCCTTTCTGTTGGATCGCAGGGCCAGGTTATCAACCTGTTCGATATGTCGAATGTACATCGTGGTCGCCTAACCGATCCTAATGTCATCATCCGGTTCAACGGGACCGAAGCTTTCACTCTGGGTATCGCTGGGCTTTCGACTGATAATATCGTTGAGGTTGGCAAGCGTGCTGACGCAAAATTTGCCGAGTTGGATCCTCAGATCCCCTATGGTGTCGAAATCCTGCCGATTTACCAGCAGCACGTCGTTGTTGAGCAGGCATCGAACGATTTTCTGGTGAACCTCGCGCTGTCGGTCTCTATTGTTGTTGCGGTTTTGGCCCTGTTCATGGGTTGGCGCGCGGCTGTGGTAGTGGGAACAACTCTGTTGCTGACCGTGGTTGGCACGTTGTTGTTCATGGCATTGTTCTCGATCGAGATGGAACGAATTTCGTTGGGCGCTTTGATCATCGCGATGGGTATGTTGGTGGACAACGCCATTGTGGTGGCCGAAGGAATGCAGATTGCAATGCTGCGCGGCAAGAATTCGCGCGATGCGGCGGATGAGGCTGCGGCCAAAACGCAAATCCCGCTGTTGGGAGCAACGGTGATTGGCATCATGGCTTTTGCCGGGATTGGTCTTAGCCCTGATGCGACGGGCGAGTTCTTGTTTTCGCTATTTGCTGTAATCGGGATATCGCTGCTGCTGAGCTGGACCCTGGCGCTGACGGTGACTCCGATGCTTGGGCACTATTTCTTCAAGCAGGGCAAAGAAGGTGAAATTGATGCCTATGGCGGGATCATGTTCCGTGTTTATGGCGCGATCCTAAACTGGGCGCTGCGGTTCCGTTGGATGGTGATTGCAATGCTGGTGGGCATTACCGTGGTCTGTTTCGCAGGATTTGGTTTGGTCAAACAACAGTTCTTTCCAGACTCGAATACACCGCTGTTTTTCGTGCATTACAACCTGCCGCAGGGCACACCCATTGCGCGCACCGCCGAGGATATGGCTGTTTTCGAAAACTGGCTGGCGGATCGGGACGATGTGGTATCTGTCACGACATTTGTTGGGCAAGGAGCAACTCGTTTTTTGTTGACCTACTCTTCGGAAAAGCCGAACCCCAGCTACGGTCACATGATCATCCGGACGGAAACATTGGATGACATTCCGGCTTTGCGGGCGGATCTCGAGGCGTTTGGCTCGGCGCAGTTCCCCGAAGGCAAGTTCCGCACCAAGCGGCTGGTCTTTGGTCCTGGGGGCGGTGATCCAATTCAGGCCCGTTTCTCGGGAAGCGATCCGGCGGTGCTTCGGCAACTTGCGAATGAGGCTGTGCAGACGATGCGCGCGGCCTCGCCCAATGCGCTGAACGTCTATCACGACTGGCGCGAACAAGGGCTGGCTGTCCAGCCAATTTATGCGACCGAACGGGCGCAGACCGCAGGGGTGTCGCGCGAAGATATCGCGGCGACTCTGCAATTCTCGACCGATGGGATCACCGGTGGTGTGTTCCGCGAGCGCGACCGTCTGATTCCGATCATCTTGCGCCGCCCAGTGGACGGGGATTATTCGATCGTGGATCAGGTTGTATTCTCGGACCAGTCGCAGAAATTCGTGCCGATCGAGCAAATGGTCGACAGGTTCGAATATAAGGCACTCAATACGCTGGTTCACCGCCGGGATCGTGTGCTGACCATTACGGTAGGGGCCGACATCCCGCCGGATTTGACAGCTGCGCAGGTTCATTCCGAAGTCCGCACAGCTATCGAAAGCATGGAGCTGCCAGCGGGCTATCGACTGGAATGGGGTGGAGAGTTCGAGAATGCTGGCGATGCAAATAAAAGCCTGGGTCGTCAGTTGCCGTTGAGCCTGTTGATCATGGTTCTGATTTCGGTGCTGATATTCAACGCCATTCGTCAGCCGATCATTATCTGGCTGTTGGTACCGATGTCGGTAAACGGAGTGGTGATCGGTCTGCTGGGAACGGGTCTGCCGTTCACATTTACGGCGCTACTGGGACTGCTTAGCCTATCGGGGATGCTGATCAAGAATGGTATCGTTTTGGTCGAAGAGATCGACTTGGTACGTGCAACCGGGCAGGGGCTGCGTGAATCGATCATCGAGGCTTCGGTCTCGCGTTTGCGCCCCGTGATGCTGGCCGCAATCACGACGATTTTGGGTATGGCTCCGTTGTTGACGGATGCGTTCTTCAGGTCGATGGCGGTGACCATCATGGGAGGTCTGGCCTTTGCCACGGTCCTTACCATGGTGGCGGCCCCCGTGTTCTACATGGTGTTCTTCCTGCCGGAGGAACGGCGCAAGAAACCACCGCAGCCGGTTGTCTAAATGAAAAACCCCCGGTCATGGACCGGGGGTTTTGCTTTATTCTGGTGTAGTGGGAGAAGGTCAGCCTTGCAGGGACCTGACCTCGACATCCCCTTCGGCCTGCGCCTTTATCGCCAACGCGGCAGCGTGGCTGGCGGCGGCGGTGGTGAAATATGGGATCTTGTCATAGAGCGCGATGGACCGGATGGCCTTGCTGTCCTCGACCGCCTGTGCACCTTCGGTGGTATTCATCACCAACTGTACCTGACCATCTTTAAGCATGTCAGCCACGTCAGGACGGCCCTCATAGACCTTGTTGACCAGATCACAGGCAATACCGTGCTCGGCCAGCCAGCTTTGCGTTCCGCGGGTGGCGACAAGGGCAAAGCCCTGCGCGGCCAGAACCTGTGCGGCCTCAAGCATGGCAGGCGTCTTGTCGGCATCCTTGATCGAAATAAACGCACGTCCCGAGGATGGCAGCACCATTCCCGCACCCATCTGTGCTTTGAGGAAGGCGCGGGGGAAGTCGCGGTCCCAGCCCATGACTTCTCCGGTCGAGCGCATCTCAGGCCCCAGAATAGTGTCGACGCCGGGGAACCGGGCGAAGGGCAGCACCGCCTCTTTCACCGAGAACCACGGCATATCCGGGTCTGCCAGTGTCATCTGGTCGGCGATCTTGGTGTCGTCCACGGTCTTGTAAGCCGGGCGCAACGGGAAATCCGCCAGCTTCTCGCCGGCCATCACACGCGCGGCGATGGAGGCAATGGCGCTGTCCGTGGCTTTGGCCACAAATGGCACGGTGCGTGAGGCGCGCGGGTTGACTTCGATCAGGTAGATATCATCATCCTTGATCGCGAACTGAATGTTCATCAGGCCGACAACGTTCAACGCCTTGGCCAGCTTGAAGGTCTGTTCCTTGATCCGGCCAATCACCTCTTTCGACAGCGAGTAGGGCGGCAGCGAACAGGCGCTATCGCCCGAATGCACGCCAGCCTCTTCGATATGCTGCATGATGCCTGCGACATGTACGTCCGTGCCGTCGCACAGGGCGTCGACATCCAGTTCAACCGCGCCCGCCAAATAGCTGTCCAGCAGCACGGGGCTGTCGCCCGAGACCACCACGGCCTCGTTGATATAGCGCCGCAGCTGGTCCATATCGCGCACGATTTCCATCGCGCGGCCACCCAGAACATAGGACGGGCGGATCACCAGCGGAAAGCCGATATCCTCGGCGATTTTCAGCGCCTGCTCGTCGGTCGATGCGATGCCGTTATTGGGCTGTTTCAGGTCCAGTTCATTGACCAGCGCCTGAAACCTTTCGCGGTCTTCGGCGAGGTCGATGGCGTCGGGTGTAGTGCCGAGGATCGGAATGCCTTCTTCTTCCAGCGCGTTGGCCAGTTTTAGCGGGGTCTGACCACCGAACTGAACGATAACACCGTGCAGCGTGCCGTTTTCCTGTTCTTTCGTCAGGATTTCCATCACGTGTTCAAAAGTTAGCGGTTCGAAATACAACCGGTCTGAAGTGTCATAGTCGGTCGAAACCGTTTCGGGGTTACAGTTGATCATGATGGTCTCATAGCCCGCATCGGTCAGTGCGAAGCAGGCGTGACAACAGCAATAGTCGAATTCGATCCCCTGACCGATCCGGTTGGGTCCGCCGCCCAGGATAACAACCTTCTTGCGGTCACTCGGGCGCGCCTCGCACTCAACATCACCCATCATAGGGGCTTCGTAGGTCGAGTACATATAGGGCGTCTGCGCCTCAAACTCGGCAGCGCAAGTGTCGATGCGCTTGAATACTGCGTTAACACCCAGATTGCGGCGGGCGCGGCGTACATTGCCTTCGTCACGGCCTGTCAGGTTGCCCAAGCGCGCATCGGTAAAGCCAAGCATTTTCAGCCTGCGGATGCCTTCTTCGGTCACCGGCAGGCCGTCTTTGCGCAACTGACGCTCGGCCTCGATGATCTCGCGGATGCGGGCCAGGAACCAAGGGTCAAATTTGGTGACCCCAAAAATCTCATCATCGGTCAAACCATGACGCATGGCCTGCGCGATGGTGCGCAGACGGTCGGGGGTTTGCTTGCTGATCGCTTTGATCACCGCGACTTTGTCACTGACCTCGTCCCAGACACCAACGTTCAGGCCGGGGATTTCCACTTCATCAAAGCCAGTCAGGCCGGATTCCATCGAGGCCAGCGCCTTTTGCATCGATTCGTGGATCGTGCGGCCAATGGACATGGCCTCACCCACCGATTTCATCGCCGTGGTCAGGTAAGGTTCAGAGCCGGGGAACTTTTCGAACGCAAATTTCGGAATTTTTGTCACGACATAGTCGATGGTTGGCTCGAAGGAGGCGGGCGTGACCTTGGTGATGTCATTGTCCAGTTCGTCCAGCGTATAGCCAACAGCCAGTTTGGCCGCGATCTTCGCAATCGGGAACCCGGTCGCTTTGGACGCCAGCGCGGAAGAACGCGACACGCGGGGGTTCATCTCGATCACGACCATTCGGCCGTCTTCGGGGTTGATCGCCCATTGTACGTTCGAACCGCCAGTCTCGACCCCAATCTCGCGCAGAACGGCGATGGAGCCGTTGCGCATGATCTGGTATTCTTTGTCGGTCAGTGTCAGGGCAGGGGCCACGGTGATAGAGTCGCCGGTATGCACACCCATCGGATCGATATTCTCAATGGAACAGACGATGATGGCGTTGTCGGCCGTGTCGCGTACCACCTCCATCTCATACTCTTTCCAACCCAGCAGGCTCTCATCGACGAGGATTTGGTTTACCGGCGAGGCATCCATGCCCGAGCGGCAGAAGTGAATATAATCCTCGCGGTTATAAGCCACACCGCCGCCGGTGCCGCCCATGGTATAGGCGGGGCGAATGATGGCAGGCAGGCCGATGTCTTCCAGATCGCCCAAGGCAATCTGGACGCCAGCATCAAGATCGGTGGAGCCGTCGTCGCGCTTGGGGGCGGTAACGATGGTGGCCTTGGGGTTTTCGATGCCCAGCCGATCCATCGCTTCGCGGAATAGTTTGCGGTCTTCGGCCATTTCGATGGCGTCGCGGGTCGCACCGATCATCTCGACACCGAACTCGTCCAGTACGCCCATCTCTTCCAGTGCAAGTGAGGTGTTCAGTCCGGTCTGCCCACCCATTGTGGGCAACAAGGCGTCGGGGCGTTCTTTCTCGATGATCTTGGCGACAACTTCGGGCGTGATCGGCTCGATATAAGTGGCATCGGCCAGACCGGGATCGGTCATGATTGTAGCCGGGTTTGAGTTTACCAGAATGACCCGGTATCCTTCTTCGCGCAGGGCTTTACAGGCCTGTGCGCCTGAATAGTCGAATTCGCAGGCCTGACCGATGACAATGGGGCCCGCCCCGATGATCATGATCGACTGGATGTCGGTTCTTCTCGGCATAGCCTGTTTCCTTCGGTTAACTGCGAGTCAGGGCACCGCCCGCGTGCCCAAATTGTTCTGCGTTATAGGGACCGCGCCAAAAGGTTCAAGAGGTATCGGAAACAGGGGCGAAATTGCCGCTTTCCCCTCTTTCCCTTACCGCCGTATTGTCTATACCGCGCAGCACGACAAATGAGGATGCACGTGCGTATTCGTTTTGATCAGGGGCCGGCCGGATCGGGAACTTATTTCGAACGGCCAGACCGGGTGATCCGCGCAGACAAAGCGGAAGACGTGCCACAGGCTTTGGCGGCGCTGGATGAGGCACGCGCGGATGGGGCCTGGCTGGCCGGTTATGCAAGCTATGAGCTTGGATATGCGTTGGAACCCCGCCTGTTGGACCGGATGCCTGTTGACCGCCGCCTGCCACTGCTGTGTTTCGGCGCCTATGATGCGCCAGGCCAGTGCGATCTGCCCGCACCCCTGGGTGGTGTTGTCGAATTCACACCGCGCTGGGACGAGGCAAGATATGCACGCGCCTTTCAGCAGGTCCATGATGCGATCGGGGCCGGGGATATCTATCAGGCCAACCTGACGTTCCCCATTGACCTGACATTGCAAGGGGATAGCGCCTCGCTTTATGCAGCGTTGGCTGTGGGCCAGCCGGTCGGTCACGGAGTGCTGGTTCAGCAGGATGGTTTGCCCGATTTGCTCAGCCGCTCGCCAGAGTTGTTCTTTCGCACCGGTGCAGACCGGACGATCGAAACCCGCCCGATGAAGGGCACACAACCCCGCAGCGAAGACATGGCCGAGGACGCGCGCCGCCGCGATTTCTTGTCGAGAGACGAGAAGAATCGCGCTGAAAACCTAATGATCGTTGACCTTCTGCGCAATGACATCAGCCGGGTTGCGCTGCCGGGGTCCGTAAAGGTACCCGAGCTTTTCAAGGTCGAAACATATGCAACCGTGCATCAGATGATCTCGCTGGTGCAGGCGCAGCTACATCTGGGGGCAGAACTTTCCGATATCCTAAACGCGTTGTTTCCCTGCGGCTCGATCACCGGCGCGCCCAAAATTCGCGCGATGGAGATTTTGACCGATCTCGAACCCTGGCCACGCGATATCTATTGTGGTGCTATCGGCTGGGCCGCGCCAGACGGGCGATCCGAGTTCAACGTGGCTATTCGTACGCTGATGGTCGAGGGCAACAAGGCCACGCTGAATGTGGGTGGGGGTGTTGTCTGGGACAGCACAGCCCCATCCGAATATGAGGAAGCGCTATGGAAGGCACGTTTCGCCCACCAGCTGACCCTGACTTCCGTCTGATCGAAACACTGGCATTCCGGCCAGAGAGCGGGTTTGTGCGTGTTGGAAAACACTTGGCCCGGATGGAGCGTTCGGCACGGGCATTGGGGCTTCCTTTCGATGCAGGGCGCGCGATTGCAACGCTCGACCAAGTTGCGGGTTCAACCTCGTTGCGCTGTCGATTGACGATGGACATCAGTGGCGGGTTTGGTGTGACAACTGGTGCACTGGCGGATAACCCGTCCGTCTGGCGGGTCGCAGTTTCCAATACGAAGCTTGCCGCCTCTGATATCTGGTTGCAGCACAAGACGACGCAGCGCGATGTTTATGACCGGGCCCGGGCGGAACTGCCCAAGGGCGTAGATGAGTGGCTGTTTCTGAATGAGCGTGACGAAGTGTGCGAGGGCACCATCACTAACATCTTTCTGGACATGCCCGATGGTCGTTGCCTGACGCCGCCCTTGTCCTCCGGCTTGCTTCCCGGGATCTTGCGCGAAGACTTGCTGGAAAATAATAAAGTCAGCGAGGCGGTGCTGACCATGACCGACCTGCAAAGCGCGGAAAGGTTCTGGATGGGCAATTCCTTGCGAGGCCTGATCTGGGCAGAATTGGCGGTACTGTGAACAGGCAAACCGATTGGGCTGAAGCCGCAGCACCTTCCCGTTGGTTGCGACTGGAATTCGGTTTGTTCTTCATCGCCGTACCTGTGCTGATTGCCGTACTTTTCCCGCCCAACTGGATGTTTCCATCGCTGTTTACCTTTACGGCCATCGGGATCGTGTTGTTGCATTTCACGCACGGATTTGCCTGGGCGGAATTGCGATATAACTGGCGCAACTGGTCCTGGCCCGAAGTCGCCGGCTTTGCTGTGGGAATGACCCTGTTTTGTGTTGCGCTAGTACGACTGACCCGTCCCGAAGCTGCCTTTTTCCTGTTGCACAACCAACCCGAGCTGCTGGCGATGATTTGGGTGTTTTACCCATTCGTTTCCGCCCTGCCGCAAGAGCTGCTGTTCCGGTCGCTGTTCTTTCGTCGTTACCACGCGATCCTGCCCAATGGACGCACAGCTTATCTGCTGAATGCATCGCTCTTCTCGCTTGCGCATTTGATGTATTGGAGCTGGATCGTAGCTCTGATGACATTTGCCGGAGGGTTGCTGTTCACCTGGGCCTATCGCAAACGCGGATCGTTTTTCTATGCGGTTCTGCTGCATGCCATCGCGGGGAACATCATCTTTGCAGTGGGTCTGGGCATCTATTTCTACTCAGGCAACGTGCAAAGGCCGTTTTGACGGTGCGACTTGCCTTGACTTTCCCAGTCTGACGCGGTGTATCGGCCCGACCAATTCTGCGCCCGAAGGGATATGATCCATGCACGCCTATCGCAGCCACACCTGCGCCGCTCTGACCGCCGCCAATGTCGGTGAAACCGTTCGCCTGTCTGGCTGGGTGCATCGGGTCCGAGATCACGGCGGCGTTCTATTCATCGACCTTCGCGATCATTTCGGCGTCACACAGGTTTTGTGCGACGGCGACAGCGCGGCATTCGCCGAACTGGAAAAAGTCCGCTCGGAATGGTGTATCCGTATCGATGGCACAGTCAAAGCGCGCGCCGCTGATCTGGTGAACGCGAAATTGCCCACGGGCGAGATCGAAGTTTACGTGCGCGAGTTGGAAGTACTGGGCGCCGCTGACGAGCTGCCGCTGATGGTGTTCGGCGATCAGGAATACCCTGAGGAAACGCGCCTGCGCTATCGCTATCTGGACCTGCGCCGCGAAGTGATGCAGCAGAATATGACCTTGCGCTCGGACGTTGTTGCCTCGATGCGCCGCCGGATGTGGGATCAGGGCTTCCGCGAGTATCAGACGCCAATCATCACGGCGTCCTCGCCTGAAGGCGCGCGCGATTTCCTCGTTCCGTCACGTCTTCACCCGGGCAAGTTCTACGCGCTGCCGCAGGCCCCACAGCAGTTCAAACAGCTGATCATGGTGTCGGGCTTCGACAAGTATTTTCAGATCGCGCCCTGCTTCCGGGACGAAGACCCGCGCGCCGACCGCTCACCCACCGATTTCTACCAGCTTGACCTTGAGATGTCGTTTGTCGAGCAGCAGGACGTATTCGACACGATTCAGCCCGTTCTGACCGGCGTGTTCGAAGAGTTCGGCGGCGGCCGTAAAGTCGATCAGGACTGGCCGCAGATTTCCTACAAGGACGCGGCCTTGTGGTATGGCAGCGACAAGCCCGACCTGCGGAATCCTATTAAAATGCAAGTGGTCTCCGACCACTTCCGCGGGTCTGGGTTCGCGATTTTCGCGAAGCTGTTGGAGCAGGATGGCACCGAAATCCGCGCTATCCCTGCGCCGACGGGTGGCAGCCGCAAGTTCTGCGACCGCATGAACGCCTTTGCCCAGAAAGAGGGTCTGCCCGGTATGGGCTATATCTTCTGGCGCGATCAGGGCGAAGGGATGGAGGCCGCCGGTCCACTGGCCAAAAACATTGGCCCTGAACGGACCGAGGCGATCCGCCAGCAGTTGGGTCTGGGCGTCGGAGACGCTGCGTTCTTCCTTGGCGGCAAACCGAAAGCCTTTGAAAAGGTGGCCGGCAGGGCGCGCGATGTGATCGGTGATGAACTGAACCTGACCGAGAAAGACCGCTTTGCCTTTGCCTGGATCGTCGATTTCCCGATCTATGAGCAAGACGAAGAAACCGGTGCGATCGACTTTGAACACAACCCCTTCTCGATGCCGCAGGGCGGGATGGAGGCGCTGCAGGGTAATCCTCTGGACGTGCGCGGTTATCAATATGACCTGGCCTGTAACGGATACGAGCTGGTCTCGGGCGCGATCCGGAACCACAAGCCCGAGATCATGCTGAAGGCTTTTGAGCTGGCTGGCTATGGCGCGGATGAGGTGAAATCCCGCTTTGGCGCGCTGTTCAACGCCTTCCACTATGGCGCCCCGCCGCACGGTGGCTGTGCAGCTGGTATCGACCGGATCGTGATGCTTTTGGCCGATGAAGCCAATATCCGCGAGGTCATGATGTTCCCGATGAACCAGCGTGCCGAGGATCTGATGATGCAGGCACCGTCCGACCCGGCCTCGGACCAGCTGATGGAGTTGGGCCTGCGGATTATCCCTCAGGACTGATAGAAAACCCGCCACAGTCGCCTGTGGCGGATTTTTTTCTGTTTTCAACCCATTCCCAATTCTCTGTTAGCGGGTTTACAGGAAATGGTCCTTTTTCCTCTCGCGGCTGTTCCGAATGTCACGCGCGCTGACGCGTGTCTGTCTGTATGCCCACAGACAAAGGAGCGATGCGGTAATTAAATATCCGGTTGTCACTTCAGATAGCCTCGCGCTGTTCCAGACGGGCCTGCACTATTCCCGCAACCTGGGCTGTCAGAGCGGTGATGGGCATACCTGCGGCGCGTGAGGCAGCCAACTGCTGGGCGGCTTCGGCCAGAACCGTATCTTCAGCATCACGGGCAACGCCGCGCAGGAATTGGGCCGCATAGTCCAGTGACCGATGGTCATTCGGTCCGGCCAGAACATCGGCGATATGTGCCATGTCGTCCTGATAGGCCATAGGATCGGGGCATATCACCTCATCCCGAACGGCGTGGAGCGTGCAGGGGCGGCGGTCTTCAGGTAGACAATTCAGAATAGACGACTGGAAATAGGACAGTGAGTTAAGCGGTTTGGCAAGAAACCCGTCCGCGCCAACCTCTGTCGCAAGGGTTTCTGAATTGTCGTCGCCTGACATGCCCAGAATCGCTCCGATCCGGGGCGTAGTCATGGCCAATTCGGCAATCAGATCAGCACCAGAGCCATCGGGTAGTCCCATATCCACCAAGATCACAGAAGGCCGATAGATTTGAAGGTGGCGTCGGGCGGATTTCAGGCAATCGGCTCGCCTGATCCGCGCACCCGAATGCAAACACATTAACCGGATAGCGTCGCAGGCATAGCGGCTGTCTTCAACAACCAAAATGGTTTGTCCCAGCAGCGGCCGCGTGGCCGTTGGCTGTGCGGGTGAGGTGAAGGGGCTCGAATCGTCCATGGCAGAACTCCTATTCAGCAGATGCTTCACGCTAGGAACTTCTGGCTAACACGGGGTTAACGGCAATTTGGCGCACTTGTCCTTTGCCTGATCTGTCCCCATAACCGCTGCAACTCAGAAGGTAGGAGAGTTCCATGATTGGCCGCTTAAACCACGTTGCCATTGCCGTCCCTGATCTTATGGCGGCGTCTGAACAGTACCGCAGCGCTTTAGGTGCCAAGGTTGGCACGCCGCAGGATGAACCTGATCACGGCGTTACTGTGGTGTTCATTGAATTGCCCAACACCAAGATCGAGTTGCTTTATCCTTTGGGCGATGACAGCCCGATCAACGGTTTTCTAGAGAAGAACCCCGCCGGCGGAATCCATCATGTCTGCTATGAGGTAGAGGATATCATTGCCGCGCGTGATCACCTGAAAGAAACCGGCGCCCGGGTGCTGGGTAGCGGTGAACCCAAGATCGGTGCGCACGGGAAACCGGTTCTTTTCCTGCATCCCAAAGATTTCAACGGCTGTCTGGTCGAGTTGGAACAAGTATAAACACCGGAGGTGTACACATGACGATCACTGCAGGACTGGTTCTGTTTGCCGTCATCTGGTTCATGACGCTTTTGGTGATTCTGCCGATCCGCATCAAGACCCAGGGTGATTTGGGCGAGGTCGTTCCCGGCACCCATTCAGGGGCCCCGGAAGTGCATCACATGAAGAAAAAGCTATGGATCACCACCGGGGTGTCGGTCGTGCTCTGGGCTATCATTGCAGGGATCATTATTTCGGGCGTGATTTCGGTACGGGATTTCGATTGGCTAAATCAAATGGAACCGCGAAACTAAGCTTCAGGGCGTTGGCCCTGACAGCTTATGAAAGATATGCGTGAATGTAGCAGCTCCGATAATCGGGATCACAAGGTTCACCAGCGGAATAGACAGTGGGATGGCCATCAACGTGCCCGCAAGCCAAATTGTTGACGAATGTTGTGCCCGCAGTTTTCGCGCGCCCTCACGCCCGATACGGCGCATGGCTGCCAGCGTAAAATACTCACGCCCCAGCAGAAATCCGTTCATCGCCCAAAAGATAAACGGGGCCAGTGGCGTGAAGATCGCATAAAGGATCAGCGCCAGAAGGTTGGCCAGGATCAACACGCCCATAAATCCAAGCGCGTCAGTGATCGCATCGCCTATCGGGATGCGTGGAACCGCGGGCAGGCTCGGATAATGCCTGTCCTCTACAGCTTGCGTGACATCGTCCAGAAACACAGACGTGATGGCTGAGGCGACGGGAATCATCAGAAACACTGGCAGGATCAGCACCAGGAAAATGCCGGAATAGCTGAGGACGTCATTCAGCCAGGGAACTGCACCAATGAATGGCAGCGATATCTCGTCCCCTGACAGCCGGTTGATCAGCCAAATTGCACCGGCGCAGGCTGCGATCAGCATCAGGATGGTCAGGCCGATACCTCGCAGCAGAACCCTGCGGAATTTCGGGTCTCCGATCTGACCAAGCGCTGAAAAAAAAGCGTTGAGGATGATCATTCTGTGACCCATTCGGTCAGGGCATCAACATCCGGGCGGGGGCGTTCGGGCGGGGTCGAGCCTTCGGTCGCGATATGGATCAGACCGGCAACCCGTTCGTTATCCTGCAATTCAAACGCCTTGCGACAGAATTCCGGATCGTGGGTTTGCCAGCCAGACAACCAATTCGCGCCCCATCCTGCGGTCAAAGCAGCGTTCAGCAAAGCAAGGCAAACAGCCCCGGCGGAATAGGTCTGCTCGATGGCTGGAATCTTTTCCGAAGGCTTCTGAACCTCGATCACAGCGACGGCGAGATGGCCTAAATCAAACTGTCCGCGCGCTTTTTCAATGTCTTGAGGGGATTTGCCAAGCGCCTCACCGCATTCCTGCGTTAGCCCCGACAGGCGCCCCATTGCGCCTTTTTCAAGCACGATGAACCGCCAGGGTTCCAGTTTTCCGTGATCCGGGCTGCGGGCTGCTGCGGTCAGCAGGGGCATCAGCTGCTCACGGTCGGGGGCTGGTTCAATCAACGTTTTGGCTGGGCGCGACCGACGGGTCTGCAGAAACTCAAAAGCGGCCGGATTCTTCAAGGACATATGTTAACTTCCTTTACATAGGCTGTCTGTATCTGGTTGAACGTCTGGCGAGTTTCAAGTGCAATCGGCTGGACCAGTTGGATCAATTTCATTCCCCGCCCAACCGTGCAAGGGTCTTTGTTAACAGAAGGTGCCAATGGGAAAACCGAAACTAAGAAATCTTCCAGACCTGAGCGACCGTGTTGCACCGAATGCTGAGATTGCGGTCAGGGTTACCCCGAAAGCCGCAGCAGACAGGATTTTGGTTCAGGACGGAACGATCAGAATATATATCACTGCACCGCCCGAAAACGGCAGGGCAAATGAAGCCACACGTGAGCTTCTGGCGGTGGCGCTGGGGGTTGCTCCGTCCGCACTGATCCTGAAGCGCGGCCAGACATCGCGCGAGAAAGTCTTTGTGTGTCAGGCCTGATCGGGGGTTTCGCGAATTTGGTAAACACCTTCGGGCAGATCCAGTGCCGCAGCCAGATCACGAACCTGTTCGGGCGAAAGCGTAATCTTCTGAACCTGGTCAGTGCGCGGATCCAGTTGTTCCAGCGTTACGCATTCTGCAAAATTGTTAATAACCACATCCTCGTTCAAAGGCTTCTCGCCTTCGTCCACCAGGGTTATGACCGTCGAGTCGAATTCATGCTCAATCGAAAACATGTGTCCAGCTTGCCGGGCGGAACATTGCAATGCAACCCGTTCGTGGGAAATCGTCCGGTGGCGAACCGCCTAGTGTCGGGCTATGTTCGAAGAAAAGGCATGACCGGACCAAAGGAAATAGTATGCGTCGCCTGATCTTGTTGGTATTTGGTCTGGTTCTGTCGGCCTGTGACACCGGTTCGTTACGCGTTCAGCCGGTAGAGGAATGGCAACAACCCTCAACTGATTTTCAGGTCGATGTGCTGACCTTTCGCGAAATCAGTCAAAGGGTCGGGGATGTGGCGCGCGCAGAGTGCAAGCGGCGCAGTAATGTCAGCAACTGCGATTTTTCGATCGTGGTTGATCTGAACCCTCGCGCACCAGCAAATGCTTTTCAAACCTTGGATGACGACAATCAACCAGTCATAATCTTCACCCGCGCGATGATTCAATCGGTGGAAAACGCCGATGAACTGGCCTTTGTGATGGGGCATGAATCTGCTCATCACATCCTGCGCCATATTCCCCGCCAGTCCGAAAACTCACGAGAAAGTGCCGCGATTTTTGGCGAGCTTGCACGCATAGCGGGGGCAAATGACGCCGATCTTGAACAGGCGCAGAAGCTGGGCGCGCAGGTGGGTGCCCAGATATATGTCAAGGACTTTGAACTGGAAGCGGACCGGTTGGGAACGATCATCACGCACCGGGCAGGTTATAATCCCTTGTTAGGAGCCCGCTATTTTGACCGAATTCCTGACCCGGGCGATCGTTTTCTAGGCACCCATCCACCGAATGCTCAGCGCGTCGAAATTGTTTTGGAAACCTCGCGGCAGCTTGGGCTGACACAATGACGGGACTGAAACGGTTGGGGGTTGTCTTGACGGACCGCGGATCGAAATATGCCGTGTCCGGCGCTTTGGTCAGTTCCCGTGACGAGGTGGCTGCTGTCCTGCAGGACCTGAAATCTGACAAAAGCTATGCCAAGGCCACGCACAATACCTGGGCCGCAATCCTGCCTACTGGTGCGCTCAAAGCGGATGACGGGGAAAGCGGTGCCGGAATGGTGATTCTGCGCATGCTGGAAAGGGCCGAACTGAGCGGTCATATCGTCATTGTCACTCGATGGTATGGCGGAAAAAAGCTGGGCGGTGATCGATTCCGACGGGTGCAGGATGCAACACGGGCTTATCTGGACGAACTGGAATTGGGACTTTGACCTGCGTCAAGGCTTGGGCTGTTTCGTATTGCTAGTCTGATCAGACAAAGCGAAACGGAAAGGAATGCCAATGCCCGATCGCGAAACGCTTAGGCATCATGCTGGTCTTGTTGACCGTATGGCAGGCAAGCTGGGGGTTGATCTGCAGGAATCTGCAATCGCTGGACATATATCGGTGGATCAGATTACCGATGCGGTTCTGCGATGCACCGATTGCCCGAACCCGGGCCATTGCCAATCTTTTTTGAATCAACCGGTTCTGGCAGCGCAGACACCCGAATATTGCCGGAACCAGGATTTGTTAAGCAAGTTGATCCCTTAGGGGGGCCGCAATGCCGCGCCTTGGACACCTCATGACCCATTTGCGCCTTGTGTTGAGGATGGGGCAAGCGACGGGTACGGATATTGTACGGGCCCACAATAAAGGTCGGCTAAGTCAGGAAGACTGGGCTGAAATGATCCGCCTGTGTCAGGGATGTGGCTGGGCGGCTGCCTGCCCGGATTGGATGGAAAGACATCCAGATATTGCAGGAGCACCGCAAACCTGCCCGAACAAACATCAATTCGCCGCGTTGAAAGCAATACAAATGCAGGAATTGGGATGAAACACGCTGTACTGGGCGACGTGGAAAAGCACTTTTGGCTGACACGATCCGTGGCCCGATGCCTTAAGATCTCGTTGACCGAAGCCATGTCCGACGGGCGGTTGAGCCCGGATGAATACGCCGAGATGGTAACGCGTTGCCGGGCCTCGGACTGTCACGAGAAATGCACGATATGGCTGGCCGTACAGCAATCTGATCCCCGTTCAGCGCCCGGGTTCTGCGTAAATAGCCATGTTTTCAACCGGCTGAAGTGATCAGATCTTGGAATGTGTCCCGTCGCAAAACGGTGGGTTAGCGCAGTTTTTGCAGCCGCAGAAGAACAGTTTCTTGCTGGTATCAGCCGTGAACTTGACCGGTTCAAAGCCGGTTCCTTTGTGAGATCCATCACAAAATGGCTGCCGATTGGACCGGCCGCACGAGCACCAGAAATAGCTTTTTCCTTCGGTTACTTCGATTGGATAGGGCGCTTTTTGCGCAATGACTGGACCTTCTGGCATCTGATTTCTCCGTTCGCTGACTTTCCCCAGTCTATCGCCTGAACAGATGTGCCGAAAGCAGTAGCTGCCACGCGGCACCCATTCCCTGGGCAATCCCCCCGGCATGGTTTTGCCTGCTTTCGCAAACGCGCTGTTGATTTTATTGCAAAATTACCAACCACACCGTATTGTGAAGTCGGCCCCATGTTCAGGGCAATAACAGAAATTAATTAGAGGAATGACGGACATGAAACTCAAATTTGCTGCCGTTAGTGCGTTTGCCCTGGTTCTGGCTGCTTGCTCGCAACAGGAAGAGCCGACACCGGTATACATTACCCCAGATTATGACAAATACGGCACGCCGAGCTGCCCGGCAGGGACAGATCTGGCGACGACCGAAGCAGGTCAGACCGTATGTAATCCGACTGCTCAATAAGATTTTCTCGGGCGGATTCCGACATAGCCGCCCGCACAATCGAACAAAAAAGCCGCCCTATGGGTGGCTTTTTTATTGCCTGTCATACGGTGTTCGGGTTTCTGTTTGACCTATTGAATTACCGAGGTCGCATGAGAAAACTTGTCACCCATCTAAAGGACCGCATCCGCTGGAGCTGGCAGGGATTGGCTGCCACTTGGCACGGTGAATACTCGTTCCGCGCTTGGGTCTGCGCTAATCTTGTTTCTGCGGGTCTGGCCCTGTGGCTGCCCCTGAGCGATGGCGTTCGGGCTCTGATACTGGTGATCGGTCTGTTGGTTCTGGTGGCCGAACTGTTCAACACGGCGATCGAACGGGCGGTGGATCATACTTCGACCGAACACAATCTATTGGCCGGGCAAGCCAAAGACGCCGCCAGCGCTGCGGTGGCACTGTCTGCTTTGGCTGGCGGATTGGCCTGGGTTATCGGGCTGTTGAGCCTTTTCTGACTGCCGCTGGGTCGGTCAATTCAGTTAGGTGTGGTTAGCGCAGCTTGCCCCATAGATCATATTCCCCGGCCTCGTCCACCTCGACCGAGACAATGTCGCCCGGCTTCAGGGCCTCAAACCCCTCGTCGATGAACAGATTGCCGTCGATCTCGGGCGCATCTGCGGTGGTGCGACAGGTCGCGGCCTCATCGTCGATATCATCCACGATGACTTGCAGGGTATGGCCGACCTTGGCGGCCAGTTTGGCCTCGGAAATCGCCTGAGCCTTTTCCATGAACCTTTCCCATCGGTCTTGTTTGACATCGGCGGGCACATGGTCAGGAAGGTCGTTGGATCGGGCTCCTTCGACGTTTTCGTACTGAAAGCAGCCGACGCGATCCAGTTGCGCCTCGTCCATCCAGTCCAGCAGGGTCTGGAACTCAGCTTCGGTCTCGCCGGGATAGCCCACGATAAAGGTGGATCGCAGAGTGATATCAGGACAGGTCGCGCGCCAGGCGGCGATCTCGTCCAATGTTCTGGCAGCTGCAGCTGGGCGGGCCATTCGTTTCAAAACATCCGGATGTGCGTGTTGAAAAGGGATATCCAGATAAGGCAGCACGTTGCTGCCAGCATCCGCCATCAGCGGGATCAGTTCACGTACATGCGGGTAGGGATAGACATAGTGCAGACGAATCCAGGCATCCAACTGACCCAATTCACGCGCCAGATCGGTGATATGGCTGCGGACCTCACGGTCTTTCCAGGGATTCACGTCATATTTCCGGTCCAACCCATAGGCCGACGTGTCCTGAGAGATCACGAGCAATTCGCGCACACCGTTATCGACCAGCTTTTCCGCCTCGCGCAGAACAGCATGCGCCGGACGGCTGGCCAGTTTGCCGCGCATGTCCGGGATGATGCAAAACTTGCATTTGTGGTTACAGCCCTCGGATATCTTGAGATAGCTGTAGTGGCGCGGCGTCAGTTGAACGTTGGCCGCAGGCAGCAGATCCACGAAGGGGTCGGGATCAGGCGGCACGGCCTTGTGTACCGCGTCCAGCACCTGTTCGTATTGATGTGGTCCGGTGACGGCCATGATACGCGGGTGATGCTCGCGGATGTAATCGGGTTCGGCCCCCAGGCATCCGGTTACGATAACCTTGCCGTTTTCTACCAAAGCCTCGCCGATGGCATCCAGAGACTCCGCCTTGGCGCTGTCCAGAAATCCGCAGGTATTCACAATCACGGCATCTGCGCCTGAATAGTCCGGCGAGATGCCGTATCCTTCGGCCCTCAGGCGCGTCAGAATCCGCTCGCTGTCGACCAAAGCCTTGGGGCAACCCAGCGATACCATGCCGATGGTCGGCTGGTTCGGACGTGGTGTATCAGTGATCCGGGCAGCAGGTGCCAGGTCGGGGCGGAGGTTTGGCGGGTTTGTGGTCATGGCGCGGCATATAGTGGGGAAAGCTTCCCCTTGCAAATGCGCTGCCGTCTTTGAATGATCTTTTTATAGCGTGCCAAATAAGTCGGAGAGCAGAAAATGAAATGGCTAATGCGCATCCTGTTCCTTTTGGTGGCTGTGGTCGGTCTTGTCATCGGCGCGTTGCTGCTGATGCCGGGCGACAAGTTGGCGACCATTCTGGCCGAGCAGGTCAAGGCACAAACCGGGCGTGATCTGAAACTGTCGGGGGGCGTTAAGCTGTCCTTCTGGCCTGTGCTGGGCATGGAAACCGGGGCGGTTTCCTTCGGAAATGCCTCGTGGGCGGGGTCTGAGCCGATGCTGAGCGCCGAAAGCCTGGCGGTTGGGGTCGATACCTTGGCCATTTTGTCCGGCGATGTGCTGATCAAACGGATTATTGCCGAGAATCCGACCCTCAGACTTGAACTGTCAGACGGGCGCGGAAACTGGGAGTTTGACACGGCCGTCGCCCCGACAGCCAGCGGCTCGGGTGGATCAAAACCGGCCGATGCATCGCGTGCGGTGACACTGGAGCATCTGAAACTGACCCAGGCGCGTCTGATCTTTGTTGAAAATGGATCGGCCCGATTTGATGTCGCAGATGTGGATTTGTCTGCTAGTTGGCCAGCAGTCTCGGCCCCCATGGTTCTGGATGCACAAATGCCGGTTCCGGGTGGTGAGGCCCGCGTGGATATCAAGATACCCGACTTGCCGGCTTATGCCACGGGCGCGGCATCCGAGATTGAACTTGCACTTGCGGCCCCTGGTGGTGACATCGGATTTGACGGGCGCGTCAACCTTGCCGGAGAGATGGACGGCAAGCTGCAGTTGAAAACCAAAGACACGGAAAAAATGCTGGCCGCGTTCGGTCAGGAGGGCGTTGGAGTGCCGCACGGGTTGGGCCGCGCTGCGAACGTGTCGGGGCAGATGACCTATACCAAAGACGGTCGCATCTCGATGCGCGATCTGGTGGCTTCACTCGACAGTAACCGTTTTACAGGCGAAGTTGATATTGTCATTTCCAACCCGCCACAGATCACTGCTCGGTTGGATGCCAGTGATCTTGATCTTTCTCGCTATAATCAAAGTGGTCAGACGGTCTCGTCCAGTTCCGGCGGTTCCGGCTCGGGTGCTGCCTCGGAGGGGTGGTCAAGGGAACCGATCGACGCCTCGGCGCTGGCTTTGGCCAATGGTGAAATTCGACTGACAGCCAAATCTATCGCGCTGCCCGAGCTGACGCTTGGCCCCAGCGACCTGACATTGCGGCTGGACCGGTCTCGGGCTGCATTGGAGATGAACCCGGCAACCTTGTTTTCCGGAACGCTGAACGGGCAGGTGGTGGCCAATAATCGGAATGGGTTGTCCGTTGGCGGCAAGATAAAGGCCAAGGGCATTGACCTCAAACTAGCTCTGACAGCCTTGGTCGGGGTCGAGCGGCTGTCCGGGACCGGGTCGGGATCATTCGAGTTTCTGGGCGTTGGCCAGAACGAGAATCAGATCATGCGCTCGCTCAGCGGTAAGGGCCGCTTGGATGTAGGAAAGGGGCTGATATCGGGTTTTGACCTTGATCGTCTGATGGGACGAGGCAAAGGTTCGGGTGGCACCACCGTGTTCAACAGCCTGACGGCTAGCTTCACCATTGATAAGGGCGTTTTGCAGAACAACGATCTGTTGATGTCGCTGGACAATTTCCGCGCGGATGGCAAAGGAAAAGTCGGGATCGGAGCGCGCAATATCGACTATCTGTTCACGCCAGTCGCTCTGCGTGCGAATTCGGGAGAGGGCCTGTCGGTTCCGGTGCGTATCGTTGGACCATGGAGCAATCCGTCGATCAAGCCGGACTTGACCAAGGTGATCGAAGCGGCCGCCGGAGGAAAGGTCAAAGAGCTTGAGGATGATGTCAAAAAGAAAGTCATCGACAAGATAGGCGGCGATACGGGTACGGCCGGGACTGACGGTGACAGCGTCGAGGATGCGCTGAAGAACAAGCTTGAGGACGAGGCCAAGAAAGGACTGCTTAAGCTGTTTGGCGGCAATTGAAGTGTCGGGGCCAGCGCCCCGACATCAATGCTCAGATGGTCTGGTCGTAATCTCCGACACCCGGTTCGGTTCGGATGACTGCGTCGATATCCGCAAAAATGGCACGCATCTCTTCTTCGCTTTCGCTGCTTTCGCAGACGACCACCAGATTGGGCGTATTCGACGAGGCGCGCACCAACCCCCAGCTGCCATTGTCCAGAATGACTCGGGCACCGTTGACAGTGACCACTTCCTTGATCGGGCGACCTGCAAGCGTCTCTCCGGCTTCGGATTTGGCGACCAGCTTTGCGACCAAACGGTCGAGTATGTCGTATTTTTCGGTATCCGCTGCATAGGGGGACATGGTCGGTGTCGACCATGTTTTCGGTAGCGCCTTTCGCAGGTCGGACATGCTTTGGTCCGGGTTGCGGTCCATCAGTTTACAGATCTCAACCGCGACGCGCATGCCGCAATCATAGCCACGGCCAATCGGTTCGGCCAAAAAGTAATGCCCCGACTTTTCGAACCCGGCCAGCGCGTTGATCTCTTTGACTCGCCGCTTCATGTGGCTGTGGCCGGTTTTCCAATAATCTGCCTTGACCCCGCGGGCCTTCAACTCGGGGTCGCTGGCAAAAAGGCCGGTTGATTTCACGTCGGCGACAAAGGTGGCATTGGGGTAAATCTTGGCCAGATCGCGGGCCATGATCACGCCGACCTTATCAGCAAAAATCTCCTCCCCCTCGTCATCCACAACGCCACAGCGGTCACCGTCACCATCGAACCCCAGCGCCATGTCGGCACCGCTGGCTTTCACGGTATCGGACATGTCGTGCAGCATTTCCATCGCTTCTGGGTTCGGGTTGTAATGCGGGAAGGTATAGTCCAGCTGGTTATGGCTGGGCACGACTTCGACCCCCATGCGTTCAAAGATTTCCGGGGCAAAGGCGGATGCGGTGCCGTTCCCTGTGGCACAGACCACTTTGAGAGGTCGGGATATTCTGAAATCGCCGACCAGATCGTCGATATAGGCCTCTTTCACGCCATCAACGAATTCGTAGGACCCGCCAGGGTGGGTCTGCCCTTCGCCATTCAGAACAATGTCTCGCAGTTCCGACATCTCGTCCGGGCCATGGGTCAGGGGACGTTCAAACCCCATCTTGACCCCGGTCCAGCCATTTGGATTGTGGCTGGCCGTGACCATGGCCACCGCTGGAACGTCCAGATGGAACTGAGCGAAATAGGCCATCGGGCTAAGCGCCGGACCGATATCCTTTACCTGAATTCCCGCCTGCATCAGGCCCAGGATCAGGGCATTTTTAATGGTCAGAGAATAATCACGATAATCATTGGCTACAGCAATCACGGGTTCAATCCCACGCTTGCGCATCTGTTTGCCCAGACCCAACCCCAGTGCGGTCATGCCCGGCAGGTTGATCTCTTCTGGATATTTCCAGCGGGCATCATATTCGCGAAAGCCGGTTGGCTTGATCATTGCGTCGCGCAGAAAGCTCCAGGTGTTCGGAGTCACCTCGGGGTTGGGTTTGGTCATGGGAATACTCTTGTTCAGATCTGGATAGGGTTGGCCTTGGCCAACGCATCAAAACGCATCAATGTATCGATGAGCTGCGGCATCTGGTCCAATGGGATCATATTAGGACCGTCGGAAGGTGCAGTATCAGGGTCCTGATGGGTTTCGATAAAAACCGCACCGATGCCAAGCGAAACCGCAGCGCGGGCCATCACGGGCGCGAATTCTCGCTGCCCACCAGTAGAACCACCTTTGCCGCCAGGCTGCTGTACTGAGTGTGTGGCATCCATTACGACCGGGTATCCCGTTTTGGCCATCTGCGGCAGGCCGCGCATGTCAGCGACCAACGTATTATATCCAAACGAAGTTCCGCGTTCTGTCAGCAGGATGTTTGTGTTCCCAGTGCTTTCTACCTTGCTCACGATGTTGCCCATCTCCCATGGGGCCAAAAACTGTCCTTTTTTGACATTAACCGCCTTGCCGGTTTCGCCAGCTGCGAGCAGCATATCTGTTTGTCGGCATAGAAAGGCAGGGATTTGCAGCACGTCCACAGCCTCGGCCGCAATCGCGCACTGGGCTTCGGTATGTACGTCAGTCAGCACTGGAATGCCCAAGGTTTTGCGGATGTCATCCAGAACCTTGAGCCCTGTGTCTATTCCCATACCACGCGCACCCGACAGCGAAGTTCGGTTCGCCTTGTCGTACGAGGCTTTAAAGACGTACTGCGCCCCGGCGGCGTCGCAGGCCTCTTTCATTTTTCCTGCGATCATTTGGGCATGATCGGCAGTTTCCAGTTGGCAGGGACCGGCGATGATCGTCAGCGGAAGATCATTGCCGACCGTGAGATCGGAGATTTTTACATGTTTCATGTGTCTTACGAGGATACCTGTTCACGAAGGACCGACGCGGTAAGCGAGATCATCAGGTAGATACCAGCAAACAACAGGAAAGCCAAAATCGTATTTTCGAACTTGCGCGGATAGCTGGGTTCCTGACTGGGAACAGGATTGACGGAAACCGTCAGATACCGAACCTGACGATTGGCTTCGGTCCTGGTTGTCTCCATATGCTGCATAGCTGATTGCAGGATCATATCCCTAGCGGCCAGATCGGCCTGTGCCATCTGAATCCGAACACTCAGCCTGGCCAGCGAATTCTCGCCGGCAGAGACATCCAGCATTTCGGCGTTCAATTCCTCCAGCACAACCGTAAGCCGTGCGATATCGGCCTGTGCGCCATCCACCTTGGCTTTGTTTGGGCGGCGATTGTCCAACAAGGCTGCAAGCTGCAGTTCTTTGTCCTGAATAAGCGTCTCGATTTCGTTTATGCGGCCCCGCAACCCGGCAATGACGCTTTCAGGGTCAAGGATTGCGCCTTGCAGCTGAAGCTCGATCAGGTCTTCCTGAGCTTTCTTGCGTTCTTCCTGAGCGCTTACAAACCCTTCCCGGGCATCTTTCATCTGGTCTTCGCGTTTCTTTTCGGTCAGCGCGTTTACCCGTTGCTCGGCATAGGAAATCAGTTCTCGTGAAAACGCGGCCGAAGTCTGGGGGTCAGGTGTCGCCACCTCCATCCGGATCAGGCCATCGGTCGGGTCATATCCGACCGTGATCATGCGTTTGTACAGCTTGTAAGCCTCTTCGAGACTGGCGTCCGGGGACAATCGCTGAATGGGGTCGATCCAGTCCTGTTTGAACACATCAGCGAAACCGGCCTCTGTGTCCAAAAGTTCAAGCGCATCTTTCGATTCCAGAAACTCCTGGGTGGCAACCGAATCCTGCGTGGTCGCAAATTGGGTCCCTGCCAGAAGCCCTCCGATAGAGCCTGCGCCCCCGTCCGCCTGAAGGATCAGAAAGGCAGAGTTGCTGGCGTACATTGGGGTCGCAATCCGATAGAAATAGAGACCCACGACAAAGGTAGGTAGCAGGACAAAGGCCGCAAGCCGCGCAAACAGAGCGAACAGTTTGCGACGGCGGCGGCGGGCGATGTCCCTCTGAATCTGTCCGATTTCACGTTCACGCCGCTCGGCCGGGCTCATCTCGGGTCCGGGCAGATTCTCTGGTGCATCTTTCACGGTCTGGGGCAGGTGGATCGTGATGCGATCATTCGTCTGCTCGTCCGAAGTTTTCTTTTCCGAGGCAAGGTTCAGCAGACTGGAGCGTTCAAACGGATCAATTCCCTTTTTGCGCAACAACCGAACTGCATCATAGTCCGAAGTCGCCGCAAGACC
Source organism: Ruegeria sp. CDSA077 (assembly GCF_059612265.1). Taxonomy (NCBI): domain Bacteria; kingdom Pseudomonadati; phylum Pseudomonadota; class Alphaproteobacteria; order Rhodobacterales; family Roseobacteraceae; genus Ruegeria; species Ruegeria sp. CDSA077. The sequence continues at coordinate 85,627 of NZ_JBXWQG010000001.1, forward strand.
GTTTTTCTGGGCAAGACGACGTGCCACCCGCAGTTGGCGGCCGGTCAGTCCTTCGCGTTTGATAGCGTCGATCTCGGTTCCTACTGGTGGTTCATTTTCTGCGCCGGGCGCCTGTGTGGCCTGGCGAATGCGCGAGATCGCGTCTTCGCGCGTTTCGGCATTTCCCGCAGACCGCCGTTTGCGGCGCCAGTTGTATTTATCAGCCCTGGGTTTGGTAGTCATATAACTGCTTTGCCTCTTCCAAGGTTTCGAACAAGTGAAGCTGACCATCCACTAATACCGCCGCCTGACGCGCGAATTTTTCAAGCAGGGCCGGGTTGTGAGAGACGATGACCAGTGTTGTTGTGCGCAGCCGTTCCTGCAGAATGTCGCCTGCCTTTTTGTTGAATTCAACATCCGTTGTGGCCGGCATCCCTTCGTCGATGAGGTACATGTCGAAATCCAGAGCCAGCATCAACGCGAATGTGAACCGCGACCGCATACCGGATGAATAGGTCGCCAGCGGTTGATTGAAATATTCACCCAGGCCACACAGCCAACTGCAATATGCCTCGACATAGTCCGGGTCCATACCATAGATCTTGGCGATATAGCGCGAGTTCTCCAGAGCCGACAGCTTGTTTGAAACTCCGCCGGTAAATCCCATCGGAAAAGAGACGCGGCAGGATTTGCGAATGACCCCTTCGTCGGGTTTCTCTAGTCCGGCCATCATGTTGATCAGGGTGGTTTTCCCGGTACCGTTCGGGGCCAGAATACCGATGGATGTGCCAAGTTCGACGCGAAAAGACACCCTGTCCAGAATCACCTTTCGGCGCGTCCCGGTCCAAAAGGACTTGCTGACATTTTCAAACTCAAGCATCCAAAGCCTGCGGGTTTATCTTGTTGTTGCGCCGTTCGGATCGGCGAAAGAACGGTACCTCTACGGCGCCATATAGGCCACATTATGTCGAATTATGAAACAAATGATCAATGCGTTCCGGGGGTCGTTTTTGGTAATGTGACTTTTGCATCTGTTGGCGTCTGGATGTGTGTTACCTATCTTGCTTTCAGAACACCAACCATCTGATGCGGCACTGATTGCGATCTCATGAACCCACTCGAAAAAGAAATAGAGGCCTGCCGTATTTGTGCCGACCGATTTGCGGCAACCGAAACCGCGCATGAACCAAGACCCATTGTCTGGTTCCGCAAAGACACGCCTATTTTGGTCTGTGGTCAGGCTCCGGGGGCACGTGTGCATGCGTCGGGTCGCCCTTTTACCGACCCTTCCGGTGATCGGCTTCGGGCGTGGTTGGGTGTTGATGAGGAGCTGTTTTATGACCGTTCACGTGTCTCGATCGTTCCAATGGCGTTTTGCTTTCCCGGCTATGATGCGCGCAAGGCAGATTTGCCTCCTCCGCCAGTATGCGGTCAGACTTGGCATGATCGGGTCATGGCGGATCTTGGGCCTGTGCCGTTGACCATTCTTGTCGGGGGGCACGCCCATAGATATCACCTGAAGTCACGTGGGTCAGTCACCGAAACCGTCCGCAACTGGCGGGACTATGCGCCGCGGGTCTTTGCCTTGCCTCATCCGTCCTGGCGGAATACGGCATGGATGAAGAAAAACCCGTGGTTCGAAGCCGATCTGTTGCCGGTTTTGCGCGCACGGGTGCAAGAGGTTCTGAATGACTGAGATTTCGGCTCTGGACGCCGCCCATGCCGCGGCTGAGGCCGCTCCGCAGGATGATGCGGCCCGTCTGCGTTTCTTTGAGCGGCTGGCTGACAGTGAGCTGTTCCTGATGCTGACGGAAGAGGCAAAGAACGAGAATATTTCGCCCGAATTGTTCGACGTGGCAGACGGGCGTTTTGTGCTGGCTTTCGATCGCGAAGACCGGCTGGCCCGCTTCGCAGACCGCCCGGTACCCTATGTTGCGCTGTCGGGGCGGGTTTTATCGTCTATGTTGTCGGGGCAGGGGATCGGGCTGGGGTTGAACCTTGAGGTTGCCCCGTCCTCGATGTTGATCCCGCCCGAGGCATTGGGCTGGTTGGTGGAAACTTTGCAGCATGGTCCCGAAGAGGTGCAACAGCACCTGTCCGAGTTCTTGGCTCCATCGGGGCTGCCTGACGAACTGCTGACAGCTTTGGACGCCAAGCTGGCTACGGCCATTGGGTTGGCGCAAGCCGCCTATCTGGTCAGCACCAAAACGGCTGAAGGTGGGTTCGGGCATTTGCTGGGTTTTGTCGATGCCGTCGAAGGGGCAGAGGCAGCTCTGGCTAAGGCCGCGTCCGAAGCGCTTACCTTTTCCGGGGTCGAAGCTGGGGCAATGGACGTAGGTTTTTTCAAATCAAGTGACACGGCCGCAGCGTCTTTGGCGCGGGTGGGTTTGCGGTACGATCTGCCGCAGCCTGAGGCGCGTGTGAATGCGCATATCGCTCCTGGGCGCGATCCGGATAAACCGCCTTTGCTCAAGTAATGGCAGAATGGGGCTTCGCAGATTGATCCGCGAAGCCCGGTTTGTTTACTCGGCTGCCGGCTCCAGCTTGTCCTGTGTACGCGTTTCAAAGTCACCGGCCTCGTGGCGTTCGTGAAGCTGTGTATGCTTTTCGCCAAAGGCACGATTGACCATGCGACCACGTTTCACGGCGGGACGGGCGTCAATCTCCTTGGCCCAGCGCATGACGTTCTTGTAGGATTCGACGTCCAGGAACTCGGCTGCGCTGTACAGGCGCCCAAGAACCAGTTGTCCGTACCAGGGCCAGATCGCGATATCGGCGATAGAGTAATCCTCGCCTGCGATATAGGTTTTCTCGGACAACTCCCGATCCAGAACATCCAGCTGCCGCTTGGTTTCCATGGCAAAGCGGTTGATGGGATATTCCCATTTCTCGGGCGCATAGGCGTAGAAATGGCCAAACCCGCCACCCAGATATGGTGCACTGCCCATTTGCCAGAAAACCCAGTTCATCACCTCTGTCCGTTCGGGCCCGGATTGGGGTAGGAAAGCGTTGAACCTTTCAGCCAGGTGAAACAGAATCGAGGCACTTTCGAACACGCGCACTGGTTTTTCACCGGACCGATCCCACAGGGCAGGGATCTTCGAGTTCGGGTTGGCCTCGACAAAGCCCGAACTAAACTGATCTCCCTCCCCGATGTTGATCAGCCAAGCGTTATACTCGGCCTCTTCATGGCCTAGCGCCAGAAGCTCTTCCAGCATGACGGTTACTTTTACCCCGTTCGGAGTGGCAAGCGAATAGAGCTGCAGAGGATGGCGCCCAGCAGGCAAATCCTTGTCATGAGTTGCCCCCGCAATCGGGCGGTTGATATTAGCGAATTGTCCGCCGTTTTGGCTGTCCCATGTCCAGACCATCGGGGGCGTATAGGTCGATTGCTCGCTCATTTCTTGCCTTTCTCAGCAAAGTTCGGGTGAATTATCCGTTCGCTTCAACAGCTAATATTGCAAAGGGCAAAGTCCAACCCTGCCCGTTGGGAAGATTTTGTAACATTCAGTGCAAAAGACTTCACGTTTTCTCATTCGATGTCACAGCGACGCGAGCGGGACTGCGTTCGATCGAGGAATCACCTATTCTCTGCACAGCCCCGTATTCCGGGCCGATCACCCATCCAATAAAAAAGGACCGCCCTTATGAAACGACTTGCCTGGACCTTAGCTGCGACCTTGGCATTTGCCATGCCTGCCCTTGCAGGTGATCAGTATGTGGACGGCACCGGCTATGCGGTGTCGGGATATGACGTGGTTGCCTATCGCAGTCTGGATCAGGTTGCTGTCGGTCAATCACAGCCCGAAGCCGTCCGCGGAAGGTCAGATATTACGGCCGAATACAACGGCGTTACCTGGGCATTCTCGACCGAAGAGAACCGGGACAAGTTCTTGGAAAACCCTGCTTATTATGCGCCGCAATATGACGGTCACTGCGCCTATGGCGTGTCACGCGGCGGCAAGGTGCCTGCGAACCCGAACCTGTGGCGGATTGTTGATGACAAGCTGTATCTGAACATTACCGATGTGGTTGTCGGGTTCTTTGAAGAAGATATTCCCGGCAATATCAATCTGGCTGAAGGAAACTGGCCGGGCATCGAGGCCGACGGGGCCTCCAGCAGCGTGATCCCGAAGTTTACCTCCGAAGGCCCGGTCGCAAACTGAGAGTTCTGCAACGGATGCAAAGCCCGGCATTGATTTGCCGGGATTTTTGTTTGTCATCCGGCCAACCAGTACTCATCCTGCGTTTGCTGGTCGGCGTTGAATCTGATCCGCACGCTGCGGGCGCCCGGAAATTTCTTGGTCGCAAGCGCAGCGGGTACGACAACTTCACCAGTGCCCGCATCTTTGGACTGAAAGCTCAGAATCTCTGTCTTGACGCGCTTGGAGCCAGCAAGAACACTCGTCGGCAATGCGACGCGGTTAGCACCTTCGCAGACAGGTGCGGAAATGAAATAAGTCAGGTTGCGGCCATGCAAGCCGACAGCGTCCGGAATGTGGTCAGCATCTTGCAGGCGATCCACATCTTGACTGTCCACCCGGGTGTCCTGCAAGTGGGGCAGCGCCGTATTCAACATTGCACGACAGGCATCAATATCTTGGGTTTCCAGCTGAATAACGCGTTTGCGCAATCGGGGGCGGCGTGGTTTCCCCGCCGCCGAGCCCGCCAGACCTTTCCCGGCCAGCCCCTCGCTGCGCAGCAAATCATAGGCCGCCTTGGCGTTGGCCAAGGCCGCACCGTCTCCGCCATTCTTATCGGGGTGGGCTTCGAATGCGATGTCGCGCCACGCTTCTCGAATGTCATCTGAACTGGCGCTTTGAGCCAGACCAAGTGTGCCGAATGCATTGGCGCGGGCACTAACCTTGTCAAAAGGTTCCATACTAAATTCACTCATAAACAAACTATACGGCCCCACAATGAATTGGCGGCTGCTAAAGTCAAATTTGTAACAGAATTGAACGGTTTACCGCGACAATGAATAAGGCTTCAGTTGGATTGTTCAAGTGGCCCCTGTTAGGCAAGGCAATCCCAACTTGTTCCACAAAAACACCCGGGGTTTTGGCCCCGGGTGCACAGTCTGAAACAAGCGGATATCAAGCGACGTTCTGAAGCTCGGCCTTTGGTGTGACTCCAAGGGCAAAGCACACATCCCGGGTCAGTTCCGGCCGGTTCAGGGTGTAAAAGTGGAGCTTGTCTACTCCGCCCTCGATCAGGTCTGAACAAAGTTCTGTGCACAACGCGGTGGCCAGCAGGTCTTCGCGGTCGTCACGAATGGCCTTCTCAAAGGCATTCTCGATCCAATCCGGAATATGTGTCCCGCATCTGCGGGCAAAGTTGCGCGCCCCTTTCCAGTTTTCGATTGGCAGGATGCCCGGAACGATGGGCTTGTCGATCCCTGCCTTTTCACAGGCATCGCGGAAACGGAAAAAGGTCTCGGCCTCAAAGAAGAACTGTGTCAGCGCTTCGTCGGCACCCGCGTCCAGCTTGGCCTTTAGCCAGTCGATATCAGCGGCAAAATCCTGTGCTTCCGGGTGTTTGTCCGGATAGGCGCCAACACGGATGCTGAACATCTCGGTTTCTGCCAGCGCTTCGATCAATTCGACCGAGTCCGCGAACCCATCCGGGTGCGGCGCGAACCGATCCTGACCCTTGGGTGGATCGCCGCGCAATGCGACGATGTTCTCCACGCCCGCCCGAGCAAAGGTATCTGCGATTTCCAGTGTTTCCTGACGTGACGCATCCACACAAGTCAGATGTGCAGCAACAGGCAGGCCAGAGGACTTGTGCAATGTGGCCACCGCATCGCGCGTCAGCTCGCGCGTGGTGCCCCCCGCGCCATACGTGACAGAAACAAAGCGCGGTTCAAGCGGTGCCAGTGTTTGCACCGTATCCCAAAGGCGGAATGAAGCCTCAAGTGTCTGTGGCGGGAAAAATTCAAATGAAACTTCTGGTCTTGTCATCTCGGCCTCACGGGTGAAATCTCTGACCCTTGTGCCAGCTTACGCATTGTGAGACAAACTCATATTATTCAAGAACAACATGAGTTCCGCGCAATGCATATCGAATTCCGCCACCTGCGTACGATCAAGGCGATCCATGAATGTGGCGGGCTTGCCCGTGCCGCAGATCAACTGAACATCACTCAATCCGCGTTGAGCCATCAAATCAAAGGCCTAGAGGATCAGGCCGGGGTCGAATTGTTCTTGCGCCGGTCCAAACCGATGAAACTTTCGGCGGCCGGTTTGCGGCTGTTACGCCTGGCCGAGCAGATCCTGCCGCAGGTCGAGGCAACACAGCAGGAGTTCTCTTCTTTGCGCGACGGGCGCACGGGCCGTATGCATATCGCCATTGAATGCCACGCCTGTTTTGAGTGGCTGTTCCCGGTGCTGGAATCCTTTCGTAAATCCTGGGGCGATGTGGATGTCGATATCCGCCCCGGCCTGGCCTTTGATGCCTTGCCGGCTTTGCAAAAAGAAGAGGTCGATCTGGTCGTTTCCTCGGACCCAGAAGATCTGCCCGGTGTCGAATTCATCGAACTCTTTGACTATGACGCGGTGTTTGTCGCGGCTTCGACACACCCGCTTGCCCAGAAAGAGTTCATTGAGGCCGAAGATTTTCGGGGCCAGACCCTGATTACCTATCCGGTCGAACGTACACGGTTGGATGTATTCAGCCAGCTGCTGATCCCTGCGCGGGTTGAACCGGCCGCAATCCGGCAGGTTGAGCTGACCGCTGTGATCCTATTGCTGGTCGCGTCGAACCGGGGGATATCTGTGCTGCCGGACTGGGTCGTGCGTGAGGTGAAGTATAATTCTGACTATGTTACCCGCCCGTTGACCAAAGACGGAATTACGCGCAGGCTGTACGCCGCAGTGCGCACCGAGGACCTTGAAAAACCCTTTGTGCAAGAGCTGATCAAGCTGGCCAAAACCGAGGCGCGCAAGCTGCAGGAGCAATAGGCACAAAACGCGGGTCTGCTATGCGTATCATTCCTCTTGGCAAGGGCGCATTGCCCCAGTATACGCGCGGTTTGACCGGACAGGAGCCTTTGGACAATGGTTGGCAGTGCAAACCTCAACATCATGATCAAAGCCGCGCGCAAAGCGGGGCGTTCACTGGTCAAGGATTTTCGTGAAGTCGAGAACCTTCAGGTGTCGATGAAAGGCGCCGGGGATTTTGTGTCCAAGGCAGACATTGCAGCCGAGTCGATCCTGAAAGAGGAACTGCTTGGCGCGCGCCCGACCTATGGCTGGCTGGCCGAAGAGGGCGGCGAGATTGCCGGCGAAGATCCCACCCGCCGCTGGATTGTGGATCCGCTGGATGGCACCACGAATTTTCTGCACGGCCTGCCGCACTGGGCGATCTCGATCGCGTTGGAACATAAAGGCAAAATTGTTGCCGGTGTGATCTATGACGCCGCCAAGGACGAGATGTTCTTTGCAGAAAATGGCGAAGGCGCCTGGATGAACGACACCCGTATCCGCGTTTCGGGTCGTCACCGCATGATCGAGTCGATCTTTTCGACCGGGCTGCCTTTTGGCGGACGGTCTGACTTGCCTGCGACCCTGCAGGATCTGGCGCGTCTGATGCCAGTCTGCGCCGGTGTACGTCGGTGGGGCGCAGCAGCGCTGGACATGGCTTATGTTGCTGCTGGCCGGTATGAAGGCTTTTGGGAACGCCGTCTGAATGCCTGGGATGTTGCCGCCGGGATCATCATCGTGAAAGAGGCTGGTGGCTTTGTGCAGGCTTTGAACCCGGAAGGTAACGTGCTGGAGGATGGCGAGGTCATCTGTTCCAACGAGCCCATCTTTGATCAGTTTTCCAAGGTCATCCGGGGCTGAGCCACCAACAGACAGGTCAAGCAAGCGCGCCCGATTGAGGCGCGCTTTTTCGTTTCAGAGGGTCGCGCGCTGGGCTAGATCGGCCTCTTCAGCCAATCTTGCAGCGACAGAGGCGACTGCAAGATCCTGCAACCCGACCCCGGTTCCATCAAACAGAGTGATCTGATCGTCGCTTGTCCGACCGGGGTGGTCACCATTGATGACGGCGCCGATGGGCGCGATTGCATCCTCGGTCAAGGCGCCAAGGCTGATGGCATGTTGGGCCTCGCCGATTGTCACGGACTGGGCGACCTCGTCGGTAAAGACAGACGCCGCGGCGACGAGATCCGCGTCAACCTCCTGTTTGCCTTTGGTGTCGGTGCCCATGCAAGCCAGATGCGTGCCGGGCTTGATCCAGTCTTTCATCAAGAGCGGCTCAAAAGCCGAGGTGATGGTGATGATCACATCCGCTTGTGCGCCAAGCTCCTGTTGGCTGACGGCCTCGAATTCCAACCCAACCTCAGTGGCCACAGCTGCAAGTCGGGGCAGCATGTCGGGATGCGGGTTCCAGGCAATGACCTTTTCGAAGTCGCGCTGTTCCGCCGCCGCCCGCAGCTGGAAAGTTGACTGATGTCCGGCCCCGACCATACCAAGTACTCTTGCGTCTTGCCGCGCCAGATGCGCGATCGAAACCGCCGAAGAGGCCGCTGTGCGCACCGCTGTCAGGTAATTGCCCCCGACAAGCGCGGACAATCGCCCGGTATCGGGGTCGAACAGAAACACCGTGGATTGGTGGTTGGTCAGGCCCTTCGCCGCATTGCCCGGCCAGTATCCACCGGATTTGAGGCCCAGCACCTGACCGTCGCGGTCAAATCCCGATTTGAACCCATAGAGTGCGTCGGCATGGCCCAAAGCCTCGCGGATAACGGGAAAGTTCCACGCGCCACCTTTAGCCATCGCACTGAACACAGCTTGTACAGCGTCAAAGGCCTGCTGGCGTCCTACCAGTTTCTCACACAGATCTTCGCCTACAATCAGCAGGCCGTCGCTTTTCATAACATCCCTCATCTCAATAGGCTTTCCCGCGGGCCGAGACCGGCCACAGGGCTTCGACTTTGCCGCCCCGTACGCCCACGTACCAATCATGGACATTGCAGGTGGGGTCACAATGGCCCGGCACCAACCGCAGCTTGTCATTGACCTTCAGTACGCCGTCTGGATCCCCGATAACCCCATGCTCGTCCGAGCACTTGAGGTATTCGACATCATCACGCCCGAACACAAAGGGCAGGCCGCTATCGACCGACTGCGCCTTGAGGCCGGCGTCGCAGATGGCCTTGTCTGCTTTGGCGTGGCTCATGACGCTGGTCAGGATGAACAGCGCATTTTCCCATTCTCCCTGATCAATCCGCTGGCCGTTCTGATCCAGAATCCGCCCATAATCCGCGTCCATGAAGGCGTAAGAGCCGCATTGCAATTCGTTGTAAACGCCCGAGTTACTTTCGAAGTAATAGGAACCGGTGCCGCCGCCCGAAACCAGTTCGCACTCGATCCCTTCTGCTTTCAACCCGGCGACAGCGTCTTTGACCATGGCAATGGCAACATCCAGCTTCTCTTTACGGGCCTCATAGGTGTCGAGATGTTGCATCGCACCCTGATAGGCCTGAATGCCGGTGAATTTCAGATTTGGCGCTGCTTGCACAGCTTTGGCAATCTCGATGACCGCCGGTGTCGTGGTTACACCACAGCGCCCTGCGCCGCAGTCGATCTCGATGAACACTTCCAGTTCTGTGCCGTGACGCGAAGCGGCAGCCGACAGGTCGGAGATATTGTCGATGTCGTCCACGCAGACAATGATACGTGCGCCGAAATTGGGCAGCCGTGCCAGTCGGTCAAGCTTGGCCGGGTCGCGCACCTGGTTGGATACAAGGATGTCCGTAATGCCGCCACGGGCAAATACCTCGGCTTCCGACACTTTCTGACAGCAGACGCCGACCGAACCGCCCAACCGTTCCTGCAGCTTGGCCACATCGACCGATTTATGCATCTTGCCATGAACACGATGGCGCATCCCATGGGCCTTTGCGAAATCGCCCATCTTTCGGATGTTGCTCTCTAGCGCGTCCAGATCAAGGATCAGGCAAGGCGTCTGTATCTCGCTTTCGTCCATGCCGATCGCGGCAGGGATGTCGAAGCCGACCTCGAGGTCTTCAAAATTTACGGTCTTGTTCATGTTGTTTCTCCTTACCCTTTCAGCCAGGGCAGTTTGTCCAAGTCTACATTGCCACCGGTCACGATGACGCCAATGCGCTTGCCTCGGAAAACCTCTGGGTTCTTCAAAATGGTTGCCAGAGGAACCGCCGAAGACGGCTCCATCACCACGCGCAGGTGCTTCCAGGTCAGTTTCATCGCTTCGATGATTTCCTCTTCCGAGGCGGTAAAAATATCGGTCACGTGGTTGGATACGAAATGCCAGGTGTTTTCTTTCAGGGGCACCAGCAGCCCATCCGCGACTGTCTTGGGGGCGTCGTCTGCGATGATATGACCGGCCTTGAAGGACCGGTAAGCGTCATCCGCCTGTTCCGGTTCCGCTGCATAAATTGCGGTCTCGGGCGCAAGGTTCGAAACCGTCAGACAGGTGCCTGAAATCATGCCGCCACCGCCGATGGGCGCGATAACGGCGTCCATACCACCAGTCTGTTCCAGCAGTTCGGCGGAGCAGGTGGCCTGACCGGTAATCACACGCGGGTCGTTATAGGGGTGAACAAATTCGCCACCGGTTCGGGCCTGAACCTCGGCAAATGTTGCTTCGCGCGAGCTTGTCGAAGGGTCACATTCGGTGATTGTACCGCCATATCGACGAACTGCATCCTTCTTGGCCTGCGGGGCTGTGCGCGGCATGACCACGTTGCACGGAATACCGCGGCGGCCGGCCGCATAAGACAAAGACAAGGCGTGGTTGCCGCTGGAATGCGTGCAAACACCCTTGGGCATCAAATGGTCTGCAAGGCCGAATACAGCGTTGCAGGCCCCACGCACCTTAAAGGCCCCGGCTTCTTGGAAATTTTCGCATTTGAAGAACAGCTGCGCGCCGGTCAGGTCATTCAGGTGGTCCGAAACCATGACCGGAGTTCGGCGGATATGCGGTTTGATCCGATCATGCGCGACACGCATGTCCTCGATCGTCAGATCCGCGGCAGAGGGGTGATCCAACATTGTCATTCTCCTTACGCCGCGGCCTCGGTTCGGTTGCCGGGTGTGGCGCGAAAGTGTTCCTGGGCTGCAGCGACGCCAGAGCCCAACGTGATCGGATAGCTTAGATCGGCCATTGCCATCTCGATCGTACAGAGTCCGGACAGGACCATCGCATCTGTCAGACTGCCCAGATGCCCAATACGGAACGCCTTGCCGTGCAACTGGCCCAAGCCAACACCAAAGGACATCCCGTAGGTGTTAAAGGCATGGTCGGTCAGAATGTTGCTGTCGAACCCTTCGGGCACGTAGATTGCGCTGACCGTGTCTGAGTAAAGGTCTGGCGATTGAGCAACCAGTTCCAGCCCCCAAGCATCGACGGCGCGCCGGACACCCTCGGCAAGCCGATGATGACGGGCGTAAACATTCGGTAAGCCTTCTTCAAACAGCATCTTCAGGCTTTCACGCAGCCCGTAGATCAGTTGCAGAGGTGGTGTATAGGGAAACCCTCCGGTCGCATTGGCCGCCATCATATCCCGGAAATCGAAAAAGGTCCGGTGCAGCTCTGCGGTTTCCATCGCGTCCAGCGCTTTCTGGCTGACGCAAAGGATGGCCATGCCAGTGGCCAGCATGAATCCCTTCTGCGATCCCGAAACCGCGATGTCGACGCCCCAGCGGTCGAACTCGAACGGTACAGAGGCCAAAGAGCTGACGCAGTCCACCATCAAAAGCGCCGGATGATTGGCGGCATCCATCGCCCGTCTTACAGCCCCGATATCCGAAAGCACCCCTGTCGCCGTTTCATTATGAGTGACCAGAACGGCGCGAATTTCATGCGCTTTGTCCCCAGTCAGAACCGTCTGAAATTGGTCGGCGGGGGCGCCGCTGCCCCAAGGGCAGTCGATGACCTGAACGTCAAGCCCGTGACGTGTGCACAGATCAATCCAGCGGTGGCTGAAAACGCCATAGCGCGCAATCAGGACCTTATCACCGGGGCTGAGCGTGTTGGTGATTGCAGCCTCCCATCCACCTGTGCCGCTGGCGGGAAAGGTAACGATCTGGGCCGCAACGGTATCAAAGACCTTCTTGGTGTCTTCCAGTACGGGTGCAAATGTCTGGACAAAGTCCGGCGCGCGATGATCCTGCGTCTGGACCTGCATGGCCAGGCGCAATCTATCAGGTATGTTGGTCGGGCCGGGAATGAAAACCGGGTTTTGGTTCGACATGGCTTGTTCCTCTGCTTTGGAGATAAGTGTCCGGGAAAAAGCTGCATTACGCAATTTTCTTGAAAAATATTTTCATTTATTGAAGATAAATATTAAGCTACTGATATATTACACTTTTCCGTTTTTCATTTTTACGTACAAGAAATCCGGACGCGAGAAACTTTGGACAGCTGAAAGGAAATGCCTGGGATGGAAACGCAGAAAAGGCCACGCGGCAGACCAAAATCGCTGTTCAAGGAAAGCTCGGCCGGGACCATGCAATCGCTGGATCGGGCGCTTAGCGTTTTGACCACAGTGGCCCGTCTGGAACGCGCAGCACTCAGCGATTTGGCGCGCGAAGTTGATGTGCCCACGGCAACAACACACCGAATTCTGGTGACGCTGCAGAAGCACGGTTTCGTCGCCTTTGATGAAGAGCGTCAAGAATGGATGATCGGGATCGAGACCTATCGCACCGGAGCGTCCTTTCTACGCCGTAATGGTGTTATCGAAATCGGAAGGCCCATTTTACGCCGGCTGATGCAAGATAGCGGCGAGACGGCGAATCTAGCCGTTCCGGACGGGGCCGAAGTGGTGTTTGTGGGGCAGGTCGAAACGGCCAATCCGATCCGGGCCTTTTTTCCTCCGGGCGCGCGGACACCGATGTATGCCTCGGGCACCGGTAAGGCGATCTTGGCCGCGTTGAACGAGGCTGCATTGATCAAAGCGCTGGGCACGTTGGACACAAAGGTCTTCACGCCTCAAACACTGGTGCCCGGCGATGCACTACAAAGCGATCTGGATCAGACCCGGGCCCGCGGGTGGTCGCATGATCGGGAGGAACGATACGAGGGGATGTCATGCATCGGTGCGGCCATCTTCAACGACCGGGGGGAACCCTGTGCGGGCATTTCCGTATCTGGCCCTACCGCCCGGTTCAGCACTGAACGCGCGTCGGAATTGGGCCAATTGGTACAAGCCGCCGCGCAAGAGGTTACCTTGCTCAGCGGTGGGCGCTTACCGGCGCGGGATGCGGGGGATGCGGGATTGTGACAGCTTGTATTTGTGCTCTGGATGGGGCGGATGCCCATGGGTGCGGTTCCAATAGTCACTCGCGCCGCGCCGCAACCAAAGGGGTATGCACAAGAGCAAACCAACAAGGAAGCCCCCGGTATGGGCCCAATAGGCGACGCCGCCCTCGTCGGGGTTGCTTGACAGGCTCCCAATGAACTGCATACCCAGCCACACGCCTAGCATGACAAACGCCGGGATCGAGAAGACACGGAAATAGATCACCAGAACAAGCAGGATGTCCACGCGCGCTTTGGGGAACATCAACAAATAGCCACCCATGACGCCAGCTATTGCGCCAGACGCACCAATCGTAGGGACCAGAGATTGTGGCGCTGTGACGACGTGGATCAGACCGGCCCCGATACCGGCGGCAAGATAGAACAGCAGAAAGGGCAGGTGGCCCATCTCGTCTTCGAGGTTGTCGCCGAAGATCCACAGGAACAGCATGTTTCCTGCCAGATGCATCCAGCCGCCATGCAGGAACATCGAGGTCACGAGGGTCTCAAGCGTATAGCCGTCCGTAATCCGGGCGGGCACCACCGCAAAGTCGGTATACAGCTGGGTGATCAGCCGCTGGTTCTCCATGCTTCCCGCATAGCTGAGGAAAATCAGGATATTTGCAGCCATCAACAGATAGATGACATACGGTGTGCGTCCCGAAGGGTTATGGTCACGAATTGGAAACATGGTGCGACGCTGGGCGGTTGGCTGCCCAGCGTCAAGGCCTGTTTAGGCCGCACCCCCCAGCAATGCGGCATTCCCACCCGCAGCAGTGGTGTCGACACAGACATGTCGTTCTCCCAGAACGCGGGTGCGATCTGGCAGGCCGGGGATCAGAGGGATGATTGGGCCTGCACGCCGGGACAGATGACGCTCGATTTCCTGACCGGTTGCGTCGTCGCCCCACCACAATACGCCCGAGAAGCCAGTCAGGTTTTCAAGCCGGTGCAGGTCTAACGCGCCGATAGCAGTGATAGCCCGCCCGCCCAGTGCTTTGACCGCGTTGGCCTGCGCTTGTGCGGCTTCAACTCCGGGGCCCATACACAATAGCGGTGCGCGTGAGAATTCACTCAGGCGGTTCGATTCACCCGTCGGACCGGGCAGCAACCGCGCCTTGATCTCAGCAGATTTTCCTTCTGGCAATGGTAGATCGGTTATATCGGTGGACCATTGCTCGGGACTGACCTTCCGGTCCGGGGCGCAGAAACGGGTCAGGTAGTTCGGCCCGCCCGCCTTTGGGCCGGTCCCCGACAGGCCCTCGCCGCCAAAGGGTTGCGATCCAACTATGGCGCCGATCTGGTTGCGATTGACGTAGATGTTTCCGGCATGAACAGCTTCGGTGATGTGCTGAACGCGGTCGTCGATCCGTGTGTGCAGGCCAAAGGTCAGCCCGTATCCTGTGGCGTTGATATCGGCGATGATCTGATCCAACTCCGAGGAATTGAACCGCACTACATGCAGGACGGGGCCAAACACCTCGCGCTCCAACTCGGCAATGCCGGGGATTTCGATAAGGGTTGGGGCGATGAACGTGCCGTCGCCAGGGACGGACATCTCTTTCAGGACACGCCCTTCGGACCGTGCCAATGCGATGTGATCAGCGATTCCAAGGCGGGCATCTTCGTCGATCACGGGGCCGCAATCGGTTGAAATCGGCCAGGGATCGCCAACCAGCAGCGCGTCCATGGCCCCTGTCAGCATAGTCAGAAGATCATCGGCAATGTCTTCTTGGACATAAAGACAGCGCAACGCCGAGCACCTTTGTCCCGCTGATTGGAATGCGCTTTCGATGATCGACTGAACCGCCTGTTCGGGCAGGGCGGTGCTGTCCACGATCATCGCATTCAAGCCACCGGTTTCCGCGATCAGAGGCGTTCCCGGTCGCAAGTTTCCGGCCATGGCCGCACGGATTTTCAGGGCGGTCCCGGTCGAGCCGGTAAAGGCCACTCCCGACACCCTCGGGTCCGAGGTCAGGGCTGCGCCCACCGATGGACCGCCCGGCAGCAACTGTAGCGCCCTGCGTGGCACTCCGGCCTCGTGCAGCAATTCAACGGCGCGATGCGCGATCAATGGTGTCTGCGGTGCGGGCTTTGCCAATACCGCATTCCCAGTGGCCAAAGCGGCGGATATTTGACCGGTGAAAATGGCCAGCGGAAAGTTCCACGGGCTGATGCAGGTGAACACACCCGCTGGTTCTGCGTCGGGTATATTCACCGCATAATAGCGCAGGAAATCTACCGCCTCGCGCAGTTCGGCGACTGCATCGGGCAGGGACTTACCAGCCTCACGGGCCAGCAGGGCGAAAAGCTCACCGAAATGGGTCTCGTAAAGGTCGGCGGCGGCGTTCAGAACCTGCGAGCGTTGATCTGCCACTACCTGCCAGGGGGTGGCTGCAGTCAAAGCAAGCTCGACATCTTGTGCGCTGGCCGGGGCAACAGCACCGGGGCGATCCCGCGACTGTGCGGGGTTGACGATGGGCTGATCGTCATCGGGCCGCGCATCGCCGGACAACAACGGGCGCGCATACCAGTGATGCGTCCGAAACGCGTCCCGCGCGGCGTTGACCCGGTCCAAAGTGGGAATGTGCCGTAGGTCAAACCCCTGCGAATTGGGCCGCTCGGGTTGAAACAGCTCGGGTCCGGTTGGAATGGGGAGCGCCGGTTCGAGGAGAGTGAGAAACGGATCGGCTGCAACCTCCTCCGGGGGAACAGTATCATCCACGATTTGGTTCACGAATGAAGAGTTCGCACCATTCTCAAGCAGTCGTCGCACCAGGTAGGCCAGCAAGTCACGATGGGCCCCGACAGGCGCGTATATGCGGCAGCGTGTGTTGTTTGCGTCCTTAACCAGATGGTGCAGGGTTTCTCCCATCCCGTGCAGCCGCTGAAATTCGAAAGGCTGATCAGTTGCCATTTGCAGAATTGCACTGACCGTATGGGCGTTATGGGTGGCAAACTGCGGATAAATCCGGTCGGTCATGCCCAGCAATTTTCGCGCATTAGCAATATAGGAAACATCGGTCACGGCCTTGCTGGTAAACACCGGAAAACCCTCGACGCCTTCAACCTGAGCGCGCTTGATTTCGGTATCCCAATAGGCGCCTTTGACCAGCCGCACCATCAGTTTGCGGTCATAGCGCTCGGCCATTCCATAGAGCGCGTCCAGAGCGATTCCAGCACGCGGACCATAGGCCTGAACCACAATTCCGAATCCGTCCCATCCTGCGAGTGCAGGCTCGGCCATCACCGCTTCGATGACCTGCAGGGACAGCGACAGGCGGTCGGCCTCTTCGGCGTCGATGTTCAGGCCCATGCCAGCGGCTTTGGCCAAAAGGCACAGGGCGCGCAGGCGGGGGACAAGCTCAGCCATCACCCGCTGTTCCTGTGCTAACTCATACCGAGGGTGCAGCGCTGACAGCTTTACCGAGATGCCTGGATTGGCACGAATGTCATCATGGGTGCAGGCCTCTGCAATGGCGGTGATGGCACGGGAATAAGACAAATGATATCGGGCCGCGTCGGCCTCGGTCCGTGCGGCTTCACCCAGCATATCGTAGGAATAGGTATAGCCCTTGGCCTCCATCCCGCTGGCACGTTCCATCGCCGACTGGATGGTCTCGCCCAGCACGAACTGACGGCCCATTTCCTTCATCGCGCGCCCGACGGCCGTGCGGATAACCGGTTCACCCAGTCTTTTGATCGCGCCACGCAGGGCACTTACAGGCGAGGGCTTGCCGTCGTCGAGAACTTTACCGGTCAGCATCAGCGCCCAGGTCGAGGCATTCACCAGCGGCGAGGAGGATTGCCCAAGATGCTTGCCCCAGTCGGACGGCGCGATCTTGTCTTCGATCAGAGCATCGATCGTGTCGGCATCCGGCACGCGCAGCAGCGCTTCGGCCAGACACATCAGCGCCACTCCCTCATCGGTGGACAGGCCATATTCGGCCAGAAACACCTCCATCATGCCCGGCGATGTACTGGATCGAATATCACGCACAAGCTGGGCGGCTGCCGCACAGATTTGGGCTCGATCAGTTTCAGACAGCGCGGCATGATCGATAAGATTGTCGAGAACGGCGGTTTGATCAGCGTAGGTTTGGCTGTCGATATGGGTGCTCAGGCTGTGTGACATGAATCCTCCAGGCTTTTGTTGAATATAATGTCGATTTCTCAGGACGATTGCCGTATTTTTTAATTCATCTGGTCGGATAGACTGTATTTAGGGGATAATGCCGTGCAAATGAACTTTCCGGATTTGGATCGGTTTGATCGAGCGATCTTGGCGATTCTCTCAGAGGATGGGCGCATATCAGTTGCCGACCTTGCGCGGCGGATCGGGCTGTCGAAATCCCCAACCCAGGCGCGTCTAAAGCGACTTGAGGCTAGCGGGGTGATCACCGGGTATCGCGCCCTACTGGACCCGATCCGACTGGGGCTGGACCATGTGGCTTTTGTCGAGGTGCGCCTGACCGACACGAGAGAGAAGGCACTGGCCGAGTTTAACGCCGCAGTCCGCAAGGTGCCCGAAATCGAGCAAGCCCATATGATCGCGTCGAATTTCGACTATCTGCTGAAAATCCGCACTGGTTCAATGTCGGAATACCGCGCCGTTTTGGCTGAGAAGATATCCTCGCTTCCGCATGTGGCGAATACCTCGACCTTTGTGGCGATGGAGGCAGTTAAGGAAACCGTTGTTTCAGGCGCTTTGGACAGGGTGGGTTGACGAATTGCGCAAGCGCGTCACCATACGCGTATGAAGCGTTTTGTGTTCCCTCTGCTAGTGTTGGCGGCCCCTCCGGGTGTCGCCTGGTCTGAAGAATGCCCGTCCTCGCCGGATCATACCGAAAGCATCTCGGCCGTAATCGCGCAAATTCAGGATGTTGGAAACGAGGCCGAAGCCCAGACATTTTCCAATCAATTATGGGAGTTCTGGACCGATGCGCCCGACGCTGTTGCGCAGGCCGTGCTGGACCGGGGTATGACCCGCCGCAGTGGCTGGGACCTTCGGGGCGCCATCGAGGAGTTTGACAAGCTCATCGAATACTGCCCGCACTATGCCGAGGGGTACAATCAGCGCGCCTTTGCATATTATCTTAGCCAGGATTTCGCATCTGCGTTGCCGGATCTGGACAAGGCGATCGAGCTGTCTCCGAACCATGTCGCGGCGATCAGCGGGCGCGCCCTAACGCTGCTTGGCTTGCATCGGATTGATGAAGCCCGTGCGGCACTGTCACATGCTTTGGAGCTTAACCCCTGGCTGTCCGAGCGCCACCTGATGGCTCCGGGCGGACCGTTGGAGCCGCCGGGTAAGGATATCTGAGGAATAGACCTCCCCGACCCATAGGACCGGGGACAATCTGGAACAGCTTAACCGACCAGCCCGTTGTCGGTGCGCTTGATCGTGATCACCGACGAGCGCGGTGTGCCTCCATCCGGCCATTCGCTGCCGGGATGCTGAATGCCGACAAACATGGTGCGCAGATCGCTGGACCAAGCCAGCCCCGTGACCTCACATCCTTTCGGACCGGTCATGAAACGGGCGATTTCGCCAGTGACCGGATCGCCGACCAGCATCTGGTTGTTGCCGTGGCCTGCAAAGTCTTCTTCGTTGTCGTCATTGCCGTCGGTCTGGATCCAGACCAGACCAGTCGAGTCAATGGTCATTCCGTCGGGTGAGTTGAACAGGTTGCCCTCGTTCACATTGGCCGACCCGGCGCGGGCGTCAGAGTGCACCGTCGGATTTCCCGCCATGACATAGAGATCCCAGACGAACGCGTCGGCTGCGTGATCGTCATCGGCGGGTTTCCAGCGGACAATCTGGCCGTATTTATTGGCTTCACGCGGGTTGGGGCCGTTGGTCGACGTATCATCACCCCCGGCATTTGGTTTCACGCCGCGGTTCTTGTTGTTGGTCAGGCAGCAATAGGCTTCGACCGCTACCGGGCTGGACGCGACCCATTCAGGGCGATCCATGGTCGTGCCACCCGCCTTGGACGCCGCCATTCGGGTGAAGATCGCAATATCCGCCGCATCCATGCCGGTTGCATCCGGCGTCAGCGGCAGCCAGGTGCCTGTCATGTCGTCATTGAATTTCGCCACGTAAAGCGTGCCGTCGTTCAACAGGCTCTGGGTTTCGCCGCCGGGCTGATAGGTTCCGTTCGAGACGAATTTGTACAGATACTCGCCCCGCTCATCATCGCCCATATAGACAACCACGCGGCCATCAGCGGCCAGAGTCACCTCGGCATTCTCATGCTTGAAGCGACCCAGACCAGTGTGTTTGACCGGGGTGCTGTCCGGTTTGGTCGGGTCGATTTCGACGATCCAGCCCACCCGGTGCGGCTCATTGGGGTTTTTGGAGGTATCGAACCGTGGGTCGAACAGCTCGTAGCCGTTCCAGCTTTCGGTTTTGACACCATAGCGCTTGAAGCCGTCCGCGACCTTCTGATCGTAGCTGGCGTTTTCGTCGCTGGAGCCGAAATAGCCGTTAAAGTTCTCTTCACAGGTCAGATAGGTGCCCCAGGGCGTCTTGCCTGCACCGCAGTTGTTCATAGTGCCCAGCGAGGTTGTGCCGGTCGGGTCGGCCTCGGTCTTCAGCAGGTCGTGGCCAGCGGCGGGGCCGACGATAGCCATCGGCGTGTTGTGGTGGATGCGCCTGTTGAACGGGCTGTCCTTGACCACCGACCAACCTTCGGGGCCTTCGGTGATTTCCATCACGGTCACGCCTTGCAGGTTCTGCAGTTTGCGCACGTCGTCAGCACTGGCCGGAACACCTTCCTGCGCGGCTGGCAGGTTGATTTTACCGTTCGGATATTCGTGATTGATCGCAATCAGCTCGTGACCCTGGAAGGTAAAGGTCTCCATGCCGTCGGTATTCTCGCCAAAGATGCGGTCCGAGTTCTCAACCGGGCCGCCCTCGGCGAGGTCATAGCCATCGGCATCCGAAAACAGTGGATCACCCCAGCGCATCAGGATCTGCCAGTCGTACCCTTCGGGCACATGGACGGTGCCGTCGGTCTGTGCGGCGATTGGTTTGAAGGCAAAGCGGGATGCAGCCTGTGCCTGCGCCGAGGTCGAGCCAAGCAGGCTGGTTCCCAACGCAGCCGCGCCAGAGCCGAAAGCCACGACGCCGGACAGAAATCCACGGCGGGAAATGGCGCTTTCGACGACACGGTCAAAGTCGTTTTCTTCAGGGCGGGGGAAATGCAGCTCGTCCCAATCGTCGGCGGAAAGTGTGGTAGGGTCAACGTCTTTCATGGATTGCTCCTGGCTGTCTGTGAAAAGTCGATGAAACGGATTTAGGGGGCATCTGTGACAGGGTAATAACAGCACCATTAACAATGGTGCCGGGATACTCAGGAAACAGATAAACTTTGGATGCGTTAGGATACGCCGATGTGATCAGCCCGTCAAAACGGGCTGATCACATCTTGTTTTTATTGGCTTTTTGACAGGAAAAGCGGTCAGGTAAGGCGCTGACCGTCCGCATTGAACCGATAGGCCTTGCCCGGAGAATAGGCGAAACGCAATTCCTGCCCTTCGGATATCGCATGCTGGCCAAACAGCCGGGCGGTTATGGCGTGTTCGTTGATCTGCGCGATGACATTTGTGTCTCCGCCCAGCTTCTCAACATGGCTGACGCGTGCAGTGAGCGGGCCGTCATCTGCAAGGAACAGATCCTCGGGCCGAATGCCGATCGTGTTCCGGCCGCTTTCGTTGAGCAATCCTTGAGGCAGAAAATTCATTGACGGCGAGCCGAGGAACCCTGCCACAAACTGGTTCGCGGGATTGTTATACAGTTCCATCGGGCTACCGATCTGTTCTACCCGGCCGTCACGCAGAACGACGATCTTGTCGGCCAATGTCATGGCCTCGGTCTGATCATGGGTGACATAGATCATCGACGCATCCAGCGCTCGGTGCAGGTTGGCGATCTCGATTCGCGTATTCATGCGAAGCGCGGCATCCAGATTGGACAGAGGCTCATCAAACAGGAACAGTTTGGGTTCGCGCACGATGGCGCGGCCAATGGCAACCCGCTGACGCTGACCGCCCGACAATTCCGAGGGGAAGCGATCCAAATAGGGCTCGAGGTTCAGCATCCGGCTGGCTTTGGCCACGCGGCCTTCGATTTCCGATTTGGGCTGCTTTTCCTGCTTCAGCGCCAGGGTCATGTTGCCGTGCACGCTGAGATGCGGGTAAAGCGCATAGCTTTGGAAGACCATCGCGATGCCGCGCTTGGATGGCGGCACCAGATTGACCTGCTGCCCGCCAATGTTGATCTCACCGGACGATGCATCCTCGAGCCCCGCAATCACCCGCAACAGGGTGGATTTGCCACAGCCCGAAGGGCCGACAAAGACGACAAACTCGCCGTCTTCGACTTCAAGCGTGATGTCTTTTAGGACATGCACATTGCCGAAGGATTTATTGATTTTGTTCAGCGTCAGGGCGGTCATGTCGCTTGCTCCTCAAAGGAAACGGGCTGGCCAGTGCGGATGCTTTCATCTGCGGCCAGGCAAATGGCAAGGGATTGGACAGCGTCATTCATATGACGCGTCAGGTCTATGTCTTCGGCGATGGCGCGCAGCATATAGCCCTGTTCGGCATCGCAGAGTTCCTGGTGACCGGGTTCACCGGGCATGTCGATTGTGTGGTCGCCTTGCGGTGTGTGGACTAGCAGACCGCCAACCTTTGTGTGGCCGTCAATATCCGCCGAGGCGCCCTTGTTCCCGTCGGTGATCGAGACCGAACCGTTGGGCGACACTATATCTTTCACGAAGAACGCGGTTTCCGACATCATCGGGCCCCAGCCGGCCTCATACCAGCCGACCGAGCCGTCATTGAAAACCACCTGAAACTGCCCGTAATTGTACATGTCGGGCGCGATCTCATCTGACAGGCGCAGACCCATTCCGTGGACACGGACGGGCCGGGCATCGGTGATCTGACACATCACATCGACATAGTGAACGCCGCAATCCACGATGGGCGAGGTGGTCTGCATCAACGCTTTATGCGTCTCCCATTCCGCGCCGCTGGATTGCTGGTTCAGGTTCAGGCGGAATACATAAGGCCCACCCAGGTTGCGGGCCTCGGCAATCAGCCGCACCCACGAGGGGTGGTGGCGCAGGATGTAGCCAACAACCAGCTTGCGGTTCAGTCGGATGGCGGTTTCGACCACGCGCCGCGCATCAGCGACATTGGTGGCCAGCGGTTTCTCTACAAAGACATGCGCCCCGGCTTCCATCGCCGCACAGGCATAATCCGCATGGCTGTCGGAATGTGTGGCGATCACGACCAGATTCGGGTTTGTTTCGGCCAGCGCGGTTTCGAAATCCGAATAGGCAGGATAATCCGCCAGATCGGGGTGATCCACGCGCCCGGATCGGTTCACCAGCCCGGCAATTTGCACGTCCGGGTGATGGTGATGGGCCAGCGCGTGGCTGAACCCCATATTGCCAAGACCTGCGATCAGAACACGTGTCATTTGACAGCCCCTGACGTGATGCCGCGGATCAGCTGGCGTGAGAATATGACATAGAGAACCAGGACCGGCAGGATTGCCATCGACAAGGCTGACAGGACCGCGTTCCAGTCGGTGACAAATTGACCGATAAAGACCTGGCTGCCCAGCGTCAGGGTCTTGGTCTCTTCGGCGGGGGCCAGGATCAGCGGGAACCAAAGGTCGTTCCAGATCGGGATCATGTTGAACACCGCCACCGTCGCCATGGCGGGCCGCACCAGTGGCAGCACCAGGCGGAAGAAGATCGTATATTCCGACAGCCCATCAATGCGCCCGGCGTTTTTCAGATCGTCGCTGACCTGCCGCATGAATTCGGAAAGGATGAACACAGCCAGCGGCAAACCCTGTGCCGTATAGACCAGGATCAGCGCCCAAAGTGAGTTCACCAACCCGGTCGCCACCATCATCTCAAGGATTGCGACAGTGCCTATGCGGATCGGAATCATGATCCCCAGTGCCAGATACAGGCCCATCAGCAGGTTGCCTTTGAACTGGTATTCGGACAGCGCATAGGCCGCCATGGCACCGAACAGCAGGATAAAGAACAACGACGCCACGGTGACGATCATCGAGTTCTGGAAGTACAGGAAGAAATCCCCCTGCTTCATCACCGTCTCATAGCCGATCAGCGAAAAACTGTCTGCGTTGGGCAGGGCCAGCGGTTCGCGAAAGATCGACCGGCGGGTTTTGAAGCTGTTGATCAGGATCACAAAGACCGGGAACAGCGCGATCAGCGTGTACAGGATCAACCCGGCATGCATTGCTGCGGTGTTGAGGGGGTTTTGGCGTGCTTTGTTCATCACTTGGCCCTCACAGTTGATACCGGCGCATCCGGGTCTGGATGCCGAACAGATAGATGCAGACGCCCACCAGGATGATTGCGAACATGGCCCCGGCGATGGCGGACCCCATATGCGGGTCGCCCAGCTGCAACTGGAAGCCAAAGAAGGTGCGGTACATAAAGGTGCCCAGAATATCGGTTGAGAAATCGGGACCGGCCAGCGCGCCTTGAGAGGCATAGATCAGGTCGAATGCGTTGAAATTACCCACAAAGGTCAGGATCGAGATGATCCCGATCGAGGGCAGGATCAGCGGTAGTTTGATCTTCCAGAAGGCCGAGGCCCCGGTGATGCCGTCGATCTCTCCAGCCTCAAGGATTTCTTCGGGGATGGTCAGCAGGGCGGCATAGATCAGCATCATCGGGATGCCTACGAACTGCCAGACCGAGATCAGCGCCAGCGTGGTCAGTGCGTATTCCTCTTTTCCCAGCCACGGCGCAAAGAGGGACTTCAGCCCAACAGCATCCAGCATCGAAGGCGCAATGCCCCAGATCGGCGACAGGATCAGTTTCCAGGCAAAGCCCACGATTACAAAGCTGAGGATCGTAGGAATAAAGATCGCCGAGCGATACAGGGCAGCAAACCGTAGACGGGGGTGGCTGAGAAGGGCGGCCAGCGCGATGCCGATCGGGTTCTGAACCAACATATGGATCAGGAAGAACCAAAAATTATTACCCAGAGCATTCCAGAACTGATCCGACCAGTTGGGATCGAAAAACAGCGTCCGGAAATTCTGCAATCCGACAAACACGCGAGCCTGATCAACCTCTGTATACAGTGCAAGGCGCAGTGTGTTGAACAGCGGGAAAATCATCACAGCGGTATAGACGAGTACGGCAGGTGCCAGAAATACAACGATATGCCAGCGGATGCGGGGGCGGGTCATGGGATTGCTTTCAAAGGGGTGTCGGAGTTACCCGGGCGGTCGGCACCGCCCGGGTATGGATCAGCTTACTGATGCGGAGCGTACCAGGAGGCCAGGCCTTCCTGCAGTTCGGCACCCAGTTCCTCGGGGGATTTTGCGCCTTTGATGGCGGCAACCGAAGCGCCCCAGGTATCGTTTTCTAGGTTCGGTGTGCCACGCGACAGGATTTGATAGGTCGAGCGGATGGTCGATTCACACTCTTCGCGCCAGCCTACGATTTCCTTGGCCAGCGGGTCCTGCAGCTCGACCGGAGTGTTCGAGAGCGGGAAGAAGCCAGGCAGGGCGTTGCCGAAGATTTCGGCGAATTCCGGGCTTGCGACCCAGGCCAGGAACGTCTCGGCAGCTTCGGGATTCGCGGTGGCCGCATTCATACCAATGCCAATGTCGGTGTGGTCCGAGATATAGCAGGTATCGCCCGCATTCTGGACTGGCGGCTTAAAGGCGCCCATTTCGAAATCGGCCTGCGCATTGAAGCCCGAAATTTCCCAGGATCCCGCAGGGTAGACGGCTGCGCGACCCAGGGTAAAGATGTTCTGGCTGTCGGGATAGGTCTGCGCCTCATATCCGTCACCCAGATAAGCGCCCCAACGGGCCAGGGTGGCATAGGGGGCGGTCCAGGCTTCATCGGTCAGCTTTTGCTCGCCTGCGATCAGCGCCTGGCGGCCCTCTTCGCCTTTCCAATAGTTCGGGCCGATGTTGTTATAGCCCATAGTGGCGGCTTCCCACTGGTCGTTGGTGCCCATCGCCATCGGGATATACGTGCCGTCTTCCTTGATCTTGTCGAGGGCGGCAAAGAACTCGTCCTCGGTTGTGGGAACTTCGATGCCCAGTTCGGCAAACGCGTCCTTGTTGTAGATGAACCCGTGGATCACCGATGCCATGGGAACGCAGAAGCTGGCCGAGCCGTCATCCGTCTGCCAGGCCGATTTGGCCACATCCGAGAAGTTGCCCATCGCTTCGACACCCGACAGGTCGCTCAGGTGGCCGGCCTCATAGAGGGCCAGTGATGCATCGAAAGGACGGCAGGTGATCAGATCGCCAGCCGAGCCCGCATCCAGTTTCGAGTTCAGGACAGCGTTGTATTCTGCCGGGGCCGAGGGTGTGAATTGCACTTTGATGCCGGGGTGTTTGGCCTCAAACGCAGGGATGATCTGGTCCTGCCATAGCGTCAGGTCGTCATTTCGCCAGCTTTCGATGGTCAGGGTCACATCTTCCGCATAGGCAGCCGACGCCATCAGCGTCGTGCCCAGCAGAGCAAGTTTCAAGCTATTCTTGGTCATCCATATTCTCCCGATTGATGGTTATTATTCTATGGCCAGTGCGGCCGTTAGGATTCCGTCTGATGTTCGTAGGCGTTCGGTGGCTTCGGATGCCGAAACACCTTTTGCGGCGACAAGCACGGCGGGCTTCACATCACCGCGCGTTGCTTCCAGTGCGCGCTTTGCAGCGCCTGTGTCCACCTCGGCAATGCGGGTGACGATTCCGGCCGCGCGGGCGCGCAGTTTGTCATTGTCCGCGCGCAGGTTGACCATCATGCCGCCATGTACGTGGCCAAGGTCCAGCGCCATCAGCGACGACAGCATATTCAAGGCGATCTTTTGTGCCGTTCCCGCGCCCATCCGAGTTGATCCAGAGATCAGTTCGGGCGGTGTGGCAAGCAGGATCGGGATGTTGGCCTGTATCAGCAGGGGGCTGTTGGCGTTATTGGCGATGCCGATCAAGGTCGCGCCGTTTGCGCGGGCGATGCCTGCCGCTGTCATCGTGTAAGGTGTGGATCCGCTGGCGGATACGGCAATTACCGTATCGCGGGCTGTTAACGCGTTCAGCGCCTCACGCAGGTCTCCGTCGGCATCTTCGGAGTCGCCAGGCATCTCAACACCCGTCGGAAGGCCGCCAGCCATGTGAATCCGCAACTGGTCTGGCGTGATTGAGAAGGTTCCGCCCAGCTCTTGCGCGTCAGCTGCAGCCATCAGTCCGGAGGATCCCGCCGCAACATAGTGCAACATGCCGCCCGAACGCAGAGTCACAGCCATCGCTGCAGCACCCGAGGCGATGGCCTCTAGGGCCGGGCGCACTGCTGCCGCCGCTGCGATCTGACCCTCGGCCAGCAGCAAGGCTGACCCCGTCAGGTCATCGCGACAAAGGCTGGCGGCATTATGATGCAGTTGTTCGGTCGACGGCAGCGTCAAGAGAATCCCCTCCCAGGTTTCCTGATTACAATACCTATTTAATACCACCTGTCCAACATTTTATTTTCAGTGAAGGTTTTGTGCGGTTTTTATAGGAAAAATTGCAATATTTGCGAGCTATGCCAAAATCTAGGCTTTTCTAAATCAAATAGGTATTGTATTGGTATTGTCATGATTGAGTCCCTGCATAATGCTGTATTGGCCGTTGATGGCGGTGGAACGCGCTGTCGTGTGGCCTGTGAAGTTGCTGGAATCGCTCACAGCGTTGAAGTTGGCGCTGCAAACGTCTCGACTGATTTTCAGGCTGGCGTTTCACAGATAAAGCTGGGGTTAGACCGGCTGTCTGGCAAGCTTGGCATCGGGGTTGAGGGCTTGTTGGCAAGTCCTGCCTTTGTTGGTTTGGCTGGGGTCACGGATCAGGCGATCGCAACTCGTTTGAGGGATGCGCTTGGTCTAAAGCACGCCCGGATAGAGGATGATCGTCCCGCAGCCTTGCGCGGGGCGCTGGGTGCGCAGGACGGGCTGATTGCCCATTGTGGTACAGGCTCATTTCTGGCCAGACAAACTGGTAGAGACATGCGCTTTGCCGGTGGCTGGGGCTCGGTCTTGGGGGATGAAGCCTCGGCCCAGTGGGTTGGAAGGATGGCATTGTCCTTGGCATTGCGTGCGTTTGATGGAACGCAGGCCCGTTCGGACCTTTTGACCACTTTGCTGTCCGAGCATGACGGACCTGCCGGGATCGTTCGCTTTGCGGGGGCTGCAGACCCTGCGCAGTTTGGTGCGATTGCACCAAAAGTGACCATGGCTGCCCAAGATGACGACGTGGTTGCGCAACAAATCATGCGGGCAGGTGCTGCCTATCTGGCGGATACTGCCACGCATTTGGGGTGGAGCCCGGGAACCGCGCTGTGCCTGACGGGCGGTATTGGTGGTCAATACGCGTCGTATCTGCCCGAAAACATGCAATCCGACCTGCGCGCGCCGTTAGGAGAACCGCTCGACGGGGCGCTCGCCTTGGCAAAGGAGGTCGAACATGAGCATTGCTGATTTTCTGCGTTCGGATTCCTGGCTGACCGCTGATAATGGGCCGAGATATGTCCAACTGCGGCGAAGGCTGCAGGAGGGCATTGATACGGGTGTTCTGCCCCCCAAATCGTCGCTTCCGTCCGAGAGAGAACTTGTCGAGATCACGGACCTTTCGCGCGTCACCGTGCGAAAGGCGATTCAAGAGCTTGTCCAGGAGGGCGTGATCGAACAGCGTCAGGGCTCGGGCTCGTTCATCCGCGAGCGCATGCCACGGGTCGAACAATCGCTGACACATCTGACTTCGTTCACCGAAGACATGTCCAGCCGTGGAATGAAAACCGCGTCGAAATGGCTGGAGCGGGGGGTCTTTGCGCCGACCCAAGAAGAGATTTCCGCCTTGAGCTTGTCCGAGGGTGAGCAAATCTCTCGTATCTACCGGTTGCGCGAAGCCGATGGCCGTCCACTGGCGCTGGAAAAAGCGGCGCTACCTTTGGATATCCTGCCGAACCCGATCGAGGTGACCACCTCTCTGTACGAGGTCTTGGATCGGTTGGGCCGCCGTCCTGTTCGGGCCGTTCAGAAGATCTCGGCCCTGAATTTGGCCGCGCGTGAGGCTGAACTGCTTGATGTTCCCGAGGGAGCCGCCGGGCTGAATATTGAACGTGTTTCTTTTCTCAGAAACGGACGCGTCGCCGAACTGACACGCTCGCTTTATCGCGGCGATGCGTATGATTTTGTCGCTGAATTGCGGTTGTAACCTGAAAGGACGGAACTTGATGTCCGTAGAACTCTCGAAGATGCGTCAGGAAATTCTGGAAATTCCTGATGCCGTAGACCGATTGCTAAGCAATGGGGCTGACAATATCCGCCACGCTGCCCAGTTGGCGCGCGACGCAGACCCGCGTTTTCTGGTCTCGGTGGCGCGAGGATCTTCGGATCACGCCTGCACCTATCTGAAATATGCATGCGAACTGTTGCTGAATCTTCCTGTTGCCTCGGTCGGGCCCTCGGTCAACTCGATCTATGGTGCCGAGCTGCGGGCGCAGGGTGCGTTGAGTATATCGGTGTCGCAATCTGGTCAAAGCCCGGACATCGTTGGCATGACGCGCGCGCTGAAACGATCTGGTGCCGTGACGGTCGCCATTACGAACAATACGGAATCCCACCTGGCAGATGCCACGGACGCCGTCCTGTCTCTTCATGCGGGACCGGAATTGAGTGTGGCAGCAACTAAGACCTTTGTGACGTCTCTGGTGGCGGGGCTGTGGTTGCTGGCGGAAATCGCGGATGAGGCAGAACTGAAGCAGGCCATATGGTCACTGCCCGGGTATCTTGGGAAGGCTGCCCAATGCGACTGGACCCCGGCCGCCAATGCGATTTCCGGCCGGTCCCTGTTTACCTTGGGTCGCGGTCCATCGCTGGCGATCTCGAATGAAGCGGCGCTGAAAATCAAAGAGACCTGCCAGATCCACGCCGAGAGCTATTCGACTGCCGAAGTTCTGCACGGGCCGGTCTCAATCGTTGAAGAAGGGTTTCCAACCATTGTGTTCGCCGCCGGTGATGCCGCTGAACAAACAACGGCAGAAGCGGCTGATGCGTTGGCGGCAAAAGGGGCTACCGTTTTTGCCGCAACCTCGGCGGTGAAACGGGCGCAGCCTCTGCCGGTCGTCAGAACGGACCATTGGCTGACCGATCCCATCAGCACCATCACATCGTTCTACAGCATGGTTGAATCGGTCGCCTGCAATCGCGGAATTGACCCTGATGCCCCGCGTCACCTTAAGAAAGTTACGGAAACTGTATGACCTCTCAGACGGTTGTATTCAGAAACGGCGCCTATTTCGACGGCACACACCTGCTGGAGGGGCAGGCGGTTGTGTTTCGCCAAGGTAATTTGTCCGAGATCACCCCGGCAGACGGAACCAAAATCGCCGGGCAGCAGGTCGATCTGAACGGTGATATTCTCTGCCCCGGATTTGTGGACCTACAGGTCAATGGCGGCGGAAGTGTCATGTTCAACGATGACCCTTCTGTCGAGACTATCCAGCGCATTTCTCAAGCGCATAGAAAGCTTGGCGTCGCATCCTTTTTGCCCACCCTGATTACCGACACTGCGGCCAAGACCCAGCAGGCAATAGAGGCCGCGATCAAGGCTGTGGATGTCGGTGTTCCCGGTGTCGCTGGACTGCATCTGGAGGGACCGCATCTTTCGTTGGCGCGAAAAGGGGCGCATGACGCGGCGCTGATCCGCCCGATGGATGAAGATGATCTGACCACCCTGATAGCCGCGGCCAGCCGATTGCCTTGCCTCAAAGTAACCCTGGCGCCAGAAGCTGTGTCTGAGCAACAGGTTACCTCTTTGGCTGAGGCCGGAATTCTGGTGTCTCTGGGTCATAGCGATGCGGATTTTGCGACCTGTCAACGTTATGCTGCGGCGGGCGCGCGCTGTGTCACACATCTGTTCAACGCCATGAGCCAGCTTGGAAACCGCGAGCCTGGTCTTGTGGGGGCGGCGCTGGCCAATGCGGGTTTGTCTGCGGGTCTGATTGCCGACAGTATACACGTACACCCTGAGGTCATGCGGGCGGCATGGGCGGCAAAGACCGGCCCGGCCCGGATATTTCTGGTCAGCGATGCCATGGCTGTTGCCGGAACAGAGGATGCCGAATTCAACCTTGAAGGGCGCCGTATTACCAGAACGGATGGCCGCCTGACGCTTGAAAATGGAACGCTGGCAGGGGCTGACCTGGATCTGACGACGGCTGTTCGCATACTTGTTAAAAATGTCGGTGTCCCGCTGAAGGATGCGCTGAGCGCCGCAACGACCTATCCTGCGAAGTTGATTGGTTTGGACGAATCTTCCAGTAAGAATCTGGCATCCATGATCCGTATTTCGGCGGATCTTGAATCTTGCGAATGGGCGAATGCCGCGCGTTGAATAAGCCGCGCGCTGCCGAAGCGACCCCTGGATTACCGATGCGCCGGGGTCCGTCCCCGGGTGTCATATGATTTTGAATTTCACGTGCGAACTGTGCTTGACGACACCTTGGGCATGGCATAAACCAGCCACCGCTGAGCGGGCGTCGTATACTGGCTATTACCTCAGCCTTCCAAGCTGATGAAGCGGGTTCGATTCCCGCCGCCCGCTCCAAATCAGCCCCAAAAATCTGCGTCAAATAGCCTTTCGTTTGGGCCATTCGGCTGCACCGCTTGACCCGGCGGGTTGTAGACGCCAAGAAGCGGGATACCGGAATTCGAACACGATGTAAGGGCCTGACATGGCAAAACCCGTCTCAGCCAGTCCAACAGCAAAACCCGCACCCGGTGCGGCTGAGGAACGGGCCAGGTCCAGGAAGATCGGTGTTCTGGCTTCGCTCTGGCCATTCATGAAGCCTTATCGATTGCAAATGATTGGGGCCTCTTTGGCCTTGGTTCTGACCGCCAGCATGACGCTGACATTGCCTTTGGCTGTCCGCCGTGTGGTCGACAACTTTCGGATCGAAGACGGAGAGCTACTGGATTGGTACTTTCTGGCGGCGCTGGGCATCGCCGCGATTCTGGCCGTCGGAACAGGCATCCGCTACGCGCTTGTTACGCGCCTGGGTGAACGCGTTGTCGCCGATATCCGCAAAGCCGTTTTTGATCGCGTCATCGGGATGAGCCCCGAATTCTATGAACGTATCATGACGGGTGAGGTGCTGAGCCGGATCACGACCGACACCACGCTGATTCAATCCGTGCTGGGCTCGTCGGTCTCGATCGCTCTACGCAATATGTTGATGTTTCTGGGCGGGCTTGTGCTGATGCTGCTGACCTCGGCCAAGCTGACCGGGATGGTCTTGCTGCTGATTCCGCTGGTTGTGGTTCCGATACTGGTATTGGGGCGGCGCCTGCGGGTTATTAGCCGGGAAAACCAAGACTGGATCGCAGCCTCATCGGGCAACGCCGGTGAAGCGCTGAGCGCGGTTCAAACCGTTCAGGCCTTTACCCATGAGCAGGCCAGCCGAAATCAATTCGGTGAGATGACCGAAACGTCCTATACTGTCTCGCTGCGCCGAATTCAGACCCGGGCCGTGCTGACCGTCATCGTCATATTCCTGGTGTTTTCCGGAATCGTGGGCGTGTTGTGGATGGGGGCGAATGATGTCCGCAACGGTGTCATGACCGAGGGCGTTCTGATCCAGTTCGTGATCTATTCGATCATCATGGCCGGTTCGGTCGCAGCCCTGTCCGAAATCTGGAGCGAATTGCAGCGTGCGGCCGGTGCGACCGAGCGGTTGGTCGAGTTGTTGAATGCTCAGGACACCGTGAACGATCCCGGCCAGGCGCAAGCTTTCCCCGCGCCCGTGCGCGGCGAGATTCAGTTCGACGATGTGACTTTCCGCTACCCGGCGCGTCCGGATGTCGTGGCATTGAATGAACTGTCGCTGACAGTCAACCCCGGGGAAACCGTCGCATTTGTCGGCCCCTCGGGGGCTGGAAAAACAACCGTGATCCAGATGATTCAGCGATTCTATGATCCTGACTCGGGACGCGTTTGTTTGGATGGCATTGACCTGCGAGATTTGGATCGTTCCAATTTCCGCCGTCATATGGCACTTGTGCCTCAGGATCCCACGATATTCGCAGCATCGGCGCGCGAAAATATCCGATTTGGGCGGCTCGATGCGACGGATGCCGAGGTTGAAGACGCAGCCCGCGCAGCTGCGGCCCACGAATTCATCTCGACGCTGCCCGAAGGCTATGACAGCTTTGTAGGAGAGCGAGGCGTCATGCTGTCCGGGGGACAAAAACAGCGGATCGCCATCGCCCGCGCCATTTTGCGCGATGCTCCGATCCTGTTGTTGGATGAGGCGACATCGGCATTGGACGCTGAAAGCGAGCGCGCTGTGCAAGGGGCTGTCGACAGGTTGCGTGCAGGGCGGACGACGCTGATTGTTGCGCACAGATTGGCAACCGTGAAAAAAGCCGACCGCATCATCGTCCTGGAGAACGGGCAGATCGTTGCGCAGGGAACGCATGACGATCTGGTATCGCAGGATGGGCTGTACGCGCGTTTGGCACGGTTGCAATTTACCGATGGTGTTGCAGCAGAGTAACCTGATGGCGAGATATTTTGTTTTGCGCCCCAGCGTCATTCTACATTCTGGGTTGTTCTGCCGTTAAGCCCTTACTTGCACATGAGCGGGTTTTACTTTCATCCTAGATGAGAGCCTGCGCGTGACGCAGTAAAAGTACAGGGAGGAACTAATGGCATTCGCGGGATTAGACGATAAGGCAAGAATAGAAAATGAAATGCCGTGGGAGGATCGAGACGTACCGGTAACCTTTCATCAGTTACTTTCTCGAACGTCGGCCAAGTTCCCCGACCACAAGGCCATTAGCTTTCAGCTGTTTTCCGGCCCAACCGATAAGGCCGAGACCCTGACGTGGTCTGATCTGCTGGGTAAGGTCAATCAGGCCGCCAATCTTTTCAGATCTCTGGGTATCGGTGAAAACGATGTGGTGGCCTATGTGCTGCCCAACTGCAACGAAACTCTGGTGACCCTTATGGGAGGAGCCGTCGCAGGGATCGTGAACCCGATCAACCCGTTGTTGGAGCCCGAGCAAATCGCAGCAATTTTGCGCGAGACGAAAGCCAAGGTTGTTGTGACGCTAAAATCATTTCCCAAAGCCGATGTTGCACAGAAGGTGGAAGAGGCCGTACGCCACGCGCCCGGTGTGAACACAATTCTGGAAATCGACCTGAATCGCTATCTGACACCTCCGAAATCGTGGATCGTGCCCCTTGTGCGTCCCAAAATGGGCGACAAGGCTAAATTGGCTCATGCGGACTATTTGAATTTCAGCAAAGAGCTGGCGAAACAGCCCAAGACACTGACATTCGAAGACAGTAAATCAGACCGTGTTGCGTGCTATTTCCATACTGGTGGTACAACTGGCATGCCCAAGGTTGCACAACACAAATATTCCGGCCTGATCTATAATGGCTGGTGTGGTGGCACCTTGTTGTTCGACGAAAACGATGTGGTCATGTGTCCACTGCCCATGTTCCACGTCTTTGCTGTGCATGTGATCGTCATGGCTGCGGTGAGTTCGGGTGCGCATGTGGTCTTCCCGACGCCTCAAGGATATCGCGGGGATGGCGTTTTCGACAATTTCTGGAAACTGATCGAGCGTTGGAAAGTCAGCTTTATCATCACGGTTCCGACAGCGATCTCTGCCAAAATGCAGCGCCCTGTCGACGCTGATATCTCGTCAGTGAAAACGGCCTTCTCAGGCTCGGCTCCTTTGCCGGTTGAACTGTTCCGTCGCTTTGAAGAGGCCACCGGCGTCACTATAGTCGAAGGCTATGGCCTGACCGAAGCCACCTGCCTTGTGTCGTGCAACCCGGTGGATGGCGAAAAGAAGATCGGTTCGATTGGTGTTCCGTTCCCTTATACGGATGTGAAAATCCTGCAGGATGGGCCCGACGGTCCGACCGAATGTGGAACTGATCAGATTGGTGAGATCTGTATCTCGAACCCCGGCGTATTTGCGGGCAACACCTATACAGAGGTCGAAAAGAACGTGGGCCTGTTCCACTATGACAAATATCTGCGCACCGGTGATTTGGGCCGGTTTGACGATGATGGCTATTTGTGGATCACCGGTCGTGCCAAGGATTTGATCATTCGCGGCGGGCACAATATCGACCCGGCCGAGATCGAAGAGGCGCTGTTGGGGCATGAGGCCGTGGCATTTGCCGGTGCGATCGGTCAACCAGACGCCCATGCGGGCGAAGTGCCCTGTGCCTTTGTCGAACTGGTCTCTGGGGCCAGTGTGACAGAGCAGGAGTTGATGGAATACTGCAGAGTTCACGTTCACGAGCGCGCCGCGCAACCTAAGCACATGACCATTCTGGACGAACTGCCCAAGACGGCAGTGGGCAAAGTCTTTAAGCCCGAGCTACGTAAGCAGGCAATCACACGCATCTACAATGGTGCGCTTGAAGACGCAGGCGTTGCTGCGCGTGTGGTTTCGGTTCTGGATGATAAAAAGCGCGGGCTTGTCGCGCAGCTTGACGCCAACGGTTCCTCGGACGACGATGTCAGCAAAGTGCTGGGATCGTTCACCCGGCCATGGGAGTGGGCTGCCTGATCGCGGAGGGGCTATGGACTATGAACGTCTGATTGATGAAGAAACCTGGGCGTTCATAAGACGAACGGCTGAAAGCTATCCTGATGACGCGGTCGAATTGTCGATCGAAGATCAGCGCGGCGTCTATGACGTAATGTGCAAGGATTTTCGCCAACCTCGCCCAATGGGTGTTGAAACAGAAGACAGGCGCGCCGATGGCGTGCCTGTTCGCATTTACACCGCAGGCAATCCAAGCCGGACGGTGATCTATTTCCACGGCGGCGGGTTTGTCGTCGGCGGGCTGGACAGTCACGACGATGTCTGTGCCGAACTTTGTGCACAAACTGGGTATCGGGTGATTGCCGTGGATTACCGCCTGAGCCCCGAACATATTCATCCTGCCCAGTTTCACGATAGCTGGGCTGCAACCAACTGGGCGGTGCAAGAGTTCCAGGACCCTTTCGTTCTGGCGGGCGACAGCGCGGGTGGAAATCTGGCCGCCGCAGTTTCACAGCACGGACGGACACAGTTCGACAATCTTCTTGGTCAGGTCCTCATCTATCCAGGCTTGGGCGGAGATTCATCCCGTGGTTCCTATAAGGAACATGCCCATGCGCCTTTGCTGACGCTGGAGGATGTAAGTTTTTACGAGAAGATGCGCTGTGGTGGAGATGTGCCGGAAAACGACCCGACATTCGCTCCATTGCATGACACGGATTTCTCGGGGCTGCCCCCAACCGTGGTGGTAACTGCAGA
Organism: Ruegeria sp. CDSA077; assembly: GCF_059612265.1. Taxonomy (NCBI): domain Bacteria; kingdom Pseudomonadati; phylum Pseudomonadota; class Alphaproteobacteria; order Rhodobacterales; family Roseobacteraceae; genus Ruegeria; species Ruegeria sp. CDSA077. The sequence continues at coordinate 121,279 of NZ_JBXWQG010000001.1, forward strand.
TTGTGATCCCTTACGTGATGATGGTGCGATCTATTGCGAACAGATCAGGGCTGCAGGTGGGCAAGCTCATTGCATCAATGAACCCGGCCTTGTGCACGGCTATCTGCGGGCGCGCACCATGGTCAAACGTGCGGCGGACAGCTTCGAGAGGATCTCGGTGGCGATAGAGGCGTTGGGCCAGCAGATCTGGCCCTACGACTGATCCCCTACTTCAAGAAGGGCTGACCCTTCATGGTTTCGGCAATCGGGGCACCCAAACGGTCCAGAATCGTGGGCGCCAGCTGTAGCTGGTCGATCACAGCGTCCGCATCGGGGCCTTCGGCGTCACCGAAGTAATACAGCGCGGTTTCCTGCTGCAATGCGCCACGCCCACCGTGATGGCCACGATCGTCCTGGCCGTGATCTGCGGTGACGATGACGTCGTAACCCAACTGCCGCCAGCGCGGGATAAACGGGGCCAGCATTTCGTCCATCACGAAACAGGCATGGTCCATCTCTTCACATTCATGAAAGAACCTATGACCCATGCTGTCCAAAGTGCTGGTATGCAGCAATCCATAGTCCAAGCCATGGCGTAGGCAGAGATTTGTCAGCGTCGCGAACAGATCGACGTCACAGGGCGTCATCTGGTTGGCTTTGCCATAGCCTGTCATCGTGTGGAACCGACCATGATTGATCGTTTTGCTGTTGGGCTCGTCATATTCAACATCGCGGACATAGTCGAATGGATGGCGATTAAAGAATTGCGACCAGAAGCTGTGGGCCACAGCCCCAGTCACGCCGCCGGCTTCGCGCACTTGGCTGAAGATGTCCTTCTGACTCAGGCGGAACACGTTGCCATTGCCGGTACAGCCATGCTCCTGCGGTGTAACACCGGTATGGATCGAGGCATAGCAGCTTGCCGAGATTGACGGCAGCACAGCGCGCTTCTTCCAAACGCGCGCCTCGCCGGTGTCGACCCAGCCTTCCAGGTTGCCGAACAAGCGACGGAAATTGCGCCATGGAACACCGTCCAGAATGATGAGGAGAAGTTTGCGGTCCATGCTCTGACCCTTTTTCAGATTGCTTCAGCCGACCCTAAAAGATTCGGTGCGGTCTGGCTGCCTGATCCCGCCCCGAATGGCAAAATCCCGACACCTTGATCGAATGGCGCCGGGATTTCATAAACTTACGGGAAGGGCCGGGATCAGTTCCCGGCGCTTTCCATTTTGCGGTGGGCGACGACCTCTTCCAGCCAGCCCAGATGCATTTCGGGGACAGAGCTGAGCAGTAGGTCGGTATAGTCATCAAACGGTGGGCTCAGCACCTGCGACTTGGGGCCGTAGCGGACGACTCGGCCCTGATACATCACCGCAATACTGTCGCTGATCGCGCGCACTGTTGCCAGATCGTGGGTGATGAACAGATAGGCCACATCCTCGATCTTTTGCAGGTCCAGCAGCAGTTTGAGGATACCATCCGCGACTAGCGGATCCAGCGCCGAGGTGACTTCGTCACAGATGATCATCTTGGGCTTGGCCGCCAATGAACGCGCAATGCAAACACGCTGTTTCTGGCCGCCAGACAGTTCCGCCGGATAGCGGTCCATGTATTTTTCGCCCAGCTCGATCTCATCCAGCAGTTCCACGATCCGCTTGCGTTTTTCCGCGCCGCGCATACCGAAGTAGAACTCCAGCGGGCGCCCGATGATAGTGCCGACGGTCTGACGCGGGTTCATCGCCACATCTGCCATCTGATAGATCATCTGCAACTCACGCAGGTCTTCTCGGCTGCGGCCCTTCAGATCGCCACTGAGCTTGCGTCCGGCGAAATTGATCTCGCCATCGCGCGGTGGAAGCAGCCCGGTGATCACCCGTGCCAGCGTGGACTTGCCGGAACCGGATTCGCCCACAACCGCTAATGTTTGGCCTGGATGGAGCTCGACATTGACGTTGTGCAGCACGTCGAAATTCAGCCCCTTATAGCGCGCAGTGATCCCGTCAACTGTCAGCACTGGTTCGGATGTTGGCTTCTTTTCTTCATGTTCGATGGAGCGGACCGAGACCAGCGCCTTGGTATACTCTTCCTGCGGGTTGTTGATGATCTGATCGGTGTTGCCGTACTCGACCGTGTTACCCATGCGCAGAACCATGATGTCGTCGCTGACTTGCGCAACGACTGCCAGATCGTGGGTGATATAGAGCGCGGCAACGCCGGTATCACGAATGGCTTCCTTAATGGCCATCAGAACATCGATCTGGGTGGTCACATCCAGCGCAGTTGTCGGTTCGTCGAACACCACCAGATCAGGCTCAGGACAAAGCGCCAGTGCTGTCATACACCGCTGTAGCTGACCGCCCGAAACTTGGTGCGGATAGCGATCACCAATATTGTCCGGATCGGGAAGCCCCAGCTTGTCGAATAGTTCCCGCGCGCGGGCTTCGGCCTCTTTACGCGAGAACTTCTTGTGCTCCACGGCGGCTTCGATCACCTGATCCATGATCTTCTTGGCTGGGTTGAACGATGCTGCGGCGGATTGCGAAACATATGCTACCTCGCCTCCGCGCAGATTACGGATATCGCTATGCGGGGTTTTCAGGATATCGCGCCCGTTAACCCAAACCTCTCCGCCGGTGAGTTCAACACCACCACGGCCATAGGCCATTGAGGCCAGACCAATGGTGGATTTACCGGCCCCGGATTCACCGATCAGCCCCAACACCTTGCCGCGTTCAAGGTCAAAGCTGACCCCGTGCACGATTTCGATATCATGGGGTTTTTCACCCGGCGGATAGACGGTCGCGCCGATTTTGAGGTCGCGGACCTTGAGAAGGGTATCACTCATCCCCGGCCTCCTTTCAGCGATGTGGTACGGTTCAGGACCCAGTCAGCAACAAGGTTGACCGAGATGGCGAGGGTCGCGATGGCAACAGCCGGATATAGCGCCGCGCCGATGCCATAGACGATACCGTCTTTGTTTTCCTTCACGATTCCACCCCAATCCGCCAGCGGCGGTTGGACGCCCAGACCCAGGAACGAGAGGGTCGAGATAAACAGAACCATAAAGATGAACCGTAATCCGAACTCGGCCACCAGAGGCGACAGAGCATTGGGCAGGATTTCCCGGAAGATGATCCAGATACGACCCTCACCGCGCAGCTTGGCAGCCTCAACATAGTCCATCACATTGATATCCACAGCGACAGATCGCGACAGGCGATAGGGGCGCGTTGCGTCCAAAAGGCCCATCACCAGGATCAGGATCGGGACAGTCACCGGGACAATCGCCAGAATGACCAGCGCCAGAATCAGTGTCGGGATCGACATGACCAGGTCAACCGCTCGGCTGAGGACCTGATCGGCCCAGCCACCAAGAACAGCGGCCAGCAAGCCCAGCGTGGTGCCGGTGGCAAAGCTGAGGATCGTGGCAGCAGCAGCGATAAAGATGGTCGTGCGCCCGCCATAGATCATGCGAGTTAGCAGATCGCGCCCGATATTGTCCGTACCCAACAAGTGTTTGGCGCTGGACGGTTCCCAGACATCACCGACCACCTCAGCCATGCCGTAAGGAGCGATCAGAGGTGCGGCGAGCGCCACGAAAAAGTACAGCCCGGTGAAAAACAGACCGATCATGGCCGAAATAGGAAGATTCTTCATCATTTCGGGTGCCTCAGTCTTGGATTGGCAAGGATGGACACGATATCGGCAACCATGTTCAGCCCGATATAGACCGCAGCGAAGACAACGCCGCAGGCCAGAACCACAGGCACGTCACGCTTGGTCACCGAGTCCACAAGATATTGCCCCATGCCAGGGTAAACGAACACCACTTCGACCACGACGACGCCCACGACCAGATAGGCCAGGTTCAGCATAACAACGTTGACAATGGGCGAAATCGCGTTGGGGAAGGCATGTCGCGCGATGACCTGAAAACTGGACAAACCTTTCAGCTCAGCCGTTTCGATATAGGCCGACTGCATCAGGTTTAGGATTGCGGCGCGGGTCATCCGCATCATCTGTGCCAATACCACCAGCGTCAGCACAAAGGCCGGCAAGGCGATTGCATAGAGCTTTTCACCGAAGGACATCGAATCGTTGATCATCGCAAGCGAGGAAAACCAGCCCAGTTTTACGGAAACGAAATAGATAATCACGTAGCCGATCAGGAATTCGGGGATCGAAACCGTGGTCAAGGTCACAGCCGAGATCAATTTGTCCGGCATGCGGTTGCGATAGCGGACGGCCAACAAGCCAAGGAAGATAGCGAGTGGTACGGAGACGACGGCGGCGGCACAAGCCAGGAACAGCGTGTTGCCCAGGCGCTTGCCGATGCTTTCAGCGATATCCAGTTTGTTGGTCATCGATTGGCCCAGATCGCCTTGAACGATCCCGCCCAGCCATTCGGCGTATCGGGTCAGGGCAGGGCGGTTCAGCCCCATTTCCTCACGTAAGTTAGCAAGAGCCTCAGGAGTTGCGGACTGTCCCAGGACGGCTTGCGCGGCGTCTCCGGGCAGGGCTTCGGTCAGGCCAAAAATCAGGGCCGAAGCGCCAAACAGCAATAGGAGTCCCAGCGCAAGGCGCTGGGAAACCAATTTGATGATAGGATGCATGATCCGTGGTCCTTATCAGGAGAACCACATCTTGCGGGACATGTTGCCGTTCATCATCTCTTGGGTCGGGTCGCTTTCCCAACCTTCCAGCTGATTGCTGACACCTTCGACGAAATCATTGAACATCGGGCAGATTACGCCGCCTTCGTCGCGGACCATCATGCCCATCTGTTTGTAGATGTCTTTGCGCTTGTCATTGTCCAGCTCGGCGCGGGCTGCAAACAGCATCTCGTCAAAGGCCGGAACCTTGAACCGCGTGTCGTTCCAGTCTGCGGTCGACAGATACGCGGTCGAATACATCTGGTCCTGCACCGGACGGCCACCCCAGTACGAGGCGCAGAACGGCTGTACGTTCCAAACCTCGGACCAGTAACCATCGTTGGGTTCACGCTTGATTTCCAGCGGGATACCAGCCTGAGCCGCGGTCTGCTGGAACAGGGCGGCCGCGTCCACTGCACCAGGGAAGGCGCCATCAGCGACCTGCAGAATGATTGGCGAGCCGTCATGACCCGACTTCTTGTAATGCTCAGCTGCTTTTTCGATGCTGAATTCACGCTGCGGGATCGAACCGTCAAACAGCGGGTAGGCCGCGTTGATCGGCATGTCATTCCCAATCGAGCCATAGCCACGCAGAACCTTGTCGACCAGATCCTGACGGTTAATCGCGTGTTTCAGGGCCAAACGCAGTTCATTGTTATCAAACGGTGCCGTGTCGCAATGCATGATAAACACATAGTGGCCACGGCCTGCGGTTGAATGCACAGTCAGGTTCGGTGCGCGACCCAGCAGATCAGCAATCTTGGGCTCAACCCGGTTGATCGCGTGGACCTGACCGGATTGCAGCGCGGCGGTCCGGGCGGTTGCGTCATTGATAACAACCACTTCGACGCTGTCGAAATTGCCATAATCGCTCCAGTGGTTGGCGAACTTTTTGAACACGTGGCGGACGCCGGGTTCGTTGACTTCCACTTGGTAAGGGCCGGTGCCAACCCCTGCGCCAGGATCTTCCATGCCGCCATCCGGCTGGATGATCAGATGATAGTCTGCCATCAGATAGGGCAGGTCGGCATTTGGTTCATTCAGCGTAACCTGGAAATTGTCGCCATCAGCCTTCATCGATTCGATGCCGCGCATGATTCCCAGAGCACCGGATTGGGAATCCTCGTTCGAGTGACGCTCCATGGTTTTCAGCACGTCTTCGCTGGTCATGGTCTTGCCGTTGTGGAATTCCACGCCCTGACGCAGTTTGAAGGTCCAGACCCTGGCATCCGCGCTGCCTTCGACGCTTTCTGCAAGGCGCGGTTCGATCGATCCATCGGGCGCAACCTCGACCAGTTGGTCGCCGAACTGCTTGCCGTTCTGGAACGGAACCGAGCTGGCATAGGTGGCCGGGTCAAGCGAGTTGGTGGATTCCCCGCCCTGCAGGCCAAATTTCAGATCACCGCCCTTTTTCGGGCCAGCCGCGCGTGCAGCATCGGCAAACATTGTGCTGGCCATCGCAGCAGACACACCAAGTGCTGCAGCTTTCCCCATAAATTCGCGGCGGGTCAGCTTGCCAGCTGTAACCTGCTTGGCCATGTGAGTGATTTGTTCGTTCATTCAGATATCTCCCAGTGATTTATCTCGTCAGCCCCTGACGGGTTTTTTTATTGACGCGCCAGTCAAGTTAGGCGCAATTCGGTTGGTCGAGCAAGAAAAAAGTCCGGCTCAGACCTGCTTGAATTTCACATATGATTACGCGGTACGGTATCCTCCTTAGTCTTTGAAAATACCAAACTGCCGTTTTCAAATGCCTTGAGTTCAGCACAGAGGTAGAAGTTTCCGGCGTCTGACCACATTTCGCAAGATGTTTCTGTACGCAGCTCTGTGCCGTCACGGATTATCTCTTGTGTCCAATGGCAATATCCGCGCGCAGATAACGGGTCATCAGGGCGAATCGACCAACGTTCAAAGGCTGTTCCGCCATGTGTCAGGCCGTGGTGGTTGTCTGTAACAAGGCCAAAGTCATCTTCTATAATCAGATGAGTTTCCCCCGAGTTCATGTCAGTTTCGACCTGTCGAGAGTTCCGGCTGTCTCGGACATTCGAGATGTCGTGTGCGGCCTCGGCTTCCGGGGGAGGGAATACATATGCCTCGCTCGCCGCGTGACGGATGGGCAGCTTGATTTGGCCCTCGGTCAGATGCAGTTCTGCAGACTCGGGTGAAGGCCAGATCAGCGGCCAATAGGCGCTGGATACCGCAATCCGCAAGCGGTGTCCCCTTGGCACCCGATATGCGATATGGTCCAGATCCAGCGTGACCTCGTAAACCTTGCCGGGGACCAATTCGGTCGGTTGCGAATGGGTATCGCGATGGCACAGGTTAAGGACACCGTATGTTATGCGTGTTGTTGCCCCATCGGGATGGACGTGATTCAAGCGCACTGCCATCTGTGCATAGGGACGATCGGCACTGATGTGCAGGCATATTTGCGGCGCGCCCACGATGTTCAGATCATTGACTAGTGGGGCGCTGTCGAAACAGGCCGAAAATGCATCATCCGCACGCTGATCGCCCGGCATATCCGGCCCCAACCAGATGGCGCAGTATTCTCCGCCTTCCATCCCGCAGGTCTGGGGGGATCGGATGCACATGTCCAGCCGTCCGGGTTGGTCCAGCCCAGCATTAGAAATATTCAGAGTTTGAATAGGAAGATGCGAGGTCGCGCCTTTATCCTCGGTTATCCAGCAACCGGGCCGTTCCTTGTACCAGCGCTGGGGGCGTACCCCATCCATAAGATAGGCGCGATAGTCGGGTTCCTGGTCGATGCCAGTATCCTGGCCTTTTAACCAGTGGTCCCACCAACGCAGGGCCTCTTGCAGAAATCCGATTCGGGGCTCCGGAACAGCAAAATGCGGATACTTGTGAACCCAAGATCCGACTATCCCCTTGACCGGAGAATCAAGCTGTTCAACCAATAAAGGCACCGTATTCTTATAGGCGTCACCCCAGCCGCCAACAGCCAAAGTCGCCGCCCGGATAGCGCTGAAATCCTCGCAGACTGACCCGTGACGCCAATAGGCATCCCGAGTCTGATGGCGCAACCAGACAGAGGGCAGAAAGGGCTCGTTCTCAAGGCGGTCCAGCCACAGCTCGCGCCAGTTCGGACGCAGGGCCGGATCGGGAGCGCGCGATGAATAAGACCACATGGTCGCACCCCAGCCGAGATTTTCGTTCAGCAGGCAGCCTCCCTTGTAGTGGATGTCGTCCGCATACCGGTCGGCGGTCGAGCACAGCGTGATAATCGCCTTCAGCGCCTCTGGCTGTAGTGCTGCCACCTGCAAAGCATTGAAACCGCCCCAACTGATCCCCATCATTCCTACAGAACCAGAGCACCACGGTTGCTGCGCCAGCCACTCGATAGTTGCAACTGCATCGTCCAGTTCCTGCTGGGTATACTCATCCTCCATCAGCCCTTCGCTGTCACCATTGCCGCGCATGTCCACGCGGATGCAGGCGTAGCCGCGCTTGGCAAACCATGGATGGGTCAGGGCGTCTCGTGTCGCAGTGCCGTCGCGTTTGCGATAGGGCAGGAACTCCAGAATGGCAGGTACAGGGTGGCTTTCTGCATTCGACGGCTTCCATATCCGGGCTGAAAGCCGGCACCCATCCGGCATGTGAATGCCGACATCTGGACGGTCTTCGATGTCGAGTAGCGAATTGTCGGCTGGATTCATTCGGTCAGTCTCGGGGCCAAAAGGGATTTGGTGCAGGTGAAAATCGTCAAATCAGCCTCGGATTGCGACAATAAGGTCCATTACGTTGGTTCCGGTCGGTCCGGTGACGAAAAGAGCATTTACGCGTTCCAGATAGCTGCCGCTGTCAGCATCCCGCAGCGCCTTTTCCGCACCATCGCCCCAGGTGGTCCCGTCAACAATCGCCCCCGCGGCCTGGGTTGGCCCGTCGGTGCCGTCGGTGCCCCCGACAAGCAGCGTCAGCCCAGCAATACCCGCGATTTCTCTGGCCAACGCTAAAGCGAGGGCCTGATTGCGCCCACCCTTGCCTGGATTTCTGGGCAGCACGACAGTTGGCTCTCCACCGAAAACCATGACGCCCTCGGGCATATTGCGCAGCCGTGGCCCCAAACGGGCTGCTATGCTTTTCAGGTCATCGTGCAGGCATTCCTCATTCGCTAGAACGGGTGCGCCCTCGGCCATGGCCTGTCGGACGGCGGCAGCACGGGCATGCTTGTTCGATGCAACGATGTGCGCAACTCCCTGAAAATCGCGCGGCTCAGGAAGTGCGCCAATGCCCGATCCGATAACGTTCAGGTCATCGCCGGGCACATCGGAAATCGCCAGTACAGTCGCCTTCGCTCCTTTGAACTGGGCCAACAGGCCAGACCCTTTGATCTGGGACAGTTTGCGCCGTTCGGCGTTCATTTCAGAGATATTCATCCCTTCCGACAGCAGTTTTCGGTTCAACTGCTCCAGATTCGCCAGCGTTTTGCCGGGTACAAGGTCCTCGGCCAAAGACGAGGCCCCACCCGAAGTCAGAAGTAGCAAATGCGAAGACGATCCCATCGACTGGACCATCTCACGCAGTGCGCGGCCTGCTTGCAGACTGCGAAGATCTGGAACGGGATGAGAGGCCTCGATCACCCTGACATGGTCAGGCAGGGCGTCCCCGTGGCCATCTTTGGTGACAACCAAAGCGGGGAGGGGGCCGAAATGGTCCAGCGCTGCGCGGGTCATCGCCGCCGCAGCTTTGCCGACAGCCAGAATTTGGTCGGGAGCCTCGATATCATTCAGCGCCGTTAACGTCGCCGCATATCCACTAACCGCGTCAACCCCGGCCTGCCAAATCCGGGTTGCCATTTGCCTTTGCACCATCAACTTTCGACCCAGATCGTAACTGGTCCGTCATTGACCAGTTCCACGGCCATATCCGCCCCGAACTGGCCGGTTTCGACAGGGACGCCAAGACCACTTAGCCGATGCGCGAAAACCTCATACAAGCGTTCTCCAACCTCTGGCGGCGCCGCTTCAGAAAACCCCGGGCGGTTCCCGCGCGAGGTATCAGCGGCAAGTGTGAACTGGCTGATTACTAGGGCCGAGCCGCCCATATCCAGAACCGATCGGTTCATCTTGCCGGCCTCATCCTTGAATATCCGCAGCTTCGAGACCTTGGCAGCAAGCTGTTCGGCCTTTTGTTCGTCGTCTCCTTGCATCGCGCAAACCAGTATCAGCAGGCCCGGACCGGTTTGTCCGATCACCGTACCCTCGACCGAGACTTTTGCCTGCGAGACCCTCTGCAACAGCGCACGCATTTGGTTCCTCCATTTGATGGTCAGTCGACCCACTCGACAAACGCGTCGGGCGCGGCGCGACTGGTTCTAAACCTGTTGGCCGGGTGGTCTTTGTCTGCATAGCCGAAAGAGATCGCACATAGGATCAGACGGTCATCCGGGATGTTGAAGTATCGGTGCAGAAAAGGGCCATAGCTGGCCACTGCGGCCTGCGGAATTGTCGCTATGCCCAGAGCCTGCGCCGCCAGGGTGAAGGCCGTAACAAAGCCACCACAATCCATGGCGCCATAAGCGCCGAGTTCCGTTGGGCTGGATATGATTGCACAATGGGGCGCTCCGAAAAGGACGAAATTCTCCATCATCTGCCGGGTGGACCCGGCGCGATCTCCGCGTTCAACGCCAACGGCTTCGTAAAGGGCCCAGCCGCATTCACGGCGTCGTTCCTGGTAGATGCCCGAATAGGAGGCAGGAAAGGGCAGGTCCGGGGATGGCGTGTCCGCGGTTACCTCATCCTGCAGTGCCTTCCGAAACTTATCGGTCTCTGGCCCGCTGGTGATGGTCACGTTCCAGGGCTGCGCATTGCACCAGCTTGGAACGCGGGCTGCGCTGGTCAGGATCTGATTAATCTGATCCTTTGGCACCGGGTCAGAAAGGAAGGCGCGGCAGGAATGCCGTTGATCCAGTAGATTGTTCAGAGCGGATAGTGTCACACAGGCCTCCCCATCGGCGTTGACAGGGCGCAAGATGATGTCAGACCGGCGGATGTTCAAGGGCTGATGCGGTCGGCAGGGTCACTGTTGACCGGTTGCCACCAGATAGCCAACACCGGCTGCCACCAGCAGGCCAAGGCACACGGCGACCGAGATTTTGAGCGCTGACCAGGGACGTTCACCCTGAACGCGCCCGGTGCGGCCGTTGACCACAAACCTGTAGGTCTGCCCCCGATATTTGTAGGCGGCCATCCAGATCGGTAATAGGACATGCTTGAAGGTCACATCCCGCACATCGGTCTCAACCGCATGAACGCGCTGCCGATCGCCACCAATATCAAAGCGTACATCCCGTTCTATCACGCGGGACATATGTGTGCGGGCTTCGGTGTAGCCGTTATTCAATTCGACTGTATAGGCCTCGGCCCGAAAACCGGCGAGGTACTCAGGCTGATACGGTTCCAACGCGGGTAAATCCCAGGGTTCCAGCGCGTCGGTGTACTTCTTGGGCAAAGACCGCGATGCCAAAACCAGAACGTCATCAAAGAACCGTGCGACCCGGCCCGATTTCGGGGACCATCTCACCTTGGCGACCCTTTGCTGTACACGCTTGCCATCGCGCATGACACTGCGTGTTTCATAGTAAACTATACCGCGCTCGCCCCGATATGTGGATTTCGTATCCGCATCGAAGGTCCAGTATGGAACATAGATACCCTGCATCTTGCGCCCTTTGCGGGCATAATCCTTCAACCCGTTTGGGGCGAACCATAACCGTCCCAGCCAGTCTCCCATCGCTTTATGCGCAGTGCGTTCATCCAGCGCAAAGGGCAGCACGCCGCGGGGTTTGATGTGACGGCTGATGCCGGTATCCGTCACTACTGGGGTTGCGCAAAAGGGGCATTCGGCTGCGTGCGTAGCCGGGTCGAATTCAACCTGAGCCGCACAGTTGGGGCAGGTCAGAACACGCGTTTCCTCGATCTCATCGTCAGGCAGCTGATCCGAAAGCGCACTGTTGAAATCCAGCTCTTTCAGGCTGGCACCGCCCCACGGTCCGGCGCCAATCGCCTCGGAGTGACCGCAATGGTCACAGGTGAGCGTACCATCATCGGGATTGAACCGATAATCCGCCCCGCATTGATCGCAGGGAAAGCGGTATTCGTCTACAATGTTAGGGTCGGTAGGGGCCATTGAAGCCTCGAATTTGCGTTATCGGCCAGAGGACAGGCGCATCCGGTTCAGCACCCCGTCCCGTTTGATGAAATGATGCCAGATGGCAAAGGCAGCGTGACCTAATGCGACGAACAACAGGGCATTGCCCACGGTTTCGTGGACCTCACCAGCAACATGGATTCCCCCGAACCAGGCCAGCATACCAAAGATCGGAACGGCGACCATCAGCGCATACAGCAACAGATGTCCCAACTTTGCTGCAGTCGCCATCAGGGCCGAGCTCTCCTCAACCGGGGCAGGCGCGCCCTGTCGCCACCGAAGAAGGATGCGGACCAGGATCAGCGCAAAGACGATGCAGCCAAGCCAGACATGAGGGGTGGCGCCTTCTGTCCAGACCGTGTTGCCCTCGAGCCGGGCGTGCAGGGCCCGTCCCATGCCATCGCTGCTGATCCATTCGCCGATGATGATCACAGCGATCAGCCAGTGCAATACAATTTGGGGCTTTGAGTAGCGGTCCAAAGTAGACATTCGTTTGCTCTTTCAGAGAGGTTGCGGATACGCGTTAAACGTTGCTGCCTAAGCTTTCCGTCACTTCAGGCTCCGGGCGGAGGGGGCGGGAGGATCGTGAACAACTGTGCCAGTTCCTGTACCTCACCCGCCTTTTTCCAGCCGTCCTGACCCGCGGTCCAGACATGGGTGTCACGGGTGATCTCTCCCTCTGTCGCCATGCGGCCCATCTTGGCCTTGGAAAATGGCCCGCTGGTTTGCCCGTCAACAGCGATATGCCAGACATGTTCCACTGGCGGTGGCGGCGGAGGCGCCGTATGCGCCGCAGGTTGCTGGGCAGCGGGGGCGGAACCGCCCCACGGACCGCTCGGCTGACCCGCTGCCATGTTTGACATCTGCTGTGCCATGGCCATGCCCATTCCCATGCCAAGGCCAGCGCCCATGCCACCGCCCTGACCGGGATTGTTGGCCGCGGCTGTCATCGCCTCAGCGGCTGAATACTGGGTGAATTTACCCAGATCACCAGCCAGCCCCATCGATGTCCGCTTGTCCAGCGCCGCTTCAACTGCGGGTGGCAGTGAGATGTTCTCGATATAAAATTCAGGCATCTCCAGCCCGTACCCGTCCAAGACCGGGGTCACTTCTGCCGCGATCAACTTGCCCAGATCGGCGGTATTGGCGGCCATGTCCAGAACTGGAATGCCTGATCCTGCGATGACCCGGCTGAATTCCTGAACGATGATATTGCGCACCTGAAAGCTGATCTCATCCATCGTGAACTCACCATCGGTGCCGACGATTTCGATCATGAATTTTGCTGGGTCTTTGACCCGGGTTGTATAAGTACCGAAAGCGCGAATGCGGGTCGGTCCGAATTCCGGATCGCGCAGCATGATCGGATTCTTGGTGCCCCATTTCAGGTCATTGAAGCGAGTCGTGTTGACGAAATAAATCTCGGATTTGAACGGAGACTGAAAGCCATGGTCCCAATGCTGCAGTGTCGTCAGGATCGGCATATTGTTGGTCTCAAGCATATAGAGACCGGGAGTGAAAACATCCGCCAGCTGCCCCTCATGCACGAAAACGGCCGCCTGGCCTTCGCGCACGGTCAGTTTGGCACCGTATTTGATCGCATGGCCCTCGCGTTCGAACCGCCAGACCATCGTATCGCGGGTGTCGTCGACCCAGTGGATGACGTCGATGAACTCGCCGGTCAGAAAATCGAAAATACCCATTTGGGGTCTCCTTATCTTGGGCTCACAGCTGCTGGCCCATCAGTTCGCGCGCAATGATCCGCACCACGGGACGCGCGTCTTCGACAGCCACGCCAGGCTCAAGACGCGGGTCATAGAGCATTGTCAGTAATTTCTCGTCATGGCTGGTCAGCAGCGCAAATTCATCGTCATCATTAAAGATGGATGGTCGCGCAGCGTTGCTGTCATTGGAGAGTCCCAGCCCCTGCGCCATTTCTTCGTGGATGCAACTGCGCCGCAGCATATCAGGCAATTCAGCACGGATCAGCACCACCGCCCGAACAAATCGGTGCAGGGACCGGTTGGTCGGAGACGCGATGACAAAACAGTCAATATTTGAACGCGGGTTTGCAACCAGGTCAAGCAATGGCTGATCGATGCCAGGTACAAGCTGTTTCAGGCGGGAGACCACGTATGCACTGTCATCCTTTCCCGCGAAAAAGACATGGAAATTTGCCTTGCGGGTAACGACAGACATCGGATGACCGGTCACTTTGGACAGCCGCGCGGTAAAGGTCTCGACCTGTTCGGCATCCTTTGCCCGCATTTCGGGGGACACAGACGGGGCGAATTCTGTCTGAACACGGATGGGGGCGGACCATCGGCTAAGCTGGCCCTCGGTCGAGTATGTGGTCGCGGTGACGGCGTGATCTGGATACTCGTTGAAAAAGGCAATCGTCTCGAAATTGCGCTCCAGATCGCTGGCATCATAGGGTGTGTCCGGCCCGCCGCCATCGCTGCGCAGCATACCACGCGTTAGCAGGTCACGTTCTACCCGCTGATAGAACCGCGCCAGATCCTGACTGGCCGCAGATGGAGGTACATAGACATTAGGGGCAGGCGCTGGGGGGACTACGGGGCGCGGTTGAGTGGCAACCGAAGACGTCAGGGCCTCGTCGCAGTTGGCCAGCGCCAGCAATGCGACCAGACCCAATACGGGCTTCAGATATCCCTGTGACCGCACCTTCAATCCACCATTAGCCCGGAACAGCTGTTCCGGCGTTGTCACCGATACCGTCCTTGCGCGCTTTGGCTGCGGCCAAAGTGTCGCGCAGTTCGGTTTCCATCTTCTGCAGCTCTTGCTCGGCAGCGGCGCGTTTGGCCTTGCCTTCATCCGCAATCTCCAGGCTTTCATTGATGGTTCCGATCAGATCGGCATTGGCCTGTTTTACGGCCTCGATATCAAAGACACCGCGCTCCATTTCCTGACGGATCACCTTGTTCGACTCGCGCAGGTTGGCGGCATTCGCGGTCAGAAGGTCGTTGGTTAGGTCATTCGCATCGCGCACGGCGGCGGCGGCCTCGGCGCTGCGCTGAATGGTGACGGCTTGTGCCAGCTGGGTTTCCCAGAGCGGTACGGTGTTCACTAGGGTCGAGTTGATCTTGGTCACCAGGGATTTGTCATTTTCCTGAACCAGACGGATCGAGGGCAGCGACTGCATGGTTACCTGTCGCGTCAGCTTCAGATCATGCACCCGGCGTTCCAGATCATCGCGCGCAGCACGCAAATCGCGCAGCTCCTGCGCTTTCATCACCTGATCCTCTTCGGGCGCGGCCTGAACCTCGGCCTCTTTCTGAGGAATGTCCCGGCTGTCCAGTTCGTTCAATTTCTCTTCGCCGGCCGCGATGTAAAGCGCCAGCTCATCATAAAAGCCCAAGGTTTTTTCATACAGGATGTCCAGGGACTTGATGTCCTTCAACAGCGTATGTTCATGCGAAAGCAAGTCATCCGTGATCCGGTCGATCTGGCCTTGAACCTGTTCGTATTGGGCGGTGAACTTGGCGAACGGGGCGGCCTTGCCCAACAGTTTTTCCCACCAGCTACGCTCGCGCCGCACGTCGAGTTCGCTGACCGAGAATCCACGGATCGTGGTCACGATATTACGCAGGCTGTCACCTGCCGGACCGACATCCTTGTTGCGGACATCCGCCAGCATCGCCTGGCTGATTTCCTGCAACTCGGCCTGCGCACCCGAGCCGAAGGACACGATCGAGTTCGTGTTCCCCATGTCGATCTCGCCCATGCGTTTACGAATTTCAGCACCTACAGGCTCGTCGGCCTCTTTCAGAAGGACAACTTCCGCCGTGGGGTCGGGCAGGGCTACGGCGGTCACTTCCTGTACCAGCGTTTCGGCTTCGACTGCCTTGTTCTTTACTTCCTCGGACATGGGGTAATCCTCTCTGTATACTTTGGGCCGGTCAGTCCAACCGAACGCCTTCGCGCTGCAACCGTTCGCGCAGCACGTCAATTTCAACCGTCAGATCGCTGCGGTCATCCAATAGCATCTTACGGGTCCTGGCAGAGAAATTCTGTTCCAGGTCATCCAGTAGAGACGAGTAATCCTGCAGTGACTGCGCATCACGTGTTCTGGCATAAACATCCGAGAACTTGACCGTCGCGTCACGGGCCCCCTGCAGATAGACGGTCAGGTATTTTCTTGCTCCGGCCAGATCGCGCGGGTCTTCTTCGACGGTGCGAAACAAATCGCGGGCAGTTTCCTGAAATCGCTCGACCCGCGCTTCGATCCGGCGGTCCCCAGCACGTTTGATGGCGTCGGTCATTTCGGTCAGATGCGCCTCAGCGTCTTCGACTACCCGTGCGACACGGTCCTGCTGAAAGGTATCGATGCCTTCCATGCCTTTGTCTGACATAGGGTCCAGGCCGAAGGAAACGGAATGCAACACAGCAGCGGCGGTGCCGAATAAAACTGGGGCGATGAGGCTGGCGTCAGACACGGTTGCCGCATCGAGAAACTCGGATCGGTATGAGGCCAACCCGGCCCCAAGGCCGGTCAGAGCGCTGGAAAATATCTTGCGGGGAATGGCCGGGCGCCGGGCTGTGCGCCGTGCGTTATAGGCCGCCTCTGCCCGCAATCCTTCGCGCAGCAGAAAGGCCGCCCCGGTCAGCAAACCAGCGGCAACAAGTCCAATGGTCATCCCGATCGCACCGTCGTTCAGCGACAGAAACACCAATGGAACAGCCGGGATAAACAGGATATTAGCTCGCGCGCCAGCCGGTTCTACGCGCGCGCCATCAAACTGACCGCGCGCCGGTTGATCTGTCGACGAATCTGAGTCGTTTGGGCTGTATTTGCCGCCAAAGCGTTTGGCCATGTGCTTACAGCCCTCCCAGTAACCCGGTGCAGACGCCGAACAACAGAACCAACAAGGCCACGTAAGCCAGTTTTTGTACTCCGGACCCGGACATGATGCTCCCTGAGTTTCTCTTTGCGGAAAACTTAGGGGATGCGCGGCCCCGGCGCTAGGGGGAAGGTTACCTAACCCTTATCATTTGCGAGATTTCTTGCCGATCGGAGGCCGTTTGCGCTGTGGTCGTGCAGGGCGTTTGGCCGGAGCCTCTGGCTCAGCCTCAAGACCAAGCTGATCACGCATGACCCGGCGGCGAATTTCCTCGACCTCTCCGGGTTTCAGTTTGCCCAACTGAAACGGGCCGTACGAGACGCGCAGCAACCGGTTCACGGCAAAGCCGATATCCTCGATCGCGCGGCGGATTTCGCGGTTTTTACCTTCGCGCAGGCCAATGGTCAGCCAGGCGTTTGCGCCCTGTTGCCGATCGAGTGTTACATCCATCGGTTGGAACCGTTCACCCTCGATCACCAGCCCCTTTCGGAGCGGCGCGAAATCCTCGTCTTTTGGACGCCCGTTTACACGGACGCGGTATCTGCGCAGCCATCCGGTGGCAGGAAGTTCCAGCTTGCGCTTGATGCCGCCATCATTTGTCAGCAACAGCAACCCTTCCGAGTTCAGGTCAAGCCGCCCGACACTCATGACGCGGGGCATGTCCTCGGGCAGTTTGTCGAAGATCGTCGCGCGGCCTTTTTCGTCCTTCGTCGTCGTAACCAGACCGGGTGGCTTGTGGTACAGCCAAAGACGTGACGGTTCCGGCTCGGAGACCGGTTTACCGTCGACGGTGATCTTGTCTTTGGCGGTAACGTTCAGCGCGGGGCTGTCGATGGTCTTGCCGTTCACAACCACACGACCTGCTTCGATCATGCGTTCCGCTTCCCGGCGCGAGGCGACGCCAGCGCGGGCAAGGACTTTGGCGATCCGGTCGCCTGGAGGAGGGGTATTAGTCATTTGCAGCCCATAGCGCATCCCGCCGCCTTGCGAAAGGCAGGTTTCTGATGCAGTCAGAGGCATGGAGTTCAAATCGTACATGGATATCGCGCTTGAGCAGGCGCGCGAAGCCGGTGAACGCGGCGAAGTTCCGGTAGGGGCTGCTATCGTGCTGGGCGACCGGGTTGTCGCCGTGGCAGGCAATCAGACACGCGAGTTGAACGACCCAACCGCACATGCCGAGATACTGGCCCTGCGCGCCGCCTGTGCTGCGACCGGATCGGAACGCCTGATTGACCACGACCTCTATGTCACACTGGAACCCTGTGCGATGTGCGCCGCGGCTTTGGCCGCCGCTCGTGTTCGGCGGATCTATTACGGGGCCTCTGACCCCAAATCGGGTGGGGTAGCTCACGGGGCGCGGGTGTTTTCCCATCCACAGTCGCACCATAAACCCGAAGTGTTTGACGGTATTGCCGCCAAGGATTGCGAAGCCCTGCTGCGCGAATTCTTCACCAAAAAGAGAACCGGTAAATAATCTGGGTTGGGACCGGCCTGCGGTGCAAGGGTTTGGCCCAGTCCACGCGATAGACCGTCTGTGGCCCACCGAACCCCTTTAGTTGAGCCGAAATCGGAGCGCTGAACTGCAGCCCGGCGGTCGCGCCCAGCAGCAATCGGGTAACGTCGGTGACAAGAATTTCATTTGCGCCACAAAGGCCAGTCACCCGTGCGGCCTTATTGACCACCGATCCAAAGAAATCCTCGTCCCGCTGAATGACATCGCCGGTATGAATGCCAACCCGAAGACCCAAGGTATATCCGACTGTAGGGCCGCATTTTCCCTCTGGAATTCGGTCGCCGCTTGGATCGCGTCGTGGACAGAGGAGAAGATCGACATCGTGCCATCCCCAAGTGATTTGACCAGTCGGCCGCCATGGGTGTGAATCAGGTTTTTAGCCAGATCGAAATGGCTGGATATGAGCGCGGTCCATTTGTGATCTCCGACCTGACGCGTGATTTCAGAAGAACCCGCGATATCAGTAAACATGACCGAAGCCGCGCCCTCTTGTTGATCCTGAGTGAATTCCTGCCGAGCTGCCGCGACCAATGCGTTCAGCGCTTCATGCTCGATCCCGATTTTCTCCATGTTCGAAGTTGGGTTGGAGACATGCATCAGGATCATCTTCCAGACACCGTTTTCCAGATGCAATACAAAGGTGAACCTATGGAGCGCGGCTTTGCCGTTTGATGTGAATGCAAGTGTTGCTTCGCAATGGGCCCATCCTATGTCACCGCATTCAAACGCCTCGAGCGAATGTTCGTCCCAGCTGAAATCCGGAATTTCGCGAGTGTGGTCGGCAAAGCCCTGGCGGAACACCTGTCCGGACCAGCTTTCGCCATCTGCCGACCCCTGATACCGCAGATGTTCAGATGACGAGAGCAGGTTCATCAGCGCGGCGCGATCCTTGAGGCGAACCGCATCATTCCAGCGCCGTATGACAGCGACCAGTTCTGGAGAGGGTGTTACCGCGTTACTCATCAAGCGGCTACAGCTTGATGGCTTGCATCAGCTGCGGTTCGATCACCTCGACACCCGGCAAACCGTCCTCCAGCACCTGCGCGGATTGCTCCAGAATCGGGAAGGTCTTGTAATGGCAGGGAATCACGGTTTTGAAATTGAAATAGCGCTTTGCAGCATAGGCGGCGCCTTTCATGTCCATGGTAAAATGGCCCCCTGCGGACAGGATACCAATATCGGGATTATAGTAATCCCCCATCCAGTCCATATCGGCCATGATATCGGTGTCGCCCGAAACATAGAGCATGTGCCCCTCGGATGAGATCATGAAACCGACCTCGCTGCCACCGGTGCGCAGCCCGTCTGGGGTCGAAAATGTCGAGCTGTGCGAGGCGGGTACCATCGAGACCATAACGCCGTTCAGGTTGACCGTGCCGCCTTTGTTGAAGCCGACTGTTTCCAGACCTTCGGCTTCGCTCCAGTACCCCATCAGGTCATACTGACCGACCACGGGGACGTTCAGATGTTTGGCCAATGAGACAACGTCAACAACATGATCGAAATGCGTGTGTGTCAGCAGGATATGTGTCGCGCCTTCCAAAGCAGCGTCATGCTGATCTTCAGGCAAAACGGGGTTGCCGGTCAGCCAAGGGTCGATCAGCAGAACCTGTCCTGCTGTTTCAATGCGAAAGCTGCCATGCCCAAGCCAGATGATATTCATGAAAAGCACTCCCAAATGAACTGTTGGCTGCAGACTAGCATCGGGTATGTAAAATTTCATGGATTGGTTTCGGGAAATTGACAGTTATTGCGAGCGTTTATCGCCTGCCTATTGGGCAGAGCCGATAAATGCGGTTACGAATGCCGCCTTTTTGATTGCGGCTTTCATTATGTGGCGGCGGGTGCGCGGGCCGGGGATGCCATTGGCAAAAATGCTTGTGGTTATCCTGGTAGGCATCGGAATTGGCAGTTATTTGTTTCACACCCATGCACAGGTCTGGTCCGCGTTGGCGGATACTGCACCCATCCTGCTTTTTATTCTGACCTATATATTTGCAATGAATCGCGACGTCTGGCAGTTGCGCCCGCTTTACGCGGGGATCGGCGCGGCCCTGTTTGTGCCATATGCCGCTTTGACGATTCCGGTGTTCCAACTGATTCCGGTTTTGGGCGGATCGGCCGCCTATGCTCCGGTGCCGCTATTGATCCTGATTTACGCCGTCCTGTTGTCGAAACGCCTGCCTGATACCGCCCGCGGGCTGGCGACCGGCGCAGTGATCCTGATCGTGTCGATTACCTTTCGCGCTTTGGACGCTCCGATTTGCACGCAGTTCCCGACTGGCACGCATTTTCTGTGGCACATCCTGAACGCCACGATGTTGGGCTGGATGATCGAGGTCTACCGCAGGCACCTAAGCCGTGCGTCTCAGGCCTGAAACGCAGCAGCCAGTTCTGCGGGCAGGTCAAATTCGGCCAGAACCCTGGTGCGTGCATCGGATGACATCTTACGCGCGGTTTTCTCGACAATGCTGAGGATTTTTTCCTGCGAGTGCTTTTCGGCGAAGGGAGCGAAATACCATTTGAGGAACACAAAACAGGCCACATCTTCCAGCGCCTGCACCTCGTTGTCACGTTTGATACCCTGCTTGCGCACCATGCGTCCGGCGTCTTGGATTTCGTTTTCTTCAAATCCGCACTGCTTCATCAAGGTCATGACGGTTTGCGCATGGTGTTCGCCCTGCGCCTTGCGCCAAGCCAGATACCCGGCGCGCCCTTCGGGATATTCACTTCGGGCCAGCTTCCAGCGTTCAACATGTTGCCCGCGTGCGGCGATCTCAAGCGAGTTCGATGCATCGGGAAAAAGCCTGGCCAGTTCAGCGCTCATGCGTTGTCCGTAAAGCAACGCTGCGGGTTGGCCGTTCTCTAAGGTTGGATCTTGGGTGTTGGCTGCGTCGATTGCGTCCAGGACTGCCTGTTTTCGCGCGCTCATTCTATGCTCCGTGGGCTTGCCGGAAATCCGGCGGTGTGTTCGGACGCATCGTAGCGAGTCGGCAAATCAAACGCAGCAGTCAAATGCGAAATTCCGGGTCGGAGAGGGGGGATCCGACCCGGACGAAGTTGTGGCGTCAGTTACCCAGCTTCGTTTTGTCCTGTGTAACTGGTTCGGAAACCTGATCGGGGAAAGACAGGTCGCGGGTTAGCGAACCCATGGTGGGTCCGAATGCCTGAGCTTGCGCAGCAAGAACAGTAGTGGCCAACACAAATGCGGTCATGAGCGTTTTCATCATCTTACTCCAGTTAGTGGCTGTGCCATGCTGTAAGAAGTGAACGGCGCAGTTCACTTTTTCAAGGCGGATTCTGAACTAATTGGTTTACTTTTGTGCATAGGCGCTATGCATTTTTGTATGGCTAAGCCACCTCCTTGCATAGAAGGGGCAGAACAACCGCCTGCTACCCTTGCGACCGAGGCATCAGACAGGTAAATGCCCCCTGACGCATATGAGGTTTTCCGATGTCGATTGACCAAAGCACCGCCGCAAAGGTGGCCAAACTGGCCCGGATCAAGGTCGAGGATGACGCGCTGCCTGCGCTGGCATCCGAGTTCAACACCATTCTTGGGTTCATCGAACAGTTGAATGAAGTGGATGTCGACGGTGTCGAGCCGATGGTTTCGGTCGAACCGATGCGCCTGAAGCGCCGCGAGGATGTGGTCACCGACGGCAGCCAGCAGGACAAGGTTCTGGCCAATGCCCCCGACGCACGCGAGGGTTTCTTCGCAGTCCCCAAAGTGGTGGAGTAAGACATGAGCGAACTGAACAAACTGGGCCTGGCCGAGGCCCGCGACGCGCTGCGTGCCGGTGATGTCACCTCGGTTGAACTTACCGAAGCCTGCTTGACCGCCATTGATGCCGCCGATGCGCTGAACGCTTTTGTCCACAAAACGCCAGAGCTTGCGCTGGAACGCGCCAAGGCTGCGGATACGCGGATCAAAGCAGGGGATGCCCCGTCGATGTGCGGTCTGCCGATCGGCATCAAGGATCTGTTCTGCACCAAGGGCGTGCCCTCGCAGGCGGCCTCGAAGATTCTGGAAGGCTTCAAGCCGGAATATGAATCCACCGTTTCGCAGCAACTGGCCGACGCCGGTGCCGTGATGCTGGGCAAGCTGAACATGGATGAATTCGCCATGGGCAGCAGCAACGAAACTTCGGTCTATGGCAATGCGGTTAGCCCGTGGCGCCGTGGCAATGACGACGCACAGCTGACACCGGGCGGGTCCTCCGGCGGATCGGCTTCGGCGGTGTCGGCTGATCTGTGTCTGGCCGCCACTGGCACCGATACTGGCGGCTCGATCCGTCAACCAGCGGCTTTTGTCGGGATTACTGGCATCAAGCCGACCTACGGCCGGTGTTCGCGCTGGGGCATCGTGGCCTTTGCATCCTCACTGGATCAGGCCGGGCCGATGACCAAGAATGTCCGCGACGCGGCGATCATGCTGGAAACCATGTGCGGTCATGACCCCAAGGATTCCACCAGCGCCGAGTTGGCCGTCCCGAATTTCGAGGCTATGCTGACCGGCGACATCAAGGGCAAGAAGATCGGTATCCCCAAGGAATACCGGATGGACGGCATGCCCGCCGAGATCGAAAAACTCTGGGCAGATGGCGCTGCGATGCTGAAGGACGCAGGGGCCGAGATCGTCGACATTTCGCTGCCGCATACCAAATACGCGCTACCCGCCTATTACGTGATTGCGCCTGCCGAGGCGTCCTCGAACCTGGCGCGCTATGATGGTGTCCGCTATGGCCGCCGCGCGCAGTTGGGGCAAGGCGACGGCATCACCGAGATGTATGAGAAAACCCGCGCCGAGGGCTTTGGTCACGAGGTTCAGCGCCGGGTTATGGTCGGGACATATGTTCTGTCGGCGGGTTTCTATGACGCCTATTACAACCGCGCCCGCAAGGTCCGCACGTTGATCAAGAAAGATTTCGAGGACGTTTTCGCCGCCGGTGTTGACGCCATCCTGACCCCGGCCACGCCTTCGGCGTCGTTCGGTCTGGGTGAAATGACCGAGGCGGATCCGGTTCAGATGTATCTGAACGACGTCTTTACCGTGACGGTCAACCTTGCTGGTTTGCCGGGCATTTCGGTTCCTGCAGGTCTTGATTCTCAGGGTTTGCCGCTTGGTCTGCAGCTGATTGGCCGTCCATGGGACGAAGGCGATTTGCTGAACACAGCCTATGCGCTGGAAAGCGCTGCGGGCTTTGTGGCCAAGCCGGGGAAATGGTGGTAATCCTCTGATCAACAAGACAACGTAGAACGGAGCAGCTGGATGCGCTTTTCGATTCTGATCCCCGCAATCGGGTTGATGGCCGCCTGTAACACGGTGGCCCCGGTTCAGGGTACAGGGTTCAACACCCCGACTTATCAGGCGCAAAGAGAAGCTGAGCTGGCAGGGCAGGGCGGCACTGGAAGCCCTCTACCAGAACCCTATGAGGTCTCGCAACAACCTCTGGGGTCGTCCACATCGGGCGCGGATGGCGCTGACCTGGCTACGGCCACTGCAGCAGCGCTTGCAAGCACCTCGACGCAGGCGACCGCCACTTCAGCATCGGTGCCGACTGCCAGCAACAGCGGCATCTCCGACGAACAGGATTTTGCTGCGGTTTCTGAACGTCGCAGTATCGAAACCGATGCTGCTCGAATCGAACAGAACAGCCAAACCTATGAGGTTGTCGCCCCAACCGCGGTTCCGCAACGCGGAGCGGATGGTCAGCCAAACATCGTCCAATACGCGCTGAGCACATCCAATCCGGTCGGTGCCCAGCTTTACAGCCGTGCGGGGTTCAACCTGCAGGCCAAGGCACAGCGGAATTGCGCGAAATTCCCATCGGCGGACCAGGCGCAGATCGAGTTCCTGTCGAATGGCGGTCCCCAGAAGGACCGCAAGGGGCTTGACCCTGATGGCGATGGATATGCTTGCGGCTGGGATCCCAGCCCGTTCCGCAGTGCCGTCAACAACTGATCCAAAGCCCATCTGGCATCCTTCACCCAATTTCGGAGACCGCCGAGATGGGTTGGTGCCGTCATTGATCGTTTTGCACTATACCGCAATGGACAGCGCGCAGGCTGCGCTGGATCGCTTGTGTGACCCGGCCTTCGAAGTCTCTGCGCATTACCTGATCGGTTCCGATGGCACGCTTTGGCAAATGGTGCGCGAAGAGGACCGGGCCTGGCACGCCGGAGCAGGGGAGTGGCGCGGGCGAACCGATATCAATTCGCGTTCGATTGGGATAGAGCTGGATAGCCTTGGCACCTATCCTTTTCCCGAACCTCAGATGACCACGCTTGAGTGGCTTCTGGCCCGTATCATGGCCCGATGGGCGATTGCACCGGACGGGGTTATCGGCCATTCCGACATGGCTCCGGGGCGCAAGGTCGACCCCGGCCCGCGCTTTCCCTGGCAACGGCTCGAACATCTCAATCTTGCTGGCCAACGTGGCCAGGATGACGGCCCGCAAGAGGCCTCGATGCCGCTGTTCCGTGCGTTGGCGCAACAGATGGGCTTTCCGCCCGAAACGGACGACGACACGCTGCTTGCCACCGTGCGTCTCAGATACCGCCCTTGGGCCAAAGGCCCGTTGGTACCTGCGGACTTCACCCCGCTCGGCCATGCGGCGCTCTGGACCTGATCCGCTTTTCATCTGGCCAAAAAATATCTCGGGGCTGAATTGACCGCAGGCCAAGAACGGGTTGCCCCTTAACGCCCTATCGGCCCTTGACGCGGCCTGACACTGCGCATACCCACGTCTCCGCGCGGAGGGCCGGATGGCCGCTGGGGCGTAAGCCCGAGAGGAAAGTCCGGACTCCACAAGACAACGGTGCCGGGTAACGCCCGGGCGGGGCAACCCGACGGAAAGCGCCACAGAAATCAGACCGCCATGCGTGCATGGTAAGGGTGAAACGGTGGGGTAAGAGCCCACCGCGCCCCTGGCAACAGGGGTGGCACGGCAAGCCCCACCGGGAGCAATGCCAAATAGGGTCCCCACGCGGGCAGGTCGGCGTCCGCCGATACCGCCGCTAAGTGCGTCTTGGCCGAGAGGGACCGGGTTGGCAGCTTGAGCCGTGCAGCAATGCACGGCCTAGAGGAATGGTCATCGAAGGGGGCAACCCTGGAACAAGATCCGGCTTACAGGCCCTCCGCGCGTTAATATTGCTAAGACGAATCGCGTTGTTCCACAGGTGGGTCACGGCTGGAGTCATCCTTTGATATAGGTCTTGCTGTGGCTGCTGAGCTGGCATCCCTTGTGGCCGAAATGGCCGCGTTAAGGTCTGCGATAAGCTGGGTGCAGGGACGATCTTGTGTTTTGATGAAATCTGCGCCGATCTACCCGAATTCAGGTTGACTCGGCTGCATGACCGGGTAAAAGCGCACGCTCATAGGAATTCAACCGAAAGGCCCCTGCCTTTTCGGACGCAGGAGATAACCATGGCGAAGCCGACGACAATCAAGATCCGTCTGAACTCGACCGCGGGCACGGGCCACTTCTATGTGACCAAAAAGAACGCGCGCACCATGACCGAGAAAATGACCGTTCGTAAATACGACCCGGTCGTTCGGAAGCATGTCGAGTACAAGGAAGGCAAGATCAAGTAATCTGCCGTCCTGCTTGGACAGAATGACAAGGGTCCTGTTTCGACAGGGCCTTTTTCGTTTGCGCGACGATGTTTCATACCTGAATCTATCGGCTCAAGGCAGCCGGAGCGCGCTTGGAGGCCGTTGCAGCGAAGCATCAGCAGCCGAGGCATTCGTTTGCCCGCTGGGTTGCTTTTTGGAATGTATTGCAACTACGCTTGAGCTAACCGTTCCAAAATGTTGGCCGTCATGAAAAAAATCTTGTTATCCACAGCAACTATTCTGGCTCTCGCAGCCTGTGAAGACCCCTATAACCGCGAGGGTGTTGGCTTTACGGGCATTGATGGTGAGCCGCGGAGCATCAGCGAAGTGCCGGGTGCGGCGGCGTTTGTTCCAGAGTCCACCAATGTTCCCGCAGAGTTGGCAGAGCTGCCCCCGGTCAGAGTTTCAACGGACGAGACCGATCCGGGTAAAATTGCACGTGTTGCAATAGAAAATGGCGCGCGCAGCGATACCAGCGCAGTAGTCGTTTCCGGCTCAGATACAAACCTGTTCCTGAGCACTGTTGAAGTGAACGGAACGCTTTTCGGCGTCGTGCGTACCGAAAATAGCCGCACCAGGGTTCCGAATACGATTGGTGCAAACTTTGGTACTAGCGCTGAACAATTCACTGGCTGCTTGCCTGTCGGCGACGTTTATCGCAAAGGTTCAGAAAAGCGCAGCTCCGGATTTGCTGTTCAGTTGAACTGCAGCTAAATTCATATTGCTGTGGAATTGAAGGGCCTCTCATCGTCAGGATGAGAGGCCTTTTTTGTTGCGGCATTCGAGCCTAAAGCCAGTGCTAACCAGAAAGAACAAAGGCGGACCAATCGGCCCGCCTTTGACATTTTCAAAATGGTTGGTGGTCCGGACTATTCACGGCTTCCAAACAACTGCAGCAGGAACATGAACATGTTGATAAAGTCCAGATACAGGCTCAGCGCGCCCATGATTGCGGCTTTACCCAACCATTCCTGGTCGCCCGAATGAGCCATCTGCAGGTAGGTGGTTTTGATCTTTTGCGTGTCATAGGCGGTCAGACCAGCAAAGATCAGAACGCCGATCACCGAGATCGCGTACATCATCGCGGGTGACTGCAGGAAGATGTTTACAACCATCGCCACGATCAGGCCAATAAGACCCATGATCAGGAATGTACCCATTCCGGACAGGTCTTTCTTGGTGACGTAACCGTACAAGGATAGTCCTGCGAAAGCGATCGACGTGATCAGGAACACCTGAATGATCGACATGCCGGTAAAGGCAATGAAAATCCAACTGATCGACAGGCCCATCACTGCTGCGAATGCATAGAACACCAGCTGTGCAGCTGCGGCGGACAAGCGGTTGATACCGGCGCTAAAGCCAAAGATGAACGCCAGCGGTGCAAACATGATCACCCAGCGCAGAGGCGATGTATAGATCGCGGCACCCAGCGACGTCAGATAGGTGCCCGAGTTTATTTGCCCGGCTGCCGCCGATGGGTCGGTTGTGGTAGCTAGCCCGGAAACGGCCCAAGCCGCCATGAATGTAATCAGCATGCCCACGGACATTGTGCCGTAGACTTTGTTCATATGGGCGCGCAGGCCCTCGTCAATCTGGGCAGCGCGCGTACCGGTCGCCGTCCGGATCGTGTCAAATTGTGCCATTAAAAGGTCTCCCTCCACATATTCTTTTTGCGTCCCGATGTCAGGCCGCGCTCCTCGCAAATATCGGCAAGTGCGGGCTGTGTTTCAAGGGTTTAACGCGGGAAACAGGCTAAAACACGCAACAAAAATGGCGGCTTCGAGGTGTCAGCCGCCATTCAGTGGTAAAAGTAGTGGATTAGGTTCATTTTTGCCAGAATTCCGGAGCATCCCATATGCGGCGTTTTGCTTCGGCTTCGGCCTCTTCACGGGTAATGCCGATATCGAGAAGGGCGCGGTCGTCCAATCTGGCGAGCTGACAGCGTTGGCGCCGTAGCGATAGCGCATCCAGAACAGAAGTGAGCTTAAAGCGCTGCCGTGGCTTGCAATATGTTGAAGCTGTGATTTGCGTCATAGCCTTGTCCTTTCGGTTTTGCTGATGTGTTGTGCCTATTGCATCAACTTCCTTGATTTATATGGAGGGCTGTGACACATTTTGAAAATGAATATTATTGAACACATCCATAAGGAATCGTGAAGATGCGAAATCTGGACATCACCACTCTCCGCTCCTTTGTGGCAGTTGCCGATCAGGGTGGCGTGACGCGGGCAGCCGGTTTCCTGCACCTGACACAATCTGCCGTATCGATGCAGCTAAAGCGGTTGGAGGAGCTTTTAGGTCTGGAGCTGCTGGACCGAAGTGGCAGAACCATCGCGCTGACAGCGTCGGGCGAACAGCTTTTGGCCTATGCCAGACGCATGATCTCGTTGAATGACGAGGTGATGTCCAAGCTGACGGATCAGGCCTATGAGGGCGAGGTCGTTCTTGGTGTGCCGCATGATATCGTCTATCCGGCGATCCCCCGGGTGCTGCAGCGGTTCAACGCGGATTTCCCACGCGTCCGTGTGCAGCTTATCTCCTCCTATTCGCTGCAACTGAAGGATATGTTTAAGCGCGGAGACTGCGATTTGATCCTAACGACCGAGGCGACAGTGGGGCAAGGGGCCGAGACGATTGCCGAGCTTCCTTTGCGCTGGATTGGTGCGCCGGGCGGGTCTGCCTGGCGAAAACGCCCCATTCCGCTAGCGCTTGGGCGTCGGTGTCTGTTCAGGCCGCAGGTCATTGCTGCGCTGGACGCGGCTGGAATTCCCTGGGAGCTTTCGGTGGAAACCGAAAATGACCGTACTATCGAGGCAACGGTCAGCGCCGATTTGGCGGTTCATGCCATGCTCGAAGGGACAGAGGCCGCACATCTTGCCCAGATCGATTCAGGTGGCGTCCTGCCAGAGCTTCCCGCGCATATGATAAATTTGTATGGCGGCGAAACCGGTCGCGGAGCCGTGGTTGAGGCGTTGGCGACGCTGGTGCGCCAGAACTTTCGTTTGCTTGGGGGGGTGCCGCTCAAAGCCGTTGTCGGTTGATCATCCCTCAGGGGGTTATGACGACTTTCCCGGTGGCCGTCCTGTCGCGCAGCATGGCCAGTCCGCGTTCGACTTCGGACAGGGGCAGGACATGGCTGATATGCGGTTTGATGCGGCCCTCGCTATGCCAGCGAAACAGCGTTTCAAAGCTGTCCGTCACAATCTGAGGTCGAAACTTCAAGTAGCCTCCGATGTAGAGCCCAATGACTGTCAGGTTCTTGACCAGTAGGTGGTTGGCCGGAATTTGCGGCACCTCACCGCCCGCAAAGCCAATGGGCAAGATGCGACCTTCGGGGTTGGTCGCGCGAAAGGCGGCTTTAAACACATCGCCGCCGATCGCGTCATATACGACATCCGCGCCTCCTAATGCCTGGACACGGGCGCGGAGATCTTCGGATGCGTCGATCAGATGATCGGCCCCGGCCCTCTGTGCCACCTTGAGTTTCTCACTGCCGCGCGCCTGCGCAATAACCGTGGCGCCCATAAGCTTGCCGATCTCTACCGCCGTCAGGCCGACGCCACCTGCCGCACCGGTCACCAGCAGGGTTTCGCCGGGCCTGAGCCGCGCACGATGACCCAAAGCAATATGGCTGGTGCCATATGTGATCTGAATTGCGGCAGCGTCTTCAAAGCTCATAGAGTCAGGGATTGCGATTGCACGATCGGCGTCGAACACTCCGAATTCAGCAAGGCCGCCCTGGCCGGAATAGACAGCGACGCGGTCACCCGGGTTCAGGTGGCGTACATTGTTTCCAATTTCGCGAACAATCCCTGCGACTTCCATGCCCAAGGAAAAGGGCGCCACCGGGGTGTCCTGATACGTCCCCTTCTGCATAAGGAGATCCGCAAAATTCAAACCGCAGGCTTTGATTTGAATGCAGACCTGGCTGTCGCCGGGTTCTGGCGGGTCAATACTGCAAAGCTGGGCCTTGGCCCCGTTGGTCTGGATATGAAACGCCAGCATGATTTGGCTCCGTCTTTTCGGGCATAGGTCAGTGCTGTCGTGGTCTTGTCAATCTGTTACCCTGCTGAAGACCCCGTTAATCCGGTGTTGATCAGGTGATTGTTTCCAGATTGGAATCAACGTGTGCGCGGTATTCACAACACAACTATAAACCATTGTTTGTGGAATCAGATTCAACCTTCTTGAAAAAAGCGCCAAAAAACGTAATAGTGCGCTATGGTGCTGATTTGGGGGGCATGTTCCAAATTAGGGAGTGGTTAAGTCGGGCTCGCTAATGTTGCGGTAACAAAGCATGTTGCGCACCCGTATCAGTTGTGTGTGTAAGGGAGGATAGTACCAATGACCCATCACGTCGATGTCCATGTGGGCAAACGCGTCAGGCATCGCCGCTGGCTGATTGGCATGACCCAACAGCAGTTGGCACAGCAAGTTGGTATCAAGTTTCAGCAAATCCAGAAATATGAAACCGGTGCCAATCGAATCAGCGCGTCTCGTCTTTGGGACATTGCCGAGGCATTGGATGTTCCCGTCAGTTTCTTCTTTGAAGGCCTGGAAGAGGTCGAGAAAGGAAGCTCGGATAAGAAATCGGTTCCTGCAGACCTTATGGGCGACAAAGAGGCCCTGGATCTCGTCCGCTCTTACTATGCCATACCGGAAAACCAGCGTCGCCGCCTGTTCGAGCTTGCGCGCGTTCTGAGTGATGTTGCCTGATTTCGCGGGTTGACTCTGATCCTGACGGAACGCACGGGTAGCGTATGGATAAGATGTCGCTGAGTGATCTTGAAGTAGCTGAAGAAATGGCCGACGCGGCGCGTGCGGCCATTCTTCCTTTTTTCAGGCAGTCTAATCTTGAGACTTCGAATAAGCTGGATCAGGGATTTGATCCGGTCACTGTCGCCGACCGCGCAGCCGAAAAAGCCATGCGCGCGGTTTTAGCCCGACATCGGCCCCAAGATGGAATATTTGGCGAGGAATATGGGCAGCACGAGGGGCAAAGTGGCCGCACCTGGGTTCTGGATCCGATCGACGGCACCCGAGGGTTTATCAGCGGGACACCGACTTGGGGCGTTCTGATCGCACTCAGCACGCAGGACGGCCCATTCATGGGGATCATCGACCAGCCGTATATCGGGGAACGCTTCATCGGCTCGGCGGATATCGCGCGAAGCCATGGCCCTACGGGCGATATGTCCCTGAAGACCCGGTCAACGCCCTCGCTGGATCAGGCGATTCTGTTCACGACCTTCCCCGAGGTCGGCGCACCCGAGGATCGCGCCGGGTTTGAGGCGGTGTCGCAGCATGTGCGCCTGACCCGCTATGGGATGGATTGCTATGCCTATGCCTTGCTTGCGGCGGGGCAGGTGGATTTGGTGATCGAGGCGGGTCTGAACGCCTATGACATTCAGGCGCCAATCGCTGTGATCCAAGCCGCCGGCGGTATCGTCACCGACTGGCAGGGCGGCCCCGCCCATAATGGCGGTCGGGCTCTGGCGGCGGCAAACCCGCAGATCCACGCGGCGGCGCTGGAAATTCTGCGCAACTTCTGAAAACTGTTGCGGCGACCCGGCGAGCGGATTAGCCTTAATCCGGCTGGTTCTTGTGCCCGTTTTCCGCCAGCTTTTGCACTCCATGCATGAAACGGGCGATGCAAGGAGAGCACGATGACCGATATCCTCATCAAAAATGCAGACACGATCCTGACCATGGATGACCAGCGCCGTGAGCTTTCTGGCGCGGATATTCTGATCCGAGATGGACAGATTGAACAGATCGGCCATGGGTTGCAGGCGAGCGCTGAGATCCATGATGCAAGCGGATGTGTGGTTACGCCCGGCCTCGTGAACACGCACCACCATCTGTACCAGACCCTGACCCGCGCCGTTCCTGGCGGGCAGGATGCGCTTTTGTTCGGATGGCTGAAAACGCTCTATCCGATCTGGTCGCGATTTGGCCCCGAAGAGATGTTCGTATCCGCCCAGATCGGTTTAGCCGAGCTGGCGTTGACGGGATGCACGCTCAGTTCCGACCACTTATATTTATATCCGAACGGTGCGCGTCTGGATGACACTATTGCTGCGGCTGCCGAGGTTGGCCTGCGGTTCCACCCAACACGCGGCGCCATGAGTATTGGTGAAAGTGATGGTGGCTTGCCGCCGGATTCACTGGTCGAAGCCGAAGCAGATATTCTCGACGACATGATGCGTGTGGTCGACGCGTTTCACGACCCGTCAGAGGGTGCAATGTGCCGGGTCGGGTTGGCACCTTGCTCGCCGTTCTCTGTCAGTCGTGACTTGATGCGTGACACGGCCATTCTGGCCCGTGACAAAGGCGTAATGCTGCACACACATCTGGCCGAAAATGACGAGGATATCGCCTATTCTCAGGAACAATTCGGGTGCCGTCCTGGTCAATATGCCGAGGATTTGGGATGGACCGGGTCAGACGTTTGGCACGCCCATTGCGTGAAACTGGACGGGGCAGAGATTGATCTATTTGCCCGGTCCCGGACTGGCGTGGCCCACTGTCCCTGTTCGAACTGCCGGTTGGGCTCGGGGATAGCACCGGTAAGGTCGATGCGAGATAGTGGCGTGCCTGTGGGTCTTGGCGTCGATGGGTCGGCCAGCAATGACAGTGGCAATCTGATCCTCGAGGCGCGGCAGGCCATGTTGTTGCAGCGTGTCGCCAGCGGTGCCGATGCCATGTCCTCTCGCGAGGCGCTTGAAATTGCCACGCGGGGTGGGGCGGATGTCTTGAACCGACCTGATTGCGGCCGTCTGGCTGTCGGAAAGCGTGCCGATATAGCCATTTGGAATACGCGCGGCATCGAAAGCGCGGGCAGTTGGGATCCGGCAGCCCTGTTACTTGCCGGTCCGACGAGGGTAAAGCACCTGTTTGTCGAAGGCCGTCAGATCGTGCGGGACGGGCAGATCGCAACGCTGGATCTGCCCCGGGTGATTGAACGGCAGAACCGATTGGCCCTTGCCTTGCAATCCTAGGTCCTGACAGGTTGACCTGCGATCCAAACCTCGGCAATCGCCCTGTCATCGCCCATCATGATGGTGGGAAAGAGGGCCTCCCACAGGTCATCGGCGCAGGCCTCGCGCTGAGCTATGGCCGGGGTGGAGGCGAGATCGAGCACGATCAGGTCGGCCTCCATTCCCGGGGCGATATTGCCGATGCTGTCATCCAGCCTCAGCGTTCGGGCCGACCCTACGGTGCCCAGCCACAGCAGTTGCGCGGCGTGCAGCGGCGTTCCGCGCAGTTGTCCGATCTCATAGGCCGATGCCATCGTGCGCAGCATCGAGAAACTTGAACCGCCACCAGTATCCGTTGCCAGACCAACCCGGTGTCCGTCGCGCATCAACCCTGCCATGTCGAACAGGCCTGACCCGATAAAGGTGTTTGAGGTCGGACAATGGATCAACGCAGCGTCGACCTCACGCAGTCGGTCGCGTTCACGTGCCTCAAGGTGGATGACGTGGCCATACAGGCCGTTGGGGCCCAGCAGGCCGAACTTTTCATAGGTGTCCAGATAATCGCGGGCGTCGGGAAACAGCTCGCGTACCCAGGCAATTTCATCAGTCTGTTCGCTGAGATGGGTTTGCATCAGGCAATGGGGATGCTCTGCCCATAATGCGCCCATGGCCTCTAGTTGTTCGGGTGTGGAGGTGGGTGAGAAACGCGGCGTAATCGCATAGGACAGGCGGTCGATCCCGTGCCATTTCTCAAGCAAAGTCTGGGATTGGTCATAGGCAGTTTGCACGGTATCTCTCAGGCCATCGGGTGCGTTGCGATCCATGCAGGTTTTGCCCGCAACCACACGTTGACCGCGTTGTTTGGCCGCAAGGAAAAAGGCATCAACACTCTCGGGATGGATGGTGCAATAGCTGCACATCGTGGTGGTGCCGTGTGCCGCTGTCAGGTCCAGATACCGGTTGGCAATCTCAGAGGCATAGGCTGCATCCCCGAATTTCATCTCTTCGGGGAAGGTATAGGTGTTCAGCCAGTCGATCAGGCGTTTGCCCCAACTGGCGATCATGGCGGTCTGCGGATAATGCACATGCGCATCAACAAATCCTGCAAGGATCACGTGCTGACCATGATCCACGACTTTTGCCTCGGGGTGGGCATTGTTCAGACTGTCGGCATCCGATACGCTGGAAATCCGACCGTTTTCGATCAGAACCGCTTCGCTGATTTTGACAGCCTCGGTCGGTTCGCCCTCGAACGGGGTGCCAGTGAAACTCAGGACACGCCCTTTCAGCAGCGTTTTTTGCGCCATACTCATTCATCTCCGCCTGTCTGGGACTGCGAAACAGCATAGGGGCAGGAAAGTTGTCGGTAAATCGGCGCATTGTCATTGTTTTCCGGTAGCTGCTTCTTCTATTTAGGGGCCAATGGGCGAACAGAGCGGGGGCAGATATGACAACAGGTATTAACGAACCCGTAACTGAACCGACTTCTGATGATGACGCCTATGCGCTGGATCGTCGAACGGTAGCATCCATTCTGTATGCAGTTGATGTTGATGACCGCGACAAGCTGGTCGAATTGATGGACCCGCTGCACGCTGCCGACATTGCCGACCTTCTGGAACAGATCAACCCCTATGACCGCGCCCGGTTGATCCGTCTGTATGACAAAGAGTTCGACGGCGATATTCTGTCTGAACTGGACGAAGGTGTCAGGGAAGAAGTTATTGAAGTCCTGCGTCCCGATGTTCTGGCGGATGCGGTACGCGACATGGAAAGCGACGATGTCGTCGATCTGCTGGAAGACCTTGAAGAGCCCCAGCAAGAAGCCATCCTGGGTGCGCTGGAGGATTCCGAACGGATCGCGGCCGAACAGGCGCTGTCCTATCCCGAAAACTCGGCCGGTCGTCTTATGCAACGCGAGGTCGTCATGGCGCCCGAGCATTGGACTGTCGGGCAGGCGATTGATTTTATGCGTGCCAATGACGGGCTGCCGGACCAATTCTACCATGTGGTCCTGGTTGACCCGCGTCTGAAGCCAACCGCGCAGGTCACGCTGGGCAAGCTGATGGCCACTCGGCGCGAGGTGGCTCTGCATGAGATTGCCGAAGAAGAATTCTACACCATCCCGGTCGATCAGGACGAAGAAGATGTGGCTTATGCGTTCAATCAGTATCACCTGATCTCGGCCCCGGTGGTGGATGGTGACGGACGGCTGGTCGGGGTGATCACCATTGATGACGCGATGGTGGTTCTGGATGAGGAATACGAAGAGGACATGTTGCGTCTTGCCGGCGTCAGCAACGAAAGCTCGCTGTCCGACAGTGTGGCCGCGACCAGCAGGCGCCGCCTGCCGTGGTTGGCGGTAAACCTGTGTACTTCGATCTGCGCCTCGCTGGTGATTTCCCAATTCGAGGCGGCGATTGATCAGTTGGTGGCATTGGCCATTCTGATGCCGATTGTGGCCTCGATGGGGGGCAATGCGGGGACACAATCGCTGACCGTCGCAGTGCGAGCCCTGGCAACGCGCGACCTGACAGGTGCGAACGTGATGCGGGTGATCCGACGGGAACTGCTGGTGGGCATGTTGAACGGGCTGTGTTTTGCCACCGTTCTGGGCGTGGTGGGAATGTATTGGTTCGGCTCGCCGTTGTTGGGTGTCGTGATTGGCTCCGCCCTGGTCGTGAACATGGTGATCGCAGGCTTTGCCGGTACGGTAGTACCGGTCGTGCTGGACCGGATGGGTATTGACCCGGCGCTGGCGTCAGGAACCTTTGTGACGACAACGACGGATGTCATGGGATTCTTTATCTTTCTTGGGCTTGCCAGCGTGGTGCTATTGTGACCGATCTGACCGAAATCAAAGCTGCCGCGCGCAAGGCGGCCTTTGCCCGGCGCAAATCTGCGTTTGATGCAAATCCGCCCGGTGCCGCCGGGCGACTGTCTGAAATTCTGGCCGGGCACCGCGGAGTACCCCTGTCGGGTTATATGCCCATCCGGACCGAGAGTGACCCGCTGCCCGCCATGGCCGAGGCGTCCGCTTATGGCCCGGTTGGCGTACCAGTCATTCAGGCGGCCGGGCAGCCGCTGAAATTCTCTCGTTGGACGCCCGAAGGCAGGCTGAAGGATGGTCCGTTTGGCGCCAAAGTGCCCGAGGTCGATGACTATTTCGATCCCGAAATTCTGATCGTGCCACTGGTGGCATTCGATGCAAATGGAGGGCGTCTGGGTTATGGGGGTGGGTTCTATGACCGGACATTGGAAGGGCTGCGCGCGAAACGCCCGACTCTGGCCATCGGTTTTGCCTTCGATGCGCAAGAAGCAGACGGGTTGCCGCTGGAACCGACGGATCAACCGCTTGATATGGTTATCACCGAAAGCCGCGTGTTGACCTTTTAACCAGCCTATCAGCCCTGGTTTTTGGCGCGGAAATATTCCCAGGCGTTTTTCTCGGTCCCATCAGGCAATATGCACACGCCGGTCTGGCCATTCTCTCCGTCCCGAATTTCATACCTCCCACCGCTGTCGATGCAATAGATGGCCGAGGGGTTTGGCAGCTGTGGGTTTGAGTTGACCGCTTGCTCTTCCGAGCAGGCAGCAAGGGTGGCACAGACACCAAAGGTCAGACCGATCCGAAACATAAAGAATCTCCTAAATAAAGAGTTTTGCCGTTCATTGGGTCAGCTTAACGGCTTGTACTTGCGAATTGCCACACTTAGACGGTTTCTATGAGGATACTTTTTCTGGGTGACGTTATGGGCCGCGCTGGACGCGCGGCTGTTCAGCAACATCTGCCACGTCTGCGCGACGAATGGCGGCTGGATTTCGTGGTGATCAATGGTGAGAACGCCTCGAACGGAATGGGTTTGACCGGGGATCATGCCAAGCTGCTGTTAGATGCAGGGGCGGATTGCCTGACGCTGGGCGACCACGCTTTCGACCAGAAGGACATGTTGCAATTCATCGAGAGCGAACCGCGCATTGTGCGCCCCGTTAACTTTGCCAAGGGTGCTCCGGGACGCGGGCATCGTCTCTATACCGCCCCTGGCGGGCGCAAAGTTTTGGTCGTACAGGTGCTGGGGCAGGTCTTTATGAAGCGGCCCTTCGATGATCCGTTTTCGGCGATCGAGCCAATTCTGAAGTCGCACCCGCGCGGCGGTCAGGCCCAGGCGATCATCGTTGATATGCATTGCGAGGCCACATCCGAAAAGATGGCGATGGGGCACTATTGCGACAAGCGCGCCAGCCTGGTGGTTGGGACCCATACGCATGTTCCGACCGCGGATGCTCAGATACTTCCGGGGGGAACAGCCTATCTGACCGATGCTGGGATGTGCGGAGACTACGATTCTGTCATTGGGATGGACAAGCTGGAACCGATGCGCCGGTTCATCACCGGGATGCCCAAGGCGCGGTTTACGCCTGCAAATGGCGAAGCAACGCTGAGCGGTGTGTTCGTGGAAACCGATGATCGCAATGGTCAGGCAAAATCCGTGCAAATGGTGCGCGTTGGGGGTTGCTTGCAACAAGCCGGGCTGCAATAGCGCGACGTTGGGCTTGCCCTGCTGCCCGCAATACGGGAAACTGCCCGACGGGCGCGCAAGCTGGGCCAGGGTTCGGACTGAATACCACGAATGCAATTTCTTCAACTGACAGAAACGGGCAGCGCGATCGTGGCGCTATTGGTTGTCGCAGGCATGTTTGTCATGTTCCTGCGCGAGGCTTACCCGACCGAGGTTGTCGCCATCGCGGGCGTTGCCCTGATGCTGGTGACCGGTATCCTGCCCTATCAAAGCGCGTTGGCAGTTCTGTCCAATCCTGCGCCATGGACGATTGCGGCGATGTTCATCGTCATGGGGGCTCTGGTCAGAACCGGGGCATTGGATTCCTTTACCGCAACTGCGCAGAAACAGGCACAGGTTAACCCGCGTATCGCGATTGCCATGCTGATGGGGTTTGTGGTTCTGGCCTCGGCGGTGGTGTCAAACACACCCGTGGTCGTCGTGATGATCCCGGTTTTTGTACAGATTGCCCGCACGTTGAACGTGCCGGCCTCGAAATTGCTGATCCCGCTCAGCTATGCTGCCATCATGGGGGGGACGCTGACACTGATCGGCACCTCGACCAACCTGCTTGTGGATGGTGTCGCGCGATCTCAGGGTCTGGCTGCATTCACGATTTTCGAAGTCACGCCCTTGGGCATCGCAGTAGTGATCTACGGCATGATCTATCTGCGCTTTGTTGCGCCGCGCCTGCTGCCGGAACGCGACAGCATGGCCTCGCTTCTCAGTGATCGCTCTAAGATGAAGTTCTTCACCGAGGCCGTCATTCCGCCCGACAGCAACCTGATCGGGCGCGAGGTGACAGGGGTGCAACTGTTCAAACGCCCCGGCGTACGCCTGATTGACGTGGTCCGCGGGGACGAGTCTTTGCGGCGCAACCTCAAAGGGGTGACGCTTGAGGTTGGGGATCGCGTGGTCCTGCGGACCGAGATGACCGAGTTGCTGAGCCTGCAAAGCAACAAAGAGTTAAAGCGTGTTGATCAGGTTTCTGCGGTCGAGACCAAAACGGTCGAGGTGCTGATCACACCGGGGTGCCGTATGGTTGGGCGAACGCTGGGCGTGATGCGCCTGCGCCGCCGCTATGGTGTCTACGTTCTGGCGGTACATCGGCGGAACCAGAATATCGGTCGTCAACTAGACGACCTCGTGGTGCGAGTCGGGGATACTCTGCTGTTGGAGGGATCACCTGCCGATATCCAGAAGCTTGCCGCTGATATGGATATGGTCGACGTGACACAGCCCTCGGCGCGGGCGTTCCGCCGCAATCACGCTCCGGTGGCGATTGGCGCACTTATCGGGATCGTCGTATTGGCTGCTTTAGGTGTGGCGCCAATTCTGCTGCTGTCCATTCTTGCGGTCGCTCTGGTTCTGGTCACCCGCTGCATAGACGCGGATGAGGCGTTTTCCTTTATCGAAGGGCGACTTCTGGCATTGATATTCTCGATGCTGGCCATCGGGGCCGCGCTTGATAAGTCCGGGGCGGTTTCCCTGATCGTCGATGCAATCGCACCTGGGCTTAGTGCGCTGCCACCGTTCCTGATCGTTTGGGCCATCTATGTTTTGACCTCGGTGCTTACCGAACTCGTCTCCAACAACGCCGTTGCGGTAGTGGTCACGCCGATCGCAATCGGGTTGGCGCAGGCCGTCGGCGTAGACCCAAGGCCGCTGGTAGTTGCGGTGATGTTGGCGGCATCTGCATCCTTTGCGACACCAATCGGATATCAGACCAACATGATGGTCTATGGTCCGGGGGGATATCGGTTTGTCGATTTCATGAAGGTTGGCATCCCTTTGAACCTGACGGTAGGGCTGCTTGCTTCGTTGCTTATTCCGATCATCTGGCCGTTGTAACACCGGCGCGAACCCGCCGGTTTTGCTCTGACGGTCTTGTAAAGGCTGATCCAGACACAATCTTTTCCTCTAGAACTTGGACGAAAGGACGGGATTATGCCTTTTCCAAAATTTGGTCAATTGATCGTGATGGGTGCGATTATGGTGGCGCTGATTGGCAGCGATGTATCGGCCGGTTCGGTGACCGGTACCGCCTCCTATCGCGAACGGATTGCCGTACCTGAAGACGCGACGCTTTATATCGAGCTGCAGGATATATCGCTTGCGGATGCGCCAGCGGTAACGCTGGCTGCGCAGCGCTACGTGCTGAGCGGGGTGCCTGCCGAGTTTGAACTGACCTATGATGATGCTCTGATCCGTGACGGGATGACCTATGCGGTGCGGGGGGCAATATATCGTGGGTCACAACTGCTGTTTACGACCGACACGGTGTATCCGGTCCTGACCAATGGTGCGCCGGATACGGCCGACCTTTTGTTGGTCAAGACGGGCGGCCCCACGTCGGCGGGGCTGGAAAACACAAGCTGGACGGCGATTGGTGTGGATGGGGCCGTGCTGAACAGCGAACGCGCACCGCAACTTGATTTTGCGCAAGGCGGTGCCTTTAGCGGCTCAGGCGGTTGCAACCGGTTCACCGGGCAGGCCGAGATATCGGGCACTTCGCTGACGTTTCCAGACAATATTGCGGCCACTTTGATGGCCTGCCCGCCCGAGATGGAGCAGGTGGAGGATCAGTTCTTTGCCGCCCTGCAAAACGTGGTGTCCTATGCGGTGGCGGGCGATAGCCTTGCGCTGCTGGACAGCGCAGGCGACCCGGTTCTGAAATTCATACGCACGCAGTAATCAGGCCACAGCGCGCGACCGTCCTGCGTTGCGCCCGGAAAAGATGCAGCCGCCCAGAAATGTGCCTTCCAGCGCGTTGTATCCGTGATAGCCGCCGCCGCCGAAACCGGCGACCTCTCCTGCGGCGAACAGCCCGGGAACGACCTGACCGTTTGCACCGATCATCTGACTGTCGAGGTTGGTCTGCAAACCGCCCAGCGTTTTGCGCGTCAGCATGTGAAGTTTGACCGCGATTAGCGGCCCATTGGCAGGATCAAGGAACTTGTGTGGTTTGGCGGTGCGGATCAACCTGTCACCCCGATAGTTGCGGGCCGCCAGAATAGCCGCCATCTGCGCGTCCTTGGTAAACGGGTTGTCGACCTGTGAGTCCCGCGCTTCGATCTGGGCGCGCAAATGCGCCTCATTGATCAGATCGCCACCCAGTTGGTTCATGCCGCTGACCAGTTCGGTCAGAGTGTTGGCAACGATGAAATCTTCCCCGTGCTGTTTGAAGGCCTCGACCGGCGCGGTGGCTTGCGATCCTGACAAAATGCGCTGACGGATAACCTCTTTCCAGCTGCCCGAGGTGAAATCCGGGTTCTGTTCCGATCCCGATAGCGCAAATTCCTTTTTGATCACCTTTTGGGTCAGCACAAACCAGCTGTATTCATAGCCGGTCTTCAGGATTTCTTTCAGCGTGCCCAGCGTGTCGAACCCCGGCAAGCAGGGGGGCAGCAGACGATTGCCGCGCGCGTCAAACCACATAGAGCTGGGGCCGGGCAGGATGCGGATGCCATGCGAGGGCCAGATCGGGTTCCAGTTTTTGACGCCCTCGGTGTAATGCCACATCCGGTCGCCGTTGATCAAATGCCCGCCGGCCTTTTCGCTGATGGGGATCATGCGGCCGTCAACGTGGAACGGCACGCCCGCAATCATGTCCTTGGGTGGTTCGCCAAGGCGGTCCCGCGGCCAGTTCTTGCGCACCATTTCGAAATTGCCACCAATACCGCCCGAACTGACGATGACCGAAGGAGCATAGACCTCGAATTCCCCAACCTCTTCCCGGTTGGTCTTGGCGCCATGCGCGGCTGCGTCCTCAGCCAAGACCTCTCCCGAGACGCCTTTGGCACAGCCGTTTTGCATAATGATATGGCTGACTTGGTGGCGGAACTTCAGCTGGATCAGGCCTGTGCTGACATGTTCGCGCACGCGACGGATGAAATGTTCCAGAACACCAGGGCCGGTGCCCCATGTGATGTGGAACCGAGGTACCGAATTGCCATGCCCATCGGCATAAGAACCGCCACGTTCGGCCCATCCAACCACAGGAAACCATCGCAGCCCCATATCGTGCAGCCAGGGCCGCATTTCACCGGCGGCGAATTCGACATAAGCCTCGGCCCATTTGCGGGGCCAAGCGTCTTCTTCGCGGTCAAACTGCGCGCTGCCCTGCCAGTCACGCAAGGCCAGTTCGTGGCTGTCCCTGATGCCCATCCTGCGCTGTTCCGGCGTGTCGACCATGAACAGTCCACCGAGGCTCCAGAACGCCTGACCGCCGAGGAAATGACCGGGTTCCTGATCCAGTATGATCACCTTTTTTCCACGGTCGCCTAGCTCGGCCGCGGCCGCAAGCCCGGCCAGCCCAGCCCCAACGACAATGGCATCTGCGGTGTTATTGGACATGTTTTTTCCTCTCAGCTGCGGCGCAGCCAGGCGATAAATGGCAGGGCGACGACATACATCAAGATACCATAGACGGCCGATGGCAGAGCAAGAGGGCTTAGCCCGTTTTCCGTGCTGGTAATCAGCGCTGCCAATGTGATGCCAAGAGTCGAGTTTTGGATGCCAGTTTCGATCGAGATCGTCTTGCTCTCGTTCCATGACAGGTTCACGGCGCGGGCCAGTCCCAGCCCGATCAGCAGCAGCGCAATGTTCAGGGTGATCAACGCCGACCCCATCAGCCCCAAATTTTCGACGAACATTTCCCAGTTCCCGGCCAGCGCGGCGAGAACGATCAGGACGAAAAGAATCGAAGCCAGTTTGGACAATGGGGCATCGACCCGCTCTGCGAATCCTTTTGCGAAATGCCGTATACTGACGCCGATAGCGACGGGCAGGGTGGTGATAAGGAACATCGCTATGGCCAGCCCGGCGATCGAAACCTCGGGTGCGTCCTCGCCCATGAAGTGATTGATCGACCATGCGGCCAATACGGGTACCGTCACCATCGACAACAAGCTGATGATGGCTGTCAGGCTGACGGAAAGAGCGACATCACCCTTGGCCAGTTTAGTCAGGATATTGCTGGTAACACCGCCGGGGCAAAAGCTGAGGAGCATAACACCGACTGCTATTTCCGGTGGCAGTGCAAAGAGTTTGACCGTCGTAAATGCCGCAATGGGAAGCAAGATCACCTGGCAGAACGCCCCTATCGAAAAAGGGTATCGTCTGCTGACAACCCGGCGGAAATCGGCGATCTCAAGCCCGACACCCAAGGACAGCATGATTATGGCCAACGATAGTGGCAGGCCGACATTAATAAGCAGATCCAACTACAACTCCTCCCAAAGCCGTTCGGACCAGCGTAAGCGAGGGTCAAAGCCGCAGGCAACCGCGCCGTAGGGTCAGCCGTAGCGTTGGGCGAACCTGCGCAGGATTTCACCGGGCAGAGTGACATTGGCGGCGTGGCAAATGTCGATCAGACGCTGCGCATCTTCGGGCGGGAAATAGCCGTGGTGTTTGTAGATGGTGATACGTTCTTCAAAGTCGCGGGCATCAGCCTCGGGGTGGAACTGTGTGGCATAGACATTCTGGCCCCAGCGGATCATCTGGAAGGGGCAAGGGTCCGAGGCAAGCAGATGCACGCACCCTTCTGGCAGGGATTGCACAGCCTCTTTATGGCCCACAAACGCATCAAAACTCTGACCCAGCCCCGAGATCAGTGGATCGGTCGCACCGTCCTCTGTCACGTGGCAGGTCGAGGGGCCGACGGGCTCTCCGAACTGGTCCTTGCTGACATCGCCACCCAGATGCGCGGTAAGAATACCTAGCCCATAGCAGCACCCCATGAACGGATGATCGCGCGCGGTGATCTGCGGCATCAGGCCCATGATCGCGGCTTCGATGCGGGCATCCATGTGCGACTTTGCAGTTGGATCATCGCTGACACAGCCGGGGCCGCCGCCGACGATCACTCCGGCATAATCTGTCACGTCCAAACCCTCGGGCAGGTCTTCGCAGTCCAGCCGGATGCGATGAGTTTGATCAGGGCTTAGGCCGGTCTTGTCCAGAATCGAGGCATATTCGGCATCCGACGCATCGGTTTCCGGGCGTAACTGCAGGATCAGAAATTGTTTCATGGAACGGCTCTTACCCGTCACAACGGCCAGAACACAAGGATGGCGGGTATCGAAACCGCAATGATCAGGATTTCCAGCG
This sequence comes from Ruegeria sp. CDSA077, assembly GCF_059612265.1. Taxonomy (NCBI): domain Bacteria; kingdom Pseudomonadati; phylum Pseudomonadota; class Alphaproteobacteria; order Rhodobacterales; family Roseobacteraceae; genus Ruegeria; species Ruegeria sp. CDSA077. The sequence continues at coordinate 164,726 of NZ_JBXWQG010000001.1, forward strand.
GCAGGCCCATGCGCCAGTAGTCTCCGAACCGATAGCCACCCGGACCCAGAACCAGCGTGTTGTTCTTATGCCCGATAGGTGTCAGGAACGCGGCCGAGGCTGCAACGGCGACCGTCATCAGAAACGGGTCGGGGGAAACCTCAAGCGTGCGGGCCATCTGAATGCCGACCGGGGCCGCCACAATCGCCGTAGCGGTGTTGTTCAACACGTCCGACAGGGTCATGGTGACCACCATCAGAACGGTCAGAATAGCCCATGCAGGCAGGCCGTTAGTTAACTGGATCAGCGCATTGGCGATCAGTTCGGTGCCGCCCGAGGTTTCCAGTGCGCTGCCCAGGGGGATCATCGAGCCCAGCAAAACGACCACCGGCCATTCGATGTGAGTATAGAGATCCGCGATTGGCATGATCTTGGTCAGCACATAGGCAACCACAACAAGCCCCAATGCGACCGGCAGGTAGATCAGCCCAACACTGGCCGCCAGCACCGCGGTGGCAAACAGGCCAATCGCAAGCCACGCCTTTTCATTGGCGGTGACGTTCAGACCGCGTTGGGCCAGCGGTAGGCATCCCAGCCATTCGGTCACATCGGCGCTGCGATCACGCGGGCACAGCAACAACAGGATGTCGCCAGCCTCAACCTCGGTTTTGCGGACCTGTTCGGTGATGCTGCGGCCCTGGCGCGAAATGCCCATCAAAACGGTGCTCTGCCGCCATGCCAATCCCAACCCCTGCGCCGTACGCCCGGTGATGCGGGCGTTTTCGGTCACGACAACCTCGACGACTTCCAGCCCGTCGCCTTCAGCGGTCAGAAGCTCCTGTCGACGTGTGTCCGAAAAATCCAGCTTCAGCGCCGCGCGGAATTCATCCAGCGCCTCGGGGCGGGCCTCAAGCACCAGCGCGTCACCCTGATTCAGTGTTGCATGGGCCGACCGGCCATAGCGGCGCTTGCCGTCGCGGATCAGGCCGATGATGGCGACGTCGGATTTCTCGGCATCTTCATAAAGCTCGCTGACCCGTTTGCCGATCAACGGCGATTCCGGTGGGACGGTCAGTTCTGCGATATATTCGGCCAGCGCCTCAGAGGTTTCGGTTTGCGGTCCCCGGTTCGGGATCAATCGCCAGCCCACCAGTGAGACAAAGGCAAGCCCGGCAATCGCAGCAATGCCACCCACAGGGGCGAAATCGAACATACGAAAGGGCTCGCCCAGAGTTTCTGCGCGGATTGAGGCGATGATGATGTTCGGTGGCGTGCCAATCAGGGTCGCCATCCCACCCAGAATTGTTGCAAAGCTGAGCGGCATTAGGGTCAGGCCGACGGCTCGTCCGGCTTTTCGTGCGGTCTGAATGTCGACCGGCATCAACAGGGCCAAGGCAGCGACGTTATTCATGAAGGCGGACAGAACAGCCCCGATACCGCCCATCAAGGCGATATGGGCCCCAAGGCCGCGTGACGCGTCAACCAGGGATCGCGTGATCAGGAATACCGCACCGGACCGGACCAGCCCGGCTGAAACGACCAGAACCAGCGCGACGATGATGGTTGCCGAGTGACCAAAACCGGCAAAAGCGTCATCGACGGGTACGACACCCAACACCACTCCGATCAGAAGCGCGGAAAACGCAACAAGATCATAGCGAAACCGCCCCCAAAGCAGCATTCCGAATACAGTGGCAAAGAGAGCGAAAAGTATGATCTGATCTGTCGTCATACCGCCAACATACTCGCAGAAGAAGCCGTCGCAAGCCGGTCTCTTGATCCCATGGCCCGCAAACGTCTATATGGGCGCCAAATACGCAATCACTATCACGAGGACGCACCATGGCAGGCCACTCCAAATGGGCCAATATCCAGCACCGCAAGGGACGTCAGGACGCCGCGCGGTCCAAACTGTTTTCCAAGCTGTCAAAAGAGATCACTGTTGCCGCTAAGATGGGCGACCCCGATCCCGACAAGAACCCGCGTCTGCGTCTGGCGGTGAAAGAGGCCAAGTCAAACTCGGTCCCCAAAGACGTGATCGACCGGGCGATCAAGAAATCGCAGGCGGGCGATGGCGACGAATACGAAGAAATCCGGTATGAGGGCTATGGCCCCAACGGCGTGGCCGTCATCGTCGAGACGATGACCGACAACCGGAACCGGACCGCATCGACCGTGCGCTCGACCTTTTCCAAGAATGGTGGCAATCTTGGCGAGACCGGTTCCGTCGGCTTTATGTTCGAACGCAAGGGTGAAGTGGTCTATCCGGATACGGTTGGTGATGCCGACACCGTGTTCGAAGCGGCCATTGAGGCAGGCGCGGAAGATGTTGAAAGCTCGGACGAAGGTCATATCATCTGGTGCGCCGACACCGATCTGAACGACGTCTCGAACGCGCTCGAGGCCGCGCTGGGTGAAACGGAATCCACCAAACTGGTTTGGAAGCCAAGCACCACGACCGAGCTGGGGCTTGAGGATATGCAAAAGCTGATGAAGTTGGTCGATGCGCTGGAAGATGATGATGACGTTCAGCGCGTCACAACCAATTTCGAAGCATCGGATGAGGTGATGGCGCAGCTTTGATCTGCCCCGCATCCTGAGATTTGGAAACCCGGCCCTCAGGCCGGGTTTTTTTGTTGGTTGGAGGATAGGGCTATTGGCCGATCAGGTTCGAACTCATAGGCTGGGTCGAATAGCTGGAGCAGCGAGTCAAAGTGCAGATGACCGAACCCCAATCTGAATTGGCCAAACGTAATGTGCCCGTCCTGACCGGGCAGAGCATTCTGTCCCAGGTCGCCTGGACCCTTGGCAGCCCGTCCATTGTCTTGCCGTTTCTTGCCGTTTCGCTGGAACTTCCGATGTTCATCGCCGGCGCGCTGGTTTCAATCCGCATGGTCGGCAGCATGATCGCCGACGTGTTTCTGGCCCAGGTCATTGCGCTGCGCGAACAGAAGAAACGCAGCATCGCGATGACCGAAGTATTGATCGGGGCCTGCCTTGTCATGGCTCTGGCGGCGGCCGCGACGGGCAGTCTCGTGTTCACGGCCACAGCCTTTATCACCGCATTTTTTTTGATCGGTCTTGTGGGTGAGATCCAGACATTGCTGCTTACTGACCTGCTGGGCGCGCACGTTCAGTCCAGGTCACGTATGATCATGCGATATCTGCAGTTAGGCGCCGGCGGATTGGGCGCAATCGGTCTTGTTCTGTTGGTCCATCAAATCACGCTGGGCAACCCTCCGTTTGCGCGCCATTCGGTTGTGATCGGAGTTGCAGTGGTGTTTTTTCTGTTGTCTGGCCTATCAATCCTGGCGATGTCCGAAGTTCCGCATCAGAAAATTTCCACAGCGCCTGAGGACGAAAACAAAAGGCATTGGTCCGAATATTTCACCGATATTCTGGCGATGTTCAACCAGACCTGGTTCCGGCGCTATATGGTCATGCGCCTTCCGATTGTGGTTGTCAGTCTATCGGTTCCGTTCTTTGCCCTGATGGCGGCCGAGGTACATCACAGTTCGGCCAAAGGCCTTACCGCAATGATCATTTCGTCGGCCTCTGGATATCTGGTCTCTGCGCCTTTGTGGCAGTTTGTTAACCTGAAATCCCACCGGGCGGTCATGGTATCCGGAACTCTGATGGTGGCCTTGACCGGAGCAGGGCTGCTGGCGGTCCATTACCTCCATATCGGTCATCAGGTGCACACTCATGCGGTTGCCCTGTTTGTGGTGACCGTGGCGGTTACAGGCATCAGCAGTGCCCGAAAGTTGTATTTTCTGGATATCGCCCCGTTTGATCAGCGGGTCAAAGGGGCGGCTGCGGTGAAAAGCATCTCGCGGATTGTTGCGGTCATCGTGTCGGCGGCGCTGGCTGGGCTGGCGCATATGCACGAGGTCTCTGCGGCGGTTTTGATCGTTGTCTTGGTCAGCCTGATCGCAGCTTTTGCCTGTTACCGGGTGGTGACGCCAATTCCTAAAGCGCCCGAGCCATCCTGATCGGCCAATCCTGTCTATCGTTGAATAAGCGCGTCGACAGCCGCGCGCTTTACAGCGGCGGTCAGCGGCGAAAGGGCCGAGGATAAGACACGCCCGACCTGCCAGGTCAGCGGAACATCAAGGGGCTTGTCAGGTATCAAGGGGCACAACAGGCCATCTGCCAAAGGCTTTTGTACCAACTCAATCGGGTTCATTCCCCACCCGATGCCGGCGATCGCTGCATCCACAAACCCGTGTGAGGATGGCAGAAAATGCGATGGCGGGGAAATGTGGTGCCCGAACTCTCTCGCAAACCAGGCTTTCTGAAGACCGTCCTTTTGATTGAAGGTCAGGCACGGTGCCATGGCAAGGCTGCTTTTGGTTACACCGTCCCGGAACCAGTTTTGCATAAAACCTGGGCTGGCCGTTGGAATATACCTGAAATCCCCAAGTGGATGGGCATCGCAGCCAGAGACCGGTTGTCCTCCGGTGGTAACAGCCGCGCTGACCTCACCGCGGCGCAACCAATCGGCCGAATGGTCCTGATCATCAATTACCAGATCGAACAGCAACTCATCTGTTTGGGCCATCGCAGCGATGAACCATGTGGCCAAACTGTCTGCAGGAATTGCAATGCGCACCTGGGTCGGGCCAGAGGTTCCCTCCAACGCCAGTTCACGGGCCAACTGTGCCTCAAGCAGCCCGATATCCTCGGCGTATCTGGCAATGCGCAAGCCGGCGGGTGTCGCTGTGCAGGGCGCACCACGAGTGATCAGGGCGGCGCCTATCCGATCCTCTAATGACTTGATCCTCTGCGATATCGCCGAAGGCGTCACCGACAGCTCTGTGGCGGCGGCGTCAAAGCTTCCGTGGCGTAGAATGGCCGAAAGTGCGGCAAGGTGATTGGGATCCAGCAACATTAGCAGAGCTTAACCAGGTGTAGCTTCTTTAATTTGATAAATCGACTGACTGGCTCTAGTCAATCAAAACGAACACAGGAGGTTTCATGTCCGCATCTCTGATTTCCGGATTCGCTCTGGGCTTTAGTCTGATTTTGGCCATTGGTGCGCAGAACGCCTTTGTCCTGCGTCAAGGGCTGCGCCGCGAACATGTTTTTGCCCTATGCCTAACCTGCGCCGTATCGGATGCCATTCTGATTGCGGCAGGGGTTGCCGGGTTCGGAACGCTTGCTCAGACTGCTCCTTGGTTCGAGCCGGTCATGCGCTATGGCGGGGCTGTGTTTCTGACCTGGTACGGGTTGCGCAGCCTGCTATCGGCCTGGCGCGGCGGGTCTTCCATGGATGTCAGTGAAGGGACACGTTCAAGTCTGAGGTCTGTCCTGCTGACCGTGCTGGCATTCACTTGGTTAAATCCGCATGTCTATCTGGACACGGTGGTTCTGATCGGGTCGATATCTGCACAATATGATGACCGGTTGGCCTTTGCTATTGGAGCGATGCTGTCCAGCTTTGTCTTCTTCTTCTCGTTGGGCTACGGGGCAAGGATTCTGTCGCCGGTCTTTGCCCGCCCAAGGGCATGGCAGGTGCTGGATGTTGTTATCGGTTTTGTCATGCTGGCGATTGCGGCCAAGCTGGTGGCGATCTGAGGTCTTGTTCCCGCCTGTGTTTCGGTGTTGAACCGTTAACATGACAACTCAACCTAACACCTATCGGCCATTGGCGGGAATGTTCTGGATGTTTTCCGCCGGTCTGTCCTTTGTTGTCATGACTGCGCTCGTCAAATCTCTGGGCACCTCCATGGACCCGATACAGGCCGCATTTCTGCGCTTTGTCTTTGGGTTGGTGTTCCTACTGCCAGCGTTACGGCTGATCGTTACGACACCTCTGACACGTAGGCATCTGACACTGTTCGGCATCCGCGGGGTGGTTCACGCCATTGCCGTGATGCTGTGGTTCTTTTCCATGACCCGAATTCCGTTGGCCGAAGTCACGGCCATGAACTACATGACGCCGGTCTATGTCACATTGGGTGCTGTGCTGTTTCTAGGCGAGAAACTAGCCTTCCGCCGGATTGCCGCCATTGGTGTCGCATTGATCGGTGTAGCAATTATTCTCCGACCTGGGTTTCGGGATATCTCGGTTGGTCACGTGACCATGTTGGGCACTTCGTTGACGCTTGGTGCATCCTACCTGCTGGCCAAGATGCTGGTGCGAGATCTGCCGCCCTCGGTCGTGGTTGCACATATGTCCATATGGGTGACGATGGCGCTGATACCTTTCGCCATTGCCGTGTGGTCCCCTCCAAGTCTCCATGATTTGGGTGTGCTGTTTCTGGTTGCCTGTTTTGCCACACTTGGACACTATCTGATGACCTTGGCCCTGCAGGCCGCCCCTGTAGCAGTGACGCAGCCCGTCACATTCTTACAGCTGATCTGGGCCACGCTGGTTGGGGCGTTGGTTTTCCACGAAAGCGTAGATTTGTGGGTGGTCGCCGGGGGCACGCTGATTCTGTTGGCAGTCAGTTTTATTGCCTGGCGCGAGGCCGTGTTGAACCGCAGCAGCCTGACGACCCCCAGTATTGCACCTAAACTTTAGCCGATTTCTGCCGGAAAAACGTTATTAATTGACGAGTCAATAAAAATCTCCTAGCGTTTTTCTATCAAAAGCAGTTGAGGGGTACGGATGCCGAAACTCGGAATGGAGCCAATCCGCCGTGATGCGATCGTAAAGGCAACGATTGCTGAGCTCGGGTCGAAAAAATCCCTCGATGTAACCGTCAGCCAGATCGCTAAGCGGGCTGGCATGTCCAGCGCGCTGGCACATCACTATTTCGGCGGTAAAGATCAGATTTTTCTGGCAGCGATGCGCCGCATCCTGTCGGATTTCGGGGCAGAGGTCCGGTCCGAACTGAAAGCAGCCACGCCAAGTGGGCGCGCGCAGGCAATCATCCGGGCATGCTTTGCCCCATCCTGTTTCACGCCGGATGTGACGGCAGCGTGGATGACATTCTACGTTCTTGCGCAGACCAATGACGACGCCCTGCGATTGTGGCAGATTTATCAGGCCCGAATCCGGTCGAACCTGGTTTATGCGCTGCGCCCGCATTTGGCCGATCCGGTTGAGGCGGCCGGGAACATGATCGCCTTGATCGACGGACTTTATATCCACGCCGCGCTGAGCGCCCCGGAAGAACCGCAACTGGCTGTAAACCACGCGATGCGCGTGCTCAGCACCTTGCTCGAGGCCGAGAAATGACAAAACCTAATATTCTGATCCTGATGGTGGATCAGTTGAACGGGACCCTTTTTCCTGACGGTCCTGTCGACTGGCTGCATGCGCCAAACCTGAAAAAGCTGGCCGAACGATCCACGCGATTTGCGAATGCCTATACGGCGTCGCCCCTGTGTGCGCCGGGTCGGGCCAGTTTTATGTCCGGTCAGTTGCCGTCGCGCACTGGTGTCTATGACAATGCCGCCGAGTTTGGCAGTGATATTCCGACATATGCCCACCATCTGCGCCGTGCAGGGTACTATACCTGTCTGTCGGGCAAGATGCATTTCGTCGGGCCCGATCAGTTGCACGGGTTTGAAGATCGCCTAACCACCGACATCTACCCCGCCGATTTCGGCTGGACCCCGGACTACCGTAAACCAGGCGAGCGGATCGACTGGTGGTATCACAATATGGGTTCGGTCACGGGCGCAGGTGTAGCCGAGATTTCCAACCAAATGGAATATGATGACGAGGTGGCCTATAACGCCAAGTCCAAGCTATACGATCTGGCCCGTGGCAAGGACGACCGTCCATGGTGCCTGACTGTAAGCTTTACCCACCCGCATGATCCCTATGTTGCACGTCGCAAATACTGGGACCTGTACGAAGATTGCGAGCACCTTCTGCCCGAGATTGCCGACCTTGGTTATGATAATCAGGACCCGCATTCGAAACGGATTTTTGACGCCAATGACTGGCGCAGCTTTGACATCACTCAAGAAGATACCCGCAAATCACGCCGCGCCTATTTCGCCAATATCTCTTATCTGGACGACAAGGTCGGAGAAATCCTCGAGGTGTTAGAGACCACGCGGCAAGAGGCGATCATCCTGTTCGTTTCGGATCATGGCGATATGCTTGGTGAACGCGGATTGTGGTTCAAGATGACCTTCTATGAAGGGTCATCCCGCGTCCCGCTGATGATCTGTGCGCCCGATCTGCCAGCGGGTCGGATCGACGCTCCGGTTTCGACCATAGATGTGACGCCGACCTTGGGTGCTCTTGCCGGTGTCGATATGGCAGAGATCGCGCCGTGGACAGATGGCGAAAACCTTGTGCCGCTGGCCATGGGGCACGAGCGCAGTGCGCCGGTCGCGATGGAATATGCAGCCGAGGCCTCTTATGCGCCACTGGTGTCCTTGCGCTATGGCAAATGGAAATACAACCGATGTGCGCTAGACCCTGATCAACTGTTCGACCTCGAGGCGGACCCTTCCGAGTTGGAGAATCTCGCAGACAGGCCAGAGCACGCCGGAACGTTGCAGACCTTGCGTGCCAAGTCCGATGCCCGTTGGGATCTGGATCGGTTCGACGCCGAAGTTCGCGCCAGCCAGGCGCGTCGCTGGGTCGTGTACGAGGCGTTGCGCCAGGGCGGGTATTATCCTTGGGACTACCAGCCCCTGCAGAAAGCATCTGAGCGGTACATGCGTAACCACATGGATCTGAATATCGTCGAGGAAAGCCAACGCTTTCCACGCGGAGAGTAACAACCCGAATTAACAAGACCCTCTCCGGTCAGGCAGAGATCTTTCGATGAAAAATCTTGGCTCCGGTTGAGAATGGAGACCCGAAAATGGAAGCAGATTTCGTCATCGTCGGCGCAGGTTCCGCAGGCTGCGCGATGGCATATCGTTTGAGTGAGGCCGGCGCCTCGGTTCTGGTGATCGAGCATGGCGGTACCGACATGGGCCCGTTTATCCAGATGCCCGCCGCGCTAAGCTATCCGATGAACATGTCGCGCTATGACTGGGGCTATCAATCCGAGCCTGAGCCGCATCTGAACAACCGCCGCCTGGCCTGCCCGCGAGGGAAGGTGATTGGTGGGTCCTCTTCGATCAACGGAATGGTTTATGTGCGCGGCCACGCCCGGGACTTCGATACTTGGGCCGAGATGGGCGCGGATGGCTGGTCTTATGCGGATGTGCTGCCATATTACAAACGGATGGAGACCTGGCATGACGGCGGTCATGGTGGGGATTCCGCGTGGCGGGGCACTGACGGGCCGCTGCATGTGTCGCGGGGCCCGCGTGCGAACCCGCTGTTCCAGGCCTTTGTCGATGCGGGCCAGCAAGCCGGGTATGAAGTCACGGGCGACTATAACGGTGAAAAGCAAGAAGGCTTCGGCCCGATGGAGCAGACCGTCTGGAAAGGGCGGCGCTGGTCGGCGGCAAATGCCTATCTGCGGCCTGCGCTCAAGCGCGAGAACTGCGATATCGTGCGCGGTCTTGCGACCCGGATTGTTCTGGAAAACGGAAGCGCTGTTGGTGTTGAACTGATCCGTGGCGGCAAGACAGAGGTCATCCGCGCCCGCCGCGAAGTGGTCATCGCAGCCTCGTCCATCAACTCGCCGAAGCTGTTGATGCTGTCTGGAATCGGCCCGGCTGCGCATTTGGCTGAGCAGGGGATCGGAGTTGTTGCAGACCGTCCGGGAGTTGGCGCAAATCTACAGGACCATTTGGAGCTGTATATCCAGCAAGCCTCGCTTCAGCCGATCACGCTCTACAAACACTGGAACCTGGTCAGCAAAGGCCTGATCGGAGCGCAATGGCTGTTCACCAAGACCGGCCTTGGTGCCTCGAACCAGTTCGAAAGCGCGGCCTTCATCCGATCAAGGCCGGGTGTCGAATACCCCGACATCCAGTACCACTTCCTGCCGATGGCGGTGCGCTATGACGGGCAGGCTGCGGCCGAGGGGCACGGGTTCCAAGCACATGTGGGTCCGATGCGATCGGAATCACGGGGTGCTGTGACATTGCGCTCGGCTCGACCCGAGGACGCACCTGTCATCCGGTTCAATTACATGAGCCAGGAAAAAGACTGGGAGGAGTTCCGCACCTGTATCCGCCTGACGCGAGAGATTTTCGGGCAAGAGGCGTTCAGACCCTTTGCCGGGAAAGAGATTCAGCCCGGTGCTGCGGTACAAACAGATGAAGAGTTGAACGCCTTTATCGCTGAGCATGCCGAAAGTGCCTATCATCCCTGCGGCACCTGCAGGATGGGACGGGCGGATGACCAGAACGCGGTTGTCGACTCCGAAGGCCGGGTGATCGGCGTGGATCGGCTGCGTGTGGCGGACAGTTCGATCTTTCCGCAAATCACCAACGGCAACCTTAATGCGCCGTCGATCATGGTGGGCGAGAAAGTCTCGGATCATCTGCTGGGCAAAGATCCGTTGCCCAAAGCCAATGATCAGCCTTGGATTCATCCGCAATGGGCCTCGGCGCAGCGCTGATTTGATCCGCGTCAAAGCGGAGGGAGTTGGACCAATATAGACCTGAATCGCAACGCATTTTCTAAGGAGCGAACAGGAATGTCCCACACCCCGCACGAATTGGCCGAAGAGTTTCCCGACAAGGTCGAATTGATCAGTCAGCTTAAACAGTCCGATGCGCATTTTTCTCGGCTGGCCGAAGAGTATCATGAGGTCAATCGTATCGTGCACCGTGCGGAAACCAACGTCGAGCCGATGGAGGATCTTGCCGAAGGCGAGCTGCGCAAGAAACGCGCCGCACTGAAGGATGAGATCTGGGCGATTTTGTCGAACGCTTAAGGGTTGGGCGGGGGCATTGCCCCCGTTTCGGCTGGCCGCGGTTTTAGGCCGGGTAAAGCTCAGGTGACTTCATAGGGTAGGGTTCCGCGGGTATGAGTGTCGATGGACAGGCGACGTTCCAGCGGAGGAACTGACCGTTGGTGGCAGTTCTGGCGTTCGCAAATCCGGCACGAGATACCTATGGGCTCATAGGCACTGGCGTTTGAGATATCCAGATTGTCCGCATACACCAGCGCTTCGGCGTGGCGGACCTCGCATCCCAGCGCAATCGCATAGCGCCGGACAGGCGCTCCGTACGAACCGCCCGATTTCGAAACATCCCGCGCCAGCGAGATATAGCGGACCCCGTCTGGGGTTTCGGCAAGCTGCCGCAGGAAGTGACCCGGAGTTTCAAAGGCGCGGTGCACATTCCACAACGGGCACGCACCGCCAAAGCGCGCAAATTGCAGGCGCGTGGCGGAGTGGCGTTTTGTGATCGTTCCGGCCTGATCCACCCGAACAAAGAAGAATGGTATCCCCTTTGCACCGGGGCGCTGCAGCGTCGAAAGCCTGTGGGCCACCTGTTCGATGGATGCTCCAAAACGATTGCTGAGCAATTCCAAATCATGGCGGTAAAGCTGGGCTGCACTGAGAAATTCGCCATAGGGCATCAGAGAGGCGCCAGCGAAATAATTCGCCAGGCCGATCTTCGCAATCGCGCGCGCCTCATCACTGTGAAATTTGGCGAAATCCAGTGTCGCTTCAAGCAGCTTGTCCTGATTGATTAGGGATACCTGCAAGAGCAGCTGAAACACTTGTGTTTGCGGTGCAATCCGTGATGACAGCAGCAATGTTTTGCTATCCGCATCGTATTTCCGGGTTTCTTCGATATCCGGGAACTGAACGCGAATACCATTTTCACCCAAGCTTTCGATTGCGGCGGCGCGAATTCCGCCTTTGTCCTGGGCGCGGCCAGAAAATCGTTCCGCAGCCCGGTCAACCGCGTCAATGTAGTTGTCGCAATAATGGAAAAAGTCTCGCACTTCTTCCCAGGGGCTGGCCTGAATCTGTGCGTCTTCACGTCCCAGGGCCTCGTCCAGCGAGGCCAGCCTTTCATGCGTCTGGCGATACGTGCGGTGCAGGGCGATAAACGCTCGGGCCATTGCGGGGGCGTTTGAAGCTGTCAGGCGCAGATCAGCGAGCGGTGGCATGGCGTCATCAAACACGGGGTCCGCCAGCGCCTCGCGCAGGTCTGAGACCAGACGTTCGTTGTCGCCAGTGCTAAGTTCGGTCACGTCCATGCCGAATTCCTGCGCCAGAGCCAGAACAACCGTGGTCGAGATCGGGCGGTTGTTATTCTCCATCTGGTTCAAATAGGGAAGCGAAACCCCCAGTTTGGCTGCGAATTCCTTTTGTGTCAGCGTCAGGCGCGTGCGCATTTCACGCAGTTTTGCACCAGCATAGAGCTTTTGGGTCGCCATGGCGTGCCTTTGCAACTTTTCTAATCTTGAACGCTAGCTTTGCAAACCGTCCTGCGCAAGGCGTGTTACAGGCCCAAATACCGTTCGCGCCGGATCACGATGGCAATAGCAACGATGGCAAATGTTGCAGAGGCCAACATCAGCCACAGCAGCGGCATCGCGCCTGTTTCATGGGTTAGTATTGCGCCCGTGAGCGCGCTCAGGCCAGCTCCGCCGCCCAGCATGATGGCCCCGCTCAGCCCAGATGCTGTCGCGGCCAGGTGCGGGCGGACGGACAGTGCGCCTGAAGTTGCGTTTGGAATGGTCATACCATTGCCCACACCAACAATGGTCATGAACCCAAAGAAGCTGAGAACCGAGCCGAAGCCCGTAAGGAACACGATAGTCGACAGTGCAACGCCGGTTGCGTTCATCCAGCACCCCCAAAGAACCATCCGGTTCACGCCAAAGCGGACAGAGAACCTGCCGCTGAAGAAGTTGCCGAAGAAATAACCCACCGCAGGGGCGCCGAAGTAAATGCCCAGTTCTGACGCTGTTAGGCCGAACAGTTCAGTCCCGACGAAAGGCGCGCCGCCCAGATAGGCGAAAAAAGCGCCCGACGACAGGGCTGAGGCCATGGAATAGCCCCAGAACCGAGGGGATCTGAGCAATTCCGGGTATTCACGAAACTGCTGCAGCAAGGTCAGCCCGCTTTTGCGGGATGTTTCTCCGAAGTCGGAATAGGTCAGCATTAGCGCCAGTAGACCCAGCCCGAAAGGAAGCCAGAAATTTGCCTTCCAGCCAAAGCTCTCTTCCAGAAAGCCGCCGATGGCAGGGCCGATCATTGGAACAATGGCCATTCCCATGGTGACATAGCCGATCATCGAAGCGGCCTGATCTGCTTCGTAAAGGTCTCGCACCGCTGCACGGCTAAGGACCATTCCAACTGCGACGACCGCTTGAAACATCCTGAAGGCCAGAAATACTTCGGCGTTCGGGGAGTAGATGCAACCCAGTGTTGCAATCAGAAACAGAACCAATCCCCAGAGAATAACCGGCCTGCGGCCAACCTTATCTGCGATGGGGCCGATCAGAATTTGGATTACTGCGCTGATCATCAGATACAGAGCGATCGACAGCTGCATGACTTTGTAGTCTGCGTCAAAATACGCGGCCATATTGGGCAGGCTGGGAAGGAAAAGATTCAAGCTCAGTGCTGACAGCCCGGATAGCATCACAAGTGTGGCAATAGTGGGGGGCGAACGACGCGCTGGCGAAAAAGTAAACTGCATGGTTCACATGTATAGTGACGGTTTTTGGGATTGCCATCCGTGACCGTGTCTCAGTGCGAAACTTTGCATGTTTACAATTATCCGGAACTATCTTTTCAAAGATTTGCAAATTTGCCGAATGACGCTTTGGTCTGAACGAAACTAAGTATAGTGTCGCGCCAAATTTCAAAGGGGATCATCGTTATGAAAGACATCCTTTCCGAGCTTGAAGGCCGCCGCAACGATGCACGGCTGGGGGGTGGGCAAAAACGTATTGATGCGCAGCATGCGCGGGGCAAGCTGACCGCACGCGAACGCATAGAGCTGTTGGTGGATGAAGGCAGTTTCGAAGAATTCGACATGTTTGTCAGCCATCGCTGCACGGATTTCGGGATGGAAAATCAAAAGCCTGCAGGCGATGGTGTCGTCACCGGATGGGGCACAATCAATGGTCGTATGGTCTATGTCTTCAGCCAGGACTTCACCGTTTTCGGCGGGTCTCTGTCGGAAACCCACGCGCAGAAAATCTGCAAGATCATGGACATGGCAATCCAGAATGGTGCCCCGGTGATCGGCATCAATGATTCGGGTGGTGCGCGAATCCAGGAAGGTGTGGCCTCGCTTGCGGGTTATGCCGAGGTGTTCCAGCGTAACATCATGGCCTCGGGCGTGGTTCCGCAGATCAGTGTGATCATGGGGCCCTGCGCCGGTGGCGCCGTCTACAGTCCGGCGATGACCGACTTTATCTTTATGGTCAAAGACACCTCGTACATGTTTGTGACGGGCCCCGATGTCGTCAAGACAGTCACCAATGAGGTTGTAACCGCCGAAGAGCTGGGCGGTGCATCGACCCACACCAAGAAATCTTCGGTTGCCGACGGTGCATTCGAAAATGATGTCGAAGCACTGGCCGAAGTGCGCCGTCTTGTCGATTTCCTACCGTTGAACAACAAGGAAAAACCGCCCGTTCGTCCCTTCTTTGACGAACCGGGCCGGATTGAGGCTTCGCTGGATACGTTGATCCCGGACAACCCGAACACGCCTTATGACATGAAAGAACTCATTGCCAAAGTGGCGGACGAGGGTGATTTTTACGAAATTCAAGAAGATTACGCCAAGAACATCATCACGGGCTTTATCCGTCTGGAAGGTCAGACCGTAGGTGTTGTAGCCAACCAGCCGATGGTGCTGGCCGGCTGTCTGGATATCGACAGCAGCCGCAAGGCCGCGCGTTTCGTCCGGTTCTGTGATTGCTTTGAAATTCCGATTTTGACACTGGTCGACGTGCCGGGCTTTTTGCCGGGAACCTCGCAGGAATATGGCGGTGTGATCAAACATGGCGCAAAACTGCTGTTTGCCTATGGCGAGGCGACCGTTCCGAAGGTCACAGTGATCACCCGAAAGGCCTATGGCGGTGCCTATGACGTGATGGCATCCAAACATCTGCGTGGCGATTTCAACTATGCTTGGCCAACCGCCGAGATCGCGGTGATGGGGGCCAAGGGCGCGACCGAAATCATCCACCGTGCGGATCTGGGCGATGCCGACAAAATCGCACAGCACGCTCAGGACTATGAGGACCGGTTTGCCAACCCGTTTGTGGCTGCGGAACGTGGATTCATTGATGAGGTGATCATGCCGCATTCGACCCGCCGCCGCGTATCGCGAGCTTTTGCCAGCTTGCGTAACAAGCAACTGAAAAACCCCTGGAAGAAGCACGATAACATTCCGCTGTAAGCTGACGGTCGCGGGGCAGGCGCTCTGGTGTGCCTGCCTCTCGGCACGTTGGTGGAAAGACCCCCAAACGGCGAATTTGACTTTGAGAGCAAAGCTGCTAAATGAAATGCCTTATTGGACATAGAAAAGCGCGGGCCAGTAGGCATGCGCGCGCGATCCCGGAGAGAGGAGCTCACCTTTGGTGGGTCTGGGATCGCGCCTTATGTCTGGCAATTCTCTGTCTTGGTTCGCCTACATTCGCTGAAGCATTGGTGCCGGTTCCCTCTGGGCAGCCTGTACATCTGAACGACGTCCTGCTGGACAACAATCCGGGCGAGTTATGGCTGCGCTTTCGGTTCATCGCGCCAAAGATCGGCTCGGATGTGGGACGCATTGGATATGATGTCGCCACGATCGACATGGAGCACCTGTGTCAGACGCTGGCCGTGGCCTATGTCGCGCACCAAAAGCTGGAACCAGCCAGGGTTGTGATTTCCCTGTCGAACAAGCCGATAGATTTTGGCCATACCGCACCGGATGCCACGCAGTTCTTCGAAGCGTATCTTCTGCAGGATTCCCAATGTGTCTGGGACGGAGGGATTTGAGAATGGTTGTCAATTACCACAATTTCTGTGCATTCCCCTTCGCCTCAAAGGACCTTAGCGAAGAGGCGCTGAAATGTTGAAACATCGCGGATTTCCCGGCCGTCTGACCGGGACGGATTATCAATTCACTATCAGACGGGCCAACCCAAAGGGTGTTACCCCACTGACAACGCGTGAACGGTTCCGGGATCGTAAACCTGCTGATCGTCGCGCGGATGCAGCCTTTATCGAGGCCTTGTGGGAGCATTTCGGCGACCAGCCATTCGAACGTGGCAATCTGGATGCCGGTCGCCTGAGCTGGTTTTTCGGGCGTGAGGTCATTCCGGCGGAGGATCCGTTTGACCCCGCCAGCTATGATGCATTGCTGGTCATTGATCCGAGCGTGGCCAGAGCCTCGTTTCCTGACATTTTCGGCGGGGATAGCTGAAGGTGATCGACGTCGTCGCACATAAACGCCTTGGAAATTCCAACAGGGTTTCTTTGCCCCGGTTGGGCCAAGAAGGATATGTGCGCTGTGCAGATCGGGCGCGTGACAATCGCGCAAAATACCTGAGGGAAACGGCGCAAACCGCTGATTCTATGGCGTGTATCACCCGTGGCTTGGTGGTGGGAGAACCTTCAAGGCTTGGGCAGGAAAAAGGCCAGTCGGCGGGGGGTGGCCGCGGCGACTTAGGATCGAATTCTTCAGGTCATTCGCTCTCAGGTAGCGCTGATAAAACAAAGGTTTGCGTAACTGTCGGGGCGCGAATTTCACCCTGCTCAACCAAAGTTTATGCGAGCGGAATCGGCGCGTTTCTGCGCGATATTTCGCTGAATGGGCAGATTCTGGCCGGAAATTTCACCACTGGCCAATCCCGGTTTGCAGGTGCAACCGGGCCGTGCATGGTGAGCGGGTCGTGCGGCTCTACTTTGCCTGCGTCGCACGCGCACCTACTATTCCGTACCCCTTCCTTCCGCGGGCAGGCTTGTGGTTTTCACAATGTCCTGCCCGCGTTTTTCTTTGTGCAAACTTCAGTCATTGGATGGCATAAAACTGCGCAAATGGGCATTTCGGTACGCTCGTTATTGAATAACAGTGGCGATTTCCCGCATCTGGCTCTGAAATTGTTAAAAAACCAAAAAGGGCAGACATCATGCGAATCTCGAAAGTCATTCTTGCAATGGCGACCTGTGCAGGGCTCGCGGCGTGCGGAGACTCGACCGGCGAGCAGGCGTTGCTTGGCGGCGGAGCCGGCGCCGTTGGCGCGGCAGTCGTCAGTGCCGACCCGCTGTTGGGTGCCGTGGTCGGCGCGGCAGGCAACGTGCTTTACTGCAAGACCCAGAACAACTGTAGATAACGAAATCTTCGGGGCCCCCGTCGCCCCGACCGTCATCGCGCGACACGCCGTCGTGGGGCCATTGCCCCGCGGCGGCGTTTTGCGTTTCCAGAACTTCAAGACAGAGGACGTTCCATGTTCAACAAGATCCTGATCGCCAACCGGGGCGAGATCGCCTGCCGGGTTATCAAAACCGCCCGCAAGATGGGCATCGGCACGGTCGCCATCTATTCTGACGCGGACAAGAACGCCCTGCATGTATCGATGGCGGATGAGGCGGTGCATATTGGCCCACCGCCTGCAAACCAGTCCTATATCGTCATCGACCGCGTGATGGAGGCAATCCGTCAGAGTGGCGCGCAGGCGGTTCACCCGGGGTATGGTTTTCTGTCGGAAAACTCGAGATTCGCCCAAGCGCTGGATGCCGAAGGCGTGGCCTTTATCGGCCCTCCGGTCGGTGCGATTGAAAGCATGGGTGACAAGATCACCTCTAAAAAGATCGCGCAAGAGGCCGGCGTCTCTACGGTTCCGGGCTATATGGGCCTGATTGAAGACGCCGACGAGGCCGTCAAGATTTCGAATGAGATCGGATATCCGGTCATGATCAAGGCCAGTGCTGGTGGCGGTGGTAAGGGTATGCGGATCGCATGGACCGACGACGAGGCGCGCGAAGGGTTCCAGTCCTCCAAGAATGAAGCCGCGAATTCCTTTGGCGATGACCGGATTTTCATTGAGAAGTTCGTGACCCAACCCCGTCACATCGAGATTCAGGTTCTGTGCGACAGCCATGGTAATGGCATCTATCTGGGCGAACGCGAATGCTCGATTCAGCGCCGAAACCAGAAGGTTGTGGAAGAGGCGCCATCGCCTTTCCTGGACGAGGCGACACGCAAGGCGATGGGCGAACAGGCGGTGGCCTTGGCCAAGGCTGTGGATTATGCCAGCGCTGGCACGGTCGAGTTTATCGTTGATGGTGACAAGAACTTCTATTTTCTGGAAATGAACACACGCCTGCAGGTGGAACACCCGGTGACCGAACTGATCACCGGTGTCGATCTGGTCGAACAGATGATCCGCGTCGCGGCCGGTGAGAAGCTGTCGATCTCGCAGGACGATGTCACACTGACCGGCTGGGCGATTGAAAACCGTTTGTATGCCGAAGATCCTTATCGTGGTTTCTTGCCGTCCATTGGTCGTTTGACGCGCTACCGCCCGCCTCAGGAAACTGCCGCTGGTCCGCTGTTGGTAAATGACAAATGGCAGGGTGAGGCCCCCGGCGGAGAGGCCGCCGTTCGCAACGATACCGGCGTCTATGAAGGCGGCGAGATCAGTATGTATTACGATCCAATGATCGCCAAATTGTGCACCTGGGCCCCGACCCGTGATCAAGCGATTGAGGCGATGCGGGTGGCGCTGGACAGTTTCGAGGTCGAAGGCATCGGGCACAATCTGCCGTTCCTGTCGGCAGTGATGGATCACCCGATCTTCATCAAGGGCGAGATGACTACCGCGTTCATCGAAGAACAGTACCCCGATGGGTTCCAGGGCGTAGAGCTGCCCGAGGCTGACCTGCGCCAGATCGCAGCTTCCTGCGCCGCCATGCACCGGGTGGCCGAGATTCGCCGCACCCGTGTATCGGGCCGGATGGACAACCATGAACGCAAGGTCGGCAAACGCTGGGTCGTGACCCTGCAGGGCCAGGAATACGCAGTTCAGGTGAATGCCGATAAAGAGGGCGCGACGGTCAAATTCGAAGACGGCGCGACATTGCGCGTGGCCTCGGAGTGGACGCCGGGCGACCAACTGGCGGTGCTGGACATAGACGGTAGCCCGCTGGTTCTGAAGGCCGACAAAATCTCGGGCGGGTTCCGGATCCGCAACCGGGGCGCGGATATGAAGGTGCATGTGCGCCGTCCGCGTCAGGCGGAACTGGCCAAGCTGATGCCCGAGAAACTGCCGCCGGATACGTCGAAACTGCTGCTCTGCCCGATGCCTGGCCTGATCGTAAAGGTCGATGTCGAAGTGGGCCAAGAAGTGCAGGAAGGTCAGGCGCTGTGCACCATCGAGGCGATGAAGATGGAAAACATCCTGCGCGCCGAGAAAAAAGGCACCGTTGCCAAGATCAACGCAGGCCCCGGCGACAGCCTCGCCGTGGATGATGTGATCATCGAGTTTGAATGATCATGACCACGCGTTTGACATATCCTGCAAGGGAACCGGCGGTCGCCGACGGGGCCGTCGGGTATGGGAAACGCGTTCAGCCGCCCTCACGCCGTTCACGGATTTCGCGTTGGCGCAGGGGGGTCTTGTCGATGGAGCGACCGATTTCACGCACGCTCCAAGGGGAAGGTTTGCGCAGTTTGACCACGCCGTCCTTGTCGACAAACACCATCTGGAACCCGCGCGGGCGTAGTTTTGACCGGATGGGCGAGCGGGCGTCAGGGTCAGTGTCGATCAGAACGACCACATCGCGGTCGCGCATGACGTCCTCCCCTTCCAAAAGCATGTCGACCTGCTGCTGGAATCGCGGGTCAGCAGGTGTATCGGCAAAGACAACAATGGGCCGCTTGATCCACAGATATTCGCTGAGCTCGCTATCCCCCACAGGGCGGACAAATTCATCGTCAGCCGGGGCTGCCCCGTCAGCTGCAAGGGCCGCCAGTGGAAATAGCGCCGAAAAAACAAAGGCTAGCGTTCGTGTCATTGGGCCTCCTGTTGGATTGAATATAGTCCCTGTGCGCACGAATGCGACCAGCGAAATGCACGCAGCCCATAAAATATTGCGTCCCATCCAATTCCAATGGGCGCAACCACGGATGATAACGCGCGGGCCACGCCCTTGCGCGACCCGAATTGAGAAAAGGATATCGCAATGACCAATAGGAAAGACTGGCAGGCGCTGGCCGAGAAAGAGCTGCGCGGTCGCCCGTTGGACGACCTGACCAAAGAGACGCTGGAAGGCATCGCCGTCAAGCCACTCTATACGCAGGAAGATACGGCTGATCTGCCACATATGGGCTCCATGCCCGGGTTTGGGCCGTTCACGCGCGGGGTAAAGGCAACAATGTATGCCGGTCGTCCCTGGACGATCCGCCAATATGCGGGGTTTTCCACCGCCGAAGAATCGAATGCCTTCTACCGTCGCAATCTGGCGGCGGGTCAGCAGGGGGTCTCGGTGGCTTTCGATCTGGCCACGCACCGCGGATATGACAGCGACCACCCACGCGTTGTCGGCGATGTGGGCAAGGCCGGTGTGGCCATCGACAGCGTAGAGGACATGAAGATTCTGTTCGACGGCATCCCGTTGGACAAGGTCTCGGTCTCGATGACCATGAACGGTGCCGTGGTTCCTATCCTGGCAAGTTTCATTGTAGCGGGTGAGGAACAGGGCCACGACAAATCCGTCCTGTCCGGCACTATTCAGAATGACATTCTGAAAGAATTCATGGTGCGTAACACCTATATCTACCCGCCTGAGCCTTCGATGAAGATCATCTCGGACATCATCGAATATACGTCGAATGATATGCCCAAATTCAACTCGATCTCAATCTCGGGCTATCACATGCAAGAGGCCGGCGCGAACCTGGTGCAGGAGCTGGCCTATACGCTGGCTGACGGGCGCGAATACGTTCGTGCAGCGACACAGGCCGGAATGGATGTCGACAAATTCGCTGGTCGCTTGTCGTTCTTTTTTGCCATTGGCATGAATTTCTTCATGGAAATTGCCAAGCTGCGTGCGGCCCGTACCCTTTGGCATCGGGTGATGACCGATTTCGGCGCGAAATCCGAGCGCTCTAAGATGCTGCGGACCCATTGCCAGACCTCGGGCGTGTCGCTGCAAGAACAAGACCCCTATAACAACGTGATCCGCACCGCCTATGAGGCGATGAGCGCGGTTCTGGGCGGCACTCAATCGCTGCATACTAACGCCTTGGACGAGGCGATTGCGCTGCCCACCGATTCCTCTGCTCGCATTGCACGGAACACTCAGTTGGTGCTGCAAGAGGAAACCGGGGTGACCGATGTGGTCGATCCGCTGGCCGGGTCTTACTATATCGAAAGCCTGACCAATGAGCTGGTCGAAAAAGCCTGGGCTCTTATGGAAGAGGTCGAGGAAATGGGCGGCATGACCAAGGCAGTTGCATCCGGCATGCCAAAGCTTCGGATAGAAGAAAGCGCCGCCCGACGGCAGGCGATGATCGACCGGGGTGACGAGGTAATCGTCGGCGTCAACAAGTACCGCAAGGAACGGGAAGACCCGATAGACATTCTGGATGTCGACAACGTGGCTGTCCGCGAGGCGCAGGTAGCACGTCTGGAACGCATCCGTGCCACGCGCGATGAGGCTGCCTGCCAAAAGGCGCTGGACACCCTGACGACCACCGCCCGCGATGGCGGCAACCTGCTGGCCGCTGCTGTCGAAGCCGCCCGTGCCCGCGCATCCGTAGGAGAGATCAGCATGGCAATGGAAAAGGAATTTGGTCGCCACCGCGCCGAGGTCAAAACGCTGGCCGGTGTTTATGGGGCCGCCTATGAGGGCGACGAAGGCTTTGCCGCCATCCAGAAGTCCATTGAGGATTTTGCTGAGGCCGAAGGCCGTCGCCCGCGCCTGCTGGTCGTCAAGATGGGGCAGGACGGGCATGACCGGGGGGCCAAGGTGATCGCCACAGCCTTTGCCGATATCGGCTTTGACGTGGACGTTGGCCCGCTGTTCCAAACGCCGGCCGAGGCAGCACAAGACGCGGTGGACAATGACGTCCATGTCGTCGGCATTTCGTCTCAGGCAGCCGGGCACAAGACGCTGGCCCCGCAGCTTGTCGAAGAACTGAAAAAGGCCGGGGCTGAGGATATCATCGTCATCTGCGGAGGTGTCATCCCACAACAGGATTATAAGTTCCTCTATGATCACGGGGTTAAGGCGATCTTTGGTCCGGGTACGAACATCCCAGAGGCGGCACAAGATATCCTGCGCTTGATCGGCGATTCCAAAGATTGAACCGGCACCAAGATTTTTCGTCGAAAAATCTTGTGATCCAGCGCCTTTGAGGAAAACATACGGCCAGATCCTTGCGGTCTGGTCGTTTGTCTTTTTGGGGGGCTTATTCGTGTTACTTGATCATCTGGCGGTTGCTGGCGAAACGCTTGAAGAGGCCTCGGCACATGTCGAACAGGCGCTGGGCGTCCCCTTGCAGGATGGCGGCAAGCACGAGAAATTCGGAACTCATAACCGGTTGTTGGGCCTGCGGGACGGTTTCTATCTGGAAGCCATCGCGATTGACCCAGATGCACCCAATCCACAAAGAACCCGCTGGTTTGATCTGGATCGGTTTCAGGGCGCTCCCCGCCTGACCAACTGGATTTGCCAGGTTCCGGATATCGAGGCCTCGCTGACGGTCTTTCCGGACGGAGTCGGTCAACCGATCGACCTAAACCGTGGCGCGCTGCGTTGGCGCATGGCGGTGCCTCCCAATGGGCGCCTGCCGTTTGATAATCTTTTCCCGGCGCTCATCCAGTGGCAGGGTGATCTTCACCCGGCAAACATGCTGAACGACTGTGGCTGCCAGCTGCGCCGCCTAGTCGTCTATCACCCTGATGCGCTGGATCTCGCCAAAGCGGTGGGGCCGTTGGGGCAAGTTGAGTTCGACAGCGGTCCGGCGGCGTTGCGTGCCGAAATCGACACACCGCACGGGGTACGGGTATTGGAATGAACATCCGGCAAGCCCAGCCAGAAGATGCACCCGCTGTTGCGGCAATCTGGAATGCGATAATCCGCGATACGCTGATCACATTCACCACTGAATTGCGCAACGATGACGCCGTTGCCTTGGATATCGTCTCCAGGGGGGCGACGTTTCTGGTGGCCGAGCGTGACGGCGTTGTTCTGGGCTTCGCAACCTATGGTGCGTTTCGGTCAGGGCCGGGCTATGCCCATACGCGTGAACACTCGATCCTGTTGGCACCGCAGGCGCGGGGCCAGGGGATAGGCCGCGCATTGTTGCAGGCCTTGGAAGCCCGCGCACAGATGGACAATGTTCATGTTCTGATTGCGGGCATTTCCTCGGCCAACCCTGCGGCCATCGCTTTCCATACGGCTGCCGGATTTACACAAGTGGGCCTGATGTCCGAGGTGGGGTTTAAATGCGGTCAGTGGTTAGATCTTGTGCTGATGCAGAAAATTCTTGCCCCGCAGTGATCTGTCGCACCTGACAGTCGCGACGGAGCGGGTTAGGGTGCGCTCATGTCGATTTGGACCCGTATATCCGATGCGCTAAGCGCGCTTGCACAGGGCGAAAGCCTGACGGCCGTGTTCGAGAAACTGCGCACGCCGCCGGAACGCTCGGTCGCCTTTGCGATTGCGGTCATCGCCCTGGGGGCTAAGATGGCCAAGGCCGACGGGCAGGTCACGCGAGACGAGGTTACTGCCTTTCGGGATGTATTCCAGATCGCGCGCGAAGATGAGGCCGGTGCAGCCCGTGTCTTTGACATGGCGCGCACCGATGTCGCCGGGTATCAGGAATATGCCAGCAAAATTGCCTATATGTTCGCAGAAGACAGCACCACCTTGTGCGACCTGATGGAGGGGTTGTTTCATATCGCAATGGCCGACGGGTTTTATCATCCCAACGAAAATAAGTTTCTGGAAGATGTCAGCCGGATATTCGGTCAGACCGATGCTCAGTTTCTGGCCTTACGCGCACGGTTTGTACCGGATGCACCAAAGGATCCCTATACGGTGCTGGGTGTGCCGCGGAATATGCCGCTGCCCGACATTCGTAAGGTCTGGCGGCAACTTGTACGCGACACTCATCCCGACGCCATGATGTCACGAGGCGTTCCGGAAGAGGCCATTCGTCTGGCCGAAAAAAAGATGATCGACATCAATCGCGCCTGGGATGAAATCAAAGGCGCGCAGGCCTGAACCGATGCGATTGGCAACCTACAATATTGAATGGTTCGCCAATCTCTTCGACCGGCAAGACCGCTTGATCGTAGATGACAGCTGGTCCGGCAGATACAATGTCACCAAAGCTGAACAGATCGAGGCCATTGCAAAAGTGCTGACGGCAATCGATGCGGATGCCGTGCTGATTGTTGAAGCTCCGAATACTGGTAAGACGCAGAACACGGTGCGTGCGCTGCAAGGGTTTGCCGAAGCGTTCGATCTGCGCATAGGAAACGCCATCATGGGGTTTCCGAACGATACCCATCAGGAACTTGCGTTTCTTTTCGATCCTCAGATCCTGTCATTGCGCCATGATCCCAAAGGAAACAAGGAAGGAAAAGGGGCTGCCCCTCGTTTTGATGGCGTTTTCAAGATCGACCTGGATATTGATGCAACCGAGGATCATGTGCGCTTTTCCAAGCCGCCAATGGAGTTGTCAGCGCAGACGTCAGGCGGGGCGACGTTTCGCCTGATCGGAGCGCATCTGAAATCCAAAGCCCCGCATGGGGCAGAAAGCCGCGATGAGGCGATTCGGATATCCATCGCCAATCGACGCAAACAGCTTGCACAGGCTGTCTGGTTGGGGCGGCGAGTACAGGCGCATATTGCGGCTGACGAGCATGTCATCCTTTTGGGCGATCTCAACGACGGGCCGGGCTTGGATGAGTTTGAAAACCTGTTCGGGCGCTCATCTGTCGAAATCCTGTTGCAGACCGGTCTGTTCGATCCGCATGCGGTGATGGCAAATGAGGCTGAATCCGAAATCTTACCCTCGTCCGCGCGCTTTGTGCGCCGCGACAGGGCTGATCATCTTGAGGCGCTGTTGGATTATGTCATGATCAGCGAAGGGCTGCGTGTTAAGCGCCCGAAATGGCGCATATGGCATCCTTTCCAGGACCCTGCATGCTATGCCTCGCGGGACCTGCACGAGGCGCTGCTGACAGCCTCGGATCACTTCCCTGTCACGCTGGATATTGATCTGTGACCTTTCATCGCCGGCGTGGGCGACTTATATCTGAAGCATGAAAAAGTTCATTTCAATATGCGTGGTCACAGCTGCCATGGGCGTTCCGGCACAGGCAGAGGACGACACAGGCAAATCCTTGATGGAACAAGGGGCTGAGTTGTTCTTTGAAGGGCTGCGTCAGGAAATGGAACCCGCGCTTGAGGATTTGTTGGGGCTGGCAGATCAATTCGGCCCCGCGATGCAGTCGTTTTTTGAGGAAATGGGACCGGCCCTGGCGGAACTGGCCGCCGAAGTACAGGACTGGAGTGTTTATGAGGCTCCGGAAATCCTGCCGAACGGGGATATCATTATCCGCAAAAAGCCGCCCGAGCCCGAGGTTGAGCCGGAAAAACCCGAAAATGAGCCCGAAGGCGAGATTGATATCTGAGGGTCAGCCTTTGATGATCAAGCGGGGTTCGGATTTCAGCGTGCTTGCCAATGAGTTCAGTCGTGCTTCGGCCACTTCGCTAAAGAGAGGGGCTGCGGCTTCGGGCAAAATCAGCTCTAGCTGACGTTTTTTAGGGTACAGCCGAAGCGTGCCCATCGTGGCTTCGTTCTGCATCCACAGCATTGCACCAAAGCGCATGGCTTTGCCCAGAATCTCGGCCTGTTCCTGATCTTTTTCACCCAACAAGTCATAGAGAGGGGTAAACCGGTTGCCCTCACGCTTGTTGCGATACCTGTGCTGCAGGGCCAGCCCGATATAGACCCGTTCGGAATGCTTTAAACCGCCCAAGTTGGCGCGAGTTACGTAATCAAAGCAGGTTTCAGCTCGGTAATCCGGATGGGCGCGCCAACTGACATCGTGCAATAGACACGCAGCCTTGATCAGCCTGACCCGCGCGGCCGGCGCGGATTTGAACAGAGGCATGACGAATTCGAACAGATGTTTGCCAAACCCGGGCAGGCGGGCATCTTTGGCTTCGGAAAAATAGCTGGCTTCGATCAGAGGGTCACGATCGCGCAGGATTTGTGGCATCTGTTCGTAAAGCAGGCCTTCGCGGATGCCATAGCTGGAAACGGCAATGTCCTTGGGTTTGAACGTTCGCACCAGTCGCGCAAGCACATCCATAGCATAAGGGATCAGCGCCATCCGAGAACCCGAGACGCCTGCCAGACTGCGCAGTTTTTCCGGGTCACCCTTTTCGATGAATTTGATGGTCTGATGCACCTGCTTTGTCGTCATCCGATATTCATGCAGCACGTTCAGGGGATATCCCCGGCGCAGCATGTCGAGCCTTGCAAAGGCCCGCCAGCTTCCGCCCACCAGAAACAGACGATCGCGCTGAGGGCCCATCTGGTCGCGCAGGTTTTCCATCGTCTCCTTGATTTGCGCCTTGCGCGCGCGACGACCGCCCTTGATATCCCGCAGCTTCAGCGGACCCAGGGCCGATGACAGGCGACGACCAACGTCGCCGCCACCGATCTCGGCCAGCTCCATCGAGGACCCGCCGATATCACAGATCAGACCATATGCACCGGGCCAGCCCAGTAAAACGCCCTGAGCGGACAGGCGTGCCTCTTCCCCGCCGTCGATGACCGAGACCGTCAACCCGGTTAGCGCGTGAACTTCGGCGCAGAAATCCGAGCCATCCTTGGCCTCTCGCACGGCGGCGGTGGCCACGACGTGCAGCCCCGGCAGACCCAGATCGTCTGACAGCCGGGAAAAACGCTTCAACGCAGCCAGGGCACGTATCCTGCCAAGCGGGTTCAGGCGGCCGGTCTCGGACAGGCCCGCGCCAAGCTCGCACATGACTTTTTCATTGTAGAAATAGGCAGGCGATCGCGCCGCACCATCAAAGATCACCATCCTGACCGAGTTCGACCCTACATCAACAACGCCGACGCGCGACAGGGCGCGGGCCTCGGGGTTGTCAAACAACGGCTTTCCGAAAGGTCCCCAGTCGGGAATGTTGGTATCTACGGCTTGATCCATATCTCGTCCAGATATTCCAGGCTTAAGATGCGAAATCACCGGGGACGGGTCAATCGCTGGTTTCGGCATCTTCCAGTTCCGCACTCAGTACCCGTACGGCCAGAGCCCGCGTGATGTCTCGTTTCTCGGACAGCGCCAGTTGATCCAGCAGCGCCACAGTGCTGGCGGCGGTTTCGAAACGGCGATCCATATGTTTGACGAGGTAAGCGATGACCTCGGGTCCGGGGTTCAGCTGTCGGTCTACGAACAGTTTGGCCAGCACGGCGCCCAGTAGCGCGTCATCGGGCGGGTCCAGCGCAACGTGATGTGCGCCTTCGATCCTGCTTTGCAGGTCAGGCAAGGGCAACTGCCAGAAATTTGGCGCCAGGCGCCCGGTCATCAGCAGGGCGTGGCCTTCTGCCAACACAAGATTGTGCAAATGGAATAGGGTTTTCTGCTGGTCCATATCGCCAGCAATCATGGGGACATCTTCCACTGCGATCGGTGTTTGGGCGAGGTCAGGAACCTCGTCGTGCTTGATCTGCGAGGCCTGCACAATTCGACCACCGGTCTCTGCCGCCCACACATGGGCCAGATGTGTCTTGCCCGCACCAGCAGGTCCGCTGAGCACCAGTTTATTCCCCGGCCATGAGGTGGCCGAGATCATGGCCACGGCCAGCGCATTTGCGGGCGAGACGAAAAAATCCTCGCGCCCCAGCGCAGTCTTGGCCGGTAGATCAAAGCTCAGCTGTAGGGCCATTCAATCGTCTTCCTGGTCCAAACCCACAAGGCCAGTATACAGACGGCTATCCAAATAGATCGACGTGGCAAAGCGCGCCAGAACGCCAAGAGCTGCAGCGACCGGCACCGCGATCAGCATCCCGACAAATCCGAACAGGGCGCCAAAGACCGACAATGCCAGCAACAGCCAGACCGGGTGCAACCCGACCGAGCTGCCGACGAGCTTTGGCGTCAGAAAATTGCCCTCGGCCACCTGACCCAATGCAAAGACCGCTGCGACCAGCCCAATTTGCGTCCAGTCTCCCCAGAACTGGAACAGTGCCAAACCAATGGCCAGTGAGCCCCCGATCAGGGCGCCCAGATAAGGGATAAACGTGACTAAGCCGGCGATAAATCCAACGACCAGCCCGAACTGCAGTCCGACGGCCATCAGCGCGACGGCGTAATAGGTGCCCAGGATCAGGCAGACCGTGCCCATTCCACGTACAAATGAGGCCAGAACGCTGTCAATCTCACCAGCCAGCCGCTTGATGGTGGGGGCGTGGTCGCGAGGCAAAAGCTCTGCGATACGAGCAATCATGCGGTCCCAGTCCAACAGCATGTAGACGGTGACCACTGGGACAATCACCAGCAGAACCACCACGTTGATGGCTGATCCAAGCGACGCAGCGACAGATTGCAGGACATCACCAGTTTTGGACTGAAGCGTCTCACCCAAGGACACCAGAAATTGGTGCGTGTTGGATTCGCGGTCCAAAAGCGACGGGAATTGCTGTTCGATAAACCCTCTTAGCTGCTTGAGAAGGCTGGGCATAACCTCGACCAGGTCGATCAACTGGGTGATCAGCGCCGGAACGACCATCAGGATAAGCAGTACGAAACCCAAAACGCCGACAACCGTGATTACCCCCGTAGCGGCCATGCGGGACAGGCCCAGCTTTTCAAGCCTATCCGCAACAGGATCAAGGAAATAGGCAATCGCGCCACCGATTACAAAGGGCAGCAATACATCGCCAAGTGCCCACAACAGCAGTACAATAACCACTGCGGCGATGCCCCAGTACCTGAGTTGATCTCTTACCGGCAAAGCCATGGCTGTCCCCTTGTTTCGGCACGTGCAAATGTTCTTGGCGTATGCGGCCCCACGATGCAAGCGCTTCATGACCCGCCAGAATCGCGCGGGGCTAGTCGCTTAACGTGCCCAGTTCAGGGGTGGCGTCATGGGCTGTTTCGTCGGGCCAGTTGGTGCGCCAGATTTCGGCAGACCAATGGCCGCAATGAACGGATGGACGGTCAAAGCCGGGCAGAGGCGTCAAAAGCGGTTCGACAACCACATCATGCCGCGGCACCGCGAAATACGGGAAGGAATAGCGTTCCTGACCCGATCGGTTGACCACTCTGTGAGGGGTGGATTTCAACCGGCCACCCGACCAAAGCTCTAGCATGTCGCCGATATTGACGACAAATCCACCCGGCGGGCAGTCGGGTGTGATCCAGCCGCCATCGCGGGTCTGAACTTCAAGCCCGCCGACCGGGTCAGGGGCGATGATGGTCAGCGCATCTGTGTCCTTATGCGGGTGGATTCCATAGCCGGTATCGTCCGGGGCCTGAGGGGGATAGTGCAGCAGGGACATATTGGTCATAGGATCATGAAACGCGTCTCGCAGCTGGTTCGCAGGTAGCTTCAAACCCATCTCCAGCGCGCCCAGCAGCATATGCGCGACACCGTCAAGCTTTGACCAGTAATCCAGAATCACCGCCTGTGCCCGTGGGACATGACGGGGCCAGATATTGGGACCATACAGGCCGCAATCTCCGCGGATGGGCGCTTCGATGGCCACTTGAAAGTGCAGCTTATAGCCCTCGTATTTATCCGCTGGCCTGACCCGTCATTCGGGGTGAAAAATCCCATGGGTATGTATCCGCGATAGTTCTCGCGTGTGATCGCCTGATCCCATTTCGCATCATCGTCGATGTCGAAAATCGCCCGGACGCAAGTGCGCATGTTGTTGACGGTGTCCCGCGAAACGCCGGTGCCGGTAATCGACAGGAACCCAATCCGGGTGCAGGCATCCATGACTGCCTGAACGGTTGCGTTGAAATCGGGGTGACTGGAGTCACCCAGCGGAGCAATGTCGATTGTTGGGATGTGGTCCATCAGCGTATCCTCACGCCTTGCCGTGCCAGTTCTTTATGCACCGGGGCAAGGTTCAATTTATCGAGGTCTTGGTTGCTTTTGAGTGAAAGCGCCGCAGCAATCCCCGCGCCCTGACCCATGACCGCACAGCAAGCCATGTTGCGCGTCGCCGCATGGGCAACCCGGTCCGCCCCATGTGACCGGCCCGCGACCAGCAAGCCTCTGATCCCTTTGGGCAGCATCGACCGATAGGGGATATGCATGTACCGACCAGTCGTGGGCAGGATCAAAATGCCATAGCCGTCGATGAATTCGGGATAGATGCCGATGGTGTCTTCGAACCGGCCCTGATGGCGGGCATCATCCTCGGTCATGTTGTACACCGCGTCGATCTTGCGGGTGTCGCGAATGCCGATGGTCATCCCGAAATTCCGCAGCCGGGCGTTCTCACACCCGGGCATGAACCGGCGCAGCGCCTCGATGGCGAGCATTGACTGACGCCGCCCTTCGATCTCACCGCGGGTCATGCTGTCGGGATCGGTGCCATCGATCCCGGCCAGATGAATCAGGTTCATATAGGTCAGCTCACCGGTGTCATGCATCGCACCCCAAGTGCCCGCGATGGTGTTCAGATGTGCCGGGATCAGCCCCTGATCAATCGCCTGCTGGAACGGTTTGTGCACAAAGGGCGAGTACATGTCGTCCTCTTTACCGCTGGTCTCAATGTTCCATTCGCCGCCACCGCCCCAATCCTTATAGGTCTGGGGGTCGGCCTTTACGCCTTCGATAAAGGCGCGCTTGTCGACGCCCGCCAGATGGAACATGACCGAGGCCGCCATCATGTCTTCGCGTGCGGTCTTGTGCGTGGGCGCACGGGCGCGATGGGCGACATCTGCGTCCCCTGTAGCGTCAATGACAACCTTCGCCAGTATCGCCTCGCGCCCGGCTTTGGATTCGGTGATGATGCCGGTGATCCGGTCGCCGTCCATGATCGGAGCCACGAATTGCCGGTGCAGCATCGGATGCACACCGGCCTCTTCAATCAGTTTGTCGGCGACCAATTTGAACCCTTCGCTGTCCAGCTCATAACTCAGCGACTGACTTTCTGGCACCGCCGCACCCATTTCTTTGGCGCGGGTTTCGAACTCCATGCCGATGCCGCCAGCCTCGACCGTTTGTTCGTGGCGATACCAGGCAAAGCCTTCAACGCCGACAGCAGTGATATTGCCGCCCATGCAGCCGAAGCGGTCGACCAGCGACACTTCGGCTCCGGCTCGTGCGGCCGCCAGCGCTGCGGCCAGACCTGCAGGGCCAGAGCCTACGACAAGAACATCTGTGCTGTGCACAACCGGGATCTGACGGGCGGGTTCTTGAATGGTCTGCATGGGCGCCTCGGTGACTTTACATTGCCGCCACATTTGACGCAGCTGACTGGCGGGTCAATCAAAAAACCGACAGGCCCGTGGTCGTAAAATCCCAATGCGTGATTGCCCCCGGCGGGGCTTTGGCATAATCACCTTTGAAGTCGAATTTTACCTCTAAAGGTCAAGCCATGCGCCTCAGCCGTTACTTTCTGCCCGTTCTCAAGGAAAACCCCTCCGAGGCTCAGATCGTCAGCCACCGGCTGATGCTGCGCGCGGGCATGATCAAGCAGGCCGCTGCTGGGATCTATTCCTGGCTCCCGCTGGGGTTCAAAGTTCTGCGCAAGCTGGAAAACATTGTGCATCAGGAGCAGGCCAAAGCCGGCCATATCGCGATCCAGATGCCGATCATCCAATCAGCTGACCTGTGGCGCGAAAGCGGGCGATATGACGATTACGGTCAGGAAATGCTGCGGATGAAAGACCGGCACGACCGCGATATGCTGTTCACCCCCACGGCCGAGGAACTGGTGACCGACATCTTTCGGGGCCACGTCAGCAGCTATAAAGACCTGCCGCTGACGCTCTATCAGATCCAGTGGAAATTCCGCGACGAAATCCGCCCGCGCTTTGGCGTGATGCGGGGGCGCGAGTTCTATATGAAGGACGGCTATAATTTCGACCTGACCAAAGAGGATGCGCTGCACGCCTATAACCGCCATCTGGTCACCTACCTGCGCACCTACGAACGTATGGGGCTGCAGGCGATCCCGATGCGTGCGGACAGCGGTCCTATTGGCGGTGACAACACCCATGAATTCTTGGTGCTGGCCGATACCGGCGAATCCGAGGTGTTCTATGACAGCGCCGTCACCGACCTGACCTTTGGCGACCGTCAGATCGACTATGACGATCACGCGCAGTGCCAGTCTATTCTGGAAGAGTTCACCTCAAAATACGCCCGCACCGATGAGACCCATGACGAGGCGTTGTTCAATCAAGTGCCCGAAGACCGCCGCCGTGTGGCGCGCGGCATTGAGGTTGGTCAGATATTTTACTTTGGCACCAAGTATTCCGAAGCAATGGGCGCAACCGTTCAGGGTCCGGACGGCAAGCCCGTTCCGGTGCATATGGGCAGCCACGGCATCGGCGTCAGCCGACTGGTCGGCGCTATCATCGAGGCCAGCCATGACGACAAGGGCATCATCTGGCCAGAGGGCGTGACCCCGTTCCATTGCGGTATCGTGAACCTGAAACAAGGCGATGACGAAGCGGACGCAGCCTGTGAAAAACTCTATGCCGCGCTGACCGTGCTGGGGTTGGAGCCACTTTATGATGACCGTAACGAACGGGCAGGCGGTAAATTCGCCACGATGGATTTGATCGGCCTGCCTTGGCGGATCACGGTCGGCCCGCGCGGCCTGAAGAACGGTGTGGTGGAACTGACTTGCCGCCGCACAGGCGAAAGCGAAGAGTTGAGCCCCGAAGCTGCCGTCACCAAGATCGCCGAGATCTATGAGCGCATCGCCTGAAACCGACACGCCGCTGATCTCGGTCATCACGGCGACATATAACCTTCTGTCCCAAGGGCGGCAGGACAGTTTCCGCGAAGTCATAGCCTGTATGGCCCGGCAGAGTTGCGACCGGGCCGAACATATCATTCAGGATGGCGCATCGGATGACGGCACGGTGGCGTTTCTGGAAGAGCTGACGGCAGGTGCACGACGAACGCGCGTGATCAGCGCGCCTGATACTGGCCTGTATGATGCCATGAACAAAGGCGCCGAGGCTGCACAGGGTGAATATCTGCTGTTCCTGAACTCGGATGACTCGCTGGCATCGGATGGCATTTTGAACACCCTTGCCGACCTGCTTGCGGAATCTCGACCGGATTTCCTGTATGGCTCGACCCTGCGCAAATACGAGGACGGTTCGGAAAGTCGGGAAAAGCGCATGTCGCTCAAAGCGATCCTACAGCGGATGCCGTTCTGCCATAATTCGGTGTTGCTGCGGCGGGATGTGTTTCAGGCGCTTGGCGGGCATGACACGCAGTTTCGGGTGGCTGCGGATTATGACCTGATGCTGAGGCTTGTCGCTACCGGATATCAGGGAGAGCGTACGGATGAGCCTGTTTCCATGTTCTGGGGCAGGGGCGTAACCAGCGACACTGTCAAAACCGCCGAGGATTATGCCCGCGTCTGGATTCAATTCTATTCAGGTTTCAATGCAGCGCGGACCCTGACCCAACAGGATTTCTTCCGGTTCTACCGCCGCGGACATATGCCCGCCAATCTGATGATCGAATTGCTGCGGCGCCCAGATACTCCGTTCGGGATCAAACTGGCGGCACGCCATAGCCTATGGAAAACGGCCCGCCGATCCGTACAGTTTTGGCGGCGCTATTAGTGGCCTGCCGCAGTCGGTCGGACGGATAGCAGATCACCATCAGCCTCGGATCCGCGTGGAACAACGATCGGACGGCCCAAGCGATTGACCAGGTCCTTAAATTCGAACCCCAGAAAGCGTATTCCGCAAACACGGTCGCCAGTCATGCGATCGGTGATACATAACCGCCCCTGTCGAAACGCCAAATGGTACCCTTTATCTTTCAGGATATCCGTCAGATTGCCCCAGCTTGCGGCACCGGAAAATATCGGGCGTATCGCCGCGCGCAGCAGTGCTGCGGTCTCGCAATCAATTTCTGTAGATAGTTTCCGGGCCGAAATTGCGCCCGGTTGTTCTGTTTCAGTACGAATATTCATGAGCGACCCCCGCTCTGGAAATGAATTCCCCCACGAAGTAGGGTGACAAAGTTTCTTTAAATAATCAAAAAGCGAAATAATATTGCGCCTAAAATGTTGCATTTTGAGTGCAGTTTCACCCTGAATGCTCACATTGACTTCATAGCTGAAACAATGCGGTGCTGTCTGTGAAGGGCTTCACAACCAAGGGTATAATGCCGCATGTGGAAATCATCCGTATTTTGAAAAACCCCGACCTGATTCGCCGATGGTTGAATTTCTTGCGGAATTGGATCACCAGGAATTTGCTGATACACGGGCCGAAAATCACAAAAGGATCCACGGTTTGCTGAGCTTCACAACCGTCGTCTATTCCAAAGACTTCCCCTTGCTTGAATTGCAGGCATTGTCTTTCGCCCGATTTGTTGACCCTGATCAGGTCTGCTCGATCCGGGTGATCATGAACGATGTGGACGAACCGGCACTGCGCGCGATGGTGGAACCGATTTTGGCTTCTTACGGTCCATTGCGACCCAAAGTTGAAGTCCTGAGCGGCGATGACGTATTGCTGGCTCCCGGGCAATGCGCGCGCCGGTCGATCTCGGACAGGATATTGGTCGAAAACCGATACCGCATTCCGGGCGCGCGCAAGGGTGGATGGCGTGGCAACAACGGATACCGGACACAGCAAGTTTTGAAATTGGGATCTGCTCGGGCTGCCTCGACAGAAAACATTGTAATACTGGACACCAAGAACCTGTTTCTGCGCCCCTTTCAGGAGGCCGAGTTTTTCTCGGACAGTGGTGCAGCGCGGATTCCGTTTATCGGTGTGAACAGCGATTATCACAGACGCTGGCTGGAACAGAGCTTTGATGCGCTGGGCGCGTCGATCCCGGAAACGGACGGCCTGCAGACAACAAATTTCGCAACGCCCTATCCTGTGCGCCGGTCACTGATCCTGAATCTGCTGCAAGAGATAAATGCGCGCCACGGATCGGTTCAATCGCTATTTGCCTCTCGCAGGCGCCCGTCTGAGTTTATGTTGTTGAATGCATTTTGTCTGAAATCCGAAGCCGGTTTTGCGTCTTGGTTCGAACCCTCGGGAAACACCAGCATAGGGCTGTGGCCATCCTTCTCGGCGCAGAAACTGACCGATGAGCTTTCCCGGCTGGACGATCCGGAAACTTTGACCCTAGGCTTGCATAACAGAGCGCTTTACAAGCTGCCCGCCGACATTCGAAACCGGGTGTTTCACGAGCTGGAAAGCCGCGGTATCTGCGATCGTTCCATCGCCGAGGCCGCCTTGAACAGAACCGCTGCTTTGACGGGGCAAGTCGAAGTGGGCGGATAACCGGCTTGACCCCCGGTCGAATTGCCGAGAGGGTCGCCACAAAACAAAACCAGCGGAGCAGACATGGCCAAGACACCACCGCCATTTGCGCTTTTTGAGTGGAAAATCGCTTGGCGATACCTGCGCGCGCGCCGTGCTGAAGGCGGCGTCAGCGTGATGACATGGATTTCGCTGATCGGGATTACCCTGGCAGTGTTTGCGCTGATCGCCACATTGGCCGTCAGGTCCGGTTTCCGGTCCGAATTTGTTGGAACCATTCTGGGGGCTAACGCCCATGTGACCGTGTATTCATCGGGTGAGTTCACTGCGCAGGGGCAGGTCGATCGGACCATTGCGGATTATATGGACATGGCCGATCGGGTCGCTCAGGTTCCGGGCGTTCAGCGTGCAGCACCTTTGGTGAAAGGCCAGGTTCTGATCACCAATCGCGACCGCAGCAGCGGGGTTGAGGTATTTGGCATCCAGCCCGAAGATTTGCTGGAGCTGCCCGGTGTCGCCGAAAGCGAACAGGCGGTTGGTGATCTGTCGATGTTTCAGAACGGCCAGGACGTCATTGCCATAGGTTCAGGCGTCGCGCGCAGCATCGGGGCGACGGTGGGCGATACCATCAAGCTGACCTCGCCCAATGGGGTGAAGACCGCGTTTGGCACCTCTCCCCGAGTGAATGCCTACCAGGTGGTTTATGTGTTTTCTGCTGGGCGTTATGACATCGACCGGACGCGGGTCTATATGCCCTTCGAACAGGCGCAGGGTTTTTTCAACCGCGAGGGCGTGGCTGATGAGATCGAAGTTATGGTTGACCGCCCCGAAGAACTGACGCCGATCCTGATCCCGATCCTTGAAGCCGCAGGCGAGCGCAGTCAGATCTGGACATGGCAGGATGCCTCGGGCGGGTTCCTCCGCGCGCTTGAAGTGGAAGACAACGTCATGTTCATCATCTTGTCGATCCTGGTTCTGATCGCGGCGATGAACATCGTCTCGGGTCTGATCATGCTGGTGAAAAACAAGGGCCGAGACATCGGCATCCTACGCACCATCGGGCTGAGCGAAGGCTCGATCCTGCGCGTGTTCTTTATCTGCGGCGTGTTTACCGGGATCATCGGCACTGGGTTGGGCGTGGTGCTGGGCTGTCTTTTTGCGATCTATATCGACCCGATCTTCAGCTTTGTGAACTTTGTAATGGGGGGCGGGGTTTGGGATCCGTCCATCCGCGGCATCTATGCGCTGCCTGCCGAGCTGCATCTGTCGGATGTGCTCAAGGCCGTTGGCCTATCTCTGGGCCTGTCATTTCTGGTCACCTATTTCCCCGCCCGTCGCGCGGCGCGGCTGAACCCTGTCGAGGCGCTGCGCTATGAGTGATGTAATGATGCGATTGGCCGGTCTAACCAAGACTTATCTCAAAGGTAAGCCGGGTGAGGTTCAGGTATTGCGCGGTGTCGATTTGGACCTGCGTGCGGGCGAGGCCGTGGCTCTTGTGGCGCCCTCTGGTGCCGGTAAGTCGACGCTGTTGCATATTGCCGGATTGTTGGACACACCCGACACAGGATCGGTTGAGATTGCAGGCCAGAACGTGACCGGGAAAGGTGATCGCACGCGAACTGCGTTGCGGCGGCAGGATGTCGGCTTTGTCTACCAGTTTCACCATCTGTTGCCAGAATTCACCGCGTTGGAGAATATTACCCTCCCGCAGCTGGCCAATGGCGTGTCCGAAAGGGCAGCCCAGGAACGGGCGATGTCCCTTCTGGATCATGTCGGCGTCGCCGCGCGCGCCGATCACCGGCCGGCCGCCCTGTCTGGCGGTGAGCAGCAACGCGTGGCCTTCTGCCGCGCATTGGCCAACAAACCTCGGGTTCTTCTTGCGGATGAGCCGACAGGTAATTTGGACCCTGAAACCTCGGATCAGGTTTTTGACGCATTGATGGCTTTGGTGCGGGACGAGGGGCTCTCGGCTCTGATCGCCACGCATAACATGCAGCTTGCCGCCCGGATGGACCGAACACTGAGGCTGGACGGAGGCGCGCTTAGGCCAGTTGAGTGATGGCAACGCCTGCAGCCATCACTGCGATGCCGCTTGCGCGAATCCATGTCAGCGGGGTGACCTGCGCGCCAAACAAGCCGAAGTGGTCGATGGCTGCAGTGCTGACGAGTTGCCCAAGAAGGACAAAGAACACCGCGTTGCCGACCCCAAAATGTGGCGCAACATGGGTGATTGACAGAACGTAAAAGGCGACAAGCACACCGGCCAGAAGCAGGTGCTTGGGGGCATCGGCAATTTTTGAAAGGGCTCCAAAGCCGGGAAAAACCACCATCAACGCTGCACTTGATGCAAAGGCTATCGCAAACAGGACCACAGCCGCTGTTGTTGGCGACCCGATCAATTTGCCCAATGCGGCATTCAACGCGGCAAGGATCGGAACCCCAATTCCAGCCACAAGCATAATAGCAGCATATTGTGTCATGCGGTTTTCCTATTGCCTCGTTGATCTGGATCATTGCGCCAAGCCCAGGCACGGGCAAGCCTGAAAATGTCAAATCTGACAGGAGGATGTGATGATCAGACAGGCAATGGGGGCGCTATCGATAGCGGCGTTTGTGACGGCGTCTCAGGTCAGCGCGCAGGATGCAGATACCGGCGCCGAGCTGTACCAGCATTATTGTGCAACCTGCCACGGGATCGACGCGACGGGCTATGGTCCAATGGCAGGCGTCCTTGTTATTCAGCCAACTGACCTGACGCGGCTTGCAAGCAGCGAAGGGGTATTCCCGACCGCTCGTGTTGTGGCGCGCATAGATGGACGAGACCCGCTGGTCAGCCATGGCAGCCCGATGCCAGTCTATGGACCGTATTTCGAAGGGCAGGATACGGCGATGAAAACACCAGATGGGCAGCCGATCCTGACCAGCCAGCCGATCGTGGATCTGGTGGCTTATCTGCAGACGCTGCAGGCCAACTGAACGTTACCGACAGATTCCTTTGATCTCGGCATCGGCCCAGGGGATGACCACTGCGCTTTCACGCTTGTCACCACGTAGCGGAGCCAGATCGAAATGTGCACCCAGCATCTCGTGCAGACGTCTGGT
The DNA here is from genome assembly GCF_059612265.1 of Ruegeria sp. CDSA077. Lineage (NCBI taxonomy): Bacteria > Pseudomonadati > Pseudomonadota > Alphaproteobacteria > Rhodobacterales > Roseobacteraceae > Ruegeria > Ruegeria sp. CDSA077. The sequence continues at coordinate 203,085 of NZ_JBXWQG010000001.1, forward strand.
GCGGGGTGCCGAAGGATCCAGCGCCCGGCAACAAATGTATTCCTCGACAATGGCGCCCTGCTGTTCGAACCCGTAGGAAAGGAAATCTGGCGAGCTCTCCAGGTCGAATTGATAGGGGTCGTTATTCCCGCCATGCTCGGCTGCGGCGCGCAGCGGATGATAGCCGGTCTTCTTGCGGTTTTGCCATTGCCACACATGGGTCAGTTCATGACCCAGCAGCATTGCCGCGATCAGGTTCATCCGATCCGGGAATTCGGACATGTAATCGTCCAGATACCAGTCCCGCGTGAAATAGACCTTGTTGAACAGGGCCACTGCCGCGGGTTTTGCGGTAACGATACCTTCCTGCGGGGCGGGCAAAATGCGTTCGCGGCAAGCAAGGCGTGACCGATCTTTACGATAGAAAGTTATTGGCGTAACTGGTGCGCCTTCGACCAACCGCACTTTGTTGAGTTTCAGCGTATCACCCTGAAGTGTGCGGGTAAAAGCAGCCTCCTGATCAGTCAGGGGGCGACCGCAAGCGGTGAATACCAAAAGGGACGTCATCAAAATGAGGCGTAACATGACAAAAAATCTATTCTGGCAGCACACGTGTGCAAATGGTTTTTTTACAGGCTCATTGCTAGGACGCGGCTGATTTCTGTCAGAGATCGCCCGGACTGTTCCATCCATGTGTTGAATGCCGCTTGAACCGAGGCCATCGCCTTTTTCGATGTCGGCGGCTTATCGATCACGCCCTCGGCCACCAGCCGTGCGGTCACATCCTGCGACAGGATGAAACTGTCACGCCCCGCAAATCGCATCGCATATTGCGCCGATGCGCCACCCAGACGCGACCCTCGCTTGCTCAGCATGTTCAGCAAACCGACATAGTCATCCGAAGGCCACCCACCCAGAATCTTTCCGACGCCACCTTCTTGGCGCAGTTCCAGCAAAAAGGCGGCATTTTCGCGGACCGTGGCGATCTTGGTGCCATTGCGCACGACCCGAGTGTCCTGCAGCAGAGCATCGAACTTTTCGTCGTCCATAAAGGCGCAGCGTCCAATGTCGAACCCGTCAAAAGCAGTTTCGAACCCGTCCCATTTGTTTTCGATGACCTTCCAGTTAAACCCGGCCTGAAAGATGCATTTCGTGATAATCGACAGCCAGCGATCTTCGGGCATTTCAGCCAGTTCCGCAGGGCTTTTGGGTTTGGAAAGCTTGTTGCTCAGGGCATCTGTCCCGCCGTGACGGCTGGCGGCTATGGCGAAAATCTCGTCGAAATGGCGCATCTGCAGAATCCTCCAAACCTAGCGTCGCGTTTTGCGGTCGGTGTTGCAAGGTGGCCCGGGACACATGCCTGCCAAGGTAAAAAAACATCCCAAGCCCAAAAGAAATGCTCGACAAAGTGGGTGATTCTGGTTTGTGATTGACTCGTCAATCAATATCCGCACCGCAATGCTGGGGAAATGCAGTGGGCGCGGGCGCCTAGCATGATGCTGAAAGAGGGAAAACACTGGGGCAAAGGGGCGAGTTATTCCGTGCCGCGCCGAACTGTCTGCTTCCCTTCTTCGCCAGTTTTTGTGCATGTTGCGACATGGATTTGTCACATGACAAGCCGACTGGCGCGTAACAACGCGCCGGACCGGGCAAAACGAATATTGCAGGGAGAAAATCAATGAAAAAACTGAGTGTAAGCCTGATGGCGCTGACCGTTGCAGGCTCTGCCTATGCCGCCGAGATGGGGGCCGTGGATCAGCCGATCAAACTGGCGATCAACGAATGGACTGGCCAGCACGTGACCACCCATGTCGCGGGTGAGATGCTGAAAGCTGCCGGGTACAATGTGGAATATGTGACCGCAGGCATGATGAATCAGTTCCAGGCGCTGGCCGATGGTGACATCGACGCGACCCTGGAAATCTGGTCGTCCAACGTATCGGATGAATATGCCAAGAAGATCGACGAAGGCACCGTCGTTGAAATCGGCGATCTGGGCCTCGACGCCAAAGAAGGCATCGCCTATCCCGCGCATGTGGCTGATCTGTGTCCCGGCCTGCCCGCATGGGAAGCGCTGAAGGACTGCGCACAGGTATTTGCGACGGCCGAAACGCTGCCTGGGGGCCGTCTGGTCGATTACCCGGCTGATTGGGGTACGCCCGGCGCTGACCGTATGGTGGGCCTGGATCTGCCGTTCAAAGCGGTTCCCGCAGGTTCCGAGGGGGCTTTGATAGCCGAGCTTCGGGCCTCGACCGAGCGCAACTCGCCGCTGCTGATCACCTTCTGGCAGCCGCATTGGGCCATGTCGGCCTATGATGTGCAATTCGTCGAACTGCCAGCCGGGGAAGACGCCTGTTTCACCGATCCCGCTTGGGGCCCGAACCCGAACGCTGTGAACGATTGCGATTTCTCGCCGTCGCGCATCTTCAAGGCGGGTTGGAGCGGCATGGAAGACAAATGGCCCGCAGCCTATGAAATCCTGACCAACTATCAACTGGCAGTCGAAGATCAGCAGCCGATGATGGGTGCGATCGACGTTGATGGTGGTTCCGTCGAAGAGGTCGTCGCCGCTTGGATGGCTGAAAACGAAGGCAAATGGCGCCCTGTTGTTGACGCGGCAACGCAGTGAGCTGACGTCAGTGACTGACGTAAATTCGCCAGCCATCGCCTGCCAGAATCTCTGGCAGGTGTTTGGCCCCGGCGCTGACAAAGCCCTGACCGACGCGCTGTCTCGGTCAGGGAATGACGCTGACAAAGCCGCTGCCGATCTGCGGGAAAACGGGTTCATCCCCGCCGTTCAGGATGCCAATTTCGAGGTCAAGGAGGGCGAGCTGTTTGTGATCATGGGCCTGTCCGGATCGGGCAAGTCTACTTTGATCCGCTGTATCTCGCAGCTTTTGCCGGGCACGGGTGGCGAAATCCGTGTGGATGGCGAGAACGTCATCGGCGCGTCAAAGAAAGCCATGACCGAGCTGCGCCGCAAAAAGCTGGGCATGGTATTTCAGCATTTCGGCCTGTTCCCGCATATGACCGTTGCCGAAAACGTCGCCTATCCGCTGCGTGTTCAGGGTGTTAGCCGCAAAGAGCGGATGGCCCGCGCGCAGGAGGTGATCTCGTTGGTCGGGCTGGAAGGGCGCGAAGACAGCTTCCCGCGTCAGCTTTCGGGTGGTCAGCGGCAGCGCGTCGGGATTGCTCGGTCTCTGGCCGTGAACCCCGATATCTGGTTTTTGGACGAACCATTCTCGGCCCTCGATCCCTTGATCCGCCGTCAGTTGCAGGATGAATTCCTGCGCATTCAGGCGACGTTGCAGAAATCCATCGTCTTCATCACCCACGATATTCAAGAGGCGCTGAAACTGGCCGACCGGATTGCCATCATGCGCGACGGAAAGATAGTCCAGATCGGTACACCCACCGATATCGTACTGCGCCCGGTGGATGATTACGTGCGAGAGTTTTCAAAGGATGTCGCCAAGGGTCAGCATGCCAAGGTCGCATCGGTCATGCGCCAAGACGGAGAGCGGGGACCAGATGACCCTGGCCTGACAACCTCGATGACATTAGACGCTGCATTGGCGCACTGCATGGAGTTATACGAACCGGTGCCCGTCAGGGATGCCGATGGTAACATCGTCGGAACGGTTCATCCGTCCGATCTGGCCGCCGCCCTGCAGGTTGATGAAACATGACTGTAGCGACGGAAGTTTCTGTGCCGCAGGCGCGCCTGAGCATTGGCGCGCGCGCCGCACTGATCACAGTCATCGTCGGTGCGTTGTGTCTGGCGCTGGAAGGCGTCGCGCCCTGGCTGGTCAAATGGCCCGCAGGCTGGGAACTGCCTGCAACGCAATGGGTCGGCACGTTTCTGGACTGGTCCCTGAACGGGATCAAACCGGCGGCGCGGCTGTTTTCCGATCTCATGGCCTATCCCATGAACTGGGCCAACTTTGTGCTCGGCAATACGCCATGGCCCATCCTGATCGGTCTGGTGACTGCGCTGGGTTGGTATCTGGGCGGTTTGCCGATGGCGGCGCTGGGCTTTGTGGGCCTTAGCTTTGTGTTGGCATCGGGCTATTGGGCCGAAAGTATGAACACCCTGGCGTTAGTGGCCGTTTCCGTGCCGGTTGCGCTGATCATGGGCGGAGCTATCGGCATCCTTGCCAACGAAGTTCCGCGCGTGAAGTCATTTGTGCAGGCCGTGCTGGACGTGATGCAGACCGTGCCGACATTCGCTTACCTGACGCCGCTGCTGCTGCTGTTTGGTTTCGGTCCTGTGGTTGGGCTGATCGCCTCGGCCATCTATGCGGCCCCTCCGATGGCGCGCAACGTGATGTTGGGGCTGGAGCGGGTCGAACCGGAAATCAAAGAGGCTGCCATCATGTCCGGCGGCACGCGGTTTCAACAGCTGTTTCAGGTCGAGATCCCGGCTGCAGCCACGCAGATCATGGTCGGTGTGAACCAGTGCCTAATGGCTGCGCTGTCGATGGTTATCATCGCAGCCGTCATTGGCGGCTTCAACGATATCGGTTGGGAGGTTCTTCTGACCATGCGCAAGGCACAGTTCGGCGAAGCCTTGATGGCCGGTCTGGTGATCGTGGTCTTTGCCGTCGTCATCGACCGGATGAGCGGGACGCTGGCGACCGAACGTAAACGCTATGACCAGCGTGTCGCCTGGGCAGTAATTGGCGTTGCCGTGCTGTTCACCGCTGCCTTTTGGACCAGGCTGCCGAACCCGTCCGAACTGACCATTCTCGACCCGCTGGCCGGGGTGATTGACGGCGGGCTGACGGCGTTTACCCAGGCTAATGGGCCGTGGCTTGACGCGCTCAAGAACAACTCTTTGTTCTATGTGCTGCTGCCGCTTCGGATTGGTTTGGACCAGGCCGTGCTGCCGTTCACATGGGGTTTTCAGTGGACGCCCGTGATGAGCTATGGCCTGTTCGCCGCTGCCGCAGCGGTTGCCGTGCTAATGGCATGGCGTGGACATCTGACCGGCGGGCTGGTGATGCTGATCCTGATCGGGATGCTGGAAACCGGCATTGCCAATCTGCCCTGGCCTTTCGTTCTGACTGCCGCCGCCGCGTTGGGTTGGGTGGCAGGGGGCTGGCGATTGGCGGCGCTTTCGGTCGGATTGCTCTGTACCATTCTTGTCTCGGGCCTGTGGGAACGCGCGCTGTTATCGCTGTATCTGAGCGGTGCTGCGGTGTTTTCTTGTGCCGTAGTCGGTGGTGTGATTGGTCTGGCCAGTGCAGTCTGGTTGCCTGTTTGGAAGGTGGTCCGCCCCGTCTGTGACATGTTGCAGACGATCCCACTGTTCGTGTTCCTGATTCCTGTGCTGATGGTGTTTCAGATCGGCGAGTTTTCGGCCTTTCTGGCAATCTGCGCCTATGCCGTTGTTCCGATGATCCGCTACACACGGCACGGGCTGGTCAATACACCGGATGAGATGATGGAGGCCGCCATCTCTAGTGGCGCGACTGAGTGGCAGATCATGCGTGACGTGCGCGCGCCTTATGCTGCGCCGACTATCTTACTGGGTCTGAACCAGACCATCCTTTACGCCTTTGCCATGCTGGTGATCGCTGCGCTGATCGGAACCACCGGTCTGGGCCAGTCGATCTATCTGGCGCTGGGGCAGGCGGATGTGGGATTGGGGATTTCAGCAGGGGCGGCGATGGCTATCCTTGCGCTGATAGCTGACCGCATCGTGCAGGGCTTTGCCGAGGAACGTCGCAAGGCGCTGGGCCTGTAAACATCGGCAGAAAGGCGGAACAACCGCCTCTCTGCCTCATTTGATTTCGGGCAAGGACGTTCCGGCGCAGGTGATTAAACCTGGCGCAAATGATCGGAGACTACCATGGCAGGCTGGCCCCTATTCTTTGCTGCACTGATAGCGTTTCTGGCGACCCATGCGATACCAGCGCGCCCCGCTGTGCGCGATCGCCTGATCACTACGTTCGGACGGCGCGGGTATTTCGTGGCTTATTCCATCTTGTCTCTGCTGGTTCTGGGTTGGTTGATCATCGCCGCAGCGCAAGCCCCGTATGTCGAGGTGATCCCACCCATTTGGATATTCCGCTGGATTCCCGTTCTGATGATGCCCGTAGTGTGCTGGCTTGCGGTTGCGGGCTTGACGATCCAGAACCCGTTTTCATTTGGTGGCTTGGGCCAGCGCCCGTTCGATCCGGAAAAGCCCGGCATTCTGCGCACCACGCGCCACCCGGTTTTGGTGGCGCTGTTGGTGTGGGCTGTCGCTCATCTGCTGGCCAATGGCAGCCTGTCCCACGTGATTTTGTTCGGTTTGTTTGCGGTATTTGCTGCGATGGGGCTGCCGCTGATTGATCGACGCAAGTCCCGTCAGATGGGTGCTGAATGGGGTCGGCTGTCGCGCAACACTGCAAGGTTTTCTTTGCGTGCGCCACGCCCTTGGCCGCCTGTTTGGATCGGGTTTGTAGCGCTGGCAGCATTTGCAATCCTGCTTCACTTACACGAACCGGTGATCGGATTGTCTCCGCTGCCATAAGCTGAGTGGTGGTCGGGGCGGGTCGTGCGTGCTATTTGATGTTTCGAATTGTTGCGACAAGGGGATTTGCATGTACCTCGCCTATGTTACGACCACCGACCGCGGTGCAACCGACCGTCTGCTGAGCGCGGCTGCGGATCGCCTTTTGGCCGCAGATGCGCAGTTGGCGGGTGTGGTGCAAACCAACACCGAATGCGCCGACAGCAGCAAGTGCGACATGGACGTCCGTGTCCTGCCAGAGGGAGAGACCATCCGGATTTCGCAGTCTTTGGGTACACAGTCGCGCGGCTGCCGTCTGGACCCTGCGGCACTTGAGCGGGCAGTTGGATATGTGACGGCATCGCTGGCAGAGAATCCCCATTTGCTGATCGTTAACAAGTTCGGCAAGCACGAGGCGGATGGGCGCGGTTTTCGCCCGGTCATCGCTGAAGCACTGGCGCAGGACATTCCGGTTCTTGTCGGGGTGAACGGTTTGAACACGGCTAAATTCGAAGAATTCACGGGCGGCGGTGCCGAGCAGATTGAGCCCGACCTTGAGGCGATCTTGGCCTGGTTTGACCGGGTCACTGCGCAACGTGAAGCTGCCGCCTGACAGAGCGGTCATAAGGCGGGGCCATCGGTCCTGCCAATTTCTGCTTGGTACGGTGTGATCAGCCATTCATCACTCGCGCTGGCAAAGCTTGCTGGATGTCTGGAAGAAAATGGTGGGCGACCCTGGAATCGAACCAGGCGTGCGTCTCCGCGAGGGAGTTACAGTCCCCTGCCACACCTTGCGGCCTGTCGCCCACTGTCAGGCGTTGCACCTGACGTGGAGGCGTGATTACTAGCGCTCTAAAGGAGCGTCAACAGGAAAATACTGCTTTGACGCAGGAAACCGAATTCGCGGCCCGGAGGCCAAAGAAATGAAGAAACCCAAGTGGGTCGTCGAAAAAGAACAGGCGCGCAAAGCTGCCGCATCCGAAACTGTTTGGCTGTTTGGTCTGCATGCGGTGCGGGATGCGCTGATGAACCCAAACCGCACAAAATTGCACCTGATTGTGACGCGGAATGCGCGGGACAAGCTGGTGGAAGCCATTGAATTTGCTGGCATTGAGCCCGAGATGGTTGATCCACGCAAATTTACCGCTCCGATCGACCCAGGGTCGGTTCATCAGGGCGCGGCCCTTGAGGTTAAGCCTTTGGAATGGGGTGGTCTGGCGGAAAACTGCATCGGGCGCGAACACCCGCGCGTCATTTTGTTAGACCGCGTGACCGACCCCCATAATGTCGGAGCGATTCTACGGTCAGCTGAGGTTCTTGGAGCCAGCGCAGTAGTCGGTATGCGCCATCACGCGGCGCCGGAAACTGGCGCGCTGGCCAAGACCGCCAGCGGCGCACTGGAACGTCAACCCTATCTGCGGGTGCGTAACCTGGCTGATGCCATTGTCGAGTTGCAGGGAATGGGGTTTCTGGTCCTAGGACTGGACGGCGAGGCGGACGACACGATCGAGGCCGCCTTGGGAGGTAACCCGGACCAGCCAGTGGCATTGGTGTTAGGCGCAGAGGGACCGGGCCTGAGGCAAAAAACCAAAGAAACCGTCGACAAGTTGGTCAAAATTGACGCTGTGGGCGGGTTTGGTTCTCTCAATGTCTCAAATGCGGCGGCGATTGCCCTATATGCTTCTAGGCAAAGATAACGACAGGAGAACGCCATTTCCACGCCATCCAAAATTGCGACCTGCTGTTATTGTGGGACCCGGGCAGCGCTTGTTCTAAAAGGCACGCAGCGCCAAGAGCTCAGTTGTTCAAGCTGCGGTGCCCCGCTGCATAACCTCAAGATGATGCCAAAGCGCAAATTGGAAGATGCCAAGGCGAACCGTCAAACAGCCAAGCAGGATCATCCCTACAAGAGCAAAAAGAAGAAGAAAAAAGGCGTTTTCTCACGGGTGCTGGATGAAGCCTGGGATGTGATCGAGGACATTTTCGACTAAAGGCTGGCGTTGCCGGTTCGAATGTTCACAAGCGCGTTAAAAGGGGTTTCAGTTGCGATAATAAATTGCATCTTGATACCCTGAGTTTCTATTTGTGATCCGATGACCATGAACAGACGTTTCCTTTTTGGCGCGATTGCCGCCAGTGTGATTGCTCTTCCTGCGTTTGCGCAGGATCTGCCCGTCTTCTATCGGACGGACGGTGCAGCCATGGCCGGATATGATGCGGTGTCCTATTTCAATGGCGAAACACCTGTTCGGGGTCAGCCTGAATACGCGGTTATGTGGAAAGGCGCCGAATGGCACTTTGCCACCGCTGAGAATCGGGACGCGTTTGAGATGAATCCGCGTGCCTATGCACCTCAGTTCGGCGGGTACTGCGCCTTCGCAATGGCGCAAGGAGAGCTTGTCAGCACCGATCCGACTATTTGGCAGGTGATTGACGGTCGGCTATATCTGACCCACTCGCCAGAAATCGAGCGCATCTGGCAACGCGATACCGCAGCTTATATCCGCGAGGCCGAGGCGCATTGGCCAAGCGTTCTATATGAATAACAGGGCGGCGGCCGTTTTTTCTGATCTGTCATCACAAAATCGCGCGCTACCTCTTTTTTTCTCTGAACTCATGCTTAAATGTCACAGTGACCGCGGAACGGAACTGCCGCGGGTCATTTCACTGTCCCTCGTTCCAACAACTGGCGCTCAGGTATTCCTGGGCGCTTTTTTCTTTTGAAAACGGCGGCTAGGGTGGTCGAATGACTGAGTATTCCGATGAATTCCTGACCCAGATCCTGAAACATACCAAAACCGTTGCTGTGGTTGGGGTGTCGATGAATCCTGTGCGACCCAGCTATTATGTGGCGCGGTATTTGTCACTCAAAGGATACAAGGTGATCCCTGTTAACCCCGGTCATGCGGGCAAGATCCTGTTTGGCCAGACAATCCGTGCGTCGCTATCCGAGATTTCCGAACCGGTAGACATGGTCGATATCTTTCGCCGATCCGAAGCTGTACCGCCCATAGTGGACGAGGCGCTGGAGGCGTTTCCAAATCTGCGCACAATCTGGATGCAGATTGGGATAGAACATGCCACGGCTGCGGCCACAGCGCAGGCGCGCGGGGTGGATGTCGTGATGAACCGCTGTCCGAAGATCGAATATCAGCGTTTGTTCGGCGAATTGCGCATGGGTGGTTTTGCAACCGGAATGATTTCGTCGAAACTCTGAGCGGTTATTCACCGAGATATGGTTGCAGTTCGCCGAATTGTTCCAAACGTCGCCTTTCCAGAACCACTTCGCGCGGGACCCAGTCATAGCGCGTGTCTTGTGGTAAGGGCGTCCAGTACAGCACGCCGCCATAGCGCCAGGGGTCCAGCACAACACCGTCATACATTGTCTCGCCTTTGCGACTGATGATTGCCGTGCTGTGGTCGATCCGGAACGGGTTGTCGGCATTAGCGATGGCGCGGTGCATTTCCAGCGTCTGGAAGTTTTCTTGATCCAGCCGCCGTTCGATATCCTCGGCCCAGTGCCAACACAGTCCGCGCGGCTTCAGGCCCTTGTTGACTTTGGCATTGTGGATCAGTGGCGGGTCGGTGATCTGATATTCCTGGGCCAGTTGATCGGTGTAGGCATAGGCAATGCGCGCGGCGCGGTTGGCCTCTTCAGGGTCGATGTCAGGCCCGAGGTTGCGGATTTCAGACGCCAAGCGCTGAACTTCATCACTGGTGGACGGCGGGGCAATTGCGCAGGCCCCCAGAACGGCTAGCGCCAGCCCAAATACCAAAGCTCTGATCATCTGCGCGCCCTTTGACCTGCGAACCTGTCAGGATCAGAATAATGGATCGACAACACCTGCGTCACCCCTTGGGTCGCGCGGCCTTTTCCGCGATGCCGCTGGTGCCCTGACGCCGGGCCAGTTCGGCCAGCACATCATCCAGCGCCACATCGCGCGCGGCCAGCATGACCAGCAGGTGATACAGTACATCCGCCGCCTCTGAGGTCAGCTTGGCCTGATCGCCCTTGACCGCCTCGATGATGGCCTCAACCGCCTCTTCGCCGAATTTCTCGGCGCATTTCTCGGGGCCTTTGGCCAACAGCTTGGCGGTCCAGCTGCCTTCAGGATCCGTCCCTTTGCGGGCCTCAATCGTTTGGGCCAGCTCGTGCAGAATGCTCATGTCAGCCTCATCGGGATGCCAGCGGCGGCCATGTGTTCCTTGGCCTCGCGGATGGTGAATTCGCCGAAGTGAAAGATCGATGCGGCAAGGACAGCGCTGGCACCGCCTTCGGTGACGCCTTCGACCAGATGATCCAGAGTTCCAACCCCGCCCGAGGCGATCACTGGTACATTCACAGCATCCGAAATGGCGCGTGTCAGCGGCAAGTTGAACCCGGCTTTGGTACCATCGCGATCCATCGAAGTCAGCAGAATCTCACCCGCGCCCTTGGCGACGACGGTTCTGGCGAATTCGACCGCGTCGATGCCAGTGGGCTTGCGTCCGCCATGAGTGAAAATTTCCCACTTGCCGGGGCTGACGGTCTTGGCGTCGATGGCACAGACGATGCACTGGTTGCCGAATTGATCGGCGGCTTGGGCGATCACATCCGGGTTTGCCACTGCCGCCGAGTTGAAGCTGACCTTGTCTGCACCGGCCAGCAACAGAGCGCGCACGTCTTCCTTGGTCCGCACGCCGCCGCCAACGGTCAGGGGTACAAAGCACTGTTCCGCTGTGCGCTGCACCACATCGAACATGGTCCCGCGGTTTTCATGGGTGGCATGGATGTCCAGAAAGCAAATCTCGTCAGCGCCTGCCGCGTCATAGGCCTTGGCGGATTCCACCGGGTCACCCGCATCGCGCAGGCCAACAAAGTTAACACCTTTGACAACGCGGCCATCGGCGACATCCAGACAGGGTATGATACGGGTTTTCAGCATCTCTCGTCCTTTGTTGGCGCACCTCTAACGGCAAAGCCCCGCCGATGCCAGACTTGTGATTGTCACAACTCTGGAACCTGTGAAAACTGTCCCCAATTCATCAGGAGATCAATGAGATGCGTAGACTCTTTTTAGCAACCACTTTCATTTTCGCAGGAGCAGCTGCCGCAATGGCTGACGATATCATCAAGATGAAGACCGACAAATCGGTGACCCAGGCGCTGGACGCGCTTGAGACGGCGATTGGCAACGCGGGTGCAACGGTTTTTGCGCGGGTTGACCACGCGGCCGGGGCCGAAAAGGTCGGAACGCCGATCCCGCCCAATCAGGTGCTGATTTTCGGCAACCCTGCGCTGGGTACGCCTGCAATGCAGATCGACCCGCGTGCCGGACTGTTCCTGCCCCTCAAGGTGCAAGCGTATGAAGATGCCGACGGTCAGGTTTGGCTGATCTATGAAGATCCAAAAGAGACGATGGATGAGTTCGACGCGGTCGAAAACTCTCCCATCATCGAGAAAATGCGCGGGGCGCTGGCAAAGCTGACTGCGGCTGCCGCGCAGTAAATCAGGTCAGGGCGCGAATGGCCTCTGCCAGGTCAATCGCGCCGTCATACAGCGCCCGGCCGGAAATCGCGCCGTTCAGTTCCACACCGCAATCACGCAGAGCAATCAGATCATCCAATGAGCTGACGCCGCCTGACGCGATCACCGGGATCGATACGGCACGGGCCAAGTCCGCGGTGGCCTCAATGTTAGGGCCCTGCATCGCGCCATCGCGGTTGATATCAGTATAGATGATTGCAGCAACGCCGGCATCCTCGAAGCTGCGCGCCAGATCAGTGACCTGCACATTCGTCTCTTCAGCCCAGCCTTTGGTCGCGACCATGCCGTTGCGGGCATCAATGCCAACGGCAACTTTGCCGGGAAAGGCTTTGGCCGCCTTGCGCACCAGATCCGGGTTCTCGACCGCGATTGTGCCCAGAATCACTCGGGCCAGACCTTTGTCGATCCAGGTTTCAATGGTGGCCATGTCGCGGATACCGCCGCCAAGCTGGGCGGGAACGTTGCATTCCTTCAGAATTGCCTCGACTGGGGCGGCGTTGACCGGCTCACCGGCAAAGGCACCGTTCAGGTCAACCAGATGTAGCCATTCGCACCCCGCGTCGACAAAGGCACGGGCCTGGGCGGCGGGGTCTTCATTGAACACGGTCGCTTTGTCCATTTCTCCGCGCAGCAGGCGCACGGCCTGTCCGTCTTTGAGGTCGATGGCAGGATAGAGGATCATGTTGTCAGGCCTTGAATCGCTGTTTTCCCGGCGGGATATCGCACAGGCAGGGCAGGGGATGCAACGCGACGCAAAGTCAATCTTGCCCCACGTCCACCAGCGCGCCAGACTGCTGGTCAAATAGGGAGGATTTTATGAAGAAAACAACTTTTGCAGCAGCCTTGGGGCTGGGATCTCTGATTTCGGGAGCGGCGATGGCCGACCCGGTTGACGGTCTTTGGAAAACCCAGCCCGGAGACACCGGCGGATATCTGCATGTTTCGATCGCCGAATGCGGCAGCGCGATTTGCGGTACCATCGATACCGCTTTTGACAAAGACGGGAATGAACAGCTGGAATATGAAAATCTCGGCAAGCAGATCATCTGGGATATGGTGCCTGATGGCGACGGCACCTATGGCGGGGGCAAGATCTGGGCTCCGGACAGAGACAAGACCTACAGCTCGAAAATGACCCTGGACAGCCAGAACAAGCTGACCGTCAAAGGTTGTGTTGCGGGTGGATTGGTGTGTCGCGGGCAGGATTGGACACGGGTTCAGTAACCGCTCAGGGCGTCCAGGTCAGGAAATTCCCGATCATGCGCAGGCCCACATCCTGGCTTTTCTCAGGATGGAACTGCATCCCGACCATAGTGTCACGGCCAATTACGGCCGTGACGTCCTGACCGTAATCCACATAGGCCAGACGCTGTGCGGGATCGCTGACCCGGAAATGGTATGAGTGGACGAAATAGGCGTGATCGCCTGATGTGACCCCGGCAAAGACAGGGTGTTCGCTTTCCAACACCAGATCGTTCCAACCCATATGCGGCACTTTCAGCGACCGGTCTGACGGCGCAATTTGCACCACATCCCCGGCAATCCAGTCCAACCCATCGGTGTCAGTGTACTCATGACCTTTCGAGGCCATCAGCTGCATACCCACGCAGATACCCAGAAATGGGCGGGCTTTCTGCTCGACCGCTTCGACCATCGCGTCATAGATACCCTTGTGCCCGCGCAGCTCGGCCGCGCAGGCAGGGAAAGCGCCGTCACCGGGCAGCACCAGCCGGTCGGCGCGTGCAACGACATCCGCGTCTGAAGTTACTACGACCTCGCCGGCGTCCAGTTCCCGCGCCATGCGCTGAAACGCCTTTTCAGCGGAATGCAAATTGCCGCTTTCATAGTCGATAATGGCGGTGAGCATTTACAACGCGCCCTTGGTCGACGGAATCGCATCTGCTTTGCGCGCATCGGTCTCAACCGCGTCGCGCAATGCGCGCGCGACAGCTTTGAACGCCGCTTCTGCGATGTGGTGGCTGTTGAACCCGTGCAACTGGTCGATATGCAGCGTGATGCCGCCATGAGTGGCCAGCGCCTGAAAGAACTCGCGCACCAGTTCAGTGTCGAAGGTGCCTATCTTGGGTGTCGGCAGGTCTACGTTCCAGATCAGAAACGGTCGTCCTGACAGATCCAGCGCACAGCGCACCTGTGCATCGTCCATCGGCAGGTGACATTCGCCATACCGCCGGATGCCCTTTTTGTCGCCCAAGGCCAGTGTCAACGCTTGCCCCAGTGCGATTCCGGTATCCTCGACCGTGTGGTGGTCGTCGATGTGGTAATCGCCCTTGGCGCGGATCGTCATGTCGATCAGAGAATGGCGCGCTAACTGATCCAGCATGTGGTCAAAGAAACCGACGCCGGTCTGATTGTCATACTGGCCAGTCCCATCCAGATTGACCTTGACCGTGATCTCGGTTTCGGCGGTCTGACGGCTGATCTTTGCGCTGCGCATGGGCGAATTCCTTTTACTACAGGCGTGCTTATAGACGGGGTAGGGCGGGTTGATCCAGACCATCCGTCGCAATCGCCGCAAACTGTTGCAGGGGATTGCGCCCGGGCGCAGCCCATGTCAGCCTGCGGCCAACTCAACCAACAAGGCTCGGCCCATGTCCACTTGTGTTTTCATCCAGATCCGCTGCAAACCTGGCACCACTTACAAGGTGGCTGAAGAGATCGCGTTGCGCGAAATCCACTCGGAGCTCTACTCTACCAGCGGCGAATATGACCTGCTGCTGAAGCTTTACATCCCCGAGGCCGAGGATGTGGGACATTTCATCAATGAAAATCTGCTGGTGATCTCGGGTATAGAACGCTCGCTGACCACAATGACGTTCAAGGCCTTCTAGCCCTGCTCAAACGTGGTCACGCGGAAGATTCGGTCCGGGTCGTGATTGGAGTACTTCGGCGCGGTGTCAAAGACGTTCTTACGCGCCGTCCGCGCGGCCAATGTGAAGGCGGCTTTGTTCGGTTGCGGCATATGAACATATACGCGGGTCATGCTTTTCAGCAGGCCGCGCCATAAGAAAACAGCGTTGAGTGAGAGGGTTTGTATCTGGAGCGGGCGAGGCGATTCGAACGCCCGACCCTAACCTTGGCAAGGTTATGCTCTACCCCTGAGCTACGCCCGCATCAGATACATATTTGGTCCGGAGACCTCTCAATGGAGCGGGCGAGGCGATTCGAACGCCCGACCCTAACCTTGGCAAGGTTATGCTCTACCCCTGAGCTACGCCCGCGCCGTTGAGTGAGGCGTGAAGTATTAATTCTGGCGGAAAGCTGCAAGGGGAAAAACGCGACTTTTGCAAAAAATCTTCTCGTGCGGAGGAAATCCAGACAGACTTGACCTCGCGTAGCAGCAGCCCGGTTCAACTGGACCGGTCGAGATTCCGCGTTAAGCTTTGCCCAGAGCTTAGGAATATTAATAGACGGAGCCACCCATGCTGACAATTACACCGGTTTATGCGGCATTAGCCGCCTTTTTGTATCTGGCGCTGAGCCTTCGGGTCATTGGCCACCGACGGGGCGAAAAGGTTTCCTACGGGGATGGTGGCAAGGGGCAAATGATCAAGGCGATCCGAACTCATGGCAATTTCGCCGAATACGCGCCGTTTGCGCTGTTATTGATGGCAATGGTTGAATTGCAGGGCGCCAGCGGGTTGCTGTTGAACCTGTTGGGATTGGCCTTGCTGGGTGGTCGCCTGCTTCATGCATATGGGTTTGGCAGGTCTCCGCAGATCGTTATCCTCAGGCAAATCGGAATGCTGTTGACATTTGGTTCAATCCTCGTAGCTGCAATAGCCAATATTGTGCTGGCGGTGTGAGCGCGGTGGGTCGCTCACGCCGAAAAAGGCCACCGTTTTACCCAAATTCAATTATTAACTAACTGTCAACGTTATCTCAGGTGCTTGATTTTGTGGTATCTGCTGCCACTGCTCAAGAAGGACAGGTGAATAATATGAAGCGGTTCTTGTTACTTTCGCGTGTAGTTGCACCTCATTTCTGCTGCTTGGCGCTGTAAGCTTTGTGGCAGTTGTTGCCGCACCTGATATGGCCATCGCCAAAAATGGCGGCGGCAATGGCGGTGGCAAAGGCAATGGTGGTGGAAATGGGAACGGCGCGGATAAGTCTGGCGACAAGTCCTCACAGGTGAAAGGTGGCAAGTCCTTGGGTAAAAAGGGGACGGGCAAAGGGTTGCTCGCCAGTCTTGGCCTGAAAAAGCAAAAAACTGCCAAAACGGGCGCTACGACTCAAAAGAAAAACGGGCTGGTCGCTTCGATTGGTAATCTGGTCAAGGGCAATAAGAAACCTGCCAAGATGACCAAAGTTACCACTGCTGTCGTTGATGAGAAGCCGGTTCACCCCAACAAGCACGGCAAAATTGCATCGGAGCTTAAAGGTCTGAACGCGGCCCATGCCAGCCAAACGGCTCTTATGAATGCGTCCCCGAACAGTATGCCAGGAAAGCTGTACTCTTATCAGCAGAACATCCTTGGTCATACCGACGCGACGACAGATCTGCAGGATAAGAACGACGATCTGGAAGACCTGCAGGAACTGACCGCAGAAGAGATCGAAGAGGCCTATGAGCCGACCGAGGACGAGCTTGCCGAGGGCATCACCGCTCAGGACAAGTACGACGAAGCGGTCGAAGAGGCTGAGCTGGCTGTAGAGGAGGCCGAGACAAACCTGGCCGGATCTTCTGACCCGCAAGAGGCTCTGGATACTCTGACCGGCGGTCGCGAGTTGTCTAACGACGCCCTGAACGAGCTGCACGACCTGCTGGGTCTGCCGGCGCTTGCGGATTATGATGTTTTTGATGATGAAACAGAAAAGGAGTTGGTCGAAGATGAGGTTGAAGAAGAAACCGTAGACGGCTGAACCTTAACCCAATGAAATGGAAAAGGCGCGCCCCAGAGGCGCGCCTTTTTTTGCTATTCCAGCTCGATCAGCAGGTCCTTGGCGTCAATTTGGCCGCCTGGCTGAACGTGGATGGCTTTGACTACGGCGTCCCTTTCGGCGTGAATGCCAGTCTCCATCTTCATGGCCTCGATGGTCAAAAGCATATCGCCTTCTTTGACCTCTTGTCCCGCAGTAACCGCAACGGTTGCCACGACACCCGGCATCGGTGCGCCGATATGTGCGAGGTTGCCGATTTCTGCTTTGGGTCGGGCCTGCGTGGTTGATGTCACCAAACGGTTTGGCACCCGGATCACACGGGGCTGACCGTTCAGTTCAAAGAACACTTTGACCTCACCATTTTCATCGGTTTCACCGATGGCCTGACAGCGAATTTCCAGAGTCTTGCCGGGATCGATTTCCGCGGCGATCTCTTCGCCGGGCTCCATTCCATAGAAGAATGTGCGCGTGGGCAGGGTGCGGACGGGGCCATAGATCCGATGGCGACCCATGTAATCAAGGAACACCTTGGGATACATCAGGTATCCGTTCAGATCCTCGTCGTCGACCTCTTTGCCGTCCAGTTGTTTGGACAGTTCGGCGCGCGTTTCCTCCAGATCGACCGGGGGTACGTCTTTGCCGGGGCGGTCAGTGTTGGGGCTTTCGCCCTTAAGCGCCTTGCTGATGATCGCATCAGGGAACCCGCCCGGAGGCTGCCCCAGATTGCCGCGCATCATGTCGATGACCGAATCCGGGAAGGCCACGTCCGAGTCCGGGTTTTCGACATCGGCGCGCGTCAGCCCTTGGCTGACCATCATCAGCGCCATATCGCCAACCACTTTTGACGAAGGCGTGACTTTGACGATATCGCCGAACATCTGGTTCACGTCCGCATACATCTGCGCCACTTCATGCCAACGCTCTTCCAGGCCAAGGCTGCGCGCCTGAGCCTTGAGGTTAGTGAACTGGCCACCGGGCATCTCGTGCAGATATACCTCGGATGCAGGGGCCTGCAGGCTGGATTCAAAGGCCGCATACTGGCCTCGGACCACCTCGAAATAGTCGCTGATTTCGCGGATGGCCTTGATGTCCAGACCGGTGTCGCGTTCCGTATGGCGCAGCGCTTCGACCACAGTGCCCAATGTCGCCTGAGAAGTGTTGCCACTGAAGCTGTCCATCGCGCAATCCACTGCGTCCACACCCGCCTCGGAGGCGGCCAGAATGGTGGCGCTGGCGATACCGGCAGTGTCGTGCGTGTGGAAGTGGATCGGTAATCCGACCTCTTCTTTCAGCGCACGGATCAAAATCTTGGCCGAGGCTGGTTTCAGCAGGCCGGCCATGTCTTTCAGGCCCAGAATATGAGCCCCGGCATCGCGCAGCTCTTTCGCCATGCCAACATAGTATTTTAGGTCATATTTGGCACGGTTCGGGTCCAGAATATCGCCAGTATAGCAAACGGTGCCTTCACAGATTTTACCGTTCTCGACCACCGCATCCATCGCGACACGCATATTTTCGACCCAGTTGAGAGAGTCGAAGACGCGGAACACGTCGATATTTTCTGACGCCTGACGAACGAATTCCTGCACCACGTTGTCGGGGTAATTGGTGTATCCAACCCCGTTTGCGCCGCGCAAAAGCATCTGGGTCATCAGGTTCGGCATCACCTCGCGCAGGTCACGCAGACGTTGCCATGGACATTCCTGCAAGAACCGATAAGCCACATCGAAAGTGGCGCCGCCCCAGCATTCGACGCTGAACAGCTGCGGCAGGTTGGCCGCATAGCTCGGGGCCACTTTGATCATGTCGATCGACCGCATCCGCGTCGCCAGCAGCGACTGGTGCCCGTCGCGCATCGTGGTGTCGGTGATCAGCAACTGGCGCTGAGCCTTCATCCAATCGGCCACCGCCTGCGGGCCCTTTTGTTCTAGCAGATTGCGGGTGCCCATCTGCGGTTCACTTTTCAGAGCCGGGGCCTTGGCCTCTTTCAGATCGGTACGCGGTTCGGGACGATCCTTGGTTTCGGGATGCCCATTCACGGTGATATCCGCAATATAGGTTAGAACCTTGGTGCCCCTGTCACGGCGTCGTTTAAAGGTGAACAGCTCGGGCGTCGTGTCGATGAACTTGGTGGTGTATTCATTCGACAGGAAAGTCGGGTGTTTCAGCAGGTTGATGACAAAGTCGATATTGGTGCTGACGCCACGAATACGGAACTCGCGCAGCGCTCGGTCCATTCGCGAAATCGCGGCCTGTGGCGTCGGGGCCCAGGCCGTGACCTTGGTCAGCAGCGAGTCGTAGTACCGCGTGATTACACCACCCGCATAGGCCGTGCCGCCATCCAGGCGAATACCCATGCCAGTAGCCGAGCGGTATGCGGTGATGCGACCGTAGTCGGGAATGAAGTTGTTCTGCGGGTCTTCGGTTGTGATCCGGGTCTGAAGGGCATGACCGTTCAGGTGCACATCCGCTTGGCTGGCGGCGCCGGTGGCTTCGGCCAACGATTTGCCCTCGGCGATCAGGATCTGTGCCTGCACAATGTCGATACCTGTGACTTCCTCGGTGACGGTATGTTCCACCTGAACGCGCGGGTTCACCTCGATGAAGTAGAACTTGCTGGTTTCCATATCCATCAGGAACTCGACGGTGCCTGCGCATTCATAATTTACATGGGCGCAAATCTTGCGGCCCAGTTCGCAGATTTCCGCGCGTTGTTCTTCGCTGAGATACGGGGCAGGCGCGCGTTCCACGACTTTCTGATTACGGCGCTGGACCGAGCAGTCGCGCTCATACAGATGGTAAATTTCGCCATGTTTATCGCCCAGAATCTGCACTTCGACATGGCGGGCGCGGATAATCATCTTTTCCAAATAGCCCTCGCCATTGCCAAAGGCAGCCTCGGCTTCGCGGCGGCCTTCCAGGACCTTTTCTTCCAGTTCGTCCTCGGATTCGATTGGGCGCATGCCGCGGCCACCTCCGCCCCAGGATGCTTTGAGCATCAGGGGATATCCGATCTCTTTGGCTTGTGACCGGATCGCGTCCATATCGTCGCCCAGCACTTCGGTCGCAGGGATCACCGGAACTCCGGCGGCGATGGCCACGCGGCGGGCGCTGGCCTTGTCGCCCAAGGCGCGCATGGTTTCGGCCTTTGGTCCAATGAAGGTGATCCCGTTCTGGACGCAGGCATCCACGAAATCTGGGTTTTCCGACAACAAGCCATAGCCCGGGTGGATGGCATCCGCACCACATTCCTTGGCCACGCGAATAATCTCGTCAATGCTGAGGTAAGCGGCAACCGGCCCCATCCCCTCGCCGATGCGATAGGCCTCGTCCGCCTTGAAACGGTGCAAGCCAAGCTTGTCCTCTTCCGCATATACGGCGACTGTGCGTTTGCCCATCTCATTCGCTGCGCGCATCACGCGAATGGCAATCTCGCCGCGGTTGGCGATCAGGATCTTGTCGAAATGTGTCATATCAGGTCCCGGTCCTGTTTGTTTGGCGAACTTCTAGGCGAACAATACGCGCAGGTATATCGGTGATTTGGGTAGAACCGGCATGTTAACGCTCGCAAACGCCTCCTGTTGGTGAATGCTTGATAGCCTTGCTGCGCTGCGGCATCAAGACTGGTGAATTGCGGCGTGATTTGGCGTGTTCATTATGGACTTTTTGGCCACGGTCGGCAGATGCTTTGCCAAGTTTCGACATAGCAGGCAAGTTGCGCGCATGGTCGTGCCGGGTGCCGAGCCGATTGACTTCAAGAACGTTGGGAACGAAAGGCCTGACCGTGTCCGGTTATCGTGGATGTGCAGCCCCGAGAGGTTTTGGGCAGATCGTTTGCGTGCTGCTTGCCTCAAATCATTGCGTTACTTCTTTATCCGATCCTCTGAAAGATCACCGACCGTTTAAGAGTCTAGGGATTGTGCCGCTCAAAAGCGATAGGGCTGGCTAGGACGGTTGGCAAGATCGCGATGTGGCCAAGATGTTGGTGAAAGCTAACAAGTATAGAAGTGGCTACCTTGCCCGCTCAGTCAGGCGCCGAGTAACTGAAGTTTTTGCTAAGTATTAGCTAGAGTTTCACGCCGCCGCGACTGGGCCTGAAGTCCGAACCTTTTGGCCGTTGCTATCAGCGGACCCGGTTTCGGTTGGCGTTCCCTTGGCGACTTGCACCTGATTGCGCCCTTTGTCTTTTGCCATATACAGCGCGTCATCGGCGGCGCGCATCAAATCTTGCGGCATGGTGCCATGCGCCGGGTAATGCGATACACCAACCGAAATCGTTATTCGCGGCAGCGACTTGTCACCGTATCGGACCGAGACCGCTTCGACCGACTGCCGTAATTTCTCGGCACGGCTCACCGCGTCATCCGGGGTGTTGTCCGGCAAGATCAGCATGAATTCCTCACCACCAATACGGCAGGCAACCTCGTCCCGGTCACAGCCCTGTTCCAAGGCGGCTCCGACTGCGCGCAGCACCATGTCGCCTGCATCATGGCCATGAGTGTCGTTGAACTTCTTGAAATGATCGACATCAACGGCGATCAGGCTCAGCGGTACACCGGTCTGTTGACTGCGTGAAATAGACTTGCGCAGGGTTTCCGTCATATGACGACGGTTGAACAGTCCGGTCAAAGGATCACGCACGGACTGGTCGTGCAGCTGATCGCGCATCCTCACATTTGCAATGGCCATGCTGATCTGTTCAGCGCAGAGCTGCGCCAGTTTCCTGCTAACGTGAAACTCTTCTTCGCGCTCTTCAAGCGCGCGCAGATGCAGCAGGCCGACTGTTTCGCCATGCGCCAGAATTGGAAAGCAGAAATACGGGCGACCGTCATGCGGTTCCGCATGTTCGCAGATGAAATCAATCTCGGAGACGCCGAATTCATAGGTACGCCCCCGGCGCAGACCCCAGCACCCCTCGGGGTGGATATGCGCTTTATGGGTGCCGCCGTTCCAGCTGGCACATCCATCCAGCACATCGCGCGAGTTCGAGTAGACGTAAACGCTGCCCTCTGCTTCGGGCAGGATATGGGTCATAAAGCGTGAGACCATGTCGAACAGCTCATCCAGAGAACGGCTGGATTGCAGCCATTCGTTCAACTCCCCTAGCAGCCGCACCTCACGCGCCAGCCGCAACTGGTCAGCCATCAGATCACGCTCTTTTTCGGATTGTTTGTGCAAAGAGCGCAGTTGCGCCCGGTTGGTCCTGTAGGTCACCAATGACACCATCGCCAGCGCCAACAGGGCCACACCGCTTAGAACGATCAGCGAAATTCTAAGCCGGGTTATGAAGGTCGCCCGCAAATCCGAGATATCGGTAAAAAACTCTATCGCACCGATGAAGCGACCGTTTTTTGTAACCGGCATAAAGACTTTGACTATGTGATGCGCACTGGAGTTCTGAATGTTGCCTGTGTGCAAGTCCAAGCCGTCAATCTCGGATAGGGGCACAACCTCTTGTAAATAGTACACCATTCCCCGGGCAACATCGGCGCGAAAGAACGCGCTGTCTTCGCGCAGGCCGACCTCACCTTGACGAGTGGAC
The DNA here is from genome assembly GCF_059612265.1 of Ruegeria sp. CDSA077. Classification (NCBI taxonomy): domain Bacteria; kingdom Pseudomonadati; phylum Pseudomonadota; class Alphaproteobacteria; order Rhodobacterales; family Roseobacteraceae; genus Ruegeria; species Ruegeria sp. CDSA077. The sequence continues at coordinate 225,531 of NZ_JBXWQG010000001.1, forward strand.
CAGACCACGCGTCCACTCGTGTCGAACAACCTGAACCGGTAGACATCCGATGCTTCGGGCATCGAGGTCAGAAACTCTGCGTCATGCCCGTCTATATGGCCGGTTCGCAGCGTTGTTTCGGGGTCTTCAAGGTGCAAAACAACCCTGCGTTTCCACAATTCTGACTGTTTGAGGATATCTGTCCGCAGCATCCGTTCCACCAAGGGCGCAGGAAGCCGATAGACACCCCAGCCCGCTCCAATGGCGAGGCTGATCAGCAATAGGGTGATCCCGGTCCATTTGAGTCGATGATTGATCGTCCCCCGCTCAGCCAATGCCATATCCATATGCTCCCAAACCTTTGGGCCAAGCATCTGACCTAAGGCTTTACAGAGAGTTAATGGCATCAGTCGAACACCGCTTCATTTGGTTAGAATTGAACGCAAGGAAAATCTTAAAAGCTTGTGAACAAGCCGTGAACAAAGCCTTTCCCTTTGCGCCCATCCGGCGTAGTTTAAGCGTATGAGCAGTTTTGACGAAATGGACGCCTTCGAGGGCGCATCGCTGTCGGCGCGGGCGATGCCTGCGGTGGCTGCCGACTATTTGAACGACCTCAACCCGGCACAGCGCGAAGCGGTCGAGCGGCTGGACGGTCCGGTTTTGATGCTGGCAGGTGCCGGCACGGGCAAGACCAAGGCACTGACCGCGCGGATCACCCATCTGCTCAGATCGCATCGGGTACGCGAGAACGAGATTTTGGCCGTGACCTTCACCAACAAGGCCGCGCGCGAGATGAAAGAACGGGTCGGGCGCATGCTGGGCCGACCTGCCGAAGGGATGCCGTGGCTGGGAACGTTCCACGCGATCTGCGTCAAACTGTTGCGCCGCCATGCCGAACTGGCGGGCCTCAAGTCGAATTTTACCATTTTGGATACGGATGACCAAAAGCGCTTGCTCAAGCAACTGACTCAGGCAGCCAATATCGACGACAAACGCTGGCCTGCGCGGATGCTGGCCGGGATCATTGATGACTGGAAAAACCGCGCGCTGACGCCAGATAGGGTGCCTGCTGCGGATGCCGGAGCTTATAATAACAAAGGCATTGAGCTTTATGCCCAATACCAGACCCGCCTGCGTGAGCTGAATGCGGTGGATTTCGGCGATCTGCTGTTGCACGTGGTGACGATCTTTCAAACCCACCCGGATGTGCTGGAGCAATACCAACGCTGGTTCCGCTACATCCTTGTCGACGAGTATCAGGATACCAATGTCGCCCAATATCTCTGGCTGCGTCTGCTGGCCGGGGGGCATAAGAATATCTGCTGTGTTGGCGATGACGATCAGTCGATCTATGGCTGGCGCGGGGCTGAGGTGGGTAACATCCTGCGGTTTGAAAAGGATTTCCCCGGCGCTTTCGTGGTGCGGTTGGAGCAGAACTATCGCTCGACCCCGCATATTCTGGCCGCCGCCTCGAATGTGATCCGTGGCAATGAAAAACGACTGGGTAAAGAGCTTTGGACCGACCGGGAAGAGGGCGAAAAGGTTCGCCTGATCGGCCATTGGGATGGCGAGGAAGAGGCGCGCTGGATCGGAGAAGAGATCGACGCGATGCAGAGCGGGACGCGTGGCGTGCGCCCGATGAACTTGGACGAAATGGCTATCCTCGTGCGCGCGTCGCACCAGATGCGCGCGTTCGAGGATAGGTTTCTGACCATTGGGATGCCTTACAAAGTGATCGGCGGCCCTCGGTTCTATGAGCGGTTGGAGATTCGCGATGCCATGGCCTATTTCCGGCTGGTGGTCAGCCCCGAGGATGATCTGGCCTTCGAGCGGATCGTGAACACGCCCAAACGCGGCCTTGGAGACAAGGCGCAGCAGACGATTCAGGTGGTGGCGCGCGAAAACGGAGTGTCTCTGGTCGAGGGCGCGCGGATCGTTGTCGACAACCAATTGATCAAGGGCAAGGGCGGCAAGGCGCTGCGCGAGTTGATCGACGGGCTGGCTCGGTGGAATGCGATGACACGCGGACCACGTATCGAAGTGGATGATGACACCGTCATTGATGACGGGGTGTCTCCGATCCGCTATGGCGCGCCCGAGCACACGCATATCGAACTGGCGCAGATCGTGCTGGACGAGTCCGGCTATACCGCCCATTGGCAGAATGAAAAGACGCCCGAGGCGCCGGGGCGGCTGGAAAACCTCAAGGAACTGGTCAACCAGCTGGACAATTTCGAGAACCTGCAAGGGTTCTTGGAACATGTCAGCCTGGTCATGGACAATGAAAAGGAAACGGATGGGGCAAAGGTCTCGATCATGACTCTGCATGCGGCCAAGGGGCTGGAGTTTCCCGCCGTGTTCCTGCCGGGTTGGGAGGACGGGTTGTTCCCGTCGCAGCGGTCGATGGACGAGACCGGAATCAAGGGGCTCGAAGAGGAACGGCGTCTAGCCTATGTGGGCATCACCCGTGCCGAAGAAGTCTGTACGATTTCCTTTGCCGCCAACCGCCGGGTGTTCGGGCAATGGCAGAATTCGATGCCATCACGGTTTATTGACGAACTGCCCGAGGAGCATGTCGAGGTTCTGACGCCTCCGGGGCTCTATGGCGGGGGGCAGCCGTCGGCCGGGATCGAAACCCGCGCGGCTGGGGCAAATGTCTATAACTCACCCGGCTGGAAACGGCTGCAGGCGCGGCAGGGACAATATGGCATGTCGCAACCGCGCGAAACCCGCAACACGGTGATCGACGCAACCGCGGTGGCAAGTTTCACACTGGGTGAACGGGTGTTTCACAAGAAATTCGGCTATGGCGCAGTGGAGGGCATCGAGGGCGACAAGGTTGAGGTCGCGTTCGACAAGGCGGGCACCAAGAAGGTTGTTGCCCAGTATCTTTTTCCGAAGGACGACGTTCCGTTTTAACCAAAAGGAATGCGCCTGACGGCGCATGCTCAATGTTTTGAAAGGCGCCTGGGTGGGCGCCTTTTTCTTTGGGGGAAACGAAAAACGGCGGTTCCCAGGGAGGAGGAAGGAAACCGCCGTTCTTTTCAACACCAAGGCAGGGAGGAGGAGAGCCCCGATGTATCCGAACCCGGGTTTGATCCCGGTATGAGGAAGACGCGGCGACGTCAGGGAGGAGGAGAGACGTCGCCGCGTACTTTCAACATCAGGGCAGGGAGGAGGAGAGCCCCGATGTATCTGCTTCCGGCGTTCAGGGCCGGTATAAAAGGCGGCAACGTCAGGGAGGAGGAGAGACGTTGCCGCAGATTACAGACCCAAGGGAGGAGTAGGGTCTGATCTCTGTATTGCTGTGCGCTTAACGCGCGAATTGTTCTTCTGCGGCCTGCATTGCCAGCCGACGGATCATTGAGCGGTGCAGGCCCAGGTCGGCCAACTCGCGATCGGACAACTCGGACAGTTCGTTAACCGTCTGGCGGTAGGCCCGATAGCGTGCAAACCGGGTCTTTGCGGTTTCGATCATCGAAGCCAGGCCGAATGCCGGAGCGCTTCTCAGAGCGGTTTGTTGTGTTGCTACACCCATCTGCGTAACCCGTTTCGTATGTTGGTGCCGAAGTGTTTCGGCGTTTGCTTGAGGATGAAAATAAGCAAATGCTGCGATTGCACAATAGTTGACGTCGTCAATGCTGCTATGCAGCAAATGCATGGATATCAAAGAGTTGAATGTTGGCAATCGAATATGCCTTAAAAATATGGGTTTGAGTTGCGCCAAGGGTGTCGCTTCTAATGCGGTTCCACTGAAAACCATAGGATCGTGACGTAAGGTCCGATTGCTTCGGTACGGTTATCGAAGAAGCCGAATGGCTGTGGTCGTGCGTATATGGGAAATCGTGGGTTCAGGTGGTTTTTAGTAACTTGGGAGTGCGTGGGAACCGAGCCACCTTTGTTGATTCGTAGTTTGGAATGGAGGATTTGCTGGCTCTATCTACGGGGAATCGATGAAAGTGAAAAAATGTTGGGAATTCATGGGATGCTCATAATTTCTCTGGTTTGTCTATATATGGTTGCTTTGAGGTAGTTGTGTTCTAATTCTGGTGTATAAATAGAGTTTCCATTCATTTTCTTATCGATTACATTGTGAGTTGGGACGTGAGTGTGAGAAATTTTCTATTGATTTCCATGAATTCCCATGCCATCCCTTGGTTATCCGATGAGGACGAGGCACATGGGGCGCTAAACGACCCCGAACCAATAAAATCAGGTTTCATACAGGCATCTCGCTTTCATCAATCAAGAGATCCGGCGCGCGGGCGAGCAGACATCCCCCCAGGTGGCGCGCGCAGCTGGACATCCCGCAAAGCGGGTCAATGCGGCGGGTTGATCAGTGGCAGCAGATCAACCCGCCGTTTTAATTCTGGGGGGAGTGAGAATTTCAAGTGGGGCGCAAGCGAAAGGGACAGTCGTCTTGGCGCGCAGGTTTAGAGGTGAAAGCCGCCATAAGGTGGACACGAAGGGCAGGGTCTCGATCCCGGCCTCGTTTCGCCGTGTGCTTGAAGCTTCTGATCCCAACTGGCAGCCCGGTGACAATCCCGAACTTGTAATTGTTTATGGCGACCACCGGCGCAAATTCCTTGAATGCTATACTATGCAGGCGATTGACGAAGTTGACGCCAAGATTGATGCGCTTCCACGGGGCTCAATGCAGCGGAAGACATTGCAGCGCATGTTCCACGGACAATCCTTTCCGACAAACGTGGATGAGACCGGGCGTCTGGTTCTACCCGCCAAGCTGCGCAGCAAGATTGACCTAGAGGGCGAAGCCTTCTTTATTGCCGCTGGCGACACGTTCCAGATCTGGAAGCCTGAAACCTACGAGTCTGATGAATTGGCGGCGGCCGAAGAATGGCTGGATGATCAGCCCGAAGATTTTGACCCTCTGGTGTTCCTAGATGGCGTCGGGGACGCGTGACGGCATGGCCGGTGCGCAACCCTCTTCTGACAAACCACATATTCCGGTATTATTGCGCCCTTTGCTGGCTGCGGTCTCTCCGGTGTCGGGTGTTTGGTTGGACGGAACCTTTGGTGCCGGGGGATATACCCGTGGCCTGCTCGAGGCAGGCGCGGACAAGGTCGTCGGCGTTGATCGTGATCCGCTGGCCTTTGAAATGGCCGCGGACTGGGCCAAGGGCTATGGCGATCGGCTGGTGATGCAGCCCGGCGTCTTTTCGCGTCTGGACGAATACGCGCAGGACTTGGACGGGGTGGTGCTGGACCTTGGGGTTTCCTCCATGCAGCTGGATTTGGCCGAGCGTGGCTTTTCCTTTATGAAGGACGGCCCGCTGGACATGCGTATGAGCCAGGACGGCGAAAGCGCGGCTGATCTGGTCAACACAGCAAGCGAAGCGCAGCTGGCCGACATCCTGTTTCACTATGGTGAAGAACGCGCCAGCAGGCGTATTGCCAAAGCGATTGTCAAGGCGCGGGCGGAAGAGCCGATCACAACCACTTTGCGGTTGGTGGGGCTTATCGAATCCTGTCTGCCCAGGCCCAAACCCGGTCAATCGCATCCCGCGACACGCAGCTTTCAGGGGCTGCGCATCGCGGTGAATGCAGAATATGAAGAATTGTTCCAGGGCCTGATGGCCGCTGAGCGCGCGCTGAAACCTGGCGGGCAGCTGGCTGTTGTGACGTTTCATTCGATCGAAGACCGCATGGTCAAGCGGTTCTTTCAGTCGCGGGCGGGCAAAACAGGTCGGGCAAATCGCTATGCGCCCGAAATTGCGCAGGACCAGCCGCAATTTACGCTCAAAACCCGTAAGGCAGTGGGGCCGGACGAGCAGGAATTACAAGAAAATCCGCGTTCGCGCTCAGCCAAGCTGCGTGTTGCTGTGCGCACCGAGGCTCCGGCGGGGGAAATTGAAGCCCGCGCCATTGGGATGCCGCAACTAGGGGGAAGGGCAAAATGAAGAGTGTATTGTATGTGTTGACTGCCTTGGCCGTGTTCGGGGTGGCCCTTTGGGCGTATCAAGAGAACTACCGCACCCAGCAAGTTGTGAAAGAAACGCAAACACTGCAACGAGAGATCGGCGTGGCGCAGGTCCGACTGGCCGTTCTGAATGCGGAATGGGCTTATTTGAACCGTCCTGATCGTCTTCGAGAGCTGGCGGATCTGAATTTTGAACGTCTCGGCCTGCTGCCCTTGCGAGCAGAGCAGTTTGGACGCGCGGATCAGGTTGCCTATGCCGAGGATCCGGATCTTCCGATTGTCGATCCCATCGAATTGCAGGCGATAACCAACATTAAGGCGTTGGGAGAGGTGCAATTCCCATGACGCGCACGCCCCTCCGCCCTCTGGCCCGTGTCCTGGATGCGCGTGCACGCGGTGAAAACCCCAAGGTTATCGAGCGCGAAAACATCCAGAAGCGCCATGAAGATATGAAGGACAGGGCCCGCGCTCGGGCCGAGGGCCGTTTGCTGGTGCTGGGTCTTTTCTTCTTTTGCGCCTTCTCGGTGGTTGGCGTTCGGATGGGGATGCTTGCGACATCCGAGGCGCAAGAACCCTTGGCCAACGCCCCCGGTGCCACAATCGCGATGCAGCGCGCCAATATTGTTGACCGTGAAGGGCGCATTCTGGCGACCAACCTGGACACCTATTCCGTCTATGCCCAGCCGCCGTTGATGATCGATCCGATTGCCGCCGCGGATCAACTGGTGGCAATCTTCCCGGATTTGGAAAAAGACCGTCTGATCAAGGATTTCACCGGCAACCGCAAGTTCCTGTGGATCAAAAAGCGTATCTCGCCCGAGCAGAAGCAAGCCGTGCATGACATCGGTGATCCAGGTATTCTGTTTGGCCCCCGCGAAATGCGCCTTTACCCGAATGGCAAGCTGGCAGCACATATCCTTGGCGGGTCAGGTTTTGGGCGTGAAGGCGTGAGCGCTGCCGAGGTGATAGGCGTGGCCGGGATTGAAAAGCAGTTCGACGATTATCTGCGGGACCCTGCCAACGGAAACAAGCCGCTGCAACTCTCGCTGGATCTGACTGTACAGGCCGCTGTCGAACAGGTGCTTTTTGGTGGCATGAAGATCATGAACGCCAAAGGCGCCTCAGCCGTTTTGATGGATGCGCATACGGGCGAGGTCATCTCGGCGGCGTCGCTGCCATCCTTTGATCCCAATGATCGCCCGCGCCCCCCGACCTCGGGGTTCGATCCATCGGACAGCCCCTTGTTCAACCGCTATGTGCAGGGCGTGTACGAGTTGGGATCGGTGTTCAAGATATTCACCGCCGCGCAGGCAATTCAGCTTGGTCTGGTGAATTCTGAAACGATCATCGACACCTCGGGTCCGATGAAAATCGGTCGTTTTCCGATTGGTGAGTTCAACGGCAAGAATTACGGCAAGATCAGCGTGGCGGATGTGATCGTCCACAGCTCGAACCGGGGTACTGGGCGTCTGGCGCTGCAAATTGGCGCGCAGCGGCAACAGGAATTCCTGCGTTCGCTGGGCATGTTCGAACCGACCCCGTTCGAGATTGTCGAAGCAAAAGGTGGTGAGCCGCTCAAGCCCAAGAAATGGGGTGAGCTGAGCACAGTGACCATTTCTTATGGCCATGGCTTGTCGACCAGCCCGATGCATCTGGCGGCGGGATATGCGGCGATTGCCAATGGCGGGTATTATGTCAGCCCAACCATTCTGCGCCGGAGCGGGTCACAATATGGCCCGCGCGTGATGTCGCTGGGGGCGGCGACGCAGGCGCAGAAGATGCTGCGCAAGGTTGTCACCGATGGCACCGCCAGCTTTGGCGATGTCGCGGGGTATGACGTGGCAGGTAAAACCGGTACGGCAGACAAACCGAAACCGCGCGGTGGGTACTATGATGACAAAGTCATCGCCACTTTCGCCACGATCTTCCCGGCCTATGATCCGAAATACGTGCTGATCGTCACGCTGGATGAACCTTCCATCGTGGCCTATGGCGAAAAGCGCCGGACGGCGGGGTGGACAGCCGTCCCTGTGGCGGCAGAATTGATCGGACGGATCGCGCCCTTGCTGGGTCTGCGCCCCCGGCTTGAGCCTGAGGCGCGCGCTGCTATAACGCTGACCTCGAATTAGGCGTCCGGCGAAAGGTGGGTCATGGGCACTAGGACAAAGAAACTCAGCCAACTGGCCCTGACCGCGCGTGCGGGTGCAAACCCTGAGATTACCGGGTTGGCCGTTGATAGCCGCGAGGTCAAAGACGGTTATCTGTTTGCGGCACTTCCGGGAACGCGGGTCCATGGCGCAGAGTTCATTCAATATGCTCTGCGCATGGGGGCCGCCGCAATCCTCACCGATGCCGAAGGGGTCGAGGTCGCAGCGGATGTGCTTGCGGGGTCGGATGCCGCGCTGGTGGTGGTTGAAGACCCAAGGCAGGCGCTGGCAGGATGCGCAGCACTGTGGTTCGGAAAGCAGCCTCAGACCATCGTGGCTGTGACGGGGACCAATGGTAAAACCTCTGTCGCGACCTTTGTCCGTCAGATTTGGATGGAGCTGGGCCATGCCGCCGTCAACCTGGGCACAACCGGGGTCGAGGGCGCATGGACTGCCCCTCTAGCGCATACAACGCCCGAACCGATCACCCTGCATCGGTGTTTGGCCGAGGCGGCTGAGAATGGCGTGACGCATGCGGCGATGGAGGCATCCTCGCATGGTCTCGAGCAGCGCCGCCTCGACGGGGTACAGTTGGCGGCAGCGGGTTTCTCGAATTTCACCCAGGATCATCTGGATTATCACGAAACCTTCGAGGCGTATTTTGCGGCCAAAGCAGGACTTTTCGACCGCGTGTTGCCTCAGGACGGCACGGTTGTGGTCAACATGAGCGATCCAAAGGGTGGGCAGGTTCGTCGTATCGCTGAAACCCGTGGACAAAATGTGCTGACCGTTGGATTGGGTGATGCAGATCTGTGTCTGCTCAATCAGCGCTTTGATGCAACCGGGCAGGATCTGCGGTTTTCGTGGCAGGGTAAGGTGTATCAGACCCGATTGAACCTGATCGGTGGGTTCCAGGCTGAAAACATCCTGCTGGCATGTGGGCTGGTGATCGCTGGTGGCGAAGATCCCACGCGTGTTTTCGAGACCCTGCCGCATCTGACGACGGTCCGGGGACGGATGCAACTGGCTGCGACGCGTGAAAACGGGGCTGCTGTGTTTGTCGACTACGCCCATACGCCAGATGCTGTGGCCACGGCACTCAAGGCTTTGCGCCCTCATGTTATGGGCCGGCTGATCGCCGTCATCGGTGCCGGCGGAGATCGTGATGCGACCAAGCGCCCGCTGATGGGCAAGGCTGCGGCCAATAACGCTGATGTGGTATTTGTCACCGACGACAATCCCCGAACCGAAGACCCAGCTACCATTCGTACTGCGGTGATGCTGGGCGCGCCCGAGGCAACCGAAGTGGGTGATCGTGCCGAAGCCATCCTGCGCGGCATAGATGCCCTGCAACCGGGTGATGCGCTGCTGATCGCCGGTAAAGGGCACGAGACAGGCCAGATCGTGGGCGATCAGGTTTTACCTTTCGACGACGTAGAACAGGCCAGCATCAGCGTGGCCGCCCTCGACGGGAGGGTGGCATGAGCCTCTGGACTGCGGCCGAGGCCGCTGCGGCCACGGGTGGGCGTGCCACTGCTGATTGGCAGATCAATGGCGTATCCATCGACACCCGGACACTGCAGTCCGGCGACTTGTTTGTTGCTCTCAAAGCGGCACGCGACGGCCACGATTTTGTGGCGCAAGCGCTTGAGAAGGGCGCAGGCGCAGCGCTGGTCTCGCAGATACCCGAAGGCGTTTCCCCGCACGCGCCGTTACTGATCGTCGAGGACGTGCAGACCGGGCTTGAGGCGCTGGGACAGGCGGCTCGTGCCCGGACAGAGGCGCGCGTGGTCGGTGTAACCGGCAGCGTCGGCAAGACATCGACCAAAGAAATGCTGGTCAACATCTTGGAAATTAATGGGAAAACACATGCCAGCGTTGCCAGCTACAACAACCATTGGGGGGTGCCGCTGACGCTTGCGCGGATGCCGCGCGATACCGAATTCGCTGTGATCGAGATCGGGATGAATCATCCCGGAGAGATTGCTCCGCTGGCGCGTCAGGCCCGTCCACACGTGGGATTGGTCACCACAGTTGCGGCAGTCCATCTGGAAGCATTCGAGTCGGTTGCAGGTATTGCGAAAGAGAAAGCCGCGATATTCGAAGGGTTGGTCCCAGGCGGTGCGGCCATCGTGAATGCGGATATCGAACACGCCGACATTCTGCGCCAATACGCAGATGAGGCCGGAGCAGGGATCGTCGATTTTGGGCGCGCTGCGTCAGATTACGTGCTGACCGATGTTGTGCAGAAACCGGACTCGGTCCATGCAACGGCCAGGGTCGACGGAAAAGCCATCTCCTTTGATGTGCAATCAGCAGGCACTCATTTTGCCATGAATGCACTTGGGGCATTGGCGGCCTGCGTTGAACTTGGTGTCGACCTGAACGAAGCCATCGCAGGCTTGGGCAACTGGTTGCCGGTAAAAGGTCGCGGCGTTCGCGAGCAGATTTCACTGGCGGATGGTGATCAGGTCGAATTGCTGGACGACAGCTATAACGCCAATCCAACTTCGATGGAGGCTGCCTTGGAAGTTTTGGCCGCCTCACAGGGCAGGCGCCGGATCGCATTTCTGGGTGATATGAAAGAGCTGGGCGAACAAGAGATCCCCATGCATGCAGCGATGGCGAATGTCGCGGCTATGACGCAGATGGATCAGGTTCACTGCATTGGCCCGCTTATGAAAGCGCTTTACGATGCGTTGCCAGCGGAAAAGCGCGGACTTTGGTTTGAGACCAGCGTTGAGATGGCTGAACGGCTGCCAGAGCTGATCTGCGCAGGCGACACTGTTCTGGCCAAAGGATCACTCAGCATGGCGCTGGCGCGAATTGTTGACGGTTTGCGGGAAATGGGGCAAGGGGACGCGCTTGAGCCATGATCGCCGCACGGGAAAGGTATTGATATGCTCTATTGGTTGACCGGCCTGTCGGACGGAGGGGACTTTTTCAATCTCTTCCGGTACATCACGTTCCGGGCGGGCGGTGCCTTTATGACAGCGCTGATTTTCGGGTTTATCTTTGGCAAACCGCTGATCAATGTTCTGCGCCGCAAGCAGGGCAAAGGTCAACCGATCCGGGATGATGGCCCCGAGGGGCACTTTTCCAAGGCGGGCACGCCGACCATGGGCGGCTTGCTGATCGTGGGCGCGCTTGTCACATCGACACTGGTTTGGGCACGGTGGGATAACCCTTATGTCTGGATGGTCTTATTCGTGACGCTGGCCTATGCCGCCATTGGGTTTGCAGATGACTATGCCAAAGTATCCAAGCAAAACACCAAAGGTGTTTCGGGGAAAATGCGGCTGGGACTTGGGGTGATTATCGCGGTTCTGGCCTCGGTCTGGGCCACGATGCACCACCCCGAGGCGCTGCAGAATCAGCTTGCTGTGCCGGTATTCAAAGACACGCTGCTCAATCTGGGGATATTCTACATTCCCTTCGCGATTGTCGTGATCGTTGGGTCAGCAAATGCGGTGAACCTGACCGACGGGCTGGACGGGCTGGCGATCATGCCCGCAATGATCGCCGCATCGACCCTGGGGATTATCGCCTATGCGGTGGGCCGGGTCGACTTTACCGAGTATCTGGATGTGCATTACGTGCCCGGAACCGGCGAGATCTTCATTTTCACCTCGGCCCTGTTCGGCGCTGGCCTTGGGTTTCTATGGTACAACGCGCCGCCTGCAGCCGTGTTCATGGGCGATACCGGATCGCTTGCCCTAGGCGGTGCTTTGGGCGCAATTGCGGTCGCCACCAAACACGAGCTGGTCCTTGCAGTGGTCGGAGGTCTGTTCGTGGTCGAAGCGCTGAGCGTGATCATCCAGGTGCTGTACTTCAAACGCACAGGACGCCGCGTGTTCCTGATGGCCCCTATCCACCATCACTATGAGAAAAAGGGCTGGGCCGAGCCCACCATCGTAATCCGGTTCTGGATCATCTCTCTGATCCTGGCGATGATCGGTCTGGCCACGTTGAAAGTGCGCTAACAAGGCCTTTTCCTTGCAGGTTTCGCCCGAACTCAGGCGAAATCCACCTTCCAAACGCGCCACATGCCGGTATGGTGGCGCAATAGATTATGGATTGGTGCGGCGTTGGATTGGCTTGCAGATTTTGGGTTTTCCATTTGGGCTTGGTTTGGGGATGAGGATCACCAAAACAGGGTGACGGCAATTTCGGCTGCGGTCGCAGTTTTCTTGCCGTTAATCGGGATGGTACTGGGGGCGATCTGGTTTTGTATTCAATGGATATCGCCAAAACCAAAACCCCTGCAGAACGACCAAAAACCAATTCCGCTTCCGGACGTCAACGTGCTGACTCTGGATCAGCATTTGGCGATTCTAGAGAAACGAGAGCATCAGTTAGAGCAGAAACTGGCAACTGCCCATGATGATGAGAAAGCGCAGTTAACTGCGCAGATCGCTGAGCTTAAAAATCAGATGGCCAATCCAGACGCGTCGCTTGCAACAGCGCGAAAACGTATTGCCGAGTTAGAAGCGCTGCTGGAACGATCCGGCAATGAAATCGGCGGGGGCCGTCTGGCAGAGGCGCGGGAGGCTTTAGAAAAAGGCGACTACTCCATCGCGGATAATTTGTTTGCCGAGATTGAGGAGCGCCGCAAACTGGAGATCGAGGAAGCCGCGCGCGCGGCCTTTGGCCGTGGAGAGATTGCTGAGGCTGAAGTCCGCTGGGCTGATGCCGCAGAGCACTACGCCCGTGCAGCAAAATTGGACGCTCGTTTTGATACTTTGAGCAAAGCTAGTGCTTTTGCCGAGCGCTCTGGAAACTTTGGCGCAGCTATACGTTTCAGCGGTGAACTTCTCGAAGTTGCACGATTAGATGAAAGACAAGAACGTCTCACTCACGCACTCAACGAACACGCAGTCAACTTAAATGCGTTGGGGCATTACGATGAAGCCGAGCCGCTTTATCGCGAAGGGCTGGAGATTGACCTCAATACGATTGGTGTCGAGCATCCCGCCTACGCCACCCGATTGAACAACCTCGCCTTATTGTTGGATGCGACGGGTCGTTATGACGATGCAGAGCCACTCTATCGCGAGGCACTTGAAGTTGGTCGTAAAACAATCGGTGCCGGGCATCCGGACTATGCCACCCGACTGAACAACTTCGCTTTGTTGCTGAAGAAAACAGGACGTTACGACGAGGCCGAGCGGCTTTATCGCGAGGCGTTGGAGGTTGACCGTATAGCGCTTGGAGACGAGCATCCCAACTATGCAACAGACCTTAACAACCTAGCGAGTTTGCTAAAGACAACGGGTCGTTACGACGAGGCCGAGCTGCTATATCGCGAAGCGCTGGAGATTGATCGCAAAACGACGGGTGTCGAGCATCCCAACTATGCAACGGACCTCAACAATCTCGCGAGTTTGCTCAAGACAACGGGCCGTCACAGCGAGGCCGAGCCGCTTTATCGCGAGGCGCTGGGGATTCTTGAACAGGCACTTGGCATCGAGCATCCAGATACGGTAACCGTCCAGAAAAACTTGGATGCCTTGCTCGCAAACAAGCCCGACTAACCGCGCTTGCATTCCACATCGTGGCCTGTACAGGGTAGTCTGCGCGGCAAACGGCAAGGATGGAGTGCACGAATGATCCCGGTCAAAGGGTTTTCAGGACAGAAAGTTGCGGTTCTGGGGCTGGGGCGATCCGGTCTGACCACGGCGCGCGCTTTGCGGGCCGGTAAGGCCGAACCCGTTTGCTGGGATGACAACCCGGCTGCACGTGCGGCGGCCGAAGCCGAAGGGTTCACATGCCGCGATCTTGGGCGCCAGGGGGCGTTTGATGAGGTTGCCTGTCTGATTGTCTCGCCCGGGATACCGCATCTCTATCCATCGCCGAACCCTGTTGTGGCTGCCGCGCTAGAGGCCGGGGTGCCCGTGGACAATGATATCGGTTTGTTTTTCCGCTCATTTGCCGGGCCGGAATGGGACAATCTGGATACTCCGCCCCGCGTGGTCGCGGTGACCGGGTCGAACGGCAAATCAACCACCGCCGCCCTTATCCATCATATCCTGACCGAAGCTGGCCGTGAGGCACAGCTGGCGGGGAATATCGGCCGAGGCGTATTGGACATTGATCCAGGGGGCAATGGCTCGGTCGTGGTGTTGGAACTGTCCAGCTATCAGACAGAGCTTGCGCGGTCGCTGACACCCGATGTGGCCGTTTTCACCAATCTGTCGCCGGATCATCTGGATCGTCACGGCGGCATGGGGGGCTATTTCGCCGCCAAGCGCCGTTTGTTTGCCGAAGGCGGCCCTGACCGGGCCGTGATCGGTGTGGATGAGGACGAAGGCGCCTTTCTGGCCGGTCAACTGGCCGAAGCGCCAACGGATGACCGGGTGATCCGTATCTCGGTTGCCCGCAAGTTGACCGGACCCGGATGGCAGGTATTCGCGCGCAAAGGGTTCCTGTCGGAATATCGCAAGGGGCGACAGGCGGGGTCGATTGACCTGCGCGAGATCAAAGGTCTGCCCGGTGCACATAATCACCAGAATGCCTGTGCCGCCTACGCCACGTGCCGCGCGTTGGGGTTGGCCCCACGGATCATTCAGGATGCGTTGCACAGCTATCCGGGCCTGCCGCATCGCAGTCAGATCATCGCCGAAGCGGATGGGGTCACCTATGTAAACGATTCAAAGGCGACCAATGTCGACAGCGCAGTAAAGGCGTTGAACGCGTTCAAGAAGGTCCGCTGGATCTGTGGCGGGCTTGAGAAAGAGGGCGGGTTGTCTGCACTCAACTCAGCCAGTGAACATGTGCTCAAGGCTTATGTGATCGGGCGCGAAGCTGCCGGATTTGCAATGCAGTTACATGCAGATACCCTGGTTTGCACCACAATGGCAGAAGCCGTTGAACAGGCAATGAACGACGCGCAGTCGGGCGAGACGATTTTGCTGGCCCCTGCCGCAGCCAGTTTTGATCAATATGACAATTTCGAACAACGCGGTGAGGATTTTGCAGAACAGGTTCGTAAACGGCTTTAGGACACGCCATTTGCAATAGATCGCCGGTTGGGCCAAGCTGAGATGCTATCAGCTTGACGCGCCATATTTTTTGGTTTTGCTACCCGTCAAATTCAACACGAGGTTATGACTATGCCATATCGTAAGTTTTCCCTGATCCTGCCTGCCATTCTGATTGCGGGTGCCTGCACCAACACTGGCGCAAACTACCAGCCGATCATCGATGGTCCGGTTGGCCCTAATTACAACGTTGATCTGCAGCAGTGCCAACAGCTTGCGGCATCGCAGGCATCTGTTGATGGCACCACGGCCGGGAATGCAGCCATCGGCGCCGTTGGCGCAGCCGCAGTGACCGGGATCGTACAGGACAGCAGCGATAATCTGGGCCGTGCTGCAGTTGCAGGTGCGTTGGTTGGCGCCGGTGCGGATGTGATCAACAAGAACCAGAACAAAGAAGTGTTGGTGCGTAACTGCATGCGTGGCCGTGGGTACAACGTCGTCGGCTAGTGCCGCGCAAATACCGTGTCGGCTAACCACGACTGGCGATTGCAGTTCCAGCGGCATGGCCTGAGGACCATGCCCATTGGAAATTGTACCCGCCCAGCCAACCGGTGACATCCACCGCTTCACCTATCGCATAGAGGCCGGGGACATCCCTGGCCTCCATCGTTTTTGACGATAGATCATCGGTGTCGATGCCGCCCAGCGTGACCTCGGCGGTGCGATAGCCTTCGGTCCCGGACGGGGTCAGATGCCAGTTCGACAGGGCCTCGACCAGGTCCGAAAGGGCGGTGTCCGATTGGTCGGCCAAATTGCCTTGCATGGGAATGTGTTGGCTCAGGAAATCGACCAATCGCGCGGGTAACTGCCGGGAAAGTTCAGTAGTCAGGGCTTTGCGTCCGCTGTTTTGGCGCTGATCTCGCAGCAGGTCGAACAGTGGCATATCCTGGATCAGGTTGACCCGGATCGCCTCACCCTCGCGCCAGTATGAGGATAGTTGCAGCGCAGCTGGTCCGCTGAGGCCGCGATGGGTGAAAAGCAAAGCCTCGTCAAAGCTGGTCCGGTCGTTCGACAGCCGCGTCGGCAGCGAGACACCGGACAGGTCCTTGAATCTGCCGTCGGTAAAGGTGAACGGCACCAGAGCCGCGCGTGTCTCGGTCATCCGCAATCCAAACTGGTGTGCGATGTCATAAGCCAGACCCGTCGCCCCCATTTTAGGGATCGACTTGCCACCCGTGGCCAGAACCAGATTGGTGCAGGTCAGGGCATGACGCTGTCCCTCGCGTTCAACCGTCAGCGCGAAACCAGTGTCGGTTTTGCACAGGTCCTTCATCTCGGTCCTTACCCACAGCTCGGCCCCGGCGCGCTCTATTTCATCCAGCAACATTTGGATGATCTGTTTCGAGGAACCGTCGCAGAACAGCTGTCCCAGTGTTTTCTCGTGCCAAGCGATGTCATGACGCCCGACCATTTCAATGAAATCCCACTGCGTGTAGCGCGCCAATGCGGACTTACAGAAATGCGGGTTCTGAGACAGGAAGTTGCCCGGCCCCGCGTACATATTGGTGAAATTACACCGCCCGCCGCCCGAGATGCGGATTTTCTCACCCGGCGCCTTCGCGTGGTCGATCACCAGAACGCGCCCAACGCAATGGGCGGCACACATCAAGCCAGCAGCACCGGCGCCCAGGATGATCGTATCATAAGTCATGCGCGGGGGATGGCGTGGAATGGCTGGGATGGCAAGGGGGAGACGTAAACACGCGCTGCAATCGTCCGTCCGTGACTGTGGATCCGTCCTCTGATTGGTTTGGGAAAATGGAATGAAATTGGCAGTTGGAACATTTGTGATATTGGCCGGAATACCATGTGCCAGAATACGCCCGACAAGGAAGCTCAATATGACGCACTGCACAGGAGGGCGGTTCAGTGATCACGCGCATTTCCCAAGTCACAGTTCAACTGGGAAAAAAGGCTGAATTGGTCGAATCCAGGAGGATAAAGCACTACGATCTTGTTCCCTAGGTGTTCCGAACGCCCGGGACGGGAAGCCCTGAAGCGGATCACTGGCTTGAAGGCGCCAATTTCCCTCTGTTGCGGCGTCATTCCACTAGCCCAAACACTAAAACCCCTGTAGACTCGCTCGTAGACCCCGAAAACGGGGCGTTGACGAGGCAGATAGTGGCGGTATCTCATGACTGAGATGGTGTATGGCGCGGTTCAGGACCAGCGCGGAGAACCGATTCTACCAAAGTGGTGGCGGACGATTGATCGTTGGACGATGTCCTGCGTACTGATCCTGTTTGTCATCGGGCTGTTGCTGGGGCTGGCCTCATCGCCGCCGCTGGCTGGTCGCAACGGGTTCGACCCGTTCCATTACGTCGAACGCCAGGCGCTGTTCGGCGGATTGGCGCTTGTTGCGATGCTGCTGACCTCGATGATGTCGCCCACACTGGTTCGACGTCTGGCGGTGTTGGGGTTTCTTGCTGCTTTTGTCGCGCTGGTCTTCCTTCCCGTCTTTGGCACAGATTTTGGCAAAGGTGCGGTGCGCTGGTATTCGCTTGGCTTTGCCTCGCTGCAGCCGTCTGAATTTCTGAAACCCGGGTTTATCGTTGTGGCGGCCTGGTTGCTGGCCGCGTCACAACAGATCAACGGCCCACCCGGTCGGCTATGGTCTTTTGCGCTGTGCATGGCGATTGTCGCCATGTTGGTTATGCAGCCCGATTTTGGTCAGGCCTGCCTGATCCTGTTTGGCTGGGGCGTGATGTATTTCGTTGCCGGTGCGCCGATGTTGTTGCTGGTTGGTATGGCGGGGTTTGTCGTGCTTGGCGGTATGTTCGCCTATTCCAACTCGGAACATTTCGCCCGACGCATTGACGGGTTCCTGAACCAAGAGGTCGATCCGACCACTCAGCTGGGCTATGCCACCAATGCGATCCGCGAGGGCGGGCTTTTCGGTGTCGGCGTGGGTGAAGGGCAGGTGAAATGGTCGCTGCCCGATGCCCATACGGATTTCATCATCGCTGTCGCGGCCGAGGAATATGGCCTGATCCTGGTGCTGATTATCATCGCACTGTATTCCCTGATCGTCGTGCGGTCATTGCTGCGGCTGATGCGCGAGCGCGACATGTTCATCCGTCTGGCGGGTACCGGTCTGGCCTGCATGTTCGGGGTTCAGGCGATGATCAATATGGGCGTCGCCGTGCGCCTTTTGCCTGCCAAAGGCATGACTTTGCCGTTCGTCAGCTATGGTGGGTCCTCGCTGATTGCAGGTGGTATTGCAATCGGCATGCTTCTGGCGTTTACCCGCACCCGCCCTCAGGGCGAACTTGGTGATATTCTACGCGGACGAGGCTGATGGGCAAACCCTACCTTCTGATTGCGGCTGGCGGGACCGGGGGCCACATGTTCCCGGCTCAGGCGCTGGCCGAGGCGATGCTGCACAGGGGCTGGCGTGTGCGCTTGTCCACCGATACGCGCGGCGCACGATATACGGGTGGCTTTCCGCATTCGACTGAAATTGTCGAGGCGTCCTCGGCCACATTCGCCCGTGGCGGACTGCCCGCCAAACTGATGGTCGGTCCCAAGATCGCAGGTGGTGTCGCCGGTATGGCGTTTCAGATGTTGCGCGACCGACCGGACGTCGTGGTCGGCTTTGGCGGCTATCCCTCAATCCCGGCGCTGGGCGCTGCGACGATGTCGAAGATCCCGCGCATGATCCATGAACAGAATGGCGTTTTGGGCCGTGTGAATCAGCTGTTTGCGACTCGCGTGGCGCAGGTGGCTTGTGGTGTCTGGCCGACTGATCTGCCGGACGGTGCAAAGGGCATACATACCGGCAACCCGGTTCGGGCCGCTGTGCTGGACCGGGCTGCGGCGGGCTATATCCCACCAGGTGATTACCCGATGTCGATCCTGGTGATGGGTGGCTCGCAAGGGGCGCGCATCCTTAGTCAGATTGTGCCCGAAGCGATTGCCGCGCTGCCTGATGAGGTGCGCCGCCATATTCGTGTCGCGCATCAGGCCCGCGACGAAGACGGTGCCCGTGTTTCCGCGTTTTATGACGACCACGGTATCCGTGCCGAAGTGAAACCGTTCTTTCAGGATGTGCCCCGTCGTATGTCCGATGCGCAGCTGGTGATATCACGCTCAGGTGCGTCAAGTGTGGCGGATATATCCGTCATCGGGCGGCCCTCGATCCTGATCCCGTATGCCGCCGCCGCGGGCGATCATCAGACCGCCAACGCACGCGGGCTGGTTCAGGCCGGAGGGGCAATCATGATCCCCGAGAACCTGCTTGACGTTCCTTCGCTGACGCAGCAAATCACCGCAGTTCTGACAAACCCTGAAGCCGCACAAAAGATGGCCCATGCCGCCCTATCGACCGGCGCACCGGACGCGACCGAGCGTTTGGTCGCCCAGGTCGAACAGTTGGCGCAGAAGGAGACCGCATGACCCCAGCAACCAAACTGCCGCAGGATGTCGGGCCGATCCATTTTGTGGGGATTGGCGGGATCGGGATGTCAGGCATTGCCGAGGTGCTGTTGAACCTGGGCTACCGGGTGCAGGGCTCGGACCTGAAAGCGTCAAAAATCACCGACCGCCTTGCTGGTCTGGGCGCCGAGATCTTTGTCGGTCAAAGTGCTGAAAACCTTGAGAACGCCGCCGTAGTTGTGGTGTCGACCGCGATCAAACCGGTCAACCCGGAGCTGGACGGTGCCCGTGCGCGCGGCCTGCCAGTGGTGCGTCGGGCCGATATGCTGGCCGAGTTGATGCGCCTGAAATCCAACATTGCCATTGCCGGAACCCACGGCAAGACCACCACCACCACGATGATGGCTGAACTGATGGTGGCAGGGGAATTTGACCCGACCGTGATCAATGGCGGTATCATTCACGCTTATGGCTCGAATGCGCGGATGGGGCAGGGCGAATGGATGGTGGTCGAGGCGGACGAATCCGACGGCTCGTTCAACCGGCTGCCCGCGACCATTGCCATTGTCACCAATATCGACCCCGAGCATATGGAGCATTGGGGTGATTTCGACCAGCTGCGCGACGGGTTCTACGAATTTGTCTCGAACCTGCCGTTTTACGGGCTTGCCGTCTGCTGCACCGACCACGCCGAAGTGCAAACACTGGTGGGTCGCATCACAGACCGGCGCGTGCGGACCTATGGTTTCAACGCGCAGGCGGATGTGCGGGCCGAGAACCTGACCTATAAGGGCGGCGTCGCACATTTCGACATTCACCTGCAATATGAAGACAAGAGGATCGAGGGTTGCACCCTGCCGATGCCAGGCGACCACAACGTCTCGAACGCATTGTCGGCCGTCGCTGTTGCCCGCCATCTGGGCATGAAAGCCGCCGAAATCCGCGAAGCGTTGGCTAATTTCGGTGGCGTCAATCGTCGCTTTACCAAAGTGGGTGAGGTCGATGGCGTCACGATCATCGACGATTACGGTCACCACCCGGTTGAAATCGCAGCGGTTCTGAAAGCCGCACGCCAGGCCACCGAAGGCCGTGTGATCGCGGTCCATCAACCCCACAGGTATTCGCGTTTGTCTAATCTGTTCGATGATTTCTGTACCTGTTTCAATGACGCCGA
Organism: Ruegeria sp. CDSA077; assembly: GCF_059612265.1. Classification (NCBI taxonomy): domain Bacteria; kingdom Pseudomonadati; phylum Pseudomonadota; class Alphaproteobacteria; order Rhodobacterales; family Roseobacteraceae; genus Ruegeria; species Ruegeria sp. CDSA077. The sequence goes on from NZ_JBXWQG010000001.1 coordinate 246,186, forward strand.
CGTTGTTGCCATCGCCGATATTTTCGCTGCCGGAGAGGACCCGATCGAAGGGGCGTCCCGCGATGACCTGGTTCAGGGGCTCATCCGGCATGGGCATCGACATGCCCGCGCTTTGATGGACGAATCCGATCTTGAACGTCTGGTTCGTGAGCAGGCTCGCCCCGGAGACATGGTTGTCTGCCTTGGTGCCGGTACGATCAGCGCCTGGGCCAATGGCCTGCCTTCGCGCTTGCAGAAATAACAGGCGATGTGACGTAATGGACTCTTTTGCGGTGCAACCCTAAAGAGTGATCGTGCAACCGCAGAAAAAGCGGTCTCGGAGGCAAGATTTGGCGTACTCGGTATTATTTGCAGGGATGTGGGTCATAGCGTCGACTATCGTGGCCATGCTACCGATGCGCCTGCAATTTCCACCGGGGATTGTGTTGGTTATCGTTGCGCCGGCGCTGATTGTCTGGCTGGGTTACGATTTCGGCTGGTTCTTTTCGGTCCTGGGCTTTGCGGCTTTTGCATCCATGTTCCGCAACCCAATTCGCCACTATTGGCAACGTTGGACAGGCCGAGGGGACGACGAATGAATTGGTCCATTGCCCTTGCCGCCCTGTGGGGAATTGTTGCGAATGTGCTGGCGATGATCCCCAGCAAGGATAATCACTGGACCCGCGCCTATTTCTTGATTGCTGCGGGTATTCCTATCGTTGGCTATGTCACGCTGCAGAACGGCCCATGGATCGGGTTGATTGTTCTGGTTGCTGGGATCTCGGTACTGCGTTGGCCCGTGATTTATCTGGGCCGGTGGTTGCGTCGGATCCTGGGTGCCGCGCAATAGCGGATACAGCTTGCTTTGGCGGTTCAAATCCGCGAATTAGCGGTCATGACTTCTGTTCCCTCGCCACGCGGCAAGCTCACCCAGAACCGCCCGCTGAATGATCTGACCTGGTTGCGGGTCGGAGGACCGGCGGATTACCTTTTTCAACCCGCCGACCAGGAAGACCTGCAGCAGTTTCTGCGCGACTTGCCTGACGATATCACGGTTTTCCCGATGGGCGTCGGTTCGAACCTGATCGTCCGGGACGGAGGGCTGCGCGCCGTAGTGATCCGGTTGGGCCGGGGATTTAATGGCATCTCGATTGAGGGCAACATTGTCACCGCAGGCGCGGCGGCGCTGGATGGGCATGTGGCGCGCAAGGCAGCTGATGCGGGCGTGGACCTGACGTTTTTGCGAACCATTCCGGGGTCGATCGGCGGCGCTGTGCGGATGAATGCGGGATGTTATGGCAGCTATACGGCGGATGTTCTGTGCAAGGCGACGATCATCACGCGGCAAGGGCAGGTCGTCGATCTGACGCCCGAAGAACTGAATTTTCGCTATCGTCAGTCGGATCTGCCTGAGGGTGCGGTGCTGATCTCGGCCACGTTCGAAGGCCCCCTAGATGATCCTGATGAACTGCATGCCCGCATGGACTCGCAGTTGAAAAAGCGGGATGAGACCCAGCCGACCAAAGATCGCAGCGCGGGCTCGACCTTCCGCAATCCGGCCGGGTTTTCCTCGACGGGCCGCGCAGATGATGTGCATGACCTCAAGGCCTGGAAGGTGATCGACGACGCGGGAATGCGGGGCGTGATGCGGGGCGGAGCGCAGATGAGCCCCAAGCATCCCAATTTTCTGATCAACACCGGCTCTGCCACCGCTGCCGACCTCGAAGGGTTGGGCGAAGATGTGCGAAAAAAGGTTTACGAAACAAGCGGCATCACGCTAGAGTGGGAAATCATGCGGGTCGGTGATCCGCTGACAGATTAAAGCTCCGACCGTCAGACCCCAAACAGGCAAAATAGGGCGACGGATCAAAGGCATAAAGCAGGACGGACCACCACATAAGGTCCGCAGGATTTGAGGCGCACGACGTGGGTAGTTCGAGCAGGACAAACCCCAAAGTGGCGGTATTGATGGGTGGACCCTCGGCGGAACGTGAGGTGTCTCTCAGCTCTGGGCGCGAATGCGCAGCCGCCCTAAGGGGAGAAGGCTTTGAAGTGGTCGAACTGGACGCGGGTCCGGACCTCTATGCGCGACTTTTGGATATCAAGCCGGATGTGGTCTTCAACGCTCTGCATGGTCGCTGGGGCGAGGATGGCTGCGTGCAGGGTCTGCTGGAGTGGTTGCGTATTCCCTATACCCATTCGGGTGTGCTGGCTTCGGCGTTGGCCATGGACAAGCAGCGCAGCAAAGCGGCGTTTGGTATTGCGGGCCTGCCAATTGCCGACAGTGTGATCGAGGCCAAATCCGAAGTTGCCGCGCGTCACACGATGGAACCGCCCTATGTGGTCAAGCCCAACAACGAGGGTTCCAGCGTCGGCATTTATCTGGTGCATGAGGGCGCCAACACTCCACCGAAACTGGCAGACGACATGCCCGAACTGGTAATGGTCGAACAATATGTGGCTGGCCGTGAGTTGACCGTCACAGTCATGGGCGACCGCGCTTTGACCGTGACAGAAATCATGACGGATGGCTGGTACGATTACGATGCCAAGTACAAGCCGGGCGGGTCGTGGCATGTGCTGCCTGCTGAAATCCCGCAGGACATTTTTGACCTGTGTATGGGCTTTGCCAAACAGGCGCATGATCTGTTGGGGTGCAAAGGCGTCAGCCGCACAGATTTTCGGTGGGATGACAGCAAGGGCGCAGAGGGCTTGTTCCTGCTGGAAACCAACACCCAGCCAGGAATGACGCCGACGTCACTGGCTCCGGAACAGGGCGCGCATTGCGGGATAACCTTCGGCCAGTTTTGTGCATGGATGGTGGAGGACGCATCATGCGACCGCTGACAGCCACCCGTGCGCCGGTTATCCACCGGTCAAAGCCACTTGCTGGTCCGGATGCCGATTTCGCTTCAGGGGACCGCAACAATGTAGAACCCAAGTTCCGCCTGCGGCGGCTTTGGGGGCGTAAGTCATCGGCGTTTGATCCGGCGCCGTCTCGCCTAAGCTATCGGTTACAGCGCTGGATGTTGACGCCTGGTGTTCGCCGTGGCCTGAAATACGGGCTGCCGGTCTTCGCTGTGTGTGCTGCGTTTGGCGGGTATTTCAGCTCTCAGGACCGGCGCGAAGCGATTGTGGCTCATGTCCATGATGTGAAAATCTCGATCCAGCAGCGACCAGAATTCATGGTCAACCTGATGGCGATTGATGGGGCGGGAACCAACCTTTCGGAAGACATTCGTGAAGTGGTGCCGCTGGACTTCCCAATCAGTTCTTGGGACCTGGATGTCGAACAGATGCGCGAAACGATCACAGGGCTGGATCCGGTTAAATCCGCCTCTGTGCGCATCCGTCCCGGAGGTATCCTGCAGGTGGATGTTGTCGAACGGCAGCCCGCCATTGTCTGGCGTACCCGCCGAGGGGTCGAATTGCTGGATGAAACCGGCGCGCATGTTGAAATCATCGCATCGCGGCAGGATCACTCCAATCTGCCACTGATCGCGGGTGAGGGCGCGGATTCCTATGTACCCGAAGCGCTGCAACTGACGGCCACAGCCAGCAGTCTTGGCAATCGGGTGCGCGGTCTGGTGCGAATTGGCGAACGTCGCTGGGATCTGGTTCTGGATCGCGGTCAGCGCATCATGTTGCCGACAGAACGGCCAGTGCGCGCATTGGAACGCGTGTTGGCCGTGAACGAGGTTCAGGATCTTCTGGAACGCGATGTGGCCGTGGTGGATATGCGCCTGGGTCAGCGACCAACAATCCGAATGACCAAAGCCGCCAGCGAAGACTGGTGGAATACAAAAGTAGATGTGAGTAGCGGGCAGTAACGACAATGATGACCGATCTTTATCAGTCCCAACGGGCGATGCGGCAGATGCGCAGGCAGGCAATGCAACGCGGCGTCGTCGCCATTCTGGATGTCGGGAGTTCGAAGATCTCCTGCCTTGTGTTGCGGTTCGACGGTGCCGGACGCCTGCACGAGGACAGCGGCATCGGGTCTCTGGCCGGGCAGTCCGGGTTCCGGGTGATTGGTGCTGCGACGACGCGATCGCGTGGGGTTCAGTTTGGCGAAGTCACTGCGATGCAGGAGACCGAGCGCGCCATTCGCACCGCGCTTCAGGCCGCGCAGAAAATGGCAGATATCCGGGTCGACCATGTGATCGCCTGTTTCTCGGGGGCAAACCCGCGGTCCTATGGTTTGGATGCCCAGGTGGATCTGGAAGGCCAGCTTGTCACCGAGGCCGAAGTCGGCCGGGTTCTGAATGCCTGTGACGTGCCCGACTATGGTGCGGGCCGCGAAGTCCTACATGCTCAGCCGGTGAATTTTGCGCTGGATAACCGATCGGGCCTGATTGACCCAAGGGGTCAGATGGGGCAATCGCTGGCCGTCGATATGCACATGCTGACCGTGGACGCGGTCTCGATCCAAAACATCGTGCGCTGTATTAAACGCTGTGATCTGGAATTGGCCGGTATCGCGAATTCGGCCTATGTCTCGGGCATCTCGGCGCTGGTTGAGGATGAACAGGAACTGGGTGCGGCCTGTATCGACATGGGCGGTGGCACCACCAGCGTGTCAATCTTCATGAAGAAACACATGATCTATGCCGATTGCGTGCGCATGGGTGGGGATCACGTGACCAGTGACATCTCGATGGGGCTGGGCGTTCCGGCCTCTGTGGCCGAGCGGATCAAGACCTTCAATGGCGGCGTTCACGCGACCGGCGCGGATGATCGTGACCTGATCGACATCGGAGGGGATACCGGTGATTGGGAACATGACCGTCGTACGGTCAGCCGGGCCGAGCTGATCGGCATCATGCGCCCGCGTGTCGAAGAAATTCTGGAAGAAGTGCGTGTCCGGCTGGATGCTGCCGGGTTTGAGCATATGCCCAGCCAGCAGATCGTGCTGACCGGTGGCGGCAGTCAGATTATGGGGCTCGACGGGTTGGCCTCTCGTATTCTGGGGCAACGTGTTCGCCTTGGTCGCCCGCTGCGGGTCCATGGGTTGCCGCAATCGGCCACGGGGCCGGGGTTCTCTTCGGTTGTGGGGCTAAGCCTGTTTGCAGCCAACCCACAGGATGAATGGTGGGATTTTGAAATCCCCGTAGACACCTATTCCGCACGCCCGTTCAAGCGCGCTGTGCGGTGGTTTCGTGACAACTGGTAAGGCCGCGATCGCGGCGCTGGTCATGGCTGTGCCGTCAGCGATAGAGGCTCAGACCCGTATCACACCCGAAGCCTTCCTGGGGGCCGTTCAAGGAAAGACCGTAAAGTTTCACGTCTATGACAGCGGTATGCTGGTCGGCACCGAAGAGTTCCTGAGCCCGACTCTCTCGGTCTGGCGTATGGAGGGCAAGGGTTGTGTGTACGGGAAAATTACAACTCCTAATGGGCAGATTTGCTTTCTGTACGACGATGACGAGGATGGTCTGCCAGTTTGCTGGTGGCCGTTTTTGTATGAAGACCAGTTGATGGTGCGAATGGTCGGTTTCTCCAGGACAGAAATTCAAGAGGTCAGGGACATTTCTGAGAAAGGTCTTAACTGCCCAAGTGCCCCAATTAGCTAAAGAAATATCTTGCAGGGGCTGTCAAAATCCCGCAAGATATCCACAGGGCCCGTCAGAGGCCTTGCGAGAGGGCTTGAGCAGTTTTCCGCAGACAGAATGTGAATGAATTGCAAGTGACGCGCCCGTCAACAGTGGCGCGAGCGTCGCATGTTTTGTGGTGCTTTGAGATAATTCCGCAACATCTGGCAATCTCTGCCAAATACTGTTTCCAGGCGCCTTATTTCCTCCATATTTTGTGGATTTTCGCGATTTTTGGCGTGACGTTTGCCGTTTGGATCGGTAGGATTGTTAGTGGATAGGTAAGAAAAACACCGCGTTGGCGGGTTATATAAACAGGCGGACAGAAGCATGACATTGAATCTTTCGATGCCCGGGCACGACGAGCTGAAGCCTCGGATTACAGTTTTTGGCGTTGGCGGAGCGGGCGGTAACGCCGTCAACAACATGATTGAAAAACAGTTGGACGGTGTCGATTTTGTCGTTGCCAACACCGATGCCCAGGCGCTGCAGCAAAGCCAGTCTTCGTCACGAGTTCAACTAGGCGTGAAAGTCACCGAAGGTCTGGGTGCGGGCGCGCGTCCGACAGTGGGTGCGGCAGCAGCCGAAGAAAGCATCGAGCAGATTGTAGACCATCTGGCTGGCGCGCATATGTGCTTCATCACGGCCGGTATGGGCGGTGGCACCGGCACGGGTGCCGCACCGATCATCGCGCAGGCAGCGCGTGAATTGGGTGTTTTGACCGTCGGTGTTGTGACCAAGCCTTTCCAGTTCGAAGGCGCCAAGCGGATGCGTCAGGCCGAAGACGGTGTTGAAGCCTTGCAGCGCGTAGTCGACACGCTGATCATCATTCCAAACCAGAACCTGTTCCGTCTGGCCAACGAAAAGACCACGTTTACCGAGGCGTTTTCGATGGCGGATGACGTTCTGTATCAGGGTGTCAAAGGCGTGACCGACCTGATGGTGCGTCCGGGCCTGATCAACCTCGACTTCGCGGATGTTCGCGCCGTTATGGACGAGATGGGCAAGGCGATGATGGGCACGGGCGAAGCCACTGGCGAAGATCGCGCGGTTCAGGCCGCCGAGAAGGCCATCGCGAACCCGCTGTTGGATGAAATCAGCCTCAAGGGCGCCAAGGGCGTTCTGATCAACATCACCGGCAGCCACGACCTGACCCTGTTCGAACTGGACGAAGCCGCAAACCGTATCCGTGAGGAAGTGGATCCTGAGGCGAATATCATCGTCGGCTCCACGCTGGATACCGCAATGGAAGGCGGCATGCGCGTTTCGGTTGTGGCAACAGGTATCGACGCCAGCGAAAAGCAGGATGATGTGCCTGTCGCGCGTCGTTCGATGTCGGCACCGCTGACCCGTTCGGTTTCTGCAGAGGAAGCGGCCCTGGAAGAAATGTCAGTGGCGGCAAGCGCCGAACCTGAACCTCAGCCCGAACCAACGCGTGAACCTTCGCTGTTTGAGGCAACTGAAGAGCCGATGGAACCGCAGTTCCAACCGCGCGCAGAACAGGATGATGACGGCCTGCCACCCCCGGCTTATCAGCCGCGCGTGGCCGAATTCGAGCCGACTCCCGAGCCGGTCGAATACGCCCCAGAAAGCTTTGTCGCACCTCAGCCGCAAGCACCCGCAGGATCGCCATCACCTGAAGCGCTGAGGCGCTTGCAGGCAGCCGTCCAGAATGTACCTCCGGCTGAAAGAGGTCATCCTGCGCCTCGGCCGCAGGAGGTCTCCGATAATCATGGGGATGCCGACCGCCCGCGATTTGGTTTTAACCGCCTGATTGATCGCATGACCGGCCACGCAGCCGATACTCCGGCGCAGCAACCGGCCCGCCAGCAGCCGGTATTGCGCCAATCTGACGCTACGGCACCTGCACATGTCGAGGACGACCCGGAGCAGGATCGGATCGAAATACCGGCCTTCCTTCGCCGTCAAGCCAACTGATCGCGGTAACAATATACTAAAGAGGGGCTGCCATTTGGCGGCCCTTTCTTATTTTAAAACAGTGCATTATCCCTATGTGAGCAGGGTTTTGCCGACCTGTCACATTCATGTTTCATTCGGTTGCAAAGAGTGAGTTGAGCCTTTTGACCTGCTTCCTTAGTTGAATGCCAACACGGCCATCACAGGTCGGACGCCACTCACCGAGGTCACACTTGCAACATACGCTCAAATCTCCGATCACGTTTACAGGCCTGGGGCTGCACAGCGGTAAGCCTGCGACGATGATCCTGAAGCCGGCTGCTGCTGGCCACGGCATCTGGTTCAAACGGACGGATATCGAGCTGGGCAATGCGTTGATCCCTGCAATCTACGATGTGGTCGATCGTACCCCGCTTTGTACCCGACTGGTCAATGAAGCGGGCGTTACGGTTTCCACCGTCGAGCATATCATGGCAGCCTTGGCTGGATGCGGTGTCCACAATGCGCTGATCGAGATCGATGGCCCCGAAGTGCCGATCATGGACGGGTCTTCGATTGAATTCGTTCGTGGCATCATGTTGAAAGGCGTGCGTCGTCAGGCAAGCCCGGTCCTGGCCTATGAAGTTCTTAAACCTGTGACCGCAACCCGTGAGGGTGCCAGTGCTTCGATTGCGCCTGCGGACGGTTTGATTATCGATTTTCATATCGATTTTGAAGACAGCGCCATTGGTCGTCAGACTAAGAGGCTGGATATGTGCAATGGCTCTTTTGCACGCGAGCTTAGTGATTGCCGGACATTCTGCCGTCGTACCGACGTCGAAGCGATGCGCGAGAACGGCTTGGCTCTTGGCGGCACGCTTGAAAATGCTGTGGTCGTTCAGGGCGACGAAGTTCTGACCCCGGGTGGCCTTCGCCACGCAGACGAGGCAGTGCGTCACAAGATGCTAGATGCTCTGGGTGACTTGTATTTGGCGGGTGGACCGATTCTGGGTCATTTCATCGGCGACAAGTCTGGTCATGCGATGACAAACACGCTGCTGCGCAAGCTGTTTGAAACGCCCGGTGCTGTGCGTCCGATCCTGTGTACCCCCGAACAGGCCGCGCGTCTGCCCGGGCAGGGTCTGGTCTGGGACGAAATCCCCGAAGTCGCCTGATTGGTTCCACTCTGCTGACAAATCCGCCAAAGGGCCTACTAAGGCGTTTTGCACTGGAATTTTATGTGCTAGACCAAGGCCCAAACCGGGGTATTCCCATAAAGCAAGACGACAAGGATTGGCGGAATGATAGGCACCAAAGCGGCGGTCAGATTCGCAGGGGCGGTACTTCTGACGGCAGTTTTGACAGCGTGCAACAGTGGGGGCGCGGACCGCAATCAGAACCTTGAAGGGTTCACCCCCGAACAGATTTTCACGCGTGGGGAATTTGAGCTGTCCGAGAATCGGTCCGACGATGCGGCGTGGTATTTTTCTGAGGTTGAACGCCTTTACCCGTATTCTGACTGGGCAAAGCGCGCGCTGATCATGCAGGCGTTTTCGTACCATGCGGATGAGAACTACGAAGAAAGCCGTGCGGCAGCACAGCGCTATATCGATTTCTATCCAACCGACGAAGATGCGGCCTATGCCCAATATCTGTTGGCACTCAGCTATTATGACCAGATTGACGAGGTTGGCCGCGATCAGGGCCTGACCTTCCAGGCGCTTCAGTCTTTGCGCACGGTGATTGAGGTCTATCCAGACAGCGAATACGCCACCTCGGCAGTGCTGAAATTCGACCTGGCCTTCGACCATCTGGCCGGTAAAGAGATGGAGATTGGGCGCTATTACTTGCGTCAGGATCACTATACCGCCGCGATCAACCGGTTCCGCGTTGTGGTCGAGGATTTCCAAACGACGTCCCATACCGCCGAAGCGCTCTATCGTTTGATCGAGGCGTATCTGTCGCTGGGTCTGCTGGATGAGGCGCAATCGGCTGGTGCGATTCTGGGTTACAACTACCAATCCTCGGAATGGTATGACGCTGGCTATAAGCTGCTGACCTCACGCGGGCTGAAACTCAAGAGCCGCGGTAACAACTGGCTCAGCACGATTTACCGCCAGACCGTCAAAGGTCAGTGGTTGTAATCGCCATGGCCAAAGGCGTGGGACGCTAAGACCCGATGCTGCGCGCCCTTGATATCCGCGATATGTTGATCATCGACCGGTTGGAACTCACGTTCCAGCCGGGATTGAACGCGCTGACCGGTGAAACCGGCGCGGGCAAGTCGATCCTGCTGGATTCGCTGGGGTTTGTTCTGGGCTGGCGCGGGCGGGCCGAATTGGTTCGTCAGGGGGCCGCTCAGGGCGAGGTCGTGGCCGAGTTCGAGCTGCACGACAATCACCCCGCACATGCGATTTTGGCCGAGGCCGGATTGCCCGGAGGCGAAGAGCTGATCCTGCGCCGCGTGAACACAGCCGAGGGTCGCAAGACCGCCTGGGTCAATGACCGGCGCTGCTCGGGCGAGGTGCTGCGGGCCTTGTCGGAAACCCTGGTCGAGCTGCACGGCCAACACGATGACCGCGGCCTGCTGAACCCGCGCGGTCATCGCGCGATGCTGGATGATTTTGCCGGAGCGGCGGCGCAACTGGCCACAGTGCGCGCTGCATGGTCCGAGATGTCGCGCGCGCGTAAGGCTCTGGCTGAGATCGAAGCCACTTTGGCCGCCATGCGCGCCGAAGAAGAATTTCTGCGCCATTCGGTGGCTGAGCTTGATAAGCTCGGTCCCCAGCCCGGCGAGGATGCCGAACTGGATGTCCGCCGTCGGATGATGCAGGGGGCCGAACGGATCCGCGATGACGTCGCCCGTGCCTATGACTTGCTTGGCGGTGATGGAGCCGAGGGCACGATGTCTGATGCTTTGCGCTGGTTGGAAGGCGTGTCCGACAATGCGGGTGGGCAGTTGGAAGAGCCTGTCGCCGCGCTAGGGCGCGCGCTGGTCGAATTGGGCGAGGCGCAGGATGGCGTCAATGCCTGTCTTCAAGCGCTGGATTTCAATCCGGCGGAACTGGAGGCCGCCGAAGAACGGCTTTTCGCCATTCGCGCGCTGGCCCGGAAACATGACGTAGCCCCGGACGACTTGGGCGGGTTTGCCGAAACCCTGCGTGAGCGGCTGAGCCGCTTGGATGCCGGTGACGCCGATCTGGCAGACAGGCGCGTCGCTGTTGAGACTGCGCGGGCTGCGTACAGCAAAGCTGCCGAGGCGCTGAGCACCCTGCGTCAGCGGGCAGCGGCGGAACTCGACACTGCGGTGATGGCCGAACTTGCACCGCTAAAAATGGAACGCGCTGTCTTCCAGACCGAGATCACCCCCTCCGATCCCGGACCCGAAGGTGCGGATGCCGTCGCTTTCACCGTTGCCACCAACCCTGGTGCACCGTCTGGGCCGTTGAACAAAATCGCCTCGGGCGGTGAGCTGAGCCGTTTTTTACTGGCGCTCAAGGTCTGTCTGACCGGCGAAGACAGTGCGCGTACGATGATCTTTGATGAGATCGACAGGGGCGTTGGCGGCGCGACAGCTGACGCCGTTGGCAGGCGTCTGGCATCGCTGGCACAGGGCGGGCAGGTGTTGGTCGTGACGCATTCCCCGCAGGTCGCTGCCCGTGCCGCCTATCACTGGCGTGTTCAGAAACATGTGACCGACGGGCAGACCCTGTCGACCGTGGTGCCATTGGCCCAGTCCGACCGGGTGGACGAGATTGCCAGGATGGTCGCCGGAGACACGATCACCGACGAAGCGCGCGCCGCCGCCCGTGCTCTTCTGGACGCATAGGCCGTCACAGACGCGCGATCCGGCTTTTATCCGTGCCCTCCGTGGCTTAGTAAGGGGTGTATCCTGATCCCCCGAGGGCAAATGACCCAGTCAACCCGCACCGTTCTGCGCAACCAGCTCAATCAGGCTCTGGCCGCGATGAAGGACGCGTGGCGGGTGATGCGCAGGCGCGGGCCCAGCCAGATCCAGTTCTGGTTCATCGCGCTGGCGATCGGGATTGCAGCAGGCTTTATGGCCTTGGGGTTTCGTAAGGCAATTCAGGCTTTGCAGGCCTATGTCTATGACACCGGGGATATCTCATTGTTGCACAGCCATGTGGAAAAGCTGCCGTGGTTTCTGATCCTGATCACGCCGATCATCGGTGGTCTTATCGTTGGCATCATCCTGCATCGGTATACCGATGATGGACGCGTGCGTTCGGTTGCCGACGTAATCGAGGGCGCTGCTCTGACCGATGGTCGGGTCGAAGGCAAGGCGGGTATCGCGTCTTTTTTCTCCTCGCTGATTACGCTCAGCACCGGTGGGTCCACGGGTCGAGAAGGGCCGGTTGTGCATATGGCAGGCGTGATCTCGACCTGGGTCAGTAATCGTATCCATGCCGACGGAATTACTGGTCGCGATTTGTTGGGCTGTGCGGTGGCGGCGGCGGTGTCGGCCAGTTTCAACTCACCCATTGCCGGGGCTTTGTTCGCGCTTGAGGTGGTGCTGCGCCATTTCGCGGTACATGCTTTTGCGCCCATCGTTATCGCTTCGGTCGCCGGGACGGTGATTAACCGGCTGGAATACGGCGACGTGACCGAATTCACGCTGGATACGCCCGGATCCCTGCAATTCTATGTCGAGCTGCCCGCGTTTCTGATCCTTGGGTTGATCTGCGGGTTGGTGGCCTTGCTTCTGATGCGGTCGATCTTCTTTGCAGAAGATATTGGCAATCACATTCAAAGCCGGCTTTCCTTGCCCGGGTGGCTGCGTCCTGCTGTATCAGGCGCAATGTTGGGACTGATCGCGATCTGGTTTCCCCACATCATCGGCGTTGGATACGAAACCACGATCCGGGCTCTGGCCGGAGATTTGGTTCTGACAACCGCCATCCTGTTCGCAATCATCAAAACTGTGGCTGTTGCGATCACGATGGGGGGACGTATGGGTGGCGGTGTGTTTTCACCCTCGCTGATGATAGGTGCGTTAACCGGGTTGGCATTCGGGTTGATTGCAACGGGTTTGCTGCCCGATGTATCGGGGACCCATACCCTTTATGCATTTGCCGGGATGGGCGCGGTTGCCGCTGCCGTGCTTGGTGCCCCGATTTCGACCACGATGATTGTCTTTGAACTGACCGGAGATTGGCAGATCGGTCTGGCGGTGATGGTGTCGGTTTCAATGTCCACGGCGCTGGCTTCGCGCCTCGTGGATCGATCCTTCTTCCTGACACAACTGGAACGGCGCAATGTGCATCTGGCCGCGGGGCCACAGGCCTATCTTCTGGCGATGTTGCGCGCAGGCGCAGTGATGCGACCGCTTGGCGATGCACGTTCAATCACCCGGGAAGAAGCACAGGTTTTGATTGATCAGGGTCTTTTTGTTCAAGCAAGCGCTACACTTGAGGCGGCGATGCCGTTCTTCGACCGAGACGAAATCCTCTGCATACCGGTGGTGGTGAGCGGTGATGACGGAGCTGAGACGCCAGTCGGTACGCTCTACCATATTGATGCGCTAAAGGCCTATAACCGCGCGTTGGCAGCCACGGCTGCAGAAGAACATTCATAACAGAGGCCCCTGTAACATTGGTCTTTGTCCATCTTGTTCCTTGATACAGGCGAGGCATTGAAGCGATACGATCTTTGGATCTGCACCTGCCGGGCGTGGCCAGTCGAAATCCAGAGGCTCATGTGTTCGATCTGACAAGCTGTGCAGAACTGAGCTTTCTGGCTGAAAAGCATTAGGCCTTGGAGTGCTGGTGAAGGACTAACTTTACCTCACTGACGCTCTGGAATTTGTGGAACGACGCGCAACTTTGAGCCGTCGACAGCTTCCCAGAATCTTTTGGAGCCAGCGGGTCATGCAATATTGGCCGTAACATCGAGAAATTCTGATCTATTGCGGACTTTTGTCGGTATTTGGTCAAAGAACGGCAGTGCGGCGCAGCCCAATTCAGCGCCGGCTGCGCCAATGTCTGATTTTGGAAGTTAGATTCAATTTCCGCAGAATCCGATTTGCACACTCTTTGTCTGTCATCGCGCTCTGAGGGCAACAATCCGAGCGATTGATGAACTTTGCGCCAACACCGCTCCTTACGATCTGTTGGCATTCGCCGCTGGAAGGAGGCCATCCGGGCGTAACAGCAACAACAAGATGACTGAGGCCAGAACCATTGCATCCCGGTATGGGGCCAGACTGTCTGGCAGGAAAGCCTGTAGCAGAACCTCCAGCCCGCCGACGATGAACCCACCAAGGACAGCGCCGCCCAAGCTGCCCAACCCCCCAAGTACGGTCGCAATGAAGGCCTTGAGAACGGGGAAAAATCCCATCAGTGGATCCACTGACCCGCGTTGTGCCGTCCAGATGACAGCGGCAATACCCGCAAGTAGCCCTGACAGGCCAAAAGCCACAGCAACGACCCGGTTGGCCTTGATACCCAGCAGTTTGAGCATCTCGATATCTTCGGCAGCGGCGCGCATGGCCATGCCAATGGTTGTGCGCCGCAATACGAATGTCAGGCCTGCAAGGGCTGAAAATGTTACGATGATTGATACGGTCGGGATAATGCCAAATGTCGTCTGGCCGATATGATATGTGCCAGACCATGACGCTGGAAAAGAGATCGGGACGGGTCTGGCGGAAATTCCGTTCTGGAACAGAACTTTGAGGATTTCGGACACCGCGAAAGATGTGATCAAAAGTGCAACGACATCCGCGCCGCGCATGGCGCGAAACGCTGTACGCTCCATTGCCATGGCCATGAACACAGAAGCCCCAAGCCCGACAACAAGAGCGGCGATCGGCGGCAGGCCAAAGCTCATGGCCAGAAAGATGCCATAGCCCCCGAACGTCATGATTTCGCCATGCGCGAAATTGATCAATCGTACAATAGAGAACACAATCGCCAGCCCCAGGGCCAGCATCGCATAAATTCCCCCAAGGCTAAGCGCGTTGATCATTTGTTGAAGAAGAACTTCCATCGCTCAAGCCGCCAGATATGCGGATTGCAAGACCGCGTTATTTGCTAGTTCCGACGGTGCACCGGCAGCGGCAACAGCGCCATTCGCCAGCACGACAGCATGATCGGCAATGTCCAGGGCAAGAGCCGCGTTTTGCTCGACCAGAAGCACTGAAATACCGTCGGCTTTCAATTCTTCTACGATGTCGAAAATCTGATCCACGACCTGCGGCGCAAGGCCAAGCGACGGTTCGTCCAGCAACAGCAAGCGCGGTCCGCTCATCAAGGCACGTCCCACCGCCAGCATCTGTTGTTCGCCCCCCGACAAAAGCCCCGCCATCTGACGGCGGCGTTCGCCTAGGATCGGGAAACGCTCTTTCATCTCGGCCAAACGTTTGGCGCTGAGCGTCTCGTCGCCCAGAATTGATCCGGCCAGCATAAGATTTTCTTCGACCGTCAGCTGCGCAAACACGCGGCGTCCTTCCGGTGAAATGGCCACACCCGCCCGCACAATGGAGTCAGGTGCAGCCGCTGTCATATCCTTGCCAAAAAGGGAAACAGCGCCCGATACCACGGGCAAAGCACCTGCGATGGCCATTACCGTCGTTGTCTTGCCTGCGCCATTGGCCCCTAAAAGCGCCGTTATGCCGCCTTTGGGGACGATCAGGTCAATGCCCTGAACCGCGCGGATTGGGCCATAGCGGACGTGCAAGCCTTGGATATCGAGTGCTGTTTCCATTGGGTTCAGACCTTACGGCTGTGGCAGGATTGCGGGATCAGCTGAGGTGCGCAGGACAAACTCTTTTTCGCCTGCATCGGTAATCCGTGCGACCACAACATCACGCAGAGGCATCCGGTCGGTCCCCGCGAAAGTGAAGTTGGACATGATACCCTCACCATTCTCAATGCCGGCCATTGCGGCAGTCACGGCATCAGGGTCTGTCGTGCCAGCCGCTGCGACAGCATCCTCGATCATATGCGCAATATCGCAGCCATTTACGTAGTAATTGTTGTCCGGCGTGATCCCCTTTGCAGCAGAGAACCGCGTGATGAAATCGGCATAGGCAGAGCCTTCGTCTGGGAAGCCACCAGATGTATGCGTTACGCCTGTGACGACATCACCAAGGCCGCGTACGGTTGGTGAATCGAGTACGTCACCTCCCATCACCTGGGTATCAATCCCGGCACCCCGCAGCGCACGGATGAAGGCCGGGAAATCAGGCTCCCACGCCCATGTGACGATCACGTCCGGGGTGGTATCCGCATTCTTGATGGTCGTCACGATGGCAGAAAAGTCCGGCTGGTTCAGCGAATAGTTGCTTTCCCCGACAACGGCACCACCAAGCGATGTGAAGGCCTCGCCAAAGTACTCGGGCCCACCCAATGTGTAGGCACTGTCTGGGGATTTCACGAGCCAGACACGTTCGAACCCTTGCTCGCGTGCGTGGCCTGCCAGTACGGCGGCCTGTTGGTTGTCCGCGGGGTAACTGCCAAAGACATGTTCACCGACTTGCGTCAGAACCGGGGCTGTTCCGGCAAAGGTCATTGTTGGGATGCTGTCAGCCGCTGTGATCTGGGCCGCGGCGATTGTCGGATCGGCATCGGCTGACGCCACGATGAACTGCGCGCCGTCATCGATCATTTCCTGTACAACTTTAACGCCTTCGGCGATGTCAGACCGGGTGTCGCGCACAATCAACTCAACCGGTGTTGTGCCGTTCAGGCCCCCCTTGGCGTTCATTTCGTCAATGCAGAACTGGAACCCGGCATAGGCGGGTCCGTCATAGGGGGCCAGATAGCCCGATTGCGCGGACATTACGCCGATTTTATAACTCTCAGCCATCGCTGTTCCAGCCAGGCCGGTGATAACTGCTGTTGAAAGAAGAAGGGCATTACGTATCATTTTATTGCTACCTCTGTTGGTTGACTTCGGTTGGTTTCGCTAATTTCTGCTTTTTGGGCTGTGCGCCCTTTGCCGATGTAAGCCTCGATGACTTTGGGATTTGCGCGCACGTCTTCAGGCGTGCCTTGCGCGATGACGCCACCTTGGTGCATCACCACGATCCAGTCCGACAGGCGGTTCACGAACCTCAGGTCATGATCGATCAGAAGGACACCGATGCCGCGTGTTTTGCCGACCTTAATCAGCCGATCAGCCAGATCATCTGTTTCGCCAGGATTCATGCCAGCGGCCGGTTCATCCAGTAAAAGAATCTTAGGGTCTTGTGCCAAAGCGCGGGCGATTTCCAGGCGCTTGCGGGCACCATATGGCAGGCTGTCGGCGCGATACCCGGCGACTTCCCCAAGATCAAAGGCATCCAGTTCACGCAGGGTGATAGCCGCGGCAGTCTTGCAGTCGTGACCTGCGGCCAAAGCGGCAACAAGAACATTTTCGTAGGCTGTCAGACCGCTGAACAGGCGCAAGTTCTGGAAGCTACGCGAGACACCAAAGCCTGGCACTTTGTGATGCGCGACACGGGTCAGATCAACCTCGCCCATATGCGCAGAACCGGTGTCCGCCTGATAGGCGCGTGTCAGCAAGTTAACAAGCGTGGACTTGCCAGCACCGTTGGGGCCAATCAGGCCAGTGATGCGCCCAGTCGGAGCTTCGAAACTGACGTCTCTCACGGCTTTGACGCCTGCGAAACTTTTTGACAGGTTTGATGCTTTCAGCGTGGCTGGGACGACGGGCTCGGGCGTGCGCGCAGGAGTTACTCGGGACTTCAGGCGCGCGAGCAGATTTGCATCGGCGCCAGGGCCAAGTTCAAAGCCTCCGACCAGACCCTGAGGTCGCGCCCAGATCACCAGCAGGATGGCAAGCCCCAGGACAATCGTCGTCAGGCCAAAGACCTCGGGCAAGGTGACGCCAAGCACAGTCGAGCCGCCTTCGAACTGGCGCACAGTGTCCTGCAGCAGCGTCACCGCGATCACCCCGACCACTGCGCCGCCAACCGATGACATACCGCCGACAATCATCATGACCACCTGCGCAAAGACGAGCCCAAGGTAGAAGGATGCGGGTGAAAATGCCCCCAGCATATGCCCGTAAAGTGCACCCGCGACTGTCGCCATGGTACCAGAGGCACACCAAGCGATGAATCTTGTGCGTCGGGCATTGATGCCAAGTGCTGTTGCGGCATCCTCATCGTCACGGGCCGCGCGGGAAAACAGGCCCAAACGGCTTTCGCGAAACCAACGGGCCAGCAGGATTGCGACCGTGGCCGCGCCGAGGGCCAGAACCAGATCTGTCACCCTTGGCACACCGTAAAACGTCTGGCTGCCGCGTGTGATTTCGCGTGCGGCGATGGCCACGCCATGGGCGATGATCAGCAGGCCAAGCGTGGCAATCGTGGCAGACGCACCCACAAGCCGAGCGATGGCGCTTCCGGTTAGAGCTGCAAAGGCAAGTCCCGCAAGGGCGACCACCGGCAGCGACACCCAGATCGTTACTTCATGGCCTGCCAGAAATGACGGTAGATCCGGTAGGGCAGAACGTTGAAGAGCAGCAGGCATGGTGAGAATGCCTGACAGATAGGCGCCTAGCGCCAAAAACGCGCCATGCCCGAAAGACACAATGCCCGTGTTGCCGCAATAAATCGCAAGGGCCACTACAGCGACCACATTGACACACATCTGTACAGCAATCCGCTCGCCAGTGCGTCCAAAAATCAACGTCAGCCCAAGCACCACAGCCAGCAGCACAGCAACCGCCGCCGCCGTCCGGAGCAAGTTGGACGCCCGCAAGCGTCCGGGATGTGTATGAAGGGGGGCGATGCTCATGAGGGAATGTCCCCTACCGCTGTAAGGATTGCGTCTGCCAGCAGATCCGCCCACAGCCCGACTTGCGATTGTTCGCGGATTTGATCGTTTCGAATTTCAATCAGGCAATGCACAAGCTCACGGGGTTCTGCATGCGCTGGAATAAACCAATCGCCCTCAGTTTCGATCTGATAGGGCTTGTTCAACGCAAAGGTCATGTCAGGGCGGAGCTGCGCGATATGTGCCATCAATGCTTTGGCAGCACCGCCTGTACCGCGGCTTAAAAAGCCTGCCTGCCAAGGCCGGTCCTTGCCATCGAGATGCGGTGTAAAGGAATGGATCGAAAACGCGGCACGACGCGGACGGTTGGCAAAGAGCCGATTCAACTCTGCATCCATAGGTCGAAAGATTTCATCGACACGCATGGCCCGGCTCAATTCGGTGATCGCGCTGTTCCCCGGCACCTCAACCTGGTCGCTGATCGCAGGGACCGCCAAGGGGCTGTCAGGGGGACGGTTACAGTCAAATACCAGCCGTGAGTAATTTTGGACGACGAGAGGCGCGTTCAACTGTTCAGCCAACTGGCGCGCTACATCCTCGGCACCAATGTCCCAGCCGCGGTGGCTTTCAATGACGTCGCGGTGGACGCCCAAATCTCCAAGCATCTCGGGGACCGCATTGCCTGCATGCTCACACAGCAGCACGATCTCCGACGTGCTATCCGCATTAACGACGTCAATCGGCGCAGGATCGTTCGGCCCCAATAAGGTATGAGTACACAAATTCATGCAGCTTGGACCGCACGGTGTGTGTATCGTCTTATCATACCGAGCAGATCCTTGGGATCGTGCGGGTCGGCAATCAGATCCAGCATTTTGCTTGGGGCGCCGTCAGTCGCTTTTTGATGCAGCCAGCGTGTGGCCGAGAAATCCTCGACCACAAAGCCAACACCATCAAAAACCGTGATCTGATCTTCGGAGGTTCGTCCCTTTTTAGAACCGGTTAGAACCTGCCACAGTTCGTTGACCGCGTGATCCGGGTCGAGTTGCTGGATATCGCCCTCGATGCGCGTCTGTTTTGGGTACTCTACAGAAATATCATTGCGCATCAGAATATCCTGTAGCCGATACTCGCAGGGGTTTTAGCTGATTTTGGGGCCAATATTCGCGTCACCATCGCCGATGTTGCCACCGTGCGAAGCGCCGTCAGAAGGGTCATTTCAGAAAAGGGCTGTGGATAGCCGGGATCAACAGAGGCCAGCACACCAACGGCGGTTAGGGTTTGCAGGCCGACCTTGGTGTT
This sequence comes from Ruegeria sp. CDSA077, assembly GCF_059612265.1. NCBI lineage: Bacteria > Pseudomonadati > Pseudomonadota > Alphaproteobacteria > Rhodobacterales > Roseobacteraceae > Ruegeria > Ruegeria sp. CDSA077. The sequence continues at coordinate 265,699 of NZ_JBXWQG010000001.1, forward strand.
CGATGGGTGCCCGTTCACGGATTTGAAGGTGTGATCCACACCATCAGAGCTTGGCATCAGTTCAATCACACCCGCCTTAGAATGGGACGCAACGCGCGGTGTTTTGTCAAATACCGGCCAGGGTTTGAAATCGGCTTCGATCATATTGGCCAATTCCGCAAGGCAGTCCCGTAGGCCATGCTTGTGGACCAGGTCCCGCATGTTTTCGACGCTGACAAATGGAACTAATGCTCTGTCAGAGGGCGCACTCATCAGTATGTTCCTTCATACGCGGCGCATTTCTGTGCTGTGTCCAGGTCTTTTACCGCGTCGATTTCTGCAGCCTTATGGGCGGCGTAGACGCTCGCGAAATCTGGTCCGAACCAACCGGTGACTGTCGTATCCGCCTGAAACGCCTCAAGGGCGGCCTCAAGCGTTTCGGGCAGGCGTACAAAACCACGCGCCGTGAGATCATCCGCTGACAGAAGCGACAGGTCTTCCTCGGTCGGCGCGGGCGCTTTCAGCCCATCTTCGATCCCCTGAACACCAGCATGTACAACAGCGGCCAAAGCCAGGTAGGGCGACGCCGCTGCATCCGCCGCGCGGTATTCAATGTTGAATTGTCTGGCGATTGAAGCGGGGTCCTTTGCCGTCACAGGGCAGACCCTTAACGAGGCCTCGCGGTCTCGGAACCCGAGATTGTTATACGCAGCCGACCACCGGTGCGGAGTAAGGCGTTCGTATGACACGACAGACGGTGCCGTTAGCGCCAGAATGTTAGGCAGGTATTTTAGCACGCCAGCAGCGAACCCATCAGTAAGTCTGGACATCCCGCAGGGGCCGCTTGCATCAAATGTGACCGGCTCGCCGGCATCGTCGACAAAGCTCATGTGGATATGAACGCCATTGCCGACGCTCGCCACATCGCGGATTGGCGTAAAGGTTGCAGCCTCACCCAGGTGACGCGCTGCCGAGCGAGTAAGCTCGCGCAGGATTACTGCCTCATCTGCCGAGCGCACACCTTTGGCAGGGCCGATAACGACCTCGTATTGATTGGGGCCGAATTCCTTCATGATACTGTCTGGTTCAAGCCCGTTTTCGGCGAGTGTCGCCATCAGCACTTCGCAAAGCTTCCGCTGAATCTCGAACCCTTCGCGTCCGTATCCCTGATTTTCCACCGCCGGTGGGCTTTTCAGTTGAAACTCGTGCTCGAACGCCGAGATCAGATGAACGCCTGCTACATCATGCAGGCGCTTCAGCGCGGATTTGAGGATAGCGCGCGTACAAAAGGCCCAAGGATCCCCGTCAAGCGTGACGACATCGCCCATCAGGAAATGCTCGGTCACATCTCCAAATGTCGCCCGGGCCTCTGCGTTTGCATCGGGAATCAAAAGCAAATCACCTAGCGCGCCGAACGGGCTGTCAGCGATTATGTCGAAACAGGTGATCTGCACATTGGTAGGGGTCCAGCCGACCCCCCGCACCAGCCGTTTTTCCAACTGATCAGCGGGAAAGGCTTTGCCGCGCACCTTTCCGGCAACATCGGATATGGCAGCAAAAATTAGCGGCAGGGTCATTTTTCATTTTCCTCTTGAGTAAAGCGCAAAGCATCCCAGGCCTTGATACGGTCTCGGGTCTGATCCCAGTTGTCCTCGGCGATCCGCGTCACGATGGCCTCGGTCACCGAGAGAGCCGCTGAGTAAGTATCCCATAAGGTGCCGCTATCAATTGGCACCGGCATGACCTCATGGGCGTGTTTGGCAATCGGTGAAATCCATTTGTCCGTCATCAGGATCACACGGGCATTCCGATCGCGTGAGGCAACAAGCGACAGCTGCTCCAGCGCCGGTTGGTAGCGGCGAAAATCAACAGCATATAGGATATCCCCGGGCCGCATCCGCAACAGATATTCTGGCCAGCCTTCAGGCGTATCAGGCAGATGAAACACATCCTTGCGGATCTGACGCAGGTGGAACGAAAGATGCTTGGCGATCGTATCGCTGATCCGGCCACCCAGCACGTAAACGCTGCGTTTCGGGTCGGTCAGAAGGGTGCAGATCTGGTTAAACTGATCTTCGGTGATCGCATCAGCCGCCATGGCCATCTGGCTGGCCGATTTGGAAATAAAGTCCTTCAGATATCCCCCATGAACGGGCCGTTCCGCCTGGTGGAGTTGAACAGGCGAGCGGTGCCCATCTTTCAATTCCGCGATAAGATCACGTTGGAAATCCTGATATCCATCAAGTCCAATCTTGGTAACAAACCGTGAGATTGAAGGCGGTGACACCTCGGCGTGTTTTGCCAGCTCCTGGATCGAGGAAAGGCCAGCAAATGGGTAATCCGACAGGATAGCTGCAGCAAGTTTGCGCTCTCCGCTGGTTAGCATATCGGCTGCGTTTTCGATGCGGTCTCTGATCAACATGCGCTATATGGTGGTGGAAAAATATTTTCTGTCAATCTAAATTGAATTGACTTTGGAATTTTATTTTCCTTTAGTATGGACGTCATGATCGCCCTCATTCATAAAATTAGACCTCTTGGGCAAACATTTGAAAGCAGAGACAGACATGGAATTGACCCGCGATCTTCCACTAGAACATGACCAATCGGGATTGCTGTTTATTGACGTGCAGAACTTTGCAGCCCACAGGGATGGTGCTGAATTCGAAGGGCTGACAAATGCCGATTTTGACGCAAAGTTTGGCTGGTTTTTTGAGCAGCTGAAATCCCGTATCGTACCTAATATGCAAGCCTTGCAAAAGGGATTTCGCGCGGCAGGAATCGAGGTTCTTTACACAACGATTGAAAGTCTGACCAAAGACGGGCGCGACAGATCTCTGGATTACAAAATCACGGGCTTCAACGTGCCCAAAGGATCCTGGGACGGCAAGGTGATCGACGAACTGGCACCAGCCGATGATGAGATCGTGTTTCCAAAATCTTCCTCCTCAGTCTTTGTCTCGACCCACATAGATTACGTGCTTCGCAATCTCGGCATAAAGCAATTGGTGCTGGCAGGGATCGTGACCGATCAATGCGTCGAAAGCGCAATTCGCGATGCCTGTGATCTGGGCTATCTGGTCACCCAAGTGACGGATGCCTGCATGACCTACACGCAAGAGCGTCACGACAATTCCCTGCAAACGATCAAAGGCTACTGCCGTCAGGTGACGACAGCCGAATTGCTTGACGAAATAGGTCGTGGCTAGGTCGGTGAGGCGCCCAGCCGATCCGTTTGACGGCGCGTCTCAGGCGTTACCCACACCCGTTTTCTCGCCAAATTCCGATTTTCCCCTGCGCGTCAGTTCAACCTGTCATCATCCAAAAAATCGCTCAGAAATATTGACGAGGCACACTCAAAACAGCATGTGAGATCAGAGACAAACCCACACTTTTCGGTAAAACGTCCAAGCATTATCTGCCCTCACCACATGTTTTCCTTGATGCAGCGAATGCCAGTTTCAGAGTGACATACTAAAAAGGCTACATAAGTGGTCACGGATTTGCCGATACACAAAGCAAATGCCAGGTTGAAACCAATTTTTTGATCGGTATCGGGGCCTTGGGAACAGCGGTAAGGCCACGAGCGTTGTAATTGCGTCTCCAAGTGGTTATATAGAGACCACTAAAGTTCTGGTTTTCTGCAGCCCTGGCGTATCGCCTGCTAGAGTGAACTAAGTTCTTCCATCATGAAAATTCAGCTGTCACGTCCTCTACTTGGATATGATGTTTGGGAAAGTTGCCGATGTTATCGCGCACGACCACATCGCTTGTGACGTTAGTTGATCCGTTTGTGGTGATCAGACGCACCGATGGCTTGCCAATAAACCACAACGCAACCGTTGATCAAATGAGCTTCCGATAGGCAAGAACTGCGCCTATCGACCATCGCGTCCTGAGAATGGCCTGGGCGCAAGATCAAGATTGCGCAGAAAGACATAAAACAGCGAGGCGGCGCTTTCTCCGCCAGAGGAACTAAAATGACATTTCCAGAATGGACGAAACCAGGCATCTACGGTGCTTTGTGTGGTGCGATTGCGGTCTCAATCCTTGGCTTTACCTGGGGCGGATGGACAACCAGCGGCAGCGCTCAAGAGTTGGCGAAAGACCATGCAAGCGAAGAAGTAACGCTTGCGATGGTGCCGGTCTGCCTGAACAGGTCAACCGCTGATCCCAAGCGCGAAGAAATAATCGAAACACTGCAAGAGGCCTCTGGCTTCAACCGCCGCAAGGCCATGATGGATACAGGTTGGGCAACACTGCCGGGGTCAGATTCGCCAAGCCGCGACCTCGCAGATGCCTGTATCGCGGGGCTTGAGCTGGATGGATCATAAGGCAAAGGCAATGCCGCAACTCTTTCGGACGACTTGGCGCGCAAATCTGTTACTAGGCATTCAGATGAGTGCGGCGCTGATCGGGTTTACACTCGGTGCTTTGCTTTTATTTTCGATGCCTGCATTCTCTCAATCTACATCGCAATCGGTGCCAGAAAATGCCACTGCAACGAGTTACGGTGACGGTTGGAAATGTAACGCCGGGTATAGGTTGAGTGGCGACGTCTGCGCGGCTGTTATAGTGCCAGCAAATGCCTATCCGACCAACCGTACCTATGGTTTAGGTTGGGAATGTCTTCATGGTTTTCGCGAGAACGATGAAGCGACCTGTGTTGCGGTGATTGTACCCGATGGCGGATTCCTTGATTCATCAGGTGAACGTTGGCATTGCTCGCGCGGTTTTCTCAAAATCGATGACACGTGCCAAGAAATCGTCGTACCCGCAAACGCTTATCTGGCTGATACGACCTATGGACCCGCGTGGGAATGCAAACGTGGGTTCGAAGCATTGGACGACCGTTGCGTCGCCATTGTGGTCCCGGCCAACGCGTATTTGAATTCATCAGGATACGGCCAACCCTGGACATGTGAACGTGGATATTTTGTACAGGATGGCACGTGCGCGGCCGTCGTGATCCCTGAACATGCCTACTTGGACGATGCAACGTACGGCACGGGATGGAAGTGCGAGCGGGGATACGCGACCTCAGGTGTGAATTGCGAAACAATAGAGATTCCTGCGAATGCCCATCTTGACAGGTCCGGAAACCGTTGGAACTGCAACAAGAATTTCAAGTCATCTAAAGGCCTGTGCGTTCTCGATAACTGAGCGCGCGGCGCGACTATTTCGACTTTGGTATCCGATGGTGACGACCGTGTTGCCTTGGGTGTCGACCACACAAAGGAAACATCATGAAAACCGACTTTAACGTGGCAAACACGATCCGTCGTCCTGTTAGCGGGGCGCAGGCGCCGCCATTTACCAGCGACGAACCCATAAGATCAACTTCTGCCACTCAGATCATCTTGCCGCCAACTGCGATTGTCTATTGCCAAGGTAACTTTGCCAAGGCGGATGGCAAAACTGCAAATGGCCTCGTTCGCCATTCAGAGGCCTATAGGATCCTGTCTGTCATAGATAGCGATCACGACGGCAAAGACAGCGGGTTGGTTCTTGACGATACTGTAAACCACATTCCGGTCTTCAGAAGTCTGGACGCTGCTGTTGTCCATGAAGCCGTAATCCCAGATACCCTCATTTACGGGATGGCACCATCTACGGGCAGGCTCTCATCGACAGATCGTGACGTTGTTCTCGACGCGATATCACTTGGTATGAACATCGTCAGTGGATTGCATGAGTATCTGGGCGATGATCCAGAAATCGCCTCTTTTGCGGCCGAACGCAAAGTCACCATCCGAGATATTCGCAAACCTAAACCCAGCAAGGATATGCGCCTGTTCGATGGAAGTATTGCAGGTGTGAAAGCACTGCGCATAGCGGTTCTTGGGACCGACTGCGCCATTGGAAAACGGACAACAGCGACCGTATTGGCCCGTGCTTTGAACGCAAGAGGCATCAAGACTGTCCTTGTTGGTACCGGCCAGACAGGTTTGATGCAGGGTGCAAAATATGGGGTGGCAATGGATGCCGTACCACCGCAGTTCTGTTGCGGCGAACTTGAAGGCGCGATTGTTGACGCATCCGAGGTTGAACGACCCGATGTCATATTGATCGAAGGTCAAGGAGCGTTGAGCCATCCGGCGTTCTGCACATCCGCCTTTATCCTGCGGGGCAGCCAGCCGGACGCCGTAATCCTCCAGCACGCTCCAAAGCGCGCGCATCGCTGTGACTTTCCCAATATGCCGATGCCCAAGCCTGCAAGTGAGATTGCCCTTATCGAAGCATTTGCTGACACAAAGGTCATTGGTGTCACGCTCAATCATGAGGGGATGTCCGAGGCCGAAGTAACCGACACGATCGCCGCACAGTCACAAATACTCGGGCTGCCGGTAACGGATGTACTCAGCCGGCCGGCTTCGCATTTGCTTGCAATGGTTGTTGCCGCTTATCCTGGGTTACATCACTCGACACCCGTGGCTGCGATATGAGTACCCCTCGCATTGAGGTGCATCTGAGCAAGATACGTCACAATGCGAAGACTGTTGTCGAGCGCCTCAAGACACGCGGCATCGGTGTCACCGGTGTGACCAAGGCAGTGTGCGGGCATCCAGCCATCGCTCAGGCTATGCTCGACGGCGGCGCTGTGGGGCTTGCGGAAGCGCGGCTTAGTAACGTGCGAAGGTTACGCAACGCGGGCATGACATGCCCGATCACATTGATCCGTACACCAACGCTGAGCCAGGTCGATCAGGTCATCCAATACTGTGAGGCGAGCTACAATACAGAAATCCTCGTGATTACCGCTCTGGCCGCCGCCGCGATCCGGAAAGACTGCATTCACGGCATTATCCTGATGGTTGAGATGGGCGATCTGCGCGAAGGGATCATGCCAAAAGACCTCGGCTCAGTTGCACAGCAAGTGGTGGACATGCCCGGTGTTACGCTGAAAGGCATCGGAGCGAACTTTGCATGTCTGGGGGGGATTGCCCCGAATGCTGCAGATATGGAGGCCCTATCTGACCTAGCGAATGAAACAGAGGGGCAGTGTGGTCCCTTCCTTCACACGGTATCTGGCGGAAACTCGGCCAACCTTCCTTGGGCCCTCGGCGGACACCCAGCTTGTCGCATCAATGATCTAAGGCTGGGGGAAGCAATACTTCTGGGCGTTGATCCGGTTTCCGGAGATCAGATAGGCGGGATGTATACGGATGCATTCACGCTTGTCGCTGAGGTAATTGAAACAGGGTCCAAACCTGCATCTCACCCTCAGAGCATCTGCGATCCGGTATTCAAAAGACTTCACCTCGTCCCGAAAAGCGGACAGAGCACACAAATAATTCTGGCCGTTGGTCAGCAAGATACGGACATTTTGGGGCTTTCGATGCCCCCTGGATACAGGTTTATCGGTGCAACAAGCGATCATCTTGTCGTTGGCACTTACCATTCGACGCAAAGCGTAGGATCGGAAATGAAGTTCCAAATGAACTATAGTGCATTGATGAATGCTATGTCCGCTCCTGACGTTAAGACAAAGCTGCTCCGTGGTAGTCATTCACGACACGCGCATGTCTCTCAAGGATCAGGCAATCACCTGGCATCGATTTGAACACTCAACTGATAAATGCACCGTTGAAAACGGTTAGGAGAATAACCATTGGCAAAGCTGACAAAAAAAACTGTCTTCAATGCACACGTTCCCAAGGCGGAAACACCGATGGACAAAACAACGCGGATCGTTAGAGAAATGGTCAACGAAGAAGCAGAGCAAAGACAGATCAAGAATGCCCGGCTCCGCAAAACTCGGCTCGAAAGGGATGCGAATACAATATCTGAAGCCTGTCCGCCGAAGCCCGTCAAAAAGCGGTGACAGGATTGTCGCCCCTTCTTTTTGCGCGACTTGAATGATCGAAACACGAACAAAGCGGCTAGCGAGCATTGTTTTTCGCATACATCAATCGCACCCATACTCATTTTACGGATACTGCCATGACAATCTCAGATGAGAGCTCAGAAAAAATTCACTATATCTGCCAGACATATGTGGAAAACAAGCCCGGTCGCGGAGGGCAAGGAAGCTTGAAAATTGGCAAGCAATTTGAATATTCCACGGCGGCAGAGGCACAAAACAGAGCAGAAAGGGAAGCGCTATCCGACGATTGCGCTGGCGCTGATGCCTACATGGTCAGTGAGGACCCGAACAGTGGCGAGGTCGGGGCGCCGAGTTTCATCATTAGGCTTGGAAATGTTCCGGAATTTGATGAGTTTTAGATCTTGAGCAGGCTTCAGTTTAACTCTCTAAACTCACATTAATTGCGGCATTAGATCGACAAAAAGTAAATCTATTTGGTGCCAGAAAAACAGACCATTTTGGGCGTGGGTTTTGCCAAGAAACTGCGCCATGAATACCGGAAAAAAGCAGTTTTTAGTGTAGGCGCAGCGAGAAATCCCAAGGTGCAGGTCGGGCTCGTTTGATACTTTCGTGGTATCCAGCGTAAAGGATCGTTCTCTTACTTCGAGCCAGATTTTGACGTGAAGGCCAAAGCGATCTGGCCTTTCATATTGTGCAACAACTAGATTGAGTAGAGGTATTGCGCATCTGGGACATACGTCAGATTTGTTCGACCTTCACGGAATCAAGCGGGTAGAAGGCAACATGGCCTTTGATGTCTAAGGCAGAATGGATCGGGTCTTCATAGCTCCAAGCAGCGTTTTCAGTGACCGAGGATTTGTTGACGATCGAAAAATGCGTGGCTTGGCCCTTGTGTTTGCACTGCGTGACCTTGTCGGTAACATCCAGAAATGCCATCGCGATATCGGTACGAGGGAAATAGATGACCGGATCAAGATCGCCCTCGAGCAATTCCAGAGCATTTGTGGTTTCACCCAGAATGGCGCCTCCTGAACGGACGCTCCATTTGCCTGGTGTCTTGCGAATGGTGATCTCGGTCATCTTTGCTCTTTCCTCTGGTCCGGTTTCCCGCTTGTCCACTGCCCGGTATATGTAACGATGCGGTGTCAGATCGGTGCGGTTGCGGCATCCAACCATAGTTGGGCGTCATCTCCCAGCCTTGGTCGAACTTTTTCGGCAACTTCGCGGTGATATGCGTTCAGCCAGTCGCGTTCGACTGCCGTCAGCATATCGGTCAGAACCAAGCGTCGGTCGATAGGGACATAGGTCAATGTGCGCCAATCCAACATGGGACGTTCCGCGTCACCACTTGGCAGGGTAGCGGCAGACTGCACCACCAAAAGGTTTTCAATCCGGATTCCAAAGGCGCCTTCGCGGTAGTAACCCGGTTCATTCGACAAGATCATGCCCGGCAGCAAGGGCTCATGGCTGGCTTTGGACAGACGCTGAGGGCCCTCATGCACACTCAGATAGGCACCGACGCCGTGCCCGACACCGTGATTAAAGTCCTGACCCGCTGCCCATAGGGGCATACGCGCCACGGATTCGATATCACGTCCAGCCAACCCGGCAGGCCAGCGCAGCATAGACATGGCGATCATGCCTTTCAGCACGCGAGTAAAGCAGGCTTTTTCTTCTTCACCCACATTGCCGATAGCAATGGTCCGGGTGATATCAGTCGTGCCATCCAAATATTGTCCGCCGCTGTCCAGCACCAAGATATGACCGTCTTGCAGCAGGCTGTCGGTTTCCTCGGTCACCCGGTAATGCATGATCGCGCCATTGGGTCCTGTCCCTGCAATCGTATCGAACGAGATATCCTGCAGGGCATTATCCTTGCGCCGGTTCTCCTCAAGCCGAGTGACCATCTGCGTTTCCGTAACATTGCCAGCGGCTTGCGCATCCAGCCAGCATAGCGTTTCGATCACAGCGACAGCATCGCGCAGATGTGCCTCGGCACTGCCTGCGATTTCGGCAGGGTTCTTGCAGGCTTTGGGCAGCGCACAAGGGTCGCCGCCATCGACCATCTGCCCCTCTAGCACATCGGCCACTGCCTGTGGCAGCGTACCAAGATCAACCTGAACCTTACCGTCAAGCGCTGCGACAGCCGTCAAAAACGTGTCCGGCGCATGAACTGTGACTGAATCGGCCATCGCCACGTTCAGCTTTTGGTGCGCCATGAACAGATCCACGCGGCCATCCGCATGCAGTATAGCAAACCCATGCGCCACCGGGTTGTACCCGATATCGGAGCCCCGAATGTTCAACAACCACATGATCGAATCGGGCAGGGTAATCACCGCTGCGCTACAGCCCGCGTCCTGCAGGGACTGCGCCAGACGCGCGATTTTGCTGTCTGCGCTTTCGCCCGCGAATTCGATCGGGTGCAGCTTTACCGGGTTCATTGGTGGATCGGGTTGATCCCGCCAAACCCGGTCCACCAGATTGTCGCTGCGCACCAGTGTAATATCGCGGCCTTCAAGGTCGGTCTGCGTTTTCGCGATCTGACCCGCCGAATGTAGCCACGGATCAAAGCCAACCCGACCACCCTGCGGGAGTTGTTCCTTTAGCCACGCGGCAAGGCTGACCTCGGGCCATGGAACAGGTGTGTAATCGGCGGCGACCTGCGCTTTGACCTGCGTGCGATAACGTCCGTCAATGAAGACGCCGGCCTTATCTGCCAAAACCACGCAGAACCCGGCCGAACCTGTGAACCCGGTCAGCCAGGCAAGCCGTTCGTCGCGCGGGGCCACATACTCGCCTTGATGCACATCCGCGCGCGGGACCAAGAAACCGTCCAACCCGTCGCGTGCCAATTCGGTCCGCAGATCGGCCAGCCGGGGCGGGCCCTGTTCCGGCCGTGCGGTCACGGCGAAGGACTGAAACATGTCATACCTCTATCAGTTTGGAGCGCGCGACGCCATGTTATGGAAAAGGCGATTCAGCCTACTCTCTTCATTCCCATCACCCGTGCTCGTGCGCGCGGATCACTGTCAAACAGAGCGGCCAGTTGCTCAGTCATGGCTCCGGCCAGTTGCTCGACATCCGTGATGGTCACGGCGCGGTCGTAATACCGGGTCACGTCATGGCCGATGCCGATGGCAAGCAATTCCACCATCTTGCGCTTTTCGACCATCCCGATCACATCGCGCAGGTGCTTTTCCAGATAGTTTGCTGGGTTCACGCTGAGCGTTGAATCATCGACCGGCGCCCCGTCCGAGATTACCATCAAAATCTTGCGCTGCTCGCGCCTTGCCGTCATCCGGCGATGCGCCCATTCCAGCGCCTCGCCGTCGATATTTTCCTTCAGCAGACCTTCTTTCATCATCAGCCCCAGATTGGGCCGGGCGCGTCGCCACGGGGCATCTGCGCCTTTGTAGATGATATGGCGAAGGTCGTTCAGGCGACCGGGCTGCTGTGGACGGCCATCGTTCAGCCAGGCCTCACGCGCCAGTCCGCCTTTCCACGCTCGCGTGGTAAAGCCCAGAATCTCAACCTTGACGTTGCAGCGTTCCAGCGTGCGTGCCAGAACATCCGCGCAGATCGCCGCGATCGAAATAGGTCGCCCGCGCATCGAGCCCGAATTATCCAACAGCAGCGTCACCACCGTATCGCGGAACTCAGTGTCCTTCTCGACCTTAAAGCTCAGCGGTGTGGTTGGGCTTGCAACAACACGCGCCAGACGGCCCGCGTCCAGTATGCCTTCTTCGCGGTCGAACTCCCAGCTGCGGTTCTGTTGCGCCTGCAACCGGCGCTGCAATTTGTTGGCCAAACGGCTGACGGCGCCTTTCAACGGTTCTAGCTGTTGATCCAGATAGGCCCGAAGGCGTTCCAGCTCAGCGGGCTCCGCCAGATCCTCGGCGGCGATCTCTTCGTCATGGGTGCTCAGGTAGACCTTATAGTCGGGATCAGCATCGGATGCAGGCGGAGGGGCAGGCGGCTCCAGCGGGGCCTCGCCCTCGGGCATCTCGGCCTCTTCTCCCATTTCATCCTCGGCCATCTCATCCATGGAGACTTGGGCCTGAGACTGATCCTGCTGTTCTTCCTGTGACTGCTCAGGGGTCGCATCCGCGTCCTGTTCGTCCTGATCATCCTGACCAGTGCTGTCGGGGTCGGGCTGTTCTTCGGCGTCGTCTTCGGCCTGATCTTCCTGATCTTCGTCCAGCTCATCCGGGTCATCGCCCAGCTGATCGCCATAGCCCAGATCCTTGATCATCTGGCGTGCAAACTTGGCGAATTCGGCCTGGTCCGAAAGCACCTCGTCAAGGTTCTCCAGTACGCCCCCTGCCTGATCTTCGATAAACCCGCGCCACAGGTTCATGACATTGTCAGCCGCAGGCGGCAGGTCGCGACCAGTGGCCAGATGCCGGATCAGATAGCCGGCGGCCACCGAAAGAGGCGCGTCAGCTGGCTGTTTGCACTGATCATACCCACGCCGGATCGCTTCGTGCCCGATCTTGACGTCGATGTTGGACGCAGTGCCTGGCATGTCCCGTGCACCCATCGCTTCGCACCGGGCCACCTCCATCGCCTCGTACAGATCGCGGGCCATGTCACCCGGAGGCGCATAGCGATTATGAGTAGCATCATCGTGATAGCGTCGCTGCAAAGCCAAAGCATCCGCGGTCCCGCGCGCCAACAGAACCTCTTCCCGCGTCATGCGCCGCGAGACCTGAGGCAACCGCATCGACTCACCCGACAGGCCCGACGGGTCGACCGTATAGCTCACCGTAAGTTCCGGATCGTCGGCCATCACTTTGGTGGCTTCGGCCAGAGCTTTCTTGAACGGATCAGCGGGGTTGTCTTTGGGTTTGCTCATCGGTGGCAGGTCCGGTCTTGTTCTACTCGGGCAACCTAGAGCCAATCATAGGTCTTGACCATAGGGTCGGCCTTGTTTTCCGGGTAATCAGCGGCACGCCCGAATTGCATAAACGCCGGACCTGTAGAAAAGGGGCAACGCCTGGCTTCTGCGTGGCCTGTGATTCTAACTGGGGGTGACTTTTCCGTCAGTACAATGCAAAACGAACGGTACACGAACGCGTGATATAGTTATTTGTTTGGGACGGTTTTATGGGACTCAGAAGACAATTTCGAAAATTGTTCGGGATCAAAAGACAGACCATAGAATTACAGCCCTCCGGCTGGCTAGCCGAGAATGTTTTCTGTCAGTCACCCTCAACGCCGCTGAGTGAGATAGTTCACGTTTTCGATCCCAAATACAAAGATCCTGACCCAATCAACCTGGTGCATATCGTCAATTTCTTTTCTTTCGACGGAGCGATGAATGATGTGCAGCGCGCTACGTTGGATAGCATGGTGACTGCCAAATCAGATCCGTTGGCTGGTGAAGGTGAAACAACATTGGTGCAGGTTCCGGTGCATGGGGACGAAGATCTGATTCAGGCCCATTTCGGCCTGCAAGTTGCGACAAAACTGGAACGCACGGTTCTGGATGTCGGAACGTTTCGAATTCCTCGGCCTTTGCCACTTTTGTTTGATATTCTGGAAAAGGGTGCATCCGTTGCTAAACCCGGAGATTTTATAATCTACACTAATGCAGATATTTGTCTTCAGCCCTATTTTTATGGCGCGGTACGTCAGCTTATTGCGGGTGGTTTCGATGCCATCACGATCAATCGCCGGACATTTGGCGATGCGCATGGGTTTTCCCATGACCCCCTGTCTATGGGCGAGGTTGGTATGCAGCATCCGGGTTTCGACTGCTTTGTTTTTTCCAAAGAAGTTTTCGATCAATTTGTTCGCACAGATTCCTGCCTCGGGATGTCTGGGGTCATACAGCCAATGCTATTCAATCTCGCTGCGCACTCGAAACGAATGCTGATGCTCAAGAATGTCAGTCTGACGTTTCATTTCGGCGATGATCGGCCGTGGAAAACCCAGGACTTTGATGATTATGCCATGCATAACTTTACAGAAGCGGCGGATAGTTTAACCAAATTGGCGGAAGACGTCAGTAAACGCGGTCATCTTCGCGAATTCTGTGACAATCACATTGGAATCTGGAAACTTGACGACGATGGACTGCTGGCTCCAGGTGCGGCTCAAGAAGTTGCACAGGCACATTTGGCCAATAATGCATAAAGGCTAGCTTTCGTAGCTTTTGATGATGTGGCCCTGCCAGAGCTTCCGAAAGCCTGTGCCACGCACAAGCCCCCGGAAATTCCGTATAATTTGTTATCCCAAGCTGGTGCTTGCAGCGCTTTCCGGGAGTTCCTCGTCAAAACACCGCTGATAGAACTCGGCCACTGTCTGGCGCTCCAGCTCGTCGCATTTGTTCAGAAAGGATAGGCGGAAAGCATAGCCGACATTGCGGAAAATCTCGGCGTTTTGGGCCCAGTTGATTACCGTTCGGGGGCTCATCACGGTCGAAAGATCACCGTTCATGAAGGCGGTCCGAGTCAGATCGGCAACGGTGACCATCTGAGCGACGATCTTGCGGCCCTCGGCAGTGTTGTAGTGCGGCGCTTTGGACAGAACGATCATCGTTTCTGCGTCATGGCTAAGGTAGTTCAGCGTCGCGACCAGAGACCAACGGTCCATCTGGGCTTGGTTGATCTGTTGTGTGCCGTGATACAGGCCGGTTGTGTCACCCAGGCCAACAGTATTGGCGGTGGCAAACAGGCGGAAATACTTGTGCGGGGTCAGAATCTCGTTCTGGTCCAGCAGGGTCAGGCTGCCATTGGTTTCCAGAACGCGCTGGATCACAAACATCACGTCTGCGCGCCCGGCATCGTATTCGTCAAAGACGATCGCAACAGGGTTACGCAGAGCCCAGGGCAGAATTCCTTCGTGGAAATCCGTAACCTGCTTGCCGTCGCGCAGTTTGATCGCGTCCTTGCCGATCAGGTCGATCCGGCTGATATGGCTGTCGAGATTCACACGCACAGCCGGCCAATTCAGGCGTGCGGCAACCTGTTCGATATGGGTCGATTTACCGGTGCCGTGATAACCCTGAATCATCACGCGGCGGTTATGGGTAAACCCTGCGAGGATTGCCAGCGTCGTATCTGGGTCGAACTTATATGTCGGGTCGATCTCGGGAACCCGTTCTGTCTGTTCGTAAAAGCGTTTGACCTGCATGTCAGAATCGATGCCGAACACATCTCGGACCGAAATCTCTTCTGTTGGTTTTGCGTTTGCGTCAATCGGCCAATCCATGCCTGTCGTCCTTATCCTGATACCGCGGCCCCCGCGCGGGCTTCTGAACCCGTGTGTGGTGCAACATATTGCGGGTAAGGGCAAGGGGAAGCGGCGAGGCTAAAAGACTGAGGCGCAGTTTCATTCGTATTGACGCACTCGGCATACCGCCTCCGTTCGTTTCAGATAAAGGCACAGTGCCCAATCGGTTTACACATAAGGAGATGGTCTTGGTGAAATTGCACTTTTACATCAGGCGATATTGTTGGCCAGCAGGCAACAATATGCATTCAAATATGAAAATATCACTTAGTTTGGGGGTAACTGTGTTTTAGACTGAACATATTAGTGAGTTTTGATGGGTTCCGAGTGAGGTAGTTTATGAGAAGCTTGGTTCAGTCTGCTTTCAGTTCTGTACTTTCCATGGTCATTTGTTGGCGCATTCGGTCGTCAGCATCCTGGGCCTGACCAATGGCTTTTGATGCCCTTCTTCATACTGTCAACAGCACTGGCCGCGGAGACCTGATCGTTCAGGACACGACCGTTCCTGCCATTATCTCTGGCTCTACGATCTCGTTCGACGGTGGGGCAACGTTCCAGACCTACACATATCTTGGCCAAGGCAATTACCGTGGAACAGGGGAATCTGGCGAGTTCATTCGGGTGGGCGGCCAGGTTTATGCCTGGGACACGGCGAACCCGACGGGCCCGATGACATTGGGGAACTGGAAGATCACGACCTCGGATCTTGATCCAACAGACCCACCCTGTTTTGTTTCCGGGACTTTGATTGATACCGACAACGGACCGGTCCCGGTCGAGAAATTGGTTGTTGGCGACAGGGTGCTCGTCTCGAATGGCGGGGCAACGCCTATTGTCTGGATCGGCAAAAGGGCTCTTAGCACTATGGCTTTGCACAGCAGGCCAAAGTTCAGACCTGTCTGCATCCGGAGAAATGCCCTGGGCAAAGGGGTGCCGGATCAGGATTTGTACGTGTCGCCTCAGCATCGGATCGTGCTGGAAGGCTGGCGGGCCGAGTTATTGTTTGGCGAAGCAAAGGTTTTTTCGGCTGCCATCCATTTGGTCAATGGCGATGCGGTCTATCAAGTGTCGCCCGATAAGCCGGTAGAATATTTTCACATTGCCTGCGAACGGCACGAGATTTTGACATCCAATGGCGTGCGCAGCGAAAGCCTGTTTCTGGGCGACAGGGCGCTGCAATCCTTTCACCGCGAAGACGTCGACGAATTGCGCGCGCTATTCCCTGAACTGTGTGCTGAGGCGTCGGTTCCTCGAACGCGGTTACGTTGCTTGAAACGCCCCGAAGTGCTGGCGCTGCAGGGTATGGCCAGCAATTAAAACGCCTATTTAAAGTTCCGGCTGTCTTTGATCTGGTCCCAGGCCCAGACAACCTCTTGCAGCTGCTCTTCCTGCGAGCGGTCGCCGCCGTTCATATCGGGGTGCAACACCTTGATCAGCTTTTTATAGGTCTTTCGGATTTCGGCCTTGGACCAGCTGTCATTGGCTTCCAGAATCTCGATAGCGCGACGTTCGGTCGGGGGCAGGCGGCGGCCGCCTCCGCCTGTAGTGCGCCCTTTGTTCTGGGTACTGTTCGCGCCCAGCACCTGGTGCGGGTCTTCGATTCCCAAACGGGCCCAGGCACGTGCCTCGGGATCGCCCAAGGGTTTGGTTTCACGCTCCCAGACTTTGTCCTTAGACTGTTGAGCATTCATTTCGGCCTCGGTCGTGCCGTCGAAGAAATTCCATTTCTGGTTATACTCGCGCACATGCTGCTGGCAGAACCAGAAGAAATCATCCAAAACATCCGGTGCTTTCGGGGCCCGAAATTTACCAGGCTCTTCACAGCCCTCATGGTCACAGATTCGCACCGAAGTTTCAGACGCGCCAGACATACCACGCCGTCCACGCGGGTTTTTTTTCTTCGCGCTGGAGACGGACATATCGAATCCAAATGGGTCTGATTTCGTCATGCTATGATCCTTAAGAACGCATCTTCTCGACTCGGAGGCAGCAGTTTAGTCTAAGCAGCCGAAAGTAGAAGAGGGGGGCGGTAATATTTTTGCCGCTGAGCGTAAAAATGACCGTGACCGAAGAAATGCGAAGCCGCCTGCAATCGGCGTTTGATCCACATGAGCTTGAAATTGTTGACGACAGCGAAAGCCACCGCGGGCATGCCGGATTCCAAGAAGGTGGTGAAAGCCATTTCAACATCCGAATCCGCGCGGCTGCATTCGAGGGGCAATCTCGCGTTGCCCGCCACCGCGCAGTGCACAAGGCGCTTGGAGATATCGTGCCGCGGATCCATGCTCTGGCATTGGATATCGGTGTTTAGGCAGGCTTTTGTAACGCGGCCCGGAACGGTCGCACCCCTGCAGCGAAGACAATTCGCGGGTTTTGCCGTGATCGTTCAGAGATTGGCACAGGGTCGCGGGTTGGATAGGTGAAAGCCGGCCGGTAATTTTTCGGTGTTTTGGTGATTTCGACCGGTTTCTTGCACTGATTGCAACAAATCAGGAAATTCAGCCTGAATGTGAAAACATTCCATGCATAACAGTTGCTCGAACGCGGGCCCTAATCTACCCTCCATTGACGGGATGTTTTTCAGGTATTTGGTTTTGAGAGTTCTTTTTGTGCAGGCTGGATTTGGGCCTGGGGGGGCAGAGAAAGTAATCGCCATGGTTTCAGGGCATTTTGCCCGGCGCGGTTGTGCTGTTCACGTTACCGGTTTTCAGATGCCGACCGATGGTCCCTATTTCCCGATGCATCTCGATGTTGAACTCAGCGTTGCAGAAAAGGCAACGGGACAGGCGTCACGTATTACGCATATCCGCTCTGTCATAAAGAAATTTCGACCGGACGTTGTAATCTCATTCCTGACCAAGGTGAATGTTCAGACTCTTCTGGCAAGCGTTGGAACCGGGATTCCCGTTATCATTTCTGAACGCAATAATCCGCTGCGACAGGACGCACATCCCCTTTGGGCACCGCTTCAGGGGATTGCGGGGATAAAGGCAGCAAAGGTTGTCGGGCTGACACATCGCGGATTGGCGGATCTTCCCTTCACTTTGCGCAAGAAGGGGATGGTTATTCCGAACCCGATCCTCCCCTTTGAGCGAGTTGAATCCTCTGGCACGAGGCAGGGTGTGCAGCTGGTCGCGGTTGGCCGCCTCGTTCGGCAAAAGGGGTTCGACATGTTGCTGCAGGCGATGCAGCGCATTCATTCCCAAGCTCCAGATACCAGGCTGATTATCTATGGTGAGGGCAGCGAGCGGGAAAATCTGCAGAAACTGCGCGATGATCTGGGGCTACAGTCGGTTGCTCGGCTGCCGGGCAATACGATCGAGGTCGGGGAATGGGCGCAGCGCGCGGACATTCTGGTAGCGACCTCGCGGTTCGAAGGGTTTCACAATGTCGTCGCTGAGGCGGCGGTCAGCGGGATACCGGTCGTGTCTTTCGATTGCGATTACGGTCCGTCAGAGTTCATTCAAAACGGACGGAACGGATATCTGGTTCCCGTCAACGATGTCAGTGGTTTGGAACAGGCAGTGCTGAAGCTGATCCATGAACCCGACCTCAGGGCGCAGATGTCCAAGGTGTCACCTACGCTAAAGGCCGATCTGTCCCCAGATCAGGTCTTTGCCCAATGGGACACGCTAATTCGCGACGTCACGAGCTGAGATTCAAAACGCTACTCCTGACAGCTGTTTTTGACAGACCCGGTAAGGGCAATCAGGTTTTTTGACCTTCAGTCTCTGCAGTTTCGTCTTCCGATTTTTCTGTTTCAGCACCTTTCAGCGACAAAGGCGGCTCTTTGGCCTGTTCCGCAATGGGGGCCGGGGCCTGAACGGTATCGGGACCAGGAACAGGTTGAGCAAGAGCAACGCCATCCTTTGTTTCGGTCGGGCCAGGTGTCGGGGCAACAGGCACATCAATTTCACGGCGGAATATCAGCACATTGCGCCAGTTCACGGTGCTGCCGGTCAGGCCGGAGCGTTCCTCGCTGGGCAACAACTCGGCGCGTTGATATTCCCAGCCATCCTGCCCCATCTGGTTTAGCACTTGTTCAATAGAAGCAGCGAAACGTCCCTCGGCTGACTTTTCACCCTTGGTCTTGGCAGACTTTTGGGGGGAAGGGACAACTTTGTATTCGTAGCGGGGCATCGGAATTCCTACCTGTAAGTTCCGGGTAATCTAGCAGGTTGATCACAATGGGAAAGTCATCATAGCGCAGCGGGCGAATTCCGGCACATCTGCTGGTGCGGGCCTGGTGCTACAAATGACAAGCGGCGGGACTTTGCGCAAAGGCTAAAGTCCCGCCGCCGAAATCAGTAAAACCGAAAGATCTACGATCCCAGTTTCTTGGCAATCAGCTCGTTAACGGCCTTGGGATTGGCCTTGCCGCCAGTCGCCTTCATTACCTGACCAACGAACCAGCCGGCCAGTTTCGGGTTTACCTTGGCCTTCTCGACCTGTGCCGGATTGGCGGCGATGATCTCGTCCAAAGCGGCCTCGATCGCGCCCGTGTCCGTCACCTGCTTCATGCCGCGGTCTTCGACGATCTGCGCCGGATCTCCGCCTTCGGTATAGACGATTTCGAACAGGTCCTTGGCGATCTTGCCCGAGATCGCGTCCGAGGAAATCAGGTCGATGATGCCGCCAAGCTGTGCAGGTGAAACCGGCGAGTCGGTGATCTCGTGATCTTCCTTTTTCAGGCGGCCAAACAGTTCGTTAATGACCCAGTTTGCAGCCAGTTTGCCATTGCGACCCTGCGCGACCTCTTCGAAATAGGCAGCCGATTCAACATCAGCAGTCAGCACCGATGCGTCATAGTCCGTCAGTCCGAACGTGCTGATAAAACGCGCTTTTTTATCGTCAGGCAGCTCGGGAAGGTTGGCGGCGATGTCGTCAACCCAGGCCTGCTCGATCTCTAGCGGCAGCAGGTCAGGGTCAGGGAAGTAGCGATAGTCATGCGCTTCTTCCTTGGACCGCATCGAACGCGTCTCGCCCTTGTCCGGGTCATACAGGCGGGTTTCCTGATCGACCTTGCCACCACCTTCGACGATGGCGATCTGGCGACGGGCCTCGACCTCAATGGCTTGCTGGATGAAGCGCATCGAGTTCATGTTCTTGATCTCACAACGGGTGCCCAGATGCGAGAAATCCTGTGTTTCCTGATACTTTTCATAGGCCCCCGGCAAACAGATCGAGACGTTCACGTCTGCCCGCAAATTGCCGTTCTGCATGTTGCCATCACAGGTGCCCAGATAGCGCAGGATCTGACGCAACTTGGCGATATAGGCGGCGGCCTCTTCCGGGCCGCGAATGTCGGGGCGGCTGACGATCTCCATCAGGCAAACACCGGTTCGGTTCAGGTCGACGAAGGACATATGCGGGTCCATGTCGTGGATCGACTTACCCGCGTCCTGTTCCATGTGGATGCGTTCGATCCGCACCATGCGCGCGGTGCCGTCGCCCATCTCGACCAAAACTTCACCTTCGCCGACAATAGGCTGATAAAGCTGGGAAATCTGATAACCCTGCGGAAGGTCGGGGTAGAAATAATTCTTGCGGTCAAAAGCCGATTTCAGGTTGATATCGGCTTTCAGGCCCAATCCAGTACGCACGGCCTGTTCGACGCAATATTCGTTGATCACCGGCAGCATCCCCGGCATTGCCGCGTCCACAAAGGCCACGTTCGAGTTCGGCTCGGCCCCGAATTGGGTCGACGCGCCAGAGAACAGCTTGGCATTGGACGAGACCTGCGCATGCACCTCCATCCCGATTACCAGTTCCCAATCGTGCTTGGCCCCGGCAATGGTTTTGGGCTTAGGCATTTCGTATGTCAGGTCGAGCATGGCGCGCCTCATTTCCGCAGAAGTCTAAGCCTGCGTATTAGGCCCGGCGCGCCAAAGGGGCAAGGGGGAATCAGTGTCCGGACAGGTGCAACCCTGTCGGAGTAAAGGTCACATCCATGCCGCTGCGCAGTTCCTCGCGAAACAGGTCGCCGATTGCCCGCAACGCATCGCGGTGCCCGCGGGCTGCAAACCGTTCGGGCGAGTTGATGCGGACCGAGTTATTGAACCCTTGTGCCGCATGGGCCCAGATCAGCGGATGCAGTTCGGTCAGGTGATCACGGATCAGCCAGTTGGCCGCGTCGTGGATCTGAGCGCGCACCGCGTCGGCCTTTTCATTCCCCCCAAGGCCGTTCTGGATGGTTATCGCACAATAGGCAGCTAGCATATTGACCATCTGCTGGTCGGGGCGGTTGCGCAGTATATCGTGCAAACCCTGCAGGAAATATTCGATATCCAGTCGTGCGCAGGCTTCGTCGTCCAGGGCGATGGCATCAAACTGGACCCACGTGTAGCCACCGGCGCCCCAAAGGTCATGGGTACGGGCTGCATTGCGCAGGGCCTGAACCTCAAGCTCTTCATAGCTGCCGAACCAGCGTGGCAGCAAATGGGTGCCCATTGCACGCATATGGCGTTGGTTATGCGGGTCCAGCGTAATCAACTGTTCATACTGATCAGCCACGCGCAGATTGGACTTGCGCTGACCTGCCAGCAGAGCACAGCCAACAGCCGCAACCAGCGCATTGTTGGGCGCGGCTTCGCGGCATTTTGGCAGGATATCGGCCGCGCGGTCGAAATGGGCGGTGCAGCGAGACCGGTGCAAGGGGGGAAGAACTGCGTTTGTCGCAGTGCCGCGCCACGCCCAGGCCAGGTCAATATGCGCCATAGCCACAACAAGGGCGATCATCGGATCATCCTCATGCGCCCGCATTTCATCCTCAAGCTCAGAAATTCCGCCAAGAAGATCATAGTCTGACAATGCCCGATAATCGGACAGAGCGTGTTCGACCGCCAGCACCACATCGGACCGAGCGCCGAATGCCAGCAAATCCGCGATTGGCATCCCATCGGGCGCAGTTTTGCGCGCGTCATCGGCGGCACGCATCTTTGCAGAAAGGTCTGCCCACCGATCCTGGCGGGCCAGATCGCGGCCAAGTTCGATGACGTCCTGACCGATCAGTTCATCGGCCGAGACATTTGCGACGGGGATATTTACCGAACCCTGATCTGGCAGAGCAGCGGCCAGCACTGCATCGGCGGCGTCGAAATCTGACGCAATTTTCAAGGATGGATGTGGAACGCGGGCCTTTTGGGCCATCAGAAACCGGAACATGCTTACACTCGAAACAAAAAAAATCGTAACCTAGCTTTAGAGACTGGCCTCTATTTGGCTCAAATTCAAGCTACAACCGTCTTATTGTCGCTTTGTTCCGGTCAATGCGCCCTGAGGCTCGGGATCGTTTCAAAATGGGCCGAAATGATGCCGTTCAACCTTTAGACCAGCCTCTTTCAGGCGGGACTCGAGTTCCTTATGCGGAGGGGTCGACTCATCGGGCAGGCGAATCCGCTTTTCCGAGGTCAGCACCAGCGACATGCGCACCGAGAAATCCCAGCGTGTATCCAGACGCACATGGTCGATTTCGCTCAATCTTACGCCAGCCTCGCGCCGCCCCGAGAACCACCGCAGCCCATCCTGATCCAGCCGGAGCCCCGAACGGGTGTTTTGTGCAAAGTCCCATAATGCGGGCAGGGTGAACAGGGCCAGCAGGCCAATCAGCCACCAGACGGCATCAAAGGCGATGACCAACACAGCCAGCGCGGAATAGACCGACAGCAGAATGGCGATGACCTGCGGTGACCTGTTATGCCGTGTATAGGAATAGGGGGTCATGCGTTCAGGATGCGCGTCACCATTTCGGTCGTGTCCCGTGAAAGGTCTGGCGTTTCGGCGATGCGGGTCAGCTGGGTGCGGATAAGGGCCTGGCGATCTGCGTCATAGCGCTTCCACGTCTGGAATGCCGAACACATCCGCGCCGTGGTCTGCGGATTGACCGGATCCAGTTTGATCAGCCAGTCCGCCAGCAGAGAATAACCAGCTCCATCAGCACGGTGGAAACCGGCGTGATTCGTCGCCAACGCCCCCAGAACAGCCCGGAAACGGTTCGGGTTCCTCCAGTTGAAATCCGGGTGCCCGGTCAGGTGGCTTACGATATCTGCTGTCTCTGCCGGGGCTGACATCGCCACCTGCAGGCCGAACCATTTGTCCATCACCAGCCGGTCATCTTGCCACCGGTCATAAAACGCGTTCAGTTCCTGTTCCCCTTTGCCCGCACGCAACAGGCAGGACAAAGCCGAAAGCTGAAGGGTCATGTTATCGGCGCGCTGATAATCCTCGGCCGCTTTTGCACCCCCGTCCAGCCGTGAGGTCAACGCCAGTGCGGCCCCACCCAGAGCCCGCTGGCCGGCTTGTTCTGCTTCCGGGCTAAAGGCGGCTTCGATGCTGGTCTCGCTGTGCAGGCGAGGCAGCAGATCCTGAACGTGCTGGGCCGTTACCTGCCGCAGCGTTTCAACAGCGGTCCAAATGGCCATCGGGTCGGGCGTGACACCCTGTTCATGCATCATCGCAGCAAGTTCAGATTGGGACGGCAACCCCAGCATCAAGGCGCGATAAGACGGGTCAAGATCGCTGTCGCGCAATACGGCGAGGATGCCATCGAGATAATCCGTTTCCGGTGCCGCATCCGTCAAGATCATCTTGATCAGCGTGTCTTCGGCTAAAGATCGCCCTGCTTGCCAGCGGTTGAACGGGTCGCTGTCATGAGCCAGCAAAAAGGCTCGCTCAGCGCTGCTCTGGTCATGTTCCAGAATCACGGGGGCCGAGAAATCGCGCAGGATTGAGGCCGTGGGTTTGGGCGGATTGGCACCGGACACGCGTTCCGGTCCTTCGCAACCCTGCAAACGCCAGCCTTCTACTGTGTATTCGAAAGCAAAGCTTTGGATTTCCTGCGTGAACTCCAGAATGGTTGTGGGCATGGTTTCATCCCCGTTCGCACCGATCAGCCCGACCGCAACGGGGATAACCTGCGGCAGTTTTTCTGACTGTCCGGGGGTCGGGTCGGTGCGCTGTTTCAGCGTCAAGGTGTAGATGCCATCAGTCCAATCTTCGGTCACCGATACACGCGGGGTGCCAGACTGGCTGTACCAGCGTTTGAACTGGGTCAGGTCGCGATCTGTGGTGTCTTCAAACACCTTGATCCAGTCCTCGATGGTGCAGGCCTGACCGTCATGCCGATCAAAATACAGCTCCAGCGCCTGCGCATAGGCCTCGTCACCTACCAGACGTTTCAGCATGCCGATCACCTCGGCGCCTTTTTCGTAGACCGTCGCGGTGTAGAAGTTGTTGATCTCCTGAAAGCTCTCTGGCCTCACCGGATGTGAAAGCGGGCCGTTATCCTCGGCGAACTGGCGCGCCCGCAGGTCGATGGCATCGTGGATACGTTTGACCGGGGCCGAGCGCATGTCCGAGGTGAACTGCGCATCGCGGTACACTGTCAGACCCTCTTTCAAGCACAGCTGAAACCAGTCGCGGCAGGTGATGCGGTTGCCAGTCCAGTTGTGGAAATACTCATGCGCGATGATCGCCTCGATCCGTTCGAAATTCATATCGGTGGATGTCTCAGGGCTGGCCAGCACGGCGGACGAGTTGAAAATGTTCAGACCCTTGTTTTCCATCGCCCCCATGTTGAAATCATCGACGGCGACGATGTTAAAGACATCCAAGTCGTATTCGCGGCCATAGACGTCCTCGTCCCATTTCATCGACTTCTTCAGCGCCTCCATACCGAAGGCGCATTTTCCCTCATCACCGGGGCGCACCCACAGGTTCAGTTCAACCTCGCGGCCCGATTTGGTTGTGAACTGACCGGGATGTGTAATCAGGTCGCCTGCGACAAGGGCGAACAGATAGGCGGGTTTGGGCCAGGGGTCATTCCATTCGGCCCAACCATCCCCCTTGCCGGTCGGGTTGCCGTTCGACAGCAGAACCGGCAACGCGCCATTAATGCGTACGGTGAAGATCGACATCACGTCGGGTCGGTCGGGATAGAAGGTGATCTTGCGAAACCCCTCGGCCTCGCATTGGGTGCAATACATGCCGTTCGACATGTAGAGCCCCTCAAGCGCAGTGTTGTTGCCTGGGTCGATTTCGACCTCGGCTTCCCAGACAAATGCCGCGTCGGGGACAACCGCTGTCAGGCCGGTCTCTGTGACGTCTGGAGTGATCTCAACCCCGTCAACAGTAGCACGGATCAGTTTCAGTTGCTCACCATGCAGGAAAAACTGACGGTCTGAGGCATCAGGATTGGGCCGGAAGGCGATGCGCGAAGTCACTCGGGTCGCATTTGGGGCCAGATCAAAGGTCAGATGTACGCTGTCCACCAGATAACCAAACGGAGTGTAGTCTTTCAGATAGATCGTCGTGGGGGCTGCGTCGCGCATCGGTGGCCTCGAATGGGTTGGTATCAGGCGCGACGTTATGGGTTGCTGCGATGGGCTGCAAGCGGTGCAAGTAAGCTTGCTCAATAGGCGATAAGCATCTGTCGATGTCGAAGTGGCCTGACGACCAAAGACCCAAACTGACCAAGACATGTTGCCTATCGGAAATATCCGCCCTAATTGGGGCCTGTATACAACGGCGTACATACGAGGGAATGTGGCATGAGCAGCAGACAGATGCGGAGCGGACTCAAGGTCGACGGGATTCTGACCGAATTCATAGAAGGGCATGCTCTGTCTGGAACAGGCGTTGCGGCTGACACCTTCTGGAACGGGCTTGCGCAAATGGTTCACGAGTTGGGCCCAAAGAACCGTACACTTTTGGCAAAGCGGGCCGATATCCAGGGGCGCGTCGATGCCTGGCATCTGGAAAACAATGGCCAGCCGCATAATGCTGTCGCCTATCAGGATTTCCTGCGCGAGATCGGCTATTTGGTGGCTGAAGGCGGTGATTTTCAGATCGAAACCGACAATGTCGATCCCGAGATCGCGTTGATTCCCGGTCCTCAGCTGGTGGTTCCTATTACCAATGCGCGTTTTGCACTGAACGCTGCGAATGCGCGCTGGGGCAGCTTGTATGACGCGCTTTATGGCACCGACGCGATGGGCGACCTTCCCGTCGGTGGTGGTTATGACGATGCGCGCGGAGCACGTGTGATTGCTTGGGCCAAAGGGTTTCTGGACGATGCCGCCCCGCTGGCCAGCGGATCGTGGGCTGAAATGTCAGAACTGCGCGTTGAAAATGGGGTTCTGGTGCCCGCGCTGGCAGATGCAGCGCAGTTTGTGGGTTTTGGCGGTGCTGCTGAAAACCCGGGCTTTGTTCTGCTGAAGAACAACGGTTTGCATGTCAAAGTCGTGATTGACGCTTCCAGCACCATTGGCGCCACCGACCCGGCCGGTATTGCTGACGTGCATCTTGAATCGGCGCTGTCGACGATTATGGACTGCGAAGATTCAGTCGCCTGTGTGGATGCCGAGGACAAGGTGGTTGCCTATGGCAACTGGCTGGGCCTGATGAAGGGTGATCTGACCGAAGAGGTCAGCAAAGGCGGCACGACTTTTACACGCAAACTGTCCGATGACCTGACCTTTACCGCGGCGGACGGTGGCGCTGGTGTTCTTAAGGGCCGGTCGCTGATGCTGGTCCGCAATGTGGGGCACCTGATGACCAACCCCGCCGTTCTGGATGCCGAAGGGCGCGAGATCGGCGAAGGTCTGATGGACGCGCTGTGCACCACTCTGATTGCGATGCACGACCTGCAGCGCGATGGCGGCAACTCGGTCACTGGTTCGGTCTACGTGGTAAAGCCCAAGATGCACGGACCTGAAGAGGTTGCCTTTGCCGTCGAAATTTTCGATATGGTTGAAGACATCCTTGGCCTGCCGCGGAATACCGTTAAGCTCGGTATTATGGATGAAGAGCGCCGCACCTCGGCGAACCTCAAGGAATGTATCCGCGCCGCCAAATCGCGCGTGGCCTTCATCAACACCGGCTTTCTGGACCGGACCGGGGATGAAATCCACACTTCGATGGAGGCAGGACCTATGCTGCCCAAGGGAGACATAAAGAACACGCCGTGGATTGCGTCTTATGAAGATCGCAATGTTGATATCGGTCTGGCATGTGGCTTGAAGGGCAAGGCACAGATTGGCAAAGGCATGTGGGCGATGCCAGACCGTATGGGTGACATGCTGGACGCCAAGATCGGTCACCCGAAATCGGGCGCAACTTGCGCCTGGGTGCCGTCGCCGACTGCCGCGACACTGCACGCAACACATTATCATAAGGTCAACGTCCTAGAGCACCAGGACGAACTGGCTGCCGGTGGCGCACGTGGTACGCTGGATGATCTGTTGACCGTGCCTTTGCTGGGCGGCCGCAATCTCAGCGATGATGAAATTGCGCGTGAGATCGAAAACAACGCGCAAGGCATCCTGGGCTATGTGGTTCGCTGGGTCGATCAAGGCGTTGGCTGTTCGAAAGTGCCGGACATCAATGATGTTGGCCTGATGGAAGACCGTGCCACCTGCCGGATTTCGTCTCAGGCCTTGGCCAACTGGCTGCATCATGGCACTGTCGATGAGGCGCAAGTCATGGCCGCGATGCGGAAAATGGCCGTAGTGGTCGATCGGCAGAATGATAACGATCCGGCGTATCGCCCAATGGCTCCCGGTTTCGACGGCATCGCCTTCCAGGCGGCCTGTGATCTGGTTTTCAAAGGCCGTGTTCAGCCCTCGGGTTATACTGAACCTGTCTTGCACGCCCGCCGTCTGGAGATGAAAGCCAGCCTTTAACCCAACAGAAATGACTGGATCGAATATGGTAATTTCTTTGCGCAAAGCCCGTACCCTTATCCGCAAAGCCCTTGAAAAAGGGCGCGAGTTGGGGCTGAAACCCCTCTCGGTCATCGTTCTTGATGCTGGTGGCCACGTCATCGCGTTTGAGCGTGAAGACGGTGCTGCCCCTGGTCGTTTTGCGATTGCGCAGGGCAAGGCCTACGGCTCGGTCATGCTGGGGATGGCGGGCACAGCCCAGATGCAACGCGCCGAGGCACAGGCCTATTTCATGGCCGCCGTAAACGGTGTTTATGGCGGTCAGGTCGTGCCGGTTCCGGGCGGTGTCCTGCTGCGTGACCGAAAAGGTGCCGTAATTGGCGCAGTCGGTGTGACCGGCGACACGTCGGATAACGACGCCATCGCTGCCATGGCCGGGATCGAAGCGGCCGGGCTGACTGGCGAAGTTTGACCTTTGGTGAACTCGGAGAGCCGGCAAAGGCTCTCCGATCTTTACGAGGGACAAGCGGCGCGCAAAGCGAATAGGGCCTATTCGGCGGTGGTCCGATCAGGCCCCTTGTTGTGCAGGGGTGAACAGAGACTTGCGCTGACACACAGGCTATGTGCTATTGCGCGCCTGTGACCCTGTCGATACCTTTCCCGGAACGTGCGGATAGAACTAGGAAAGAATAATGGCTCGACCTGTCGTCGGTATCATCGGCAATTCATATTTGATGAACGATCAATATCCGACTCATGCTGGCGGCACCATGAACTCGGACGCGGTGGCCAATGTCTCGGGTTGCTTGCCGATGCTGATCCCTGCCGACCCGCGGTATGTCTGTGTTGAGGAACTGTTGCAAGTCTGTGATGGCTTCCTGCTGACAGGAGGACGCCCCAACGTACACCCCGAGGAATATGGCGAACCCGCAACCGAAGCGCACGGTGATTTCGACCGGGCTCGCGATGCGATCACGTTACCTTTGGTGCGGGCCTGTGTCGAAAGGGGGCAGCCCTTTTTCGGCATCTGCCGCGGCTTTCAAGAAGTTAACGTGGCCATGGGCGGAACACTTTATCCAGAAATCCGGAATTTGCCGGGGCGAATGAACCACCGGATGCCACCCGACGGCACGCTGGAAGAAAAATTTGCCCTGCGCCATGTGGTCAACCTGACCGAGGGGGGCGTGTTTCATCGGTTGATGGGCGCTGCCGAGGTGATGACCAACACGCTGCACGGGCAGGGGATCAAAACGGTTGGACATCGCATTGTGATTGACGGAGCTGCACCAGACGGCACGCCCGAGGCGATTTATGTGCAGGACGCGCCCGGTTTCACCCTGTCGGTGCAATGGCACCCGGAATGGGACGCGGTCAATGACCCTGTCTCGCGGCCGCTTTTTGAGGCGTTTGGCGATGCGGCACGCGACTGGTCCGCAGGAGTGCGATCGGGATTGGTTAAACAAACCGCCTGAGTCCCTGCGCCAGCCCTGATTGAAGGGACCGGCGCTTTGCTATCAAACCAGCAGATTGAATTGATTGATCAACGGCAAGCTGCGTGCGCGCTTGCCGGTAAGGTCGAACAGGGCGTTGCCAAGTGCTGGCATCGACGGAGGCGTGCCCGGTTCACCCACACCACCCAGATGGCGATTGGTTTCCAGAATGCGGACCTCGGTCACCGGGGCATTATGCATCCGCAGCGCGTCATAGTCGGGGAAGTTATATTGCTCGACCTCACCGTCGGCGAAGGTGATCTCACCCATCACGGCTGCTGACAGGCCATAGATCATGCCACCGAACATCTGCGCCTCGACCGTTCCCGGATCCAAAGCAATACCCACATCACAGGCAATCCACGCTTTTGCGATGCGAATGGTGCCGTCCTCATCGACCACCTCGATCACTTGCGCAACCGGGGTGCCAAAGCTGTAGGTCATTGCTACGCCACGACCAACACCGGCAGGCGTTTCACCCGTCCAACCTGACATTTCCTTGACGGCTTGCAGGACAGCTGCCGAAGGCGCGTGCTCATTTTGGGCCAGCTCAAGACGGAACTCCAGCGGGTCGCGACCGGCAGCCAGGGCCAGCTCGTCCATGAATGTCTCGTGGAAGAACCCGTTATGGCTATTGCCGACCGAACGCCAGAACCCGACAGGTACATCCAGATCGGCGATGTGGCCGCTGACGCGATAGTTGGGCACGGCATAGGGCTGGTTAAAAAGACCTTCGACCAGGACCTTGTCGGGGCCTGCGCCGGGCAGGCCCGATATGCGTTCCACGGCCTGTTGCGTGCAGGATTGCGATGCAACCTTCGCGTCGATCAGAACCGCCTTGCCGTCTTTGACCGCGCCGCGCATCCGCGCCAGCGCGCCGGGGCGGTAGAAATCGTGGCGCATGTCCTCTTCACGGCTCCAGGTGGTCTGGACCGGAGTGTTGGGCATGGCCATGGCAACTTTGGTTGCGATTTCGATGAAATCCAGTTCTCCGCGACGACCAAATCCGCCCCCAAGATAGGTGGTGTGAATCTCGACCGCTTCTTTATCCAGATTCGCCGTGTTTGCAGCGCGGGTCAGAAGGAAGGTCGGCGCCTGGTTGCCACACCACAGCTCGAGGTTGGAACCAGTGAACAGCGCGGTGGCGTTCATGGGCTCCATCGTGGAATGCGCCAGATAGGGTACCTGATATTCAGCGGTAATTTCGGTGGCCCCTTCGGGCAAGGTTTCAACATCGCCATCGTCGCGCATTGTCGAATTTGGCGAGTCGTCAAACGCCTCGGCAATTTTTGCGAATATACCGTCAGTATCCGGCGGGTAGGGGGCGTCGGCCCAATCGACGTCTATGGCCTCAACCGCTTGAATGGCCAGCCAGGTGTTATTGGCAATAACGGCCACGCCGTTGCCCAGATCGACCACCTTTTCCACGCCGGGCATGGATTCCGCAGCGCTGGCGTCAAAGCCGTTCATCGCACCGCCCAGTTTCGGGTTCATCCGGACCGAGGCGAATTTCAGACCTTCGAGGCGCACGTCAATGCCAAACTCGGCCGTGCCCGTGGATTTGCCGACCACATCGACACGCGGCAGGTTCTGTCCCAGCAAACGCCAGTCTGAGGGATCGCGCAGCTCGACCTGCATGGGTTCGATCTGCCCGGCGGCCTCAGCCAGTTCGGTATAGGGAATGCGCGTCCCGTCCGGCGCGATCACGGCGCCGTTTTCGGTCTTCAACTGGTCACGCTCCACGCCCAGACGATCAGCCGCTGCTTGTTTCAGCGTTTCCCGGGCTGTTGCCCCGGCTTCCCGCATGCGTTCGAACCCATCGCGCATCGAGGTCGAGCCGCCTGTGACCTGCAGACTGACAACCTTGCCCAGAACGCCCAGCGACTGTGCCAGATTGTGCTGGAAATTCGAGATGTCATATCCCTTGTTCGGCAGGCTCTCACCCAAAATGGCCGAGTTGTAATAGGCGGCTGCCGCAGGCCCGTGAAGGACCCGGATATCGTCCAATTCGACGTCCAGTTCTTCGGCAATCAGGGCTGCCCAAGTGGTCATTACGCCCTGTCCCATCTCGGCACGTGGCGCGAACAGGGTAACGCCCTGCTGATCAATCAGGATGAACGGGCTAAGCGCGGTTTCCCCATCACCAGGCTTCAGCGGGTTGGCTGCCGGGCGGCTGACATAATAGGCGCCAAACGCGACGCCGCCAACAATGGCGGCTGAGCCGATAAGAAACGTGCGGCGAAGAATTTTTCCTACGGAAGCCATCGCTTATGCCTCCTTCAGTCTGGAGGCTGCGTCATGGATCGCGGCACGGATACGGGGATAGGTGCCGCAGCGGCACAGATTGCCCTGCATCGCATCGTCTATGTCCTGATCCGTGGGGCTGGGGTTCTCGGCCAATAGCGCGGCGGCCTGCATGACCTGACCCGACTGGCAATAACCGCATTGCGCAACCTGATGGTCAACCCAGGCCTGCTGTATCTTGGCCATCGCGTCCGGGCTGCCCAGACCTTCGATTGTGGTGACGTCACCCCAGACATCGGACAAGGCAACCTGGCAAGAGCGCACGGCTTCTCCGTCTATATGAACGGTACAGGCGCCGCATGCCGCAACCCCGCAGCCAAACTTGGTGCCGGTCAGTCCGATCTCGTCGCGCAGAACCCATAAAAGGGGGACATCCTCGGGTAGATCGACCTCATATGACGTCCCATTTATCTTTAAGCTGGCCGTCATAGCTGCGTCTCCCTCTTGGCATTTAGTGACGTTCTGACATAAATGGGTGTGAGTGTCAGAGTGTCAACTGACAAATTGAGTGAAAAGTGTCAAAAGGTTCAGATGAGAGATTTCGTGCTAGACGCAAAGTGCCTTGCCATACTGGATTCGGCGCGTAAGGCATTCGCGGCTTACGGCTTTAAAAAGACGTCGATGGATGAAATCGCAAAGGGCGTGGGGATCTCGCGCCCGGCATTGTATCTGTATTTCGACAACAAAGAGGCGATCCTGCGCAGACTCACCGAGTTGCACTATGAGGAGAAGATCGAAGCCGTTGCGAAAGCCCTGCAGGCAGACGGCTCGGTTTCGCAGATCATCGGCCAGGCAATCCACGTGCAGACCGATGGTATGGCTCAGATCATGTCCTCTCCACACGGGATGGAACTGTTAGATGCAGGAAAGTCGCTGGCCTCGGATATCATCACGCAGGGCGAGGCCCGGCTGCAATCTTTATATACCAGGTGGCTACAGAAAGAAGCGTCGAATGATCGTGTCCGTTTGTTTGATGGCGCAAGAGGGACTGCGGAGACCATTGCCTCTGCGCTGCGGGGAAACAAAATCAGCGCGACGGATTTCCAAGAATTTGACCGGATGAACTCGAACCTTGCCGCCATGATTGGTGCAGCGTTGGAAATCAGGTAACCCGCTGTCTGACTTTGTATTCCGGTGCGTCCCATAACCGGTTGGTCATGATGTCGGCCAGAATGTCCACCGCGCCTTTTACATCCTGCTCATCGATATAAAGCGGGGTGAACCCAAAGCGCATGATGTCCGGGGCGCGGAAATCACCGATCACGCCGCGCGCGATCAAGGCCTGCATTGCGGCATAGCCATCGGCGAAACGGAATGAGACCTGACTGCCACGCTGCGCAGGGTCGCGGGGGCTGGCCAGTTTCAGGTTAGGGCAGGTGGCCTCGACGCCCGAAATAAACAGCTCGGTCAGTTCGATTGACTTGGCGCGCACGTCTTTGATGTTGGCCATGTCCCAGATGTCCATCGCCGCAGACAGCGCGGTCATCTGGATGATCGGAGGTGTGCCGACACGCATCCGCTCGATACCCTGTCCGGGGCGGTAATCCAGATCGAACGTGAACGGGGCTTCATGGCCCAGCCACCCGGATAATGCAGGGCGCACGCGATCGGCATGGCGGGGCGCCACATAGATGAACGCCGGCGCGCCAGGGCCTCCGTTCAGATACTTATAGCTGCAGCCAACGGCAAAATCCGCTTTGCAACTGGACAGCTCAACCGGGATCGCCCCTGCGGAATGGGCCAAATCCCAAACGGTTATTGTGCCGTTCGCATGGGCCTGTTCCGTCAGCGCCTTCATGTCATGGATCCGGCCAGACCGGTAATCGACCTCGGTCAGCATCAGAACCGCGACGTCTTTGGTGATGTTTTCGGCAACATCCTCGGGTGCGACCACCCGTAATTCGTATTCCGATCCGAGTGAACGCAGCAGACCGTCGACCATATAAAGGTCCGAAGGGAAATTGCCGTTATCAGACAGCACAACCTTGCGGTCGGGGCAAAGCTCCAGCGCCGAGGCAACAGCCTGATAGACCTTGATCGACAGGGTATCGCCGGTCACGATGGTACCCGGTTCCGCCCCGATCAACCGCCCGATACGGTCGCCAAGCCCGGTCGGAAGTCCCATCCACCCGGCCTTGTTCCAACCGGTGATCAGCATTTGACCCCATTCGTGTGTCATCATTCCACTCACCCGCTCGGCGGCAGCACGTGGCAATGGGCCAAGCGAGTTGCCGTCCAGATAAATGGTTCCATTCGGCAGATCGAACATGGCTTTGGTTGCAGCGAAATCAGTCATGGAGGTCCTGTGCAGAATTCTGACAAATGTCTGACTAAAGGGCTATCTGATCAGTTCTGCCGTGTCTACGCGTTCGGCCGAAAATGCACAGATGCGACCAACTGTGGTTTTGCTTTCGTGGATGCAAAGCGGTACATACCCCGACAAATGCGACATCCATACCGCAGGATCAAAGGAACAAGCATGAAGCGCAAACTCGACATTCCGCCCGCTTGGTTGGCGGCCTTTGCTGTTCTCGCCTGGCTGCAGGCGACCTATGCGTCCTTCGGTCTGTCGCTGGCCAGCGGGTTTACCGACCTGCTCAGCGGCCTTCTGATCGGGGGTGGCGTCGTTCTTGTCGTGCTGGCGATTGCCGAGTTTCGTCGGCATCGAACGACCGTCCTGCCGCATGAAACTCCATCGAGTCTGGTTCAAACAGGTATCTTCAAGCGCAGCCGCAATCCGATCTACGTTGGTGATGTACTTATTCTGGCCGGCTTGATTCTGCGTTTCGACGCGGTGCTGTCCTTGGTGTTGATGCCTGTTTTTGTCTGGATTTTGGAACGCAGGTTTATTGTGCCGGAAGAAAACCGTATGCGCCGTGCCTTTCGCACGGATTTCGCCAGATATGAAAAGCAAACCCGCCGCTGGATCTGAGGTGGACGGGATTTTACACGACGTAACAATGCTGCGCTTGCGAAATAATCTTGCGCAGTTAAAACTGGTTCTTCAGATAGAATGCCAACTATCCTTGCGAACTGACCGAAAATTAGGGGGACGCGCCGTTGAAGATTGGAACGCCAAAGGAAACATTTGACGGTGAGAACCGGGTCGCGATGACTCCGGATTCAGCCCGTCAACTGCAAAAGCTCGGGTATGAGTGCCTGATCGAGAAAGGGGCCGGCGCTGCGGCCGGGTTCTCGGACGCCACATATAAAGAGGCGGGTGTCGAGGTTATCGGAACCGCGGCGGCGCTGTGGAAAGCCGCCGACATCGTCGCCAAGGTACGTCAGCCAAATGAAACCGAGCTGAAGCGTCTTGCCAAGGGCAAGACATTGATCTCGTTCTTCAACCCTGCAGGGAATGAAAAGGGCATGGAGGCCGCCAAGTCCAAGGGCGCCAACGTGATCGCCATGGAAATGGTGCCGCGTATCAGTCGTGCCCAGAAGATGGACGCTCTGTCGTCGATGGCCAACATCGCGGGCTACCGCGCGGTGATCGAAGCGGGTAACAACTTTGGCCGGTTCTTCACCGGTCAGGTGACGGCTGCTGGTAAAGTACCGCCTGCCAAGGTCCTGATCGTAGGTGCCGGTGTGGCCGGTCTGGCCGCGATCGGGACATCGACCTCGCTGGGGGCAATCACCTATGCGTTCGACGTGCGCCCCGAAGTGGCCGAGCAGGTTGAATCCATGGGCGCCGAATTTGTCTATCTGGACTTCGAAGAAGACCAGCAGGACGGCGCGGCAACCGGCGGTTACGCGAGTGTTCAGTCCGATGAATTCCGCGAGGCACAGCTGGCCAAGTTCCGCGAACTTGCTCCGGAGATGGACATCGTCATCACTACGGCGCTGATCCCCAACCGCGAAGCGCCTGAGCTTTGGACCAAGGACATGGTCGAAGCGATGAAACCGGGTTCGGTGATCGTGGACCTTGCGGCGGAAAAAGGCGGCAACTGCAAGCTGACCGTTGCTGACGAGAAGATCGTGACCGATAATGGCGTGACCATCATCGGCTATACCGATTTCCCCAGCCGGATGGCGGCGCAGTCTTCGTCGCTTTACGCAACCAACATCCGTCACATGATGACAGACCTGACGCCTGAAAAGGACGGTCAGATCAACCATGACATGGAAGACGACGTGATCCGCGGCGCAACCGTGACGCATGAAGGTGAAATCACCTTCCCGCCACCGCCGCCGAAAGTTCAGGCGATTGCCGCTCAGAAAAAGCCTGAGGTCAGGGAGCTGACCCCGGAGGAGAAAAAGGCGCAGGAAGTTGCGGCCTTCAAGGCGCAAACCAAACAGCAGTTCACCTTGCTGGGTATCGGCGGTGCGCTAATGCTGTTGATCGGTCTGATTGCTCCGGCCAGCTTCATGCAGCACTTCATCGTCTTTGTGCTGGCGATCTTCGTGGGATTCCAGGTGATCTGGGGCGTTGCACACAGCCTGCACACACCGCTGATGGCGATCACCAACGCTATCTCGTCGATCATCATCGTTGGCGCAGTGATGCAGATCGGATCCGGGTCGTTCCTGGTTATTCTGCTGGCGGCTCTGTCCGTATTCATGGCCGGGATCAACATCTTCGGTGGCTTCCTCGTAACTCGGCGCATGCTTGCCATGTTCCAGAAATCTTAAGGAGGCCGGGCACATGGATTATGGCTTCACCACTGCCGCCTACGTTGTTGCGGCTGTTCTGTTTATCCTCTCGCTTGGCGGTCTGTCGAACCAGGAAAGCGCCAAGCGCGCTGTCTGGTATGGCATCGTCGGTATGGCGCTGGCGGTTTTCGCCACGCTGGTCGGCCCCGGTTCGGGCTTGTGGCTGCTGTCACTGCTGCTGATCATAGGTGGTGGTCTGATCGGTCAATATGTGGCGCAGCGCGTCCAGATGACCGAGATGCCACAGCTTGTGGCTGCGATGCATTCGCTGGTTGGTTTGGCGGCTGTGTTCGTAGGTTTCAACGCGCATTTTGAAATCAAGAATGTCGCCGAAGTTTTTGCGGTTGTTGATGCCGCAAAAGACGTCGACCTTTCCGACCTGGGCGCGTTTGCCAAGCTGATCGCCAAGAAGACAGCGGCAGAGCTGGCAATCCTGCACGTGGAACTGTTCCTGGGCATCTTCATCGGCGCGATCACCTTTACCGGTTCGGTCGTGGCTTATGGCAAGCTGGCTGGCAAGGTCACATCGAAGGCAACCAAACTGCCCGGTGGTCACGCGCTGAATGCGTCTGCGGCGGGGCTCTCGCTGATCTGTCTGGTTTGGTACACGTCCACGGGCGGATTCCTGCCCCTGTTCCTGATGACGCTGGCCGCCTTGTTTATTGGTTATCACCTGATCATGGGCATCGGCGGTGCCGACATGCCGGTGGTTGTGTCGATGCTGAACAGCTATTCAGGCTGGGCGGCTGCGGCCATCGGCTTTTCGCTGGGCAACGACCTGCTGATCGTGGTCGGTGCTCTGGTGGGCTCGTCCGGTGCGATCCTCTCCTACATCATGTGTAAGGCGATGAACCGGCACTTTGTCAGTGTGATCCTGGGTGGCTTTGGTGGTCCGCAAGGTGAGCAGATGGCTGTCGAAGGCGAGCAGATTGCAATCGAGGCCGACGGTGTTGCCGCAGCCCTGAATGACGCCGACAGCGTGGTGATCATTCCGGGCTATGGCATGGCCGTGGCGCAGGCACAGCAATCGGTGTCCGAACTGGTTCGCAAGCTGCGGGCGCAGGGCAAGAATGTGCGCTTTGCGATCCACCCGGTTGCCGGTCGTTTGCCGGGCCACATGAACGTTCTGCTGGCCGAGGCCAAGGTGCCGTATGACATCGTTCTGGAAATGGACGAGATCAACGAGGACTTCCCGGAAACGGATGTTGCCATCGTCATCGGTTCGAACGACATCGTGAACCCTGCAGCGCAGGAAGACCCCAACAGCCCGATCGCCGGTATGCCGGTTCTGGAATGCTGGAAGGCCAAGCAGGTGTTCGTGTCCAAACGTGGTCAGGGTACGGGGTATTCGGGTATCGAAAATCCGCTGTTCTTCAAAGAGAACACCCGCATGTTCTATGGCGACGCGAAACAGTCGCTGGACAAGCTGCTGCCGATGATCGATTGATCTAAAGCCTTAACCAAAATGCAAAGGGCGCCTTCGGGCGCCCTTTTCTTGTTTGTCATGTTGGGGGCTTTGCCCCCAAGCCTCCAGGAAATTTCTGGCCAGATGAGGCGGACGGAATGTGGTATCCTTGGGCTATTAAAGAGAGACTAGGAGGTGCCCCATGGAAAAGGTCAACGGCATAGGTGGCGTGTTTTTTCGCGCCAGAGATCCGGAAGCGCTGCGGGATTGGTACGAGACCCATCTTGGCGTTCATCATTACGATCCCGTCCCCTGGAAACAGCGCGAAGGCTATACGGTCTTTGCCCCGTTTGCGCAGGACACCGATTATTTTGGCCGCGCCGAGCAGCAGTGGATGATCAATTTTCGGGTTGACGATCTGTCTGCCATGACGACCCAGTTGCAAGCCGCAGGCATTGCCGTCGAGACCAATCCGGAATGGGATAGCGAGGTTGGAAAATTCGCACGTATTCACGACCCTGAGGGCAACCCAATCGAACTGTGGCAGCCAAATCAATGACATAAGGGGTTTGTATACCGTAGTATCCATGTAAGCTATTGAAATAAAAAGATAATTGATGTATTTTTGAACTGTCGTATAGTGCGCCGGACAACGCCGGAGCATTCAATGACGCCGATCGACGATCATCCACTGCGCTATTCGCTGGCCAACGAGCTGCATGCGCGCCCGTTTCCCGTGGCCTCGACGCCATGCACCGTTGCGTTTTTGGCCATCAAGAAACCCGTGGCGGCGGTTGCGCGGGACCGGAGCGAAGACATAGCCCATCTGGTCAATCTTCTGGACCGTCACGGTGCGCAGCACCCGCAGCCGGACGCGACGCATTACGCGGGTCAGATCGGCCGTCACTGGCTCAAGTGGGAGCAGCACACGGAATTTGTGACCTATACGGCGATCACCCGGAATGTCAGTGACCGGGCCTTCAACCCCGCTGATTTTGAGGCTTTCCCACCTGATTGGCTGATGGCCAGCCCGGGCCAGAGGATAACCTCGGCCATGGTTCGGGTGACTGAAAGACCAGATGATGAGGCGGTAAAAGCCGCGCTGGCCGAATGGTTCGAACCCGAAAGCCTTGCGGTTGCGCGCGTGCTGGATGATGCTGCGATTTGTGCCAGTGACTTTCGGATTGATCCGGCTGGGCATATGCGGTTCGCGCTCTTCGTGACCAAGGGAACAGGACAGCGCCGAACCGGACGCATCATCCAGCGCCTGTGCGAGATCGAAACCTACAAGGCCATGTCCATGTTGGGCTTTGCTCGCATCAAGCAACTGATGCCGAAAATCGGAGAGCTGGATGGAAAGCTGACCCGGCTTATGGGGCAGATGACAGATAACTCGGCGCATCCTGACGAACTACTGCCGGATCTGCTGTCTACATCCATCGAATTGGAAACGCTTTCTGCCCGATGCGCATTTCGCTTTGGGGCTACCGGGGCCTATGAAGCCATCGTGAACCAACGGATCGAAGTATTGCGCGAGGAAAGGTTCGAGGGCCGTCAGTCCTTTGCCGATTTCATGATGCGCCGGTATGAGCCCGCAATTCGGACAGTGAAAGCCACGGAAAGTCGGCTGCAGACCTTGTCCGACCGGGCGATCCGGGGGGGTGAGTTGCTGCGGACCCGGGTAGATGTGGAACGCAGCGCCCAGAATCAGGCCTTGCTGGAAAGTATGGACCGCCGTGCTGATCTGGCCCTGAGGTTGCAGCACACAGTCGAGGGGCTTTCCGTGGTGGCGATTAGCTATTATGCGGTCTCACTGGCCAGCTATCTGTTGTACCCGTTGACCGCCACCGGGATCAGCAAGGGGATGCTGACCGCGGCGGCAACCTTGCCGGTTGTCCTGTGTGTCTGGCTGGGTATCAGGCATATACGAAAGCGGTTGGCCTAATCCGCGTTTGCTAAACCTTCCCAAGGCTGTAGAACTGACAGGGGCGGGCGCGGAGCAAAGGAAAATACGTGATCGGAATTATGGCCGCTTGGCGGGCCGTGGCGGCCATGTTCATTTTGAACGGCGCTTTGTTTGGGATCTGGGCCTCGCGTATTCCCGCAGTCAGGGATCACCTGGACCTGTCGCACGAAGCGCTTGGCTACGGCTTGCTGTTCATGGCGGCTGGGGCTGTGTGTTCGTTCCCGGTTACCGGACGTCTGACGGATCGGTTCGGGGCTGTGGTGATCACACGGATCATCGCCATTCTTTATACCGCATCCCTTATCCTGCTGGCCTTTGCCGGAAGCTTTTGGGCATTGGCGTTTTTCCTGTTCGTATTCGGGGCCTTCCACGGCTCAATGGATGTGGCGATGAACGCCTGGGCAGCAGAGGTTGAGCGCGCTTATGACAGGCCCGTTATGTCGTCTTTTCACGCGATGTGGAGCCTGGGGGCCGGTCTGGGAGCGCTGAGCGGATTTGGTGCGATACAGATGGGCCTGACGGTGTCACAGCACTTTTTACTGGCCGGTGGCATCGTAGTTGGGCTGACACTGGCTCTGTCCCGCGTGCAGTGGAATTCGCACCGTGTTGTGGCCGCGGGCGGGGCGATATTTGCACTTCCGTCGGGTGCGTTGATACTTGTCGGATTTATTGCCCTGTGCGGGGCATTGGGTGAAGGGGCCGTCGCGGACTGGAGCGCGATTTTCCTGCGGGATGTGACTGGTGCGCCCGAAAGCGTCGCAGCGCTGGGATATGCAGTCTTTTCGGTGACAATGGTCGCGTTCCGTCTGGTGGGTGGTGTCGTGATCGCGCGGTTCGGACCAACCGCGACGGCCCGTTTCGGAGGGGTAAGCGCCGCTTTGGGGGTGCTGGCTGTGGTATCGGCCTATGATGCCGGGATTGCTCTGGTTGGGTTTGGACTGATGGGGCTTGGATATGCAGTGATCATGCCGCTTGCGTTCAGCAGGGCGGCAAATGATCCGCATGTCCCGCCTGGTCAAGCCATCGCCAGCGTGGCCACATTAGGGTATGGCGGGTTGTTGATTGGCCCGCCCCTTATTGGGTTTCTGGCAGAGATGCTTACATTGCGTCTTGCATTCATGGCCTTGCTGCCGCTGGCTGTTTTCATTGTCCTGTTGTCAGGCGCGTTGCGTCCCGGTGACAGCGACGAACGATGATTTTGGGAGATACACATGCCGATCAAAAACCGGTTCGCAGAACTGCAGAGTGAAATCACGGAATGGCGGCGTGATATCCACCAAAATCCAGAGATCCTGTTTGAAACCCATCGCACCAGTGCGCTGGTGGCGGAAAAGCTGAAAGAGTTCGGCTGCGATGAGGTGGTCACCGGAATTGGCCGAACGGGCGTGGTGGGTGTGATCAAGGGCAAGGCGGACACGGGCGGCAAGGTTATCGGTTTGCGTGCCGATATGGATGCGCTGCCGATCCATGAGGCGACCGGATTGGACTATGCCTCGAATACCGATGGGGCGATGCACGCCTGCGGCCATGATGGTCATACTGCGATGTTGTTGGGGGCGGCGAAATACCTTTCGGAAACGCGGAATTTTGACGGGACAGTGGTGGTCATTTTCCAACCTGCCGAAGAAGGTGGCGGCGGTGGTCGTGAGATGTGTGAAGACGGGATGATGGACCGCTGGGGCATTCAGGAAGTCTACGGAATGCATAACTGGCCCGGCCGTTCGGTGGGCAGTTTCGCCATCCGTCCTGGCGCGTTTTTCGCAGCTACTGATCAGTTCGACATCGTTTTTGAAGGCAAGGGCGGCCACGCAGCCAAGCCGCATGAAACCGTGGATACAACTGTGATGGCGGCGCAGGCGGTTCTGGCGCTCCAGACCATCGCGGCGCGAAACGCTGACCCGGTGGATCAGGTGGTTGTTTCGGTGACCTCCTTCGAAACCTCTTCAACCGCATTCAACGTGATCCCTCAGACTGTAAAGCTGCGCGGTACGGTCCGTACA
Organism: Ruegeria sp. CDSA077; assembly: GCF_059612265.1. Taxonomy (NCBI): domain Bacteria; kingdom Pseudomonadati; phylum Pseudomonadota; class Alphaproteobacteria; order Rhodobacterales; family Roseobacteraceae; genus Ruegeria; species Ruegeria sp. CDSA077. The sequence goes on from NZ_JBXWQG010000001.1 coordinate 307,222, forward strand.
ATGAGCCGGGACATGCGGGATATGGCCGAAAAGCGCGTGACCGAGATCTGCACCGGAGTGGCCGCCACATTTGAAGGAGCGGTTGAGGTGACCTATTACCGGGGATATCCGGTAATGGTGAACAGCGATGATCAAACCGATTTCGCAGCCCAGGTGGCGCGGTCTGTCTCGGGCGATTGTGACCAGGCTCCGCTGATCATGGGCGGCGAGGATTTCGCCTTTATGCTCGAAGAGCGTCCGGGCGCCTATATTTTGGTGGGTAATGGGGATACCGCTGCGGTTCACCATCCTGAATACAACTTCAACGATGAAGCTATCCCCGCGGGATGCAGCTGGTGGGCCGAAATCGTGGAGCAAAGGATGCCAGCGGCTTGACCCCAAGGGGCAGGCACCTGCGCTGCCCCTAATGCCCTTAACCAGATGAAGGTTTGGTCTTCAGGTCAAGCCGGTCGCACAGGGTCTCGACAATGGAATCGAGCGCGGAATTCTGCGTGTTGACGCAGGATTTTGCGGCATCGCGCGCTGTATCCAGCGCGTCCTGATCGCTGAGCCAAACCGCGACCGCGTCTGCCAGGGCCTGCGCCGAGTTCACCTCAACCGCGCCACCGGTTTCGATGAGCGGCGCAAAGGTCTCGGCAAAGTTGAAGTATCCGGGACCGGTTATTATTGCCGCCCCGGCCTGAGCGGGTTCGAACGGGTTATGGCCGCCGATCTCGTGCAGCGAACCGCCCAGAAATACGATTGGGCACAGCGCATACCACGTGCCGGTCTCGCCCAGTGTGTCGGCAACATAGACCTGTGATTCAGTTTCAATCCGCCTCTCCGATGTTCGGAAAACTGCGGATTGACCGGCCTGTCTCAACAGCGCGGCCACATCCTGCCTGCGTTCGGGGTGGCGCGGGATCAACAGCAGCAGAAGGTTGGGCCAGCGCTCCAACAATTTCGCATGGGCGGCCAGAACAATCTCTTCTTCTCCGGCATGGGTCGAGCTGGCGATCCACACAGGACGCCCTGCAATCTGGGTCTGGATGTCTTCCAGCACAGAATTATCGACCGGAAGCGGATCGGACATCGCTTTGAGGTTGGTTCCCGGTTGCACGCGGTCCGCCACAGCCCCCATGTCCACCAGATTAGCGGCGGTTTTGCCATTCTGGGTCAGGAACAGGCTGAAATTGTCCAAAATGAATCGTGCGGTTTGCGGCCGTTTTTTCCAACCTTCGACGGATTTCTCTGACAGGCGGGCATTCAACAGGGCCAGAGGGATTCCCCGTCCAGCCGCGTCAACGATCAGGCGTGGCCAGATTTCGCTTTCTACAAATACTCCGGCTTCGGGGCGCCAGTGATCCAGAAATCGCCGGACCGGCCCTGCGGTGTCCAGCGGCGGATACTGGTGTCGCGTACGGGGTGGCATCCGTTTTTCGATCAGTGCCGCCGAAGTTGGGGTGCCCGAGGTCACCAGGAACTGGGCATCCGGCAGGCGTTCACCCAGCCGTTTGATCAGGCTGATGACCGACAGGGTTTCCCCCACACTTGCAGCGTGGAACCAGATCAATCGGCCCTTGGGGCGTGGTAGGCTGACATGGCCGAGCCTTTCATGCTGACGAATTGTCGGGACATCTGCCGCCAGGAGTTTCTTGCGCACGGTGCGCCAAGCCAAAGGTGCAGCAACGGCGGTCAGGCTGCAATACAAACGGTAAAGCAGCGTCGGCTGGCCAGAGGGGGCGGTCATGTCAGCCGCCCGTATGGCTCATGTGGCGGCTCATCTTGCCGTCGACCGCCTGGCGGGAATAGTCGAAGTCGTGACCTTTGGGCTTAAGATTTATCGCCGCGCGGACGGCCTGTTCCAGCGGCACCTCGGTATCGAGATGATCTCGCAGGGGGGCACGCAGATCGGCCATGTCCTCTTGCCCCAGACACATATACAGCTCACCCGTACAGGTCAGGCGGACGCGATTGCAGCTTTCGCAGAAATTATGCGACAGCGGTGTGATAAAGCCGATCTTCTGGCCCGTTTCTTCAAGCCGCGCATATCGCGCGGGTCCACCAGTGCGTTCTGCCAGATCGGACACGGTATAGTGGCTTTCGTATTCCTTGCGGACATCCTTGAGCGACCAGTACTGATCCAGACGGTTCTCGTTCCCGATATCGCCCATCGGCATCACCTCGATCCAGGTCAGATCCATGTCGCGCTCAGCGCACCATTGGGTGATTGTTGGAAGTTCGGCCTCGTTGAACCCCTTCAGGGCCACAGCGTTGATCTTGACCCGCAGGCCAGCCTTTTGGGCAGTATCAATTCCGTTCAGAACCTGTTTCAACCGGCCCCAACGGGTGATCTGGCTGAATTTCTCATCATCCAACGTGTCCAGCGACACATTCACCCGGCGCACGCCCGCCGCATAGAGATCGTCAGCAAAGCGGTGCAGTTGCGAGCCATTGGTTGTCAGCGTCAGCTCTTTCAACGCGCCGCTGTCCAGATGCCGGGTCATGGCATTGAAGAATGACATGATGTTTCGGCGGACCAGCGGCTCGCCCCCGGTGATGCGCAGCTTTTCCACGCCCATCTTCACGAAGGTCGTGCACATACGGTCCAGCTCTTCCAGCGTCAGCAGGTCCTTTTTCGGCAGGAACTTCATGTCTTCGGACATGCAGTAAACACAGCGAAAATCACAGCGATCCGTAACGGAGACGCGGAGATAGGTGATGGCACGTGCGAACGGGTCGATAAGCGGAGCTGTCATGCGTCATACGTAAAGCGGCGACTGGCCTGCGACAAGCCTGAACTGTGCTTTGTGCTGGCACAGTCCTGTGAGGGGGGCTAAGTTCAGGCCATGAAATACGCTCTGCTGACCATTTGTATCCTTGTTGCGGGCTGTGACACTGTCCGCTCGACAACTGATCGGGTTTTCGGTCGCGACAAACCTGCGGCTGAACCAGAGGTCGCCGCGGAAGCAGACGTCACCGAATCCGTTCCGGTCCCCGCAACCGCCGCAGGTTGGGTTGGCGCCAAGACCACCATTGCCAGCTTAGGTGACCCGACAACGCCGGGACGCTGGATGGAAACGCCTTTGGTCGAGACAGAGTTCACGGGTCGCGTTGTCGTGCCCAGAACAGGGGCGCAGGCCTATATCACGCTGGTCCCGGCCCGTGGGCCCCAAGGCAGTGGAAGCAGGCTGTCGCTGGATGCGATGCGGGCGCTGCTTTTGCCTTATGACGAACTTGTCGAGCTGGAAGTTTATTCCAACTGACCTTTCAGATATTTGCCAGCTTCACGCCGAGCAAAGGGCTTCATGGCCGCACTATGGTCGCGCAGAAAGTTAACCACTCGGTCCGCGTCATGTTTCGACAACTCACGCAGCCACCAGGCAACGGCTTTCTGGATGAACCAGTCACGGTCAGACACATAACCCGCTGCCCAGCCAAGAATACGGTCGCGCCGGTTCAGGTCTTCTGGCTTAGGGTGGTTCTGCTTGGTCCAGGGCAGGGTGGCGACCAGCGCGGCGCGCCGTGTCCACATATGGTCTGACGCTGTCCAGCTTTCGACCTGATCCAACCGCGCCGGGTCCGCAGACAAGCGTTTCTGCATCGCCATACAGGCGTGATCTGCCACCGCCCAGGCGTCGAAATCCGGCAACCAGCTTTGCAGCAAGGCCCAAGCAGCCTCATCGGGGCGGATACGGGCTTGGGTCAGCAACTTGGCTGCGGCAAGACGGCCCTCGTGGATATCGGTCTGCCAGAGGGCGTCAGCCAGATCCACCCGCGCAGCAACGTCCAGTTCCTGTCGCCATAGTTTGGTCAGGTCGTTCAGAACCGGATTTGCAACGCCCAGATAGAGGCGTTCGACCTTGTGATAAGCCGCCATCTGCACGGCGCGCTCGGGGTCGGCATGGGCCCGGATCTGGTCAAGATAGGTGACGGGCGTCATTGGTCCGCAGCGCGTGTTGGCTTGCCGTCGATCGTCTGATGGTTCCGCTCAACCCAATAATCGCGGATATCGTCATCGGACTTACCGTCGACCCATTTCTGCATCGTGTCCCGTTCGGACTGGTATTCCATGAACGGTACGGCATATCCGCAAGAGGTCTGAACCATGTCAATCGCAAGGTCATAGATCTGGCGGGCGCTGCGGTGGTCGGGAAACAGCCCGGCCAACGCGTCCCAGCCCTCATCCCCGGCATGCAATGTACGCGCGGTGCCATAGGTCCGCAGGATCAGCGGGCGTGTGGTGAAGGAACACCACATGAGGGTCATGCGATTGACCTCCAGCAAATGCCCGGCGGTTTCATTGCCACTGCCGGTCAGGTTCATCCAGACAATCCGATTGGGCCCCAGTACCTGCAGCGAGTCCATCCCTTTGGGAGAGATATTGACCCGTCCTTCAGGTCCGGCGGTGCCGACGAAGAACAGATGCTGATCCTCGATAAACTTGCGATGGGCGTCATCCAGCGCCGGAAATTTCTTGGACATGTGTCACTCCACCGTTACGGATTTCGCCAGATTGCGCGGCTGGTCCACATCCGTACCCTTGGCCACCGCCGTATGATAGGCCAGCAACTGAGCGGGCACCGAATAGAGGATCGGTGCAAGGCTGGGGTGCACATGCGGCATGCGGATCGTGCTCCAGACCCCGTCTTCGGCCTCGGCGATGCCGTCATCATCGGACACCAGGATGACTTTACCCTTGCGTGCCATGACCTCTTGCATATTCGACACGGTTTTGTCGAACACCGTGTCTCGCGGGGCCAGAACCACCACGGGCATGTGTTTATCGATCAGGGCAATGGGGCCGTGCTTTAGCTCACCCGAAGCATAACCTTCGGCATGGATATAGCTTATTTCCTTGAGTTTCAGCGCCCCTTCCATCGCCAGCGGGTACATCAGGCCGCGTCCCAGAAACAGAACATCGCGCGCCTCGGACAAGCGCTGGGCGGATTTCCTGATGGCCCGGTTCTGATCCAACGCGGTGTTCAGCACCGAAGGCAGCCCGCGCAACGCGGCGGCGTGATCGGCAAGTTCCTCGTCGCTCAACGTGCCACGGTCCTCGGCAGCCTTGAGCGCCAGCATCAGCAACACGCTCAGCTGACAGGTGAATGCTTTGGTCGAGGCGACGCCAATCTCGACCCCGGCATGGATCGGCAGGGCGATGTCGCTTTCACGTGCGATCGAGCTTTCTGGAACATTGACGACTGAGACGACCTTGTCCGCTTTGCCGTCGCAATACCGCAGGGCGGCCAGCGTGTCGGCGGTTTCACCCGATTGGCTGACAAACAGCGCCATAGTGCGTTCCGGGATCGGAGGTTCACGATAGCGAAATTCGCTGGCGATATCGACTTCGACCGGTATTCTGGCAAGTTGCTCGAACCAGTATTTGGCGGTCAAACAGGCGTAGAAAGCAGTCCCGCAAGCGACCATCGTCAGACGGTCCAGCTTGGTGAAATCCAGATCCCCCGGCAGAACGACCTGATCCCCGGCAGAGGGCAGGTAGGACCGGATCGCCTCGGCAACCACAATCGGCTGTTCCGCGATTTCCTTGGCCATGAAATGCTTGTGCCCGGCCTTGTCGGCGCGGCTGTGATCCACTTTGATCTTGCGGGTTTCGCGATTGGCAAGCTCACCTGCTTCGTTGCGGATTTCCAGCGATGTGCGGGTCAGAACCGCACGGTCACCTTCTTCCAGATAGGTGATGCGATCCGTCAGCGGCGCTAGCGCGATGGCGTCCGAGCCGACAAACATCTCTCCGTCCCCGTGCCCGATTGCCAGTGGCGAGCCTTTGCGCGCGGCTACGATCAGGTCATCTTCGCCGTCAAACAGAAAGGCCAGGGCAAATGCGCCGACCAACCGGTCGATGGTTTTATAGGCGGCCTCAACCGGGGGCAGCCCCGATTTGAGGTAATGTTCGGCCATCAGGGCGACGGTTTCCGTGTCGGTTTCGGTTTCGAACCCGATCCCGTGTTCCGCCAGCTCTGTCCGCAGCTCCCGATAGTTTTCAACGATGCCGTTGTGAACAACGGCAACCGGCCCGGCCCGGTGGGGATGCGCATTCGAAACTGTCGGCGCGCCATGGGTGGCCCAGCGGGTATGGCCGATACCGGATTTACCCGGAAGCGGGTCATGCACCAGCAGGTCGCTGAGGTTTACCAGCTTGCCTACAGCCCGACGCCGACCCAGGGATCCGCCATTGACCGTAGCAATGCCTGCACTGTCATACCCCCTGTATTCCAGCCGTTTTAGGGCCTCGACCAGGATAGGGGCAGCTTCGTGCTTGCCCAATACGCCTACAATCCCACACATCTGTCAGGCTCCTTTGTCGCGACGAGCCTTCTTCGCCGTCAACATGTCAAACAATTTACGCGCATAACCGGGCTTGTTGTCCTGCTTGGCGCGCGCAACGGCCAAAGCATCCGCTTCCACATCGCGCGTCACCACGGTTCCGGTGGCCGTCATCGCGCCGTCACCAATGGTGACAGGTGCCACCAACATGGTGTTCGATCCGACAAAGACGTTCTGGCCGATGGTCGTTTGGTGCTTCATCACGCCATCATAGTTGCAGGTGATCGTGCCCGCGCCGATATTTGTCGCCGCCCCAACCGTTGCGTCCCCGATATAGCTGAGATGGTTGACCTTGGCGCCTTCGGCGATCTCAGCATTCTTGATTTCAACAAAATTTCCGACGCGGGTGTTTTCTGCCAGCTCAGCGCCGGGGCGCAGGCGGGCATAGGGGCCGACGATGGCGCCGCGGCTGACATGGCAGCCCTCAAGATGCGAAAACGCGCGGATCGTTGCACCGCTTTCCACCGTGACACCGGGGCCAAAGACCACGTTGGGTTCGATCACCGTATCGCGGCCAATGACGGTATCAGCGGCCAGATAGACGGTTTCCGGCGCCATCAGCGTGACCCCCAAATCCAGCAGTTCGGCGCGGGCACGGGCCTGAAAAACCGCATCCGCAGCGGCCAGGTCAACGCGTGAGTTCACACCCAGCGTCTGTGCCTCGTCACAGGCGACTGCGGTGACATTCAGGCCACGGGATCGGGCGATTGCCACGACATCCGGCAGGTAATATTCACCGGCGGCATTGTCATTTCCCACGCTGTCGATCAGCGAAAACAGCAATTCAGCGTCACAGGCCAAAAGGCCAGAATTACAAAGTGTTATATCGCGCTCTTTATCTGAGGCGTCTTTGTATTCGACGATGCGTTCAAGGGTCTGTCCGTTCATGACCAACCGGCCATAGCGTGCAGGATCTGCGGCCTCAAAACCCAGAATAACCAGATCGTTCTTGGTCCGCGCTTCGATCATACGTTCCAACGTATCGGGTTGCAAAAAGGGCGTGTCCCCGTACAGAACAACCACGTCGCCGTTGAAACCCTGCAGCGCTTCGCGCGCCTGTGCGACAGCATGGGCGGTGCCCAGCTGTTCGGCCTGAATGGCGATTTGTGCGGTCTCGTCCTCGGCCAGGGTTGCTTTGGCAACGGCTTCGGACCCGTGCCCGGTGACAATGACGGTCCGCTCGGGCGACAGAACAGCACCAGCGCGCATGGCATGGACCAGCATAGGCGCCTGAGCAATCGGGTGCAGGACTTTCGGGATATCCGAATTCATCCTGGTGCCTTTACCGGCAGCAAGGATGACAAGGGCGATACTCATGAAATCGTTTTCTCTTTGTGTTTTGTTGCAGTCCGTTTTATCCGCTGAGGGTAAAGTCGCAAGCGGTTCAGCCATCAAACTAGATTGCCGTTTGCAACAAGACGTGGCGAAAACCCGCCGAGGCAGGAGGCGTAATGCGAACAGTCATCTTTGATCTGGACGGGACACTGGCGGATACTTCCGGGGATTTGCTGGAGGCCGCAAACCATTGTTTTCGCGATATGGGGCACGGCGATGTGCTGGTCCACGGGCAGGATGCTGGCATCGCTTTGCATGGTGGGCGGATGATGCTGACCCACGGTTTGAAGCGGGTCGGAGCCTATGACGAGCAGGCTGTTCACGCTTATTACCCGATGCTTTTAGAAGCGTACTCGGAGGCGATTGACACCCATACCCGGTTTTATCCAGGCGCGCTGGACGCGGTTGGAAAGTTGAAAGAGGCCGGCTATGGCGTTGGCATCTGCACTAATAAACCCGAGGCTCTGGCACATCAGTTGCTGACCCAAATGGGTGTGCGCGACCGGTTCGGCTCACTCGTCGGTGCGGATACTTTGCCGGTTCGCAAACCCGATCCGGAGCCCCTGCGTGAAGCTGCCCGCCGGGCCGGCGGACACCCGGATCTGTGCGTTCTGATCGGGGATTCCGACACCGACCGGAATACGGCGCTTGCTGCAGGTGTACCTTCGGTGCTGGTAACATTCGGGCCATCTGGCGACGACATGGCTGCGCTGAAACCCGAAGCGCTGTTGCATCATTTTGATGACCTGCCGAAACTTGTTTTTGATTTGGTCGGAGCTGCAGCCTGACCCCTTGACCCCGGCCCATCGCGGCCTCAAGAGCGAAAAGATGACTGAGAAGTTTACTGGCAATTTCACCCAGCAGGAACCAATCCCGGATGAGGCGATCGAGGCGGCTCTGGCCGTTTTGCGTCATGGCCGGCTGCACAGATATAACGTGTCGCCCGGCGAACTGGCCGAGACCGCCCTGTTAGAACAGGAATTTGCCGCGCAGACCGGCGCAAAATATTGTCTGGCGGTCTCCTCGGGCGGCTATGCACTGGCGACAGCATTGCGCGCGATAGGGGTGCAGCCCGGAGATACGGTTCTGACCAACGCTTTCACCCTGGCGCCGGTGCCGGGGGCGATTGCCTCGATCGGAGCCAAGCCGGTATTTGTCGGTGTGACCGAAGCGCTGACGATTGATCTGGATGATCTCGAAAGCAAACTGGATCAGTCTGATGTGCTGATGCTCAGCCATATGCGCGGGCATCTGTGCGACATGGATCGGTTGATGCAAATCTGCGATGCCGCCGGTGTGGCCGTGATCGAAGATTGCGCGCACACGATGGGCGCCGCATGGCGCGGGCAAAAATCCGGACGGCAGGGCGTTATCGGGTGTTATTCCTGCCAGACCTACAAGCACATAAATTCCGGTGAAGGCGGTTTGTTGATTACCGATGACGAGGAACTGGCTGCCAAGGCGACGGTCCTTTCAGGTTCCTACATGCTGTATGAGCGCCACCTTGCAGCGCCGGGCCCAGAGGTGTTCGAGCGGATCAAGTACACCACGCCCAATATCTCAGGGCGCATGGACAATTTGAGGGCCGCGATCCTTAGGCCGCAGCTTCGCAATCTGGAACAACAGATTGACCGGTGGAATGAGCGCTATGTCGAGATCGAAAAAGGGCTGCGCGGCACGCCGGGACTTACCATTGTCGAACGACCCGAGGCGGAAACTTATGTGGGCTCGTCTATTCAGTTCTTGCTGCTGGACTGGTCACCCGAACGGATTGCTCTTGTGATGCAGCGCTGCGCGGCGCGTGGTGTGGATCTGAAATGGTTCGGCGGAGCAGAGCCCACCGGATTTACCTCGCGCTATGACAGTTGGCGATATGTGGAAAGCGCGCCTCTGCCTGCGAGTGACCGCATTTTGACCGGGATCATGGATATGCGGGTGCCATTGACTTTTTCACTGGATGATTGCCGGTTGATCGCACGGATCATTCGCTCCGAAGTCGGCGCGGTGTTCCAGTCCTGATCACATTACCTGTGACTCGAGCGGGGATTTTTGGTTCTTCCGCAGCCGCTCGACCAGTCTTTTTTGCAGCCGATTTTCAGGGATCGGATAAGACGGCACCGTATTCTTGGCTTCCAGCAGATTCGGAAAGATCATTTGGATTTCTTCGCGGGCCTGCGCCGTAACGGATGCCAGCGACGTGTCGGTCAGCAACAGGCTTTCGCTCGGGGCGCCATTTGCAAAAACGATTTCGTGGTTGTCGAACAGCAGGTGGTAATACACAACCTGATCAAGGCTGTTGTCTATCTCGATTCCCGGCAATTCCGACAGCTTGATGGCCGCGACCAGCACATCCGGCGATCCGAACATGCGCTGCGCCACCGCCGAAGAGATTTGCATTCTGTGCTGCCGGGAAACCAGTAGATCCTGTTTCGGCAAACCGTCCCCCAATGCGGATTTCGCGATTCGAACCGGATTCAGGTTTGGATTGATTGCCAGATCGGTTGCCGAAAGATGCCGCTGTCCGATCCATCTGACAGGTTTCAGCCCCGATCGGGTCAGCACAAGATCACCTTCACGCAAGGTTTCAACGGGACGTTCCCTGAATTCCGTCTCGATCAGGGTGCCCTGACAAAAACACACCAGTAACTCGATGTTATCGACAATGGCGCCAAGGCTATCATTAGGGCCAAGTTCGGTAAGGCGCAGGGTATAGTCACCGGCGGAAGGGAAATCGACCTGCATGGTGAATGTGGAAAAGCTGTTCGCAGTCGGCAGAACAGTCATCGAGGCGATAACGACGCCGTTGCTGTCCAGAATCTCGACGGTAAATCCTTCGCTGCCTGCATTTGAGTTAGATGCCGTCCTAAGTGCGGAATCCAGGCTAAGCTCGCCGGATTTGGGGTCATCCAGCGTAAAGGTTTGCTCCATCACCGTGACTTGGCTTGCGTTGCCATCCATTTCGGCAACACGATTCGATGAACCATTCCCGAGATAGGCACCCTCAGTGTGGTCAGCTTCGATATCCGTACCAGACCAATTTGCGGAACCGCTATTAAAAGTACCATTTACGATGACATTGGTTGGGGCCATTCGCAGAATCCTTGAAGCAAAAAACCTTAACGGCTTTGGCGATCTAATCGTCGAGTATGGTGAATTTGTGACGCCCCGGACCGGCTCGCGGGTGAACCTTTTTCGGTCAGCGCTTGACCCGGGTTCATGGTCATGGCAGATTATTTGAACAATCGTTCATTTACTGGGAGAGTTCGATGTTCACGGCGGCCATGCAATTCGATCTGGGTGAAGATGTGAACGCACTGCGTGAAATGGTGCATCGCTGGGCGCAAGAGCGGGTGAAGCCGATGGCCGCGAAGGTCGATGCCTCGAACGCGTTTCCCAATGAGCTTTGGCGCGAGATGGGCGAATTGGGCCTGCTGGGAATTACAGTGTCCGAGGAATATGGTGGCGCGGCCATGTCCTATCTGGCCCATACCGTCGCAGTCGAAGAAGTGGCGCGGGCCTCTGCCTCAATCTCATTGTCATACGGGGCGCATTCAAACCTGTGCGTCAATCAGATCAAGCTGAACGGCAGCCCCGAGCAAAAGGCGAAATATCTGCCTCGGTTGATTTCCGGCGAACATGTGGGCGCGCTGGCCATGTCTGAGGCGTCCGCCGGATCAGACGTCGTTTCGATGAAGCTGAAGGCGGAAAAGCGCAACGACCACTACCGGCTGAACGGAAGCAAATACTGGATCACGAACGGGCCGGACGCGGATACTCTGGTCGTTTACGCCAAGACGGATCCTGATGCTGGATCCAAAGGGATCACCGCCTTTCTGGTCGAAAAAGAGATGACGGGCTTTTCCACGTCGCCCCATTTCGACAAGCTGGGCATGCGCGGATCAAACACGGCGGAATTGATTTTCGATGACGTCGAGGTGCCCTTTGAAAATGTACTGGGCGAGGAGGGTAAGGGTGTCACGGTTCTGATGTCAGGGCTGGATTACGAACGCGTCGTGCTCGCCGGGATCGGAACCGGAATCATGGCCGCCTGTCTGGACGAAGTCATGCCGTATTTGGCCGAGCGCAAGCAGTTCGGCAAACCGATTGGCAGCTTTCAGCTGATGCAGGGCAAGATTGCTGACATGTACACGGCCATGAATTCAGCCCGGGCTTATGTCTACGAGGTCGCCAAGGCCTGTGACCGCGGGGATGTGACCCGGCAAGATGCGGCAGCGTGCTGTCTGTATGCTTCGGAACAGGCCATGACGCAGGCCCATCAGGCAGTTCAGGCTATGGGCGGCGCGGGGTTCCTGTCGGATTCGCCGGTCAGCCGCATTTTCCGCGACGCCAAGCTGATGGAAATCGGCGCCGGTACCAGCGAAATCCGCCGGATGCTGATCGGACGGGAACTGATGAACGAAATGCTCTGAGCAAAAAAACGCCCCGCCGACGAGGTAACGGCAGGGCGTTCTGTGTAAAGGATCAGAAGCGGTGAACGTAGGATACGCCAACCAGCCAAGGATCGATTTCAGCGGTGCCGATATCGGCACCGTTCAGTTTGACGTCCGAGTCGATGTCGAACCAGCGTACGTTCAAACGCACGGCGCCTTTTTCGGTGACCATATAGTCCAGACCGGCCTGCAGTGCGAGGCCGACCGAGTTGTCGAGTTCGAGATCACCCAGAGCCGATTTTTCGTCGAAGAAGATGGTATAGTTGATGCCCGCGCCGACATAGGGTTTCCAGACCGAGTTGGTCGGGAAGTGATAGTTCAGCGACAGTGTGGGCGGCAGGTGTTTGACGGTCCCTGCGTCGAGGCTGCCACCCAGTGTGACCTCATGGCTGAACGGTGTGGCGGCCAGCAGCTCGATACCCAGATTATCCCGAACGAAATACTCGGCAGTAAAGATCGGGCGTGTGTCGGAATCGACATCTGCATCCAGCCCGGCGAGGGATCCATTGTCGGATTTCGGGTCGAGATAGCCGACACCGACACCAACGGTCCAGTCGCCCTGATTTTGGGCGAAAACGGGCGCAGCAAATGCGACGAGCGCGGTCGAAAGGGTCAAAGCGGCGAGTTTCTTGGTCATTTTACGGCCTTTGGATTTGTTGATGACCGGGTTTTGCATGAAGCAAAGCCCGCCGACTCTGATCTGCATCAAATTCCCGTGACCGTCTTTGGTGGTTCGATTCAGAAAAGACCTAGAAAAACAAAGGGTTTCGGTAATGTGTCCCGCTGAAGGCATACCTGGTTTGCATCAGGGTGGGCGCCGGGACCTGCCGGACCGGTTGAACATGGCGCGGCAATGTTTGGAACAGCCCCCAGAGCAGACGGCGATCATCGACCTGACCGGGAGTGAGGGCAAGGTCGTCACGTTTGCACAACTCGGACGCTTGGCCGATGACATCGCACTCGCCTTGCTCGATCGGGTGCGGCCTGGGGATCGCGTTGGAGTACTGCTCAGCCAGTCACCCGGCTGCGCGGCGGCGCATCTTGCGATCTGGAAGATCGGCGCGATTTCGGTGCCTTTGTTTAAATTGTTCAAACATGACGCGCTGGCCTCGCGTGTCGCGGATGCAGGGGCGCAACTGGTGTTGACAGACGCAGAGGGTGCTGCACTGCTGGGGGATTTGGCCGTACCGGTTCGGGTCGATCAGATAGCTCCGTCTGATGATCCGGTGCCCTTTGCCGATACCGGCCCCGAGGATCCGGCAGTTCTGATCTATACCTCCGGCACCACGGGCAGCCCCAAAGGCGCGCTGCATGGGCATCGGGTTTTGACCGGCCATTTGCCGGGGGTCTCGATCAGCCACAACCATCTGCGCGAAGGTGACTGTGTTTGGACGCCCGCCGACTGGGCCTGGATTGGCGGGTTATTCGATGTGTTGATGCCAGGGCTGGCACTGGGCATTCCCGTTGTGGCGGCCCGGCTTGAGAAATTCACTTCAGAGGCCTGTGTGGATGTTATCGCACGTGGCGGGGTACGGAACGTGTTCTTTCCGCCTACCGCATTGCGGATGCTCAAGGCCACGGATCAGGCGATTCCCGGTCTGCGCTCGGTCGCTTCCGGAGGGGAGCCGCTGGGTGCCGAGATGTTGGAATGGGGGAAGCAGGCGTTCGGCCTGACGATCAACGAATTCTACGGCCAGACCGAATGCAACATGGTCGTGTCTTCCTGCGCTGAGGATTTTCCCGTGCGCCCGGGTTGCATCGGTAAACCGGTTCCGGGGCATGAAGTTGCAGTGATCGACCAGGATGGCCAGCCCACAGATCAAGAGGGCGACGTGGCCATCCGCCGAGGCTCGGCCTCGATGCTGTTGGAATATTGGAGCCGGCCTGAGGCGACGGCCGAGAAGTTCCGGGGCGACTGGCTGATCACCGGCGACCGAGGCGTCTGGGACGGCGACTATCTGCGCTTTGTCGGCCGCGAGGATGACGTGATCACCTCGGCCGGGTACCGCATCGGCCCGGCCGAGATCGAGGACTGCCTGCTGACCCACCCGGCGGTGGCGACGGTGGGTGTAGTCGGTAAGCCTGATGAACTGCGGACCGAGATTGTGAAGGCTTATGTGGTTTTGAAGCCGGGGGCTGAGGCTGCGGAGCGTGAACTGCAGGAGTGGGTCAAGGATCGTCTGGCGCAGTATTCCTATCCGCGTGAGGTGACGTTTTTGGAGGAACTACCGATGACGGTGACGGGGAAAGTGATCCGGAAGGAATTGAAGGCGCGGGCGGCGTTGGAGGTCAGAAGATGAGTTTCAGAAACTCCGCGTCATTTGGAAAGCGCATCGAATATTGGGTTATCGGGCTGCTGCTAAAAGATGGCTTCGATGTATTTGTACCGCTTGTCGATGATGATGGCATTGACGCGATCATCCGAGGCAGAGCAGGACAAAAGATCGACCTGCAAATCAAAGCACGTTCGGGTCAGGTGAAATTTGGTTCTTCCGCTTTGTTCGGCGTCGGGCAGTCTCATCCGAAGGAACGAGATGGTTATTACTTTTTGTTCTATTCAGAACGTCTCGACGAAATGTGGCTAATGTCGTCAGCGGATTTCATAAAGAACTGCGTGACCACTTCCTCTGGAAAAAATGCAGGACATCGGAGTATTTGGATGAATGGGCGCTCGAAAGTCAGAAATCAAGAATATCCGAACCCAAGGTTTGATACATGGCGCATTTCAATGCAGGGCCAACCCGACTTTTCGCGATTGAGACAGGCGCTAGGGGAATAAGATGAAACTCACATCAAAAGCCATACCCACCTCTGAGGGCTTTAAAGCAAACCGCGCGGCTCATCTCGACGCGCTGGGGCAAATCTCTGACGTTGCCGAAGCGGCCCGTATGGGCGGGGGTGAAAAATCCCGCGCGCGGCATGAATCGCGGGGCAAGATGCTGCCGCGCCGTCGGGTGGCGAACCTGCTGGACCCGGGGTCCCCGTTTCTGGAAATCGGCGCGACGGCGGCGCATGGGATGTATGGTGATGCAGCGCCAAGCGCTGGTGTGATTGCGGGCATTGGCTGGGTGCAGGGGCGCGAGGTCATGGTGGTTTGCAACGACGCCACCGTGAAGGGCGGCACTTATTATCCGATGTCGGTCAAGAAACACCTGCGCGCGCAGGAGATTGCCGAGGAAAGCCAACTCCCCTGTATCTATCTGGTCGACAGCGGCGGGGCGAACCTGCCCAACCAGGATGAGGTCTTTCCCGACCGCGACCACTTTGGCCGCATCTTCTATAATCAGGCCCGAATGAGTGCCAAAGGAATCCCGCAGATCGCGGTGGTCATGGGTTCGTGTACGGCGGGCGGGGCCTATGTGCCCGCGATGTCGGATGTGACGATCATCGTCAAAGATCAGGGCACGATCTTTCTGGCCGGTCCGCCCTTGGTCAAAGCCGCGACCGGAGAGGTTGTCAGCGCCGAGGATCTGGGCGGTGGCGACGTCCATACCCGTCTGTCCGGCGTGGCCGATTACCTGGCTGAGGACGACGCCCACGCGCTGGCCTTGGCGCGGCAGGCGGTGCGTTCTCTGAATCTGCGCAAACCGCAGACCGTGGATTGGGCCAGCCCCGAAGACCCGGCTTATGACCCCGAGGAAATTCTGGGCGTTGTTCCCGCCGACCTGCGCACGCCCTATGATATCCGCGAGGTGATCGCGCGGCTCGTCGATGGCTCTCGGTTCGATGAATTCAAACCGCGCTTTGGTGAGACGCTTGTGACCGGGTTTGCCCATGTCAAAGGCTGCCCCGTTGGGATCATCGCCAACAACGGCGTGCTGTTCTCGGAGGCGGCCCAAAAGGGCGCGCATTTTGTTGAGCTGTGTTCGCAACGCAAAATCCCGCTGGTATTCCTGCAAAATATCACCGGCTTTATGGTGGGCCGCAAATACGAAAACGAAGGCATCGCGCGGCACGGGGCAAAGATGGTGACAGCCGTTGCCACAACTTCGGTGCCCAAGATCACCATGCTTGTCGGGGGCTCGTTCGGGGCCGGGAACTATGGCATGGCGGGGCGGGCCTATCAGCCGCGGTTCCTGTGGACCTGGCCGAACTCGCGGATTTCCGTGATGGGCGGCGAGCAGGCCGCGGGCGTGTTGGCGACTGTTAAGCGCGACGGGATCGAGCGGCAGGGTGGCAGTTGGTCGGCTGAGGAAGAGATCGAATTCAAGCGCCCAACATTGGATATGTTCGAGGAACAATCTCACCCACTCTATGCCTCGGCCCGGCTGTGGGACGACGGCATCATCGACCCGCGCAAAAGTCGCGATGTTCTGGCCTTGTCGCTGTGTGCCGCCCTGAATGCCCCGATTGAGGAGACACGCTTTGGCGTGTTCAGGATGTAGATACGATGAATCTAAAAAAGAAAATTCTTGATACCCTGCCAGAGGTCAAAATGCCGGACCTCACCAAAAGAGCCGAGATTTCTGTTTTTCTGGTGCACAACTCTCGCGATCCGGAGTACTACTTTTTTCTCTTTGATTTCGAGGAATTTGTTGATCGGTCGAATGGCGGCTACTTCGTTCGCCCGGCGTTAAAGATATTCTCTGGGCGAGACGATTTCAGTCGCGTTCGGTTTGCGCGCGAATTTCGCCAGGTTTTTGCGCGTGAATTTGATCGGATGCGTGCAGAACTCGCAGCCGAGAAGGGTAAGCGTGGTTGGTTGAGTTGGAGTTTCGGATTGAACTCGGCTGTGGATATCGTTGGCGGATTGGTCGGTAATTTAATTTTGGCAATCGCCCTATCCGTAGGGAAGAAAGTGTTCGGTGACATCGCTTTGCCACGCATCTTGATGGGTAAAAGCGATGAAGCCAAGCTTGCGGACGAAATTGACAGAACAAAGACTAAGGTCGAAGGCGCGCTGGCTGAGATCGAGATCACTATTCACCCCGAACTTTATCGCCACGCATATCGCGATGGTCATCTTGGCAAGATTAGCGGCATGGATCGGGATGCATGGCCGTTGCCGAACTTTGTTCGCGTGCATTTGACAGACGAAAAGAGTGGGTCATGGTGGTAGGAGGCGATCAATGTTCAACAAAATCCTGATTGCTAACCGGGGCGAGATTGCCTGTCGGGTGATGGAAACGGCTCAGAAAATGGGTGTGTCCTGTGTTGCAGTGTATTCGGACGCGGACGCCTCGGCCAAGCATGTGCAAATGGCGGATGAGGCGGTGCATATCGGTGGCGCGGCCCCGGCGGACAGCTATTTAAAGGGTGATGTGATCATTCAGGCAGCGCTGGATACGGGCGCGCAGGCGATCCACCCCGGCTATGGGTTTCTGTCTGAAAACCCCGGTTTCGTTGACGCGGTTGAGGCTGCGGGTCTGATCTTTATCGGGCCCTCGGCGGATGCGATCCGCAAGATGGGCCTCAAAGACGCGGCAAAAGTGTTGATGGAGCAGGCGGGCGTGCCCGTGGTTCCGGGTTATCACGGCGATAACCAAGACCCTGATCATCTGGCGGGCGCGGCCCAGACCATCGGCTATCCAGTGCTGATCAAAGCCGTTGCGGGGGGCGGCGGCAAGGGGATGCGGCTGGTAGAGCACCCCGAAGACTTTACTGAGGCTCTAGACAGTGCGCGGGGAGAGGCGAAAACCGCCTTTGGCAACGATGCCGTTCTGGTCGAAAAATTCGTATCCAAGCCCCGGCATATCGAGGTGCAAGTGTTCGGCGATGGCACCCAAGCGGTACATTTGTTCGAACGCGATTGTTCGCTGCAACGGCGGCACCAGAAAGTGATCGAAGAGGCCCCGGCTCCTGGAATGACAACTGAAATGCGTGAGGCCATGGGGCAGGCGGGCGTGCGCGCCGCCGAGGCGATTGGCTACAAGGGCGCAGGCACGGTTGAGTTCATCGTCGATGCCTCGGACGGGCTGCGCCCGGATCGGTTCTGGTTCATGGAGATGAACACGCGCTTGCAGGTGGAACACCCCGTGACCGAGGCGATTACCGGCGTTGATCTGGTCGAATGGCAGTTGCGAGTCGCTTCGGGTGAGGCGCTGCCAAAAACGCAGGATGACCTGACGATCAACGGGCATGCGTTCGAAGCCCGGCTTTACGCCGAGGACGTGCCCAAAGGGTTTCTGCCCGCAACAGGTACGCTGACACATCTGCGCTTTCCTGCGGAATGCCGCGCCGATAGCGGAGTGCGGTCCGGCGATACAATCAGCCCCTGGTACGATCCGATGATTGCCAAGGTCGTGGTGCATGGCCCGACGCGCGCGGTGGCGCTGGAAAACCTGCACCGGGTTCTGCGGCGGACCGAGGTTGCCGGGACGGTCACGAATCTCTCGTTTCTTGGCGCGCTGACCCGGCACCCTGGATTTGCGGCGGGCGATGTCGATACCGGGCTGATCGGTCGGGATATCGACGGGCTGGTCCGAACTTCTGATGCGGGCGCGCGCTTGATTGTTGCAGCAGCCATGACGGCGCTTGATCTGGTCGAGACCGGGCCCGACACGGGTTTCAGCCTGTGGGCGCCGCTGCACCGGGCCGTCCAGTTGAAGTGCGATAGCGAGCTCATTGATCTAGACGTACAGGTCGAAGGACCTGTCCGGCAGGTCTGGCAGATCAAGGACACAACGGTTCTGGCGCAACGGCGCAATGGAGGCTGGTACATTGATGACCGCCCGATGCCGCCCGTGGCACTGGCTGGTGTGACAATCACAGTATTCGATGACTATGGGCAAGTGTTTGAGCATATCGATCCGCTCGATCGCGATGCAAGCGCCTTGGGCGATACGAATGTGGTCGAGGCGCCGATGCCCGGTCTGGTCAAGGCCATGTTCGCCACCGTAGGGCAAGCCGTCTCAGAAGGTGATCGACTGGCCATTCTGGAAGCGATGAAAATGGAGCATTCTCTGCTGGCCGCCCGCGATGGCGTGATCGCCGAGGTGCTGGCCGAAACCGGCGCTCAGGTCGAGGCCGGCGCGGCGCTGGTCCGGCTGGAGGAGGAATGATCTGTCCCGCTGCGCCGCAACGTGGCACAGTCGGGACAACACGGCATAACGGGAGGCGAAAGCTATGGGTGAACGGGTCGACATTTTTGAAGTAGGGCCACGTGATGGGCTGCAGAACGAACAGCGGGAAATTCCTGTTGCCGAGAAAGTCGCTCTGATCGATTGCCTGAGCAAGGCGGGCTTCAATCGGATCGAAGTTGCCAGTTTTGTGTCTCCGAAATGGGTGCCCCAGATGGCTGGCAGTGCCGATGTTCTGGCCGGGATCCAGCGGGTTGGTAAGGTGCGTTATGCGGCGCTGACGCCGAATATGCGCGGGTACGAGGACGCCTTGTCTGCCAATGCGGATGAGATTGCCGTATTCGCATCTGCCTCGGAAGGGTTCTCGAAGGCCAATCTCAACGCGACCATCGCCGAATCCATTGAGAGGTTCAAACCGATCCTAGAGGCTGCGCGCCATATTGACCTGCCAGTGCGCGGTTACGTGTCCTGCGTGACCGACTGCCCCTATGATGGTCCGACCCCACCCGAGAAGGTGGCCGAGATTGCGGACACATTATTTGCGCTGGGCTGCTATGAGGTATCGCTGGGGGATACGATCGGGCAGGGAACACCGGACACTATCGCCCATATGCTTCTGGCGGTGCGTGAGACGGTGCCTGTTACCCGCTTGGCGGGACATTTCCACGACACCAATGGTCGGGCCATCGACAATATCGACGCTGCATTGGCGCTGGGCGTGCGGACATTTGACTCAGCAGTCGGGGGGCTGGGCGGTTGCCCCTATGCACCCGGCGCCGCAGGGAACGTGGCCACCGAAGCCGTGGTCGCGCATCTAGAGCGTCTTGGATACGAAACGGGGCTTGATCTGGGGATCGTGGAACAAGCGGCACAAATGGCACTGGCCATGAGGGCGGAGTAGGCGATGTTTGAAACGATCTCGGTCACGGTTGATCCACGTGGCATTGCAACCCTGACGCTGAACCGCCCGGAGAAGCATAATGCGATGTCCGCGCAGATGATCCGGGAACTGACACAAGCGGCGGTGCAGTTGGGCAGCGATGGCACTGTGCGCGTCGTCGTTCTGACCGGAGCAGGCAAAAGCTTTTGTGCCGGTGGGGATCTGGGCTGGATGCAAGACCAGATGGCAGCGGATCCTCAGACACGCTTTGTCGAAGCACGCAAACTGGCCGAGATGTTGCAGGCGTTGAACGTGATGCCCAAACCGCTGATCGGAGCGTTACAGGGCAACGCCTTTGGTGGCGGTGTGGGTCTTGCCGCTGTCTGTGATGTGGCAATTGGCGTCGAGACCCTAAAAATGGGCTTGACCGAGACGCGACTGGGTCTGATCCCGGCCACCATCGGCCCCTATGTCGTCGCTCGGATGGGGGCGGCACGTGCGAGGCGGGTCTTTATGTCGGCCCGATTGTTTGACGCGGCCGAGGCCGTCGATTTGGGCCTATTGGCAAAAACGGTATCAGCAGAAGATATGGCCGACGCTGTCGAGGCCGAGGTTGAACCCTATCTGTCATGTGCGCCTGGTGCGGTGGCCTCGGCCAAGGCCTTGGTCCATGGTTTGGGGCCGCGTGTTGACGATCCCGTTATTGACCAAACGATCCGGGCGCTTGTTGCGCGCTGGGAAACCGACGAGGCGCATGAGGGAATCAGCGCATTCTTCGACAAGCGAAAACCTGTATGGAATAGTTAGGTTTACGTTCTGTCGGTTTGGGCGTTTCACGGATCGAAGTTCGGCTGGAATGAAACGGAATATTAGGGTGCCATGCGGTTGTGTTTGGTTGACCCTCTGACCCCGCGCGGATAGAGAATGTCCAGTCAACACGCTAATTGACGGCGCTCCCCTACGGGGCACGCGCAGGAAAGGAGCTATTCGTGGAAGACCTGCTGCGGGAGTACCTCCCGATCCTGGTGTTTCTGGTCGTCGCTGCGGGCCTTGGAATCGTCCTGATTCTTGCCGCTGTGGTGCTGGCCGTCCGCAATCCCGACCCGGAAAAGGTCAGCGCTTATGAATGCGGCTTCAACGCCTTCGACGATGCGCGGATGAAATTCGACGTCCGATTCTATCTGGTCGCGATTCTTTTCATCATCTTCGATCTGGAAATTGCGTTCCTGTTCCCTTGGGCCGTGGCTTTCAAAGACATCAGCGATGTCGGATTCTGGTCCATGATGGTGTTCCTGGGCGTTCTGACCATCGGCTTTGCCTATGAATGGAAGAAGGGGGCCCTGGAATGGGAGTGATGACGGGTGCAAACACCGCCGGCGTCGATAAAGAAGTCGCCACCCAGGCCCTGAATGCCGAGCTGCAGGACAAAGGGTTCCTGCTAACTTCGACCGAGGATATCATCAATTGGGCGCGCACCGGGTCGTTGCACTGGATGACCTTCGGTCTGGCTTGCTGCGCGGTTGAGATGATGCACACCTCGATGCCGCGTTACGATGCCGAACGGTTCGGGATCGCGCCACGCGCGTCCCCACGTCAGTCGGATGTGATGATTGTGGCCGGAACGCTTACCAACAAAATGGCGCCTGCGCTGCGTAAGGTCTATGACCAGATGCCCGAGCCGCGCTATGTGATCTCGATGGGATCCTGCGCCAACGGCGGCGGGTATTACCATTATTCCTATTCTGTTGTGCGCGGCTGTGACCGCATTGTGCCGGTCGATATCTACGTGCCTGGATGCCCTCCGACGGCTGAGGCGCTGTTGTATGGTCTGATGCAGCTGCAGCGCAAAATCCGCCGCACCGGCACCATTGTACGCTGAGGAGGGGGCAATGAGCGAAGCACTCAAAGAACTCGGCGCGCAGCTGGAACTCAAACGGACCGATTGCGTTCTGTCCTGGGATGTCACCTATGATGAGTTGAACGTGGACGTGGCCCCGTCGAACCTTGTGGAATTTATCGAATTCCTGAAGGGCGATGCCAGTTGCAAGTTTTCGACCCTGGTGGACATCACAGCCGTTGACTATCCCGAACGGGCCAAGCGGTTCGATGTGGTCTATCACTTCCTGTCGATGTACCAGAACCAGCGTATCCGCCTGCGCGTGTCGATCCGTGAGGATGACATGGTACCGTCGATTGTCGATGTTCACCCTTCGGCCAACTGGTTCGAGCGCGAGGTGTTCGATATGTTCGGCATCCTTTTCTCGGGCCATCCTGATCTGCGGCGAATCCTGACCGACTATGGCTTTCGTGGCTATCCGCTGCGCAAGGATTTCCCGACCACCGGTTATACCGAGGTCCGTTATGACGAGGCGCAAAAGCGTGTGGTCTATGAGCCGGTCAATCTGGTGCAGGAATACCGTCAGTTTGATTTCATGTCTCCGTGGGAGGGTGCGAATTACATCCTGCCCGGCGATGAGAAACAGGAGAACGAATAATGGGTGGCATTTGGTGGCTGATCCTATCTGCACTGACCATCATCCCGATGGTGAAGATTTTGCCGTTCTTCGGGATTAACAAATACTGGTGCCTGCTCTGTCTGATCCCCTTTGGCACGATCGCGTTGCTGTGGTGGGTCGGGCTGAAACTGCAAGAGCTGGAGCGCCGCTGAGATGATGATGCTGGGGGAACTGATCGTGCTGGGTGCGCTGGGGGTCCTTCTGGCGGGGGCTGCAGCCAAGGCGGCCGAGGCCGAAAAGGTTCGGGTTCGGGCTGATGCAAAAAAGAATAAGCGGGGGCGTTGATGGACGGCTCAAGATATGATGACGGCAGCACGGACGCGCTGAGCGGAGAACAGAAGATCCGCAATTTCAACATTAACTTTGGCCCGCAACACCCTGCGGCGCACGGGGTTTTGCGGCTTGTGCTTGAGCTGGATGGCGAGATTGTTGAGCGTTGCGACCCGCATATCGGTTTGTTGCACCGTGGCACCGAAAAGCTGATGGAAAGCCGGACGTATCTGCAGAACCTGCCGTATTTCGACCGTCTGGACTATGTGGCGCCGATGAACCAGGAACATGCCTGGTGTCTGGCCATCGAAAAGCTGACCGGGGTCGAGGTGCCGCGCCGCGGCTCATTGATCCGGGTACTGTATTCCGAGATCGGGCGCATTCTGAACCACTTGCTGAACGTGACCACTCAGGCGATGGATGTGGGCGCGTTGACCCCGCCTCTTTGGGGTTTCGAAGAACGCGAAAAGCTGATGGTGTTCTATGAACGCGCCTGCGGCGCCCGTCTGCACGCGGCCTATTTCCGCCCCGGCGGTGTGCATCAGGACCTGCCGCCGGAACTGCTGGACGATATCGAGGCGTGGAGCCACGAATTCCCCACCATTCTCGACGATATTGACGGTCTGCTGACCGAGAACCGCATCTTCAAACAGCGCAACGCCGATATTGGTGTGGTGACTGAGGATGACATCCAGAAATACGGTTTTTCGGGTGTAATGGTCCGTGGATCGGGTCTGGCCTGGGACCTGCGTCGCGCGCAGCCCTATGAATGCTATGATGAATTCGAGTTCCAGATCCCCGTCGGCAAGAACGGCGACTGCTATGACCGTTATCTCTGCCGCATGGAAGAGATGCGTCAATCACTGCACATCATCCGTCAGGCCATCGCCAAAATCCGGGACTGCCCCGGAGACGTTCTGGCCCGTGGCAAGATCACCCCGCCCAAACGCTCGGACATGAAGACCTCGATGGAGAGCCTGATCCATCACTTCAAGCTGTACACCGAAGGCTTCCACGTGCCTGCGGGCGAGGTCTATGCCGCCGTCGAGGCCCCGAAGGGCGAATTCGGCGTCTATCTGGTTGCCGATGGCACCAACAAGCCTTACAGAGCCAAACTGCGCGCGCCGGGCTTCCTGCACCTGCAAGCCATGGACCACATTGCCGGAGGCCACCAACTGGCCGACGTCGCCGCCATCATCGGCACCATGGATGTCGTATTTGGAGAGATTGACCGCTAATGCTCCGCCGTCTTCATCCCGAACAACCCGAAAGCTTCGCCTTTACCGCTGCCAACCAGCAATGGGCCAAAGCGCAGATCACCAAATACCCCGAGGGGCGTCAGGCCAGCGCAGTCATCCCACTGCTGTGGCGCGCGCAGGAGCAGGAGGGCTGGCTGAGCCGCCCGGCGATTGAATCCGTCGCCGACATGCTGGGAATGGCCTATATCCGTGTGCTCGAGGTAGCCTCGTTCTACTTTATGTTCCAGCTGCAACCCGTTGGCTCGGTGGCGCATATTCAGGTCTGCGGCACCACCTCCTGCATGATCTGCGGGGCCGAGGATTTGATCGCGGTCTGCAAGGACAAGATCGCCGCCAAGCCGCATGCTTTGTCCGCCGATGGCAAGCTGAGTTGGGAAGAGGTCGAATGCCTGGGCTCTTGCACCAACGCGCCGATGGCGCAGATCGGCAAGGACTATTACGAAGACCTGACCGCCGAGGGTTTTGGCAAGATCATCGACGATCTGGCCGCTGGCAAAGTGCCGACACCGGGCCCTCAGAATGGGCGCTATGCGGCAGAGCCCTTGAAGGGACTGACCAGCCTGACAGAGTATGACAGCGGCCGAACCCAGTATAATGCCAGCGTTCAGTTGGCGACTGATCTGGGGGATACCGTCAAACGCATCGACGGGACCGAGGTTCCGATCCTGACGCCATGGCTGGGCAAAGATGGCAAGGCAGCGGCGACAAAGGCTGCTCCGAATCCTCCCAAGGCCCCCGCACCGGCCAAACCCGCGGTTAAACAAGCGGCTGAGGCGAAGGCGGTCAAAGAAGACCAGCCCGACACGCTTTCGGGTGCACGGGACGGCAGGTCGGACGATCTGAAGCTGCTTAAAGGTGTCGGGCCTAAGCTTGAGAAGACGCTGAACCAGCTGGGCTTCTATCATTATGATCAGATCGCCAAATGGACGCCCGAGCAGGTTGCCTGGGTTGATGCGCGGTTGAAGTTCAAAGGCCGGATCGAGAGAGACGGCTGGATTGATCAGGCCACCAAGCTGGCGGCGGGTGAAGAAACCGAGTTCGCCAAGCGGGTCAAGGACGACGGTACATACGAAGACTAGGATGTGTGCCCGCTCTGGGCATTTAGGACAAGATGGACAAGGACAAGGAACAGGCCATGGCCCGCAAGGGTCGACATATCGGGGTGGTCATCGCCGTGACCATGCTGATCTGGCTTGCCATGACGATGTTCATTGGCCCTGCGATGGAACTGCCGGGACGCTATGCGCTGCTGTTTGATTTTGCCGCGCTGGCCGGTTTCATCTATGCGGGCGTCAACATATTTCAACTCTGGCGCATGCGTCAGGACAGCTGAAGGTAATACATGATGCTGAAGGATCAGGACAGGATCTTTACCAACATCTACGGGATGCACGAGCGTACTTTGCGCGGTGCACAGACCCGGGGGCATTGGGACGGCACTGCTGGCCTGATCGGCAACGGGCGCGACTGGATCATTCAGACGATGAAGGATTCAGGGCTGCGGGGCCGGGGCGGTGCAGGGTTCCCGACCGGTTTGAAATGGTCCTTCATGCCCAAGGAAAGCGATGGTCGCCCGTCTTATCTGGTGGTGAACGCGGATGAATCCGAGCCCGGCACCTGCAAAGACCGCGAGATCATGCGCCATGATCCGCATACGCTGATCGAAGGCTGCCTGATCGCCTCTTTCGCGATGAATGCGCACACTTGCTATATCTACCTGCGCGGTGAATACATCCGCGAGCGTGAGGCGCTACAGGCCGCGATTGACGAGGCCTATGATGCCGGTCTGCTGGGCAAGAACGCCGCCGGTTCGGGCTGGGATTTCGACCTCTTCCTGCATCACGGTGCGGGCGCCTACATCTGTGGCGAGGAAACCGCTCTGATCGAAAGCCTTGAAGGCAAAAAGGGCATGCCGCGGATGAAACCCCCGTTCCCGGCGGGCGCGGGGCTGTATGGCTGCCCGACCACGGTGAACAATGTGGAATCCATCGCCGTTGTGCCGACCATCCTGCGTCGCGGGGCCGATTGGTTCGCAGGCTTTGGCCGTCAGAACAACGCGGGCACCAAGCTGTTTGCGATCTCGGGCCATGTGAACAACCCCTGTGTGGTTGAAGAGGCGATGTCGATCCCGTTTGAGCAGCTGATAGAAACCCATTGCGGCGGCATTCGCGGCGGCTGGGACAATCTGCTGGCTGTGATTCCGGGCGGGTCTTCGGTGCCTTGCGTGCGCGGCGAAAACATGCGCGACGCAATCATGGATTTCGACTATTTGCGCGGTGAGTTGGGCTCGGGGTTGGGAACAGCGGCCGTGATCGTGATGGATAAATCCACCGACATTATCAAGGCGATCTGGCGCCTGTCGAAGTTCTACAAGCATGAAAGCTGTGGCCAGTGTACACCGTGCCGCGAAGGCACCGGCTGGATGATGCGAGTGATGGATCGTCTGGTGCGGGGTGAGGCCGAGCTGGAAGAGATCGACATGCTGTTTGACGTGACCAAACAGGTCGAGGGCCACACAATCTGTGCCCTTGGTGATGCGGCAGCTTGGCCGATCCAGGGCCTGATCCGCAATTTCCGGGAAGAAATCGAAGACCGCATCAAGGCCCAGAAATCGGGCCGCACGGGTGCGATGGCAGCGGAGTGATTCAAATGGAAGTATTCTCGGACTATGGCCATGCACTTGCATCGGTGATGATCTTCACCCTCGTCGTCCTGTTCCTAGCCCCATTTTCGGCAATGGCCAAACAGGGTAAAGGGCTGGCGCCAGGCGCCACGCCCGAGCAAGATTATTCAGACAGGGCCTATCGGTTGAACCGTGCTTATCTGAACGGCACTGAAACGCTTCCTGCTTTTGCGGCGGTTACGATCGCGGCAATTTTGGTGGGGGTCAGCCCGTTTTGGGTAAACTTGCTCGCCTCGGTGGCACTGGTTTCGCGTCTGGCAATGCTGTTTGTTCATCTGCGTGGACTGGGTAAGCCGAACTCTGGCTTGCGCTCGGTTCTTTACGTGGTTGCCTGGCTTTGCATGTTCGTGATGGGGATCATGGCATTGGTGGCGGCGTTTTAATGATTGAACGAACTGTTGATCTTGTGACCAGAACCAAGAATGTTTCCTTCATCGGCGCAGTTTTACTGCTGGCGGCGGTTTCGGCCTGCGGGCTGATTAAGCCGTCGGAAGATCGTATTCTATTCGATGGCAAGTCGTTCAGAGCCAAAGCAAAGCACATCAACAAAAAAGCGTCTCCTTCGGATTTCACCGTTGTGATCAAAGGAGTATCTGCCTCATTGGATGGTGCACGCGAGGCCGGCCGTTATGAGGGCACCAAGTTTTGCATCGCGAATTTCGGATCCTCCAGGATCGACTGGAAGGTCGGGCCGGATACCGAACCACAAAACCTTCAGATCAACGATGACAGACTAACCTTTGCCGGGAGCTGCCGCCGTCCATGAAGCGGGTTTTTGCATATCACGCCGTGACAGGCCCATTGCTATTGCATAGCAATGCTGGCCTCCGTCGTCTTGGTCTTTCCAAGACGAAAGGATTTGTCATGTCTGGTATCAAAATGCTTGCCGTTGCAACGGCGCTGACACTGCCTGCGGTTGCTTTGGCTAAACCTCCCTTGCGCGAAGTCAAAGAGATCGACAACGAACTCTATTACATCGCTATCGCGAACGAAATTTCGGAATACTGCCCCTCCATCAGCGGGCGGCGCATGAAAGCGATTGGTGTGATGTGGAGCTTGCGGTCGAAAGCGAACCAGTTGGGCTATTCCGACAGTGAAATCCGCTCCTATGTCGATTCGGATGCAGAAAAAGACCGGATGCGCGCCAAGGGCGAGGCCTATCTGGCCCAAAATGGCGTGTCGTATGGCCGGCCGAATTCTTTCTGTACGCTTGGGCGTGCGGAAATTGAAAGAAACAGCGCCATCGGCGTGTATTTGAGGGCGAATTGAGTATGGGTTTCAGAGCTTTGATGATGGGCTTTGCTGGTGTTTTGCTTTTGGTCTTAGCTGGATGCGAGTCAACATCCAGCCAAGCTTTGGACGCTGACACATCTCGCGCTCAGTTTCGTACACAGGTTCCGCAGGGCCTCTATGATGTGGCCTTTGCCAACGCTATGGCAGAGCAGATTGCAGGCGGTTGTCCGAATTTGTCGCTCAATCGTTCGCAGATCAGGCAAAGCATGAAAACGGTAGCTGACGACCTAGAAGCCAAAGGGTATCGGGAAAGCGATTTTGCCTATCTCGAAAGAAATTTGCCGCGGAAGCGGATACAGGACGACGCTATTCGCTATATCCAAGGAAACGGCATCGTGATTGGCGTTCCAGATACGATGTGCTCGGCAGGGCGAAGCGAAATCGCCAAAAAATCTGCTATCGGCACATTCCTGAAAGGGTAGTTTAAATCATGTCTGACCTCCGCAAAGTAAACATCGACGGACAGGAAATCGAAGTCGATGGTGCGATGACCCTGATTCAGGCCTGCGAACAGGCCGGGGTCGAAGTGCCGCGCTTTTGCTATCACGAGCGTCTGTCGATTGCCGGGAACTGCCGGATGTGTCTGGTCGAAGTTGTTGGGGGGCCGCCCAAACCTGCGGCCTCTTGTGCCATGCAGGTGCGCGATCTTCGTCCGGGGCCGGAAGGGCAGGCACCGGTGGTCAAAACCAACTCGCCCATGGTCAAGAAGGCCCGCGAAGGAGTGATGGAGTTCTTGCTGATCAACCACCCGCTGGATTGCCCGATCTGCGATCAGGGTGGCGAGTGCGATCTGCAAGATCAGGCGATGGCTTATGGCATGTCGGGCACGCGGTTTAAGGAAGCCAAGCGCGCGGTCGATGATCTGGATCTGGGTCCGCTGGTTGGCACCGCGATGACCCGCTGTATCAGTTGCACCCGCTGCGTGCGCTTTACAACCGAAGTGGCCGGGATCACTCAGATGGGTCAGACCGGGCGGGGCGAAGACGCCGAGATCACGTCATATCTGAACCAGACGCTAGATTCGAATCTGCAAGGTAATATCATCGACTTGTGCCCCGTCGGGGCGCTGACCTCGAAACCCTATGCTTTCACCGCGCGCCCTTGGGAACTGACCAAGACCGAAAGCATCGACGTGATGGATGCATTGGGTTCGAACATTCGTGTGGATACCAAAGGGCGCGAAGTCATGCGCTTTTTGCCGCGCAATCATGATGGCGTGAACGAAGAATGGATCAGTGATAAGACGCGGTTTGTGTGGGACGGCCTGCGTCGTCAGCGGCTGGACAAGCCATACCTGCGTGAAAACGGTAAGCTGCGCCCGGCGACGTGGCCCGAGGCGTTGACCAAAGCGGCCGAGGCGTTGAAAGGGGCTGAAAAGCCCGCCGGTATCGTGGGCGACTTGGCCCCGGTCGAGGCTACGTTTGCTCTGAAGCAGATGATTGAAGGGCAAGGTGGTGTTGTCGAATGCCGTACCGATGGCGCCAAGCTGCCAGCGGGCAACCGCGCGGCCTATGCCGGGACCGCTGCGATCGAAGATATCGACAGCGCCGAGCGCATTCTGCTGATCGGAACCAACCCGCGCGATGAGGCGCCGGTGCTGAACGCGCGCATTCGCAAAGCCTGGGCGCATGGGGCCGAGATTGCTGTGGTCGGCCCGGCAGTCGATCTGACCTATGATTACCACCATGTCGGCGATGATCGTGCGGCGTTGCAGCAGGTGGTGGATATGGGCGGAGATGATGAGGTCAAGGGCAAACGCTCGTTGGTCATCATTGGTCAGGGTGCATTGCAGGAAGCGGATGGCGCTGCGGTTTTGGCCTCTGCGCAAACCATTGCGGCGAATACCGAAAGCGGTTTGATTGTCCTGCACACAGCCGCCTCACGTGTTGGTTCTATGGATGTCGATGCCACCAACGAAGGTGGCATGGATGCAATCAGCGCGGCGGATGTGATCTATAATCTCGGTGCCGATGAAGTTGAAATCGGCGACGGCGCCTTTGTCATCTATCAGGGCAGCCATGGCGATCGAGGTGCGCACCGCGCCGACGTGATCCTGCCGGGCGCAGCCTATACCGAGGAAAACGGCCTGTTCGTGAACACCGAAGGCCGCCCGCAACTGGCGATGCGTGCCGGGTTTGCACCAGGTGAGGCGAAGGAAAACTGGGCGATCCTGCGCGCTTTGTCTGCCGAACTGGGTGCGACACTGCCTTATGACTCGCTGGCGCAACTGCGCACCGCGCTGATCGAGGCGGTGCCGCATCTGGCCCGTATCGACGAGGTGATCGAAAACGAGGTTCAGGCGCTGAAGCTCGGCCCGCTGGGCAAGGCGAGCTTCCGTCACACCGTCAAGGACTTCTACCTGAGCAACCCGATTGCACGGGCCTCGCAGTTGATGGCTGAGCTATCGGCGCAGACGCAGGCACGCAAAGGCGAAAAGATCGCGGCGGAATGAACCGAAACTCTGTCATATCGCATTTCGACCCTGTGCTGGTCGGACAGGGGCTCGCCCCTGTTTTGCCTATAAAACGGAATAAAAAGGGTGGCGTAGAGGCTGCAGATGCTGTTTACACCAACGCGCCGACCCAGACGCACTTTGCGCAGGCACATGGCCTTAGCATTTCGTGCGGAAAACGGAATACCCACGGTGTGAGGACCAATGGCTGAATTCTTTAACACCCCAGGCGGAATAGCCCTCATCATTCTGGCACAAGTGCTTGCCGTTGTGGCCTTTGTGATGATCTCGCTGTTGTTCCTTGTCTATGGAGACCGGAAGATCTGGGCGGCGGTTCAGATGCGCCGTGGCCCCAACGTGGTGGGCGTCTATGGCCTGCTGCAATCGGTGGCCGACGCACTGAAATATGTGGTTAAAGAGGTGGTTATCCCAGCGGGAGCAGATCGCACCGTCTTTATCCTCGCGCCGTTGACCTCATTTGTTCTGGCGATGATCGCCTGGGCTGTGATTCCGTTCAACGACGGCTGGGTGCTGTCGGATATAAATGTCGCCATCCTGTATGTCTTCGCCGTGTCCTCGTTGGAGGTTTATGGCGTGATCATGGGGGGGTGGGCGTCGAACTCAAAGTACCCTTTCCTTGGCTCATTGCGCTCTGCCGCTCAGATGATTTCCTACGAGGTCTCGATTGGTCTGATCATCATCGGTGTGATCCTGTCGACCGGGTCGATGAACTTCGGTGACATCGTGCATGCGCAAGACGGGCGCTTTGGGTTCTTCAGCTGGTACTGGTTGCCGCATTTCCCAATGGTCTTCCTGTTTTTCATCTCGGCGCTGGCCGAAACCAACCGCCCACCGTTTGACCTGCCAGAGGCGGAATCCGAACTGGTCGCGGGCTATCAGGTCGAATACTCGGCCACGCCTTTCCTGTTGTTCATGGCTGGCGAATATATCGCCATTTTCCTGATGTGCGCGCTGACCACGCTGCTGTTTTTCGGCGGCTGGCTGTCCCCGATCCCGGGCCTGCCCGACGGCGTGCTGTGGATGGTCGCTAAGATGGCGTTCTTCTTCTTCCTCTTCGCAATGGTCAAGGCGATCACGCCGCGCTACCGCTATGACCAGCTGATGCGGCTGGGTTGGAAAGTCTTCCTGCCGTTTTCGCTGGCCTGGGTGGTATTCGTGGCCTTTGCGGCAAAATTCGACTGGTTCTGGGGTGCATTCGCTCGCTGGAGCGTAGGAGGCTGACATGACCCAAATCGACTACACCCGCGCCGCCAAGTACTTCCTGCTACAGGACTTCTGGGTCGGCATGAAGCTGGGACTGAAGTACTTCTTCGCACCGAAGGCCACCCTGAACTACCCGCATGAAAAGGGTCCTCTGTCTCCGCGTTTTCGCGGTGAACACGCCCTGCGTCGTTACCCCAACGGTGAAGAACGCTGTATTGCCTGCAAACTCTGCGAGGCGATCTGCCCTGCACAGGCCATTACAATCGACGCCGAACCGCGCGAAGATGGCAGCCGCCGTACCACGCGCTATGACATCGACATGACCAAGTGCATCTATTGCGGTTTCTGCCAAGAGGCCTGCCCGGTCGATGCCATCGTCGAAGGTCCGAATTTCGAATTCGCCACGGAAACCCGCGAAGAGTTGTTCTACGACAAGGAAAAACTGCTCGACAACGGCGAGCGCTGGGAAGCCGAGATCGCCCGCAATCTGGAAATGGACGCGCCGTACCGATGACTGACGCCCCGACAAATCCGTTTGAGCTGATGATGAAGCAGGCGCAGGACATGGCCAAGGCGATGAACCCTGCGATGGAGAGCTTCTCGCCCAAAGGGTTCGAAACTCTATGGCCGACCATGCCAAAAGAAGTCATGGAGATGATGTTCGGCAACACCGTCAACAAAGACGGGTTGGATGCCAAAACGCGCCTGTTGCTGACACTGGCCGGGCTGACCTGTCAGGGCGCGCAGGCGGATGCGGCGGTGCGTCAGACCGTGCGCCACGCTGTGGAAGCCGGTGCCAAGAAACAAGAGATCGTGGAAACGATCGGTCAGATGTCGGTCTTTGCCGGCATCCCGGCCATGACCCGCGCGCTGGAATTGGCGCAAGAGGTCATGGGCGATAACGAGGATGAGGATCAATGACCGTCTTTGCCTTCTATCTGTTCGCCATCAGCGCCATCACCGGCGGACTGTTCACGGTGATCAGCCGCCAGCCGGTGCATTCCGTGCTGTGGTTGATCCTGTCCTTCCTGTCCGCGGCAGGACTGTTTGTGCTGCTGGGGGCCGAGTTCGTGGCGATGCTGCTGATCATCGTCTATGTCGGTGCGGTCGCGGTGCTGTTCCTGTTCGTGGTGATGATGCTCGACGTGGACTTTGCCGAACTCAAGGCTGAGATGGCACGCTATATGCCGTTGGCCTTGCTGATCGGTCTGGTCATCCTGATGCAGTTCGTCATGGCCTTTGGCGCTTGGGACAGCGCGCAGGGCGCGGCGGCCAATCTGGCGCAGCCGATCCCGGTGGATCGCCACAATACCGAGGCACTGGGTGTCATCCTGTACGATCAATACTTCCTTCTGTTCCAACTGGCGGGCCTGATCCTGCTGGTGGCCATGATCGGCGCCATCGTTCTGACCCTGCGCCACCGTAAGGACATCAAGCGTCAGGACATCATAGGCCAGATGATGCGCGACCCGGCCAAGGCGATGGAGTTGAAGGACGTGAAACCGGGGCAGGGGTTGTGAAATTCTCCAAAGTCATAATCTTGGCATCTTTAGCCATGGGCGTCTCGTTTGGCGCGAGTAGAGCTTATGCCTGCTCCATAGAGGAGCCAAGTGAAGGTCAGAAATGGAAAGACAACCGCAAGGCGCGAGCTTCGAGCGAACCGGTTGTAGTTGGCCAAAGCTGCGAATTGTCAAATGGCGGAATACGGGACCGTATTAAGACTGGGGCAGCAGTAGCTCTTGGCGGTTCTCGTTTTTACCAAGTGATTGACCAAGGCGAAGGCCAAGTCATTGACGTTATGGTCGGAGACTGCGCTTTGCCTGAAGTAATCCGCATTTTCAGTTTTGAAGAATGGTCAATCGAGAAATTGGACTCGGCGTGCAATTTTGTTGGACGAGAACCCGTTTCTTTGTTGGAGTCCGACGGTCCGTTTTCGCTCACAGAGGGTTCAACTATTGCAGAGTTGAAAACCCATTTGTCGGCGTATTCGGATCAGGTCACCATAGACGAAAACCTAGTACCACTAATGTTGGATGACTTCGGCAAAAAGGTACCCAAAAAGGATCGTTTTGACCCTCTTTGTGGCTGCAAACTCCACTACCCCGACTCGCCAGGAGCGAAGCTATGATCGGAC
This sequence comes from Ruegeria sp. CDSA077, assembly GCF_059612265.1. Taxonomy (NCBI): domain Bacteria; kingdom Pseudomonadati; phylum Pseudomonadota; class Alphaproteobacteria; order Rhodobacterales; family Roseobacteraceae; genus Ruegeria; species Ruegeria sp. CDSA077. The sequence goes on from NZ_JBXWQG010000001.1 coordinate 341,065, forward strand.
TTGAACACTATCTGACGGTCGCGGCGACGCTGTTCGTCATCGGCATCTTCGGTCTCTTCCTGAACCGCAAGAACGTCATCATCCTGCTGATGAGCATCGAGTTGATGCTGCTGGCGGTGAATATCAACCTCGTGGCGTTTTCCAGCTTTCTGGGCGATCTGGTCGGGCAGGTGTTTACGCTGTTCGTGCTGACCGTGGCGGCGGCCGAAGCGGCGATCGGGCTGGCCATTCTGGTCTGCTTCTTCCGCAACCGCGGCTCGATCGCGGTTGAAGACGTCAATATGATGAAGGGGTAAGGGCACATGGAAACCACCATCCTCTTTGCCCCGCTGGTGGGCGCGATCCTGTGCGGGTTCGGCTGGAAGTTCATAGGCGAGAAAGCCGCCATGTGGACCGCCACGGGCCTGCTGTTTCTGGCCTGTCTGCTGTCGTGGATCGTGTTCCTGACATTCGACGGCCACACCCAGCAGATCGAGATCATGCGCTGGATCGAAAGCGGATCATTGTCGACAAGCTGGGCCATTCGTCTGGACCGGCTGACCGCGATTATGTTGATCGTGGTGACGACCGTCTCGGCGCTGGTGCACCTGTATTCCTTTGGCTACATGGATCACGATCCACAATGGCGCGAAGGCGAAAGCTATAAGCCACGCTTCTTTGCATATCTGTCCTTCTTTACCTTTGCCATGCTGATGCTGGTGACGGCGGATAATCTGGTTCAGATGTTCTTTGGCTGGGAAGGTGTGGGCGTCGCGTCCTATCTGCTGATCGGGTTCTATTACCGCAAGCCAAGCGCCAATGCGGCGGCGATGAAGGCGTTTATCGTCAACCGGGTTGGGGACTTTGGCTTTGCGCTTGGAATCTTTGCGCTATTCCTGCTGACCGACAGCATCAATTTCTCGGACATCTTCGCCTCTGCCCCGGCATTGGCCGAAGAGAAGCTGCACTTCCTGTGGGGTGAATGGACCGCGATCGAGGTGATCTGCGTTCTGCTGTTCATCGGTGCGATGGGCAAATCGGCACAGTTGTTCCTGCACACCTGGTTGCCGGATGCGATGGAAGGTCCGACGCCTGTATCAGCCCTGATCCACGCCGCGACCATGGTGACTGCGGGTGTATTCCTGATCTGCCGCATGTCGCCGCTGATGGAGTTCGCGCCGGGGGCTACTGGTTTCATCACCTTCCTCGGCGCTTCGACGGCTTTCTTTGCTGCGACCGTGGGTTTGGTGCAGACCGATATCAAACGCGTCATCGCCTATTCGACCTGTTCGCAGCTTGGTTACATGTTCGTGGCCGCAGGCGTTGGCATGTATTCGGCGGCGATGTTCCACCTGCTGACTCACGCGTTCTTCAAGGCGCTGCTGTTCCTTGGGGCCGGTTCTGTGATCCACGCGATGCATCACGAGCAAGAGATGACAGAATATGGCGGGTTACGGAAGAAAATCCCCTATACTTTTTGGGCGATGATGATCGGTACGCTGGCTATTACCGGGGTTGGCATTCCGCTGACCACATTCGGTTTTGCCGGGTTCTTGTCCAAGGATGCCATCATCGAAAGCGCCTTTGCCGGAGGCACCGGCTATGCGTTCTGGATGCTGGTGATTGCGGCGGTATTTACGTCATTCTACAGCTGGCGTCTGATTTTCCTGACCTTCTATGGCGAGCCGCGCGGGGACAAGCACACGCATGACCATGCGCATGAAAGCCCGTTGGTCATGCTGGTTCCGCTGGGCGTTCTGTCGCTGGGTGCGGTTTTCGCCGGGATGATCTGGTATGGCAACTTTTTTGGCCATACCGACAAGGTCGGCCAGTTCTATGGCATTCCGGTTGCAGAGGCTTCGGTGGATGGCCACGCGGCAGAGGGCGCGCATGGGGACGATACCCATGTCGAAGATGATCACGGCGACGATACGCATGCGGATGCTGGTCACGCGGAGGACAGCCATGGTGAGAAGGACGCGCAGGGCGGCGATCACCATTATGCCTTTGTTGGCACGCCCGGAGAAGGCGCGCTCTACATCGCACCGGACAATCATGTGCTGGACGATGCGCATGCTGTTCCGAAATGGGTCAAGGTCTCACCCTTCGTTGCGATGCTGCTTGGTTTCATCGTGGCCTATTGGTTCTATATCGTGAATACGACGTTGCCCGCGCGCTTGGCAGCAAACCAGCGTCCGCTTTATCTGTTCCTGCTGAACAAATGGTACTTTGATGAGATCTATGACGCGATCTTCGTCAAACCTGCCTTGGCACTTGGGCGGTTCCTGTGGAAACGCGGCGACGGCAACACGATTGACGGTTTCCTGAACGGGGTAGCGATGGGCATCGTGCCATTCTTCACCCGCCTCGCAGGCAAGGCGCAGACTGGTTACATATTTACCTATGCCTTCTGGATGGTCCTGGGAATTGCTGCCCTGGTCACCTGGATGTCGATCGGCGGAGGCGCACACTAATGGACAATATCCTCTCGATCGTCACCTTCATCCCCGCAGCGGCGGCCGCCATTCTGGCGCTGTTTCTGCAGGGCGACGACGCAGCCGCGCAACGCAATGCCAAATGGGTGGCCATGGTTGCGACGACGGTGACCTTCCTGGTCTCGATTGGCATCTATACTGGCTTTGATCCTGAAAACACCGGCTTCCAGATGGTGGAAGAGGGCCAGTGGCTGATGGGTCTGAAATACAAGATGGGTGTGGATGGCATCAGCGTCCTGTTCGTGTTGCTGACCACTTTCATTATGCCGCTGACAATTCTGGCCAGCTGGAATGTGACAGACCGCGTCAAGGAATACATGATTGCTTTCCTGCTGCTGGAAACGCTGATGCTTGGCGTGTTCATGGCGCTGGACCTGGTGCTGTTCTACCTGTTCTTCGAAGCGGGTCTGATCCCGATGTTCCTGATCATCGGCATCTGGGGTGGTAAAGAGCGCATCTATGCCAGCTTCAAGTTCTTCCTCTACACGTTCCTTGGCTCTGTGCTGATGCTCGTGGCTATGGTTGCGATGTATGCGGATGCAGGCACGACGGATATCGAAGCGCTGATGGCGCATCATTTCTCGTCCGACAGCTTTACCGTTCTGGGCATCCATATCGTAGGCGGTATGCAGACGCTGATGTTCCTGGCGTTCTTTGCCTCATTTGCGGTGAAGATGCCGATGTGGCCGGTCCACACCTGGCTGCCGGATGCACACGTGCAGGCGCCGACCGCAGGGTCGGTCGTGCTGGCGGCGATCCTGTTGAAGATGGGTGGCTATGGCTTCCTGCGGTTCAGCCTGCCGATGTTCCCGGTGGGGTCGGCGGTGATGACCGATCTGGTGCTGTGGATGTCGGCCATCGCTGTGGTTTACACATCGCTGGTTGCTCTGGTGCAGGAGGATATGAAAAAGCTGATCGCTTATTCCTCGGTCGCACATATGGGCTTTGTCACCATGGGCATCTTTGCTGCAAACCAGCAGGGTGTCGACGGAGCCATCTTCCAGATGCTCAGCCACGGGTTCATCTCGGCGGCACTCTTCCTGTGTGTCGGCGTGATCTATGACCGGATGCACACCCGCGATATCGAGGCCTATGGCGGTCTGGTAATCCGGATGCCTGCCTACGCGCTGGTCTTCATGCTGTTCACCATGGCCAATGTTGGCCTGCCGGGCACCAGTGGGTTCATCGGAGAGTTCCTGACCCTGATGGGCGCATTCCAGGTCAATACCTGGGTGACTGCTGTGGCCGCGACTGGTGTTATCTTCTCGGCGGGATATGCTTTGTGGCTGTATCGTCGGGTCGTATTTGGGGATCTTATCAAAGAAAGCCTCAAGGCGATGACTGATATGAGCTCGCGCGAGCGGTTGATATTTGCCCCCCTGATCGTCATGACGATCCTGCTGGGTGTGTATCCATCGCTGGTAACAGATGTGATTGGCAACTCGACTGCCGCGCTGATTTCGAACTATGATACGGCTCTGGCCGCGGCTGAAACCGCGACCCAGACAGCCGCCTCGCATTAAGGAGGCTTTGGAGACATGATCCAGGCTGATCTGACAATTATCCTGCCAGAGATCGTTCTGGCACTATATGCGATGGCGGCATTGCTTGCGGCTGTTTACACCACCAAGGACGGGCTTGCGCCGACATTGGTCTGGGTGACAGCAGGGCTGATGGCGCTGCTGGCGTTCTGGATCGCCACCAATGGCGACGGGACGAACATCGCGTTTAACGGCATGTTCGTTGATGACGGATTCGCGCGCTTTGCCAAAGTGGCGATCCTGCTATCTGCCGCTGCCGTTTTGATGATGAGCCAGGACTATATGACCCGCCGCGGGTTGTTGCGTTTCGAATACCCTTTGCTGGTGGCGCTTGCCGCTGTCGGCATGATGATGATGGTCAGCGCGGGTGACCTGATGTCTCTGTATATGGGGCTCGAGCTGCAGTCGCTGGCACTCTACGTTGTGGCTGCGCTGCGTCGTGACAGCGCCAAATCCACCGAGGCTGGCCTGAAATATTTCGTTCTGGGCGCGCTTAGCTCGGGCTTACTGCTGTATGGGGCTTCGCTTGTCTACGGCTTTACGGGTACCACGCTGTTCTCGGGCATCATTCAGACCGTTCACCACGGCGATGTGACCCTCGGGTTGCTGTTCGGGTTGATCTTCCTGATCTCGGGGCTCGCGTTCAAGGTTTCGGCTGTTCCGTTCCACATGTGGACGCCGGATGTCTATGAAGGATCGCCCACACCAGTCACTGCCTTCTTCGCCACGGCGCCCAAAGTGGCCGCCATGGCCCTGTTTGCCCGCGTGTTGCACGACGCATTTGGAGGTGTCGTAAAGGACTGGCAGCAGGTGATTGTACTCTTGTCTGTTCTGTCTATGCTGTTGGGGGCCGTGGCTGCCATCGGACAACGCGACATTAAACGGCTGATGGCGTTTTCGTCGATTGCCCATATGGGGTATGCGCTGATCGGACTGGCGGCTGGGACCGAGCTGGGTATCAAGGCGATGCTGATGTATCTGGCGATTTACGTGACCATGAATGTCGGAACTTTCGCCTTTATCCTGATGATGGAACGGGACGGTAAACCTGTTACCGACATTGACGCTTTGCGCCAGTATTCCAAACGCGATCCGGGTAAGGCTCTGGCCGTGCTGATCCTGATGTTCAGCCTTGCCGGTGTTCCACCGATGCTTGGGTTCTTTGCGAAATTCGGCGTCTGGCAAGCGGGTATTGAGGCTGGCCTGACCGGGCTGGTTATCATGTCTGCCATCGCCTCGGTGATCGGTGCATTCTATTACCTACGGATCGTATACTATATGTATTTCGGTGCCGAGAATGACGACCCGATCGACGCAAATTCGTCTCCGGTTCTGTGGGTTGCTCTGATGGGGTCAGCTGCATTGATGTTGGTTGGCGTATTCTATCAGTTTGGGATTGAGGGCGCAGCGGCAGCTGCAGCGGCGACGCTTGTTAACTGATCTCGACCATTGCCCGCGGCCTATTGTACTTGTGACATGAGTGATTGGCCGGATGGATATGGCCTGCATGTATTGCAAGAGGTCGATAGCACTCTGAACGAAGCCGCCCGGATCGCGCCGATGGCTCAGGGTCCGGTCTGGATCCTGGCGCACCGCCAGACACAGGCGCGCGGTCGGCGCGGACGGGTCTGGACCAACCCCGAGGGAAATCTTGCTGCAACGCTGCTGATGCGGCCCGCAGGACGCCCGGAACGGGCCGCTCTGCGCAGTTTTGTCGCCGCCTTGGCCCTGTTTGATGCATGTGTGGCGGTCACCGGACGCATATCGGGTCTGTCGCTAAAATGGCCCAATGATGTGTTGCTGAACGGTGGCAAGCTTGCGGGGATACTGCTGGAAAGTACCGGGCAGGGGCGGGACGTCTCGCATTTGGCAATCGGCATCGGCGTAAATCTCGCGCAGGCACCGACTGCAGATAAAGTCGAACCAGGTGCGCTAAGGCCGGTTTCGCTGTTGTCCGAGACAGGGGCAGATGTCACCACCGAAGATTTTTTGACCGAGCTTGCATCGGCCTATGCGCGTTTTGAGGCCCAGTTTGTAACCTACGGGTTCGAACCCATCCGCGCTGCCTGGTTGTCCCGCGCAGCTAAGCTGGGCGAGGTCATCACCGCGCGTACTGTCACCACTGAGACGGTCGGGACCTTCGAAACGGTGGACGCAGGCGGTAACCTTGTCCTAAACACCGCGAAGGGCCGCGTCAGCATACCTGCGGCAGACGTATTTTTCTGAAAGGGGCACCAATGCTTCTAGCCATCGACTGCGGCAACACCAATACCGTTTTCTCGATTTGGGATGGTAAGGAATTCGTCTGCACGCTGCGCACGTCTACGCACCATGCCCGTACGGCGGATGCCTATTTCACCTGGTACTCTACGCTGGTCAAACATTATGAGATCGAAGCTGATATCACCGATGTGATTATCGCCTCGACCGTGCCGCGTGTGGTTTTCAATCTGCGCGTCTTTGCGGACCGGTTTTTTGGCTGTCGCCCATTGGTCGTGGGCAAGCCGGAGTGTCTGCTGCCTGTCAGCCCGCGCATAGACGAGGGTACGGTCCCTGGCCCGGATCGCCTGGCCAACGCTGCCGGGGCATTTGAACGGCATGGCGGGGATGTGGTTGTTGTCGATTTTGGAACGGCCACCAACTTTGACGTGGTGTCTTCGGATGGAGCATATGTCGGCGGCATCATCGCCCCAGGTGTAAACCTGAGCCTTGAGGCGTTGCACCAGGGGGCCGCCGCGTTGCCGCATATCGACATCACACGTCCCGAAAAAGTGATTGGAACAAATACGGTTGGCTGCATTCAATCTGGCGTGTATTGGGGCTATTCCGGTCTGATCGAAGGGCTGATTGCCCGGATCAAGGCGGAATATGGCATGCCAATGAAAGTCGTGGGAACCGGGGGGCTTGCGCCTCTGTTCGATCAGGCAGATGTTGGGTTTGACGCTATAGAAGACGATTTGACGATGCACGGACTGACCGTGATCCATCGCTATAACAAGGAAAATGGCTCAACATGAGCAGTGAACGACTGATCTATCTGCCCCTGGGCGGGGCGGGCGAAATTGGGATGAATGCCTATGTCTATGGCTATGGCAAGCCGGGAAAGGAGAAGCTGATCCTTGTCGATCTTGGTGTAACCTTCCCAGATATGGACACAACACCCGGTGTCGACCTGATCCATGCCGATATCAGCTGGCTAAAAGAACGTGCCGACCGGCTTGAGGCGGTATTCGTCACCCATGCCCACGAAGATCATGTCGGCGCTGTGGCGCATTGCTATGACGACTTGGGCGCCCCGATCTATGCACGCGCCTTCACCGCAAATCTCGCGCGTCGCAAGATGGAAGAGAAAGCCCATCCGACAGACGCGGTTCAGACCCTGTCAGCCTGGCCTGAACAGGTGACGGTTGGCCCGTTTACAGTCGGGTTTTTGCCGGTATCGCACTCTATCCCCGAAAGTGCGGCGCTTGTCATAGACTCGCCTGCGGGGCGGATCGTGCATACTGGGGATTTCAAGCTGGATGCCAACCCTGTAGTAGGTGAACCGTTCGATCAAGACCTTTGGGCAGAGATTTCAAAGGACGGTGTGAAAGCATTGGTCTGCGACAGCACAAATGTGTTTTCAACGCATGCGGGCCGCTCGGAATCCGAGGTCGGGCCCGAGATCACCAAATTGGTCGAAAATGCCAAATCAATGGTGGTTGCGACGACTTTTGCCTCGAATGTCGCACGGGTGAAGACGCTGGCCGAGGCTGGGCAGCGCGCGGGACGCTCGGTCGTTCTGTTGGGTCGTGCGATGCGGCGGATGATTGAGGCCGCGACGGAAACCGGTATTCTCACGGATTTTCCCAAGGTTATCAGCGCCGAAGAGGCCGTAGATATCCCACGCCAGAACCTGATGCTGATCGTAACCGGCAGCCAGGGTGAACGCCGTGCGGCCAGTGCCCAGCTTGCACGCGGTAAATACCGCGGGATCGAGTTGAAGGAAGGCGATCTGTTCCTGTTCTCGTCGAAGACGATACCGGGCAATGAGAAGGGCGTAATCTTCATCATGAACCAGCTCAGCGAAAAAGGCGTTGATGTGGTGGATGACAGCTCGGGTCTGTATCACGTCTCTGGCCATGCCAACCGGCCTGATCTGGAAAAAGTGCACGCCATAGTCAACCCACAGATGGTTATTCCCATGCATGGTGAACACCGACATCTGCGCGAACATGCTAAACTGGCCGAAGCGGGTAGTCGTACCGGGGTTGTGGCAGTCAATGGCACGATGCTGGATCTCAGCGGCAATGCCCCCAAGGTCGTCGACTACGTCGAGACAGGCCGAACTTATCTGGATGGAACCGTAAAGGTCGGAGCCTTGGATGGAGTTGTCCGCGACCGCATTCGCATGGCCTTGAACGGGCATGTAACCGTGACGGTTATTTTAGACGAAGAAGACGAACCGTTGGGTGAACCTTGGTGCGATACGATGGGCTTGGCCGAGACCGGAACATCGCGCGCAGCACTGGTTGAAGTTCTGGAAGAGGACCTGAACCAATTCCTCATGCGGGCGGATGCCAAAACACGGCGCGACGATGACAAGCTGGAAGAGGCACTGCGCCGGATCGTGCGTCAGACAGCAAAGACCGAGATCGGCAAAAAGCCCGAGGTGACCACGGTGATCAGCCGAATGAAGTAGGTTCGGCTAGAAGTCCTGTTCGGACATTGGATAGCCTTTGATCTGTAAGAACAGGCTTTGTTCTTCTTGATTGAGGAAGAACGGAACGCTTTGGGGTGGTTCGGGTCGTGTGACCCGGGCTGCAACTTCGGCCAGAACAACTTCGGTTATGAAGGGAAGATCAAGCTCGCGCGCCTTGTTCAACGGAACCCATTGCAGGTGAGACAACTCATCCGAAGCGCGGCCAAAGTCATCCAGATCGCCTTGCAGGGCGTCTGCATCTACCAAAAAGAATCGTGCATCAAACCGGCGCGTACGGCCGGGCGGGGTGACGGCGCGAAAAACAAACTGCAACGCCTGTGCAGAGGGCAGAAATCCTGTCTCTGCATAGCTTTGCCAGTCAATCGGCACCTCACCTGTCCAAGCGCCGGGAACTCCAAGCACCAGGCCGGTTTCCTCCCAGAGTTCGCGGATTGCGGCGGCCGCCAAAGCATTCTGCAGCCCGGGCGGAGACTGTTCAGTAAGCCGATCGCGGCAGAGCTGGGACATGTCAGCCGATAGCGGGACCAGGGCGTCCTCTGCGTCTACCGCGCCACCTGGAAACACGAATTTGTTCGGCATAAAAACGGCTTTTGCGCCCCTTTGACCCATCAAAATGGAAGGGTTCGTCATCCGGTCCCGCAACACGATAACTGTTGCAGCGTCCCGTATAGCAGTTTTGTCCGTACTCATCTCAGGGCCGACCCAATCATTCCAGTCATCGGTCCGTTTCGAACCCATGCATCCGTCGTGCCCACTGATAGGCGACAACGGCCCCTTTCATTCGCGGTAGCAGGAACAGTGTCAAGGCTGTACATCCGAATGCAAAAATCAGGAACATGTTCAGCGGGTCAGGGCGCCACTGGACATAAGAGATGTGCAAAGCGGGCGCCAGCAGGTGACCGACCAACAGGATCGTCAGATAGGCTGGACCGTCATCCGCACGGTGATGAAACAGTTCCTGACCACAGCTGCTGCAGCTGTCATTCACCTTCAGGTAGCTGTGCAACAGCTTGCCTTCACCGCATTTTGGGCAGCGGCAACGGAAGCCTTTGATTAGCGCAGGCCGGGTTGGACGGTCGCTCTCGGATATTGTGTCGATCGTTTGATCTGTCATTTTGAAACTCGCGCATTCAGATTGCCCTGATATTGCGCTTGTTTTGCCCCACAGAAAAGGGGGGTGCGTCGCTTTGTGCCGCGATGAGATGTCCGGAAATTATGTGGTCGTTGGCAGTGAGCAACAGAAAAAAATTAAAATTGGGCGACGGAAACCGAAAACTGCACCGTTTTAACCTATGTGAGCAGCGACAAACCGGTCGCGAGAAACAAAGGAAAACGATATGAAAAGCGCGAAACTTATCCCGGCCATTCTGGTATCGGCCATTGCATTGACAGGCACAACCGCCTTGGCTGTCGGTCCGAAAGGCCGAGAGGACGTGACCTTTCAAGAGCTGGACCTGAACAATGATGGTCAGGTCACGCAGGAAGAAATGCAAACCTATAGGCAACAGCGTTTCACCAATGCCGACACCAATGGCGACGGCATGTTGAGCGTCGACGAGATGCAAGCGGCTAGCCAGAAGAAGGCGAATGAGCGTGTGAATCAAATGTTCGAAAAGCACGATGCCAATCAAGATGGCCTCTTGTCCGATGATGAGTTGCCCAAGCCGCGCCGTGCTGGCAAGATGTTTGACCGCATCGACGCGGACAAAAATGGCACGATCTCGGAACAGGAATTTGCCGATGCGAAAAACCGGATGGGCTGGCATCACAAAAAACGTGACAAGGCTGGCACCGACGACAGCTAATGAAGGATGCGGGACCTGAGTACCTCATCAACGGGGGCTCGCAGCCAAAGTCAGGCTGCGGGCGACCCCGGAGACGATGCATTGTTGCGGCGGTTCGCCGAGGGTGACGCTGATGCGGCACGCATTTTGACCGATCGGCTTGGGCCGCGCAGTTTTTCGGTGGCACTCAGGCTGTTGAACGACCGGGCCGAAGCCGAAGATGTCACACAGGAAGCCATGATGCGCCTATGGAAGATGGCGCCGGATTGGGTTGCTGGACAGGCAAAGGTGTCGACTTGGCTTTACCGAGTCACTCTGAACCTGTGTGTCGATATTCGGCGGAAGAAATCGGCGGACAGTCTTTCTGATGTTGCCGAACCTGAAAGCGATGCGATCAGTGCAACCGAACACCTTCAGGATGCCGCCAGGTTGGACGCACTGCAGTTCGCGTTGGCGCAACTTCCGGATCGGCAACGTCAGGCTGTTGTCTTGCGCCATATCGAAGAGTTGCCCAATCCCGAAATCGCGGGAATCATGGATATTTCCGTCGAAGCTGTAGAGAGTTTGACAGCTCGGGGAAAGCGGGCACTGGCACAGCAGTTAGCCGCAAGAAGAGACGAGTTGGGATATGCCGATGGATGAAAATAGCGACCTGAATCACCTGTTTTTACGTGCTCGGCAAGAAAATGAGCCGTTACCCGATGCTCTCGCCCTTCGTATTCTGGCCGATGCGGAAACCGTTCGTTTGCAAAGGCATCAGAAATCACCCCAAGGGTTCTGGGCACAGGCATTGGATAGTTTCTTTGGCTGGCAGGGGATGGGAGGTCTGGCGGCCGCGGGCATTGCTGGCATCTGGATTGGATTGACTGCCCCGGCCTTTTTGCCCGATCCGGCGACGTTGCTTTATTCGCAATCCTCTGGCTTTGAGGTTGCGGATATGGATCTGAATACAATCTTCCTGGAGGAAGGCGAATGAGCGAACAGTCAAAACCTAAACGCCGGTGGATGCCTGTTCTGCTGATCGTGTCCCTTGCTATCAATCTGCTAGTCATCGGTGCGGTTGTTGGCACGGCGCTGCGCATCAGAAACAATGACCACGTCAAAGCCCCTCCGGGATTTGGATCGGCGCTTTATCGCGCGCTTCCCAAGCATGAACGCCAGGCGATGCGGGCCGAGCTTTCGGGCCTGCACCGCCAAGGTGTCGATCATCGGACGGCGGATTTTCAAGCCCTTGGCGACGCACTTCGTGCCGAACCCTTCGCGGTTGACGCTGTAGAGACTTTGTTGGGTCAGCAGGCGCAGGTGATGTCAGAGATGCAGTCTGCTTTGCAGGAACAGTGGCTGATCCGTGTGTCAGCCATGAGCCCGAAAGAACGCGTCGAATACGCTGATCGTCTGGAAGATGTGGTGCACCGAAAATCGAAAGCGGGCAGAAAGCGCGACTGACCGGATCAGGCTGCGTGATTCTGGACCATGACCTGATTGCGTCCCGCCTTTTTCGCAGCATACAGGGCCGTATCCGCAGATTTTATCATGTTGTCCAATGGTGCGGGTGGGATGCCCTGGCGAAACGTGTTGTCATCGGCTGTAATGAGGCCGATGCTGATTGTCACTGCGATTGGTTCGGCGGCCTCGGATAGGTCAAATGGACACTGGCAGATGTCATCGCAGACGGTTCGTGCGATCCCCAATGCTCGAGGCCCCGTAGTTTCAGGCAGACCGATCAAGAATTCTTCGCCCCCGATCCGTGCCACAAAGCCGTCAGAACCAATGGAATTGCACATGCGCTTGGCTGTTTCGATCAAGACCTGATCGCCTCCGGCATGGCCAAACTTGTCGTTGATTGATTTGAAATGGTCCAGATCGGCCACCATCACGGTAAAACCGCGCCCGGTCTGCGCAGACTGCCGGGCGATTTGCTTCAATGCTCGCATTGCATAGCGGCGGTTATGCAGGCCGGTCAGTGGATCCACCCAGGATTCCGCGATGCCACGCCGCAAAGAATCCCGCATCTGGTCAATTCGGCTTTTGCGGGCAAGCTGGTTATCAAGCCGCAACAGAGTTTCACGGGGGCAGAACCCCGCCATACAGATGGTATCCGCGCCACGATCCAGCGCTTCGGCAGCCAGAGACGCGTCATCCTTTCTCAAGATGCCGATCAGCACTGTGTGCCGCGTTGCCCCGCGCGATTTCAAATCCGCCAGAACACTCAGGCCTGAAGATTCGCCATCAATTTCGACAATAACCGCGTCCGGGATGGGACTAGAAAGCAGGCGGTGAAGGTTCGATATCGTGTGAATTGACAGACTGTGATGCGTATGTTCGGACAGCGCCTTCTGCCAAAGCGCCCCGGTTTTAGCGGATTGCGTCAGTAGGGCGGCGCGCGCAGCTTTGGGTGGCGTGGCAAAGGTGCTTGTCGCTTCGGCAAATCCCAAACATGGCGATCCGCTATTGTCTTGCAATTCCTGCGTATCGGCGCGTGCCCGTAACAAGCTGCGAACCCGAGCTAGCAACAACGTGTCCTTGAACGGGTGCGCCAATACATCGTCCAACCCATCTGACAATGCCCTCAACCTTGCGGATTTGTCGTTTTGCGGCGCGATAGCGACAATGGGAATATCCGCCAGATCCGGGTCGGCCATTACCACTTTCTTGACATCAGCCGCCGTTCCATCCGGCAATGACTGCGCGGTTAAAATTAAATCGGGGCGCACACGTTTCAGCAGCCCATCAAGACCCCGCAGATTTTCCCCCTGTGCGACGTGATACCAGGCCGCGGTAAGCTGTACTTTCAGCATAATTCGATTGGTTGAGGTCCCGTCCAGGACAAGGATCGTTCCTTGCACCGACATATCAGTCACCGTTGATTGCATGCGTTGCTAAAGTGTTTATGACTCTGGTTAACAAACCCTTTCCAATATCAGATCAGGGGCTTCTTTATGCCAATTTCCGCTCAATCCGCCGAAACGCTGGCGCTGAATGCCCTTGCCTGGCTTGTTGGCAATGATGACCTGCTGCCTGTATTTCTGGGTTCGACGGGGGCTTCGGTGCAGGACATCAAAGACAGGGCGGCAGAGCCGGAGTTTCTGGGCTCAGTTCTGGATTTTCTAATGCTTGACGATTCGTGGGTAGTCGAGTTTTGTGACGTCAATTCTGTGCCGTATGATCAGCCGGGCCAGGCCCGCGCCTTGTTGTCTGGTGGCGCGGAAGTTCATTGGACCTGAAAGCCTACCGGGCAGGAGTTTCACAATGCCAATCCAAGCCATCCTGTTCGACAAAGACGGTACCTTGTTTGATTTCGCGGAAACCTGGGGCACGTTTGGGCGCAATTTTTTACTGCGAGTGACGAACGGAGATCATGCCCGTGCGGCCGAGCTTGGGCAGGTGATCGGCTTTGACCTCGAACAGGTTGCCTATTCTGAGGACAGTGTTGTCATTGCGGGCACCGTCGAAGAAATCGCCGAGGTTCTAGAGCCGCACCTCCCGGAAATGCCGCGCGAAGAGTTGGTGGATCTGTTGAATGCCGAGTCAGCCTCATCTCCGCAAGCCCAGGCCGTTCCGCTTATCCCGTTCCTTGATGGGCTGCGCGAGGCTGGGCTGAAACTGGGTGTTGCGACCAATGACGGAGAGATGCCCGCATCCGAACATCTTTCGTCTGCAGGGATCCGCGAACATTTCGATTTTGTCGCCGGTTATGACAGTGGACACGGATTCAAGCCAGGCCCGGGGCAACTCTTCGCCTTTGCGCAGCATGTGGGGGTAAACCCAGAAAACATAGCAATGGTGGGCGACAGCCTGCATGATCTGCAGGCCGGACGGGCAGCAGGTATGAAGACGATCGGGGTTCTGACGGGTATGGCGCGTGCAGAAACGCTCGAAGCGATGGCGGATGTCGTCTTGCCAAACATCGGACATATACCTGCTTGGTTGTACGAAAAGGCGTGATCGGGCTGTGAATTCGGCGGTTCAGACGTCGAAACCGACATAGCCTGTCGCAGACAGAGCGGCCAACAGTACGCGTTCGGGGCTTGCTTCTAGAAAGCCAAGTTCCGAGGAGTGTCCAATGGCCGACAAGAAAGCACGCAGAGGTCGCAGCGGAGGACGGGCCGGTGCCGCCGAGAGACGGGGCGCAGCGGTTATTGATCAGATGCCGTGGAGCCCTCCGATCAACACCGACAAACCAACCGAACCGTTGGACGAGATCGGCGTCGCGGCGATCCACGAGGGCGCAATGCGGATTCTCGAAGAGATCGGGATCGAGTTCTACAACGAAGAGGCAATCGGAATCCTGCGTGAGGCCGGATGTACGATCAACGGCGACAACGTTCGAATGGGCCGGGATTTTGTCATGGAAATGGTGCGTAAAGCCCCATCCACCTTTACCATCACACCGCGTAATCCCGACCGCGCAATCGAGATCGGGGGCAAAAACCTGCTGTTCGGAAATGTGTCGTCCCCGCCGAACTACTGGGATATGGAGATTGGCACCAAGGTACCGGGAAATCGCGAGATGTGCCGGAACCTGTTGAAGCTGACGCAGTATTTCAACTGTATCCATTTTGCCGGCGGATACCCGGTCGAGCCAGTGGATATACATGCCAGCGTCCGGCATCTGGATGTTCTGTACGACAAGCTGACTCTGACCGATAAGGCGATGCATGCCTATTCGCTGGGCAAGGAACGCGTCGAAGACGTCATGGAAATGGTGCGGATCGCAGGGGGGCTGAGCCATGAAGAATTCGAAGCCAAGCCGAGGATGTATACCAACATCAACTCGACCTCGCCGCTGAAGCACGATCAGCCCATGATCGACGGTTGCCTGAGGTTGGCGCGGCGCGGGCAGGCGATTGTTGTGACGCCGTTCACCTTGGCCGGGGCGATGGCCCCCGTCACAATGGCCGGTGCAGTAGCGCAATCCCTGGCCGAGGCGCTGTGCGCGATTGCCTTGTTCCAATATGTGCGACCAGGGATTCCTTGTGTCATCGGTACGTTCACCTCGAATGTGGATATGAAATCTGGTGCTCCGGCATTTGGAACGCCGGAATACATGCGGGCGACACAGATGACCGGCCAGATGGCCCGATTTTACGACCTGCCCCTGCGGTCTTCGGGTGTCTGCGCGGCAAACGTTCCGGATGGCCAATCTGTATGGGAAACCTCGAACTCATTATGGGCGGCGGTGCAATCGGGCACCAACATGGTCTATCACGCTGCAGGTTGGCTTGAGGGTGGCCTGATCGCAAGCCCTGAAAAGTTCATTATGGATTGCGAGATATTGCAGCAAATTCAGCGGTATATGCAGCCGGAATTGACGGCAACCGGCCCTGACGAGATTGCTCTGGATGCGATCCGGTCAGTCGGCAATGACGGGCATTTCTTTGGCATTCAGCACACTCAGGATCGCTATACCACCGCGTTTTATCAGCCGTTTCTGAGTGACTGGAAGAACTATGAGGGTTGGGAAGTCGCAGGAGGCGTCTGGACCGCTGAGCGCGCGCATCACATGTTCAAGGAAATCATCACCAGCTTTGAAGCTCCGGCAATGGATGAGGGCATCCGGGAAGAGCTTGCCGACTTTGTCGCACGACGCAAAACCGAAGGCGGAGCGCCGACAGATTTCTAGCGTAATCTCAGTTACTTCCACTTCGATACTTGCGTGAATTCTATGTGGTGACGCCCGTGTGTTGGGTGTTTGTTAACAAATTTCAGAGCAAACTGCGTGAGAAACCAATTTGAGGTCTCTCATGCATGGTCTGATCAACCGGGCGATTCAATCCTTTGTTGCGGTGACCTACGGGCAGCCGTGCTGGATGCGCGTGATGGATTCAGCCGAACTGGGCTTTGCCGAGTTCGAGGCCATGCTTGTTTACGACGATGATATTACCGAGCAGGTATTGGATGAGGTATGCACGGTCCTGAAACGTTCACGCAGTGACGTTCTTGAAGATCTGGGAACGTACCTTGTGTCTCATCCCAACATGGAAGACCTGCGCCGTCTGTTGCGATTTGGCGGTGTCAGCTATCTGGAATTTCTCCATTCGCTTGATGATCTGTCTGACCGGGTCAGATTGGCCGTATCGGATCTGAATCTTCCGGCGCTTGAATTGCACGAGCTTTCACCGACGGAATACAGATTGTCCTGCCATCCAGGTCTGCCTGGGTTTTCAAGCGTCATGGTTGGCGTATTGCGCGCGATGGCTGATGATTACGGGGCTCTAGCCATGTTGTCGCATGAGGGCCAGCAGGGTGAGATCGAATTTATCTCAATCGTTCTGGTAGAAAGCGCTTTTTCAGAAGGTCGGCATTTTGATTTAGGGGCGCGAAAAGCATGATGAACGCGAATAATCTGGCAGAGCTTTTGCAAACCCTGTGCCCGATGTTTTTGCTGGTGAACGAGGATGGAAAAGTGACCCGCGTCGGATCAACCTTGCAAAAGCTGCGCCCTGAAAAGCCGATGGAAGGTCAGAGCTTTCTGGATATCTTTGAGCTGCTTCGCCCTAGGGCGGTTACCACGGTTTCAGGCTTGATGTCCCAGGCCGGCACCAAGTTACAGCTCAGGTTCCATGACGCCCCGCGCACAGCATTGAAGGGCCTTATCGCTCCGCTGCCCAAAGGTAAGGGGGCGGTCATCAATCTGTCTTTCGGAATATCGATTTTGGATGCGGTCCGGGACTATGCCCTGACCAGTGCGGATTTCTCGGGCACTGATCTGGCGATCGAATTATTGTATCTGGTCGAGGCGAAATCGGCAGCGATGGAGGCGTCCAGATCTCTGAACCTGCGCCTTCAAGGGGCGATGCTTGCCGCCGAGGAAAAGGCATTTACAGATACACTGACGGGGCTGAAAAATCGCCGGGCGATGGATGTTCTATTGGATCACATGATCTCGTCCAAATCTCCATTCGCGCTGATGCATCTGGATCTTGATTTTTTCAAATCGGTCAATGACCAATTCGGACATGCCGCGGGCGACTATGTGTTGCAACAGGCGGCGCGGATCATGGGTGAGGAAACCCGCGGAGACGATACAGTGGCGCGTGTCGGCGGGGACGAATTTGTAATTATATACAAAGGATTGACGGACGAGGGTGTTCTCGCTGCAATCGCCAGCAGGCTGATCGAACGGCTGCGGGAACCGATGATGTTCGACAACGTGTCGTGCCAGGTTTCAGCCAGTATAGGCACGGCGCTTTCGACCCAGTTTCCATCGCTTAAACCGGCTGAGATTTTGCATGCGGCAGACCTTGCCCTGTATGCGGCCAAGCGAAATGGCCGGTCTCGCCACTGTCTATATTCGCAGCTTGTGGATCACTCACACAGATAGGTTTCCCGCTAAAGGAACCGGCAAAGTGTATGTGGTCAGACGACTCTATTTCGATGAAGAAAAAGCTTTGAGAATGGACGCTATGTGTTGCTGCACCAGTGGCAGTTCACCCACAACCGGTAAAACCTGTCCCTTGAACTCGGCCTTGCTTAGTTCTTGCGGCACATCCTCAAGAACATGGCCACCCGTGCAGGCAAAAAATGGCAAACACAGGGTTTGGGCGCCGGTTCCTGCGGCGGCCACAGAAATCGAAGGGGCCTCTTCGACAAACCCAAGGCGCAGGGATCCAAGTGGAATCAGTTGCAACAAAGCGTCGCCGAATGCCGTTGCAACGGCGGATGGGTTTCTGCTGCGGCCCGATCCATGCGCAGCGATCACAAGGTCCGTTTCTTGTGACCGCCAGTCTTTGTCCTGCAGCGTTCCCTCAAGGGTTTGCGCGACCAACTGGGGCAATTTCGGGTCCGCGCCCAAGGGATCTAGAATAGGGTTTCGGCGGTCACCAATACGTTTTGGCAGCACATCTGTGACAAACCACCCTTTGGCCATGAATAGGGGATAGATGACGGCGTCGCCGGGAATCTTGTCCAGTGCGCTGTCAAGTGCCCCAGGGGCTGCCAGCGTTGCAGAATGAACCGAAACACCGGCACACAGGGCATTTACATCGGCCGCATAAGCCGCCAAGGCCGCTTCGGCTGGTTCTGGGTCAGAAGGTTGGCCATGGGTAACGATAAGGGCGTGTGTCATAAATCTGTCCTGTCCGCTTTAGCGATAGGTGCGCCGCGTCGTGTAAAAGTCAATCCGCCTGCCGCACCGTCAGCCCAATAGGGTCAGCCAAAACCAGACGCTCAGGATAGATACTGCCGTACCCAACAGAACAGAGGATGCAGCAACCCGTTTGGCGCGGCCATAGATGTTTGCAAAGATATAGGCGTTGAAACCAGGGGCCATGGCGGCTGTCATCACTCCGGACCGGAATAGATCCTGTGGCAGTCCAAGGGTGGATCCGAAAAGCCAGAAAAGGCTCGGGTGCAGCAGCAGAGAAACGCCGCAGACAAAGGCGATCGCCCTTAGGTCACCTTCGGGTCTGTATTTAACCAGAACGCCCCCAAGCGCGAATAGCGCGCCGGGAAGGGCCGCGCGGGTCACCAGGCCAAGGGCATCATCCACAACGGCTGGCACGCCGAGCCCGGACAGATTTACGATGAAACCCAGTGAGATTCCGACAATCAGAGCGTTGCGAAACATCGCGGTCAGGACCGAGCGAACCATTCGCGATCCTCCGTGGCCCCGGTTCCGGATCACCTCCATTACCGTGATGCCTAGGCCGTAACAAAACGGCGAGTGAAAGGCGATGACGGCATAATTGCCCGTAAGGCTTTCAGGGCCATAAGCCCGTTCAGTAATCGGCAATCCCAGCAGGACGGAATTGGAGAACAGGCAGCAAAAACCGATTGCGACGCAATCTTCCCATTCGCGGTTGAAGATCAGTCGCGCGCCGAACAGGCCGGCACAAAAGCAAAGCGCAGCAGCAGAGTAAAAGCTGATCAACAGCTTGGGATCAAAACTGACACTGAGGTCGAGATGTGAAATCGCAAGAAACAGAAGGCAGGGGATTGCAAAACCCTGAGTGAACTTCATCAGGCCATCAATGTGGTTTTCCTTGAAGTATCCAAGAAGAGTGGAGACGTAACCGGCTCCAATAACAAGAAAAACTGGAAGGATGACTTCAATGAGATTTTGCAGCATGTCAGCGTTCCGCAACAGTTATTCGCGCGGGAAAGGATATCTGCATGATCTCGGCCAGGGCTCTACAGAGCCTGATGTATCACCATGCCGTCATAAGCAGGGGTGATGTTGTCTGCGGTTTCTGCGTCGACCGTGGCATAGTCAAGATCGATATGCATGTTGGTCAGAACCGCGGTTTTTGGTTGCAACAGGTCGATCCAGCCAAGGGTCTTTTCCAGATGCGCATGGGTCGGGTGCGGGGACCGGCGCAGCGCGTCGATCACCAGACAGTCCAGACCCTCTAATGTGGTCCAGGCATCGTCATATATCTCTGCCACGTCCGGCAGGTAGGCCAGATTGCCCATTTTGAAACCAAGCGCGTCGATTGATCCGTGGTTCACCTTGAAGGGGTGAAACGGGATAGGGCCTCCGGGGCCAGTGATCTCGAACGGGCCGTCGATTGTCTTGAGGTTGAGGATCGGCGGGTAGGGTGAGTTTTCGGGTTGGATGAAGGCATAGCCAAATCGGCCCAAAAGATCATTCTGGGTGTCGCCATCAGCCCAGACCGGCACCCGTTCGCGCATGTTGAAGACAATCATGCGCAAGTCGTCAATGCCGTGGACGTGGTCGGCATGGGAATGGGTATAGACCACCCCGTCCAACCGCCCGGTGCCGGTGTCCAGCAGCTGGCTGCGCATATCCGGGGTTGTGTCGATCAGAACAGAGGTGGTGCCTTCGGTCCCGTCACGTTCGACCAGCATCGAGCAGCGGCGGCGGATGTTCCTGGGGTTTTCGGGGTCGCAGTCGCCCCAGTGACCGCCAAGACGTGGCACTCCACCTGACGAGCCGCAGCCCAAAATGGTGCAGCGCAGCGTGGTCATGCCGCCGCCTTGTAAGAGGCGACCTTGGTGAAGAGTCTTTCGAAATTGGCCTGGGTCTGCGCCGCGAAATCGGCATAGCCCATGCCAAAGACCTCGGCGCCTTTGCGGGCGGTGTGGGCGGTATAGGCCGGTTCATTCCTTTTGCCGCGAAACGGGGGCGGCGCCAGATAGGGCGCGTCGGTTTCAACCAGGATGCGGTCTACTGGCGCATTTGCGAAAATATCGCGCAAATCCTGGCTTTTGGGAAAAGCGGCGATGCCCGACATGGACAGGTAAAACCCAAGATCCAGGGCGGACTGTGCCAGTTCGGCCGAAGACGAAAAACAATGCATCACACATGAATAGGGGGCATTGCCGTATTCTTCGGCCAGAATGCGGGCCATGTCTTCGTCCGCCGCGCGCGCATGAATGATCAAAGGCAGTCCGGTACGCTGAGCGGCCTCGATATGAACGCGCAGGGATTGCTGCTGAACCTGCGCACTGTCGGCGGTATAGTGATAATCCAGCCCGGTTTCACCGATACCAACAAACTTGGGGTGCTGTGACAGTGCCACCAGCTCGTCCACAGTTGCCATCGGTTCATCGGCTGCACTCATCGGGTGCGTGCCTGCCGCGTAGAATACCGGCGCGTGAGCCTCAGCTATGGCGCGCACAGTGGGTTCGTTCCTCAACCTGGTGCAGATCGTCACCATCCGGGTCACACCGGATTCGGCCGCATTTGCGACGATCAGGTCCAACTGTCCTTCAAAATCGGGGAAGTCCAGATGGCAATGGCTGTCGGTGATTTGGGGGGTGTCGCTCATCTGTTCTGACCGGCGGTTTCCTGTATCTTGAACACCGTATCTAGGACCAGAGCGGCAGGGTCAAGGTTCACCGCCTGCCCGTGGCGGGCGCGGGCGGTGATCTGGGCTGCGGTTTCCGCCCAAAGGCGTGCCTGCTCCGGCGATCTGGACAAACGGGACAGGATATCACCTTCGTTTGGCGCGGCCTCTGGCGATGGCGGAGCACCAGTCGCACCGGTCACAGCAAGACGTGACAAGGCAATGTCGATCAGCGTCAACAGCAACTCGAACCGTTCGGCTGCTCCGCGCTGTGCGGCAGCCTCGGCCAGAGCCAGAGCGCGTTGTCTGTCCAGCCGGGGCAGGGTGCTCAGGATCGCGATGAGCTCGGCATATATTTCGAGTCCGCTCAGATTTATCAGGCGGACGGCGTCCCCAACGGACCCGCTGGCCAGAGCGGCCAGATGGTCGGGGTTTCCAGTCAGCTCAACCCCGGTCTGGGTCAGTGCGGCGTTCATATCTTCCGCGTTCAGCGGCGAAAGGCGCAAGGTACGGCACCGGGATCGGATCGTGGGCAAAAGGCGGGACGGTTGATGCGATATCAACAGCAGCGTTGTCCGCGCAGGCGGTTCTTCGAGCATTTTCAGCAATGCGTTGGCGGCGCTGATGTTCATTTCATCCGCAGAATCTACGATGACGACACGGCGGCCCCCATCGGCCGAGGACAGGCCGAAGAACTTCCCAAGTTTGCGAATGTCGTCCACAACGATTTCATTTCGCAACCTGCCCTGATCGTTCACGGATCGTTTGATGGCGGCCAGGCCAGGCTCGGCACCAGCCAGAATTCGATGAACAACCGGGTGATCTGGTGGAATCTCAAGCGTTTTAGGGGGAGGTGGCGCGCCAAACAGTCCGTCCTCTTCGACCGGCGGGGTTGCCAGCAGAAACCGCGCGATCCGCCAGGCCAGCGTTGCCTTACCCACACCTCGGGGGCCGGTCAGCAGCCAGCCGTGGTGCAGACGATCAGAAGCATAAGCACTAAGAAAGGCCTGCTCGGCCTCTGCCTGCCCAAACAGATGTGGCGTTTCGCGCGGATGAAGGGCACCGGGTGCCTGATCCGGGATCGGGATGTCGTTGTTCATCAATCGTCCGTCACAAGGCTTGCATGACGATATCTGTCACATCGCGGGCAACGCTGTCCATGTCCCTATTGCCATCGACCAGGCAAAACCGGTCGGAAAATTCATCCGCCAGTTCCAGAAAACCGGCCCGCATCTTCTGTTGCAGGTGAATGCCGAAATCCTCGAACCGTTCTTCGGTGCCCTGCCGGCCCTTGGCCCGAGAGAGGCCGGTTTCAGGATCCATGTCGATCAACACGGTCAGATCCGGTTCACGTTTGATCATCAGCTTATGCAACTGATCGACCAAACCACGCAGGTCGCCGCGAGATAGGCCCTGATACATGCGGGTGCTATCGGCGAAACGGTCGCAGATGACGATCTTGCCCGCAGTCAAAGCGGGTTCAATGGTGCGTTCCAGATGGTCGCGTCGCGCAGCAGTGAACAGCAGGATTTCCGTCTCAGCTGACCAGCGATCGGGATCGCCTTCAAGAACCAGTCTGCGGATTTCCTCGGCCCCGGCTGAGCCGCCAGGTTCACGCGTGAGAACGACATCATGCCCGAGCCCGCGCAAATGCTCGGCCAGCAGGCGCGCTTGCGAGGATTTGCCCGATCCGTCAATGCCTTCGAAGGTTAGAAACAACCCGCCCGCCGTCACATCGCGCCCAACGGGTTACCGATGACATCTTTCGCAACAATGCCGCCAACTGTCATAATCCGCACGAAGAAACCGCCCTTTTCGACGCTTTCCGCTGCAACCAGGGGTCTGCGTATCTCGGGCAGGCCATCGGGCTTGATGACAAGCTCAGCGATTTCCTGTCCTTTGGCGATGGGGGCCTCAAGCGGACCGTCATAGACGATTTCGGCCTCAACATTCTTATCCCCGAGAACAGGCAGCAGCAGTGTCAAATCCTCTTGCGGGACAAGATCAACCGTTTTCGAAGTGCCCATCCAGATATCGGCTTGTCCTATCGGTTTTTCTGCTTCGGCAAGCTGCCTCTCGACAAAATTGCGAAACGACCAGTTAACGACGGCCTCAGCCTCCTCTGCGCGGCGAGCGACGCTGTCGAGCCCCGACAAAACGAAAATGACCCTGCGATCCCCCTGCTGTGCCGATCCTACAAGGCCATAGCCCGCTTCTTGCGTGTGGCCAGTCTTTAGCCCATCCGCACCAATCCCAAGTTTCAGTAAGGGATTCCGGTTACGCGAATTTGACGGCACCCGGTTGTCGAATTCGAACTCTTCCTCGGCGAACAGAGGGTAATATTCGGGAAAGTCGCTGATCAGATGGTCGGCCAGAATGGCGAGGTCATGCACAGACATCATGTGGCCTGCGGCTGGCCATCCGTTCGAATTCGCAAAGTTCGAATTATTCATGCCCAGCTGTTGCGCGCGTTGGGTCATGAACCGGGCAAACCCAGCTTCGGTTCCGTCCGGGCTGAGGGCTTCGGCGATAACAACACATGCGTCATTTCCTGACAGGACTATGATCCCGCGCAGCAGGTCTTCGACCCGTACACGGTCCTGCGTGTTCAGGAACATGCTTGAGCCTTTATAGCTGGTCGCATGTTCGGAAACCGGAAGTTCCTCATTCAGTTCCAGGCGACCGTCCCGCAGCGCTTCGAATGCTACAAACAGGGTCATGAGCTTGGACATGGACGCGGGCGGCAACGGCTGGTCTGCGTCTTTGGACAAAAGAACGGTTCCTGTCGTTTGGTCCATGACATAGGCAGCACGGGCTTGCGTATCGAAAGCTTGTGCGGGCAGGGCAAACATAGCCAAACCGAGGGTCAGTACAGATGATCGAAATGAGGACAGCACGAGGGGGACCTCCTTTTGCTTAATTCTTCACGGTATAGGCGTCAGAAAAGCCCAGATCTTTGACGTCGCTTTGCATTGCGTTTCGTTCCGCCCGCGTCAAAGCAGGACCAACGATCACCCTCCAAACAGTTTTGCCATTGGCTTCGAGTTTTTGAACTTTCGCAGGCAACCCGTTTCGCCGAATTTTCTCGGCAGCACCTTCGGCATTTTCTTCAACTGTGAAGGTGCCCACCTGAATAAACGGTTTTGAAAGCGATGAAACGGAGGCTGCCTCAGTGCTGGCTGCGGTTGCTGCCGGGGTAGGGGCGGCCTCTTCGATGGCCGCTGCAGCGCCCTCAATCGGGTCCAGAGGTGTTTCGGTGATTTCGTCGGCAGGCTTCTTTTGCCACCATTTCCGCTTCGGTGCAGCCTCGGTTGGCGGCGTGACAGTGGGATCGGTCAGATTTGCGGTTGGTGCTGGCTCAGGCGCCGCCTCGATAATCTCTGTTGCCGCCTCATCGGTCTTTTCTGCGGTTTCAGCCACGGCTGCAGCTGTCGCAGCACCAGCTGCGGCAACTGGAGCCTTCTTTTGCCACCATTTACGCTTGGCTGGTTTATCAACGTCTTCGGACACATCTGCCGTGGTCTGGCTATCGGTTTTCTTGTCCTGAAGTTCAACCGCCTCAGCCGTTGGGGTCACTTCGGGTTCAGCGACCTCTTCGGGCTCAGGAGCTTTTTCTTCTACTTTCTCGGCAGGCTTGCGCCGCAGGGCAACAACTTCAACCCGAGTCGGTGCGCCTGCGAGGATACCCAGTTTTGCGGCGGCAGCCGAAGACAGTTGCAGCGCAGGGCCCGGCAGGTTGCGTTCACGGCGGAAAAGTGCGCCGGTTACGGATTTGTTGTTCTTTGTATTCGTTATCCGAACACGTTCAGGCTGTGTAACGTCCGGGTGCGCGACCCAGATTCCGCCCAACGAGGGGCGCCCATCCCACAATCCGGCTTCGGTGACCTTGAAGACATCAGGAGCTTCAACATCATCACGCGCGTTCCCTGTTGTATTGGGAAACAGCTCTAATTTGCCGTCGTCCTGCACGCTTTCGTCCGCCTGCTCGGTGGATGTTCCACCCGATGTCAGGGCCTCGTCGCACCCTGACAGAGCCGCAACTGTTATTACCAGAACCGCCAGTGCCCGCGGTTTTGCGCGTGTCGTGGTCGCTCGATCCATATTTGCAATCCCTTGCCTGTAAGGGGCCTCTTTCATCGTACCCCGCCGCCGATCGCTGGTTCTGAACTGCCAGCCTGTCACGGTCTTTCACGCAAAGCATAGCCTGCACGTTCGGCCATGGAAAGTCTGCTGCACAGGCTTCGGCAAGATTTCCCTATTTGGTCTTGCCACCGTTTAAAGATAGCCTTAGACCCGGCCCCACGCGGGGAGGTGGCAGAGTGGTCGAATGCGGCGGTCTTGAAAACCGTTGGGCGTGAGAGCGTCCCCAGGGTTCGAATCCCTGTCTCCCCGCCACTCATACTTGTCTCACTTCAGTTGTGTTTTCTGATCCGGAATTGCGCCGCAATTCCCGCGAGTTGGCGCATGCGCTTTCAATCAGAGACGGAGCAATCCGTACACTCAGAACGCAATTCAGGCCTCAGTCTCAGTGGCGCATTTTGGCGGGGTCGCTTTGGGAGGGATTTCCCTGATACCCGGCAATTAACAGGGAATTTTCGTGAGATGGGTCTGGAACCCAGAGTTTCTCCTCTCAGAAATGTATGTTTTTCAGGGGTCTATACTGCAAATTCCCAAAAAGGTGGAGCAGGGAATTGCTCCCACGGATCAAGGAGGGCGAACCCTGTATCTGGGAGGCCGGTTCTTGAGGTGTCAAAAGTCGAACGACATTCCTGTTCGGCCCAATCAAGTGCGTGGGTAACGCTGACCAGACGCTTGAGTGTGAGTTCGGGCGGCCGGGTGCCGTCGAGAATCGCGGCCTGAATCTTCGGTGAGAGAAAGGCAGTCAGGTCGCAACTCCCGATGAAGCGAGAGAAATCCTGGACTTGAAAGGAGGGGACCGCGTCGCGTTTTGAGGATAGGATGACTGACATCAACTCCCATCGAGCAACATATTTTTGGATTTCTGAAAACCCTAAGGAGATCGAACCATGCGAGTGAGTGTTTTGACATTCAGCGCGCTTCTTACAGGATTTACTGCCGTTCAAGCTCATCCTCAGAACGCGGCTCAGAACATCACCAATCTTTTGCTCAGCAACCGGTCTGGAGACTGCGCGGACTATGCTGGAGTATATTCTGCTTCAGTGGAAGACGTCACGCGACAACAACAATTTAGGCCCATTGATTTCCGTTTGGCTGCGTGATTCATCGCGCTCAAATGAGCGGTGCACATGTCTGATCGGGCGCACCAAGGCCGGCATGAACACAAAGTTGCATGCGGTTTGTGACAGATGAGCCCTTTTGCGCTATTGGTTCAAGCACAATGGCGAATGAAGCCCCTGGAATCTGTTTGTCACTGCCGGTTAGGTCAGCAACTACATTAGCGCGAGGGCATTGGTCAGCAGCCCGCCAAATGTCGAATGGTTGCTGGGTGAGCGCGGATATGATGCCGATTGGTTTAGAGAAGCGTTGAAAGATAAAGGGATACGCGCGTGCATCCCAGGCCGCAAACAGCGCAAGACAACTGTCCGATACGACAAGCGCCGCTACAAACGCCGCAATCGGATTGAGATCATGTTTGGCAGATTGAAGGACCGGCGACGTGTGGCGACGCGGTTCGACAGGTGTCCCAAACTCTTCCTTTCAGCAATCGTTCTCGCCGCTTTGGTAATTTATTCGCTATGTGTCCTGAGCCTAATGCTTCCTATCTCGACCTCCCTATTGCGTTTAGACGAAGCAACCGCGGCGAGAACGATGGCCAATGATTTTAGGTTGGTTCTTGCAGATGTTGAGGGCTCTCGGTCGTCTTCAATTGAACAAAGAAGCTCCCCCATGGCGCCACGAAACCCGTCGTTGAACCATTGTCCTTCGAGTGCAGGCCGCGCAATGCCATGCGCTGTCTCAAGTGTCACAGATTGCGTCGACAGATCCGGTCCAACTGATGTCAGGCTACCGGTCGTACCTGCAACGTATGTTGTATCGCGAGGCCCATAGGGAACGCCCCCGTCAAAAACCAGGCTTGCTTGGCCTTGGTCCAAACGAACCAGAGCCTGCGACATCAGAGGCACTTTGTTGGCCTGGCCGCGTGCAGATGTAGCAGTTGCAAAGACGCTTTCTGCTCTGTCTCCGACAAGAGACGCAAGAAAGTCGAACCAGTGAATTCCAAAGTCGTAAAGTATCAGCTGGTCGATTTCGTCAAACGGGGTACCTGCAGTCCAGCTGTGATCCCAGTGAATTGAGATATGGGCCGACAGAACATCACCGATCAATCCGGCTGAAACCGCCTCACGCATCCAGGACAGGTGCGGGGCCCAACGACCGTTCTGGTTTACCGCTAGTTTAACGCCTTGATCATCTGCCAGCTTCACAAGGTCATTACCCAGATCGAGGTCGGTAACAAAAGGCTTCTGGCTGAGCACGTGTTTGCCTGCTTGCAGGGCAGCTCTGATGATTGGCACGCGATGTTCAGGGTGCAGCGTGACATCGACAACGTCGATCTCGCTATCGGCAAGAAGCGCCTCCCAGTCATTTTCGATGCGGGCAGACGGGCA
Source organism: Ruegeria sp. CDSA077 (assembly GCF_059612265.1). Taxonomy (NCBI): domain Bacteria; kingdom Pseudomonadati; phylum Pseudomonadota; class Alphaproteobacteria; order Rhodobacterales; family Roseobacteraceae; genus Ruegeria; species Ruegeria sp. CDSA077. The sequence continues at coordinate 368,904 of NZ_JBXWQG010000001.1, forward strand.
GTAAACAGCAGCTTTCTCTTCAGCCTTCGCGCGCGTACGGTTCCAGATTGCAGCGACGTCCCAGCCTGCTGTTCGGTAGGCATCAAGATGGCTTGCAGAAATCCCACCCGTACCAATAACCCCGATCCGGGGTCTATAGCGTCGAGGCATTGGTGGAAGATACTGCAGATCCGGCGCATCGATTTCGTGCCGATGCGCAGATTTTAGTGCGTACTGGTCTGTATTGGCACTGTCTGAGGTCATGCGAGTAACCGAAGTGTTCGTTTTTCATATGCCGAGCGGAGCGCCGTATCGACGATCCGTTGCGCTGTCAGGCAAAGTGCTGGATCCAGTGGCCCTTTGACCGGGATTTCTCTGGATATGCAGTCAAGGACGTACTCAATCGCATTTCGTTCACCTAACGGTAGCGGAGTCACTGGTATCTCGTGCCGGTCAGGTCGTGTGCGGGTTTGAACCGTTATGTGATCGGCATAATCGGGCGATGAAATGGTGCCGTCTGTGCCCACAAAGACGAATCCGCAAGTTGGTTGAGGTTGCGTTGTCCACGGGTCGGTGAAGGTGCCCCAGCGCGTTTCCATTTTTGAGAGCCCGGTTTCATAACGGCAAACGGCAATGGCGTGTTGATCGACCTCAATCCCCGGTGTCTCATCGACTGTGCATGTCACCTCGATCGGCTCCTTTCCCCCTAAATACCAGGTTCCAAGCGTCGCACCGTAGCCAAGGTAATCCAACAGCGACCCACCGCCCGATGCCCGCTTATACCACCATGAGTTCGGTTTCTGACGCTCAACCTCGTCCGGGGTGACTTCGACCTTGTCGGCCAGATGGTATAGGGGGCCGCGATTTCCGTCGTAGAAATGCACTTCGCGCAGGTTGCCGATCATCCCCTCATCAATCAACCGTTTGGCCGTGACGTGGCTTTCGACCCATCGTAATGGCCAGTTGACGATCAACTGCTTGTCGGTCCTATCCATTGCAGCCATCATGCGGCGCGCATCATCAGAAGATGCGGCAAAGGGCTTTTCGACAAAAACATGCAGGTCGTAAGAGGCCAGACGTTCGGTATATTCCGCATGCTGAGCCGTTGCCACGCAAAGAATTGCCATGTCGTAGGGTCCCGCAGCCATGCATGTGTCGAAGTCGGTAAAGATCCGATCTTCGGGAACGCTGAATGCCGTTGCCGCTGCCTTCATCTTGTCCCAATCAGGATCGAATATACCGGCGATTTCAGCGTCTGGATGATCGTGCACCATCCGAAGCAAGTCACCCATATGCATGTGATCGAAACTGATGCCGACGATCCGGAATTTGGCCATTGGAAACTCCCTTTAGCGCGTGCCGGTGATCCTGACGTAGAGTGCGGTAACTGCAAGAATGATCAACCCAAACAGGGCCGTGCGCGCACCTTCCGGCATTTGCATCAATGTTAGCATGGTATCCAGCACACGCAGAATAAGTGCGCCCACAATCGCACCTGCGAAACTGCCACGACCTCCGAAGATTGATGTGCCGCCAATCACCGCCGCAGCGACAGAGGGTAACAACAAGGGGTTGGCAAGGCTCAGCGAAGTTTGACGGATCATGCCGAGATAGAGCAAGCCAGCCAGCGCAGCGATCAAACTTGAAAGCACGTAGAGCCCCAGATAGACCTGCCATGCTCGGACCCCGGACAGCTTAGCGGCCTGCTCATTGGAGCCTAAGGCGAACAGCAGCCGACCAAATCCTGTATAGCGCATCAGCCACAGGATAAAGAGCGCAAACGGGATGAATACAAAAAGGCCGTTCGGCATTCCAGCGGTGCGGCCGGTTCCGAGCCAGGCAAGGAAGGCGGGAATTTCGGTGCCAGCATTGATAACGAGGCGTTGATAGACCTGCAGACATCCGGTGGCGATTAACCCCGATCCCAGTGTCATGATCAATGGATGGACCCGGACCAATCCCACACCGATGCCATTTACAACGCCCACAACTAGGCCAGCTGACAGCGCGATCAATACTGCAGGTGTCACGCCCCAAATCGCACTAAGTGTTGCGCAAACGAAGGCTGACACGGTGGCAACTACCCCGACCGAGAGATCAATTCCTGCGGTTAGCATTGTCAGCACCTGACAAGCCGCAAGCATCGCCAACGGAATTGCAAACTTGATCAGGTTGCCAACCCAAAAAGTAGAGATCAACCCATCTCGACCTGCTCGGACCGGGGTAACGATACCTGGCCGCAATATTTCGAGCACAGCGATCATCAAGACAAGGAAAACCAATAGCGGGATGATCGGGTTGTCTCGCAGATAACGGCCAAAGCGGACCATCGGCGGATCTGCAGTGTTCATGCTCATCGGCGGGTCCCCTTTAAAGAAGCCGCCGTGCCCAGCATAACGACGAGAACCATAATTGTGCCTTCGATAATCGTGGTCACGTTTGGATCGACGGCAAGCAATGTCAGGATCGTTCGAATGATCCGCAAAACGAACACCGCGATGATCGGCCCAAGCAGACCGCCTTTACCACCGCCCAGCACGACACCGCCCAGAACTACGGCCGCGACCGAGGCCATAAGATATGGCCCCGGAACCGGCTCTCCAATCCCGGTCAGCGCAGCGAGGCTTAGACCGCCCATGGCGCAAAACAGCCCGCATAGCGCATAGGCCGTTATCTTTGTTCTTCCCACTGAAACGCCAGAGCGGAAGGCGGCAAGCTCGTCTGATCCGGTGGCGTAGATCGATAGTCCGAGTTTGGAGCGCCGGATTGGCATCCAGACAACAGCGATGCCCAAGGCAATGACAAGCAGTGCCTTGGGCATCCCGGCGAATAGAAAGTGACCGCGTATTGCCTGTTCCAGCCAATCTGCAGTCGCGCCGCCCGGTGTCTCAAGGATCAACAGCGCGACGCCTTCCCACACAAACAGCATGGCGAGTGTCACAACGATGTCGGGTACGCGCGTTACAACGATCAAAAGACCATTGATCAACCCCATCAAAAACCCGACCCCCAACACGATAAACAAGGCCGGTACACCGGCCATGCGCTCCATCAGAACGGCTGCAGTCACAGCACAGACCGCCATCATAGACGCAACAGACAGGTCGATACCGCCGACGATTACGACGATGGCCATACCGGCGGTTGCGAAAGCAAAGGGCAGGGCGGCGCGGGCAATACTCTCCAGTCCTGACGCACCGAAAGTTGGTTGTATCAATTTTATGATGGTCAAAAGGACCATGAGAAGAACCGCTAACCCCATGACCCATGCGTGTTTTCGGATGGCCACGCTCACGCCGCGCCCTCCGTCTCGGTCAGGCCATAGGCCGCACGCATCAGTGTTTGTTCATCCGCGTCAGCGGCATCAATCACATCAACCACGCGACCGTTGAAGATTACGACCGCGCGGTCACAGGCAAGTGGGATTTCTTCCAACTCGGACGTGTAGAATAGAACCGCCGCTCCTTGATCTGCCAACTCACGGACAAGCGGGTAAATCTGGCGTTTTGTGCGCACATCGATGCCACGGGTCGGATCGAATAGAAGCAGGGTTTCGACACCTGTCGCGAGCCAGCGACCAATGGTGACTTTCTGTTGGTTGCCACCTGAAAGCCTTTGCACCTCGCCCTGCGCGCGTGTGTCGATCTGCAGTTTCTCGACCGCATAAGCGACCCGATCGCGCTCATGCCGCAATTTTATTGGTCCCCAGTTCTTGAGCCGGGCAGAAAATGGCAGAGCGATGTTTTCTTTAACTGACCTTTGCGCCAGCAGAGCGTCTGAACGATCGCCCGGAACGAAAGTTATCCCGACGGCAATGGCGTCGGCGGGGTGGGCGAAGTTTACGGGCTTTCCATCAACTTCCATCGATCCTGAAGACGGGCGATCAAAGCCCGCCAGAACCTCAAACAGTTCATCCTGCCCCTGACCCTCAAGCGCGACCACCCCTAGGACCTCGCCGGGGAATAAGTCGAACGAAACATCCGAGAAACTGGGCTCAAAAGCCAGTGACTTAATGCCTAGGCGCGGTGTCTTGGCCTGTGGTTCATTTGCTCGAAGGATCTGACGTGTTCCAATGTCAATCTTCTGACCCAGCATCAATTCGACCACGCGTTCTTCTACGCCGGGTTCAATGTCGAGATCTCCGACAGACATGCCATCCCGCAACACAGTGGCCCGATCGCACAGTTCCGAAATCTCGGTGAAACGGTGAGAAACATAGATCACACCCATCCCGTCATTTGCTTTGCGCCTTACGGTCTTCAATACGCGTTCAACCAGATCCGTCGGCAGCGCCGCGGTCATTTCGTCCAGCAAGAGGACATCTGGTTCAACTGCCAGCGCGCGTGCCAGATCGAGGATGCGCAGCGTAGCAAGTGGCAGGTCGCCAATCATTGCCGATAGTTTCAGGCCTTCGATGCCAAGTTCTGTAACCCAGTTTTGAAACTGATCGACAGGTGTGTCTGTCAGCCGAAGATTGTCGGATACGTCGAGATCAGGAATGAGTGAGGGTTCTTGATAAACCGGCACCAAACCGGAACGGCGCGCCTCGGCGGGGCTTCCGACAAACGCTTGTTTGCCTCTGATCAATACCTGACCAGCGTCGGGTTTAAGGGCACCGGTAATGATCTTGACGAAAGTGGACTTGCCAGCGCCATTTGCGCCCATCAAGGCAACGATCTCGCCTTCGGCAACCGTGAGGTGCGCATTGGTCAACGCCCGTACGGCGCCAAAACTTTTGGCCACGTCAGACGCGTCGAGAAGTGGTGTGCTGCTCATGGAAGTCCTTGAATGCCGAGTGGGTTGGATTTGCCTTCCGCCCAGCTAAAGGCGGAAGGCCAGTCAATTCGGATCAGCCCTCGCCGGGTCCCTTACAGTCGATGATTTGTTCCATCGTGTAATCGGTCCAGCCGGGAACGGTCACTGATACGGGCCACTCTGGGTCAAGGTTAGGATTCTGAGCCGCTGTGATCGTTTCACGGCCTGCGTCCGTCGCATTCTCCCAAAGCACAGGATCTACAAGAACGGTTTTGTTCTCAGGTGCCTTGCCGTTAAGAATGTCGACAGCCAGAGCAATGCCTGCGCCGCCGACTGAGCCAGGATTTGTTACCGCTGCGCCATTCAATCCCTCAACCTCGGTCAAGTATTGAACAAAGCCCGCGTTGTCTGCGCCGACGATCGGCACCAGGGGAGCGCCGGATTCAGTGAAAGCGTCGACGATTACATTGTCGATGCCGCTGGTCCAGACACCGTCAAACGGGATGCCGGTGGCCAGGTAATCAAAGATCTGTTGCTTACCCTGGTCTTGCTGCCAGCCGGTGAAAACTTCATGCACCACATTGATATCGGGGTGTTCTGCCAACGCGCGTTTAAAGCCGTTGTCGCGGTCAGTATCCGCCGAAACCCCAGCAATGCCACGCATATAGACAACGTCACCTTTGCCACCAAGCTGTTCAAACAACCACTTGGCGCCAAGATAGGCGTATTCTTCCTGATTGTTCGAAAGAATGTAGGCGCCTTCGGCCGAAACGCCGGCATCCACGGCAACAACTACGATGTCCTGAGACATCGCCTTTTCCAGTGCCGAGTTTAAAGCATCAGGGTTGGATGGGTTCAGCACGATGGCGTCTACACCCGCTTCGATGAGGTTGTTGATGTCTTCCAGTTGCCCGGCTGAATCAGTGTTGCGATGCGCAACGATTAGGTTCGTCACATCGGCTTCGACCAGAGCTTGCGCACGCATGGCGCAGATCATCTGTTCGCGCCAACCATTACCTTGAACGGTGTTGGACACTCCGATTGTGTATTGCTTGTGCCCGTCAGCCATTGCCACAGTTGAAAGAGACGCTGAAACTGCAAGAGCAGCGACACCATAAAGTAGGTTCTTCATTCTAGTTTCCTCCCAGTTTTAGTCATTTCAAATTTGATAATTTCTTCACTTGATGAATGGTGACAGGACATCCCGGGCCAGCAGAAAACCCCGCTTGACCTTTTCGTCAGTCCCTTCGAACAATCTGTCTTCATGTTCGATAATGATCGGACCGTCGTATCCTGCGCGGTACAGGCCGGAAAAGAAATCGGGCCAATCCACATCGCCCAGCCCGCAAAGTCGCGGGATTTGCCATCCCATGCCGGTAGACATCACACCGTTCTCATAAAGCCCGTCCTCATCAACCATCACGTCTTTGGCATGGACATGAGCCATGTGAGAACCGAACTCCTTGATGAACCGTGTCTGATCGATGAACTGCCAGATCAGATGTGAAGGATCGAAGTTCATGCCAACCGCATCGCCCCATTCTTCAAAAATCCGCCGCCAGATTCTTGGCGAGTAAGCAATGTTGTGCCCCCCGGGCCATTCGTCATAGCTGAAGATCATTGGGCAGTTCTCAAAGCACAGACGCACACCAGAGTTTTGTGCATGCTTCACGATCGGATCGAAAATTTCGGTGGCACGCTCCCAGTTCGCGTCTAGATGCAGAGTGCGATCTCCGCCGACGAATGTGTTGACAACTTTGATGCCCATAACACCGGCGGCGGTGATTACTTTGTTAAGATGTCCAATAACTTCAACCCGATGCTCTTCATCGGCGTGGAGCGGGTTGGGATAGTACCCCAGACCCGAAATCTCGATCCCCTGATCGCCGAGTTGCCCGACAATTTCATTGCCCTGATCCGCGGAAAGGCCATCTACGTTGATGTGGCTGGTTCCCGCATAGCGCCGTTGTTCGCCACCCGAAGATGGCCAGCAGGCGACCTCCATCGCCGAAAACCCATTGGAACCGGCCCAGGCCGCCACCTCAGTCAATTGAGAGTTTTCGAATGGTGCAGTCAGTAAGCCCAGTTTCATGTCATCGCCCTCAAATCTCGCTCAAATCGACCCAGCGGCTCTCACTCGCCGATTTCACGACGGCATCGCAGAACTGCATCTCGTAATGGCCGTCCTCAAATGTGGCCCATGTGCTGCCTTGTTGCCGCCCGCCTGCGATGACGTCGGCATAGACCGCCCGGAAAAAGTTGAAGAATGAATCTGCGAACCCTTCGACATGCCCGGGCGGCAATGTGGCGGCTGCGATCCCCGGACCGTTCATCAAGGTGAAGTCACGCATCAGGGTCTGGTTGGGTGCGTCACGATGCCCAATGAACAGGTGGTCGGGTGTTTCGCTGTCCCAAGCGGCGCTGGCTTTCCCTCCGGCGATGTCCCATTGCAATGAGTTCTTTCGGCCCATGTTCACCTGAGACGTGCTCATCACGGCCCGCGCTCCGTTCTCATATCGGATAAGGATCATGGCAGCATCGTCGGTATCGATGCGCACAGTCTCGGTTTCGCCGGTTCCGCTGGTAAATGTCTCAACCGGGCCAAGAGGTTTCTGGCGTTCCGGAAGGAAGGTTGTCAGCTCTGCAAAGACAGAGGTCGCCTTCAACCCTGTGACGAAGCTGGTCAGATCAACCCAGTGCGTTCCGATGTCACCAACCGATCGCAGCGCGCCGCCCACTTCGCTTTCCAACCGCCAATTCCAGTCTGTGGGTTTGGCCAGCCAGTCCTGATGGTAGTGCCCGGTAACAAAACGGATATCACCCAGATCCCCGGCCATGACCATGCCATGGGCTTGTTGGTTCAGCGGATAAAAGCGAATGTTGTAACAAACCGCTGCAATCTTGCCAGAAGCCTTGGCAAGGTCGACCATTTCAGCGCTTTCAGCGGATGTCATGGCAAGGGGTTTCTCGCAGATGAGGTGTTTGCCCGCAGCCAGGATTGATTTCACTTGCGGATAGTGTGCGTGGTTAGGGGTCGTTACGTGCACTACATCGATGTTTTCATCCGCCAACAGATCCTCCAGAGTGTCATAGGCGCGGGCCACGCTCATTGCCCGCGCCCGTTCCCGTCCGCGCTCTGGCGATGACCCAAGAACACCTCTTACGTCCACGCCCAGACGCCGAAGCGCCTGAACGTGCACTGTTCCTATGAAGCCGGTCCCGATCACTGCGGCGCGAATTTCCGCGAAGTCTCTCATCGTGCGCTCCTGTCAAACAACCGAATACCCTCCGTCCACGATCACGCAGGCACCGGTCACAAAGGCTGCCGCATCGGATGCGAGAAACAAGGCTGTTCCAGCGATATCTTCTGGGTGACCCCAGCGTGCCAAGGGTGTGCGCGCTTCTACAGCGGTTGAGAAACTGGCGTCTTTTCGGGCTTTCGCCGATTGCTCGGTCACGATGAACCCGGGCGCGATCGCGTTCACCCGAATACCGTCTTTGGCCCACGCAATCGCCAGTGATTTTGTTAGTTGTTCCACGCCGGCTTTTGACGCGCCATAGGCTGGGTTGAGCGGTGAACCAAAGCGCGCATACATGGAGGCCACATTTATGACGCGCCCTTTCGCGACCGAAAGGGCAGGGTGCAGCGCTTCGGCGCAGCGAAAAGACCCGGTCAGATTCACGTCCAGCACGTGGGAAAAGAACTCAGGTGCCATTTCTTCACCGCGTCGAGTCACCGCCGCACAGTTTACCAAGACGTCAATATGGTCGCGTGTGCTTGCGAAATTGTAGACTTCGTCGGTGTCGGTTACATCCAGTTGAATGTAGTCAAACCGGGCGGCGTCCTCTTCGACGCATTGCGGTTCCACACCGGTAATCTCCACTGTGGCACCCGAGTCCTGGAATTCTTTTGCAATAGCGGCACCAATGCCGGCTCGGCTGGCACCGATCACCAGGACCTTTGCCCCGGCAAAGTCGAATGTGACCTTCGAAACCATCAAAGAACCTGGCTTTTGTTGCGTTTGAATTCGGATGCCATCAGTTTCCCTCGTTTGGCGAAATCGTTACTGCAATCGATTACATTATGGCAAAAACCTACTTTCCAAATTGTGTAATCGATTACATAATCGGCATCACATGAGATTCGAGTCAAGCCAGAAATCGACTGCCAAGCAATGAGCAAGATACCCAAACCCGCCACAATACAGGACGTCGCACGTGTTTCGCAGGTGTCGACAGCCACTGTCAGTCGTGTTCTGTCCAATCCCGATCTGGTGTCAAAATCAACACGTGTTGCTGTTTTGGAAGCTATTCGCGAGACGGGATATCGCGTTAATCAGGCAGCCCGAAACCTGCGGATGAAAAGGGCGGGGGCCGTACTGATCCTTGTTCCCAACCTCGGCAAACCTTTCTATTCGGGCATACTTGCCGGTATCAGTGAGGGGTTTGCGGGCTCGGACTATGCAGTTCTGATTGCCGATACCGAAAGTAATCCGCTGCAGGAAGAAACTCTTGCCGGGTACTTTCGAGACGGCCGGATAGATGGCGCAATCTCTTTGGATGGTGGCATTCCTTCGACCGCACTTCAGCAATGCGTCACATACGGCGCGGGCGACCGCATAGTATTTTTGTGTGAATGGGTGGAAGGCGAGGCCTTTCCGGTGATTTCCAGCGACAACGCCGAAGGTGCGCGATTGGCGATCAGGCATCTGCATGATTTGGGCCACAAAAAAATCGCGCATGTTACCGGTCCCGACGGGAATGTTCTGACGACCGCTCGGCGTAAGGGCGTGGTCGAAGAACGGACACGCTTGGGGCTTCCAGCGCGGCCCGAGTGGATTATCAGGGGCGACTTTTCGCTGGAATCCGGACATGAGGCCGCCAGACGAATACTTGCGATGGATGAGCGCCCAACGGCGGTGTTCTGCGCCGCGGATATGGTTGCCTTTGGGTTGATTTCTGGGCTGGTCGCGGGTGGTTTGAAGGTGCCCGGTGACATTTCGGTTGTTGGTTTCGACGATATCGAAATGTCAGGATCTTATGTTCCGGCTCTGACAACAATCCGACAGGACAGACACCAACTGGGACGCCGTGCGGCAGAGGTTTTGCTGGGCCAGTTGGCGAACTCTGGCAAAGCGCTTCCAATGAAATCAGCGCTTCCCGTAGAGCTTGTAACGCGGGCGAGCTCCGCGCCGCCCAATTAGCGAAGTCAAAATTTTGGCGCCTTTGCTATAGTCAACGAAGACGCGCTGTGAGCGATGGAGACAGGGGAAATGAGTAAGTCGACCACACCCATTGGCTCTGAACTCACTGTTCGGGATTATTCCCTGACTGGTGTGAATACGCGTCAAGCGATAGAAAACGGTCTTTCGGCCGCAGAGTGGTACCACAGCGATGTTCCTCGTAAGAAGCTGAAATCGCTTATGAAGCGCAGGGATGCGCCGGCCATTCGTGACACAGTGATCTGGATCGCTTTGCACTTTGTATTTGCGGCTGGCGGGCTATACTTCTGGGGTAGCTGGCTTTGCGTGCCTTTCTGGTTTGTTTACGGTGTCGTGTATGGTTCGGCCTGCGACAGCCGTTGGCACGAATGCGGACACGGAACAGCCTTTCGAACCCGATGGATGAATGACGTCGTGTACCACATCGCGTCCTTCCAGATCATGCGAAACCCGGTCAATTGGCGATGGAGCCACGCGCGGCATCACACCGATACACTCATTGTTGGCCGCGATCCGGAAATAGCGTGGATGCACCCGATCAGCCTGATCCTGAAGGCGCTTGCATTTGTAGGGATTTTTGAGACCTGGACTTCACTCAAAACTCTAATGCGAAATGCCATGGGGAACTTGTCGCAAGAAGAGCAGGATTACATTCCGGAAAGCCAATGGCCCAAAGCGGTCCTTTGGGCGCGGATTCACATTGCGATCTACGCCGCTGTTTTGTTGATTTCATTTGTTTTGCTTGTCTCCGGGGCCGCATGGAAATCCCTGATCCCCATACTCTTGATCGGAGGTCCTCGGGTCTATGGGTGTTGGCATTTTGTAATGACGGGGTTGCTTCAGCATGGAGGGCTTGCGGAGAACGTTCTTGATCACCGTTTAAATTCACGTACACTTTATATGAACCCGATAAGCCGTTGGGTTTACTGGAACATGAATTACCATATTGAGCATCACATGTTCCCGATGGTTCCGTATTACTCTCTTCCAGCGCTTCATGATCTGATCAAGGATGATCTGCCGCCGCCGAATACTTCGATTTGGGACGGCTACAAAGAAATGATGGGTTCCGTCATGAAGCAGCGTGTTGACCCGAGTTACGCCATACGAAAGTCTCTCCCGCCGACGGCCCGCCCATATCGGGAACATTTTCACTTGGCAGTTCCGGAGAGAAACACGGGGTTAGAAATCGGTGATCGAGGAGGAACGTAATGCCTTGGGTTGACGCATGCGCCGTAGACGATGTTGAGGAAGAAGATCTCATTCGTTGGGACCACGACGGTAGAACCTACGTGATTGTTCGCAGTTTGGACAATGAGTTCTATTGCACCGACGGCCTCTGTACACACGAACAAGTGCACTTATCGGACGGTCTGGTGATGGACAACGAGATAGAGTGCCCCAAGCATAATGGGCTATTCGACTATCGCACGGGCAAAGCTTTGAGGGCACCCGTATGCGAAGATCTTCGCACCTACGAAACCAGAGTAGGAAATGGTCGCGTCATGGTATTGGTGGAATGACTTTTTGGGCTAGGAGTGGTTTGTGATCGAGCTGTCCGCAACAGGCATCCGGCTTTCATTCGATTTGCAGTTGGGGTTGATCGAGAGTTTCAGTGTGTACGACGGTAACGCTGAGATTTCACCGCTGCATCGCGCACCTTGGGTTGGCACAGACGAAGTTATGCCCGAAGGTATAGCACCTCATTTGGAAAAACTCGGCGGTGATTTCTTCTGCGCCCCATTCGGGTCAACTGAGGGGACATCGCCGCTGCATGGGTGGCCAGCTAACTCTCGTTGGAGACTTGAAGAAAAGACCGACAGCTATTTGCGCGCTGAGCTCGACAGAACGGTCTATGGAGCTAGGCTGCAAAAAGAGATTACACTGCATCCTGAGCATCCATTCGTCTACCAGCGTCACACTTTCATTGGTGGCGACGGCACGATGCCGGTTGCAAATCACGCAAATGTATCCTTGCCCAATGGCGGGATCATTCATACCTCTCGAAAGCAGTGTTGGAGAACGCCTAAGGTTGAACAGGAAGTTGATCCGGCATTAGGCTATTCAGCGCTTAGATATCCGGCTGAAAGCCAAACGTTGGCGTCTTTCCCCGGGAAAGACCGCGAAGTGAATCTGTCAAACTACCCATGGACTCCACAGAGTGAAGACTTTGTTGTTGGATTGGATTCGCCTGATGAGAAATTGGGTTGGACCGCGGTAACTCGCCCCGTGGAGGGCGACATGTTCCTGTCGCTTAAATCGGCTCAGGCTTTGCCGATGACGATGTTGTGGCATTCGAACGGTGGTCGATATTATGCTCCTTGGTCTAGCCGCCACTTCGCCTGCCTTGGGGTTGAGGAGGGGGCCGCTTCGCCCATCCTGGGAAATGTCGAAAATAGTTTCCCGAACGATCACGGCGTCATTCATCTAAACCCCGATCGCCAAGTTGAGGTTACACATGTCATCGGGGCGCTTCGTTGGCGTAGTGGAGCCAGGGTGATTGCAGTTGAAACTCTGGGAAACCAACTTTTGATCCGAGGTACAGAAAATCAGGAGATTCTTGTGCCATTCGATCCGCAAGCCCTGAACATTTGAACGGGTGGTGCAGGGGAAATTGGCTTGAGACAGGCAGGGTAGTTTCGTAGCTTCGCTTGATGACAAAACCGCTCACTTTTTTGCTGCTTCAAAACCAACCCTGAGATCATTCGTCTAGCAGTGATCGTGTACGTTCGATTCTGGTTGAATAGGTTTGGCCCTATCTGTGCCGCAGAAGTTAGCCGAAAACGCATAAATCGGATGCGATGTTTCGCGAACTGGTAGCGGCATCTAAATAAGGTTATTATTGAAGATCAACGGCAAGCAATATCACCTGTGGCGGGTATCCGACCATGAAGGCGAGGTGCTGGAAATCTATGTCACGAAGCGCCGGGATCGTGTTGCGGCCCTTTTACACTTGAAGAAAGCGATGAAACGATGCGGCCAGTCAGGTTTCGTCGTCACTGACAAATTGCACTCTTACGACGCGGCGATGAAAGTCATAGGTAATGCCTCAAGGCAAGAAACTGGCCGTTGGAAGAACAATCTTGCTGAGTATTCACATCTTCCGTCGGCGAAAAGAACGTGCGATGCTCTGCCTCCGGCAAATGTGATGTTTGCAAAATTTTGCCGCAGACGACTCTTCCGTCCATAGTCACTTCAATCATGAACGGCAGCTTTACTCACGCGACAAGTTCAAACTCAGTTGAACTGCCGCCCTTTCGGCGTGGAGCCAATTTAGTTTCGCCTAATTTTTAGCTTTCTGAGGTAGACTGAGACTGGTTCGAATTTGCCTGACAGCACCGCCACTCAGCCTGTTTCACCAAGCAACCTGCGATTTCTTTCTTCTGCAAACGCAGATTGGCTTCGCTGCAAGAATGTGCGTCGCGCTGCAGATCCTTCGAGAATATTTCCCACGAATAAGGGTCAGTTGCCCTGATTGCGGGCTTCCAACCGTTCAAGGTTCACAACGGTCGACAACATCAACCTGTCATGGCTCCAGTCGTCTACAGGCTGCAATGACGCAGCGCCTAACGCCAATGTCACAGCAAAAGCTGCGCTTAAGGCAAAGAACAGAGGGGGCATTGTGGGTTGGATTGCAGGGGCATCTGCCAGGGCAATCACACGTTGACGCAAGACGCGTTTGGCCTTGCCCCCTTTAACCAAAGCCACATTCAATACACGCGGGCTGCCGCGCATTACTGTATTGGAGCAATAGTTCAGCAGGCAGGAGGTGTATTCGACCGCGTTGATTCCACGGCGCGAAACGACGGATTGATCACAGGCCAGCTCGCGCAGCCGATCGAATTGAAACTTGAGAATCAGATATGCCGGGTTCCAGAACAGGAACGGCCGCAAAAGCTCGAACCCCAGTTCCCATTCTACATCGGCAGCCCTGACATGTTGCAGCTCGTGTGCAAGGGCAAACCGCATATCGCTGGGGGTGTTGAGCAGATGGCTGGGCAATACCACATGCCTGCGCCACAAACCGCGAACGGCGAAGGGGACTGTGACCCGGTCGGACAGGCGGATATCGACCTTTTCCGAGCTTCGCCACAGATAGCTGGAGCGAACAATGCCTCGGATTGCCAACCCGTCACGGATAATGCGCAGGATGCAGACCGCAGAATAGAGCGCCATTACCACCAAGATTGCCGATATAATCGGGTTTTCGCCTGAGAGGGTCTGTTCGATCCACCTTTGCCGGGTATTTAGCAGGGCCTCGAACTGGGTGGCGGGCATGGCGATATCGCCACGCAGATAGGCGGCAACCGCAAGATCCCCAATGGCGACCCCGCTTTCAACGGAATACAGCGCCATGACCAAACCAGCCCCGATTGCCAAAAGGGGGCTGAGCAGGACGCAAAGACACAGAATTTTCAATGCGCGTAGCTGTGCAACAAACCCGTGTCGCATCTGCGTCATTGAAACCACGTATCTTGCCGCGATCCATACAATAGCCGCTAGGGCAAGAACCAGATTCAGTTCGAGAAATGCGTCGAGAACCGGTTTAACCGCTGTCATTTTGCAGTCTCCTCTCTACCAGTGCCCGAATATCCTCAAGATCTGCCTCGCTCAGACCGGCGTCATCTACCAACCGTGCAACCAGCGTGGCTGGTGTGTCATCGAACAGGGTTCGTGACAGGTTCTGCAGTGAACGCGCCTGATACCTATCCTTTTCCAGAAGCGGCGTATAACTTAGGGTCTTGCCGTTTTTGCGACTTTCTACAAAGCCTTTTTCGTCAAGAATGCGAAGGATTGTGGCCCCTGACGTATAGGCCAGGTTCCGATCTGGTGGCAGCCGGTCCAGTACATCACGCACCGAGCCCTGACCCAGAGCCCAGAGTTCGTTCATGAACTCCAGTTCGACCTCGGTCAGCAGGTTTGTCGTCTTTTTCTTTCGCATTGATCCCAGTGCCGTCATTTTACCTGTGCCTGACAGACAAGCATCCTTTGATGGTTTCGCAAAGCTTAAACTTTCCAGAACACGAAAACGCCCCAGCCGATGGACAGGAACAGCGGTGTCCAGACCGGTTGCCCGACTAGCCCTAACCAGGCCAGAAAAATATAGGCTGCCCCAAGCAATGTGATGAACAGCCGGTCGCCCAATGTGGTGGTCAAGCCCAGAACGCCGCGCCGTTCAATCCCGTCGCGGAATTTGAACCCTTCCAGCAGACCGATCAGCGCGATGGCTGAAAAGATGCCGACAAATACGGCCAGGGTCGCCGGTGTCCACGCCATCCAGAAATCCGGCCACAAGGGCGCAGTCCAGGAAAACTCTTTTTCTTCGGGCTGACCCACACTTCCCCACCCGGCCTGTGCTTGCGCCAAGGCCGAACCCGGGATCAGAAAGGGGATCAAAAGCAGTTTACGCATATCGAACCTCATACACGCCCCATCGCGAAACCACGCGCGATGTAGTTGCGGACAAACCAGATGACGATGGCGCCGGGGATGATGGTCAGCGTCCCGGCGGCGGCCAGCAGGCCCAATTCGTACCCGGCGCTGGACGCGGTTCGGGTCATTACGGCAGCGATGGGTTTGGCCTCGACCGCTGTCAGGGTCTTGGCCAACAGCATTTCGACCCATGAGAACATGAAGCAGAAGAATGCCGCAACGCCTACACCCGCTTTGATATTTGGCAGGAATATCGTGACGAAAAAGCGCGGGAAGGAATACCCGTCGACATAAGCGGTTTCGTCCAACTCCTTGGGGATGCCACGCATGAACCCTTCCAAAATCCACACCGCTAGCGGCACGTTGAACAGCGTATGCGCCAGCGCCACCGCCAGATAGGTGTCAAACAACTGGATTGACGAATAGAGCTGAAAGAACGGCAAGGCGAACACCGCAGCCGGTGCCATCCGGTTGGTCAGCAGCCAGAAGAACAACTGCTTGTCCCCTAGGAACCGATAGCGTGAGAACGCATAGGCCGCTGGCAGGGCGACACAGACGGAAAGCACCGTGTTCAACGTCACATAGGTGATCGAGTTAATGTAGCCCCAATACCACGTCGGGTCTGTGAAGATCGTGATGTAGTTTTCCAGCGTAAAGGTCTGCGGGAACAGAGAAAAGCCCGACAGGATCTCGTTCGTGGTCTTGAAGGACATCGCCACCAGCCAATAGATCGGCAACATCAGGAACGCGATATAGAGAATCGGGATGAGGGAGCGCTTTTTCATTCGGCGTCATCCTTTGTCATCAGAGTGTAGAAGACCCATGAGACCAGCAGTGTGATGGCGAAATAGATCAAGCTCATCGCAGCCGCAGGGCCAAGGTCGAACTGTCCCAGCGCGATCTTCACAAGGTCGATCGACAGTAAGGTGGTCGAGTTTCCGGGACCCCCGCCAGTCAAAACGAAGGGTTCGGTGTAGATGTTGAAACTGTCCATGAACCGCAGCAGGATGGCGATTGTCAGAACCGTCTTCATCTTGGGTAACTGGATATACCGGAACACTGACCACGGGCTTGCACCGTCGATCTTGGCCGCCTGATAATAGGCGTCCGGGATCGAAACCAGACCCGCATAGCACAGTAGAACCACCAGCGAAGTCCAGTGCCAGACATCCATGATGATGACAGTGATCCAGGCCGACAATGGTTGCTGTGTCATGTCATAATTGATGCCCAGCACGTCATTCAGAAAATACCCCAGCAGGCCGATTTTTGGCAGGGTAAAGATGTTCCACATCGAGCCGACTACGTTCCAGGGGATGAGCATCGGCAGAGCCATCAGCACCAGACAGACCGGCACCCAAAAGCCTTTGCGCGGCATCGACAGGGCAACAATGATGCCCAGCGGCACCTCGATGATCAGGATCATGAAGGTAAACAGGAACTGTCGCCCCAAAGCGGCCTGAAAACGGTCGGAGCGCAGGATTTGTTCGAACCATCCCAGCCCTTCCCAGAAGAACTGGTTATTGCCGAAGGTCTCCTGCACCGAGTAGTTGACCACCGTCATCATTGGCACCAGCGCGTTGAACGCGACCAGTGCCAGAACCGGCAGGACAAAGAACCATGCTCTTTGGTTTATTGTTCTCATTGGGCCCGCTCCTGCGTTGCGATCCAGCCGTCGCGATAGACGCGGGACTGCTCGGGTTTGAATTGCAGAAAGACCATCGAGCCTTGTTCGGGCGCATTGTGTTCGGTGACGGCCTTGATCGGCGTGTTCCCAACCATGGCACTGACCACGTAATGGCGCCCGATATCGGCTACTTTGGTGACATGTGCCGGTATGCCGGATTGGCCGAAGCCTACATATTCCGGGCGTATTCCCAGATCGGTGCGACCACCTTCACCATGGGTCGGACCTTCCAAGGCCACCTCATGCCCTTCAAAAATAGCGCGATCGCCCTTGGTCTCGCAGGGCAAGACATTCATGCCGGGCGAGCCGATAAAGTGACCAACGAATGTATGCTGAGGCCGCTCGAACAGTTCAACCGGCGTACCAATCTGAACCACTTCACCATCCTGCATGACCACGACTTCATCAGCAAAAGTCAACGCCTCGGTCTGGTCGTGGGTGACGTAGATCATTGTGGCTTTTACGCGCTGGTGCAGCTCTTTCAACTTGGACCGCAGTTTCCATTTCAGATGCGGGTCGATCACGGTCAGCGGCTCATCAAACATCACCGCATTCACGTCATCGCGCACCAGTCCGCGCCCCATCGAGATTTTTTGCTTGTTGTCCGGGCTCAGGCCAGAGGCTTTGGTGCCCAGCATATCCGCGACATCCAGCATTTCGGCAATCTCATCAACACGCCGCTTGATGGTTGCCGCGTCAACGCCCCGGTTTTTCAGAGGAAAGGCTAGGTTCTCGCCTACGGTCATCGTGTCGTAGATCACTGGAAACTGAAAAACCTGCGCAATGTTGCGCTGATCAGGGGGCAGGGCGGTCACGTCGCGGTCATCAAACAGGATCTGCCCCTCGGAAGGTGTCAGCAGGCCCGAGATGATGTTCAGCAGCGTAGACTTGCCGCAGCCCGATGGCCCCAGCAGCGCATAGGCCCCACCATCGCGCCAAGTGACGTCGATTTCCTTCAGCGCATAATCCTCGGGGCCTTGCGGCGATGGCATATAGCTGTGTCGAAGGTTTGAAAGCTTGATCTGTGCCATGTCAGGCCACCCTTTTGCCGTCTTGGCCGAAATACCGGCAATGGGCCGGATTCATATAGAAACTATGGTCTTCGCCAACCTGATAGGGATGTACGCCCGCCGCCAATGAAACCCATGCGTCGTTCCCATGTTGGAAATGCGCACTGGAGTCAGATCCGGATAGCTCGGTCACGATCACACGCCCGGTCAGTTCTACATCTGCGTCCGATGTGCGGAATGGCGTCACGCGATGCGGGCGTACCGCAACTGTGTATTCACCGTCTGCGATGCCGGTGACGGCCCATCCACCGCCCCCTGCAAGTTGCGCCTGCGCACCCGAGACGGTGATATGCGCGACATTGATGGGCGGATCCGAGAACACACGTGCGGCAGCGATGTTTTCCGGATTGCGGTAGATATCAGCGGTTGGCCCAAATTGGGTGACCCGGCCGTCTGCCATCAGAGCGGTATGACCACCGAGCAGCAATGCTTCTTCCGGTTCTGATGTCGCATAGACCACAACGGCCCCGCGTCCGGCAAAAAGATCAGGAAGTTGCTCGCGTAGCTCTTCGCGCAGTTTGTAGTCCAGATTGGCAAGGGGTTCATCAAGGAACACGGCCCGGCTTTCCTTGGCAATCGCGCGGGCCAAAGCGGTGCGTTGTTGTTGCCCACCCGACAGCTCGTGCGGGCGGCGCTGCAGCATCGGGCGCAGCTGCAGCAGATCAGCGGCCTCTTCCACGCGGCCTTCGATTTCGCTTTTCGCCATGCCTGCTACGCGCAGGGGCGAGGCAATGTTGTCGAAAACGCTCATATGGGGGTAATTGACGAAAAACTGGTGCACCAGACTGATCTTACGCTTCTGCGTATTCAGCCGAGTCACGTCCTGACCGTCCATCAGGACTTTGCCTGCGGCGATCGGATCCAATCCGGCCATCATCTTGATCAGTGATGTTTTCCCGGAACCGGTGGCACCCAGTAACACATTGAAATGGCCTGTTTGCAGCGTCAGATTCGTGGGTTTGATATGGATGACGTTGCCGACCCGTTTGGTCGCGTCTTGAAGTTCGATCATCTGGTGTTCTCTGGGGGTATTTGGGGGTAGGCCGGGTCTGAGCCCGGCCTACGAGTTTACGCTTACTGGGACTGCCAGCGCTGAACCAGTTCGTCATAGTTGACAGTCTGGCCTTGCGGCTTTTCGTTTTCCAGCTTGGCTTTTGGCGAACCCGGCTTTTCCAGCCAGAAGGACGCATCCTGCGGCTCGTTCAAGCGCGGACCACAACCGCCGTAGACACCGGCGCTTTCATCCGCGGCCTGCATCCGGCCCATTGTGATGTCCATCTCTTCGGCCAGACGATCCATCGCTTCTTGCGGAGTGAAGGCACCCGAGTTCACGTCACCAATCTGCTGCCACCAGATCTGGGCCAGCTTCGGATAATCCGGCACGTTGATGCCGGTCGGCGACCATGCCACGCGGTCAGGTGAGCGATAGAACTCGACCAAACCACCCAGCTTGGGCGCGCGTTCGGTGAACGACTCGTGGTTGACCGAGCTGTCGCGAATGAAGGTCAGACCCACATGGGACTTCTTCACGTCGACCGTCTTGGACGTCACGAACTGGGCATAGAGCCAAGCCGCCTGAGCACGATCCGCAGGGGTCGACTTCAGGAAGGTCCAGGATCCCACGTCCTGATACCCAACCTTCTGACCATCTTCCCAATAGGGGCCATGCGGGCTCGGCGCCATCCGCCAAAGCGGTGTGCCTTCGTCGTCGACGGTGTTGTTGCCTTCGGACTTCGGCTTCACCATGTCGGCAGTAAAGGCGGTGTACCAGAAGATTTGCTGGGCCACGTTGCCTTGGCTAAGCGCCGGCAGCGACTGGTAGAAGTCATAAGACGCGGCACCTGGAGGCGCATAGTTGCGCAGCCATTCGTCCCATTTGCGGATCGCATAGACCGCAGCCGGACCGTTTGCAGCACCACCGCGCGACACAGATGCGCCAACAGGGTTACAGGTGCCCGCTTCCATGCGGATGCCCCATTCGTCAACGGGGATGCCGTTCGGCTCACCCTTGTCGCCAGCACCAGCCATCGACAGCCACGCGTCGGTCATACGCCAACCCAGGTCAGGTGCGCGCTTGCCGTAATCCATGTGGCCATAGATCGCGGTACCGTCGACTTCTTTCACATCGTTGGTAAAGAAATCGGCGATGTCTTCGTAAGCGGACCAGTTGACCGGAACGCCCAGATCATAGCCGTACTTCTCTTTGAACGCGGCTTTGTTTGCCTCATCGTCGAACCAGTCCTTGCGGAACCAGTAGAGGTTCGCAAACTGCTGATCAGGCAGCTGATACAGCTTGCCATCCGGACCGGTGGTGAACTGAATGCCCATGAAGTCATCCAGATCCAGCGTCGGAGAGGTCGTGCCCGCCCAGTCGCCACCCATCATGTCGGTCAGCGGATACGCCAACTGCAGACGCGAGTGGGTGCCGATCAGGTCACTGTCGTTCACGTAGCCGTCATACAGGTTCCGACCTGTTTGCAGCTGGGTTTGAACGGCTTGAACTACTTCGCCTTCACCCAGAATCTGGTGATTGACCTTGATGCCGGTAATTTCTTCGAACGCCTTGGTCAGAACCTCAGATTCGTAAGAGTGCGTAGGGATGCCTTCGGACAGGACGTTGATTTCCATGCCATTGTAAGGCTGTGCAGCTTCGATGAACCATTGCATCTCGGCCATCTGTTCGTCTTTCGACAGGGTTGATGGCTGGAATTCGTCGTCGATCCAGCGTTGTGCTGCGGCTTCGTCGGCCCAAACGGGACCGTGCCCCGCAATGACGGCAGCCGCCGCCACTGCGGAAAGTAGATGTCTCCGCATCTGTTTCCTCCCAAAAATAATGTGATCCGGCGCAGACCGGATGACGATCAGCATCAGCGATTTGCCTCCTACGTGTCAAACTAAATTTTTAGTAATTGAGGTGATGGCCGGGATAAATTTCTGAAAATGAATTGATTTATGTCATGTTTTAAAGCACCATTTGCCCATTATTTCAGTTTGCAGACCCCTTGAATGCAGGGTCGCGCGCATGGTTTTTCGGCAGACGCTGTGATGTGGGTCGATTTGAAAAGCAGACCTTTGTGACCGTTTGCTGCACGATTTGAGTTCAATCAAGTTTTCAGGCTATGAGGATCAGAAATGTCCCGAAGTCTTCTGAAATTTACCCGCGTTCTCGAGATCGTGGGGGATACGCTAAAGATAAAAGTTCCGAGTGACGGGTCCGCTGACGCGACGGTGCGTTTCAACGATCTGGCCGTGATCGAAACTGTCGATGGGCACAGAACGCTGGCGCAAGTCATCTTCATCGACCGCGATGTGATAACCTTGCAAGTGTTCTCGGGTACCAAGGGGATTTCGACCGAGGCGACAGCAACGTTCCTTGGTCATCCGATGCAAACCCCGTATTCGGCCAATATTCTGGGCCGGGTGTTCGACGGCGCAGGCGAGGCGATTGACGGCGGCCCGGATTTGTCTGCCGAACCGCGCATCGACATTGGGGGACCAACGGTGAACCCGGTTGAGCGGTCGGTTCCCGACAAGATGATTCGCACGGATGTGCCGATGATCGACGTGTTCAATACGCTGGTCGAAAGCCAGAAGATCCCAATATTTTCGGTATCCGGCGAGCCGTTCAACGCGTTTCTCAGCCGCATCGGCATTCAGGCGGATGCGGATATTGTTGTGTTTGGCGGGCTAGGGCTGATTTTTGACGACTTCCACACGTTCAGAACCTCGTTCGAGGATGCGGGCGTGTTCTCGCGGACCGTGATGTTCGTCAATCAGGCCATGGACCCGTTGGTCGAACGCCTGCTCGTGCCGGATATGGCGCTGGCCGTTGCCGAGAAATTCGCTGTGGAAGAGGGCAAGCGTGTTCTGGTCCTGCTGACGGATATGACCGCCTATGCCGATGCGATGAAAGAGGTTGGGATCAGTCAGGAGCGCGTCCCATCGCAGCGTGGATATATGGGCGATCTCTACTCGCAACTGGCACGACGGTATGAGAAAGCTTGCGACTATGCCAAGGGTGGATCGGTTACTGTGCTGACTGTCACAACCATGCCCGGGAATGACGTGACGCATCCGGTGCCGGACAACACCGGATATATCACTGAAGGCCAGTTTTACCTGCATTCCGGGGTGATCGACCCGTTCGGCAGTTTGTCGCGCCTCAAGCAGAATGTAATCGGCAAGACCACGCGCGAAGACCACGGCCAGATCATGAACACGATGATCCGGTTCTATTCCGAAAGCCGAGATGCCGCGCAGAAACAGGCCATGGCGTTTGACCTATCGGATTATGACAACCAGTTGCTGAAATTCGGCGCTTTGTTCCGCAAACGCTTTATGGACATCAACGTCTCGATCCCGCTGGAGGATGCGCTAGATCTGGGATGGAAGACACTTGCTGAATGCTTTGCCCCCGAGCAGTTGCTGATGAAGCAGGATCTGATCGACAAATACTTCCCAAAGGATGCACATGGCGCGGTTGCAGCTGAATAAATCGTCGCTTGCACGCGAGCAGACGCAGCTGAAAAGCTATGAGCGGTTCTTGCCGTCTCTGGACCTGAAGCGTCAGCAACTGATGGCTGAACGGGCCAAGGCACGTAAAAATGTGCAGCACCTGCAGGAGGAGGTGACGCGCTTGGCACAGCAGGTCGGGGAAAAGCTGCCCATGCTGGCGCAACAAGGTGTCGACCTGGAAGGGTTGGTCGAACTAAAGGATTACCGGCTGAAGAAGGTCAACGTGGTTGGCGTTACCATGCCCGATCTGGACCGAATCGAGGTCGCGGTACGTCCGTATTCCCTTTTGGCCAAGCCACATTGGGTGGATGCAGTGGCGCGTTTGTTGCATGACATGATCGATGCCCGATTGCGCGTGAAAGTGGCCGAAGAAAGGGTCAGGATTTTTGACAAATCAGTCGCCACGATCACCCAGCGCGTCAATCTGTTCGAGAAGGTGTTGATCCCGCGCGCCAGGGCCAACATCAAGAAAATCCGCATCTATCTGAGCGATGAACAGATGCAATCCGTTGTGCGCTCGAAAATCTCCAAACGCAAACATGCGAAGGAGGTTGCGGCATGAGTGTTGCAAGGCTGAAAAAACTGTCTTTGGTCGGCCGTGCCGCGAACAAGGGGGACACTCTGGGCGCGCTGCAGACATTGGGATGCATGCATGTTTTGCCTTTGGCACCGCCGCCGGCAGAGCCAGAGCGGATCAATGAGCGTGGTGCCCGAGATGCGTATAAAGCATTGCGGTTTTTGAAAGAATCGTCGGAAACGCGCCGTCTGGTTCGGCGCGATTCTGGTTTTGATATGGACCAGTTCGTCGGTGAAGTCCTGGACTTGATGCAGCGCATAAGGGATATGACCGACCACCGGGATTTTCTATCCCACCGGATCGCTCAGGTGCGCCCGTGGGGAGATCTGGATTTTCCGCCGAGTGATGTGTTGGCAGGCAACCGGCTTTGGTTCTATCAACTGCCGCTAAAGCACCGCGAGGCACTGGCGGAGCTTCAGTTGCCCTGGGCCATCCTGCAAGAGGATCACCGGTTTCTCTACGCCGTTCTGATCGCCCCGGAAGATCCCGAAGACGACATACTTCCAGTGCCGCGCACCCATACGGGTTCGTTGCCCATTCACGAGCTTGAAGCTCAGCTGGAAGAGGCCGAAATCGCCATTGAGGCGCTGGAAGCCGAGCGTATCGGGCAGACCCGTTTTCTGGCGTTGATGCGGCGTAATCTTGCCGCCGCCGAAAGCGCAGCCGAACTGGCCCATGCCACGCAAAAGGTCCGCGACGAAGGCGAAGTGTTTGCCCTGCAGGGTTGGGTGCCCAGCGATCAGGTCGAGGCTGTCCTGGACATGGCCAATTCGCAGAACGCCGCTGTTTTGATCGAAGACCCGGGCCCGAACGAGATGCCTCCGACGCTGCTTGAGCAGCCGGAAAATCGCAGTGCAGCGGTGGACCTTGCCCTGTTCTATCAGGTTCCTGGGTACCGAGAATGGGACCCCAGCATAATCGTGTCCGTCTCGTTCGCGATCTTCTTTGCGATGATCGTTGCGGATGCTGGCTATGGCCTGGTTATCCTGCTGGGGCTGTTGGCCTTCTGGAAACGTCTCGACAATACACCGGCGAAAAGATCGTGGCGGCTTTATGGTTTGATCATCTCGGGCGCGACGGTCCTGTACGGGATTTTGGTTGGAAGCTATTTTGGCGCTTCCCCGGCCTCGGGCACGATCTGGGGGAAACTCAAGCTGTTGGACCTGAACAATTTCGACTCGATGATGATGATTTCAATCGTGGTCGGTGTTCTGCACCTGATATTGGCGAATGCGCTTGCAGCACGCGCGTCTTGGGGGCGGCGCAGTTCCGTTGCCAATCTTGGCTGGATCGCGGTGTTGATCGGCGGGTTCATACTGTGGCTGAGCTATATGAAAGGGGGACCCACAGCACCGGGTGCTGCGATTATGATCGCAGGCGCTTTGGCGATCCTTCTGTTCACCAGCGAGCGCGAGATTGCCAAACCGTCAGACTGGCTTTGGCGCCTTATAGAAGGGGTGCAGGGGCTGGCCGGGGCGATGGGGGCCTTTGGCGATGTGCTTAGCTACATGCGCCTGTTTGCGCTGGGGCTGGCCTCGGCTTCGCTGGCGATCACGTTCAACGATCTGGCGGTCTCGGTGATGCAGTCCCTGAAAGGGCTGGGCCTTCTGTTCGGAGTGTTGATCCTGATCGCCGGGCATATCCTCAATTTCGCGCTCGCCATGATGAGCGGCGTCGTTCACGGATTACGTCTCAATTACATCGAATTCTTTAAATGGGGCCTGCCGGATGAAGGCATCGTCTTTCGCCCGTTCGCCCGCAAGGAGGTTCAGGAATGAATGAGCTTGTACTTACATTGGGCTGGTTGGGAATCTATGCCCCCATGGCGCTGGGCGCCGCAGCAAGCGCGATTGGCTGTTCCATTGCTGGACAGGCCAGTATCGGAGCGATGACGGAAACCGAAGGCGGGTATGGCCGGTTTATCGGCGTGTCGGCCTTTCCATCGACGATGGTGATCTACGGCATCGTCATCATGTTCACGCTGAACCGCGATGTGACGCCTGAAAATGCAGGCGGGCTGTTCGGGATCGGTATCCTGTCGGGCATCGCCCTGATGTATTGCGGCATCTGGCAGGGAAGGGCCTGTGCTGCAGCGATCAACGCAACCAAGGAAAAGCCCGAGATTTTTGGCCTGGCACTTGCGCCTGCTGCAATCATCGAGGGCTTTGGCGTATTTGCCTTTGTCTTTGCATTGGTCATCAGCGCGGGGATTAGCTGATGGCACAGGACGGGATGATTTCGCATGGGGTGGATGCGCTGATCGACAAGCTGCGCAGCGATGGTGTGGCTGCCGGTCAGGCCGATGCAGACAATCTGCGCGCTGAAGCCAAAGCCGAGGCGGCCAAAATCCTTGCCGATGCCAAGCGCGACGTTGATGAGTATCGGAAAAAGGCCCGTGCCGAAGCGGATAATTATCGCACAGCCGGAGAAGAGGCGCTGAACACAGCGATGCGTGATGCGGTGCTTACAATGAAGGCCGGTCTGACAGATCGATTCCGCAAGGATGTTGAACGGCTGGTCACCAAAGAAATGACTGATCCTGAACTGCTGAAACAAATGATCCTTGAGGTCGTCGGTCGCGCCGCGTCAGACGCCAGACTGGAAGGGCCCGCGCAGGTCATACTGCCCCCCAGGGTCGCCACTCAGGATGACATCAAACAGAACGCCGATGATATTCAGTCGGGAAAGCTGACGCGTTACGTTCTGGGACTGACGGCTGAAATGCTGAAGGAACAGGTTGAGCTGCACAGCGCGGATGACACCCAGAATGGCATCCGCATCCGGGCTGATGAACAGGGGGTTGTTCTGGATCTGACCGATAAGGCCGTCGCCTCGTTGTTAATGGAACATTTGCAGCCGCGCTTTCGTGCCGTTTTGGAAGGTGTGATCCGGTAACATGTCGGACCCTGACGCCTATATCGCGCTGATCAGCAGCTTGCCGGGCTCGGAACGGTTGTTCATCGCCAAACAACCTCCGCTGTCGCGGCTCAGGCTGGACCGGCGCTTGCGGGCGCTGACACCAGCGGATGCGCGGGTTCTGGAGGTAATGGAACACGCTCTGAACTGGAACAACTATGATATGAACGTCACGGATGCACAGACCATTGAGCGATGCAAAGAAGCGCTCCGGCACATTCCACAACCGACCTTGCGCAAGCTGTTCATGGAACGGATGGATTTGAGGACGGCGGTTGCCGCGCTGCGCCTGCGCAAACAGGGGGGTGCTGCACCCAGTGGCGTCTATGGCGTTGGACGCTGGAGCCGACACATTCCGGCCAACTGGGGCGACCCTGCCTTTCGGCTCGAAACCCCAATGCCCTGGATCAAAGAAGCCAAACACTTGCTGGATGTCGATGATCCCCTGGGGCTTGAACGGTTGCTTTTGTCGGTCAGCCATAAGCAACTGAAACGCTACGCCGCGCGCCATCTATTCGATTTCGAAGCCGTGGCGATTTATGTTCTGATCTGGAATATTTTTGATCGCTGGGCGCAAAGCAATGCGCGTGACGCGGCAACGCGCTTTGAGAAACTGGCGCAACACGCCATGGCAAGTGCGATCGACTTGGATTTTGAGGGAGTAAGCGCATGACAGCCCCAACCTCCGCCACGCAGACCTCTACTGCCCGCGTCGTCTCGGTACAGGAAGGGCTGGTACAAATTCAGGCGAACCCTGATGCCACGGGCCATCCCGGACAGCTGGTCAAGAATGAGGTCGTTTTCATTCTGCCCACGCGGCCCGGCCCCGGTGGACGTCAGGAACGTCTGAAAGCCGAAGTGTTACGGGTGCGGGGCGACACTGCCGATGTGCAGGTATACGAAAGCACTGACGGCGTCGCCGTGGGCGACCCGGTCGAACAATCCGGGCAGCTGCTCTCGGTCGAACTTGGTCCCGGGTTGTTGGGGCAGGTGTTTGACGGCTTGCAGTCGCCTTTGGCCAAAGTGGCGGCAGAATTCGGAACCTTTCTGCCGCGTGGGGCGGACGTGGCGCCGCTGGACACTCAGGCAAAGTGGTCGTTTACCCCATCGGTCAAGGTGGGCGACACGGTCACTGCAGGCGACAGCATCGGGGCGGTGCCCGAGGGGCATTTTACCCATAAGATCATGCTGCCCTTTAACTGGGTTGGGGATTACAAAGTCATTTGGGTTCAGAAAGGTGCGGCCATGATCCATGATATCGTGGCGCGGCTTGAAGATGCACAGGGGGGTGAGCACACGCTGACCCTGTCGCAGAAATGGCCGGTACGGCGGGCTTTGCCGGAAAACGTTCTGAAACGCACCTTGTCCGAGCGGCTCTATCCGACCGAACCTGTCCTGACCTCTCAGCGCCTGATCGACACGTTCTTTCCGATTGCCCGCGGTGGGACGGCCTGTATTCCCGGTCCGTTCGGCGCAGGCAAGACGGTGTTGCAGAACCTGATTGCACGCAACGCCAAGGTGGACATCGTGATCGTGGTGGCCTGTGGTGAACGCGCGGGTGAGGTTGTCGAGACGATTGCGGAATTCCCGAAGATGACCGACCCGACCACTGGCGGCAGTCTGATGGACCGGACGATCATCATCTGCAACACCTCCTCGATGCCCGTAGCCGCGCGCGAGGCGTCTATATTCACCGGGATCACCCTGGGCGAATATTACCGTCAGATGGGGTACGACGTGCTGCTGATTGCGGACAGTACCAGCCGCTGGGCACAAGCGATGCGCGAGACATCCGGCAAACTGGAAGAAATCCCCGGCGAGGAAGGCTTTCCCGCCTATCTGGAAAGCTCAATCAAAGGGCTGTACGAGCGGGCCGGAGCGATGAAGACCAATGATGGGGACACCGGCAGCCTGACCCTGATCGGGACCGTGTCACCGGCAGGTGGGAACTTTGATGAACCGGTCACGCAATCGACGCTGTCCACGGTGAAGTGTTTCCTCGGCCTGTCGTCCGAACGCGCCTATAAGCGGTTCTATCCTGCGGTCGATCCGATGCTCAGCTGGTCGCGTTATCTGGAACAGCTCTCGGACTGGTACGACACCAACGCCGAAGCCGGATGGACGGGCAAAGTGCGCGAATTGCTGGCATTGATCGAAAGGGGTGAACAGGTTGACCAGATGATGCAGGTGACCGGCGAGGAAGGGGTCACGATCGAGGATTTTGTGACTCAGCAAAAGGCGCTGTTTGTCGACATGGTCTATCTGCAGCAGGATGCCTTTGACCCGGTGGATGCGTCGGTGCCGCTAGAGCGTCAGAAGATGACGTTCAAACTGGTCTATGGCGTCACTCAATCCACCGCGCAGTTCGCCGACAAGGCCGAGGTGCGCCAGGTCTTCACTCAGCTTACAGGGTTGATGAAGAACTTCCACTATGCCGCCGAAAACACGCCGGAATTCAAATCTGTCTGGGGACAGGTGCAGGCCCTGTGTCAGGAAAAGTTCGGTGTGTGAAGAAATGGTAGCCCGTAGGGGAATCGAACCCCTCTTTCCAGGTTGAAAACCTGGCGTCCTAACCGATAGACGAACGGGCCACATTGGCTAGCCTTGGGAATTCCACGGCTAGCTATGGCCAACCCGCTGGAAAATAGGCGAAAATTCAAGCTGGTAGCCCGTAGGGGAATCGAACCCCTCTTTCCAGGTTGAAAACCTGGCGTCCTAACCGATAGACGAACGGGCCACGCTAGCTTGTGGGGGGCCTTTTACGGTTTCACTCTGACCCCCGCAAGCCGAAAAACGCAGGGTTGTGAAAGTTTTTTGGCGGTGGCGAATGCGGCCTTAGATCGCCTCGGCGGCATCTTCCAATCTGAGTTGTACGGTTTGCCGTCCACCCCATGTGTTTACCTCAAGTCGTCCGGCGAAATGAAAGCGCGCGCCGCCGTGATTGGTCAGCCGTTCCCCCATTGGTCCGTCAAAGGCGCCAAACGCAATGGCATCCAACCCGGCACCCACCCCGTCCGATAGCGACAGCTTCAGATGGGAGTCGCCGACCCGCTTGGCAAAGCGCACCTGTAAGTCCGGAAAGGCATACCGCGGAGCCGGAGCACTGGCGCCGAAAGGCCCTGCTTTTTCAATCTGTTCAATCAGATCGACAGTGGCCGCGCCGGGCATAAGTGTGCCTTCCAGTTTCAGGTCTGCAGGGCCGGTTTGACCTGCCCCTTGTTTTGCCAGCAATTCGCTGAGCCGTTCCATCGCCGGTTCCAGCTGATCACGCATGACCGTCAGGCCAGCCGCCATCTTGTGGCCGCCGCCCTTGACCAGCAGACCTTCCGCAGCCAGCCGCTGAATCGAAGCGCCCAGATCGACGCCGGTCACTGATCGGCCCGATCCTTTGCCCTCATCCCCGTCCAGACCGATGACGATGGCCGGGCGGTTGGCGGTTTCTTTCAGGCGCGACGCGACGATGCCGACAACGCCCGGATGCCAGCCTTCCCCGGCCGCCCAGACCAAGGGCGCATCAAGGCCCCGTTCTTCGGCCTGTTCCATGGCGGCTGCCCGAACCGCATTTTCAATATCGCGCCGCTCGGTGTTCAACTCGTCCAGCCGTTGGGACAGAGCCTCTGCTTCATGGGTTGAATCGGTGCTGAGCAGCCGGGCACCCAGATCGGCCTGACCGATCCGACCACCCGCATTGACGCGCGGGCCCAGCATGAACCCCAGATGATAGCTGTTGGGCGCGGAATCCATCCGCGCCACATCCGACAGCGCCACCAACCCCGGTCTTTGTCGTTGCGCCATGACCTTCAGCCCCTGACGCACGAGCGCACGGTTTGCACCGATCAACGGGGCCACATCCGCCACTGTGGCCAGCGCAACAAGATCCAGCATGGCAATCAGGTCAGGCCCTTTTGCACCCGCTTCGCGCAGTTGCCGTCCGGCCTCGACCAGCATCAGGAACACGACAGCGGCGGCGCAGAAATAGCCAAGATCGCCGCTTTCGTCCTGTCTGTTCGGGTTCACCACGGCCACGCAATCGGGCAAAGTTTCACCACCAAGGTGGTGGTCCAGGACGATGACATCGGCCCCCTTTGCGGCGGCGATGGGTTCATGGCTGAGGGTTCCGCAATCGACGCAGATAATCAGATTATGCGCGGCGGCCAGTTCCTGCATCGCCGGGACATTGGGGCCATAGCCCTCATCAATCCGGTCAGGCACATAGAGCGTCGCCTGCAGGCCCATCTGACGCAACCACGTGAGTAGCAGAGCAGCCGAGCTGCCGCCATCCACGTCATAATCGGCAAAGATCGCAATGCGCTGCTTTAGACGGACCGCAGTCAGAAAACGGGTTGCAGCGGTTTCCATGTCTTTCATCGCGCGCGGATCGGGCAACAGCTCTTTCAGTTTGGGTTCTAGAAATCCCGGAGCTTCCATTGCCGGAACACCGCGCCGGGCCAGAACCTGACAGACGGCCCTCGGCAGGCCGGCTTGTTGTACCAGCATCTCGGTCGCGCGCTCTACATCCGCCGAGGGGCCGACCCAGCGACGTGCTGACAGTGAATGTTCAACCCCAAGAAAGCTCATGTCCTGCCCCTGATGTGCCAAGGCCGGACCCTCGCGGACCCGGCCTTATCATTTCTATGGATAGCCCTGCACGATGGTCAGGCGCAAGAACTTAGCCGTCGCTATGCGACCACGTCGGCGTGCGGTACGACATACGCCGAACCGACCCGGTTTTCGACCGCATCAACAGGGTGGTGGTTTCAACCCAGCCCGGCTCGCGCTTGATACGCGGCAGCAAAGAGCCGCCGGTGACGCCGGTTGCGGCAAAGATCACATCGGCGGTTACCATCTCATCGCGCGAATAGATGCGGTCCAGATCGGTGATGCCCGCTTTGGCGGCGCGGCCGCGTTCGTCATCATTGCGGAACAGCAGGCGGCCAAAGATCTGCCCGCCCATGCATTTCAGCGCTGCAGCGGCCAGAACACCTTCGGGGGCGCCGCCTTGGCCCATATACATGTCGATCCCGGTGACTTCGCTTTCGGCGCAGTGCATGACGCCAGCAACATCACCATCGGTGATCAGGCGGATAGATGCACCGGTTTCGCGAACTTCGGCAATCATAGCCTCATGCCGAGGGCGTTCCAGAATGCAGACGGTAATGTCGGCAGGCTCGCAATCCTTGGCCTTGGCCAGTGCTTCCACACGTTCGCGCGGGCTCATGTCCAGGCTGACAACGCCTTCAGGGAAACCCGGGCCAACGGCCAGTTTGTCCATATAAACGTCCGGTGCATGCAGCATTGATCCGCGCGGGCCCATTGCTATCACAGTTAACGCGTTGGGCATGTCCTTGGCGGTCAGCGTGGTGCCTTCCAGCGGGTCCAACGCGATGTCGACGCCGGGACCATTGCCGGACCCGACCTCCTCACCAATATACAGCATCGGTGCCTCGTCGCGCTCGCCTTCACCGATGACAACGACACCGGCGATATCCAGAAGGTTCAGCTGTTCGCGCATGGCATTCACAGCGGCCTGGTCAGCGGCCTTTTCATCACCTCGTCCAACCAGCGAAGCCGAAGCAAGCGCAGCCTGTTCCGCAACCCGCGCCAGGCCCAGAGACAACAGGCGGTCATTGAAATCAATCTTGGCAGCACTCATTTTCACTATCCTCAGGTCAGTATCGGCGTCTTGTCCGGCATAGCCTGCGTATCGTGCAGGCCGCAAGGGTCAAACCTCTTCAATCCGCAAAGCAACCGGTGTGCCCGAAACAACATCGGTCTCGTGCAGGCCCAGCAAGGCGACATCCAGCGTGGCACGGGTGGTTTTGTGGGTAACTATCAGAACCGGCGCGGTGCTTTCCGCATGGGCGTATTGGCGCATGCGATCAATCGAGACCCCGGCATCGCCCAGGATGGCCGCAACTTTGGCCAAGGCGCCGGGTTTGTCCAGCAGACCCAGACGCAAATAATAGGGGGCAGGGCGACCAGTCAGCGCTGGCACTGCGTCCTGCAACGAACTGGCAGGGCGGCCGAAGGTCGGAATCTGAAGCCCACGTGCCAGATCGCAGACATCGCCCATCACCGCGCTGGCCGTTGGCCCTTCGCCAGCTCCGGGGCCACGCAGAACAACCTGCTCGACCGCGTCGCCTTCGATCACCACCATATTGGTGCCGCCTTCAAGCTGGCCCAGGGGCGAGTCACTGGGCACCAGACACGGCTGCATCCGCTGTTCAAGCCCCCGTGCCGTGCGCTGAGCCACGCCCAACAGTTTGATCCGGTATCCCATGTCATGGGCCTGGTCGATGTCATCCAGACTGATCTGCTGAATGCCTTCGATCTCGATCCCGTCGAAATTCGGTTTGGTGCCGAATGCGATTGAGGCAAGCAGCGCCAGTTTATGGGCGGCGTCTATCCCGCCCACATCCAGATTTGGATCGGCTTCAAGGTAACCCAGCTGCGCGCATTCGTCGAACAGGGCGTTATATCCCTGCCGCTGCGATTGCATCCGGGTCAGGATATAGTTGCATGTGCCATTCATCACCCCCATGACGCGGGTGATTTCGTTACCCGCAAGTCCTTCGGTCAGGGATTTGATCACTGGAATGCCGCCAGCCACGGCCGCTTCGAAGCGGATCACACGGCCCGCGGCTTCGGCCATTTCGGCCAGTTCCTGACCGTGAATGGCCAACAGGGCCTTGTTGGCGGTGACGACATCCTTACCACTGGCTAGCGCCGCTTCGACCGAGGCTTTGGCAGGTCCGTTTTCCCCGCCCATCAGTTCAACAAAAACATCAATATCGTCGCGCTGCGCCAATGCGACAGGGTCAGTTTCCCAAGCATAATCCGACAGGTTCACACCGCGATCCTTGCCAGCGTCACGCGCGGAAACCGCTGTGATCTGGATGGGACGACCCGTTCGTGCCTGCAGCAGGTCGGCATGGCGGCGCACGATCCTGACGACACCCACACCAACAGTTCCCAAGCCCGCAATTCCAAGCCGCAGCGCCTGTGTCATCCTGTGGGTTCCTTTCCGCTCGAATATCCTAAACTGGGGTGTTTCCCCGTTCCCGCTGCCTTAGCGGGTTCGGCGCCGAGGCGCAATCCGCGACACCCATGCCGGGCGGCAGAAAACCTGAGGATTAATTGGTCTGAGCGTTTTGCAATGCCGTTGCCTTTTTCTTCAACGCCTTGCTGCGGTCGGTCAGTTCACTTTCGACCTCTGCCGCTTCGTACAGCGGGTCAACAGGCACAGCGAAAACATCTGCCAGTGGGGTTAATTTGGGGTAGGGGGCCGATTGCACATTTGGCCCTTCGCGGTCTTTCAGCTCGGGAAAATTGGTGCATCCCAGGCAGAGCAAAACTAGGGGCAGAAGAAGAAGGGGCTTCATGATGAAACCTTATTGTGGCAACTGGCATCCGTGATGCACTTTTTGTCCGGTCGTTTCAAGCGGGCTTCTATCTGAACATCCGTTCAGATATGGTGGATACATGGCACGTACACAAGGCTCACACTCGGACATTACCGGCCCGCGTATCCGGCAGGCAGCGCTTCGGCTTTTCGCGCGCCATGGGTATGCTGCTGTTTCCATGCGGAAAATTGCGGGCGAGGTTGGGGTGCAGGCCGGGGCATTGTACAATTACACCCCGGATAAGCAGAGCCTTCTGTTCCGTTTGATGCGCGACCATATGCAGGATTTGTTGTCCGCCTATGGCGAGCAAATGCAAACTGGCGATCCGCAGGATGCTTTGCGTCGGTTTGTCGGATTTCACATCCGGTTCCACCTGCAGCGCCCTGACGAGGTATTCATCGCCTATATGGAACTTCGGAACCTCACGCCCGAAAACTTCGCCGAAATAGAGGATCTGCGCCGCAAGTATGAAGACGGGCTTGAGGCCATTTTGCGCGAAGGTCAGCGGGCGGGTATCTTTGCGGTCGCGGATACGAAGATTGCGACATTGGCGGTCATCGCCATGCTGAACGGCGTCATGACGTGGTATCGCGCCGGTGGGCGGCTTTCGCTGGACGAGGTTGAAGCCGTCTATTGGGACATGGTCCGAAAGGCGATGACTGCTTAAGGGGCAGTCAATGTGCCGGCCGAATAAACGTCCCGTTGCGCAATTCGCGAAAAGCCTGTTCCAGCTCGGTCCGGGTGTTCATGACGATGGGGCCGTGCCACGCGACCGGCTCATTGATCGGTGCGCCGGAAATCAGCAGGAACCGGACACCTTCCGGACCTGCCTGAACGGTCACTTCGTCACCACTCCCAAAGCGAACCAGTGTTCGGTCTCCCGACATGTCACGAATGTTCACCTCTTGGCCGCCAACTTCTTTTTCCAAAAGGACCCCCGCAGGCCGCGAGGAATCAGCAAAGGCGCCCGCGCCTTCGAATACATATGCAAATGCGCGACGGTAGGTGTCTATGGGGAAGGTCTTCTTCACACCTGCCGGAATTTGGATGTCCAGATACTGAGGGTCGGCGGCGATGCCGTCGACTGGGCCTGTCTTGCCCCAAAACGTCCCCACGATCACGCGGACAACGGTTCCGTCATCGTCCATGATTTCAGGGATCTCTTTACGCGGCACGTCCTGATATCGCGGTGTTGTCATCTTTTGGGCCGCGGGTAGATTGCCCCACAGCTGAAACCCGTGCATTTGGCCGGTTTGGCTTCCCTTGGGCATTTCCTGATGCAGGATTCCGGACCCTGCCGTCATCCACTGCACATCACCCGCGCCAAGTGTTCCGTTATTGCCAAGTGAATCCGAATGGTCAACCGAGCCGGACAGGACATAGGTGATCGTCTCGATCCCGCGATGCGGATGCCATGGAAATCCAGCCTGATAGTCCTGCGGGCGTTCATTGCGAAAGTCGTCGAACAGCAAAAAAGGATCCAGTTCTGACGGATCCTGAAAGCCGAAGGCGCGGTGCAGTTTAACGCCTGCACCCTCCATTGTCGGTATGGCCTTTCGGGTTTCCAAAGTCGGTCTGAGGGACATTGCTGCGCTCCTGTTGCTATGGGGAAGATGTACCGCACTGCCATGGCGGGTCAATTTGCGCTGAAACACGCAACCTGTGCGAAATTCAGCAGGTGCGTTCGCCTCTGTTGTTTGGCTGGGAAAGTGGCTAAACCCAACTGCAAAGTGGGAGAGCAGCAAATGCAACAAGAAGTTCTGGCCGTGGTCAAAGCCTCATCACCCAGGCGGTGGATGGGTGTCGGAATGTTGTCGACCGTGGGCTTTCTGGTTGTTTTCGTCGCGCTTGCCGCGCCGCCGGAGCCATCCTGGCAGGCATTCCTGTTTGTGGTAGGCGCGGCGTCCTTCTGGCTGGCCTATCGCATGTGGCAGGCAACCTCGGATTGGATCGAGCTGACTGAGACCGAACTCAGAACCGGGGCAGGGCAGCCGATCGCCGCAATAGAAGACATTGAAACCGTCGAAAGAGGCGCGTTTGCCTTCAAGCCGTCGAATGGCTTTCTGGTAACAACCCGGCAATCAGGTGCAAATAGATGGGCGCCGGGGCTGTGGTGGCGCTTGGGACGCCGCGTTGGCATCGGCGGCATGACATCCGCCGCCGAAACCAAATTCATGTCCGAGATTTTGTCTGTGATGGTGGCGGAACGCGGCTAGGTCAGACCTTCAGCGCCACCTCGTTATTCGAAGGCGGGGTGGAAGGCACTAAGATGCCAACCCACCCTGTCCTAGTTCGTTGCGCTTTCCGCACTCGCACCGGAATCCCCTGTGCCAGGGTCCTCGATTTCACCGATCTCGCCAGACCCGTCGGGATTTTCCTCAATTTCAACAACGCCCGACACATTTGCCGCAACCTCATTGGTAAAGCGTGGGCGTGTAAAGACGAAATTTTCAAAGACATGTTCGCCTTTGAGGAAATCTACCCCATAGATCGAGTCAAAGACCGGAATGTAAGCATTCGCCGTTTCAACAATGATCAGTGTGTCCTGGTTCGGCATAGGCGGCAGGTTATCACGCATGCGGTCGATATTGTCGTCGGTCCAGATGCTGTCGTAACCGCGCGCGGTTGACCATCTGACGTAATGACGATCATCCTGTTCGTCGAACACAACCAGCGACACGCGCAGATTCATCTGTGATCGGTTGTTGACCATCGCCACCAGCAGCGAATGCAATGAGGTGATATAAGTGTCCGTGATCGTGCCGGTTTCGCGAGAGATCAAATCGCCAACAGTATACGCCGCTTTCAGGTTAGATGCGCTTTGGCGGAAGCCGTCGAAATACGTGAAAGCGCCTGTGATCGTCCAAACCAGCATCGGAAAGACAAGCAAAGCCTCAACCGTGAGTACCC
The DNA here is from genome assembly GCF_059612265.1 of Ruegeria sp. CDSA077. Taxonomy (NCBI): domain Bacteria; kingdom Pseudomonadati; phylum Pseudomonadota; class Alphaproteobacteria; order Rhodobacterales; family Roseobacteraceae; genus Ruegeria; species Ruegeria sp. CDSA077. Next base: position 405,371 of record NZ_JBXWQG010000001.1, read on the forward strand.
CACTCTCGTCTTTCGTCTTGGATTTCAGAAGATTCCGGAGCTTTGAAATGAAAAACATAGGCTTACAGAGGCTCCTGTACGAAGGCAGTCGTCGCGGTAAGTTCGATCTGGCCTGAATCATCCGACAAAATACGCCCCATCGCCGATGTAGGGAAAATCGGATCGACCTTTGCGCAGGCCCGAAGGATCATCAACTCGTTCGAAAGGCCATTTTCGAAAGCGCGAACTGGGTTCACTTCTTCAGAATTGTCAGTGCAATCCGGAACAGGGGGAAGGTCCAACCCGACAAACGCGCTTTGTTGCAGCATCTCCAGCTGCAAGTTGGTGGTACAGCGTTTGATCACTACGACGCGATCACAGATCGTATCTTTGATCTGATCATGCGTTGGGTTGGTGCCCGTGCCGAGGCGAATGTCGCGAACTGTTTGGTCCACAGCCCGCTCTAACATCGCCTGCTGCAAAGTGACCACAGAATACTCCAACGCACTCAGGATGAAGAACATGAATGCCGGGAAGATGATCACAAACTCGACGGTGACCGCCCCATCTTCCCTGCGTCTCAGGCTTCGCAGCTTTGAAACAAGGGCTCCGATCATTGGGTCAACCGCAGTTTTCTGATCGACGACGCGATAGAAGCAAATGCGTCTTCCAGGTCCAGACCGTTCACATTGTATACATGGCTGTCCGAGCTGGCGCAGTCCTTGATGGTTTTGTACCCGGCTCTGGGTGCTTCGAAGGCGATGCCATAGACAATGACGCCCTCATCTTTGGCTGCGTCACAGATATGCTTGGTGCGCTGGTTCTTGGCCGAAGTTTCAACTTTGGCATACGCTTTCGAGTACCACTCGGCCCATGCACTTGACTGCCAGTAATAGTTATATCTTGCATTCCAGGCCAAAGACACACGGTTGAAGAGTTCTGGATAGGTCAGGCGAACAGCCGTACCCAATTCTTCGTTGGCTGGTGTCTCTGGATCAGGATTGCCGAACGGATGGTCCGCCCATGTGTTCTGCTGTGGCCAGAAAAAGTTAGGCCGACCCTGCGAATGGTAGACTGTGTATTCGGAGGCCTCAGCATTGTACCAGACATCCGACAAGCCCTCCCGAAGGGACGGGTTCAGCATATACTGGTCCGTGTTCTGACCGTCGGTCATTACGATTACAATTTTCAAGATGTCCGAGTTATAGTCTGACGGGCGGGTCCGGAAGTGATTTGGAACGATGTTGTCGTCAGCCAGGTCGCTCACAATGCCACGAACGCTTGGGTCCAGGAAGGCCACGCCCCATTTCATGCCGACATCTATCGAGGTGTTCCCGGTTGCAGTCAACGCCTTGATCTGTTTGGTCAATGCCTCCAGATTATCGGTAACAGGCGTAATCGCACTGCCATCGCGGACAGGGCAAACCGGTGTTCTGATCGAGCCTTCGGAATAGGTGAAGGGGTCAAAATGCGCGGTGCGTTCCAGCGTGTCATCACGCTCTAGGTCCGCGTCGCTATACTGTTCCGGGATAAAGTTCACACAATGAGAGTAGTTGTGCTCTGCTGTAACGTTGGTGAATTTGCTCAGGATGGGTTCACCCGCGTTGACCTGAGTCGCGTAAGGCACGATCGAGATCGAAATGCCCGTGCGGTTCGGATCATCTGAATCCAGCATCAGCGTGACAAATTCAGTGGCCGCATCCTGCAGAAGGGCAATTTTGCTCTTCCCGCCAGAACTCGAATAGTTGTTCATTGAGCCTGAGATGTCGAGAACCAGCGAGATTTCAACAGCACCAATGCTTTCGACAGCCGTGCTGGCCGCGTTAGCGGTCAAGCTGTTGACGCCAGAGAAATGCATAAAGTGAGTTTTGATGGTCGCCTCGGCGGTGGCTGATACTTTACGTGATCCAAAGCCTTCTTCTACCACGACAGAAGTGATTTTGCCGCCCAGCCCAGCCTTCTCGAAATAGGCATCGACAATTTCGCGTGCGGGCTTTTTCTGATCAAGGTCAGCGGCCGCAAGAACGGCGCGGTCCAATGTCGATTGCAGATTGGCGCGGTCGCGCTCAAAATTCATTAGGTCAACGCCAGCTCCGGTCGAAGCGAAGATCACCAGGAAACCCAACAATACAAAGATTGTGAATGTACCGTCTTCGCTTTTTGCGAACCGGCGCGCGCTTAGCGCGGATTTAGCGCCGCTTTTGCTTTCGCGTAGAAACTTGGGCATTTTCATCTTGCAGACCTCGCTGAGCAGACATCCAAAGCTGCTAAGGAAAAGTTAACGTATGGAAATTAACTGCGAAACGTGGCGGGAATTGGGCGAAAAGGGCCCAGTTTTGGCTGGTTTGAGGGAAATTGAGGGATAATTCCGGACCGTTGCGCGGGGCTGTATTCGATGCGTGAACAATTCGGCGGATAATGTCTGGGTTTGGCGACTCAGCCAGAGTTCGAATATTTCCCCGTAACTTGAGATTTTATTTCTGCTTAAACATTGATCGTTTAGCAAAGGGGTGCGACAAAACGTCAGAACGCAAGTCGTTCGCCGGCACGGAGGTTTAAATGACGGCCACAAAAGAACCCAGCTTTCGAGAGAGTGTAGATCTAATGTTTAACAGGGCAGCGTCCCTGATGGATCTGCCTCCGGGCCTTGAAGAAAAGATAAGGGTCTGCAACGCCACCTACACTGTACGCTTCGGCGTCCGGCTGCGCGGTGACATACACACATTCACCGGATATCGATCGGTGCATTCCGAGCATATGGAGCCGGTGAAAGGCGGTATCCGCTTTGCCTTGGCGGTCAACCAGGACGAAGTCGAAGCGCTTGCGGCGCTGATGACCTATAAATGTGCTCTGGTCGAAACGCCGTTTGGCGGATCAAAGGGTGGGTTGTGTATCGACCCACGCCAATACGAAGAGCATGAGCTTGAACAGATCACCCGCCGGTTCGCCTATGAGTTGGCCAAGCGCGACCTGATCAACCCGTCACAGAACGTGCCAGCCCCGGATATGGGGACGGGTGAGCGTGAAATGGCGTGGATGGCGGACCAATACGCCCGGATGAATACAACTGACATCAACGCGCGCGCCTGCGTGACAGGCAAGCCGCTGAATGCTGGCGGTATTGCCGGACGGGTCGAGGCCACGGGCCGCGGCATTCAATATGCGCTGCGCGAGTTTTTCCGCCATCCTGAGGACATTCAAAAGGCAGGGCTGTCGGGCAAGTTGGACGGCAAGCGCATTATTGTTCAGGGTCTGGGAAATGTGGGCTACCACGCTGCCAAGTTCCTGAGCGAGGAAGACGGCTCTCGTATCGTGGGCATCATTGAATGGGACGGAGCGCTGTATAATCCGGACGGGATTGACGTCGAGTCGGTTCGCCAATGGATTGTCAAGCATGGCGGCGTCAGCGATTATCCCGACGCCACCCATTCCGCCGAGGGAGGGGCCGTGCTAGAAGAAGAGTGCGACATCCTGATCCCGGCGGCGCTGGAAGGTGTGATCAACCTTGATAATGCCGATCGCATCAAGGCCCCGTTGATCATCGAAGCTGCAAACGGCCCAGTGACAGCTGGTGCAGACGAAGTTCTGCGAGATAGGGGCGTCGTGATCATTCCTGATATGTACGCAAATGCTGGCGGTGTGACCGTTTCGTATTTCGAATGGGTTAAGAACCTAAGCCATATCCGGTTTGGCCGCATGCAGCGTCGCCAGGAAGAGTCGCGGCACGAGCTGATCGTCAGTGAACTGGAACGGCTGGACCGCTATCTGGGCGATGCCTGGTCCATGTCTCCGAACTTCAAGGCGAAATACCTGAAAGGTGCGGATGAGCTTGAGCTGGTTCGTTCGGGGCTCGATGACACCATGCGGATTGCTTACCAGTCGATGCGTGAAGTCTGGCACAGTCGCGACGATGTCGAGGATCTGAGGACCGCGGCCTACATCGTGGCCATTGACCGTGTCTCGAAAAGCTACCGCGCTAAGGGGCTTTGACAATACTCTCTGCGGGCGGTTGGCATCTGATCCATCGCCCGCAGGACCAAGGCGCAACAGGGCTGCGCAAGATGCAATTCGACGATGGCGCGCATCCGCGCCCGGCAGTAGACTTCAGCGACGAGAACGAATCCCGGAGACCACCATGTTGCGTATTGCCGTTGCGGCTATTTTACTGGCCACACCTCTGGCTGCTCAGGAAACAAAAGAACAAAGCTGCCAGCATCAGGCGGATGTCGTGGCGGCGATCCAGCAGGCGCGACTTGACCGCGTGAAAGAGCGCGACGTGCCGCAAGCCGTGGCCGATACAGGTCCGACCTGGCCCGCGAACTATAATGCCGCGATCCCGCTGATCACCCCTTGGGTCTATGAGCAGAAGATGCGCGATGTGCGCAAAAAGGATCTCGGCGCCACGTGGATGGAGCTGTGCCTGCAGCAGTAATCCAAAACCTTGCGATTTCTTTGCGGACAAACGCGCGCCTTCCCCTTGGCGCGCGTTGCCGTTTCTGTCAGGTTTAACCCATGTCATTACCACCCGGTTTTCTGGATGAGTTGCGCACCCGGCTGAGCTTGTCTCAGGTCGTCGGGCGCAAAGTCATGTGGGACGCGCGCAAGTCCAATCAGGGCAAGGGCGACATGTGGGCTCCGTGCCCGTTCCATCACGAGAAGACAGCATCGTTCCACGTCGATGACCAAAAAGGATTCTATTACTGCTTTGGCTGCCATGCCAAAGGGGATGCGATCAGCTTCGTGAAAGAGACCGAGAATGTCTCGTTCATCGAAGCGGTCGAAATTCTCGCGCGTGAAGCCGGAATGCCGATGCCAGAACGTGACCCCAAGGCGCAAGAGAAACAGGATCGTCGCACGCAACTGGCCGAGGTGATGGAACAGGCGGTGCAGTTCTTTCGGTTGCAGCTGAAAACAGGGGCAGGTGGCGAGGCGCGCGATTATCTGGCGCGGCGCGGCTTGAAAGAGCAGGCGCTGGATCGGTGGGAAATCGGCTTTGCTCCCGACGGTTGGCAGGCGCTTTGGGATCATCTACGCGGCAAGAACGTGGCCGAAGATCTGATCCTTGGTGCGGGTCTGGCCAAACCCTCGAACAAAGGTAAAAAGCCCTATGACACGTTTCGGAACCGGATCATGTATCCGATCCGGGATCCGCGCGGGCGTTGCATTGCGTTCGGTGGCCGAGCGATGGACCCCAATGACAATGCGAAATATCTGAACTCGCCCGAAACCGAACTGTTCGACAAGGGGCGCAGCCTCTATAACCAAGGCCCCGCGCGGCAGGCTGCCGGCAAAGGGCGGCCATTGATCGTGGCCGAAGGATATATGGATGTGATCGCGCTTGCCGAGGCCGGTTTTGGCGCATCGGTGGCCCCATTGGGCACCGCAATCACCGAGCATCAGTTGCAACTGCTGTGGCGTATCTCGGACGAGCCGATCATTGCGCTGGATGGCGACACGGCGGGTTTGCGTGCTGCGATGCGGGCGGTCGATCTGGCCCTGCCGCTGCTTGAGGCAGGAAAGTCCTTGCGCTTTGCGCTGATGCCCGAGGGCAAAGACCCTGACGACCTATTGCGGGCGGAAGGACCGGCAGCCGTGCAGGCGGTGTTGGAAGGGGCAATGCCGATGGTCAGGCTGCTCTGGCAGCGCGAAACCGAAGGCAAGGTGTTCGACAGCCCCGAACGCAAAGCAGCTTTGGACAAGGTCTTGCGCGACAAGATCAAGCTGATCCGTGACTCGTCGATCCGGTCGCATTACGGGCAAGAGATCAAAGACCTGCGCTGGCAGCTGTTTCGCCCTCAAAGGCAGCCACAAAACCGCACCTGGCAAACACGCGGGAAATGGAAGCCCCAGCCGCAACCGGCCACACCGGGCGCGCGGGCGTCATTCCTGGCATCATCCGACAATGCCGATATCCAGATGCGCGAAGCCGCCATTTTGGCCATCGCCGCATTGAACCCCCAAGTCGTGGTGCAGTTTGAGCACCAACTGGAAGAAATGGAGTGCCGTGACCAAGATCACGCGGGCCTGCGCGATGCCATTCTGCGGCACGCGATAGATGATCCTGAGAACCTCAAACAACATATTGCGGAAACTTTGGGACATCACGCCCTTGAAAACTTGCTGGCCCTTCGCCATGTCGCAGTGATCCCCTGCGTGAATAAACCGGGCGACGTTGAAAAGGCCGAAATGACATTGGCTGAGGAACTCGCCAAAATCAAAGCTCTCAGGGGTCTGGACGCAGAGATTGCCGAAGCCGCAGAGGAGCTGTCTGATCTGGACGATGAAGCGTTGACCTATCGCTTGGCGCAAGCTGCCGAAGAGCGCAACAGAACAAGCCGAAGCCAGAATGAAGACAGGGCCGTTTTCGACATCGCTGACAATGGTGCGCGAATCAACCGCGACGAGAAGGATGCGTTTAAGGCAATCATGTCAGGTATCAATTTCGAGCGAAAACGCCGGTAATGTGGTGTTTTCGTAAGGCACTGGAAAAGAAAAACAGGTAAACGGGTGGCCGAATCACTTCAACGCGCTAATGATTCGGTTCAATCGAATCACCCATCCCTGCAGGAGCATTGAATGGCCGCCAAGGATACAAACGAAGACAGCAAATCCGACGAGCAGGAACAGGAAATCTCGCTGGACATGAGCCAGACTCAGGTCAAGAAGATGATCGCCGAGGCTCGTGAGAAAGGCTACATCACCTACGACCAGCTCAATCAGGTCCTGCCGCCTGATCAGGTCAGCTCGGAACAGATCGAAGACGTTATGTCGATGCTGTCCGAGATGGGGATCAACATCATCGAAGATGAAGAGGCGGAAGAGGAAGAGAATAAAGGCTCGACCGACCTGATCACAACGGAAAGCAACCGTGAGGTCACGCTGGCCGGTGCCGCCGCCGAAAAGCTTGATCGTACCGATGACCCGGTGCGCATGTATCTGCGCGAAATGGGTTCGGTCGAACTGCTCAGCCGTGAGGGCGAGATTGCTATCGCCAAGCGGATCGAGGCTGGTCGTAATACGATGATCCTGGGGCTTTGTGAAAGCCCGCTGACCTTCCAGGCGATTACGATCTGGCATGATGAATTGCTGTCCGAAGACATTCTGCTGCGCGACGTCATTGATCTGGAGGCCACTTTCGGCAATCAGATGGACGAAGACGGCGATGTCGAAGAGCCGGTCGTCGACACTTCGACCGTGCAGGCCGCAAAGCCCGCCAAGGAAGAAGGCCCCGAGCTGGATGCCGATGGCAACCCGATTGCGACCGATGATGACGATGACGAAGACGAGCAGGCGAACATGTCGCTGGCTGCTATGGAAGCTGCTCTGAAAGATCAGGTTCTGACGACGCTCGAGCGTATTTCGACTGATTTTGCGATGCTGAGCGAAATGCAGGACAGCCGGATTTCGGCAACCCTGAACGAAGACGGCACATTCAGCGACACGGACGAAGCGACCTATCAGAAGCTGCGCGCCGAGATTGTCGAGCTGGTGAACGGCCTTCATCTGCACAACAACCGGATCGATGCTTTGATCGACCAGCTCTATGGCATCAATCGTCGGATCATGTCGCTGGACAGCTCGATGGTGAAGCTGGCGGATCAGGCCCGCATCAACCGTCGCGAATTTGTTGACGCCTATCGTGGGCGTGAACTGGACCCGAACTGGCTGGCTGAGATGGCTGAAAAGCCGGGCCGGGGCTGGCAGATGTTCATCGAACGCTCGACCTCCAAGGTCGAGGAACTGCGCAACGATATGGCTCAGGTCGGGCAATATGTTGGCCTGGACATCAGCGAATTCCGCCGCATCGTACAGCAGGTCCAGAAAGGCGAGAAAGAGGCGCGCCAGGCCAAGAAAGAAATGGTCGAAGCCAACCTGCGTCTGGTGATCTCGATCGCCAAAAAATACACGAACCGTGGTCTGCAATTCCTTGATCTTATTCAGGAAGGTAACATTGGCCTGATGAAGGCCGTAGACAAGTTCGAATACCGCCGCGGGTATAAGTTCTCGACCTACGCCACCTGGTGGATCCGTCAGGCGATCACCCGGTCCATCGCGGATCAGGCACGCACGATCCGTATCCCGGTCCATATGATCGAGACGATCAACAAGTTGGTTCGGACCGGACGTCAGATGCTGCATGAAATCGGCCGCGAGCCGACGCCGGAAGAACTGGCCGAAAAGCTGCAGATGCCGCTGGAGAAGGTCCGCAAGGTGATGAAGATCGCCAAGGAACCGATCAGCCTGGAAACGCCGATTGGCGACGAAGAAGACAGCCAGCTTGGCGATTTCATCGAGGACAAGAATGCTGTGCTGCCGTTGGACAGTGCTATTCAGGAAAACCTCAAGGAAACGACCACGCGTGTTCTGGCCTCACTTACCCCGCGGGAAGAACGGGTTCTGCGGATGCGGTTTGGCATCGGTATGAACACCGACCACACTCTGGAAGAGGTCGGCCAACAGTTCAGCGTGACCCGCGAACGTATCCGTCAGATCGAGGCGAAGGCGCTGCGAAAACTGAAACACCCCAGCAGGTCGCGAAAGTTGCGGTCGTTCCTGGATCAGTAACCCAGAAAGGCGCCTCGACCGAGGCGCCTTTTTCGTTTGAAACCACTGTTCACGGTGGCTTGTAGAAACATCAATTTGGCGAGAACTCACAAGAAGCCCGCTGCGCGTCTTCCTATATCCGCAATGTCCACTCATGGGACGGGCCGGGGCGAGGCTGCAAGGCTGACGACCCCCGGCTACCTCAAAGTTACGATCACGAGTCCAGGCGGCTGCGGAAAGCGCTGGGCGCGCGACCCGTCCACCGTTTGAAAGCGGTGGAAAAGGCGGGTTGGTCTGCGTAGCCAAGTGAGAATGCAATTTCAGATAGCTGCATACCGTTGGTGATGAAAGTTTGGGCCAGATCACAGCGCAGATCGTCTGCGATCTCTCGATAGCTTGACCCTTCATCCTTTAGCCGACGCGCAAATGTTCGCGGGCTCATGCCGAGATTGGCTGCTATGTCATCGGCTTGCGGAAAATTCCCCGGCATCGAACGTGTAATCAGACCCTCGACCTGCGCCCGCAATTTTTGTTTAGGCGAAGCCCGTTCTGCCAGAACGCGTTCCCCGTACTCAATCAGATGCTCTCGAAGCATCGGGTCATATGTGGGCACGGGAAGATCCAGAGATGAAGGCGACAGAACAATCTCTAGGTTTTCTGCTCCAAACTCTACCGAAAACCCTGCAAGCTTTTGAAATAGGTTTCTTTTCTCTCCAACCTCGTGTTGAAAGCGAATTGCTATGGGGTGGAAGTCTGACTGCGTCAGGTTCCGCATTCGCGCCAGTGTCCCAAACATCAAAAACTCTGTGCGTCTGTGATACCGGGCAAAACTTGCGTCTTCCCAGTCCGCCTCGAAGGACACAAAATTCCCGGCATGGCGCAGACTGAAGGTGATTGTGGGATCTATGATGCGAGAGAAGCGGGTTGTGTTTTCAAACACCTGTCGGAGGTCACGAGAGTACTTGCTGATATAGGCTGTAATGCTAGAGGCCGAACTGACTTTTGAACCCGCATAGGCGGCAAAAGTTATGTCGCGCATAGCGTCGCAGGCATATCTGATGAACATCGCCTCAGTTTGCGCACTGTAGACTGTAGTGGGGGGAGCGATTGCCGCTCGGCTTAGACCGCTGCGTTCCAAAAGCTGGTCTGCCAACTCTGGGCCGCCCGAACGCTCATCTACCGTTCGGGTCAAGTGTTGAATTCTGGCAATATCAAGTTCCATATCCAATTCTTAATGCTTTCGCGAAAAATTTGAACCCAGTTTGCAGGAGTGCAGGCAAACCCATCTGGCAGGTTTTCACAAGTTTCTGGCACTTTTCAGCAAGGATATAGCAGCGCAAAGGCATAGTTACCCCGTGTTGTCGGGTCAGCACCTTATGGGGATGAGGGTAGAGCTCCGGTCGTCTCAGACTAGCGATCGGTGGCTCCCCGGCACGTTTCATCTGAAAACCTACGTGTCGCATTGCGGATTTTACCCTTCAATGGCACGGTCCGGTTGTGGCGAAATTGATCTGGTATCCAATGCAAGACTGGGCGATCTCAGATGTGGGAACCGAGCAGAACCTCATCGTTTTTGATGGAGAATGCGTGCTGTGTTCTCGGTTTTTCAGGTTCATGCTGTGGGCTGACACAAAGAAGCGGTTCAAGTTTGTAATTGCCCAGTCCCCCATAGGACAAAGCCTTTACCGGCAACTCGGCCTGTCCACCGACGAGTTTGAAACCAATCTTGTGATCGTTGACGGTGTTGTGCTTCAGCGCTTGGATGCTTTTGCTGCTGCAATGCGCAGCTTACCCGCTTTGTGGCCTGTTCTGTCGGCCTGTCGATTTCTTCCGCGGTTTTTGAAGGATCCGCTTTATCATTTCATCGCGCGCCACCGATTTGCATTCTTTGGACGGTTCGAAACGTGCCTGGTTCCGGATTCATCCATGAAAGCGCGGTTCTTCCCCGGAGGGTATGCGTGAGGCCGGACCCATTTCTGCAGGCCCTTCCAGCCAATTCTGAGGTGCCGGATGCGGTTCGAAAATTCCACAGTGAAACGGCAGAGTTTACAGGACTATGCAGCATCCAAAGAGGAACCGGGTGGTTGACCTCTTTGTCATTGTGGTTGGGTGGGTTTCCCCCCGCTGCAGATACTCAGACGGTCCGCATTCGAACCAAACTCACTGGCCAGGAATGGGAATGGTTCAGGGATTTTGGCGGGCATGAGACGCTGTCTCATCTGGTCTACGACGCAGACAGGCGGTGCGTGAAAGAGAGGATCGGAGGGCTGACCATCTGGATGCGCCCACAGGTTCGAGGTCAAAAGCTGCATTTGAACATCCTGCGCCTCACTCTATTGGGGGTGCCATGCCCAAACTTTCTTTTACCGCGTTCGGCGACGGTGGAATGGCAGGATGATCAAGGCCGGTTTCGGTTCGATGTTTCGGCAGAAATGCCGATGTTGGGTCAACTGATCCGATATCGGGGCTGGCTGATGCCGGTTCACGTAAATAGGAACAATGCCTGAATTGAACGTGAGGTGGCTTTGCCATGGCCGCCTGCAATCTACTTTAATATTTACCAAGAAACATGAGAGAGTAGCATTATGAAAAAAGTGATCACATCTGCGGTTCTGGCCGCCGCCACGTTGTTTGAACCGGGGGCGGTGACAGCAGCACCAAACGGTTTTCAGACTGTTGCAGTAAACGACAAAGTGTTTGAGGTGATCCCGCGCGCGCGTAGGGATGTGGATGGCTATTGGTGCGCTGCTGCAGATTTTGCTCGTCGCAGCTTGGGGGCAGGGTGGCAGCAGAATATCTATGTTGTGCGTGGATATGGCCCAAGCGAAGCCACCGGTCGCCGCACGGCGGTCCAATTCTCGTTGACCCCTCCAGCAAATGTCGAGCAGAGCACAAGCTTTGTTTCCATTGGTTTCCAGCCGGGGCAGAGCAGGTCCGTCCAGAACGCGAATGGCCTGTGTTTCCGGCAGCCAATTTTTGATTAAAGAAGGTAAGACCCGCGTTTTGCAGACCGAGTTTATAATTTCAACGCAGGGGCCGGGGCTGTATGAGTTCACCTCGGGTATACGAGACTGGCTTGCCCCAAGCGGTCGCGACGGATTGTTGACCCTGTTTGTGCGCCATACCTCGTGTTCTCTGGCCATTCAGGAAAATGCGGACCCCGAGGTGCGGACGGATTTGCAGGCCTTTTTCGAACGTCTAGTGCCACCGGCGGATGATCCGTCGATGGCGTATTTAAGGCACACCTATGAGGGGCCTGACGACATGCCTGCACATATTAAAGCTGCGTTGCTGCCTGTGTCCTTGGGCATTCCTGTCGCCGCAGGGGTGCCCAAGCTGGGGACGTGGCAGGGCGTTTATCTGTTTGAACACCGGACCCAATCACACAACCGACGCGTCGCTGCGCATTTCGCGTGACCCCTTTATTTAGCGGTAAAAATTTCCGACTACCCAAATCCTAGAGGCTGCCCTATAGTTGTGGATAAGTGGGCCACAGCGCTTACTAAAAGAGGCGGAACAAGAGACGAGGAGACGGCGGATGCGCTGCCCGTTTTGCGGAAATATCGACACTCAGGTCAAAGATTCACGCCCGGCAGAGGATCATGTCGCGATCCGCAGGCGCCGTTTCTGCCCGGCCTGCGGCGGCCGGTTCACCACCTATGAACGCGTTCAGTTGCGCGATCTGGTTGTGATCAAAACCAATGGAAAGCGCGAAGATTTCGATCGAGACAAGCTGGAACGTTCGATCCGGATCTCGATGCAGAAACGCCCGATTGATCCGGAACGCATTGATCAGATGATCTCGGGTATTGTGCGGCGGCTGGAAAGCATGGGCGATACCGACATTCCGTCCAGCAAGATCGGTGAAATTGTTATGGAAGCTCTGGCGCGGATCGACACCGTTGCCTATGTTCGGTTTGCAAGCGTATATAAGAATTTCCAGGCGGCCGATGATTTCGAGGAGTTTGTCCACGAACTGCGCCCGCCGCAGCCTTCGACGGACGAGTGAGCGAAACAGATAAGCGATATATGGCGCTGGCCCTTGCCTTGGGGCGGCGCGGACAGGGGACGTGCTGGCCCAACCCATCCGTTGGCTGCGTACTCGTACAGGACGGGCGGATTGTTGGGCGTGGTTGGACGCAACCTGGTGGTCGGCCACATGCAGAAACCGAAGCGTTAAGACAGGCAGGATCGCAGGCGCGTGGCGCGACTGCTTATGTCTCGCTTGAACCCTGCGCCCATCACGGACAGACCCCGCCTTGCGCTCAGGCCTTGATTGAGACCGGTGTGGCGCGTGTTGTTTCAGCCATCGAAGACAGTGATCCGCGTGTTGCCGGGCAGGGCTTTGCCATGCTGCGCGACGCTGGGATTGACGTGACAACCGGTATCCTTGCCGATCAGGCGGCCCGCGACCACGCCGGTTTCTTCTTAAAAACCGAACAGGGCCGGCCATTTGTCACGCTTAAACTGGCCAGCAGTTTTGACGGGCGCATTGCGACCGAAAGCGGCCATAGTCAGTGGATTACGGGTCAGACCTCGCGGCGGGCTGTTCATGCCATGCGGGCAACGCATGATGCCGTCATGGTTGGGGCGGGTACAGCGCGTGTAGACGACCCCTCTCTGACAGTTCGGGATCTTGGGATTGAACGTCAGCCTGTGCGCGTCGTCGTTTCGCGCCATCTGGATATCCCGTTGATGGGTCAACTGGCACGCACCGCCTCGAAAATTCCGGTGTGGTTGTGCCATGGTCCGTCACCGGATGCCGAACGTGCAAAAGCGTGGGAAGGACTGGGCGCAAGGCTTATCCCCTGCGCGTTACGCGATCATCACATTGACGCCGCTGACCTGTTGCAGCAGTTGGGGCAGGAGGGTTTGACCCGCGTCTTTTGCGAGGGCGGATCGTCCCTGGCTGCGTCGCTTTTGGTGGATGAACTGGTTGATGAGTTGATCGGCTTCAGTGCCGGGCTTGCGATTGGTGCCGAAGGTTTGCCTGCCATCGGGGCGCTTGGTATGGATCGTCTGGATGAGGCCCCACGGTTTGAACTGCTGGAGACCCGCATCATCGGTCAGGACGTGATGCATCGCTGGGCACGGGCATTGCGCTAACGGCGCCAGAGATGCGCCTGTGTTGCGAAAACGCCCTGTAGTTTCGAGAGCAGTCTAAGGCCATGACCCGATCGGCTCTGGTAGCCGTCTGTCAGCCTTTCCAATACCACTTCCGGAGGGCAGGGCATGCCGGTGACAGGGTCCAGATACCTCGGGTAATCGATCAGTGCGGCATGAATCAATCCCAGCAGGGAGGGCCGTGCACCACGACGGGCGGGGACGGACCCCAAATCCTGCGTCAAACCCCAACCAGCATAAAAGGGTGCGCCCAGCGTTGTGACCGGCAATCCGCGCATCAGCGCCTCGAACCCTAGCAGAGAGGTCATGGTCCAGACCTCCTGAACCTCACCCAACAATGCGGCGGGATCGGTGTACGTGACGATCAGGTCTGCCAGCCCTTCAGCTTCGGCCTCACCTTCACGCAGGCCAGCTTCGACATCGGGATGCGGTTTATAGATCAGAACGGCGGTCGGGTTCATCTCGCGGGCGGTGCGCAGAAGTTCAGTGTTGGTGCGAACGGTGCTGGTTCCAAACAGGATCGAGGCATCGTCCTCGACCTGTCCGGGCACCAGAATGCGGTGACCTTTTGGCAAGTCCGGAACTGGGCCGCCGGTGTTATATTTGCTGACCGCTCCGGCGATGATCTGTGTCACCAACCGCTCGGCCCGCAATTCCTGATCCGGCCGCAGGGTTTCACGCTTGGCGATCATCTCTTCCAGCCTGCTGGGCTTGGTCGGGTCGTAATAGATCCCAAGGTCATCCAGCGACAGCGACAGAGGCGGCACAAGGCTGGCCCCCAACCCACGGGACCGAACGAAGCCATCCTCGACCCGTGTGACGTTTTCCATATCACGGCCGTGCCGCGCCCAAACCATGTGGGGACGATCTGGGATTTCGGGAACGTCAGGCGTGAATTTTACCTTTTTCTCGCGCCCAAACATGTGCTGCAGGTGCCTGCGTTTCCAAAGCCGCATCCCGGATGCCGTCCAGCCCTTGTGATCTTGTCGCCAGGCGCGGGTCAGACCTTCAAGCGTGTCCAGCACGGATTCGAATTCGCACAGCTGATCCCGATAGGGATCGTACCACTTGGGATAAAGAACCATGGTGGCGGCGAAGAGTTGCGCGCGCGTCAGGTTTCGTTGGCGTCTTGGGAAATGGGCTTCGTCTTGGGTAAGACCCCATCCGGCGTAAAACGGTTGGCCGAAGACGCGGGGTTTGTGACCGGCCAATATGGCCTCGAACCCAAGTTGCGAGGACAGGGTGTAGACGCCCACAGCGCCCTCTAACAAGGTCCAGGGGCTGATGGCGCTGTGCTGAAAGGATACGCGGTCGGTCAGATCATCGGCAGAGTAATATCCGGGCCGGTGCCCTGCGATCGTGTCGGGGTGGGTTTTGATCAAAACGGTCGCGCCGGGGTTCTCCTCTTGCGCCATAACCAGCATCTCGCGGAACCGGGCCTCATCGCCGCCGCTTGCCCTTACAGAAGCATCGTCGCGTGCTTGATCGACAACCAGGACATACCCTGGGTCCGGCGCAGGGGTCGCGGGATCATAGGCGGAATACTTACTCAGATGCAGTTCGCGCAGCCGCGCCATCCCGCCACGTGCCCGGTTCAGCAGGGCCGTATTATCCAACGGGTCGGTCGCAAGAAGTGTTTCCAGATCCGAAGGCTGTGTTGGATCAAAATGCACACCGCTGCGATCAAGCAGCAGACCCAGCGGCGCCTCGCCACTGCGTCCTGAGTGCAGAGATCGCAGGAATGCATCCTCTACGCGCAAGATCGGAGCATTGTATTTGGTCGCTATACGCAGTCCACGATGTGCCGTCGGGCTATTGCCCCAGATACCCACCAGATCCGACCCTTTGGGCGTGCCGATGCCGATATCATATCCGGTCAGTGACAGAATTCTCCGCACGCGCGCGGCTGTCAGAAATCCGCCATTATAGACCAAAAGACGACTGCGTTCGGCCTTGGCATGCGTTCCTTGTGGAACGGAGGGCATCATCCGCCTGTCAGGGTCGTGACATTGGCAAGCGGGGTCAGGCCACCGGCGATCAACGAGATGGATTTGCTCCATTGCGCATAAGGTGCTTCGGTGACGTAAATTGTGTCATCATCGCGGATGACAAAGTCGCGGGCGATGAAAAGGCCATTGGGTGCTGTCAGGTTCAGCACGTAGATCATGCGCTGCTCTCCCTGCAGGTCCGGTTTTCCCATGACTGACCGGACAATGTCCTGTCGTTCCTTTCGTAGAACGAAAATGCCGGTCGGGTCCGAAGACAGGGGCTGCAAGCCACCAACCTGTGCCAGCGCTTCCAGCGCGGACAGATCCTGACTGTCGAATGCCACGCGCGACTGACCGCCCGTCGCCCCCAAGGCGACATAGGACCGGTTGTCGGCTTCGACTAGAATGCGGTCGCCACCCCGCAGGGCAACGTCAAATTCCGGGTTGCGGAACAAGTCATTGTACCAGA
Organism: Ruegeria sp. CDSA077; assembly: GCF_059612265.1. Classification (NCBI taxonomy): domain Bacteria; kingdom Pseudomonadati; phylum Pseudomonadota; class Alphaproteobacteria; order Rhodobacterales; family Roseobacteraceae; genus Ruegeria; species Ruegeria sp. CDSA077. Next base: position 421,475 of record NZ_JBXWQG010000001.1, read on the forward strand.
CCGTCCCTTTTTGATTGCCTCGGATCAGTGTCACCAAGGCTATATCGGACCCTTCGATCACGCCGCCAGCCCGTGTCAGCATTCCGGCCAGTGTGCGGGTTGGTCGTTCGATCGGATAGATCCCGGGCGCGGACAGGGTGCCCGACAGCGAAACGGTTGATCCGTCCCCGGCGATACGGCGCACTTCGACCTGAGGATCAGGGGTCTGGTCCTGGAGCTTTTCCGTGATCAACATGCGAAGCTGTTCCGGCGTATTTCCGGCTGCGCGCAGGCGCCCGGCATAGGGAACAAAGATGAAGCCCTCGCTGTCGACCTGTACCTCTTCCAGGGATGTTGAGGCACCGGTCTCTCCGGATAACAGCCCGTCATCCACGTTTTCCCAGACTGTCAGGCCCAGTACATCACCCGGACGAACCGTGTCGGCGGTCAGGTTCTGAGCGCTACGGAAGGTTTGCGAGAACCCGTATTGAGGCACTGCGGACGTGACCTGCGCCACCCGATCGTCAACCTCAACGACATAGGCGTTTCCACCTTTCGTGGTCGAACCGGCAAGGATTTCGGATTTGTTTGGGCCGGTTTTAGGTAGTTGGCACGCGGCCAGCAGGCCAAGAGCGGCCACAAGGGTTACACCCCGTCCCCATCGGATTGGAAAGCGCTGCACTGCCGAATATCCTCGAACGTCTTGGTTTTGGTCTTTTGTTTCCAGCAGCGTACTTGTTTCCAACTGCAATCGCCAGCATCATGAGGGGTGATTTACTCAACGATCCTCAACTGTGGCGTCCGCGCCTCTTTGTCGGTCAGCACGGATTGGTAGGGATCTTTCGCCCTTAGCATCATATCCACGGCGCGCCTAAGCAACTGTCGCCGCCCACGGCGTGAATAAAACCCACCGGGGACCTGACTGGTTTCAAGCAGAAAACGCCTATAGCTTTGATAGGCTTCGGTATCGGGGATATCTGGATTGGAAAAGAAATCAGTGATCGGTTGGCTGGAAACAAATTCGGGCTTGTCATAGACCGATTTGCCAAAGGCGCGCAGAGGAATGCCGCGCCACAATACCTGCTGACCCGCAGTTGAATTGATCGTCACGGCCGAACTCGCTTCGTTGAGCAATGTGGCCAGTTTGCCCCCGGGTACATAATGGACCCGATCAGTGATACCCAGTGTTTTGGCCAGTTTGCGTGCCACCTGGCGCAATGGTTCCCGATGATTTTCCAGCGGGTGTTCTTTGATGACCAGATGATGGTGCGTTGGTGCGCCATTTGCAAAACCGTGCAGTACCTGCTCAAGAAACTCGGACATGCAGTCAAAGTCCGAGTGTGACTGAACCGAACTGTCATGTCCCAGTTGCAGCAATGCCAAGTGATAGGGAAACCCGCCCCGCCGGACCCGCTCCGTCGCCATTCGCCGCCGGATTCTGTGGAAGGGCATCATTGCCAGCCGTTTGAAATAGAGCCTGAACTCTTTCGAAACCGGTAGGTCACGGTGGGTTTGAAAATTGCGATACTTGCCGTTCAGGAACAGAACAAACCAATGATACAGCGCGCCATAGAAAATATGCTGTCGCATATCACCCCAATGCGTCGGAGGGGGCGGCATCGGCGCATCAGTACGCTCCAGCGCTCGCTGCATCTGGGTAACCTCCAGATTCATCAGATGCGAATTGCCATTCGTACCTGTGCGTTCGTAGGTGACCCACCAGGGCCTCAGATACCCTTCTTCGAAAACATGAACAGTGATCCCGTGGGCGCGGGCGATGCGGATGGCTTGGGCGTGGATTGGACGCGTATCGCCATACAGGACTATGTCTGTCACCTCGCGGCCGACAACCAGGTCAACAAATTTTGCCGGCCAGTTCTCGGGTTTGCCAGCATAGGGAATAAAGCTGGCCTTATCAGACCAGAAAGCCTGATCCCCGGCGTTGAAACCCACGCGCCACACCTCGGAACCCGCTGCGCGCAGGATCTTACCAAGCGCGCCAAAAAACGGCCCGTGCGGTCCTTGCAGGAAAAGAAATACGCGTTTTTGCGCAGCGCCGTTGAGTGGTAACATTTCTGCTGCTCTTGTCGTTAGATGAGGAATTATGCCTGTTTGTCGTATTTGCGGCAACCTGGGGCTTGCCCGTAGGCGCGCTTACGCTTACCTCGACGGTGAGCGCTGGCATCAGGTTAGAAACAGAGGATTAACGCAATGTTTACGGGGATCGTCACAGATATCGGCACCATCACCGAACTGGAGCAGCAAGGCGATCTGCGGGCGCGGATCAAAACCGCCTACAATACCCCGGGGATTGATATTGGTGCATCCATTGCCAGCGACGGCGTTTGCCTGACAGTCATCGCATTGGGCGAAGACTGGTATGATGTGCAAATCAGCGCGGAAACCGTTTCGAAAACCAATCTGGATCGCTGGACCGTCGGCAAACGTGTCAATCTAGAGCGGGCGCTGAAGGTCGGAGATGAGTTGGGCGGTCATATCGTGTCTGGTCATGTTGATGGCGTCGCAGAAGTGGTCGCCGTTCTGGACGAGGGCGACAGCACGCGGGTAACCTTGCGCGCACCCAAAGATCTTGCCCGCTTCATTGCGCCCAAGGGATCAGTTGCGCTGAACGGTACTTCTTTGACCGTAAACGATGTGGACGGGTGCGATTTTGGTATCAACTTCATTCCGCACACCAAAGAGGTGACGACCTGGGGGGATGTCGGCATCGGCGACCGGGTCAATCTTGAGATCGACACGCTGGCTCGCTATGTCGCGCGCCTCGCTGAAATGTCCTAGTCCACAATTCAACGTCGCGTCTGACCGGAACGGTGCCGCATGCGGTCTGGTCTTTGACCGCGCGGTGGTCTATCCACCCGGTCAAACTTGGCATGTGAAAGGCTGCCCCATGAGCTTTGAAACTCCCGGACCGGTCGAGGCCCAGCTGCGCGCGGCAATCAGCCCGATCAAAGAGATCATCGACGAGGCGCGCAAAGGCCGGATGTATATCCTGGTTGATCACGAAGATCGCGAGAATGAGGGCGATCTGGTGATTGCCGCCGAGTTCGCTGATGCTGAGGCAATTAATTTCATGGCCACCCATGGTCGCGGCCTGATCTGCCTGCCGATGACGGCGGAACGGATTGACACGTTGGGTCTGCCTATGATGGCGGTGAACAACTCGTCACGTCATGAGACCGCGTTCACCGTGTCGATTGAAGCGCGCGAGGGAGTGTCGACTGGCATTTCCGCTGGTGACCGGGCGTTGACCGTGGCGACTGCGATCAACGAGCAAAACACGATGGCCCATATCGCCACGCCGGGTCACGTCTTCCCCTTGCGGGCCAAGCGGGGCGGGGTGCTGGTGCGCGCGGGCCATACCGAGGCCGCCGTTGATATCTCACGCCTGGCCGGGCTGAACCCTTCGGGTGTGATCTGCGAGATCATGAACCCTGACGGTACCATGGCGCGGCTGCCTGACCTGGTCGAATTCGCCAAGGAACACGGGTTGAAGATCGGCACGATCAGCGACTTGATCGCCTACCGGTCGCGCAATGACAATCTGGTGGTTGAGACATCTCGGGAAACCGTCACATCCGAATATGGCGGCGATTGGGAAATGCGGATTTTCACCGATCAGACTCATGGCATCGAACATGTCGTGATGGTCAAGGGTGACATCACCACGCCCGAGCCGGTTTTGACCCGGACCCATGCGCTGCACGAGGCGCCCGACATTCTGGGTCTTGGCCCGAAATCCTCACGTGAGCTGCCGCGCGCGATGGAAAAGATTGCGGATGGAGGGCGCGGCGTGGTCTGTCTGTTCCGCCAACCGCGCAACTCGCTCTATGCGGCTGAAGATGAGGGCCCACGCACCATCAAACAAACCGGTCTGGGGGCGCAGATCCTGTCCAAGATGGGGATCCAGGAACTTGTGCTGCTGACCGACTCGCCGGAAACCGTTTATCTCGGGCTCGACGCTTTTGGCCTGTCCATTGTCGGGACCCGTTCAATCCTCAGGGAGGACTGATTGTGGCTGAACAAGACAAACACGGCGTGTTGCCGACACCGAGTTTCGACAAACCCGTCAAGCTGTTGATCGTTGTGGCCCCGTTCTATCGCGCCATCGCTGACAATTTGGTGGCTGGCGCAAAGGCCGAGATCGAAGGGGCAGGCGGCACCTGTGATGTGGTCGAAGTGCCCGGCGCCTTGGAAATCCCGACGGCTATCGCCATGGCGGACCGTCAGTGCAATTTTGACGGCTATGTCGCGCTGGGCTGTGTCATTCGCGGAGAGACCACGCATTACGAAACCGTCTGCAACGACTCCAGCCGTGCCATCCAACTGATGGGTCTGCAGGGGCTGTGCATCGGCAACGGTATACTGACAGTCGAGAATGACGATCAGGCCGAAGTGCGCGCCAATCCGGAAAAAATGAATAAAGGGGGCGGGGCTGCCGCTGCGGCCTTGCATCTGATCGCGCTCAGCCGTAAGTGGGGCTCTTCCAAAAAGGGCGTCGGGTTCAAGCCGCCGTCCGAGTCCATCCTTGTGGCGGGCGACAGCAACGGACCCACAACAGCATGACCAAGACAGACGCGCCAAAACCGGCCAACCAGAAACGCCTGATGAAATCCGCCGCTCGGCTCTATGCCGTGCAGGCGCTGTTCCAGATGGAGCAATCGGGTCAGACAACCGATCAGGTTGTGACCGAGTTTCTGGATCACCGCTTTGGCGCCGTCTATGAGGGCGAGGAAATGCTGGACGGCGATATTCGCCTGTTCCGCAAGCTGGTTGAAGATGCGGTCAATTATCAGGCGCCGATCGATCAGATGACCGATCGCGCTTTGGTTGCCAAATGGCCGATTGCCCGGATCGACCCGACCCTGCGTGCGGCCTTCCGGGCCGCCGGAGCAGAGCTGACACAGAACGACACACCGCCCAAGGTGGTCATCACTGAATTCGTCGATGTGGCGCGGGCCTTCTTCCCCGAAGGTAAAGAGACCAAATTTGTCAACGCAGTGCTGGATCACATGGCGCACGAGGCCAAGCCCGAGGCGTTCTGACGCGTTTACACGGATCAAATATGCGTTAAACTGAATATTATAGCGCAATGAGGTCCGCCATGCCCAAACTGATCCGTTTGTATATCACGCAAGTGGCCTGGGGCTTTGCCATCTCGGCAATTTTTGTCGGGGTGCTTCTGGCCCTGAACGTCGCCAACCTGCGTCATCTGATTACTGGTTCTGATATCGGTCTGGTTGCTCTGGCGATGATCTGGTTCATGAACGGGATCGTCTTTGCCGGTGTACAGTTTGCCTATGCCATTATGAGCATGGCCGAAAAACCTGGTGGCCCGCGCGGCGGAACGCCGGTTTCTGTCAGGCTAAAGCCTGCCTTGATCAAACAAGAGGCACGTACTGGGCGTTAAGACACGTGACACACCGGCTTAGGTGGACGCGGAGCTTGCCCGCCGTAATTGGTAGGTCAGGGCGTCAGTTTTAGTCTGACTGCGTTTTGTCTTTTCTCTGACAGGGTTCGGGTCATTCGGCAGACAAGGCGACCCCCTCCACGGTAACCCTGTGCATCAATCGTCGAAATCCATGATAGTCATTGACCGCTTTGTGCCATGTGGCCCGGTTGTCCCAGATGGTCATGTCGCCTGTTTGCCAACGAATGCGGCATTGGAACTCGGGTTGCTGGCAATGGTCATATAGCATTGCAAGGATGGCTGCTGATTCATCAGCGCTCAGGCCTTCGATATGGGTTGTGAACACTGGATTCACATAAATACCGCGCCGCCCGCTGAGGGGGTGTTTTATGATCACAGGATGTCGCGCGTCTTGGGTGGCTGCCTGTGCATTGCTTAGCCGACCACTTTGCGCCGCTTCACTGTCCTGTGTGCTTGTTCCAAAAACGTGCCGAGAGGAATGAACCGCCCAGAGCCCATCCAGAAAGCTCCGCATGGTAGGTGACAGCGCCTCATAAGCCGCACCCATCGAGACGAACAGCGTGTCGCCTCCAAAGGGCGGGGTTTCCAAAGCATGCAGGATAGACCCCATCGCCGGGATTTGGTCGTAGGAATGATCGGTATGCCAGCCCTCTCCGATGGCCTCTTTCTGATCCTTTTCCTTCAGCACCATAGCGATTTCTGGATGCCCCTCGACCGGCCTGAAGAAGCGGTTGATGTTGATCGCGCCAAAGCGTTGGGCAAACGCCAGATGCTCATCCGGGCCGACATCCTGCGCTCTGAGTACGATGACAGAGTGCTGAGCAAAGGCCGTATGAATGGCGTCGAACAGGCTGCCGTCTCGGATATCGGCGCCGATGATCTCTGCGCCCACACCGCCGGTAAGTGGTCTGATGTCCATCTGCTTTCTCCCTGAGTTTCAAACGCAGGGTAGCGCATTGCTAAAGGTCGAAAAAACTGATTTAAAATTTGTAAAGAGAAGATTTTATTGATGATACGTTTCACTTTGCGCCAGTTGTCGTTCTTCGCCGAGACGGCGCGATGTGGCGGTATCGCGCAGGCAGCCAGGAACCTGAATGTTTCGGCCGCCGCTATTTCATCGGCAATCGACAAACTCGAAGATGTCACTGGTTTGACGTTGTTTGATCGCTTTCCCGCACGCGGGATGAGGTTGACCCGCGTTGGCGCAGCCTTTTTGACGGATTCCGAAGCGTTGCTGATGCAAGCAGGCGCGCTCGGCAATCGGGCCGCTGTGATGGCTGAGGGTAAAACAGGGTCTATTGTGATCGGGACACACTATGCAATTGCGCAGAAGATCATTCTACCAGCTGTTCTGGCTTTTCGCCAAAGCCATCCCGGTATCCGCATCGAGGTTGTTGAGGATGATTTCCCGAACCTGGTTGCTGCGCTGGATGCGGGCGAGTTGGACGCGCTTGTGGTGTTTGATCAAGGGTTTGATCCCCAACGTCATCACGTTGAAGTACTTAAAGAACTGGCGCCTCTGGTTTTACTTCCGGCCTCCCACCCTATGGCGCATGCCGACAGCGTACAGCTTGAGCAGCTGACAGGCTTGCCCTACATTGCAGTGTCGCGTTCCGGTCCGGGTCCAAGCTATCTTGACCTGTTGCAGGCCGCCGGGCTTGATCCAGAAGTGCCGCTGACCTCGCAATCACGAGAGTTGGTGCATGCCTATGTTGGCAAAGGGCTTGGGTTCACGCTGGTTGGTTTTCCGCCAGAGGCGAGCCGCACGATAGAAGGCGATGCGGTCGTAGCGCGTCCGCTGGCACAGGATATCGGGTATTTCAATGTTGTGATTGTGCAGCCCCGCGCCATTCGGCAACCCGAACCCGTAAAAGCATTTCTTGATGCCTGTCTGATCCAGGTTTGATTAGTGCGATCTGGCCCGCAGGTCAGAACCCAGAGCACGTAAATCCGGCTATTTCCTGCCGGAGTTTGGATCGAGTGTGGCGGGACCACCAGTCAACCGTGCGGTTTGATTCCCGAGGACCTGTATGTACAGGTGGGCGCCAGGTAATCAGGCCAGGACCTGAACAGAGCCAGCCCCCTCGGAATTGCTTAAGGCCACCAGAATGCTACCAGTCACAAGAAGGGCAGAACCCGCCACGGGCCTAAGTAGGGCGTCCGGCGGGTTCGCACAAGGGGTCAGGCGTCAACAGTTTCGTGCAGGGCTACGCGCATCTTGCCGAAATGCTCGTCCCAGCCATTGTCCAGCGCCAGGATCAGGCCAAAGGCATCGGCACCTTGCGGCAGACCTTCGTGCAACAGGTCAAGGCGTGTACCGCCCGCAACCGGTTCCAGCGTCCATTTTACAATGCTGACTGCGTCGCCCATTGGCTTAACCGTAAACGAATACTCCAGATATGACGGCGGGCGCGCTTCGCGGACTTCTCCCCAGATCAGAAGGTCGCCACTGGTCGTTCCGAACATCTCCAGTTTTTGTCCCTGGGCCAGGGGGCGTTCAGGTTTGTGAAACCATTCCGCCAACCGGTCGGGTTCGGTCAGATAAGCCCAGACAGTCTCGGGCTCGGCCCTCAGGAAAATGGATTTCCTTAGAACGGCATTAGTCATTTTGATTTCCTTTCAACAGCTTCTTTAAGAGAGTTAAGGCGTTCATCCCAGAATTGATCAAAGTAGCTGAGCCAATCCAGAACAGGGGCCATGCCTTTTGGTTCAAGTCGGTTTATGCGTTCCCGGCCACGGGCTTCGACGGCAATCAGGCCGCCATCCGACAGGACGGTCAGGTGTTTCTTGACAGCCGCGCGGGTCATGTCGAAGCGATCAGTCAACTGAGCAATCGTCATGTCCTGCAGTGCCAGCATTTGCACAATGTCCCTGCGGGTAGGGTCAGCCAGAGCGCGGAACGCGTTTTGAGTTTGATTTTCCATATGCAACCTAAAGAGATACCATTTGGTTTCACATTAATGCGATACCAAATGGTACTATGTCAAGTCGTATGGGCTCACTTTACATTTGTTCACTAATTGTTCACATTTGGGATATGACATTGGACCTGCAACCCGGACAAAGACTTGCACGTGGAGTCGCCCGTCACCTGACGGCGCATGGCTTTGTATCCGTTGAGGAATTCGTGCCTATACGCGGACTGCGGGTTGATGTGATGGGGCTGGGTCCTAAGGGTGAGCTTTGGGTGATCGAATGTAAATCAAGCCGCGCTGATTTCCAGTCGGATTCCAAATGGCAGGGCTATTTGGAGTGGTGTGATCGATTCTTCTGGGCAGTGGATACGGAGTTTCCGACCGAGCTGTTGCCTGCCGAGACCGGGTTGATCATTGCCGATGCTTATGACGCCGAGATCGTGCGTATGGCGCCAGAGGACAAGATAGCTCCGGCTCGGCGGAAGAAGATGATCCAGAAATTTGCCACAGATGCAGCCCGGCGCTTGCAGTCCTTGAGAGATCCCAGATTCTGATAGCTCAGCTTTTGACCGCCCGTGCGGCATGCGCGGCGGCGCGGAGCTCGTCGGCAATCTCTTCGGCTTCTTCTGGATCGAAATCCATTGGAATCTCTAGGTTTTCTGCTTCGATGAATAGGCGCACCATCCCCTGATCTGTTGGTCCGATCTGCAAATTCGCCTGAATGTCACTTTCGGTATTGATGCTCATGTGTGCCTCCGGGGATGAGAGTTCGTGCTAGCGCGCAAAGGCTTGAGAATCAAGTTACCTTTGCGTTCAAATAGGGGATGCACTCTATTCAGATCAGACCCTTTGAAGCTTTGGATGCGCCGTGGTTGGTGGCTGTGCATGATCTTTTGTATTCACGAGACGAGGGTTTCGACGACTCTTTTGCCGTGTTGGTGAAAGAAATCCTCGACGATTTCATCTCGGACCATGATGCCAAGCGCGAGCGTGGCTGGATAGCCGAATGTGACGGTAAACCTTTGGGCAGTATTTTCTGCGTTGCCCTGAGTGAAACGACCGCAAAACTGCGGTTGTTCTTACTGTTGCCCGAAGCGCGCGGAATGGGCGTGGGAAAGCGGATGCTGGAGAGCTGCATGGGCTTTGCTCGCGGCGCCGGTTACACTGAAATGAGGCTGTGGACGCATGAAAGCCACAAGGCTGCCTGTGCGCTTTATGGATCCACTGGGTGGCAGTTGATGGATAGCAAACCGGTCCATTCCTTCGGGGTTGATCTGGTCGAACAAAGCTGGAAAATTCAGCTTTAATCCTCTTGCATTCCGTGAACGCGTTCGGTACATCGCCCTTCACAAGTGCCGCCTTAGCTCAGTTGGTTAGAGCGCTGGATTGTGGATCCAGAGGTCGCCGGTTCGAATCCAGCAGGCGGTACCATCTCCCCGATTGTCAGAAAATTCCCAGGCTAGTTCGGCCGCTAAGCCGCCGCGCAAATCGAAGGGCTGCCTTTACTCAAAACGGTACCGATTATTATTTGAGAAATTGTCTTTTCCGGGGATTGCAGCGGCTGTATCCCCGGTAGGTTCTTAGCGTGCCAGATTCAGGCGAAAGCGCATTTTTGTTTTTCGTTCCGCAGGTAAATGACGGTTCAGATGCTTGTTCACCAGGCCGAACCCCCCAACGATCACAAGCGTCAGTAAGATGAAATAGAAGGCAAGGATTGGATAGGCGACAAAGGGGTTGAACGTCTTGTCCGCGAAATAACTTGCGTAATACAGCGCATCGCCTCGTTGCTGCCAGGCGGGGAAGGCCGAGAAGAACACCAGCGTGGTGGCATGGAACAGAAAGATCGCCTCATTCGTGTAGGCGGGCCAGGCAAGCCGCAGCATGGTGGGCCAGACGATCCGCCGGAAGCGAGACCAACCGGACATGCCATAAGCATCTGCAGCCTCGGTATCGCCCTTGGGAATGGATCGGAGCGCGCCAAAGAAAATTTCGGCTGAATAGGCGGCTGTGTTCAGAAACAGAACGATCAGCGCCCCAATCCAGGCCGACGTCAGAGAATCGAACATCGGATAGGATTTCTTCAGCGACAGGAAGAAGAAATAGGCAAAGAAAAACTGAATGAACAGCGGCGAACCACGAAAGATGAAAATGAACCATTCCGAAGGTTTGCGCAGCCAGAAACTGGGTGAAGCTTTGCCAAGCGCCAGTGCTGTGGCCAGGAAAAATCCGGTCGCAAGCGCCATGACTCCGAAATAGATATTCCAGATCATACCAGACCCGATCAGGGTAAAGTGCTCACATAAGGTAAAGTCGGATTTTGGCAGCAGGCGCTCGCCATATCCAAGAGATCGCAGGCCGTAGTCCTGAATGGTCTGCAAGCAGCTCATGCGGTGGTCTCCTTGCGCAGCAATTCTCCGGCGGCGGTGGCCTGTCCGTGGGACAGCCGGCGCATCAGGCGTTCAAGCCCGATCTCGGACATACGGGTGAAGCCAAGGTAGAAAACCAGCAGGAACAGGAAATACCACATGCGCCAGTCACCGTGTGGGTATTGCGTAAACTTCGGAGTCTTGGTGCTGCCCAGTTCGCGGGCCCAGTACACGATATCTTCGATGCCCAGAAGGAACAGCAACGGTGTGGCCTTGATCAGAACCATCCAGAGATTGCTGAGACCGGGCAGGGCATAAACCCACATCTGAGGCACAAGGATTTTCCAGAATGTCTGGCGGCGGGACATCCCATAGGCTTCGGCGGTTTCCAGCTGTGTATAGGGTACGGCCCGCATGCCGCCGAACAAAACATTGGCGGCGAAAGCACCGAAAACAATAGAGAAAGTGATGACAGCCAGAAAGAACCCATAGGTTTCGTGCACCCATTCCGGCGAGGTGCCCAGTGGCAGTTTGGCAGATTGGCAGACGATAAAGTCGTTGCCCTGTCGGATCGAATCCGTCCAGTCCGGGCAGAGAATTTGATGCCGCGTCCATTCGAATGCCTGATCCAAAGCAATCACGAAGAACATGAAAAAGGCGATATCCGGCACGCCGCGCACGATGGCGATATAACCCTTACCCAGCCAACTGACCGGCAGAACGTGCGAACGGGCAGCCATGGCTCCGACGAACCCGAAACCCAGCGCTACGGGCGCCGTCACGGCAAGTAGGGCTAGTACCTTGAGGAAGGACAGGTAAAAGGACCAATGCACACCATTGGTCAGATAGCACGAGAACCAACGGAAGGTTCCCAGCGTGTCGGGATCAGTGCAGAACGAAAAAATGGCGGGCCTCTTCAGGTGGTAAAGGCGCTGGGGCGGCGCGCCCGTAGACTGGGGCACGCCGCCGGATCAGAATTAGAAGGTCGAAGACACTTCCCATTTGGTGATCAGCTCGTTCAGGCTGCCGTCATCCTTCATGGATTGGATGGCTGCGTTGAGCTTTTCTTTCAGCTCACCGTCGGATTCACGGACGCCAATGCCGACGCCACCACCCAGCGGAACCTCATCGGCCACAAAGCGCAGATCTGCGTCTTCGTCGACGATCGGGGCAAGGAAGGATTTGTCGGCCAGAACCGCATCGGCCTCACCGTTGCGTACGGCAGCGATGGTTTCCTCGGGGCTGGCGAACTCGACCAGGGTCGCGCCGGATTCGGCGATATAGCCAGCCTGAATGGTGCCGGTCTGTGCGGCGACCACACCACCTGCAACATCGGCGTCATCCGACATTGCTACATAGGCGGAAGGATCCGGCGGTGTGTAGTTCTGGGTAAAGTCGATGACCTCGTCACGCTCGTCGGTGATCGACATTCCAGCGATGATCACGTCGTAGTTGCCCGAGACCAGGTTCGGAATGATCGAATCCCAGTCGTTCTTGACCCACTCGCAGGTCAGGTCTGCGCGTTTGCACAGCTCGTCGCCCAGCTCGCGCTCAAAGCCGTCGATCTCACCTGCGTCATTGACGAAGTTCCAAGGTGCATAGGCTCCCTCGGTCCCCATCCGGATGGTGTCTGCCATGGCCATGCCCGCGCTCAGCGCAAGGGCCGCAGTGGTCAGGATCAGTTTTTTCATTGGATACTCCCCAGTTTTGGTTCTGATCTGAAGTTATGCCGCCTGAGTGGCGGAAAGAAAGCCCTGAAGCCGTGGAGATTCAGGGGTAGTAAAGAGATCTTCAGGCAGGCCTTCTTCTTCGATGAGGCCCTGGTGAAGGAAAACGACATGGCTAGAGATATCAGCGGCCATTTTCATGTCGTGGGTCACAATGATCATGGTGCGGCCTTCTGCAGCCAGGTCTTTGATCACCTTGATCACTTCTTGTTCCAATTCGGGGTCCAGCGCCGACGTGGGCTCGTCAAACAAAAGCGCCTCGGGCTCCATGCACAGCCCCCGCGCGATTGCGGCACGCTGTTGCTGACCACCTGACAACTGTGCGGGGTAGGCGTCGCACTTGTCGCCAATACCAACTTTTTCAAGGTATCTGCGTGCGCTGTCTTCAACTTCATTTTTGTCACGGCCCAATACCGTTACAGGTGCTTCCATCACGTTCTGCAGGATGGTCAAATGAGCCCACAGGTTGAACTGTTGGAAAACCATCGACAGGTTTGTGCGAATGCGCAGAACCTGTTTCGCATCTGCAGGCCGGCGCGTGTGGCTGTTACCGGACCAACGAACAGGTTCACCCTTGAAAAGGATTTCGCCCTGCTGGCTGTCTTCCAACAGGTTGCAGCACCGCAATAAAGTGGATTTCCCAGACCCCGAGGACCCAATCAAAGATACGACATCGCCCCGTCTGGCAGTGATATCCACGCCCTTCAGCACTTCCAGATTGCCGAAACTCTTGTGTAGGTTCTTGATCTCAATGACGGGAGTTGAATCTGTCACGGTTGGTCCAAGTGTTATTGGTGTTGGTGCGGTACTAGGGCTTAAAAATCAGATCAATGCAATGCGCAAATGACAGAGTAAGCGGGTGATTCCGTCAATTTGACGAAGCGTTCTGGTCAATTTGATCATGAATTATCCATCGCAGTTTACAATTTCGACGGATTTGGGACGCGCAGATAATCTTTGGCAGGAATTGAGATCAGGTCATGCAGGTGCAGAAGGTTCCGATCTTGCGGTGACATGGTTAGAATCGCGTTGCGAGCAGCGCGTGCGATCTGAGCGGCGTCCTGATCCTTCGCTGTGATATAAGGTAGCGCGGGGGTTGGGGTTGTTTCGGCGACCTCACGCAGAGCTTCTGGAAGGTCGGAATGGACCTTCAGTATCTCCCATGTCAGCGCATCCAGCGCGGCATAATCGGCACGGCCCTCGGAAATGGCTTGAGCAGACAGCGCATGACCACCGGATTGCAGAACCGACGATGGTGTTCGGTGGTATCGTTCAAGGTGAACCATTGGGGCGGCCCATCCGGATTGCGACAGCGGTTCATTATAGGCAAAAACACCATCGGCCAATTCATCAAGATCGCGGGGGTCGTGGCGGCGGGCTACAAAAACCGACCGGTAATGGCCAGGTGGGCAGCCAGGCAACGCGTAGTCCGGCGTTCCAACCAACTGCACCTTGCCATGCAGCCGGGTGCGATAGGGCATGCCGCAGGTCTGGGCAAAAACCAGATCCGAGTCCAACCAGACATCCCAGACATCCCGGTCTCGGTTTAGGTTTGCGGGGCCATAGCCAAGGTAATCCCGAATCGATGCCCAAAACCGATCATTCGCAGGGCGCAGCGCAGGCATGTCGTACATGCCCAGCATGGCTATCAAGATTTGGCAGCCTTTTGACGGGCCATTGCAGAGTCGACATCACTGATGCCCAGCAGGCTGACGACCAGTCGCAGTAAGGAATCCTCTTCACCCGTGCGGTGCCCATCCGCCAGAGCGACCGACCACAAGGCCTGAACGACTGCCAAGCGGTCGTCATAGGCAACGGCCTCTTTGATTGCGCGAGTGAACCGTACGGTGTCCGGTGCTTCGGCCTCGAGATCTTCGGCGCGGGCGCGCAGGCCGGCGGCTTCGAACGGGGATAGGTCATAGCGTTCAACCGAAATCCGGTCGATTCGCGCCATTTCACTGTCGGCATAGTCGTTGTCAGATCGGGCAACGCGCACCAGCAGGGCCGTCAAGGCCAGTCGAGCATCGTCATCGGTGAAAGGGGCGGGCTGAGGCTGGGTCAGTCGAGACAGAAAATCACTAAACATGAGACAGGTATAGAGAGGCCTTACGCCTCTTCCAAGCGTCTTTGCACACGCTTTCTGGCGGTCTTGCTGTCGTTAAAGCTCAGACCCATGGCGATGCGGGCTTCTTCGACGATTTTCATCTCGCCCTCATCTGTATTCCCGTCGGCCAGAACCACCTCCCAGAGGGCATCCAAAGCGGCCAAGCGCTCGTGCAGGTCCGTGGTTTCCCGGATCAGCTTACCGAACGTGTCCGTTTCCGGTGCGGCTGCGTGCAGTTTCTCGCAGGTGGCGCGGACCTTTGCGGCTTCGATCGCGTTATGTTGATAAAGTCGGGCGAGGATACGGTCGATCAGGCTGATCTCTTCCAGCTTATAATCCCTGTCCGCTTGTGCAACGCGCACCATAAGCGCCCCGAGTGCAAGTTCAGCGTCTGGGTCGGGCAGATTGTCGTGTTGTGGCGGGCGGAAAGCCTGAAAGAGTTTTTTCAACATGGTCAGAGATTATTCCATATTTGATAACCCGCCAAGCACGGACTATCGCGCAAGGCTCAGAATGATCAAAAGACCGCCTGCTACAGCCGGATAGCGCGCTGGGTCAGAGTACCTTTCGCGCTTCGTCTTGCAGCCAGGCCAGCATTTTCCGATAGGGTACAGGGCCATAGCTTATACGCGCGACTCCCAGCCCAGCCAAAGTGGCGGTGTCCGGTGTGCCGGGTAATGCTATGATATTTAGCGGCAGGTCGATTGACTTTACCAACCGGGCAATCATGGCCTGATCCCGTAGGCCGGGGGCAAAGAATCCGCTGGCCCCTGCATCTGAATAGGCTTGTGCTCGGACCATTGCCTCTTCCAGCATCGCATCATCATGGGTTTCGGGCTGCGCCTTCAGGAAAATGTCGGTCCGCGCGTTGATAAACGCAGGAACGCCAGCCGCATCGCAGCCTTCACGCATCGCGCTGACACGGGCGGCCTGAGTTTCAATATCGTACAAGTCTTTTGATCCGATGATCTGGTCTTCGAAGTTGAAGCCGACAACGCCGGATTCAAGGGCCAGCCTGATATTGGCAGAGATACCCTGAGCATCAGCCGCATACGCACCTTCGAAATCCAGAGTAACCGGTAGATCAACGGATTCGACAATCCGGCGAGCATTGTCCAGCGCGACCTGCATCGGGATGTTTTGGCCGTCGCTGAACCCTTGTGCCATCGCAACAGGAGCGCTTCCAGTGGCAATGGCTTGGGCGCCAGCGTCGCGCACGGCACCGGCACTGCCAGCATCCCAGATATTGTACAGGATAACCGGTTCGCCCTTTTTGTGCAGAGCCGCGAATGTCAGTGCTTTGGTGATCTGATCGGTCATGGCCGGTCTCCTATCTCTGAGTTGCGGACAGTTAACCGTGCAAAGGGTCAGCGCGTACAGTCTTTTCGCGCTGACCGATACAATCTGCTTTCGTGCCTGGTGTCAGACCAGACGCGAGGTATCCTTGGCAGCGCGCACAAAGTCGCGGAACAAAGGATGCGGGTCGAACGGCTTGGATTTCAGCTCGGGGTGGTACTGGACCCCAATGAACCACGGATGATCCGACCACTCGACGATTTCTGGCAACCGGCCGTCGGGGGACATGCCTGAGAAATTGAGACCAGCTTTTTCCAGCTTGTCGCGGTATTTGATGTCCACTTCATAGCGGTGGCGGTGGCGCTCCTCGATGGCGGTACCGCCATAGACTTCGGCCACTTTTGACCCTTCGGCCAGAACCGCGTCATAGGCGCCCAGGCGCATGGTGCCGCCCTTGTCATCACCGACTTTGCGTTCGACCTTGTGATTGCCCTGCACCCATTCTTTCAGGTGATAGACCACCGGTTCGAAACGTTTTTTACCGGATTCATGGTCGAATTCCTCGGACCCGGCCTCTTTGATGCCAGCGGCATTTCGCGCGGCCTCAATTACGGCCATCTGCATGCCCAGGCAGATGCCCAGGTAGGGCACTTTATGTTCGCGGGCGTATTGCGCAGCCTTGATTTTGCCTTCGGTACCGCGCTCACCGAATCCGCCGGGCACGAGGATCGCGTGGAAGCCTTCCAGATGCGGGGCGGCCTCTTCGGTATCGAATACCTCGGCATCGACCCATTCGACCTTGACGCGGACACGGTTGGCCATCCCGCCATGGGTCAGCGCCTCGGCTATCGACTTATAGGCGTCTTCCAACTGGGTGTACTTACCGACGATGGCGACCTTCACTTCGCCCTCGGCATTGTGGATGCGATCACTGACGTCTTCCCATTTGGTCAGATCGGGCTTGGGGGCAGGGCTGATCTGGAAGGCATCCAGAACCGCCTGATCCAGTCCCTCGCGGTGATAGGCGAGCGGAGCATCGTAGATGGTGCTGAGGTCCTGCGCAGCAATCACGCTATCGGGGCGGACGTTACAGAACAAAGCCAGCTTTTCACGTTCCTTGGTCGGGATCGGGCCTTCGGACCGGCAGACCAGAATGTCGGGGGCGAGACCGATCGAACGCAGCTCTTTCACCGAGTGCTGGGTTGGTTTGGTTTTCAATTCGCCCGAGGCTTTGATGTAGGGCAGCAGGGTCAAGTGCATGAACAGGCATTGGCCGCGTGGTTTGTCCTGGCTGAATTGGCGGATGGCCTCAAAGAAGGGCAGGCCTTCGATATCGCCCACGGTGCCGCCGATCTCGCACAGCATGAAATCAACCTCATCCTCGCCTATGGCGATGAAATCCTTGATCTCATTGGTGACGTGCGGGATCACCTGAATGGTTTTGCCCAGGTAATCGCCGCGGCGTTCTTTTTCCAACACGTTGGAATAAATCCGCCCGGAACTGACCGAGTCGGTTTTGCGCGCGGCTACGCCGGTAAAACGTTCGTAATGGCCAAGGTCCAGATCGGTTTCTGCCCCGTCATCTGTAACGAACACTTCGCCATGTTCAAAAGGCGACATGGTGCCCGGATCGACATTCAGATAGGGGTCCAGCTTGCGCAGACGCACCGAATATCCGCGGGCCTGCAACAGCGCGCCCAAAGCCGCCGAAGCTAATCCTTTGCCCAAGGATGAAACCACACCACCAGTGATGAAAATAAAACGCGCCATGTTTTTCGGCTGCTCCCCGTGAGACGTCAATATCAGCTGCCCGGCGGTTCAAGAAAAACCGCTGCATCACGGGACTTCACGTATAAAGGATTCGCGCCAATAGCGCAAGAGAACCGCAAGATGCTGTTGCAGTTCTCTTTTCGGTTTCTAGGTTTTGTGTGTCAGTTGGCCTGCGGGATCAAAGGCGCGTTGTCACCCTGTGCCGGAGGCAACAGGTCATCCGCCGACGGAATTGCCGGTGTGCTTTCTTCGGTCGCGGCCGGTGCCTGTGTCCCAATCCGGTCAAGCACAGAGCTGCCCGAGGATTTTTGTGCCGCCAGAATGGTCAGCGTGATCGAAGTGACGATAAAGCACGCGGCTAAAATCCAGGTCACCTTGCCCAATGCTGTTGCAGCCGACCGGCCAGCCATGGCACCGCCTCCGCCGCCACCCATGCCAAGGCCGCCGCCTTCGGACCGCTGCATCAGGACGACGGCGATCAGGCCCAAAGCCAGAAGAAGATGGATAATGAGAACGACGTTTTCCATGGTGGTCCTGTACAGCGTGGCGTGTATCGCGAGGTACTTATGCAAGTTTGGTTCCGGGGGCAAGTCACGAGTTACCATCACGCCAAGTGATCTTCGGGATCACAGCAAAGAGACTGGACAGGCAAGGGGATGGTAAAGCAGGCTGCGACCCATGCCACATGACGATCCCGACCATCCGCACGCCATATTGCCGCCTGAACCCGCCCTTCGCGTCAAGGCGCTGGAAACGATTCTGACCCGCAAGGGTTTGATAGACCCGGCCGCTTTGGATGAGATCATCGACACTTACCAAAACAAGGTTGGCCCGCAGAACGGTGCCCGGGTTGTTGCCAAAGCCTGGACTGATCCGGCCTTTAAGGCCGCACTGCTTAAGGATGCAACGCCCGAGGTGGCAAAGCTTGGCTTTTACGGTCGGCAAGGCGAGCACATAGTTGTTGTCGAAAATACCCCTGATCTCCACAACATGGTCGTTTGCACGCTGTGCAGTTGCTACCCATGGCCTTTGTTGGGGATTCCACCGGGGTGGTATAAATCGGATGCCTATCGTGCACGGGCCGTGCGTGAGCCGCGTAAAATTTTGTCAGAGTTCGGCGTTTCTCTGGCGGATGAAACAGCCGTGCGGGTTTGGGATTCAACGGCCGAGATACGCTATCTTGTTCTACCCATGCGCCCCGAAGGCACCGATGGGATGACCGAAGACGACCTGACCGCGCTTGTGACCCGTGACAGTATGATCGGAACCGGCCTGCCAAAGGTGCCGTCATGACCCGCGTTCACGATATGGGAGGACGGTTCGGCGACGGTCCGGTGATCCCCGAATCCCAAGATGCAGCGATTTTCCCAGAAGAATGGCACGGGCGCGCATTGGCACTGACATTGGCTGCCGGGTTTCTGGGACAATGGAATATCGACATCTCGCGCCATGCACGCGAACGACTGTCGCCCAAAGACTATGCACGATTCTCTTACTACGAAAAATGGGTGTCAGCACTTGCAGATCTGTTGGTAGAGCAGGGGGTCCTGACTTTGGAAGACCTTCTGGGCCAAGGAACGGATGCTTCACATCCTTTGGCTTCCCGCGCGCTGACAGCCGGGACGGTTGAGGGCGTACTGTCCAAAGGCGGTCCGGCTGATCGACCCTCGAATATCGCGGTGCAGTTTGATCCCGGTCAAAAGGTGCGTACTGTACGACCGGCTGCCAACCGCCTGAAAAACGGTGGTCATACCAGATTGCCATCTTACGCTTCTGGCGCTTGCGGTCGGATATTACGCCTGCATGGGACGCATGTTTTGCCGGATTCCAATGCTCATGGTCTGGGAGAGGCACCTGAACCACTATATGCGGTTGCATTCCCAGCCTCGGAGCTTTGGGCCGATCCCGAGAACCGAAATGACGAGGTCATATTAGATCTGTGGCAAAGCTATCTGGTGCCCGATGAGTGAGTGTAACGCACAGCCATTACCCGAGCTGGCATTCGCAGAGCCCTGGCATGCACAGGTCTTTGCGGTCACGGTCGCGCTGAATGAAGCGGGACGATTCGAATGGTCGGAATGGGCCGATCGGTTTTCGAAGATGCTAAAACGCCATGGTCTAAGCAAAGAGCTGAATGGTGGCAACGACTATTTCCATGCCTGGCTGGAAACACTCGAGGCCTTTTTAGCCGAAATGGGTGACGCGAACCCAAGTGATGTCGCTGCAGTATCGTTGGATTGGGAGAAAGCCTATCTGACGACTCCACATGGTGAACCCATTCATTTGTCGAATGGCTAGAAAAGGGGCGCTGCCCCCGCCGCGGCCAGCCGCGACTCCCCCGAGATATTTTGTGCCAGATGAAGCAAGGGATCTTCTCTTCATCTGGCCAAAAATACCTCCGCCGGAGGCACCGCGCACAGCGTGGTTATGATCTGCGGCGAATTATCGGTTTCCCTGTCGCTGACACATCGCTATACGAGCCGGGTTTGATATCTCAGCGCAAAAGGACCAGATATGGCCAATGTGGTTGTTGTCGGCGCCCAGTGGGGTGACGAAGGAAAAGGCAAGATCGTCGATTGGCTCAGTGAACGGGCCGATGTGATCGCGCGTTTTCAAGGCGGGCATAATGCCGGTCATACGTTGGTAATCGACGGTGCCGTCTATAAGTTGCACGCTCTGCCATCCGGTGTGGTACGTGGCGGCAAGCTGAGTGTCATCGGCAATGGCGTTGTTCTGGATCCCTGGCACCTGCTGAAAGAGATCGCAACGATCCAGGCGCAGGGAGTCGAGATATCGCCCGAAACGCTGATGATCGCAGAGAATACCCCGCTGATCCTGCCCATCCACGGTGAACTGGACCGCGCGCGCGAAGAGGCCGCAAGCAAAGGAACCAAGATCGGGACCACCGGTCGTGGAATCGGCCCCGCATATGAAGATAAGGTTGGGCGGCGTTCTGTGCGGGTTGCTGACCTGGCAGACGAAGCGACCCTTGAGGCACGCGTAGATCGTGCGCTGCAGCACCATGACCCGCTGCGCAAGGGATTGGGGATCGAACCCGTGGACCGCGATGCACTGATTGCTCAGCTGAGGGAAATTGCGTCCGAGATTCTGCCTTTCGCAGCACCCGTTTGGAAAGTGCTGAACGAAAAGCGCAAGGCTGGTAAACGTATTCTATTTGAAGGCGCGCAGGGTGCCCTTCTGGACATCGACTTTGGAACCTATCCGTTTGTGACCTCGTCCAACGTGATCGCCGGTCAGGCGGCGACCGGTGTCGGCATCGGGCCCGGCTCGATTGATTTTGTCCTTGGCATCGTAAAGGCTTACACGACCCGTGTGGGTGAGGGGCCGTTTCCAACCGAATTGGATGATGCGGATGGCCAGCGTCTGGGTGAGCGTGGGCACGAGTTTGGTACGACCACCGGGCGCAAGCGGCGTTGCGGCTGGTTTGATGCCTGTCTGGTGCGCCAAACCTGTGCCACTAGCGGCGTAAACGGTATTTCGCTGACCAAGCTGGACGTGCTGGACGGATTCGAGACGCTGAAAATCTGTGTTGCCTATGACCTTGACGGTAAGCGTCTGGATTATCTTCCCACCGCAGCCGATCAGCAGGCACGATGTACTCCGATCTACGAAGAGGTGCCTGGTTGGAGCGAATCAACGGAAGGCGCGCGCAGTTGGGCGGACTTGCCTGCAAATGCCATCAAATATGTGCGTCGGGTCGAAGAGTTGATCGAATGTCCGGTTGCATTGCTGTCCACTAGCCCAGAGCGGGATGACACCATTTTGGTGACAGACCCGTTTGCTGACTGATGGCGGGCGAACAGAAAAATGGCCTGAGCTATAAAGCGCGTCGTCGTTGGTCGATGGTGCTGCTGCTGATTGGCCTGCCGGCTTATATCGTTGCGGTGGTGACGGTGATAAACTGGTTGGACCGGCCACCAATATGGTTGGAACTTCTGGTATATGTAGCGCTCGGCATTTTGTGGGCTCTGCCTTTCAAATTCATCTTCAAAGGTGTCGGAAAAGAAGATCCAAACGGATCCTCTGACTGAGCGGCCTATTCCGGGCTCATCCTGCGGCGGGTTCATACGCCTGCCCACAAAAGATCGCCCAATGAAAAAGGGCCGGAGTTGGTCTCCGGCCCTTCTTTCTTTTCGGTTTGAATTCAGCCTGCGGCGCGTTCATCTCCGTCAGGGCGGAACCCTATCTCGTCCGAAGCCGCAAACCGACCTCCGCCAGCTTTCTCAATCTTGCCGTCGCGCAGCAGTTGCCCGAATGAGCGCAGGCTTTCCTCGCGATTAAAATCGTCCTGCTTGAGAGAACGGATCTTGTTCATCAGTTGCGGGCGCGAGAACTGTTCCTGTCCTTCGATGAACGACAGATAAGATGCCGCAGCTTCCAGCAGGTCCGGCAGAGATTGTGCGCCCTGTTCCTGCGCATAGTGCGCAAAGCCGCTTTCCTCGATCGGAAGACCCAGCGGTTTGGATTTTACACGGCGCGGAGAAATCGGCCCCATTTCATCCTCGTCTTTATTGTCGATGCGCTGTTCAGCAACCAGCTTGAGGGGAGCGGCAGGCTCTGCCTTGGGACGGGCAGTTGTAACATTGCTTTCGGGGCGGCGCGGGCTGATCTGCTGAGCCTGATTACGGTTCAGCGCATCTGCACGATCAGCATTGGTTGCGGCCACTGCATTGCGCAGACGGGAATATGTCTCGCGCTGAGTGGCAGTCGCGGGATCATCCATCTGTTCGACCGCCTTTTCCATCAGGCGAGAAACGTCCTCGTCCAGGTTCGGTTCCTCAGGCAGAGGCTCGGATGCACGGGCGGACAACACGGCTTCGACGCTGGCGATTTCGTCAAGCAGAGTTTCCTCGTCTTCTTCGGTCAAATAGCCGGCAACCTCTTCAGATTCGTCTGCGTCCGCCGAAATGTCTTCTGTCAGGATATTGTCGATTTCGTCGCTCTGGGCTTCGTCCGTCTCGGCACTCAGATCCGAAATCAAAACCTCTTCTGCCTCGACAGTGGTCACGTCGTCAGCAGTGGGTGCGACATCAATTTCTGGCACGGCGGGGGTCTCTTGGGCCGGGCCTTCGATCTCTGCCTCTTCCGCGGCGGGTGGGGGCATGTCAATCTGAGGTTCGGGCTCAAATTCCTGAGCTGCTTCAACCTCTGCATCGGCCGCGGGGGATTCGACCAGATCTGTGGGGGTCAGAGATCCGGCCTGAAAGGCAGCCGATACGGCATCAGTTGGGCCGGTTTCGGATTTCATCAGGGGGGAATCTTCATCCTCGGCGTAGATCACCGAGTTTTCTTCGCTATGAGAGACTACCGCCCGGATCCGTTGCAGCTTTGCGGCGATACTATCGGCGGCAGGTTCGGGTCGACCCTCAACCGGCTCGGCCTCTGCGATGGGCGCGGACTGTGAGGGGGCAGCGGTATAGGCCGGAGCACTCGGGGTACTGGGCGGGGTCATGGGCGCGGTAGAAAGGGACGGTGAAGCGGCACGGTCTTGCGCCCGCAGAAGCAATCCGTTTTCGCTCTGGCTGGCTTCGACTTTACGCGTCGCATCTCGCTGAGCAATGCGGGTCAGCATTTCGGCGTCTGGTTGCGGAGGTTCGGACCCAAAATACCTGTCATCCGCTGCAAGGTCGCGGAAGTATTCGGCAATCGACTTCATCGTTTCAAAAGAATCGTCAAATCCTTCCAAAGTGCACGAGAAGGTTCCGTAGGAAACTGTCAAAACCTTGTTATTCTGTACCATCAGACGTACGTCCTCTACAAACTACACGAGCCATCAGCCCGGTCGTGGGCAGAGCTATTGGCTCAGAACTTTGTCCATGAACCTATCATTTTGTGGTCTCAATGTGTCAAAACCCGGAAAAAATGATCAATCTCATGAAAAAGACGCGAATTGTACGTTCGAAAGAGTCAATCACGCTGGTTGGAAGCGGTCAAATTGGCCCTGAAGATTTGGATTTGGCGTTGATTCGCACAAAATTGGCCGTCGCCGCGGATGGTGGGGCGGCAAGTTTGTTGGAAATTGGGCGTACTCCAGACGCTGTTATCGGTGATTTTGATTCGCTCGATTCGGATCACAAAGATCAGATTCCGCTGGATCGACTGTTTCCAATTAGCGAACAAAACAGCACGGATTTCGACAAGGCCCTGCGCAGTGTCGAGGCGCCGCTGGTGATTGGGGTCGGTTTTCTCGGGGGGCGTCTGGATCACCAGTTAGCAGCACTCAACGTCTTGGTTCGCAGGCAAGATCAGCCCTGTATTCTGATTGGCGAAAGTGAGATTATCTTTCACGCACCCCCCCAAATCTCGGTTTCTATGGCGCCTCGAGATGTCGTCTCATTGTTTCCATTGCAGCGTGTATCAGGGCAAAGCCGCGGCCTTGAATGGCCAATCGACGGTTTGGTGATGGAGCCGAACGGCGCTGTCGGAACGTCCAACCGCGCATTGGGCTCGGTTGAATTGCGTATGGATGGGCCGGGCCTTTTGGTAATGTTTCCCAGGGCGATGCTGGATCAGGTCATGCAGGCGCTTCTGTCGGGGCCGTCCGGGCGCTGGCCCGCTCGCGCAGAATGACATAGAGGCCGGCAGCGATGGTGATGCAGATGCCCAAAGCGGCGACACCGTCGGGCAGGTCGTGAAAGATCAGCCAGCCAAACACCGTGGCGACCGGGATTTCGAGATACTGCATCGGGGCCAATGTTGCAGAGGGTGCATATCGCAGCGACCAGGTCATGAACAGATGTGCGACTGTGCCGAGAAGCCCGATTGCAAGCAAAAGCCAGACATCGCCCAAATTCGGAGCAATCAGGGACAGCTCCCAGATTCCGGCGGGTGTTCCCACCAACAGGGCAGGCAGTAGGATGACAGAAGCTATGACGCCTGACACGGCCTGAAGCGCAATGGGATCTGTAGCTTTTGCAATTTGCCGGGTCACGAGCATGAACAGGGCAAACACCACCGCGACGACAAGTGGAAGCAAAGCCGCATATCCGACCTCGGCAAAGCTGGGTTGAATGACAAGCAATGTACCACCAAAGCCCACAAGGCACGCAATCAGGCGTCGCTTGCCGACTTCTTCCTTTAGTACCAGTTTGCCAAGAAGCAACATGATAAACGGCATAACAAAGGCGATGGCCACAGCGTCGGCCAGCGGCAGGTATTGCAGGGCAGAGAACATCGCGGCGATGCCGACGATGTGCAGCAGGGTTCTTATGACAGCCAGGCGAAATATACGCCCCTGCATGCGCCAGGGCCTGCCAGTCCAGGCGACCAGCGGAACCAACAACATGGCTTGAATGGCAAACCGGACAAAGACCAGCATTCCAAGCGGCACGGTTTCACCCAGTAATTTGGCGACCGCATCCCCCAAGGGTGCAAGCGCACAAAAGCCAAGCATCAGCACGATGCCAAAAACGGGACGGTCCTGTGTCATGATGAGACGCTAGCGATTTGATTGAACCGGGGAAAGGCGAAAGCTAGGGGTCGGGCAGCGGTTGTACTTTGGTGTAGTCCGGGCCGATGCAGATCGGCAGCCCGTCATCCAGTTTCAGCCAGCCCAGCTGCTCTTCATGCGCGACATGCAGCGTGGGCTGCAGTTGGTTAGGGTCGTCCAGAAGGGCCACATACAGATGCATCACGCCGGACATCGCGTCGGACCGGAATGAGATCGGCGAGCCGCAGTCAGGGCAAAAGCTGCGCTCGACCCCGGGTGAGGATGCGAATGTCTTTGGTGCCTGGCCCGTCCAAGTCAGCTGTCCATCGCGGATCCCGAAATAGGCCGTCATCGGGGCCGCGCATTGTCTGCGGCAACTGTCGCAGTGGCAGGTCACACAGGACAGAACAGGCGGGTCCACCTGAAATGAAACTTTACCGCAAAGACAATGGCCATCCATTTCGCTTCCCCGCGTTGCCTCAGCAATTCGGCACGTTCACCGCCAAACCGCCCAATGACGTTTCCTTGTATTTTTCATGCATGTCATGCCCGGTCTGCCGCATGGTTTCGATGACGGCGTCCAGTGGTACGAAATGGTGACCATCTCCACGCAGGGCCAAGGAGGCCGCTGATACCGCCTTGATCGCACCCAGCCCGTTGCGTTCGATACAGGGTACTTGAACCAGCCCGGCGACAGGATCACAGGTCATGCCCAGATGATGCTCGAGAGCGATCTCGGCGGCATTTTCCACTTGTTCCGGCGTGCCGCCCATAACCGCGCACAGCCCGGCTGCAGCCATGGCTGCGGCGCTGCCGACTTCAGCCTGACACCCGGCCTCGGCGCCCGAGATCGAGGCGTTGTATTTGACCAGCCCGCCAATAGCGGCCGCAGTCAGCATGAAATCTTCGATGTGGTTTTCTGAAGCACCGGGTACATGGTCCAGATAATAGCGCATTACCGCTGGAAGAACCCCGGCAGCACCATTGGTGGGGGCGGTCACCACCTGACCGCCAGCTGCGTTTTCTTCGTTTACGGCCATGGCGTAAACGCTCATCCAGTCGTTGATCGTGTGGGGCGCGTTCAGGTTCATACCACGTTCGGCCATCAACGCGTCATAGATGCCTTTGGCGCGACGACGCACGTTCAAACCGCCTGGCAGAATGCCGTCGGTGGTCAGACCGCGCTCGATACAGTCGTTCATGACCTGCCATAGGCGCGCGGTGCCTTTGGCAAAACTGTCTGCACAGCCGCGCGCGATCTCGTTGGCGCGCTTCATCTCGGCTATGCTTTTGCCGCTGGTTTTGGCCATGTCCAACATCTCGACCGCCGATTTGAAAGGAAAGGGCACCGGTGCGCCTTCATCTGTTGCCTTGCCCTGGGCCAGTTCTTCCTCGGTCAGAACAAAGCCGCCACCGATCGAGTAATAGACCTGCCGCAGGATCACGTCGCCCTGTGCGTCCGTGGCCATCAGGACCATACCGTTAGCATGGCCCGGCAGATTGTTTTCATAGTCGAAAACCAGATCGGCCTTGGGATCGAACTGCAGCGTGGGCAATCCTTCGGGGGTCACGCTGTGGGTCTCACTTATGCCAGCCAGTGCGGCCTCGGCCCGTTCGTGATCATATGTGTCGGGCACAAATCCGGCCAGGCCCAGGATTGTGGCGCGATCGGTTGCGTGGCCGACACCGGTAAAGGCCAGCGACCCGTGCAGCGACCCGCGCAGCCCTGAAAATTCGAACGGAGAGGCGCGCATCATGTCCAAAAACCGCGCGGCAGCAACCATTGGTCCCATCGTATGGGACGAGGACGGGCCAATGCCCACTTTGAACATATCGAAGACAGACAGAAACATATCAGGTAGCAAAGCCTTCCGGTGGGTTAGCATAGGTTGGTGAGGTAAAGGGTGTAACCCCTAAACCCTCGGCCGCGATTGCGGCACGTGTGGCGGGGCGCGTCTCCAACTGCATCAGCATTCGCTGCAGATGCGGCGTGTCAGCGATCTGAAACCAGCTGCGATCAGCCTTCGCAGGATAGAGCGCCATCCAGCGCATCTGACAGGCCAGATAATAGCTCAGGACCGATGGTATGTCCGGGCTCAGCCAGGAAGGCGCGCTTTTCGCAACTTCATCAAGCTGGCGCAAGTGCTGGCGCAAACGAGGGCGGATACCGGCGCGCAAAGGATTGACCTGCGCTGCGTCTATATATTTTTCGGCATAAAACAGAATACGCAGATCAGCGTGCAGCGTATTGGAGGCAAAGAACAGCCACTTCAGAAACGCGGCGCGGTTGCTGTCCATGGGGGTAGGGGCCAGCCCACCATGCGTATCCGCCAGCCACAACAAGATAGCAGCGGTTTCGAAGATCGGCCCCTGTGGTGTTTCCAATACCGGGATCAGCCCATTGGGGTTCAGCGCGCGATATTCCGGGCTGTCCTGTGCGCTTTGGCGGCGGTCTACCAGAACCGTTTCATAGGGCAGGCACATCTCTTCCAGCGCCAGCCGGATGACCAGCGAAGCATTGTCCGGGGCATAGTGCAGGCAGTAAGGCGTGTTCATGCGAACTATGTATACCTCACGTATGTTTTCAACAGACCTGATTGCGACGTTTCCCATAGGAAACGCGTAGTTTCGCGACATGTTGGTCTACCGATCCGGACAATTCTCTCTCGCAGTTGTCGTAGGCATTCCGTATAAGTTCCGCAGCAAATTAGGGGGATGCTGAAATGGCTGGTGATCTGTCGCCCATCGACACTGCAAAATACGTCGCAGCACGCCGTGCGGCTGACATGGTGCAGAATGGGATGCGAGTCGGCCTGGGAACCGGATCGACCGCTGCATGGATGGTGCGTCGGCTGGGGGAACGGGTCAGAGAAGAAGGTCTGGCGATCAAGGGTGTTCCGACATCGACCCGGACGGCCCAACTGGCCCGTGAACTGGGCATTGAGGTTGTTTCCCTGGATCAGGCGGGATGGCTGGACATCACCATCGACGGTGCGGACGAATTCGACAGAGAGCTTAATCTGATCAAGGGCGGCGGCGGCGCGCACCTGCAGGAAAAGATCGTAGCCACGGCCAGCGACCAGATGGTGGTCATCGCCGATGCCGGCAAAGAGGTCGAGACTCTGGGTGCCTTCCCATTGCCGGTCGAGGTGATCCCCTTTGGCTGGCAGACCACTCGCACCCTGATCGAAGAGGTGCTGGATACCATGGATGTTCTCGGTACCCGCTCGGCACTTCGCATGAACGGAGAAGCGCCGTTTGTCACGGATGAAGGCAATCACGTGCTGGACCTGCATTTGCAACGGATCGGAAACCCAAGGCAGATGGCGCTGGTGCTGAACCAGGTACCCGGCGTGGTCGAGAACGGGTTGTTCATCGACATTTGCGACAAGGTCGTGATCGGTTATGGAGATGGCCGGGTCGAACTGCGCGACATCAACGAGGGAACGGTGGAACTGGACGAGTTGTTCGATGGCGGCAAAGACAACCTGTTCACGGATTTGGCGGATTAAGGAATGAGCACCTCTCCGGTTGCTGAATACCGCGAAACCGAAGCAGATTTGGCTGCGCGAGCCAGGACGCTAAAACGCAACCTGATCAAGATCGGGATTGCGGCTGTGGTAGCAGCGTGGGGTTTTGTTTCCGCAGGGTGGACAGGTGGCACGCTTTTCACATTGGTGCTCGTTGTCCTTACTACCGTCGTGTTGTTCATGAACTATCTAGGTTCACTCAAGGTGCCGTCGCTTGTGGCCCTAGTGGACTCTGGTGGATCGAAGCTCCGCACGCGTAGAGGAATGATCCAAGACATTGTTTGGCCTGATGTACGCTACATTGATGCGTTCGACGAAACCGAGCAGAAACGCCGCCCTATTTTTTTTGTTAGCTTCAACAAGTCAGATGGCGGGCATGAGTGTTTACCCCTTCCGTTGCAATCCATGCCGAAACCCATATCTGAGTGTTTCGTAGAGACGATTGAGCATTATCGACCAAATCTGTATGCGTCCTGGCAAGATCAACTGTCCCAGTGGTCCAGTCTGGGCCGTCATGAGTGACCGGGTACATCATTGATGATGGCTCGATAGCGTTGTCAGAAAACTGAAAGAGGCACTGTAAATGAGCTTTGACTATGATCTTTTCGTCATCGGAGGCGGCTCGGGCGGGGTCCGGGCGGCGCGTGTGGCGGCTGGCGAAAACGGGGCCAAAGTGGCGTTGGCGGAAGAGGATCGCTATGGCGGAACCTGCGTGATCCGCGGATGTGTCCCCAAAAAGCTGATGGTTTTTGCCAGCGAATTCTCTGGCATGGTCGAAGATGCGCAGGCCTATGGCTGGGACGTCAAACCCGGTGCATTTGACTGGGATTTCTTTCGCGGCAAACTCCATGCCGAGCTGGACCGGCTGGAAGGCATCTATCGCAACATCCTGAAAAACAACGGCGTCGAAAGCTTTGATCAGCGTGCACATGTGGTGGATGCACATACGGTTGAGCTGGCCGATGGCACCCGCATGACGGCCAAGCATATTCTGGTCGCCACAGGCGGACGCCCTGTTGTGCCCGAGTTTCCGGGGTCGGAGCTGGCAATCACCTCGAACGAGATTTTCCATCTGGAAAAACTGCCCGAAAGCATCCTGATCGTTGGTGGCGGTTATATCGCCAGCGAGTTTGCAGGAATCATGAACGGCATGGGCGTGAAAACCACCCAGTTCTACCGCGGTGCGCAAATCCTTCGGGGTTTTGACGAAGAAGCGCGCGGTCTGATCAGCGAAGAGATGTGCCAGAACGGGATTGATCTGCATCTGGGCACCAATGTGCTTGAGATGGCCAAAGACGGTGACAAGATTCGCGTAAAGGCCACCAATGGCACGGAACAGCTGTTTGACGTGGTCATGTATGCCACTGGTCGCGCGCCCAATGCCGACAATCTGGGACTTGAGGCGATCGGCGTTGAACGCGGCCGCAAGGGTGAGATCATCGTGGATGATTACAGCCAGACCGGCGTGCCCTCGATCTATGCGATTGGCGACGTGACGGATCGGGTAAACCTGACTCCGGTTGCGATCCGCGAGGGGATGGCTTTTGTCGAAACCGTATTCAAAGGCAACCCGACACCTGTGGATCACGACCTGATTCCAACTGCGATTTTCACGCAGCCGGAATTCGGCACGGTCGGGTTGAGTGAAGAAGACGCTGCAACCCAAGAGCCGGTCGAGATCTATGCAACCTCGTTCAAGCCGATGCAAAAGGCATTCGCAGGTGGCACGCAGCGGGTTTTGATGAAACTGATCGTCTCTCAGGCCACGCGTAAGGTGCTGGGCTGTCACATCGTGGCGCCGGGCGCCGGCGAGATGATTCAACTGGCTGGCATTGCCGTCAAAATGGGCGCAACCAAGGAAGATTTCGACCGCACCGTTGCAGTTCATCCGGTCATGGCGGAAGAACTGGTAACAATGCGTCATCCTGTGCGTACGGCTTGATTTGCAACCGCGCGCACACAAGTTACAAGGGAACCCGTGATCACACGGTTCAACACAAGGGAATAGATAAAAATGGCGGGCAACAGCGGCGGCCCCTGGGGGGGCGGAGGCTCTTCTGGCGGCGGAGGAAATCGGGGTGATAACGGGGACGGGCGCAAGCCCCCTGAAAACGAGGGCCCGCAGATCCCCGAGATCGACGAGCTGATGAAAAAAGGCCAGGAACAGCTGCGCGTCCTGATGGGCGGCGGCGGTGGCGGCCGTGGTAGCAATGGTTCGGGCGGTGGCGGGGGTGGTCCCATCTTTACCAAAGGGACTATTGCCATTGGGTTGGTGGTGGGTGCAGTCCTTTGGGGTGCCGCCAGCTTTTATACGGTAAAGCCGGAAGAACAGTCGGTAGAGCTGTTTTTGGGTGAATTTTCAAACGTTGGAAATCCCGGTCTGAACTTTGCGCCTTGGCCGTTTGTAACTGCCGAGGTCATTCCTGTGACCCGCGAGCAGAACGAAGACATGGGCGGAGCCCGTGGTAGCGATGATGGCTTGATGCTGACAGGCGACGAAAATGTTGTCGATATCGACTATCAGGTGGTCTGGAACATCAATGACCCGGCCAAGTATCTGTTCAATTTGCGCGACCCGCGCCAGACGATCCGCGCCGTGTCGGAATCGGCCATGCGCGAGATCATTGCACAAAGCGAGCTGGCACCGATCCTGAACCGAGATCGGGGTGTGATCGCTGATCGCTTGCAGGAATTGATTCAGTCGACGATGGACAGCTATGATTCCGGCGTGAACATTGTGCGTGTCAACTTTGACAAAGCCGACCCGCCACAGGACGTAATCGCGGCCTTCCGCGACGTTCAGGCCGCCGCACAAGAACGTGACCGTCTGCAGAACGTCGCCGACGCCTATGCCAATAAGGTACTGGCCGAAGCACGTGGTGAAGCCGCGCAAGTTGTGGAAGAGGCCGAAGGATATCGCGCCCAGCAGATCAACAGTGCTCAAGGTGAAGCCAGCCGCTTTAGCGCGGTTCTGGAAGAATACTCCAAAGCGCCGGATGTAACGCGCAAACGTTTGTATCTGGAGCGGATGGAGCAGATTCTGGGTGATGTCGACAAGATCATACTGGACGAAAACTCGGCCGGTCAGGGACAGGGCATTGTGCCGTATCTGCCGCTGAACGAACTGCGCCGCAATCAATCCGGGGAGAGCAACTGATGCGTAAGTCACCCATTATCCTCATCCTTGTGGTGATCCTCGGCGTTGTTGCGCTGTCATCGATCTTTATCGTGGACGAACGCCAGCGCGCATTGGTTCTGCAATTCGGCCGTGTGGTCGCGGTTAAGGAAGAGCCTGGTCTGGCGTTCAAAATTCCACTTATTCAGGAAGTTGTCCGTTATGACGACCGTATCCTGTCCATCGACGTTCAACCGCTTGAAGTGACGCCGTTGGATGATCGTCGTCTGGTAGTCGATGCCTTCGCACGGTACCGGATTTCCGATCTGAACCAGTTCCGCCAGGCGGTTGGTGTCGGTGGTATCCCGGTTGCCGAGGATCGTCTGGACCGCATCTTGCGCGCTGAAACCCGCGAAGTTCTGGGTTCAGTTTCGTCCCGTGACATCCTGAGCTCGGACCGGGCTGCACTGATGCTGCGTATCCGCAATAGTGCGATTGCCGAGGCACTTGCGCTGGGTGTTACCGTCATTGACGTGCGTCTGAAAGCGACCGATCTGCCGCAGGCCAACCTCGAAGCGACGTTTGACCGGATGAAGGCCGAGCGGGAGCGCGAAGCAACGGACGAACGTGCCCGTGGTAATGAGGCGGCACAGCGTGTACGTGCCCAGGCCGACAGGACCGTGGTCGAATTGGTGTCGGATGCGCGGCGTGAGGCTGAGATCATTCGCGGTGAGGCTGACGCCGAACGGAACTCGATCTTTGCCGAAGCTTACGGCGCGGACCCGGAATTCTTTGAATTCTATCGTTCGCTGACCGCCTATCAGAATGCATTGCAGGGCGGTAACAGCTCGATGGTATTGAGCCCGGATTCCGAGTTCTTCAACTATCTCAAATCACCCACCGGCCGGGGCCAATCGGCGGAGCAGGCGTCTGAATAATGGGTATGATCCTTCTGGCCTTTGGGCTGGTGTTGATTGTTGAGGGGCTGGCCTATGCGCTGGCCCCTTCGCTTATTGAACGTATGCTAGAGGCGTTGCGGTCGATGCCAGAGCAGGCACGTCGGCTTGCAGGATTGTTATGTGTGGTGGGAGGTCTCGTGTTGCTATGGGGTGCATATCAGGTCGGGTTTTGAACAACGGCTACACTTCATGGTGATTTCCCCGCGATCCTCAGTTGCGGGCAAGGACAAACCAGCTACATTGGATATCAAGAAGGGCCGCCTGCGGGCGATCCAGATAGTGTTGACGACAAGGAGTTTCCACGTGCAGTCACAAGCGCGCAGTATATCGGTCCGGCGGGACGACGTTGTTGGTTTCATGCGGTTGATGTGGCTGGCCTTTGCCGGGATGCTGCTTGTATTGGCGCAGTCAGTGGCCGCCCAGGCGCGGGGCGAAAGCCTGGCTCCGCTGGCCGATAAGATCAGCCCAGCGGTGGTCAACATCACCACTTCGACACTGATCGAGGGACAGACCGGCCCACAGGGGATCGTTCCCGAAGGCTCTCCGTTCGAAGATTTCTTTCGCGAGTTTCAAGACCGTAACGGGGAAGATGACAACCGCCCGCGCCGCAGCAATTCGCTGGGCTCGGGGTTTGTGATATCCGAGGATGGTTTCATCGTTACCAACAACCACGTTATTGCCGAGGCTGATGAGATACTGGTCGAATTCTTCCCGGGCGACGGTCAACCGAAGAAAGAACTGCCTGCGAAAGTGATCGGTACGGATGAAAAAACCGATATCGCCCTTTTGAAGGTCGAGGCCACCGGGCCGCTGAAATATGTCAAGTTCGGCGATAGTGACATTGCGCGCGTTGGCGACTGGGTGATTGCGATGGGCAACCCGCTGGGGCAAGGGTTTTCGGTTTCGGCGGGGATCGTCTCGGCGCGGAACCGCGCGCTCAGCGGATCTTATGACGACTATATCCAGACCGATGCTGCGATTAACCGGGGGAACTCGGGCGGGCCGCTGTTCAATATGGATGGCGAGGTGATCGGCGTGAATACGGCGATCCTGTCGCCGAATGGCGGTTCGATCGGGATTGGCTTCTCGATGGCCTCGAATGTGGTGGTCAAGGTTGTCGACCAACTGCGCGAGTTCGGAGAGACCCGCCGCGGTTGGCTGGGTGTCCGGATTCAGGATGTGACCGAGGATATGGCCGAGGCGATGGGCCTGGACAAGCCGGGTGGTGCGCTGATCAGCGATGTACCCGAGGGCCCGGCCAAAGAGGCAGGCCTGTTGGCCGGTGACGTGATCCTCAGCTTTGATGGTGTCGAGGTCGATGACACCCGTGGATTGGTACGTCAGGTTGGTGAGACAACGGTTGGCAAGTCGGTCCGTGTGGTGGTGCATCGAGATGGCAGCACGCAGACAGTGCTTGTGACTCTGGGCCGCCGCGAAGATGCCGAGCGGGCCGAAAGCGAAGAGGGTGAGGCCGAAGAAGCCCCGGTTGAGGAAAATGCCGATATTCTGGGGCTGACGATATCGCCCGTGACTGAAGCCCTGCGTGCTGATCTGGGGCTGGAGCCGGATACCGAAGGGCTGGTTGTGACCGAAGTGGACGAGGCGTCAGAAGCCTATGCCAAGGGTTTGCGCGCCGGTGATCTGATCACCGAGGCTGGCCAGCAGAAGGTCACTGCGATTTCTGATCTGGAGGACCGGATGGAAGAAGCCCGCACGGCCGGGCGGAAGTCACTGCTGCTTTTGGTGCGGCGCGGTGGAGATCCACGCTTTGTCGCGCTGAGCCTTGAAGAGTGATCTCTTAAGTTGAACAAACAGAAAGGCCAGGGCACCTGCTCTGGCCTTTTTTCTGTGCTGAAAAAAGATGAGCCACACGCCGGGGAAGGCGTATGGCTCTGGTACAGGGAGAGGTCAGTGGACAGATATCGGGGATGATTCTCTGACCTCCTACGGTAACAGTTCCTAACGTAATCTTAATGCGATCCGTCGTATGTGAAGCAGGTCACAACAGGTCAAATGAGGTCGGAATCCGCCAGTTCCCGCAGCGCCTCAAAATCATGGATCATCAGGCCGCCCCGCGAAGCTTCGACAACCTTGTCGCGTTTCCAGGTTGAAATTGTCTTTGAGACAGCTTCGCGCGTGGCACCAACGAATTCGGCCAGCTCGCTTTGGGACAGGGTAATGCGAGTGGTTGGATCGTCTTGAAGGTTGGACAGATGCAGCAGTTTGCGCGCAAGCCGGATAGGCATCGGCAAAAAGACCTGTTCATTCAGTTGCGACCCCATCCACCGCATGCGCAAACCGGCCAGTCGGATCATATCCACCGCAAGGTCAGGATGTTGGCGGATCTGGTTCATGACATCGGACCTACGCACACGCAGCACCCGAGAGGCCTCGGCCGCGGCCACGGTTGCGGTACGGGGGCCATTGTCGAACAAGCCGATTTCACCAAAGACCTCGCCAGGCTTCATCAATGTCAACGAGAGTTTTCGACCGCTCATCGCCAAGAAGGACACCTCTAGCGTGCCGGCAAGAATGGCATAGAGGGCATCCCCTTCATCCCCTTGTTCGAAAAGGATATCACCAGGTTCGAGAGAAATCTCTGTCGCCTGTGCCGAGAGCATTGATCTCAGCCGGTCTGAAGCTTCGGATAGAAAGCCACTATTTGGGAAAGCCGTCATTTGGTGTGGTGCTCCGGCGGGAAAAGGTGAGTGGTGACACAACTTTTCATAGCCCAAGCGTTTAGCCAAGGATTTTGTTAGGTTTTATGGCCTCCCGCGCTTCACGGAAAAGTCATCCGAAGGGCGGTTGAGGATTTAGCCGTCATTGATGATCGGGATCATCCATATAGCTTTGCAACAGGCTGAACTGCAGCATGAGGAACGCCATAAGGGCAATGGGGAATCCGAAGGTTTCAATCTTGACCCACAGGTCAGTCGACATCGTGCGCCACACGAATTCATTTGCGACGGCCAGAACAGCAAAACACGCACACAGACGACGGGTCAGGATCATCCAGCCTTCGTGTTTCATGGGCAGCATCTCGTCCAGAACATAGGCAAGATAGGATTTCTTTTGCAGCAGCCCGATCCCCAGGATCAGAGCAAACAGGCCATAAACAAGCGTGGTTTTCATCTTGAAGAACCGCTCGTCATTGAACCAGGCGGTCAGGCCGCCGAAGAAAATGACCATGAAAGCTGTAAATATCTGCATCCGGCTTAGCTTGCCGGTCAGGTACCACAAGATGCCCATTGCCCCCAGCATCAGCGGCACAAAAATGATCGTGGCAATGATAAAACCGGAATACTCGATGCCGCCGATCATAAAGCTGTCATCGCGCAAGCGCAGGTAGATGAAGAAAAAGGCCAGCGGAGGACCCAGTTCCAGCACCTGTTTCAGAAATGGATTTATGTCGGTCTTGCCTGTCATGTCTTTTGTCCTGCTGCTTACCCGCCCATTTCAACTATTACGGCGCCGAGTGCAATCAATGCCATCAGCGCGATCCGCCTTGGGCCGACGGTTTCTTTCAGAACCAGCCAGCCGATCAGGGCGGCAAAGACGGTGGAGGTTTCCCGCAGAACGGCGGCTTCGCCGACCTTGTCCAACCGCGTGGCCAGCATGATGGCCCCGAAAGATAGAGGGGCGATGATCCCGCCGGCGATGCCGCGCAGCGCCAAGGGTCCCAAGGCCGGGCGATGGGCCATCGCGCGCCAGCGATAGAACGCATAGATCGGCATCGTCGCCCCGTCGATCATGAAGAACCAGGCCAGAAAGGTGAACGGATCGGCCGTCGCGCGAATGCCATAGGCGTCATAGGTGGTGTAGAGCGCCACAAACAACCCAGTTGCCAGCGCCAGGGCCAAAGCGATCCCAAGCGTTTCGCGGTTGGTTTCAAGAAACCGCAAATTATAGGCCGCCAGCCCGAATATCCCCGCTAGCAAGACCGCGACACCAAACCATTGCGTGGCAGAAAAGGTCTCGCCAAACAAAAGATAGGCGCCGAAAACGGTGAACAGTGGTCCGGTGCCGCGCACGACGGGATAGACCACCGTGTAAGAACCCTTGGTATAGGCCATTGCCTGCAGGGTCTTATAGGCGATGTGGATCAGCCAGACGGTGGCGAAGATTGGCCACATATAGGGCTCGGGCCAAGGCACTACAAAAAACGCGAAAGGTGCAGCCAGAAGACAGTAGCTGGCGTCTATAGCCCCGCGGGACAGCCACGGGTCGTGACGGCCCTTTTGTAATGCTCCGAACACCGCGTGCAAGAAGGCGGCCATCAGCGCGAGCCCAAGGGCAAGGTCATGGCCCTTGGGCGTGCCTTCCAGAGAGATGAGCCAGTCGCTCAAGACATCGACCTTTCGCGGGTGGAGAGGGTGGGGGGCTGTCTGCCCCCCACACCCCCGAAGATATTTTTAGCCAGTTGAAGTTCGGATCAGCGTTGATCGAGGCCGGTTAGAGCAGCGGCGAATTCTTCGGGATCGAAAGGGGCGAGATCGTCGATCTGTTCTCCGACGCCGATTGCGTGAATGGGCAGGCCGAACTTGTCGGCCAGTGCCACCAGCACGCCGCCTTTTGCAGTGCCGTCCAGCTTGGTCATCACCAGGCCGGAGACATCGGCCAGTTTCTGAAAGGTATCGACCTGACTGAGTGCATTCTGACCGGTGGTGGCGTCCAGAACCAAAAGGGTATTGTGCGGTGCGGTTTCGTCGACTTTGCGGATCACCCGGACGATCTTGGCTAATTCCTCCATCAGGTCGGCACGATTCTGCAGACGACCGGCGGTGTCGATCATCAACAGATCGGCGCCATCCTCTTGTGCGCGCGTCAACGCATCGAAGGCCAGGGAGGCGGGGTCCGAGCCTTCGGGGGCTGTCAGGACCGGAACGCCTGCGCGGTCGCCCCAGACCTGCAGCTGTTCAACGGCGGCTGCGCGGAAGGTGTCTCCAGCTGCGATCACTACGTTCTTGCCGGCCGCCCTGAACTGGCTTGCTAGTTTGCCGATCGTGGTGGTCTTGCCCGATCCGTTGACGCCAACGACCAGTACCACCTGTGGGCGTTTGGAATAGAGCGGCATGGGCTTTGCAACGGGTTCCATAACCCGGGCGACTTCCTGCGCCAGAAGCTGCTTGATCTCTTGTGTCGAAAGTTTGCGGCCATAACGGCCCTCGGCCATATTGGCGGTGACGCGCAGCGCTGTGTCCACACCCATGTCGGATGCAATCAACAGCTCTTCAAGCTGTTCCAGCATGTCGTCATCCAGCGTGCGGCGAACTGTTGTCTCGGTCTCGGCGCGCCCGAAAAGCCGCCCGAGCATGGATTTGGACGGAGCAGACTCGGCTGTAATGGCCACCGGTTTGGCAACTGCCTGTTCCGGTGCCATGTCCGGTTGCGCGACTTCGGGTTCCGGTTCGGAATGCGGCGCTGGCGGGATTGGATCCGGTGCAGTTGTTTCCTCGCCCCCATCTTCAACGATGGCATCCAACCCTTGTTCAAGGCGGGATGAGGATTTGAACAGCTTGTCCTTGAGCTTTGAGAATAGCGCCATTTTTGGTCTCCGCAGGTGTTCCTCTCACCTAATGCGGAATTGCAGCAGTTGCAAAGGGTCAGAGGAAGGCGATCAGAAGACCGGCTTGCGCCCCCCAATACAATACCCAAACCAGATAGGAGGTGAAACGGCGGCTGGGATGGTCCACTGGCAGAAGAAACTTCTCAGTCGCCAGGATCAGGTCGGACGCGATAAAGGACAAAGCCGCAGGTAAAGCCCAACGCAGCGCGCCTGTCTCGGGCAGGGCCAGGACCGTGATACCCATGCCCAGAATGATCGGAATATACCCGAGAACGGGCCATTTCAGGTCTCCGGCACGCGGCGGTAATAGGGTGACAACGACAATACCGAGGAGGATCAAAGACCAGAAATATCCGGGCTTCTCCAGAATAAGCGCGGCGTCGCTGGCCGGATGGGACAGGAACAGCCCGATATAGGCCAGATGACCAGTTGCAAAGGCACCGATCCCGGCCATGAAGGTGGCATCACTTTCCCGGGACAGAAGGGCGTCCCCCAGCGCACAGAATGCCAGCGCAAGGATCAACAGAAATGGAGCGCCACTTTGGGCGGCAATGACCGCCAAAACTGCGACGGATAGGGTCTTTAGGATTGACCGAACAGCGCCAGCGCCACGCGAGGTCAATGGCAGGTAAGCCAGAGCGCAAGCTGTCGCAATCAGAAACAGGGCATTGGTCATAGAGTTATCTCCGCAGCATGTACTGAACACTTTCGCAGCGCATAACCGCAAAACTCAATCGGTGACGTGAAGGCACCCGGTTGGAATGAAAAGGGAATTGGCCTAGCGGCCTGCCATCTGACAGAATGAACCCATGCTGAAACGAATTGCGATTCTGTTGTCGATGGCTGCCCCGGCGGTTTGTGCTGACACATCTCTATCCGGCGCCGAATTTGACCGCTATACGCTGGGAAAAACCCTGTTCTATGGCTTTGAAGGCAGGATTTATGGGGTCGAGCGTTATCTGCCGGATCGCCGCGTGATTTGGTCTTTTCTGGATGGGAACTGCAAAGAAGGGCTCTGGTACGAGCAGGAAGGACAGATCTGTTTCGTCTATGAAGACCGGCATGACCCGCAATGCTGGGTATTCACCGAATCTGGCGGCGGTCTGATCGCTCAGTTCGAGGGAAATCCTGAGATGACCGAACTATATGAGAACGAAGACACAGACGCCGAGATGGTCTGTTACGGTCCCGAAGTCGGTGTCTAGCCTGTGCAGGGGTCAGAACAACGACCCCTGATCCGGCGCATCCTTTTTCGGCGGCTTTTTCGAAGTTGACGGTGACGCGGTAGACGGGCCGGTCTTCAATTCGCCATCTGCAAATTCAATGTCAAAGGATTGGTGTTTTGCCGCCTGTTTACGGGTTGTCAGTACCTGTCCTTCGGCGCGTACGACCGCATATCCACGTTGCAGCGTTGCCTTGTAGCTGAGCGTTTCCCGCAGCCGGTCTGCGGTTTCCAGGGATTGACGCATCCGGTCTAGACGCGCGGCTTGCGCTGTACTCAAGCGTTCGGCTAGGCGGTTGATGTTTTGCCGTTGGCTGTCGATTTCGCGCTGGATCGGCCGGACAGACAGGCGCGACGAAAGGCTGCGCAGTGTTTCCTGTCGGGTCCCGACCAGTGAGCGTAATGTGGACGGGCGCAGATGGGCGGACAGTTTCACAACTTGAAGGCGGCGGTTTTGTACGCCGCGCTCAAGTGCTGGTGTCAGTCGGTCCGCAATTAAATCAAGGCGTTGTCGCGGGTTGTTCAACAAGCTATCCGGGCGTGGTAATGCGCGGGATAAATCCCGCAACCGTTGCGACCGTCTTTGCACAGCGTCCGTGGCTGCACGGGACAGGCGGGCGCCCTGCTCTCCGGTCCAGGCCAAAAGTTCCATGCGGACGGGCACCGCAAGCTCGGCTGCGGCCGTGGGGGTTGGGGCCCGGCGGTCTGATACAAAATCAATCAGGGTCGTGTCGGTCTCGTGCCCAACCGCCGAGATCAGCGGGATCTCTGATGCCGCCGTAGCATGGGCCACGATCTCTTCGTTGAACCCCCAGAGATCCTCGATTGACCCGCCACCGCGGGCGACAATGATCAGGTCAGGTCGTGGCAGCGCACCGCCAGGGGTCAGTTGGTTGAAACCAGTAATCGCGTTCGCCACCTCAGGCGCGCAATTCGAACCTTGCACGGCGACAGGCCAGATCAGCACTTTGCGCGGAAACCGGTCACGCAACCGGTGCAGGATATCGCGGATCACCGCGCCCGAGGGTGAGGTCACCACGCCGATGATCTGAGGAAGATAGGGCAGAGGCTTTTTACGCTCGGGTGCGAACAGGCCCTCGGATTCCAACTGTTTCTTTCGCTTTTCAAGCAGGGCCATCAGGGCACCCTGTCCGGCCACCGAAACCTCATCCACGTTCAGATTGTATTTGGACTGCGCTCCAAAAGCGGTCAGACGGCCTGTGACGACCACTTCCAGACCTTCCTCGGGAACCACGGACAGGGCAGCAACCTGGCCTTTCCAAGTGGTGCAGGCCAGTACGTTCTTGTCGTCCTTGATGTCATAGTACAGATGACCAGATCTGGCTTTGAACACGCGACCGACTTCACCCCGAACACGGATTCGGCCGAAACTGCCTTCCAGCGTCCGCTTCACCTCGCCCGAGATGTCGGAAACAGTGTATTCAGGGGTATTTTGGCCGGGAATGGGGTCGTCAAGCAGGTCGGACATTTCAGCGCCTTGTGTCAAATGCTCGGCCAGCTTAGAACGCGCGGAAGGCGAGGCCAAGCAGATCGGAGAGCAGTCATGAACATCCTCATTCTCGGCAGTGGTGGGCGCGAACACAGCCTGGCCTGGGCGGTGATGCAAAACCCGAAATGTGACCGCCTGATCGTGGCTCCGGGCAATGCTGGGATTGCCCGGATCGCCGAATGTGCGGCACTGGACATCGAAAATGGCGGTGAGGTGGTCAGATTTGCGGATGAGAACGCGATCGACTTTGTGATCGTCGGCCCCGAGGCGCCATTGGCTGCGGGGGTTGCGGATCGTTTGCGCGAGGCCGGTGTGCTGGTTTTTGGCCCCTCGGCCGCGGCTGCACGTCTCGAGGCGTCCAAGAGCTTTACTAAAGAGATCTGCGACGCCGCCAATGCTCCAACCGCAGGATACGCCCGGTTTATCGAGGCCGAGCCAGCCAAAGCCTATATCAAAAAGCAGGGCGCACCTATCGTCGTCAAGGCTGATGGCTTGGCCGCGGGCAAGGGTGTGATCGTTGCGATGGACGAAGCGACGGCTTTGGATGCGATCGATGACATGTTTGGCGGAGCCTTTGGTGGTGCCGGTGCCGAAGTTGTGGTCGAAGAGTTCATGGAAGGTGAAGAGGCATCTCTGTTCGTGCTGTGCGACGGGGAAAGCATCCTGTCCATTGGCACGGCGCAAGACCATAAACGGGTAGGCGAGGGCGATACCGGTCTGAACACCGGCGGCATGGGCGCGTATTCTCCGGCTCCTGTGTTAAGCGCTGTAATCGAAGAGCGCGCGATGAACGAGATTGTGCGCCCCACCATGGCAGAGATGAAGCGGCGCAGAACGCCGTTTCAGGGCGTTCTTTATGTTGGTTTGATGATCAAGGACGGCCAGCCACGGTTGGTTGAATATAACGTGCGTTTCGGCGACCCGGAATGTCAGGTGCTGATGATGCGCCTGGGCGCGCAGGCGATGGACTTGATGCACGCCGCAGCAGAAGGCCGGTTGGCCGAGGCGCGTGTAAACTGGGCGGATGATCACGCCTTGACGGTAGTCATGGCCGCAAATGGTTATCCGGGCTCTTACCAAAAAGGCAGCGTGATCAAAGGGCTGGATGACGTATCTGAAGATAGCGGCAATATGGTGTTTCACGCAGGAACCAAAGAATCCGACGGTCAGATCGTCTCTAGTGGTGGCCGGGTATTGAATGTCACCGCACGCGGCCAGAACCTGCAGGAAGCGCGTGACCGCGCCTATGAGCTGATCGACGGGATCAACTGGCCAGAGGGGTTCTTTCGCCGGGATATCGGATGGCGGGCGCTGTAATCGCGACGGCTCCCGCGCCCAGCCACTGCATCAGAGATGCAGCGCCAATGGACTTGGGCCGGGCAGCCCTCTGACGCGGGCTGCAGTCAGGGCGAGGGTACGCAGTTAAGCGCAGAGGTCATTGCTTTCGGGCTAAAGGGGGCGACCAGATGCTGCACCCAGCCATTGTCAAAGCGGATGCTGACAATTTCGCGCCAGTCCGCAGACGCGACAACCAGTTCCGGGCCATTGCCACAGTCGCGCAGACCCCCTGTGATGAAATCTTCACCGATCCGATGATTTGTCAGCCTTGGTAGAGCGGCAATCTGGATTAATTCGCCGTCGACAAAGCGCCAAATGCGCAATGTCTTGGCCAGATGAGGGCGGTCGACATAGGCGATCTCGATATTGCCATCCCCATCCAGATCCGCCGCCCCGACCGGAGCAAGCCATCGAAAGCGGGTACCGATATGTGGAGTTGCGGCGATTTTGTCCCCTCTGGCATCATAGATGGCCAACTGAGCGCCCGCTTGGTCCTGAGATTCAACGACAATGGCCTCGGGGGTCCCGTCCTGATCCACGTCCACAAGCCGTGGAGCGAGATCTTCAAATACGCGATCAGATGGAAGACGGATGGTCACGTTTCCGCTTTGGGTAGTCAGCTCCAACGCGCCATATTCGATGTTATCACCCAGAACTCCGTGGGCGTAACGTGTTGTCGGCTCGGTGAAACGAGCGGCTGAGACGGTCTCTGCCAGTGCCAACGGGGCATGGCCCGTCAGCCAGAAGCACAACGTCAGCGCTGCGCCGCAGGCCTGACCCTGCCAAGTTCGGTAGGGTAGGCGCGGCGCTTTGCAGGGCATCAGATCTGTTTTTCCGGCATCTGAACGATCAGGCCATCCATCTCGTCTGTGACTTTGATCTGGCAGGTCAGGCGCGAACGGGCAGGGTCGGGCTCATAGGCAAAGTCCAACATGTCTTCTTCCATGTCATCCTTGCCGGGAATTTTCTCAACCCAGTCGGGGTGGATATAGACATGGCAGGTCGAACAGGCACAGGCGCCGCCGCAATCCGCTTCGATGCCGGGAATGTTGTTGTCACGGGCTCCTTCCATGACGGTTAGTCCGTTGGCGACCTCGACAGTGTGCTCGGTACCGCCATGCTCGACATAAGTGATCTTTGCCATTGCGTGCGTCTTCCTCTTGCGATGTTAGATCCTTCCTTAGTCAAGGCATTTAGGTGTTTCCAGCCTCATTTGCGACTCGATGTGCCGCGTCTGGGAATTCTTGGCCTTTGTTCCCCTCCCGTTCTTCTGCTCGCTGTATTTTTACCCGCAGCTACTGACTGGAATTGGCGTAGCCTGTCAGCGGCTGCCCGCTGTGAGGTCGAGGGTCAATAATACGCCGATTGCCGAGGTCATGAGGTTTTGCTGGAAAGCGAATTGAACGCCAAGGGTTCTGCCCATGCAAATAGCCGAGACCATCGGCGCTGGGGTAAGGGTGGGATGCCACTGCGCAGGACGGCCAGGCTCAGGGCGTTTGGGCTACGTAACAATGCCTGATAAACTTGCAACGCACCGGGGCGTGTGTAGCTGGACCAATGGCTGAACCTGCGTCTGGAGGCATGGATCGCAAAGGCGTGATGCTCCAGATGATTCAGCGTGTCCGGGCAATCCAGTTGCAGCGTGATAGCATTCGGGGCCGTCAAGCCGCTGCCTATGCTGCGATCGCCTTGTTCAGGCGGAGGGATCAGGCATTCGTATAGAAAATCAAACAGGTCATTTTCGCGGCTCGTAATATTAATGAATTCCGCCCGTCTACCCGCCGGAGTGGCCAGCGCTCTTAACGCGCGACTCTGATAGGCGGCTCCGGTCAACGAGATGATGCGGTTTAGGGATCCGGGTCGGATGTGATGCAGGGCTTCAAGCGCCAATTCGGTCCCCATCGAGTGGCCAATAAAGTGGATCGGACGTCGCGGGTTCAGATGGTGCAGTTCCCGGATCAATTCGGCCAGAACACGTCCGGCCTCGTGCGCCCGGCGGAGAGCACCCCAAAACGATCCCCGTGCATTCCAGCCAAAGGCAATGCCCAGCCCCT
The DNA here is from genome assembly GCF_059612265.1 of Ruegeria sp. CDSA077. Lineage (NCBI taxonomy): Bacteria > Pseudomonadati > Pseudomonadota > Alphaproteobacteria > Rhodobacterales > Roseobacteraceae > Ruegeria > Ruegeria sp. CDSA077. The sequence goes on from NZ_JBXWQG010000001.1 coordinate 465,825, forward strand.
CGGTTTGCAAACCAGCGCCAAAACCAAGTTGCCGCGGCCAGCTGCAGAAAGATGTTGGCGAGGATGTCCGGGGCAGGGACAAGAAATGTTGGTGCGGGCAGGCCGTGGCCAGGCCTGGCCGGAATCTGTACCCATGTGACATGAGGATGACCGGGCCTTGGATGTGCCGGGTCTGACATAGCAGGCTGAAGGAGGACTGTGGGCTGTTGTGCAGCGTAAGCGTGTCGCCGGTCGCGTTGATCCGGATTATTGGCATTCTCACTGCCTCATACAGGATGTTGTGGCGGCAATATCCCAACAGCCTATGCCCCCTAGGTAAAGGGATTGTTACAGCTGCGCGACGTTGCGGGGGGCGGGGTTGACGATACTGCAGCCGCGGCGTAATTCAGCATCACCACGTGGCGATTTGTTACCGGATTGCGGGCCACGCTAAACAACACCGCTAAAAGGTCAGGATGAAAGACCCCTTTCGCTTGGCCGCGTCTGGGGTTTTTTGTTTACGTCCCTCAAGGGGCTGAAAGGAATGACATGAGCGAGAGCTGGAACAAGCGCACACAAGCCGTCCATGGCGGCACCCGCCGCAGCCAATACAACGAAGTGAGCGAGGCGATCTTTCTGACCCAGGGATTTGTCTATGATACGGCCGAGCAGGCCGAGGCGCGGTTCATCGAAACCGGCCCTGATGAGTTCATTTACGCTCGGTATGGTAACCCGACAGTTTCGATGTTTGAACAGCGTATCGCGGCTCTGGAAGGGGGCGAAGACGCTTTTGCCACCGCCTCTGGAATGGCTGCGGTGAATGCGGCACTGACTTCGATGTTGCAAGCCGGTGACCACGTTGTTTCTGCCAAGGCTCTGTTCGGGTCGTGCCTGTATATTCTGGAAAACGTGCTGACCCGGTTCGGGGTTGAAGTGACCTTTGTGGACGGTACCGATCTTGACGCATGGGAGGCTGCGATCCGCCCGGACACCAAAGCGGTTTTCTTCGAATCCATGTCCAACCCGACGCTTGAGGTCATCGACATCTCAGCCGTTTCCCTTCTGGCCCATGCGGTTGGTGCAACGGTCATCGTGGACAATGTGTTCTCGACCCCAGTTTTCTCGCGCGCGATCGCTCAGGGGGCTGACGTGGTTGTCTACTCGGCGACCAAGCATATTGACGGGCAGGGCCGCGCCCTGGGTGGTGTCATCATCGGCACCAAAGAGTTCATCCGTGGTACGGTCGAGCCCTATATGAAACACACCGGAGGCGCGCTTAGCCCCTTCAACGCGTGGATCATGTTGAAAGGGCTTGAGACCATGGCCTTGCGGGTCAACGCACAGGCTGAAACCGCCCAGAGGATTGCCGAGGCGCTAGAGGGCCATCCGGCGTTGGAGCGGACGCTTTTCCCCGGTCTGAAGTCTCATGCGCAGAATGATCTGATACAAACGCAGCTTGGCGGCAAAGGCGGGACAGTGCTGTCGTTGGATATCAAGGGCGGAAAAGAGGCGGCATTTTCCTTCCTTAACGCCCTGACGATTCCGGTGATTTCGAACAATCTGGGCGATGCCAAGTCGATTGCCACCCACCCGGCAACCACCACACATCAAAGATTGAGTGACGACCAAAAAGTTGAGTTGGGCATTGCTCCGGGCCTCGTCCGGTTCTCGGTAGGTCTGGAAGACGCCGATGATCTTCTTGCCGATATCAAACGCGCATTGGACGTTTCTCAGCAATAGGGGCGTCAGCCGGACTGTTAGGCATGGTTCGAAAACGGTTTGTGACTTGTGCGCATGGTGCGCCCATCACGAAGTTTCGATCCGGGCTGTGTTTCGGCGCGTATACCATTAGACTGGAAATCGCGTCGAACATATATATAGTCCGGCGACCAACCCGAGGAACCCTGATCGATGAACGTGTATCCCCGTGACATTGATGACGCCCCCAACAATGATGAGGCCGCGGCAGCGTTGAAAACCCTGCGGAAATGGGCCGAGAACGCGACCGAGGCTGAAATCGGTCAGCTTGATCCTGCTGTCGCGCGGCTTGTGCCGGGGCTCCTGCCGGTTAACTACCCATCCCTGTCGCGGCATTACCCCGAGGGGTTTGCTGTGGATGAGGCCTACCGCGCGTCGTTGCCTGACCTTCAGAATGGACCTTCCAGCCTGATCCGTGGGGCGAAGCAACAGATTCAACATGTTGGCATATCGAATTTCCGCCTGCCGATCCGGTTTCACCGCAAGCAGGGCGACGACCTGACGCTGGAGACCTCAGTGACTGGCACTGTCAGCCTTGATGCGGAAAAGAAGGGCATCAACATGTCCCGTATCATACGTTCGTTCTACAAACATGCTGAGCGCACGTTCAGCTTTGAGGTGATCGAGGCTGCGCTGAACGACTATATGACCGATCTGGACAGCTTTGACGCACGTATCCAGATGCGGTTCTCCTACCCGGACAGGACTCAAAGCCTGCGTTCGGGTCTGGAAGGCTATCAATATTACGATATCGCGCTGGAACTGGTCGAACAGAATGGCGTGCGTCAAAAGATCATGCATCTGGATTATGTGTATTCCTCGACGTGCCCATGTTCTCTGGAGCTCAGCGAGCATGCGCGGTCTACACGAGGGCAACTGGCGACGCCGCATTCGCAGCGCTCGGTTGCGCGGATATCGGTTGCGGTCGATTGCGATGCCGATTGCCTCTGGTTCGAAGATCTGATTGCGCTGTGTCGCAGGGCGGTGCCGACCGAGACGCAGGTCATGGTCAAACGTGAAGATGAGCAGGCCTTTGCCGAGCTGAACGCCGCAAACCCGATTTTTGTCGAAGACGCGGCACGCCTGTTTTGTGCCGAACTTTTGGCCGACCATCATATCGGCGATTTCCGCGTGATCGCCAGCCATCAAGAAAGCCTGCACAGCCATGATGCCGTTTCTGTTCTGACTGAGGGCCCGACCTTTGTGTCCTCTAGCCTGGATCCGAGACTGTTTACGACATTGTTTCACGTCGGATAGGCGCTAAACTTTTGTAAAACCTTGATTAAGTGCCGATGCGGTGAAATTTCGCCGCATTGCAGCGATAAATGCTGCAAGCGCGAAATCTTTGCTGTAAACTGTCCTTGAATGCAGCCATCTCGTGGTCACTGTTCTGGTGATCATTTCACTCAATCAGGAAGCCGGCACGTGCGACGCCAAGGACTGCAAGGCAACGTAATCCGCCCGTTTAGTCAGGGCGGGCAGGGTTCTTTACTCATTCGCGGGTTGCATCACTTTCACAGGAGAACAACCTCATGAACCCGTTTACCCAGCCATTTGAATTTCAGGCAGCAGCAATTCGATTTGCCGGTGAGGCAATGACCAACCATTTGAAAATCATGCAAATTCTGACCAACTCTGCGATTGAACTGCCCTTCGCCCAGGTTCAGGCCCTGCGTGTCGCCTCCGAAAAGACTGTTGCTGACGTGAAGGCACCTGAGTTCAAATCTCAGGCGATGCCTGTGGTCAATGCTGATCCGCAACCTGCGGCAAAGGTCAAAGTGGCCGTCCAGAAGAAGGCAGAAGTCAAGGCAAAGGCCGAATCGCCCAAGCCCGCCCTGGCGAAACCTGTGACAAAAGCCAGAGCGTCGGGGGGTGCGAAAAAGGCACAGACCAAATCCGCGGCAAGACCTGCAGTGGCAAAAGCCGCAGCCCCAAAAGTCGCAGCTAGGCCCGCTGCCCCCAAAGCCGCTACGGCAAAGCCTGCTGTTACCAAAACCGTAACTGCCAAATCTGAAACGCCCAAAGTAGAAGCCGCTAAACCTGCTGCAGTTAGGCCTGCAGTGGAAAAATCTGCTGCTCCCGCCGCTGCGATCGACGCTGCTGTTGCAAAAACCGCAGCTGTTAAACCCGTAGCGTCCAAGGTGAAGGCAGATCGGGTCGCAACCGCCAAACCTGCACCCGCAAATCCGGCCGCGTCGAAGACTCAGGCGGGACAGGCGGCAGCTGCACGCCGGTCACGCGCGCCTTCGAAACCGCCCGTGATGCCCGTCTCGAGCAGCAAAACCGAAAAGTAATCGGGACATCCGCTTGACACAGTCGTGCAGGCGCGCCAACGCTGCGCCTCATGACGGACATGCGCCCGGTAGGATATGTGATTGGCCTGTTGGTCGCCATTCTTGGGGCGACCATGATGTTGCCCATGCTTGCGGACCTTATCGAGGGCCGCGGCGAATGGCATGTTTTCCTTGAAAGCAGCGTTATTACCATTCTGACCGGCGCTGTCCTTTCTATGAGCTGCTCAAATGGCGTTGGCGAAGGGTTGACGATCCGCCAGACCTTTCTGCTCACGACCGGCGTTTGGGTGGCTTTGCCTTTATTTGGGGCAATTCCTTTCCTGTTCGGGGAAACCGAGTTGCGCTTTGTAGATGCCTATTTCGAGGCCATGTCTGGCCTTACGACCACGGGATCGACCGTGATTTCCGGGCTCGATGGGCTGCCGCAGGGCTTGCTTTTGTGGCGCGGTGTGCTGCAATGGCTGGGCGGTATCGGGATCATCGTTGTTGCAATGGTTTTTCTGCCCGAGCTTCGGGTCGGAGGAATGCAGATCTTCCGTTCGGAAGGTTTCGAAACCATGGGTAAGATCCTGCCGCGGGCGCAAGAAATCGCAGGCCAGATTTCCCTGATCTACGTGTTCCTGACCGTGGTCTGCGCGCTTGTTTACACCGGTCTTGGCATGAGCTTTTTTGACGCCGTGGTTCATTCTATGACCACAATCTCGACCGGTGGGTTTTCAAACTATGATGCATCGTTCGGTACCTTCTCGGGTCCGGCGGAATATGCGGCGTCGATTTTCATGATCCTCGCTGCCCTGCCATTTGTGCGTTATGTTCAGTTTGCCAATGGCAGCACCGGCTCCCTGTTCCGCGACAGTCAGATTCGGGCGTTTTTGGCCACGATCGTGGTTCTTGTAGCCGTCATGGCGGTGTTTTTGACCTCTGTCTTTCCGCATCACTGGGAACAGGCGGTGCGGGAATCGCTGTTCAACATCACATCGATCATTTCAGGTACCGGATATGCCAGCGTCGATTATATGGGTTGGGGCAGTTTTCCGATCATGGTGTTCTTCCTGATTGGCCTGATCGGAGGGTGTGCAGGATCAACTGCCTGTTCGATCAAGATTTTCCGCTATCAACTGCTGTTTGCATCCATCAAAACTCAAATCCGGCGTATCCGTTCACCGCATGGGGTGTTCATGCCTCTCTATGATGGGCGTCCCATCGGAACGGATGTCCTGACTTCGGTCATGAGCTTTTTTATGTTCTTCGTATTGTCTTTGGGCTTCCTGGCATGGGCGCTGGCGCTGACCGGGCTGGATTTCATTACCTCTGTATCGGGTGCAGCAACAGCGTTGGCCAATGTTGGTCCCGGCCTTGGGGATCAGATCGGACCAGCGGGTAATTTCAGCGGGCTCAGCGATACAGCCAAATGGCTACTATCTGCGGGGATGCTGGTCGGTCGGCTTGAACTGCTCGCGGTCTATGCGCTGTTCACAGTCCATTTCTGGAGAAGTTGATGAAAAGACCACTTGGCGCTCAAATTTCGCACATGCTCCGGGATCGGGGTGTTGATGTGATTTTTGGTATCCCCGGCGTCCATAATCAAGAGATGTATCGCGGGATCGAAGAAGCAGGCATCACCCATGTTCTTGCGCGGCACGAGCAGGGGGCCGGTTTCATGGCGGACGGATATGCGCGTGCAAGCGGCAATCCTGGCGTGGCCTATGTGATCACTGGGCCTGGCCTGTGCAACATCATGACACCCATGGGGCAGGGGTATTCGGATTCGGTGCCAATGCTGGTGCTGTCCTCCTGCCTTGATGATGATCAGGCGCTGCAGGGACAGCTTCATCAGATGAAGGATCAACGTGCCGCCGGAGAAACGGTCGCGGACTGGTCGTTGCAGGCTAGTACAGCTTCGGCCGCCTATGGCCTGGTTGAACGTGCTTTCGAAGAGTTTGCGCTGAGCCGCCCCAGACCCAAGCACATACAGGTGCCGATTTCGCAGCTTAAGGCACAGGCTGACCCGGCCCCATTCCCGAACCAGCCGGGTTTGCGGACAAAGGCTCTGCCGCCGGACGTCGCGCCGGTCTTGTCGATGCTGAACATTGCGCGCAGGCCGCTGTTCATTCTGGGAGGCGGTGCAAGATCAAACCTGTGGCGGCAGATTCTGACACAGATCGGAGCGGCCTGTTTCACCACCTATGCGGGGCGTGGAATGGTGGGGTTGGATTATGCGTTGGATTTTGGCGCTGCCTTGTCTCGCCCCGAAAGCGCCCAGATCATCGCCTCCGCCGATCTTGTGGTGGTCGTCGGAGCCGAGCTGGGTGAGGTCGATCTGTGGCGCGATGCGCTGGGGCATACGGCCAATATGATCCGCATTGATCTGGACCCTCAGGTCCTGTCGGACCATCATCGGGCATCGGTCAAGTTGCAGGCGGATGGCGAAAGCTTTGCCCAAGCGATGTGGGCGTCTATCGACCATGTCAAACCGGCAAATGGCTGGTCCTCGGATGAGGTCTCCGAAGCCCGCAGTAAATGGCGCGCGGAGATTGACGCAGAACGGCCCGGAATTGTCCCGGTGTTGGATGCCTTGCGTAAGGCAATGCCAGCGGATGTGATGGTGTATTCGGACATGACCCAGTTCGCCTATGTTGCCAAGGGGGTGTGGGAAATGCCTTTCCCCTATCATTGGCACCACCCGAACGGCTTTGGCACGCTGGGCTATGCGTTGCCGGCTGGAATAGGTGGCGCTATCGCGCGGCCGGGCAGGCCGACTGCTGTGATTGCTGGGGATTATGGCTTTCACTACACGATGATGGAATTGGGCGTGGCGGTAGAGCTGGGTTTGCCCCTGCCGATCATTCTTTGGGACAATGGCAAGCTGAAAGAGATCGAAGACAGCATGGTGGGCAGTCAGATCGCCCCGAATGCTGTCGTTGCGCGTAACCCTGACTTTTGCAAACTGGCCGAGGCATTCGGCGCCTTGTCTGCCGCGCCCTCAACACTGGAAGACATGCAGTCTGCGGTGCGAAAAGCGTTTACCGCTAAGGGGCCGACATTGATCCGGATCACTCCGGACATATGGCGCGCAGAATAAAAAACGCCGCCCGGATGGGCGGCGTTAATGCGCGATTTTACGAACTCAATCCCAGCATTGTACCAGAACAGTCATCCCATTTGCCCGGCGGCTAAGCTCATTGGGTGAGACCTGCGTGGCGGTGGTGGCGCTGGATTGACCTGCCAGCCCAGCCTTGCTCAGCGCCTTGTTCAGGCTCTCTGTATTGGCAGACAGGCTGACCGAGGCGGGCAGGGTCCGCCCATCCGTCGGGGTCGGCAAAAGCATCCCGACCACCTGACCGTTGCCGTCAAACACGGGGCCTCCTGCATCGCCGGGTTGGGTGGCCAGCGCCAGACGCTTCACGCCATCCTCACCGTTCAGGCCGCGCAGGTCGGCGATCTGCCCATATGACAGCGTCGGACCGCCCAAAACGCCCTGATACGAGAATCCGGAGACCGCAACCTCGGACTGAATCCGCGGCTTGGTGCTGCTGAACTCGGCCACGCTGATCGGGGAAAGGTCGCGGCTTGGCCGCAGAACGGCGATGCCGAGATTGGGATCGGTCGAGGCGACCTCAAGCTCGTGCGCGCCGTCCAGCGTGATCCGCGAGCAGCTATCTGCCGCCTCGGTCACGGTCAGGACGGTGCCTTTGGCATCCGCAAAGAACCCCGAGCGTGACAGGCGCGGTTTGCGAACCTGCAGGCCGGATACAAGATCAATGCTTTGCGCAGCGTCCGATCCGGCGGCGGCGTCAAGAACCGCATCAGTGGTGCTAAAGCCCGCTTTCATGGCGGCAAGAACGCGGGTACGGCGCGCCTCGTCCCCTTCGGGCCAGACCAGGGTAAAACCTTTGATCTGACCATCTTTCAGCTTGGCCTCGGTATAGGATACAATGTCATTGCCGCGACCTTCCAGCGTAAAGCTGTCACCGCGCAGCTGGCGAGGGCCTTCAAGCGGAACGATTTCCAGCGACTGCATGACTTCAAAAAGGGCCCGCAGGGTTGCTTTGGTGCCATCCTGACTGATCAGCAGGGCCTGAGCATTCAGGTCGGTCGAGCCGTTGAAATGTACGAAGGGAGCCTCGTAACGGTCGAATGCAACAACACCCAGCGGCATGGCCATCTCGATACCTGCCTGTGGGTCTGTGTAGAGCTGCATTCCCGCGCTGATTAATGGCGCGTTATAGTCATCCATCAAGGCCTTGCGCTGTGCCGTGGTCAAAACCCCGGTCGCCTCGTATCCGTTGAAACTTTGCCAGTCGCCCATCGAGCGGCGTGTCCCCTGACCAAAGGCACCGTCAATCGTCGAATTGTAGAAACCGGCTGCCTGAAGTGCGGTTTGAAGGCCCATACGCTCCTGCGCGCTCAGCAATCGTTCGCTTTGCAGCGCCTGTGATCTGGTTTCATCGGCAATTTGCGGGGTTGCCTCGGCCACTGGTTGTTCCGGTTCAGATGCGACCGGCGCTGTCACAGCGGCCTGGTCCTGAGTATTCGCACTGACCGGCCAGAACTGCTGCCCCAGTGTGTTCGAGAAGGCGATAAAGCTGTCGGCTGGAATTTGCCCCTCTGCGCGGTACACCCGCAGAACTTGCTCGGCATCGCCGCGCAGATACGGGCCGATCACAATGGCATACCAGCCCGAATTCAGGCGAAATCCATTTACGTCTGGCAACGCGCCAGAATAGGTTTGTGCGCGTTCCTGGGCTTCACGCAGCGAAGGCTGCGCCTCGACCTGGACCCAAACACCTCCGTCTTGCTGCGCAAATGATGCCCGCACGCCGAAAAGGAAAAGAACTGAAATTACCGTTAATATGCGTCTCATTGTGTGCCTGTGTCCGCGGTGTTTTTCTGCGATGAAGAGTACGCGATATGCGGGTTGAAACACCATGCCTGGAATACGGGGAATTTCCAGTTTGGCCGCTCAGTGGCTTCCCGGGCACACTGTCCCGTTGACGCCCCTTGGCCCCTTGCATAGGAAGGGCAAAACCCACCGGAACAGGGCGCAATGGCGTCCAAAGGGAATGTGATGACCGTTAAGTCCAACGCACCTCGCTCTTTTCAGGAGATCATCCTGCGCCTTCAGACCTATTGGGCGTCAAAAGGCTGCGCCATTCTGCAGCCCTATGACATGGAGGTCGGGGCAGGGACATTCCATCCAGCGACTACTTTGCGCGCTTTGGGGTCCAAGTCCTGGGCCGCAGCTTATGTGCAGCCCTCGCGCCGCCCAACAGATGGGCGTTATGGCGAGAACCCCAATCGCTTGCAGCACTATTACCAGTATCAGGTGTTGATCAAGCCTAGCCCGCCGGACCTGCAGGCGTTGTATCTGGGCAGCCTTGAGGCAATCGGCATCGACATGGACCTGCATGACATCCGGTTTGTCGAGGATGACTGGGAAAGCCCAACCCTGGGCGCCTGGGGCCTGGGCTGGGAGGTCTGGTGCGACGGCATGGAAGTCAGCCAGTTCACCTATTTCCAACAGGTCGGAGGCCATGACTGCGCGCCGGTTTCAGGTGAATTGACTTATGGGTTGGAGCGGCTGGCGATGTATGTGCTGGGTGTTGATCACGTGATGGACATGCCCTTCAACGATCCGCGGTCACCCAGCCCGCTGACCTATGGTGACATATTCAAGCAGACCGAAGAAGAATATGCCCGCTGGAACTTTGACGTGGCCAACACCGAAGTCCTACTGCGCCATTTCGAAGAGGCCGAGTCCGAATGCGCCAATATTCTGGCTCAAGAGCATGACGATCCAAAAACCGGTAAGCGTATCGTAATGGCGCACCCGGCCTATGATCAGTGCATCAAGGCATCACATATCTTTAACCTGTTGGATGCGCGTGGCGTGATCTCGGTGACGGAACGGCAGGCCTATATTGGGCGCGTGCGGACCTTGGCAAAGCAATGCGCCGACGCCTTCGTTCAGACCGATGCCGCCGGGTACGAGGTCTGATGCGTCAGTTACGCCAAACCGGGAAGCAGAACTTTAAGGCCGTCCGCGATCATGCTGATTGCGATGGCAGACAGGATCATACCCATAAAGCGGCTCATGATCACCCGAGCGTTGTCCGAAAGCCGCTTGGACAGCGCCGCGGCGTTCCAGAATGTGACGAACAGCAAAAACAGCACTGCCAGAAAAACGCCCGCATAGAGTATGACGTCCATAGGTTTGGACATTTGATGTGCATAGAGGATCAACGTTGTGATTGTGCCAGGCCCAACGAGGATGGGAAAGGCCAAGGGATAAAAGGCGACGGTGTCGGGCTCGGGATAAGATTTCTTTTCGCCTTCGGTTCCGTGATGCGCCGTGCTCTCGGTGCCGCTCAGCATGTTCAGGCCGATCATCAGGACAACAAGACCGCCCGCAACGCGCAGATCATTGACGCTGATGCCGAACAGTCCCAATGTCTTGCTGCCAATGGCTGCAAAAGCACCGCCCAGGATCAGACAGTAGGTGACGGTTTTCACCGCAACCTTGCGTTGATCTGCGGGGGTCAGACCATCAGTCACGCTCAGAAAAACGGGCAAGTTGGTGATCGGGTTCATGATCGCAAAAAGCGCGCCGAAAAAACCTGCGGCGAGAGTCGTGTCCATTTTCATAACCCTAATGTCAGCCTGTATCAGGTTGGAAACTGGCCCATTTTCGACCTCAATGAAAGAGGCCACGTGAATAGGATGCTCGAACGATGACCGGAAAACTACTTGCTATTCTCCTTCTTGGGTCGGCTGTTCTGGCTGGTGGGGCCATGTACTATCTGCAAGTTTACGGCTTTTATTATGAAGTGGTCTCAAAGCCGGGACAGGATGTCCGTTTGCTAGCAATCGGCGCAGATGAGCCCGAGACCATCGCCTATACGGACTTTCAGGCGATTGATGCGGACAGCTCTCCGATTCGATACCGCGCCTGCTTTGAAACTGACCTGACGCCAGCAGATCTGGCTGGTTATCAGACCGCCAATGACCCCGAACCGTTGACGGCGCCCGGATGGTTTGAGTGCTACGATGCCATCGAGATTGCCAACGCGTTGCAGACCGGTCAGGCGCAGGCCTTTGTCGGGGCTAAGAATATACACTTTGGCGTGGACCGGATCGTCGCTGTAACCCAGGATGGAAAAGGCTATGTTTGGCACGCGCTGAACAACTGCGGGGAAAAGGCCTATGACGGCACGGTCGTCGGAGAGGAATGCCCGCAGCAACCGGAAACGGGGCAATGACTTATCTCATCCCGGATATGATCGCCGCCACGTTGGGGCTAGCTGTCTATCTTTTGGGGGCGGAGTTGAACACGCAGGTGAAGCTGCTTCAGCGCTTCAACATACCCGAACCGGTCAGCGGCGGGTTGGTCGCAGCGCTGGTGATGTTGGGATTATACATGGCCACAGGCATCTCATTCGATTTTGAGATGGCCACGCGGGATTACATGCTGGTGCTGTTTTTTGCGGCAATCGGCCTGAATGCCCGGTTCCTGGATCTGCTTACCGGCGGCAAACCTCTGTTCTTGCTGTTGGTTCTTACATTGATCACCATCATCATGCAAAACGGCATTGGTGCGGTCGGGGCGGTTGCATTTGGTTTTCCTGCCCAATCCGGAGTGTTATTCGGATCAGCTGCACTGATCGGCGGGCATGGAACCGCCATCGCATGGGCGCCGGACGTTGGTGCCGTAACTGGGTTGGAAGGCGCGACCGAGTTGGGGGTCGCAGTGGCGACATTGGGCCTGGTGTTGGCCGCGGTGGTTGGTGGTCCTGTGGCCAAGTATCTTGTCGAACGCTATAATCTGACCCCCGACCGCCCCAACGAAGAACTGACAGTTGGTGTCGCAACCGAAGAACAGCGTTATCCTGATATTACGCCGCTTGGTCTGATGCGGGTCATGCTGTACCTCCATCTTGCCATTATCATTGGCTATGGCGTGAATGTCCTGATCGCAGAGGCCGGCCTGAAACTTCCCCTGTTTGTACCTTGTCTGATCATTGCCATTTTGATCGGCAACCTGCGCAGCTGGTTGCGGCCAAATGCAGTTCCCGTCAGCCGCACATCCGCGCTTGGGCTGGTTTCAGAGCTTGCGTTGGGTACCTTTCTGGCCATGTCGCTGATGAGCCTGCAGTTGTGGACGATTGCGGAACTTGGTGTGACCATTTTGGTCGTACTGGCGGCACAAACCGCCTTTACGGTAATCTTCGTTATCTACGTGTTGTTTCCGGTGATGGGGGCGGGATATCGCGCCGCGGTTCTGGCCGCAGGCTTCGGTGGGTTTGCGCTGGGCGCGACCCCCACCGCCATCGCCAATATGACCGCCGTAACCAAGCGATATGGCCCGTCCCCTATTGCCTTTATCGTACTGCCCCTTGTATCCGCATTCTTTGTGGATATCGCCAATGCCATCGTCATTCAGACGATCGTCAATTTCTAAGGACCGACTATGCCCGACCTGCTGATCGAACTGTTTTCCGAGGAAATCCCTGCACGCATGCAAACCCGTGCCGGTGAAGACCTGAAAAAGCGGATCACTGATGGTCTGGTCGAGGCCGGTCTGACCTATGCCGGGGCTGCCTCTCTGACCACGCCCCGTCGTCTGACGTTGGCGGTCGAGGGTTTGCTGGCCGAAAGCCCGTCCATCCGCGAGGAACGCAAAGGCCCGAAAGTGGGCGCACCCGATAAGGCCATCGAAGGCTTCCTGCGCGGCGCCGGCCTGACCCGCGATCAGTTGGAAGAGCGTGAAACGCCCAAAGGTGCGGTCTATTTCGCGATGATCGAAAAGCCTGGTCGCCCGGCGGCTGATATCGTGGCCGACGTGCTTGAGGCGACCATTAGGAACTTCCCCTGGCCCAAGTCGATGCGCTGGGGCAGTGGTCCGATGCGCTGGGTACGTCCGCTGCATTCGATCCTGTGCCTCCTCAGCGATGAGGCAGGCGCGCAGGTCGTGCCGCTTGAGGTCGAAGGGATCACATCCGGCGATACGACCGAGGGTCATCGTTTCATGGCCCCAAACCGGTTTTCTGTTTCTTCCTTCGAGGATTACGCCGCCAAGCTGAAACGCGCGTTCGTGGTGCTGTCGCCCCAGGAACGCGCTGAGCATATCTGGAACGACGCCCAGAACATGGCCTTTGCGGCAGGCTTGGAGTTGGTCGACGATAAGGGCCTGCTGGCCGAGGTTGCGGGGCTGGTCGAATGGCCCGTTGTGCTGATGGGGCAGATTGACGAGGAGTTCCTCGAACTGCCGCCCGAGGTGTTGCAGACCTCGATGAAAGAGCATCAAAAGTTCTTTTCCGTAAAGAACCCCAAAACAGGCCGGATCGAACGCTTCATCACCGTGGCCAACCGTGAAACCGCAGACAATGGCGCGACAATTCTGGGGGGGAACCAAAAGGTGCTGTCGGCCCGTCTGGCGGATGCGAAATTCTTTTGGGAGAATGACCTGCGCGTTGCCAAGTCGGATATGACCCAGTGGACCCGCGCGCTGGAGAATGTGACCTTCCACAACAAGCTGGGCACACAGGCGGAACGGATCGACCGCATCGCCGCACTGGCCCGCGAACTGGCCCCGATCACAGGTGCCGAACCGGCAGTGGCCGAGAAAGCCGCGCGTCTTGCCAAGGCCGATCTGAGCTCGGAAATGGTCTATGAATTCCCCGAACTTCAGGGGCTTATGGGGCGGTACTACATCGAGGCCGCAGGTCAAGACGCTGCCGTAGCCGCCGTGGCGCAGGAGCATTATTCGCCTCTGGGTCCGTCGGATGATGTGCCCACCGCGCCGCTTTCGGTGACCGTGGCGCTGGCCGATAAGCTGGACACGCTGACCGGGTTCTGGGCGATTGATGAGAAGCCGACCGGGTCGAAAGACCCGTTTGCTCTGCGCCGTGCGGCGCTGGGGGTTATTCGGTTGGTTTTGGAGAATAACGTGCGATTGAGGCTCAAGGACGTTTTGAGTGAGCGCATTCAAAAAGCTTATCTCAAGGACTATTTGTTCAGTAAGGCAGACCAAGAAAAGCCAAGCTCAATTCCAGTTAACTATAAGGTTGAGTCTACCGATACCCTCCTCTCCTTCTTCCACGACCGCCTCAAGGTCTTCCTCCGCGACGAGGGCATCCGCCACGACATCATCGACGCCTGTATCGCTATGGACGGCAATGACGACCTCAACCTGCTGGTCAAACGCGCTCGCGCGCTGAACGCGGTGATTGCCACCGAGGATGGTGAAAACCTCCTGCAGGGGTTCAAGCGGGCCAACAACATCCTGACTCAGGCCGAGGAAAAGGATGGGGTCGAGTACTCTTATGGGGCAGATGTGAAATTTGCCGAAACAGACAGTGAAAAGGCGCTGTTTGGAGCATTGGATCAGGCTCAGGCACAGATCGATACAGCGCTGGCGTCCGAAGATTTCCCGGCCGCGATGACGGCTATGTCCGCGCTGCGCGGGCCGGTGGATGCGTTCTTTGAGGATGTGCAGGTCAATACCGACAATGACATCCTGCGCCGCAACCGCCTGAACCTGCTCAGCCAGATCAGGAAGGTCTGTTCCAGCGTGGCCGATCTGGTCCGAATCGAAGGTTAACGCTCTTGCGCCACGGGCGCAGGGGCCTATGCTGCGGTGAAACCAAAAGGTGCCGCAGTGCAGAATAACCCGCATACCACTCTGATCACAGCCGAAGCGCCCGTAGCGGCGAATACTCATGGCGGGCGCGCGAAATGCCTGCAGCGCCTGGTTCGGCTGGATTTTCCCGTACCACGAACGGTTGCATTGTCCTTTGATGCAGTGCAGCGGATCGCCGGCGGGCAGGTGCCCGACATTGCGGCCATTCTCGAACAGTTCGACGAGGCGGCGCTGCTATGTGTTCGTCCAAGTTCCGAGGACCCCGATTGGGGCGGGCCTGGGGCAATCCTCAACATCGGTATGAATGATGCGCGCTATGTGGATCTGTCAGACGAGATGGGGAACGAGGCCGCGGCTGCACTGTCGCTGCGCTTTGTTCAAAGCTATGCCATTCATGTGGCGCGTCTGGATGCGGATGTGTTTGACGACATCGAGGCCGATGGGCTGGAAGGTCTGCGCCAGTCGTTGCGGGCCTATGAGGATGAAACCGACGAGCCTTTCCCACAGGATCGTGGTGAGCAGCTGGTTGCGGTTCTGCGTTCGATGGCGCGGGCATGGGATGGAACCTCAGCCCGGCTGTTACGCCAAGCAAAAGGTGCGCCAGCGGATGCAGGTCTGGGCCTGGTCATTCAAGAGATGGTCCCGGGTGTGGGGCAGGGCGAATGCGGGTCCGGCGTTCTGCAACTGATTGATCCGACAACAGGGCTGCAGCAGATAACCGGTCGTTACCTCAGCCAAAGCCAGGGTCGCGATGCGTTGGGCGAGGGGGTCGCTGCTCTGTATCTGGAAAAGGATCCGCGTGGTAAGTCGCTTGAGGAAGTTGCGCCCAAGGCATTCGCGGAACTCAAGGCACATGCTGCAATCATGCGCGAAAAGCTGCGTGAGGAAATGCAGGTCGAATTCGTCATCGAAAATGGGCACGTTCACATTCTGGACGGTGTGCGCGTGCAGCGCAGTGCCCGTGCCGCCATGCGGATTGCCGTTCGGTTGGCCGAGGATGGCATCATTCCTCAGCAAGAGGCGGTGATGCGGGTCGATCCGCATTCTCTGAACGAGTTGCTGCACCGGCAGGTTCACCCCGACGCGCGCCGCGATGTGCTGACCACAGGCATTGCAGCCAGTCCAGGGGCGGCAACCGGAAAGCTTGTGTTTACTGCGGCCGAGGCGCAGGCAAGTGCCGCGCGGGGCGAGCCCTGTATTCTGGTGCGCCGAGAAACGTCCCCGGAAGATGTCCGGGGAATGCACGCCGCAGTGGCTGTTCTGACCGAAAAGGGTGGGATGACCAGCCATGCGGCCGTGATCGGTCGCGGCTTGGGCCTGCCTTGCATCGTTGGCGCCTCTGAAATGCGGTTTCAGACCAAAGAGAAGATGTTGACAGCCCAGGATGGCCGCGTTTTCAAAACGGGCGACAAGCTGACGATAGACGGAACTTCGGGGCAGGTTCTGGCGGGGCAGCCCGCGATGCTTGAGGCGGCGCTAGACGATTGTTTTCAGACGCTTATGAGCTGGGCAGACGCCGAACGTGATATTGAGATCCGCGCCAATGCCGATACGCCTGCGGATGCGCAGACCGCTCGGAACTTTTCGGCACAAGGGATCGGCCTGTGCCGGACCGAACATATGTTCTTTGATCCCGGCCGCCTGATCGTGATGCGCGAAATGATCTTTGCCCAAACCTCTTCCGGTCGTGCGGCGGTTCTGGAACGTCTGCTTCCGATGCAACGCGCAGATTTCGTGCAACTTTTTCGAATTATGGAAGGTCAACCGGTCTGTATCCGCCTGTTCGACCCGCCGTTGCATGAGTTCCTGCCCACGACTCGCAGTGGCCAGCGTGAATTAGCAGAGGCACTTGATCTGCCGGTTTCGGATGTGGAACGCCGTGTTGCCGAGATGACCGAATACAATCCGATGTTGGGATTGCGCGGCGTCAGGCTGGGCATCACGGTGCCGGAAATCTATGATATGCAGGCCCGAGCAATCTTTGAGGCGACGCTCGAGGCCAGCAAAGAGGGCGCTCTGGTGGTCCCCGAGGTGATGATACCGCTGGTTTCGGCCAAGCGCGAGGTTGAGCTTGTCAAATCTCGGATAGACACGGTTGCGGCATCGGTAGCCGCTGAACGAGGGCAAGAGTTCGAATACCGGCTGGGGGTCATGGTGGAAACGCCGCGTGCCTGCCTGCGGGCGGACGAAATCGCTCCACAAACTGCGTTCCTTAGCTTCGGCACCAATGATTTGACCCAAATGACCTATGGATTGTCTCGTGATGATGCTGGTCGTTTCATGTCTGCTTATGTGCGTCAGGGTGTTTTCGCCGAGGATCCGTTCCACGTGCTAGATCCCGATGGTGTAGGGGAATTGCTGAAGCTGGGGTCTGAACGCGGACGCCGGGTTCAGCCGGACGTGACCCTGTCAGTCTGTGGTGAACATGGCGGAAACCCCGAATCAATCGCAATTTGTCGGGATTTGGGGTTCGACTATGTGTCATGTTCACCCTTCCGGGTACCTGTCGCTCGGCTGGCTGCCGCTCAACTGGCGATTTCGTCCAGACTTGGGGGTTGACAGTAACTGCCGACCCAAGGATTAGTGGGAAAAGAAGGTAGCCGTCGTCAACTTATTTTGACGTTACGGCGATTTTCCACTTGCATCTTCTTCTGATCTGGACGTTTCCGATTCAATTCGGTATGAGCCTCATCGCGCCCGCCGGGGGAGGGTATGGCGCAGAATGTGCCTGTGCGAGGTTATCTGATGCTAAGATATATTCTGGCTGTTGCCGTTATGGCGACAACCATGCTGCCTAGTGTGTCCTTCGCTGAGAGGGAAGCAACCGATACTGCGAAACGTGAGCTGGTCGCCCGTAGCGAACTGCCCGGTCAGAATTTTCGCGATTATCTGAATTTGTTCAAGCCCCGACAGGAGCCTGAGCCGAAAGAAGTGTCCTACTCCAAGAGCTGGTTGGACGAGCAACCCACCGCCACCGGAGGCGAACAATTCAAGTGCCTGGCCGAGGCGTTGTACTTTGAAGCGCGCGGCGAAGGCGTGCGCGGTCAGTTTGCTGTGGCGGAGGTTATCCTCAACCGTGTTGCCAGCAGCCGCTTTCCCGACACGCTGTGCGGTGTGATCAATCAGGGCACAGGTAAGAAATACCAGTGCCAGTTCACCTATACCTGTGACGGTCAAGAGGAAGTGATCCGTGAAAAGAAGGCCTATGAGCGTGTAGCGAAAGTCGCGCGTACAGCCATCGACGGGGCTGCTAAAAAGCTCACCGAAGGGGCTACGCATTATCACACGACCGCAGTGCGCCCGTCTTGGGCCAAGGTCTACAAGGAAACCGCGCGTATCGGTGTCCATATTTTCTACCGTCACAACTATCAGACGGCGAGTAACTGATTGACGCACCCGCGCTGGAACCCTACTGGCGCGGGACGAAAATCGGTTTAGATTGCGGGTCCAGGAGGCCCGTATTGGTGTTATCACGCAGACAGATTTTGCAATCCGGTACAGCAATGTTGCTGTTGCCCAAGGCAGTGCATGCCGCAATAGATGATTTGGTTGCCCAGATCGTCTCCCGACAGCTGGCCCCTGACGGGTACCCCGAGACCTCGGTTTGGTCCTTTGGTGGAAATGTGCCCGGTTCAGAAATTCGCCTGCGCAAAGGGCAAAGCGTCCGGTGCAGATTGGTAAACGATTTGCCCCAACCCGCTACGATCCACTGGCATGGCATTCGGATTGTCAATGCAATGGACGGAGTCCCGGGTCTGACGCAGGACGCTGTTCAGCCTGGCCACAGTTTTACCTATGACTTCGTGGTCCCGGATGCGGGAACATATTGGTATCATGCCCATAACCGATCCATGGAGCAGGTTGCGCGTGGCCTCTACGGCCCATTGATTGTCGAAGAAGATAATCTGCCTGATGTGGATCAGGATTTGACCCTTGTCCTGGACGACTGGCGATTGACCCCGGAAACCGGGCAGATCGTAGAAGATTTTTATAACCAGCACGACCTCAGCCACGCCGGGCGTTTGGGTAATCTCGTCACAGTTAACGGCCAGTTTGATCCAGAATATGCAGTGGCGCGCGGCGCGCGCCTGAGGCTGCGGCTGATCAATGCGGCAAATGCCAGGATATTCGATCTGGGGCTTGATGGTCTGACAGGTTGGATCGTCGCTTTGGATGGAATGCCTCTGGTTGACCCTTTGCCGTTTTCTGGGAACGTCCCGCTTGCACCTGCTCAGCGGATGGATCTGATCGCGGATGTGCAAAGTGATGAGGGTCAGATTGCCGGGCTTGTTAGTCAAGAACGCGGTGAAAGCTTCGGTCTGGTTCGGCTTGCAGTGGTCGGTCAGGTGGCGGCAAACAGGACTGGAATCCGCCCCTTGCAAGCAAATGAGATGCCTAAGGTTCGGCTGGACGACGCACCGATCCATCGCATGACGCTGCAAGGCGGGGCCATGCGCTGGCTGGATTCCGCCAATATGGGCGAGACCGAGCTATCAGGCCGTGAATTGGCCCAACTCGGGAGGTTTTGGGCATTGAATGGCTATTCTGATCGACCGGATGAGCCGTTTCTGGATGCGCGATTGGGAAGTGCTCATCAGATTGAGTTTGTCAATGAAACGGTATTTTCCCATGCTATGCACCTGCATGGGCACCATTTCCGCATCATCCTGGATGACGGCACGCTGGGCCCCTGGCGCGACACGATACTGATAGGGCGGGGTCAGACCCGTAAAATCGCGCTGATTGCTGACAATCCAGGCGACTGGTTGTTGCACTGTCATATGCTGGGTCATTCAGCATCGGGAATGATGAGCTGGTTTCGCGTCAGCTGACGCCGCATTCGAAGACTGGAATGGCGCTTGTTGCAGTGTTATAGGGCCTGCAATGTGTAAATAGGTCCGAAAAGTCCACCAAGCCCAAAGGGTCAACCGCATGAGTTCTGAAATCCGTCTTGCCTTTGCGCACCCCTCCGAGCGGTCCGAAGCGACAGCCACGCGGGGACCTCTGGATCGCATTTCTCTGCGGGACCATATTGTCGAGGTCGAAATTGGCGCTTTTCAGGCAGAGCGCGGAACGACGCAACGCATTTGCTTTAATATCGTTGTCGAGGTGCGCCCTTTGACCGACCCGATTGACGACGATGTTGATCGCATTTTGTCATATGATCGTGTGACCGAGGCTATCGCCTTTGAACTGTCAGCCGAGCGGTTGAACCTGCTGGAAACTCTGGCAGACCGGATTGCGGAAAGAATTTTGCTTGAGCCTCAGGCCGTAAGGGCTTTTGTCAGAATAGAAAAACTGGACCGAGGACCCGGCGCTTTGGGCGTCGAGATCGTGCGCGGTAAAGATGCATCTCACCACGATCTGGTCGAGGAAGAGCGTCCGCACCCGCGTTTGGCCTTCCTGTCAAACGAAGCAATCGCTTCGGACAATCTGACCGGTTGGATCGACCAGTTGGAGAATCGGAAACGCCCCTTGATCCTATGCGTTGGGGCGGCGGAGATGGCCGTTTCACAAACCGGGCACGCCATGACACAACGCCGGATCGACCTTTTGGCCATCGAGCAAAACGCCTGGGTATTGGCCGCGCGTGACCTGCGCTGTGTCGTCGTTTCCACGCGGACTGAGTTGGATTGGGCCATGAAGAACGGACAGATTTGTGTTTGGGCCCCGTCCAAGATCGTTCTTGATGCGGTGGATGGGCCATCTGCCGCACCATCTGACGCGGTCGCTTTGGCGGCGTGGTTTGCCGCGACTTTCGAAGCAAGTGAGCTGTTGGTTTTCGGAGGCGCCCTGCCGGACTCGCCACAGATTCCGCTGCGCGCTGTGCCGGTGGGTCAGGCGAATCTGTGACTGCATACTACCGACCTCTGGTTCAGCATGGTGAGGTGCGCCCTGAAGGGGCGGTGACCTTAGCCGGTCAGAAGCTGTGGTTTACCCATGTCGAACGTCTGAGCCGGACTGAAGCCGCGTGCATCATCCCGGCTGCGCAGATTCCGGGGGATGTGCTGGATCGACTGACACGTCCACGGGCAGCTGTTTCTGGAGTTGCGATGGATTGCCCTCAGATCATGGGGATCCTCAACGCCACGCCGGACAGTTTCTCGGATGGCGGGGTGCATAACTCGGTCGAGTCGGCACAGGCTGCGGCTCGGGACATGGTATCGCGGGACGCCAGTATTCTCGATATCGGAGGCGAGTCGACACGCCCGGGTGCAACCTTTGTCCCTGAAGATGAGGAAATCGCCCGTACGGAACCTTTGGTTCGGGCGATCAGATCGACGACCGATGCGTTGATTTCCGTAGATACCCGCAAAGCCGCCGTTGCCAAAGCCGCTTGGAAAGCCGGGGCAGGGCTGATCAACGACGTCTCGGGCTTTACCTTCGATCCGGACCTTGCGCCGTTCTGTGCCCAGGTTGGTGCGTCCGTTTGTGTGATGCACATGCAGGGCGATCCAGGTTCGATGCAGGACGACCCGACTTACGACAGTGTTTTGCTGGATGTTTATGACTTCCTACATGGGCAGGTCGGGTTTCTTGAAGACCTCGGCATGAGCCGGGACCAGATCGTTATCGACCCGGGCATAGGATTTGGCAAAACCGAAAAGCACAATCTTATCCTTCTGCAGAATCTCAGCCTGTTTCACAGTTTGGGGTGTCCGATCCTGCTGGGCGTGTCCCGAAAGGGGTTTATTGGTCAGATAGGCAAAGAACCCGGCAAAGATGCCCGTGCGCCGGGATCCATCGCCGTGGGGCTGGCCGGATTGGCACAGGGTGTGCAGATCCTTCGTGTTCATGACGTCGCTGAAACCGCTCAGGCCTTGCGTCTATGGGCCGCCGTCCGGTAATCCGGTCGCAACAAGCAAGAATTTACGGAGAGATACCAATGCGCAAGCTGTTCGGAACCGATGGGGTGCGTGGCACCGCCAATACGCATCCGATCACGGCTGAGATGGCCCTGCGCATGGGGGCCGCGGTTGGGCGGTACTTCCGACGTGACCAATCCGGCGTGCACCGTGTTGTTATTGGCAAGGATACGCGCCTGTCTGGGTATATGCTGGAAAACGCGCTGACGGCGGGGCTGACCTCGACCGGGATGAATGTTTTGCTGCTGGGACCAGTTCCAACGCCGGCTGTCGGCCTGATGACGCGGTCAATGCGCGCCGATCTGGGCGTGATGATCTCGGCCAGTCACAACCCCGCCGAAGACAACGGGATCAAGTTTTTCGGGCCTGATGGCTTCAAGCTGTCGGATCAGGCGGAAATTGAAATCGAACGGCTGATCGAAGAAGGGGTTAAGCCTGCGCAGGCGCAAAATATCGGTCGGGCCCGCCGGGTAGACGATGCGCGGTTTCGCTATGGCGAGCGGGTGAAATCTTCGCTATCCCGCGATCTTAGGCTGGACGGTTTGAAAGTGGTGGTGGATTGCGCCAATGGCGCCGCGCACCGTACCGCACCCGAAGTTTTGTGGGAACTTGGGGCCGAGGTCATTCCTGTAGGCACATCTCCTAACGGTAAGAATATCAACCTGAATTGCGGTTCGACCAAACCTCAGCTTGCAGCTGAAACAGTGGTGGCGCACGGGGCCGATGTCGGGATCTGCCTGGATGGTGATGCCGATCGGGTTGTGATCGTGGATGAGCACGGACACGTGGCCGACGGCGATCAGTTGATGGCGTTGTTAGCGACCTCTTGGGCCAAGGCAGACCGCTTGCGCGGCGGCGCTTTGGTCGCGACAGTCATGTCCAATCTTGGTCTCGAACGCCATCTCGGTTCGCAGGGGCTCAGGCTTGAACGAACGGCCGTAGGCGACCGCTATGTAGTCGAGCGGATGCGTGAAGGAGATTTCAACCTGGGTGGTGAACAATCTGGCCACATCGTCATGAGCGATTATGCCACCACAGGCGATGGCCTCATGGCGGGCCTGCATTTCCTGGCTGAAATGGTACATTCCGGGCGCAACGCATCCGAACTGTCGGTTCAATTCGAAACAGTTCCGCAACTGTTGAAGAACGTGCGCTATGGCGAGGGGCAGGCCCCGCTGGAAACAGCTGGTGTGAAAGCCGCAATCTCGGATGCCGAAGAGCGTCTGAAAGGAAAAGGCCGATTACTGATCCGTAAATCCGGCACTGAACCTCTGATCCGCGTCATGGCGGAGTGTGAAGATGATCAGCTGTTGGCCCAAGTCGTTGACAGTATCGTTGCTGAGGTCGCGGCGGTTGCAGGCTAGCGACCGGCAAGCATTCTGCGCAGGCTGAACCACTGGCTGATCGCTAGCCCGGTCAGGATCATCGCCAGAGCAACGTAAAACCGTATCGGCAATGCCTCGGACAGAATCCACGCGCCAAATACCATCGACCATATCGGAACCTGGTAGTTGACCAGCGTCAGAAAAACAGACCCGGCGCTGCGAATAATCGAGACGCGCAACAACGTGGCAAAGGCGGTCGGAACAAGGCCCAATGCGATTATGGCGAGGCTAGGCCGTGCGCCATGCCAATTTGGCACCCCTTCGGTTACCAGCATGATGGGCAACAAGATCGCCGCGCCGACCAGCAGAGTGAGCGCAGCCAGAACAACCGGATCGACCGGAGGGCATCTGCGCGTGAATATAGAAGCGCAGGAATAGCACAGTGCAGCACCAATACAGGCCAGCTGTGCCAGTGGTTCCGCACCTTGACCAAGCTGTGCAAGGCCAGGGCCAATCAGCACCAGTGCGCCTGCAAATCCAAGTGATACGCCAACAAAACGCCGCGCGTTGAGGGGCTCATCCGAAAAGAAATGTGCCAGTGGCAACACCATCAACGGGATGGCCGCCATCGAAAGGCCCGCAAAGGCGGACGGAACATATTGCTGGCCCCAGCTGAGAAGCAAAAAAGGTAGGGCCGTCGACAGAATGCCGATCACGATGATTGAGGGCCAAAGGCCCCGCGTGGTTGTTGGCAATTTGCGACCCGTCGCCCCCATCAGCAGTATAAGGGTGAGCGCGCCCAGAGTCGTGCGCGCTGTTGCTACTGTGACGGGCCCGTACCCCTCGAGCGCGATGGCCACGACCATAAATGTGCCGCCCCAGATGAAGCCAAGTACAGCGACCATAAGCCAGTTTTTGTTGGTGATTTCAGAGGGTTCTCTCATGGTATTGCCTGCTTCGTCACAATTAGCTGCGAGTGTGGTATTGTAGGGGTATTGGAAAAAGAATTTGGAGACAAATTATGGACTACAAAGAAGTGAATGCTGTTTGCCAGCCCGGAGACGATGTGGCTTCACGAGATTGGTATGCTTGGAACAACAAGATGCCTCCAGGGCCCGCTAGGTTGATTGTGACGGGCATTGTCACGGTTGGTAATCCAGGGGTCGAGCCCATGTTGGTTATCGCCAATCCGCAGGGGATCAATCCCAGCCATTTGCTGCTCAACATCTTCCTCTGTCAGAAGCCCGGGAAATGGCCCTCGGTGGTTGTCGACAAGCCGGTGCGGTTCGAGCAGCATTCGAACCCGATGTATACCCATGTGGATATTGTTGGCGGGCCGTCGATAGAAATTTTTGACGCCCATTAAATGAATGACGCCGCCCCGGGGGGCGGCGTCACGATAGGATCAGTTCTTTTCCTGATCGACCAGTTTACCGGCCGAAATCCAGGGCATCATGTCCCGCAGCTTTTTGCCGACCACTTCGATCTGGTGCTCGTCATTGGAACGGCGCGAGGCTTTGATGGTGGGTTGACCCACAGCATTTTCCAGCATGAAGTCGCGTACGAACTTGCCGCTCTGGATGTCCGACAGGGTCTCTTTCATTGCCTTCTTGGTCTGCTCATAAGGCAGGATGCGCGGACCAGTGACGTACTGACCGTATTCAGCAGTGTTCGAGATCGAGTAGTCCATGTTGGCGATTCCGCCTTCATAGATCAGGTCCACGATCAGCTTGGTTTCGTGCAGACACTCGAAATAGGCCATTTCGGGTGCATAACCAGCCTCGACCAGAGTTTCAAAGCCGCAGCGGATCAGCTCGACGATACCACCACACAGAACCGCCTGTTCACCGAACAGGTCGGTTTCGCATTCTTCGCGGAAGTTGGTCTCGATGATGCCCGAACGGCCGCCACCGATGGCCGAGCAATAGGACAGACCGATTTCCAGCGCTTTGCCGGTTGCGTCAGTGTCAACGGCCACAAGGCAGGGAACGCCGCCACCTTTGGTGTATTCACCACGGACGGTGTGGCCGGGGCCTTTGGGGGCCATCATGATGACGTCTACGCCTGCTTTCGGTTCGATCAGGCCAAAGTGAACATTCAGGCCGTGGGCGAACGCAATCGCAGCACCCGGCTTGATGTTGTCATGCACGTATTTCTTGTAAGTTTCGGCCTGCAATTCATCGGGCATGGTGAACATGATGACATCACACCAGGCTGCCGCTTCTGCAATGCCCATGACCGCCAGGCCTTCGGCTTCGGCTTTCCTAGCCGAAGGCGAGCCTTCGCGCAGGGCAACGACCAGATTCTTCGCGCCCGAGTCGCGCAGGTTCAGCGCGTGTGCATGACCCTGGCTGCCATAACCCAGGATGGCCACTTTTTTGTCTTTGATCAGGTTGATGTCGCAATCGCGATCGTAATAGACGCGCATGATGCTGGTCCTTTCTGTTTCGATTGCTGTGGGTTTTAAGGCGATTTTCCAAGGATAGCGATACTGTTATCCTTGAATTATCAAGGATAACTCGAGTATCTATTCTTGAAATATAGTAAAAAAGAAAAAATCATGCTTGATGATGTTGACCGCAGGCTTCTGCGTCATTTCCAGGCCGACCCGACGCTGACAACCGCTGAGCTGGCTGAGCTTTGTCGCATCAGCACAAGTGTCTGCTGGCGGCGTATCGAAAAAATGCAAGAGGCCGGGATTATTCAAGCCCAAGAGGCGATCATTGACTGGGCCGCATTGGGATATGCAGTCGAGGTTTCATTGCGGGTGACGCTGGATAAGACCCAACCGCGTGCATTCGACGAGTTCATGGGTGTCGCGCGTGAGGTTCCCGAGGTGATCGAGATTCAGACCTTTTTGGGCCGTGTGGATGTGCGCTTATCTGTGCTTGCCAAGGATATGGCACATTACCAGCAGCTGTATCGTGACCGTATCCTGACTTTACCGCATATCGCAGATATCGAGGCATTGATGCATATCGCGCGGGTCAAAAGCGATGAGGTGCTGCCGCTATGACCGAATTGGATGAGCTCGACCGCAAAATTCTGCGCGCTCTGATCCAGGATGCAACGCAAAGCGCGGGTGCCTTGGGGCGTAGATTTGGCCTGTCTCAGCCCGCGATGTGGCGCCGTATCCGGAGGCTTGAAACGACGGGGATCATAAAGGGGCGCCACCTGCGTTTGAATGCAGAAGCGTTGGGGTTTGGGGTGACAGTTTTTCTGGGGGTCAAGTTAGCGCGGAAAGGTCAGGTCAGCCTTGAAGATTTCGAACGCGCCGTCAGTGCGATCCCCGAGGTTCAAACCGTTGAACATGTGTTGGGCCTCTATGATTACCGTTTGCGCGTCGTGGCACGGGATCTCTCGGACTTTGAACGTGTTCTGCGCCGCCGGATAATGACTTTGCCCGGGGCCGGAGATGTCGAAGCCAATGTATTACTGAGCGAAGAGAGGCTACCCGGGCCTATCGGCTAGGCCCGTTTTAGTACCTGGTACGGATGTAATATCCGGGATGATGTGTCATGCGCGCAAAGGTAATTGGCTGCCCGTCTTTCCATGTCGTGCGCTCTAATTGGATCATGGACGTCCCCGAGGTTGTCCCCATGAATTCAGCCAGCCGTCCATCTGCCGAAATCGCGCAAAAGGCGACTTCAGCATCGGTGAAGGGGGCGGCGTGCAACAGCCACTCATGCGGGCCTTTGGTGTCGAGGTCAGCATGTTCCACTTCTGGAACTGCATCGATATTGATCCAGCGCTCTTCCAGTTGAAACGGCCGGTTGTCTGCATAGTGCATGCAGACAATATGCAAAACACGCGCTTCCTGCGAGACGCTTAACTGAGAGGCAAGCCATCCGGGGCTGGAGACGATATTACGCTCGACCAGCGCATAACGATAGGTGGAGTTCTGCCCCTCGACATCCAGTCGGGTCAGGGAAAACTCCAGTTTTGCGTGTTTGCTGGGTTCTTTTTTGACCCGCGTTCCGCTTTTACGTTTTCTTTCAACGAAGCCCTGATCTGCCAGTTCCCGCAAAGCACGATTTACCGTGGCACGGGCACAATTAAATTCTTCTGCCAACTGGGTTTCTGTCGGCAGCACCGACCCCTGTGGCCAAACTCTGGTTTCTATTCGTCGTTTTACTTCGTCACGTACAAACTGAAAACTGATCCGCTTATGCGCAGTCACGAGTGAAAATACCTTTCTTCTCCAAAGTGTATGTATCTGGTCAGAAACACGTAGGGGTGTAAAGGGTTGCTGACACTGTTTGGCGTCATTAGTTGTCGATAGGGCCTTTGAGGCGTTAAAATTTTCTTAGGAAACCGGGTTCCGTTGGGTCAATTTTCAGTAATAACTGAGAGGCAGTGAGCGAAGTTGCGAACACCCGCTCGTTTCGTGGAATTTGAAAGGAATACCAATGCCCCCGCTTTTGGACAAAATTGACCCCAATGGGTTAGAGGAGTTTTCGGTCGTCTTCACCGATCGCTCGCTTAATCACATGTCGGTTCAGTTTCAGCATGTGATGCGCGACATCTCTGAGATGCTGAAAGGCGTTTACAACGCTGACGGTGTGGCCGTTATCCCGGGCGGTGGTACCTATGCAATGGAAGCAGTCGCGCGCCAGTTTGCCCGCAATGCCAATGTTCTGGTGGTCAGGAATGGCTGGTTTTCCTATCGGTGGAGCCAGATCATCGAGTCCGGTGGGTTGACGGCGTCGGCAACAGTTCTGAAGGCGCGCCAGACCGGCAACTCGGCAACGTCCCCATTTGCGCCCGCTCCGATCGAGGAAGTCATCGAAACGATCCGCGATGGGCGCCCGGATGTTGTCTTTGCGCCGCATGTCGAAACGGCGGCCGGGGTCATTCTGCCCGACGACTATATTTCGGCGATGGCAGCCGCAGCCCACGAGGTTGGGGCGCTGATGGTTCTGGATTGCATCGCTTCGGGCTGCGCATGGGTGGACATGAAGGCGACGGGTGTGGATGTCCTGATCTCGGCCCCTCAGAAAGGGTGGAGCGCATCGCCTTGCGCGGGTCTTGTCATGCTGTCTGAACAGGCTGAGGCAAGGCTGGAGGAGACGACTTCGGACAGTTTTGCCGTCGACCTGAAGAAATGGCGTCAGATCATGCAAGCCTATGAAAATGGCGGTCACGCCTATCACGCCACGATGCCAACAGATGCGCTGAAAGCCTTCCGCGACACGATGGCTGAGACTCGAGACTATGGCTTTGACAAACTGCGTGACGCCCAGTGGGCATTGGGGGACGGTGTACGGGCAATGCTGAAGGAGAAGGGCATTGTTTCTGTCGCTGCCGATGGGTTTGGTGCGCCGGGTGTGGTGGTCAGCTATACCTCGGATCCCAATATCCAGAACGGTAGCAAATTCGCCGCCTTGGGCATGCAGATCGCTGCTGGTGTGCCCTTGCAATGTGATGAGCCAGACGGGTTCAGCACCTTCCGTCTGGGCCTGTTCGGTCTGGACAAGCTGTACGATATTGACGGCACAATCGCGCGTCTAAAGCGCGTGCTGGACCAGGTTTTGTGACCATCGGGCTTTAGCGGACGCCGAGGCCCATCTGCATCAGCGTCTTGCGCACGGTCGGCAGCGAATACAGCGCGTTCAACCCCATTGCACGTATGTCCCGTAAAGGCCGCGCCTCAATCATCGAGGCGCGGTTCAGCAAGTCGATACCCTTGACCCGGGCCTCGATCTCGGTGTGACGCGCTTTGTGATAGGCATCCAACATCTGCGCGTCACCCAGGCCCTCGGGACGGGCCTGTGCCAAATCCAGCAGGCATCGCAGATCACCCAAGGACATGTTCAGCCCCTGCGCACCGATGGGGGGCACGACATGGGCGGCTTCGGCCATCAGGGCCACGCGTTCGCCCGAAAGGCGCTCTGCCGATTGGCTGATGATCGGCCAGATTGTTCGGCGTGAAGCCAGTTTCAACGGACCGAACAACCCGCAGGACCGTTCGGTCATCAGCGCTTCAAAGCTTTCCGGATCGGTGTTCAACAGCTCTACCGCGCGCGGGCCACGCTCCATCCATACAATCGCGGACGAGGGCTGACCCTGCCAGTCGGGCAGGGGAACTAGCGTGAACGGGCCGCCGGACCTGTGAATCTCGGTCGAGACGTTCTGATGCGGGATCGAGTGTGTAACCGCGAAGGCCAACGCCTTTTGCCCATAGCGCGTGGTGTGCACGTTGATCCCGGCGGCCTCTCGCATGGGCGAGTTGCGACCATCTGCGGCGATCACCAGTTTACAGCGGATGCGCGTCCCGTCGCTCAGGCCAACGCGGGCTTCGGCTGTACGGGTGAACAAGCTGACCGTGCCCGTTCCGGGGCGAAAATCGACATTGGGCAGTTCAGCGAGACGGGCCACCATTTCGCGCCGCAAGAGCCAGTTTGGCAGGTTCCAACCAAAGGGCTGGTCCGAGATATCCGCGGCATTGAAGTCGCGCACCACGCGCGGCTCGGGCACATCTCCGCCTGCATCCACAATCCGCATGATCTGAAGAGGGGCGGCATGCGCGTCGAGTTTTTCCCACAGCCCGCATTGTTCCAAAAGACCGTGGGCTGGTTGCAAAAACGCGGTAGTCCGTAAATCCGATCCGTCCACGTCCCGCTGGGTCACAGGAGGGGTGGGATCAACGCAGACCACATTGAACTCAGCCGCGCCAAAGGCCGCCGCTGCGGTCAAACCGGCAATTCCGCCGCCGGAAATCAGGATGTCGCACTGGTCGTTCATGGCGCCCTCTTTGGTTCTGAGCCGACCCTAGAGCGGTTCCGCTGCCTGCGCCAAGTGACATCCTGTCTCGCAGGTCAGCCGCGCGAGATCAGGATGAGGATTAGGAATATCACGGGCACCATCACGACGGCGGGGATATACAGGCCCGGCAAGCCAAACAGCATCACCGAACAGCCCCACATGCTGAAGATGGCGGCGGCGGTGTAATACCAGTCGTCCCCATCTGCATCGGCCGCATCGCGCGCCATCCAGCCAAACAGGGGAACAGCAAATAGAAGGCGCTGCCAGATGGGTGAGCGCGGGGGCATTTCGATTGCGGACATCTGGGTCTCCGTTCTGTTCGTCGCAGTTGGGATATAGGGGCGGCGCCCGGGTCGCAGTACGTGCAGATCGTCGCAGTGTGACAGCCTATCGCAGGCGGGCCAGAAAGGCGGTCAGGTCGTCTGTATGATGGTGGATGTGATCGGCCATGTGCGGTTCGGGCGCGACATGAACTGTGCGCATCCCCATCTCATGCGGGGCCGCCAGATTGCGCGGATCGTCTTCGAACATGGCCGCTTTCTCTGCCTTGATTCCGTCTTGCGCAAAGATGGCCTGGAATGCGGCCTTTTCGGGTTTAGGACGGTATCCCGCATGCTCGACCCCATAGATGGCATCGAACAAACCGCTGAGGCCACGCGCCGCAAGGACGCGTTCGGCATAGGGCGCGCTGCCATTGGTATAGACAATGCGGCGACCGGGCAGGGCACGAATATGTGCCGCCAGATCCACGTCCGGGTCCATATGGCTCATATCCACCTGATGCACGGCATACAGGTAAGGGTCGGGATCCAGATCATGTTCGGCCATCAGCCCGGCCAGCGTGGTGCCATATTCGCGCCAGTAATGGGATCGCAGCCGGTCGGCTTCGGCCCGGTCGACGCCGATGGCCTGAACCACATAATCCGTCATCAGCACCTCGATCTGATCGAACAGGCGCATATGCGGCGGGTACAGGGTGTTGTCCAGATCGAACACCCATTGGGAGACATGGCTGAAGGCAGGTTTGACCATGTCTGCCGTTTAAGCCGCGCGGCGCAGGTTTTCAATGCAGTACTTGATTGTGCGCACTGCAGACGGATAGACATGTCCGAACGAGGAGAAAAACAAAAGATGCCCCAATCCAAGCAGTCCAACAGCGACGCCTACAGCCTTATTCTCGAAGCGATTGATGTTGGCATCTACAAGCCCGGTGACAGGCTGGTCGAAAGCGAGCTGGCCGAAAGGTTCGGTGTTTCGCGCACGCCAATCCGCGAGGCATTGCAGCGGTTAGAGACCCAATCCTTGCTTGAACGCGACGGGCGTTCGCTGATTGTGGCCTCATTGGACCACAATCAGATGGCAGAGCTATATGTCGTTCGCCGTGAACTTGAAGGTCTCGCTGCAAGTTTGGCCGCCAAGCACGCGACCGAGGAAGAGATCAAGGTGCTGCAGGAAATGGTTGCCGAAGATGATGCGCTGGTGGACAATCCAAACGCCCTGTCTCGGGCGAATCGGCGGTTTCACGAACAGATCCATCTGGCCTCGCACAACCGCTATTTGGTGCAACAGCTGAACCTTGTGCACCGCACAATGGCCTTGATGGCAACGACATCGCTTGCGGTTTCCGGGCGCGGTGAGATCGCGCAAAGTGAACATAAAGGCATCGTCGAGGCGATTGCCGCCCGTGACGAGCAAGCCGCAGAACGTGCGTTGAAAGAGCATATCTCGGTCGCTTTCATGACGCGTCTCAAGCAGGATGCGGTTCGTCGCGAAAGCTGACGGTCACATGTCGAAGGCTTCTTCACTGGCTTGACCGTGTTGAGTTTTATCCCAGAAGAACGGGTTGATAGCCAATTCCCAAAGGGCTTTGTAAGCTGCCAGCACACCCAAGGGGAAATACAGCGGCATTGTCGGCACCCACGGCATCAGAAACCGTCTTTCACGGGCGGCGACAGCCAGTATCCCGATGGTCACATTCGTGATCTCTGCAAATACGAACAGAGCTATCAGTATGGTCATGACCTTGCCCGGAATGACCGGATCCAGCGGGCTGGCCAATCCGAATGTGGTAAGCCAGAACAGCCACAAAACCGGGGCCAGCAGGAATTGTCCGACGGTGCCCAGAAAAAACGCCTGAAGCCCAAGGAAGCGCAGCACACCCAGCTCTTTCAGCAGATGGATCGGCGCGCGCATGTGGACAAGATATGTGACCATAAAGCCCTTGAGCCATCGTGAACGCTGTTTGACCCAAGGCCAGGCCCGAAAGTTTGCTTCTTCGAAAGTGGCGGTATCAACCATCTCGGTCCGATAACCCGCGCGGCTGAGGCGGACGCCCAGATCCGCGTCTTCGGTCACATTATGGGCATCCCAACCGCCCAGTTCCAACAGCTTTTCGCGACGAAAGAAAAAGGTTGTACCACCAAGTGGAACCACCAGCCCCAACCGGGCAATGCCAGGCAGGATGACCCGAAACCAACTGTTATACTCGATGGTAAAGCAGCGAGACCGCCAGTTGGTGCGCGGGTTGTAATAGTCCAGAACGCCTTGCAAGCAGACGACGTCTTCACTGGCTTGGGTGAAATGTCCGACGATGCGTTCGATTTGATCGGGAAGAGGGGCGTCCTCGGCATCCCAAACGCCCAGAATATCACCACGACAGAAATCCAGCGCATAGTTCATCGCGCGCGGTTTTGTCGTCAACCCGCTTAATGCCGGTACTTCGATCGTGCGGATCCAACAGGGCAGCTCGATTTTGGCCAGGGTTGCACGGGTTACCATATCCGTTTCTTCCAAAACCAGAATGACGTCCAAAAGAGCTTTGGGATATGTCAGACGTCGCAATCGGCGGATCAGAGCCCCAGCAATCTCTCGCTCTTTGTACAAAGGGACCATGATGGAAACGCGAGGCAGTCGAAGAGGAAGCGTGGTGGCGGTCTGACTGTGGCGTTTTCCTTTGTAACACAGAAACGAGAGCAATCCCGCCAGTCGCAATGTCAGGAATAATACAAGCGACGTAACGGCCAAAACGACCAGAGCCAGCAGCCCCGGAATGGGTTGCGCCAGGAATAGTGTGGCGAGGCCAAGCACTATGGCAATCGGCCCAATACGCGAGTGCCGAGTCCAGGATCGGCAACTCTGAGCTATTGCCACACGGGTTTCAGCCTTTTCAGCAAGGCTTTCCGAGAAAATGCTGGCGATTGCATCGTCGATCCGGTCCGCATCGGCAAGCACGGGTATGATCGTTTGCTTTTCCTTTGCCAACTGCTTGCGAACTGCGTCGAATTGATCGGGATTGGCGGTAGCGACCAGCAGAATGGGACCGATGCGCATCCAGGGAATGATGTTGTGACCCAGCCAAAAGCTGGCGGGGCGGATTTTGCAAAGGTCCGGATTTGGTGGATGCAGATCCAGGTCCGCGATCTGCAATCCTGTTTGTTCAGACAGCGCCGTCAGAACCTCGGACCGATCTACCCAGCCTTCGCCGACCAGGATTTCGCCCAGTGCAACATTTTGTCTGGATTGCAGGTGCAGGGCTTTTTGCAACTGATGGTTCGAAAGCAGCCCGCGGTCGATCAGGCAAGCCCCCAAAGGCTTGCGCACCGTTGTAGAAATCGGCGCGGCCGATGCGAAATGCTGCAGGTTCAGTTCAACCATTCAATCAACCCAGACGTGGTAATCTGCGTCAGGGTGGAGCGATTAAGGTTAATAGGCCGTTAAGACTGTATGATTATGCCTGTGCCTTCCGGGCGGCCATCGCATGCGAGAACCGCTCGAACAGGTAGAAGCTGTCTTGTGGACCTGGAGATGCCTCTGGGTGGTACTGTACCGAATAGACCGGTCGATCCGTCATGCGAATTCCGCAGTTTGAACCATCAAACAACGAACGATGAGTCTCAACGACACCGTCGGGAAGGGTTTGAGCGTCTACCGCAAACCCATGGTTCATAGACGTTATTTCCACCTTCCCAGTCTCGAGATCTTTTACCGGGTGGTTCGCCCCGTGGTGGCCGTGATTCATCTTGACAGTCTGACCGCCAAGGGCCAGCGCAAGCATCTGATGACCAAGGCAAATCCCGAATACGGGTAGGTCGGTGGTGTCCAATACCTCTTTGATCATCGGTACTGCGTATTCACCCGTAGCCGCTGGATCACCGGGGCCATTGGACAGGAATACGCCGTCGGGACTATGGGCCAGAACCTCAGCCGCGGTTGCCGTTGCGGGCAGCACAGTGACATCGCACCCGGTCGAGGCAAGGCATCTCAGGATATTGCGCTTTGCCCCGAAATCCAGTGCCACAACCTTATGTACTGGGGCCTCTTGCCGTTTATAGCCATCTGGCCAGGCCCAACGCATCTCATCCCAGCGATAGCTTTGCGCACAAGTCACTTCCTTCGCCAAATCCATACCTTCAAGCCCGGCAAAGCCACGCGCAGCCGATACCAGAGCTTCGATGTCAAAATTGCCCTCAGGATCATGGGCCAATGCCACATGAGGTGCGCCTTGCTGGCGAATTGCGCGGGTCAACCGGCGGGTATCGACACCGCCAATGGCAATACGCCCACGCTGGGCAAGCCATGATTTCAGCTCTTCAGCAGACCGCCAGCTGGACGGTTCGGTTGGGTCCCATTTGACGACCATTCCGGCCGCGACAGGATCACCGGTTTCGTCATCCTCGGGGTTCACACCAACATTTCCGATATGAGGGAAAGTGAAGGTTACGATCTGTCCGGCATAAGAAGGATCGGTCATGATCTCTTGATAGCCGGTCATTGCGGTGTTGAAACACAGCTCGGCCACGGTCTGGCCTGTGGCGCCGAAACCGACCCCGTAGAACAGTGTTCCATCGGCCAAAGCCAGACATGCGGTGGGCTTGGACGGGGCGTTCTGGGCCATAGCGCGACTCTCCTGCAGGGTAAATCGGCGCATACCTAAGGGGGTTATGCGCTTGGGTCAAGTGTGTTCAATTTTTGGGCTATTGAGTAATATCAATGACTTAGATGTTGAGGCCCCCGGTTGTATCACGCTTTTTGTTTCGATATGGTCGGGGTTCCTTTTGTCATGGGGATGGACAAACTAAATGGATATGCGATCACGGGTGAATTCCGCCCTGAAGCAAGCAATGAAAGACAAGAACGCCGAGCGTCTGTCGACCCTACGTCTGATCAATGCAGCAATCAAGGACCGGGATATCGCGTCTCGTGCTGCGGTCAACGAGGAAGCCAAGGGTTGCGGTGATGCCGAAGTTCTTGAAATTCTAGGGAAAATGTCCAAGCAGCGTAAGGAAAGTGCGCGTGCTTACGAAGAGGGTGGACGCCTCGATCTGGCGGAGCGTGAACTGCGCGAGATAGAAGTCATAGAAGAATTCCTGCCCGAGCAACTGGACGACGATGAGGTGACGAAAGCCATCCAATCAGCGATTACGGCCACTGGTGCCGGGTCGATCCGGGATATGGGCAAGGTCATGGGCGAGCTCAAGACACGCTATACTGGCCAGATGGACTTTGGGAAAGTTGGGCCCATGGTCAAAGATCAGCTTTGTGCGGCTGCCAGCGGCTGACTGCCGTGACATGCTGAAAGTTTACTGCGCGACTGGTTCGCGCAGTTTTTCTTTGAGGTCATCGTAAAGCGCAATCCGCTCTTCCTCGGACAGGAATGCGCCGATTTCGACTTCGCGACCTTCACCCTTGAGGGTGACGTAGTTCGGAACCGGGCCGCCGCTCTGATGGATCTCGGGGCGGGCCCAATAGCGATTACAGGCCCATTCCTGCTGCCCCCGTCGCGGGTCATGATGTATCAGATGCGCCTGTGTTCCGGTCAGCGTCAGGACTTCGAATATGCTACGGGCCCGATAGTTTGACCGGAGCGCCAGCCAAAGGCCAATTACTGTTAGCAGCAGGAAGGGCAGCAACCCCCAAAGCAAGGCCGAGCCAAGAACGGCCAAAAGTGGGATCAGCCCGAATAGAAAGACCCCAAACACAACTCGCACCGCCCAAGGACGCGGCAGTGAGTTATGCGGCCACAGGCGCAATTCAAGTTCTGAAGTGGTGGTTTGATTCCATCTGTAGGGCATGGCCGGAAGATAGCCCAAAGCGCGTCCGAGTCGACGCTGAAAATTCAGATGACGTGCCCGACGCGGGCCCACGATAGGGCATCGTCCAGCCGATCATCCCCCCAAAAGACTTCGTTCCCCACAACCAGGCTTGGGGCGCCAAAAATGCCCAGCTTAATTGCGCGTAGTGTTTCCGCCTCAAGTGCGGCGACAATGTCGGGGCTGCGCGCGCGGGACAGGATCAGTCGGGGATCCTGCTGACTGCGATGTAGCGCTTCGGACAGGGCGGTTTCGCTGCCGGCCTCTACACCTTCTTCGAACCAGATCCGATATAGAATTTGCGTAAAGTTCTTGCCCCAGCCTTCTTCCATTCCCAACAGCGCTACTTGATTTGCCAAGGCAAGGTCAGAAATGGGGTAGGGCGCAGGAAGCTGGGCGTGCATATGGTACTTAGCCGCCCGACGCTCAATGTCGCGCCACATATAGGCGGATTTGACGGGTTTCCCTGCAAAGGGGATGTTCTTCTGCTGCGACATAACTGTGCGTACATTGAACGGCCGCCATGTGACGGACGCATCGTGTTCAGAACACCAATCGTCCAGGCGCATGATCGTCAGAAAGCTGTAGGTGCTTCCGATAGAGTACCAGAAATCAAGATCGGGCATGTGAACCCTCGGGGTAGCCGATTGTTTTGCCTTTACCAGAGTACCCTATTTTGACCGATCTGGCGAATTTCCGGTGGCACGCCACTTAGAAATGAAAAACCCCGCCAAGTTGGCGGGGTTTTCTGTTGGTTCAGAGGGATCAGTGCGCGTGGCCCTTGTCCCAGTCTTCTTGCTTGGGCAGCTGCTCGAACGTGTGTTCGGGCGGCGGCGAGGGCAGGGTCCATTCCAGCGTATCCGCGTATTCGTTCCACGGGTTGTTCCGGGTCTCACGTGCGCCACGGAACAAGGCGTAGAACACGATACCAAAGAACAGCAGGAACGAGGCGAAGGATACAAAGGCACCAATCGACGAGACATAGTTCCACTGCGCGAACGCTTCGGGATAATCGATGTAGCGACGTGGCATGCCCTGACGGCCCAGGAAGTGCTGCGGGAAGAAGGTCAGGTTGGCGCCGATGAAGAACAGCCAGAAGTGAACCTTGCCCCAGAACTCTGAATACTGACGGCCTGTCATCTTGGAGAAGTAGAAGTAGATTCCGGCAAAGATCGCAAACACAGCGCCCAGCGACATCACATAGTGGAAGTGTGCAACCACATAATATGTGTCGTGATAGGCGCGGTCGATACCAGCCTGCGACAGAACCACACCGGTCACACCGCCAACGGTGAACAGGAAGAGGAAGCCGAAGGCAAACAGCATCGGTGTCTTGAACTCGATCGAGCCGCCCCACATGGTGGCAATCCACGAGAAGACTTTAACGCCGGTGGGAACCGCGATGACCATCGTTGCCAGCATGAAGTAGGCTTGCTGCTGGACCGACATGCCAACTGTGTACATGTGGTGTGCCCACACGACAAAGCCCAGTACACCGATCGCAATAAGTGCCCAAACCATCGGCAGGTAACCGAAGACTGGCTTGCGCGAGAAGGTCGCGATGATGTGGCTGATAAGGCCAAATCCAGGTAGGATTACGATGTACACTTCTGGGTGGCCAAAGAACCACAGGATGTGCTGATACAGGATTGGATCACCACCACCGGCCGGATCAAAGAAGGTGAAACCAAAGTTGCGGTCCATTAGCAACATGGTGATCGCACCTGCCAAAACCGGCAGCGACAGAAGAATCAGCCACGAAGTGATGAAGATCGACCAGCTGAACAGCGGCACCTTGAACAGGGTCATGCCCGGGGCACGCATGTTCAGGAAGGTGGTGATCATGTTGATCGCGCCGAGGATCGAGGAGGCGCCCGATACGTGCACGGCAAAGATCGCAAGGTCCATGGACATGCCGCCCTCGCTCGTCGACAGCGGCGGGTACAAAACCCAGCCGACGCCCGAACCAAGCTGGTCGTTACCACCGGGGCTCAGCAGCGAGGCCACGCCCAGCGAAGTACCGGCGACATAGAGCCAGAAGGACAAGTTGTTCATCCGCGGGAACGCCATGTCCGGCGCGCCAATCTGCAACGGCATGAAATAGTTGCCAAATCCGCCGAATAGGGCAGGGATGACCACGAAGAACATCATCAGAACACCGTGGTAGGTGATCATCACGTTCCACAGATGCCCGTTCGGAGTGCAGAGCTCGGCACCGCTGCCGAACAAGCGGAACCCTTCCATGCACATGTGCTGTACCCCGGGCTCCATCAATTCGATCCGCATGATAACAGTCATCAGAACTGAGATTAGACCGGCCAGGGCCGAGACGATCAGGTACAGAATCCCGATGTCCTTGTGGTTGGTCGACATGAACCAGCGGGTAAAGAACCCGCGCTGGTCTTCATGGTCGTGACCATGAATGGCTGCGTCTGCCATTAGGTGCCTCCTGTTGCAACTACACCGCGCTGTCGGACCTCTCCAACGCGCGGGATTCCTGCTGGTTTTAGATTGCGTGGGGGCGACCTTCAATGGTCGAGTTTGATCTGGATCAAGATTAATTGTCGCGGGTGCCGGTTGCAGGGCTTCGAAAAAGAGCACAACTTTCGGCAAATGGAGGAGACCGGATGGTTCTGAACTACGTGGCGACCGAAAAGGCTCAGGCGGCCACCGGGCTACGCATGATCGTTGTCGGAGGTGTGCCAAGCCCTTGGAGCGAAGCCGCAAAGAGTATTCTTCACGTAAAACGTCTGCCTTGGCTGCCAGTTTATCTGGACCATCAGGACCGGGCGCAGACCATCTGGGCGCAAACGGACAGCGCACCGGTTGTGTTCTGGAAAGATGAGGCACCGCTTTCCGAAACGGCCGATATTGTCGCCTTGGCACAACGAATCGCGCCTGAACCAGATTTGTTGCCAGCATCAATGGCGCCCGACATTCTCGCCTTCATTGACTTACTTGCGGCCCCAAATGGATTGGGCTGGCAAAGGCGGCTTCAGCAAATCCATGCTGGTATGCGAGGCCAAGAAGGTGGGTTCCATCCCAAGATTGCCGACTATCTTGGCAAGAAATACGGCTATGATACAGAAGCAGGTGAAATGGCTGCCGATCGCGCTGATGGGATATTGAAACGCGTCAGTAGCAAGCTCACAGAAAGTGGTGATTTTCTGTTTGGCAACACGCTCACTGCAGCAGATATTTATTGCGCTGCCTTCATGGCTTTGTTCGCACCGTTGCCGGAAGAGTTGTGTGCTATGCGGCTGAGTACCCGAAGGGTTTTCGAGCATATATCCGATCCTGTAAGGGATACTCTTTCGGCAGGTTTGCTGTTGCATCGGGACAGGGTATACCGCGATTTTCTGGAAACACCTTTGTCGCTCTGATCGCATGTGCATTGCGTCTTGACCGCCAAGATGCGGCACCGCACAAACACCTCATGAAAAACGTCCAAACGGAGGCCGAGTATGTCTGCCTATGATCCCGATAACATTTTCGCCAAGATCCTGCGTGGTGAAATCCCTGCAAACCGGGTCTATGAAGACGACGACACACTGGCCTTCATGGACATCATGCCGCGCACGGACGGGCATCTGCTGGTGATCCCGAAAACGCCTTGTCGCAACGTGCTGGATGCCAGCCCAGAACAGCTTGCTTCTGTGATCTCAACGGTTCAGAAGATGGCGCAGGCGGTGAAAGCGGCCTTTGATGCGGATGGCGTCACCATCCAGCAGTTCAACGAGGCTGCAGGTGGGCAAGAAGTGTTTCATCTGCATTTTCACGTTCTGCCGCGGCACGAAGGCGTTTCGATGCGACCACCGGGCAATATGGGTGATTTTGACCTGATCGCTGAAAACGCCGGTAAAATCAAAGACGCGCTGGCCTGATCACCCGCTACAGGATCAGTGCGATCCAAGGCATTTGCTATGGTCGCCAAACGCGTTCAGCACTTCACATACATGGTCGTGGGTGCCGTCACAGGCGGCTGTGATGCGTTCCAGTTCGGCCTCAAGGCTGCGCAGCAATGTAATCCGGTTGCGCAGTTCAGTCAGCTGACGATCCGCGATTTCATGAACATGGTCCAGATCCGCCCCCTGCGCCCCTTCCAAAGAAAGCAACGCTTCGACATCCGGCAAAGGCAGGCCCAGATCACGCGAGTGGCGGATAAATTGGAGGCGTTTCAGAGCAGTCTCGTCATATCTGCGCTGATTGCCCGCCGTCCGATACGGCTTGGCCAACAGGCCTTTTTCCTCATAGAAACGGATCGTGGGCACCTTGACCCCGGTTTGGCGCGACAAATCTCCGATTGAGTACATTTTGTGCTTTTTGCCTCTTGAACCTCTAGTGACTAGAGGAATTACATAAGATGGCAGTACAAAACAAGGATCTGATCTGCCATGTCACATAACCACACCCACTCTCACATTGATCCGAATGCCGGTGACCGGAGGGTGGTCGGAGCGATCGGCGTCAATATGGTATTGACGCTTGCACAAATAGTGGGGGGCATTTTGTCTGGCTCACTGGCCTTGATCGCAGATGCCTTGCACAATTTTTCAGATGCCATCGCGCTGATCATCGCGTTTTTCGCTCGTAAGATTGCGCGACGCCCGGCAGATCCAAGGATGAGCTTTGGTTATGGCCGGGCAGAGGTTGTGGCCGCTCTTGTTAACTACACCACTCTTGTCGTTCTGGCCGTTTACCTGATGTACGAAGGTGTCATGCGGTTTATAGAGCCCGAACCGGTGAATGGCTGGATCGTCGTCTGGATCGCAGCGCTGGCCCTGATCGTCGATCTGATCACAGCTGTCCTGACCTATTCGATGGCAAAGGACAGCATGAATATCCGGGCGGCCTTTCTGCATAACGTGGCAGATGCCTTGGGCTCATTGGCTGTGATCGTCGCCGGGTCCATGGTCATCGTGTTCAACTGGACATGGGTGGATCCCGCCGTAACCATTCTGATCTCGGTCTACATCCTTTGGCATGTGAAATCTGAAATTGGCGAAACCATTCACGTCTTGATGTTGGGCGCACCATCCGACCTTGACCCAGAAGAGGTCGCTTCGATGATCGAGGCCACCGAGGGCGTTGTTTCGGTCCATCACGTTCATCTGTGGAGTATGCAGGAGCATGAACCTGCCCTGACTGCACATGTGGTTGCGACCAGCCACGCAGACGAAGATGCCAGGTGGCTTTCCACAACCATCAAGAATGCGCTGCAGGATCAGTTCGGGATCGGCCATGCAACGCTTGAAATTGAAAGTGGGGAAGAGGTTTGTGGCCATCCGGCCCGGTTTGGACATGACAAACACGAGCACTAGAAAAGAAATTGCCGTTCCGATTTGGGGTCGGAACGGCAGACTCGTAACCAAAACACTTACCTGTTTTCCCAGGGTATACCTGCGATCACCGGCTTAACACACCACTCACTCTAGAACGGTAAATCCATACTAGGCGTTAATGGGACCCAAGTATTCATATTTGTGAAATTTAACTAGATTCCGTCGGAAACCAGACGGACCAATCGGGAATTGTTTCCAAATTTTGAAACAGAGCGGATCTGACGGCAGGATTGTAGTCGGTGCCGGGCTGTTTTTCGATTCGTGATCCGAGTTATTCCGCCCCCGCGGGCCCAAAAACCTCAGCGAAGGTTTTTCTAAGCGCGTTGTCCACATCATCCATCGCGACCGGAAGACCCAGATCGACCAGAGAAGTCACGCCATGGTTCGAGATGCCGCAGGGTACGATCCCAGAGAAATGGCTCAAATCCGGTTCGACATTGATCGAGATGCCGTGAAAGCTGACCCATTTACGCAATCGCAGGCCGATCGCCGCGACTTTGTCCTCGGCTTTTTCGCCTGCTGGCGTCAGCGGCTTGTCATCCCGTTGCACCCAGACACCAACACGGCCGTCGCGGATTTGCCCGGTCACGTTGAACTCGGCCAAAGCTGCGATCACCCAATTCTCAAGCTGCTTTACAAACTTGCGCACATCCCTGCCGCGTTTGTTCAGGTCCAGCATGACATAAGCAACGCGCTGCCCCGGACCATGATAGGTGTATTCACCACCGCGTTTTGACGTATAGACTGGAAATCTGTCCGGGTCTTTCAGGTCTTCGACCTTGGCTGAAGTGCCCGCTGTGTACAGGGCAGGGTGCTCAAGTAGCCAGATACACTCATCCGCCTCACCCGCCGCGATATCGGCCACGCGCGCCTCCATAAAGGCGATGGCCTCATCATAGTCGGTCAATCCGTCAGTAATCTTCCATTCCATGTCGGCTCCTTAGCGGCTGGATGCATGGATGGAAAGACCTAGGCTGCTTCGGTCAAACAGCGCTGCAGGACCTGTGTATAGCTGTCCGCTCCCTGCGCCCCAGTCAGCAAGTACTTTCCGCCAAACACCATTGCGGGAACGCCGGAAATACCACGACTGGTCCAGTATTGCTGTTTCTCTCGAACCGGCGCGGCATGAGCACCTGATTCAAGCACCCTGCGCGCAGCATTCCGATCCAGACCGGCAGTTTCCGCGGCCTCAAGCAGAACTTCAATATTCGAAACGTCCATTTGCTTGGTGAAATAGGCCTCGAACAAGGCCAATTTCAGTGGATGCTGGCGACCCTGAGCCTCGGCCCAGTCAAGAAGCTGATGTGCAGCAAATGTGTTTACGATGCGACTTTCTTCATCAAAGGCGAAGGTAAAGCCCAAGTCAGCCCCGATTTGCGTCAATCGATCCCGCATCGCTTGGCTTTGTTCCGTCGAGGAGCCGTATTTCTCGGCAATGTGCTCACGCAGGTTCTGACCCTCGGGCGCCATGTTTGGGTTCAATTCGAACGGATGCCAGCGCAGCTTTGCCAGAATATTTTGCTGTTTGAGCGCCAGATCCAACTGCCGGAATCCAACAATGCACCAGGGGCAAACCACATCCGAGACTATGTCGATCTGAACGATGGGGCGAGGGTCGGGCGAGGTCATGGCGGGGCTCCTGACGGGGTCATTTGGACGACAACCTGTTAAAGATAAGAGCGCCGAATGGGAATTCAAACCAACGTGATTTTTGCCTCTTCACATCTTGATCATCAAGGTCTATACGCCCCACTACCAAGTCACTAACAGTGCGGTCGTGGCGGAATTGGTAGACGCGCAGCGTTGAGGTCGCTGTGGGGTAACACCCGTGGAAGTTCGAGTCTTCTCGACCGCACCAAGTGATTGGACTTCATTCTTTTTAGGCCGAAATTCGCGACGCTCTGGGCGCCTTCAATCAACGATGCGAAAGCCGCC
Organism: Ruegeria sp. CDSA077; assembly: GCF_059612265.1. Classification (NCBI taxonomy): domain Bacteria; kingdom Pseudomonadati; phylum Pseudomonadota; class Alphaproteobacteria; order Rhodobacterales; family Roseobacteraceae; genus Ruegeria; species Ruegeria sp. CDSA077. Next base: position 508,817 of record NZ_JBXWQG010000001.1, read on the forward strand.
CACAAGTAGACAGCTGACAAGGACAGGTAGCTGGATAACTGTCCGATCTTAGAATTCAGGTTGTGGAACTATTCGGCGTCGACTTACCGGGCAGGGACCTGCAATTCAATTCGCCGGAATATCAGCGTGATGAAGCCTGCAATGATCAGATAGATCAGTGCCAACAGCAGCAGCGGTTCATAGACCACGAAGGTGTCCGCCCGAATTCTGGACGACACGGCGTAGATCTCGACCACTGTGATCGTCGCCACCAGCGGGGTTGCTTTCAGCTGCAGGATCGTCTCACCGCCTAGCGTCGGCAGCACGCTGCGAATGGCCTGAGGCAGCCAGATCCGGCGGAACATGGTGAACCGAGGCATGCCAAAGGATTGCGCCGCTTCGAGCTGACCCTTCTTAACGCTGGCAAAGGCGCCGCGCATGATTTCGCCCTCGTAGCCCGCGTAAGACAGGGTCAGGGCCAGAACCGCATAGGGCCAAGCCTGTCGCAGATAGGGCCACAGCTCGCTGCCGCGTATCCATGGAATCTGAGGGAAAAGCGATCCAAGCCCATAGTACAACAGCCAGATTTGCAGAAGAATTGGGGTGCCGCGAATGACGGTGCAGAACACTTTTGCCGGTGCCGAAAGGTACCAGGGACCAATCGCCTGAGCGAGACCCAGTGGAACGGCGAGCAAGAACCCAAGCACACAGGTGACGGCCAACAGCCAAATGGTCCTCCACAGACCTTCAAGCGCCAGCGGGGCATAGGTTGGAATCCAATCCCAGCGCAGTGAGACGGCGCACCAGATAACGAAAGCAGCAAAAAGTGCCATCAGCACGATCCGATGCGGCTGCATGAGTGCTCGCCAGTCCATTATCGGCTTCCTCCCTTCAACGAAGGCTGCCCACGACGGGCCCATTTCTCGATACGCGCGAACACGACACCGGAACAAAGCGTGACGATCAAGTACAAGGCACCTGCAGCAAGGAAGAAGGTGAAATAGGCGCGGGTGCTGGCCGCAGCCTGACGGGTCTCCAGCGTCAATTCGCTAAAGCCGACAATGGCCAGCAGGGCCGTATCTTTAGTTGCAATGAGCCACAGATTGGCCAATCCAGGCGTGGCAAAAGACATCATCGCGGGAATTGTCACCCGCCGCATGAGCAAAAGAGAGGGCATGCCATAGGCACGGGCGGCTTCGATCTGACCAGTAGGAACCGCTTGAATCGCCCCCCTGAGGACCTCGGTCGCATAGGCGCCCTGAACAATGCCCAAAACCCATATACCGGCGACAACGCCGCTGATTTCGACTCGGCCATATCCCATTGCCTGCGATGCCTGGTTGATCAGGTCTGTACCGACGTAATACAGGATAAGGATTAGCACCAGCTCAGGCACGGCGCGCATCACTGTCGTATATATGCCGAGCAGGTCACGTGTGACCGGCCCGCCATATAGTTTTCCATAGGCCCCGAAAAGCCCGATGATCAACCCGAACCCGAACGCTCCAAAAGCGATCTGCAACGAGTTAGCGAGGCCACGCAGAAGGTTGCCGCCCCATCCCGGAGGACTAAGGGCAAGCAACTCCATGCTTTGGGCCAAACCCAGGCTTTCGAGGATAGCTTCCACGGCGAACCTTACTCGCTATAGATGCTGGTTGTGAAATAGCGCGAGGTGATTTCGTCATGCGTGCCATCGGCAAGAATTGCCGCGATACCCGCATTCAGCTTTTCACGCAGCGCATCGTCACCTTTGCGGACACCCGCGCCGACGCCACGGCCCAGGATGGCAACGTCATTCTCGACCGCCCCTTTGATTTCACAACAGGCACCAGTGTCAGAAGAGACAAAATCTGCCATGGCGATGCTGTCGGCCTGGGTCGCGTCGATACGACCGGCGAACAGATCCTGATTTGCCTCGTCCTGGGTCTGATACACCCGGATTTCTGCGGCATCTTTGAAATGCTCATTGGCATAGGCCTGATGGATCGTGGACGCCTGAATGCCGATGATCTTACCGGCCAGAGATTCTGGTGTCGGTTCAATGTCCATCGACTTGTCGGCGACGATAACGGCCGGAGTGTTGTAGTAAGGGTCGCTGAAGTCGATCGTTTTCATACGCTCTTCGGTGATCGACATCGACGCCATTAGTGCATCAATCTGCTGACCGGTCAGTGATGGGATGATCCCGTCCCACGCAACCGGAGTGATCACACATTCAAGCTGGGCTGCGGCACAGACCGCATCAATAACCTCGACCTCCCAGCCGACCCATTTGCCAGAGGCATCCAGCGATGCGAAAGGCGGATAAGGCTCGGCTGCGATCCCGATCTTGACTTCATCTGCGCCAGCCGTTCCAGCCGAAAGCACAGCAGCAGCCAAAGCGGCCACGATTAGCTTTTTGTTTTTCATTGATATTCTCCCTGTTTGATATTTTGTTTGTTCAGCCGACTGATTTTAGGAATTGTTGCAGCCTTGCGGATTTCGGATTGTCGAAAAGTTCGTCGGGTGGCCCCTGTTCCTCGATCTTTCCTTCGAAAAGATACACAACATGGGTCGCAACCTCGCGCGCAAACTTCATCTCATGCGTGACCAGCAACATGGTTCGGCCCTCGGCCGCCAGATCGCGAATTACGGTCAGTACTTCACCAACAAGTTCTGGATCTAACGCGCTGGTTGGCTCGTCAAACAACATTACGCTGGGATCAACGGCAAGAGCACGCGCAATTGCAGCGCGCTGTTGCTGACCGCCTGACAGAAAGGAAGGGAAGGTTTCCGCCTTGTCGCCAAGCCCAACGCGCTCCAGCAACTGGTGCGCGCGCTTGATCGCCTCGTCCCGCGGCACTTTCAGCACGTGAACGGGCACCTCGATGACATTTTCCAGCAGCGTCCGGTGGGTCCAAAGGTTGAAGGCCTGAAACACCATTGCCAGTCGGGTGCGGATGCGTTCCAGCTGACGCCGGTCCTTAGGCGTGCCATCCGGGCGCATCTCAATCGGCTCGCCGTTTACGACGATTTCTCCGGAACTGGGCGTTTCAAGGAAATTGATACAGCGAAGGAACGTGGATTTCCCCGAACCACTGCCTCCGATGATGGCGACGACGTCACCCTGATGGGCAGTAAGTGAAACGCCTTTGAGAACTTCGAGCGAGCCAAAAGACTTGTGCAAGTCAGTGACCCGAATGGCTTCATCCGGCGTGGTTTCTGGGTCAGCGTTCATTTTGCAGTTTCATCCCTCTCAACCGTTTTTTTACTTGCAGCTTTAGCAAATCCCTACAATTATGCAACTGTATAATTATAATTTCTGGAAAGATAGATGTCGGATCACGCAACAAAATTCAAGCGAGAACCCGCGGAGCAGCGCAAAGAGGCGTTGATCCAGGCCACGCTGTCTTTGATCGCCGAGCAAGGTTTGCAAGGTGCGACCGTTCGGGCGATTGCCGAGCGGGCCAGTGTAACTCAGGGTCTGATCCGGCACTATTTTTCTTCGAAAGAAGATTTAATTACAGCAGCTTATGACTTTCATATGCGGCGGCTGACGGATATGACGTCGGCCCCTGCAGACGGAGATTATAGCACAGCCAGATTGCGGCTGGCGACGTTTGTAACGACCGGGCTGACCCATCCGGTGGTCGATCCGGGGTCAGTGTCCCTATGGGCGGGCTTTTTGAACAAAGTTCTGGCGGACGACAAAATGCAAGCGATCCACGAACAGACATATCGGGATTTTCGTGACCGCTTGGAATCACTCATTGCAGATGCGCTGAACGAGGTAGGCATACCAGCCAGCCCGACGGAACTGCGCAGGTTGGCTATCGCATGCAACGCCGTGGTCGACGGCTTGTGGATGGAGGGCGGCGCCCTGCCATACGCCTTTGAGCCGGATGAGCTGCCCGAGATTGGGCTTGCTTCGGTTGGGGCAATTATCGGTGTTGAATTGACGGATCTTGAGCAGAGGCAGACATGAAGAAAACAGCGATTACCGAACGCCTTGCCGGCCTGGGTGGCGCCAAATGGGAAGTTTATCTCAAGGCCAAGGAACTTGTCGAGCAGGGGCAGGATATCATCGAATTGACCATTGGCGAGCCGGATGTGCCAACGCCCACCGAACTGGTGGAAAGCGCTGTGGACGCTTTGCGCGCCGGGCGTACCAACTACTCCAATGGGCGTGGTGAGGCTGGACTGCGCTCAGCACTGGCCGACCGTTATTCGGCCAGATCCGGGCGCACGATCACGGATAATCAAGTGCTGTGTTTTCCAGGCACCCAGACCTCGCTTTTTACCGTCCTGATGGGCGTGGCCGAGGCGGGTTGTGAGGTGCTGGTGGGCGATCCAATGTATGCAACCTATCAAGGTGTGGTACGCGCAAGCGGTGCGGATATTGTGCCGGTTCCATTGCGGCCGGAAAACGGTTTTCGTATTTCTGCGGATGATATCGCGGACAGGATTACCGCGAAGACCACTGCGCTTTTGTTAACCACACCGCATAATCCTACCGGGTCGATCCTGACACGCGAAGACATAGACGCAATCGGCAAGCTGGCTATCGAGCATGATCTATGGATCATTTCTGATGAGGTTTATGAAGAACTGATCTTTGACGGATCTGTGTTTACCTCACCCCTGTCGCGGTCCGAGTTGGCGGATCGGGTAATCGTCGTCTCGTCGATATCAAAATCCCATGCCGCCCCCGGATTCCGCAGCGGTTGGTGCATTGGCCCCGAGGAGTTTACCGCGCGCCTTTTGTCGCTGTCGGAAACCATGCTGTTTGGAAACCAGCCCTTCATCGCCGACATGACCGAGACGGCTATTCGCAACGGATCATCCGTGGCCGAAGGCATGGCACAACGGTACGCCCGTCGCGCCCGGATGCTGAACGACAGGCTGCCGAACGAGACACATCTGCGTGTGCATCTTCCACAGGCAGGTATGTTTGCGATGATTGATGTCTCGGCCACCGGGATGAATGGAAACGAGTACGCCTTTCATCTGCTCGAACATGGCAAAGTCGCGGTGATGCCGGGGCCGTCTTTCGGTGACACGGTTGATAACTGGGTCCGTATCGCGCTGACGGTGGACGACGCGATCTTTACCGAAGCCTGTGACCGGATCGTTGCCCACGCGACCCAACTGCAACTGGAAAACGCATGACGAGCATTGGTGAGGCGCTGGTTGATCAACTGGTCAGGCGCGATGTGGATACCGTGTTTGGCATCCCCGGCGTGCATACGGTCGAACTGTACCGCGGGCTGGCCGCATCGGGCATTCGCCATGTCACCCCACGACACGAGCAGGGGGCAGGGTTCATGGCTGATGGTTATGCCAGGGTATCCGGCAAGCCCGGCGTTGCCTTTGTGATTACCGGCCCCGGTCTGACCAATACACTCACGGCGATGGGGCAGGCTCGGGCAGACAGCGTTCCGATGCTGGTTGTGTCTGGGGTCAACACGTTGTCCAGTCTTGGCAAAGGGCTTGGTCACTTGCATGAGTTACCGGATCAACGAGCGATGGCGCGAACAGTCGCTCTGTCATCGGACCGAGTTGAAAAGTCAGTTGAACTAACAGCCGCGTTGGACCGCGCCTTCGCCCTGTTTCAATCCGGTCGCCCAGGGCCAACACATATCGAAATCCCGCTAGACGTTGCGGGAGACGAGTTTGCTGGTTCGACCGATGCTGCGAAAGGTCCCGTCGATAAGTCTCTTGATCTGGCGCTTCTTGACCGTGCTGCCAAGCTACTGGGGTCGGCAAAAGCGCCGGTCATTCTGGTCGGCGGCGGTGCGCGCAGCGCGGGCAGGCCGATCCGGCAGCTGGCCGAAGCGCTGGATGCGCCGGTTGTTCAAACCGTGAATGCGCGCGGGTTGATGTACGATCACCCGTTGAGTGTACCAGCAAGCCCAAGCCTGAATTCAGTGCGTGCTTTGATCGAACAGGCCGACGTGGTTCTGGCTTTGGGGACTGAGCTGGGCCAGACGGACTACGATATGTACGCCACCGGCACGATGGCTGAAATGCCATCCCTGATCCGTGTGGACCTATGCCCCGATCAGCTGAAGCGCCACGCAGCGGACATCGCCATTGTTGGTGATGCGGCAATGGCAGCGGCCGAACTTGTGGATCGGTTTGCCGCATCGCCCAAGTCGGCAAACGGTGCCGCGCGCGCGACTACTTCGCGGCAGAACGCGGTCGAAGAAATCGGGCCAGAAATGCAGGCGTTACTGGATGTGCTGAACGCCATGCGCGATGCAGTCCCTAACGCGATCATGGTGGGCGATTCTGCTTATCCGATCTATGCAGGAAACCTGTACTACGATCATGATCGGCCCGGCGGGTGGTTTAACGCCGCGACCGGGTTTGGAGCGCTTGGATATGGCATACCCGCCGCGATCGGCGCTGCATTGGCGGACCCTGACGCTCCGGTCATTTGTATCGCAGGCGACGGCGGGGCGCAGTTCAGCCTTCCTGAGCTGATGTGCGCCGTTGATGAAAAACTGCCGATCACCTTCGTGATCTGGAACAACCACGGTTATCAGGAAATCGCCACATCAATGCAGGCGGTCGGTGTGACTGTGCTGGGATGCGATCCGACCCCACCGGATTTTGAAAGCGTCGCCCGGTCGTGCGGCATGCCGTTCTGGCGCACTGGCCCCGACCCGTTGGACGTGGCCCAAGCTTTGTCGTCTGCACAATCCCAAGATGGCCCGCGGCTTGTTGAAATCCGCGCGCCAAACCAATCACACTCTTGATGAAAAGTGAGACCGAAAATGACTGACCCGACCTATGAATTCTCGCGCGCGATTACCCGTCGCCCAGCAGCGTCCATCACCGATGGTCTGCGTGCCGAAGATATCGGTACACCGGACCTAGACCGAATGCTTGCATCTCATGCGCATTATGTTGAAACCCTCAAGAAAACCGGAGCAGAGGTTATCGAACTGGCTCCCCTTGAGACGTATCCGGATGCCGTCTTTGTCGAAGATACCACACTGTGTCTTCCTCAGGGTGCGGTGATGATGCGCCCCGGTGCACCCAGCCGCATGGGTGAGGTGGCCGAGATGGAGCCGACAATCCGCGGCGTTTATGACGAGGTTCGGCAGATCGCTGGGCCCGGCCATATTGAAGGCGGGGACATTCTGGTAACGGGTCGCGAAATTCTGGTTGGCCGGTCAGATCGGACCGATGCGGCGGGTGTCACAGAGCTGACCGAAATCGTTTCCGACTGGGGCCACACCGTACGCGAGGTTTTTACACCACCGGGCGTGCTGCACTTCAAAACGGATTGTTCGTTGCTGGATGGGGAAACCATCCTGTCCACGAAGCGGCTGGACGCATCCGGCTGCTTCGAAGGATATCGGGTTCTGCATGTGGCAGAAGGCGAAGAAGCCGCTGCAAACTCGATCCGGTTCAACCAATTTGTCCTGGCTCCGGCCGGCTTCCCGCGTACCACCGAGATGTTGCGCCAGAACGGTTATGATGTGGTCGAAATCGACAATGTGGAATGCGCCAAACTGGATGGCGGAATGTCATGTCTGTCGCTGAGATTCTGACCTGATTCACGATTCAGAACCGACTAACCTTGAACCAGCCAAATGCGTCCTGCTGCAGCCAAAGAAAGAGTAGGCGCATTTTGGCGTGATTAAGGTTAGCCGCCTCAACCACTTGGATACTCATTCGAAATAGTATGATCCCTATCCAGTGGGTGTAGCTTTGCACCAGTTTCGCGCAGTATTTCTTTTGCACCCAAATCCCATCTCGCCCGTGCTTGCTGGGTTGTGTATGACTTGGGCAAAGAAGTTATGGCAGGAAATACATGTCTCAGGCGCTCACCGTATTCACGACGATGAAGAACGAAGGCCCCTATATGCTGGAATGGGTCGCATTCCACAAAACAATGGGAGTCGATCACTTTGTGATCTTCACCAATAGCTGTGAAGACGGCACGGATGCCATTGCCCGCAGGCTGCAGGAATTGGGTCTTGCCACACATGTCCCGAACGAGGTCAAAGAAGGGGGAAACCCGCAGCATCAGATGCTACGGCGCGCGCGGCGTCAGCCCAAAGTGAAAGAGGCCGACTGGCTGATGTGTCTGGATGTTGATGAATTCTGGAACATCCGCTGCGGTGACAACAGCTTTGCGGCGCTGACCGCAGAAACCGAACAGCGGGCCGGAAAGCCGGTGGACGCGATATCCTTCGCGTGGAAACTGTTTGGTAGTTCGGGGAATATCAGCTTTGAAGACAAACCTGTGACCGAGTCCTTTTCGATGGGGGATCAGGAATTCCCGTATCATTCCGGCCGTGCTTATGGTCTGAAAACCCTGTTTCGGAACAACGGAAAATTTACGCGGTTCGGCCCGCATCGCCCGAAAGGGGTCGAAGAAGGGAAAGAAAGTGAAATCGCTTGGTCCGATGCCGGTGGCAGGCTGTTTCCGTCCGAGAAGGTCGGGTGGCGCGCATGGAGGAAATTTGATCATTCGCTGGGGCGGATTCATCACTATTCCGTCCGGTCTTTGGATGGGTTTCTGGTCAAAAGGGATCGGGGCCGGACCAATCATATCCGCGTAGACCAAGGGCAAGCCTATTGGCAGGACATGAATGCCAACAAAGAAACAGATCACTCGATACTGCCAGCAGCGCATCGCGCGGCCCCATTGCTGGCCGAACTGAAAGCCGATGAAGAACTCGGCCGCCTGCACGCGCAGGCATGTGACTGGCATCGCGCCAAGATATCAGAGATCAAGTTGCGGCCTGACTGGGTGGATTTCCGCCTCTGGCTTGCGGAAAATCTGGTCTGATCACCATGGCAGAAGACCTTTCAAAAGAGCAGCTCAAGCCTGATCACCCCGATCGTAAGACGGGGTATGAACGGATTCTGACAGACCCTGCGCCCCCTTGGTTTGTCGAGCTGTATCCAGGTGGGGACGGGACCGGGTTTCTGCAAAAGCTGAACAGACACTCGGTTTTGTTTCACCAAAGGCCTGCGTCCCGGCTTGTGGTCAGCTTTGACAACATTGCCAATGCCAACGACCTGTCTTTTTCCCGCGAACCCTGGGGCTGGAAGTTCTTCCGTGACGAAGGCTGGTCCCATATGGGGATATTTGCGCGGACCAAAGCCTGGTACCGCGATCCCGAGATCATCTCGTATTTTCAGACCCAAGCGGATCAGGGTTTTTTTGCACAGTTTGATCAGGTTGTGTTTGCGGGCGCTTCGATGGGCGGATTTGGAGCGCTGACATTCTCGACCCTTGTTCCCGGCGCCAATGTCATCGCTTTCAATCCGCAGACAACGCTGGATGAACGGCTGGTCCCGTGGGAGACCCGGTATCGGTTCGGGCAGGTGCAAGACTGGGATCTTCCCTTTAGCGATGCCGCGCAAACTGTTGAGAATGTGGGGAAAGCCTACGTTTTCTATGATCCCTTTTTTGATCTCGATCGCCAGCAGGTATCGCGATTGAAGGGCGATAACGTTTTGCTGCTTAAGACATGGTTTTCAAACCATTTCGCGGCCCCGATGCTGCGCAAATTGGATATACTGAAGCCGGTTATGCTCGAGGCGATGGACGGCACACTGGAACCCCAGGCCTATTACCGGATGATGCGGGCACGGCGGCGACTGCCTTTGTATATGCGCGGGATCGAGGCGATTGGCGGCGAACGTCACCCACAGCTTGTTACGCAAGCAAGGCAGAGGTTCCGGCGGCTGCGGCGCGCAGCCTTGGCCGAAGCAGCCTCATGAAGCCCGAAAAGGGGGTCTTTATCGGCCAGCGCAAAGACCGGATGGGTGCCCGGTTGCTGATGATGCTGACCTGCATCCGGTTGGCCGAGGATTTTGACACCAGCTATCGGGTCAACTGGTTTCCCAAAGGTGCGGATGCGCCAGAGCTGGACCAGCCGCAAGAATTGTTCTCACAAGAGTGGATGGATGAGCATTTCCTGAGCACCGAATCCTTTGATGCTCTAGGCGAGGATGCCTTGCCGATATGGTCGTTTCAGGGCGATGCGATACCGGACCGGCTGATATCCCATCTGAATTCCGGCCGCTCTGTTGTCGTCGAGGAAGGCTTTGAGGTTCTGGCCTTTCAATGGGAAGATGTCGAGCAGATCCGCCCCCGGTACCGAGAGTTCATCCATCAGATCGGGTTCACGGATGAAATCCGGAACATTATGGAAAAGGCAGATGCCAAACTAAGTGGCAAGGGGGTGTCGGCCTATCACATTCGCCGTGGCGACATCCTGAATGGCCTGCCGTGGAAGCATACGACCTGGCCGGCAAAGATCGAACCGGAAGAACTGTATGCGGCACATCTTGAAAAAAACGCAGGGTGTGCCGCGATCATGTTTTCAGATCAGTCCGAGATTGTGGCCCGATTCCAAGTGCAGTTTCCGCACCTTATGCAAATGTCAGATATCGCGGATCTTTCCAGTCTGACCCGCGCACAACGAGACTTTCTGGAACTCTATACCATGTCGCGCGCGGATCAGGTGATTGCACCGTTTATCTCGGCGTTTTCCATGGCAGCAGCGCGGATTTCCGGGCAACAAAGGAAGGTTTTTCGGGATGTTTTAGCGGAAAAGGACATCAACCAGGCCAACGAACAGATGATTGAACGGTTGCGCCTTGGTCCGGAAGAATTTCTAAATCTCTCAGAAGCCGCTCATATCTATTCCAAAGCGTCCTTTTATCTTCATGGTTTGGGCGCGGGAGATAGGGCCGAAGAGGCATTGGAACTCGTTCAGCCGCTGATGGATGCAGGTTCTGATAATGCTTTTGTGCCGCTGCTTCAGGCATTGAATTACTTTTACCTGAACCGATGGGCTGAAGCGTTGGAATTGACGGAAGAGGCCCTGAAGAACCCACATATCTGGCCGGAAGATTTTGCAGTCGCTACGGCACTAAAGGCAGCAATCTTGGGGGGGCAGAAAAAGCGCTGGATGGCAGCGCAAGTGCTTAGCCGGGCGTTCTGGACCAAACCAATGCGGCCGGATGTCATCATATTTGGCTCTCGGCTTTTGTATCGCGATCAAATCGCCCATCGCGCTATGCCGCCGATAGATTGGGCAATGCAAAAGATTATTCGGAGGCCTTGGTTCAACTATAATTCCCACGTTGCCCAAAGAAAAGTTCTGGTGCGCTTGCCCTGTAATTTCGACCTGATCCTATTGGATTGGGCTAGTCTGTCCGTAGATCAAAGGGCGCGCCGTCTAACCTCCAACCGATCCCGCTTGCAGACTTTGGCTGACGGGCTAGAAAGCTCAACTCAGTTGCCCGAGGACGTTCGCATTTCCCGCGAAGACCCGCGCTTTGAAGGGGTCCAATCTTTGCTGCGTTTGCATTTGGGAGATACATCTTTGGCGCAGTCTTTGGATATTGCGCGGAAAGTGGCCAAGCACCTTCCGGATAACCCGTTATACTCAAAGCGACTGGCCGAACTGTATGGGAAAGATGGAGATTTTGTAAACGGAAGGCTGGCCATGGCAGATGCGTTGGCCTGTGATCCGGGCAACCCATTTCTGGTCTTTGCGATGGGGCAATACCTTGAAAGGAACGGGGCCGAAGAACAGGGGCAAAACCAAATTATTCAGGCTGCGGAACTGGATGACAATACAGCGGCGATTCAAGGAGAGGCCGGCAGGATATTTCTGCAACGAGGTGAAAAGCAGAATGCGCGCGTTCATCTTTCCAAGGCCCACGCGCTGTGCCCAACCCTAAAACGATATTCCAATCAGCTGAAACGTGCGGGTGGAAAATAGACGGATTTCTCTTGGTGACCGGCTTGAATACCGGTAGTTTGCGGTCAAAATCTTAAACAAATCTCCGATACCACCGGGGCAATGAAAACAAGCAGGGCAGTCAGGTATGGCCGAACAGGATTCTCGATATATCAGCGTTACCCCTATGAAGAACGAAGGACCATTCGTTCTTGAATGGATCGCCCATAATCGTGCCATTGGTGTGGACCAGATTGTGGTCATGACCAATGACTGTACCGATGGTACAGATGCCTTGCTGCAGCGATTGCATGACCTTGGCATTGTCACGCATGTCGACAACAACTCGAGACGTCAGACCAGCCCGCAAAAACGCGCCTATAACACCTTTCTGAAAATGGAAGTGGCCCGTCCACAGGATTGGGTGATCGTTATCGACGCGGATGAACATATTAACGTCAGAACCGGCGACCATACATTGCGTGCGCTGACAGGTGCCATGCCGGATGCAAAAACGATTTCAATGACTTGGCGTCTATTCGGAAACGCCGGCATTGTTCGGTACGAGGACCGTTTCCTGTCGGATCAGTTTCGCCAAGCTGCACCTGAGCGTATTTTTCGACCGCCGCAAGCTTGGGGCTTTAAGACCATGTTCCAACGCGGCGTATGGGATGCGCTCGGTGTCCATCGACCGAAAAGGCCGACCGTTGAAACGATGGAAGAATGCCATTGGTACAACGGATCCGGTCAACCGATGCCCGAAAGGTATTTTACTGCCAGTTGGCGATCGGCGCGGGACTCCGTCGGGTACGAGCATGTTCAGATCAATCACTATGCTCTGAAATCCTGTGAAAGTTATCTGGTCAAGAAAATGCGTGGTCGGGCCCATCATCTGGGGGAAAGCCTTGGGATGGAATATTGGAACATGATGAACCAAAACGCCGAAACTGAGACCTCGATCGACACAATCCTCGATCGGAAACGGGCTTTGTACTACGAAATGCTGTCAGACGCTGAGACGGCACGCCTGCACCATATGACCTGCGATCTGCATCGCCAGCAGGTTGCCCAGTTGCGCGAACAACCCGAGATGCAAGACCTCATGCGTCAGATGACCGCCGGGTTCTCAGCCAAGGCCGAGACCTGAGGTCGCTTGGCGAATAGGAACGTTTCATGCTTTGGCTACACATAGGAATGCCCAAGACTGGGTCGACTGCGTTACAGGGGTTTGTTCGCAAAAACGGTCAAGTGATGGCTGGGGCCGGATTACACTATATGGAAACGGGCCGCAGGCGAACCGAGGGGCAGGGGCGTCTGGCCAGCAGTCATAACCTGATTGCCTTCCACATGAACCAAACCGATCAGCCGGTCACCGCCCTGCGCGAAGCGATGGCAAGGGAATATGCTGAGCATGAGGATAAGGCATGCTTGGTATCGTCTGAGATGTTGTACTCAGTCGATCTGCACAAACTGGCCGAGATTTTCGCTGAGATCCCCGCGCGTGAGATGAGGATTGCTTTCTACTGCCGTAGATATTCTGACTTTTTCGAAGCCGACTATAAACAAAGGGCAAAGAACGGCAGGCTTGCCGGGGGCGGCTCTGAATATATTCGTACCCAGCTGGACGAGATACGTGCGCATCCTGAGCGTTTCAGCTTTGCCAGTGCTGCGGCTCGGATAAGGTCAGCTTTTCCGGGCGTCTCGTTGGTGCCTATGCTGTATGAGCGCTCTGAAATGGCTAATGGCAACATTATCGATGATTTTCTGGATCGCATCGGCGTCCAACTGCCCTTGGACAGCAAGACCGAAACATCGTCCAATCCTTCGCATTCAAGAGCCGCGTGTGAGGCGTTTGGTGTGGTCACTAGGGCTATGGGACGCAAGAAAAGTCGCCAGTTGCGACGTCGGGCTGTCGATGATCCCGTGATGATGCGTAAGAATGATGTGCTTGAACCGGATGAACGTACCTGGCTGGACTCGTTTATGGCAAATGAAGATGTGAGTTTTCATCAAGAGTTCTTTCCCGACCGGACGCAGCTTTTTGCCCCTGTCAGGTTGAGTATGCATGATCAGTCGTTTCGCCGGGACACAGCCGCGGAATATCAGGCGCTGCGCCAGGCATCCGAGATCGTGTTTCGCATGGCGCTAGAGGGTTAGACCTCATTCGACGGTAATTTCCTGGCGCTGCCGGCCAGTGGTTTTGTCAAAGATCAGGATGCGATTGTCATCAGTCACAACCGCAAACCAGTTGTTTCCAATGGTGACCGCCTGTGCTTTTGCGCCATCGGGCAACTCAACCTGATCGGGCAGGGTAGGGGTCCGGTCCGATAGCCGGATGACAATCAGTGCGAATGTCACTAGAACCCCGCCAATCATCACCGCGGTCAGCAGCATGACCATTCTCCGCAGCAGGCGAAGCTGCGGCGTTTCCTGCGGTTCTTGGGGTTCAGAAGGGACAGTCATGGGCACTCGCCAGATTGAGTTTCAAATCGCGGCCGATCCGCCGCCCCGCCTTGATAAGGCGCTTTCCCGCGATGTGCCAGCGGGGGAAAGCCTGTCGCGGACCCGATTGGGGAAGTTAATCGAAGAGGGGGCCGTGATGATCAACGGAACCGCCACCCGCGACCCCAATGCCAAGGTTGCCGAAGGCACAGTGGTGGCGATCACCGTGGCCGAGGCCGAAGACAGCCATATCGGCCCCGAAGACATCCCGTTGGAGGTTGTGTTCGAAGATACTGATCTGATCGTGGTCAATAAACCGGCGGGTATGGTTGTGCATCCTGCGCCCGGTTCACCGAACGGGACATTGGTCAATGCGTTGCTGCATCACTGCGGTGATGACCTGTCTGGCGTAGGCGGCGTAAAGCGCCCCGGCATCGTGCATCGCATCGACAAGGAAACCAGCGGGTTGCTGGTGGTGGCCAAATCCGACGCGGCCCATCACGGGCTTGCCGCACAGTTCGAGGCACACAGTGTCGAACGCTATTATCGCGCCATTTGTTACGGTGTCCCGGATGCCAATGATCCCCGGTTGCGCGGCGTCAAAGGTGTCAGTTTTGAACCCGGAAATATTATGCGGATCACCACTCAGCTGGCCCGTCACAAAACAGACCGGCAACGGCAGGCCGTGCTGTTTCACGGTGGGCGCCACGCTGTCACGCGCGCCCGTCTGGTCGAAACGTTTGGGGCCGCGCAAGGGCTGGCTCTGATCGAATGCTGGCTGGAAACAGGCCGCACGCATCAGATTCGGGTTCACATGACCCATGCCGGTCATGGTCTGGTCGGTGATCCGGTTTATGGGGGCAAGCGGAAACTCGCAGCCAAAGCCTTTAGCGCGGCTGCCGCAGAGGCCGTACGAGACTTTCCTCGTCAGGCGCTTCATGCTGCGGTTTTGGGTTTTGAGCACCCGATATCGGGTGAAAACCTTCGCTTCGAGGCTGTGTTGCCGGATGATATGGAAAATCTGATTGAACAGCTGCGCACACCGCTGACATAATAAGCAAAGTTACGTGAATAACGTTTTCTTAGGTTTCCTTTATCAAACGTTAATTTCAAACTGTTAACGGTACCTCTTGAACGGATCGGGACGACCTCCCATATCCATGTTAACGACTTAAACATTTGTCGGAGGGACAAGAAACATGGCCAATTACGCAAATCTCCCCGCGCCGACGCCGGAAGGCGGGCTGAACCGCTATATGCAGGAAATTCGGAAGTTTCCCCTGCTGGAGCCAGAAGAAGAATACATGCTGGCCAAAAGCTGGGTTGAGAAGCAAGATACTGAAGCTGCACATAAAATGGTGACCTCCCACCTACGGTTGGCGGCCAAGATCGCTATGGGTTATCGCGGTTATGGGCTTCCACAGGCCGAAGTGATCTCCGAGGCCAATGTCGGTCTTATGCAGGCCGTGAAACGGTTTGACCCGGAAAAAGGGTTCCGGCTGGCGACCTATGCCATGTGGTGGATTCGCGCCTCGATTCAGGAATACATTCTGCGGTCATGGTCTTTGGTCAAACTGGGTACAACCTCGGCGCAGAAAAAGCTGTTTTTCAACTTGCGCAAAGCTAAGGCACGCATCGGTGCGCTTGAAGAGGGCGACCTGCGTCCGGAAAACGTGGCCCGGATCGCAAATGACCTTGGTGTGACCGAAGCAGAAGTGATCAGCATGAACCGCCGGATGTCCGGTGGCGACGCCTCTCTGAATGCGACCGTCGGGTCCGAGGGTGAAGGCACCATGCAATGGCAGGACTGGCTTGAGGACGAGGATGCCGATCAGGCGGGCGACTATGAGGCCCGCGATGAGCTCGACGCCCGCCGCGAGCTGTTGGCGGCTGCTCTTGAAGTTTTGAATGACCGGGAAAAAGACATTCTGACCCAACGCCGCCTGATGGATCAGGCCGTCACACTGGAAGAGCTGAGTACGCAGTACAATGTCAGTCGCGAACGCATTCGCCAGATTGAAGTCCGCGCTTTTGAGAAACTTCAGAAGAAGATGCGAGAGCTTGCCCGAGAAAAGGGGATGCTGGCCACAGCCTGACCTCTTCGTTAATTGAACGGGCCCGGTGCGACATTGGTCGTGCCGGGTTTTCTATTTGTGTTAGCGCTAATGACACTCGGACTGAGGGCGATTACAACAGACCGGATCAAAGCCATAGGGGGTGTCCATGATGCAGAATCCGGTGAATTGGGGCGTATTGGGAGCTGCGAAATTCGCGCGGCAATATATGGCCCCGGCAATCCACGCAGCTGAGGGCGCGCGTCTGGCGGGCCTTGCGACGTCCGATCCCGCCAAAGCCGAACCGTTTCAGGCCTTTTGCCCGGATTTGACGGTTTATCACAGTTATGATGCGTTGCTGAACGACCCACAGATTGAGGCCGTTTACATCCCGCTGCCCAACCATTTGCATGTCGAATGGAGCCTTAAGGCACTGGACGCCGGTAAACATGTGCTGTGTGAAAAGCCGATGGCTATGACCGTGTCCGAATTTGCCCCATTGATCAACAAACGGGATGAGACCGGATTGTTGGCGGCCGAGGCTTATATGATCGTCCAACACCCTCAATGGAAGTTTGTACGCAAGCTGATCGCCGACAAGGCGATCGGGAAATTGGCCCATGTGACGGGTGCGTTCAGCTTTGACAGCCGGGCGGATACGGCAAACATTCGCAACCGGGCTGAGACCGGCGGAGGTGGGCTGCGTGATATTGGCGTCTATGTGATTGGCAGCGCGCGCTTTGTCACCGGGCAGGAGCCGATTCAGGTCGAATCCGCCATCCGGTGGGAGGATGGGGTCGACGCTTTTACCGAGATTCGCGCTCAGTTCCCGGATTTCACCTATTCCAGCTATGTCTCGATCCGAATGCATCCGCATCAAGAGATGGTGTTTCATGGCGACCGCGGCATGATCCGGCTGACCGCGCCGTTCAATCCGCGTGTGTTCGGAGAGGCGCGTGTCGAATTGCACCGCCCCGGCCTGGAAATACAGGTCACACGTTTCCCCGCAGACGATCACTATAAGTTGCAGGTCGAAGCTTTTTGTCGTTCGGTCCGTGAGGGTGCCGAATATCCGTGCCCGCTTGAGTTTTCACGCGGCACGCAGGAAGTGATTGACCGTGTGCTGGAGAATGCAATGGCGCTGCCATGACTTGCCACGCTTCTTGAACCGCTGCAAAATCGGCTAACACCTTTACAGGAGGCATCCCGATGGCAGGTGGCTGGGCGCGCGACGGCGCAGTAAGCGAACAGATCGAGGCATCCATTTCGGATGAGCTGGCCCGAATGCAGGCCCAGAAACGGCCCGTAGGCGAAAGCCTGACCCATTGTGCCGAATGCGAAGAACCAATCCCCGAAAAGCGCCGCACAGCACTGCCTGGCGTGAAACTGTGCCTCGAGTGCCAGCAAGAACGTGACGGGGCGCATAAAATGCGCGGCGGTATCAACCGGCGCGGGTCGAAGGACAGTCAGTTGAGGTGAGTTTATTATGTTTGCTTTGAGCCCAAAGTAGAGGATGCCGCACAGCGCATCAAAGTCAGCTTTCCATCGGCATTGGTCAAAGCAAGCCGTGATTTCTGACCATACTTGGGAGACAATGGCCGACGTTTGTGATCTGTGGTGAAAACCGGCGCTAGCATGGATTTTGCCCTTGCGGTAGTTCCAACAATTGTACTGTATGGCATTAGAATTTTGGAGACCCTAAATGCTCAAAAGTCGATTTGAGAAAACAAAGGGCATGGCCGGCATTTTGCTGTTGTGTACACTACTGGCCGCTTGCGGCACGCCCGAGAGCCGGGCCGAAGTATGGGCATGGATTGATCGCAGAGATGGATATAGCAGCTCTGTCAATGCAATGATGAGTGCCCTAAGCGATGCAACACTAGTAACTCAAGACCCCAATTCTTTAGTTCAACAACACGGGACGCAGATAGAATATCATGCGTCTAACGGTAAATCGTATCTATGGTACCCGGGAAATCGCACAATCGTAGTAGGCCAATGGCGAGCCCAAGACTTCAACTCTGCAGGCGTTCAGCTCTGCTACAGATACGGCTCTAACGCATTCAACCCAGTTACAAAAAAGTCTGGTGGCTCATGGGAGTGCTCTAAACGCAGTTTTAGAGATTCTGATTTTCTTGAAGGTAACCCGTTCAAATTGAAGGCTGGCCCGGTACCTTTTGTCATACCTGATCGTCGCCGGTACTACCCCGAACATTTGGTAAAATGGCTGGGTGGAGACCCCACGAAGATTGCCTATAGAGACAGGACGCCTTATGCTGACCAGTTGCTACGTCGAATCGAACTTGAGACGCAATAACCTCAGACTAAGAGATGTCAAAGCAGACGTTGGTTGAAGGAAAATCAAGGTCGGCAATGTCCCCAAAGCTGACATCACCGCCTCCAAGACAGGCCGCATTAGCCCTCCATCGCTTCCAATTCATCAATAAAGCCCGAGATCATCGACAGGCCTTTGTCCCAGAACTTGGGATCGCTGGCATCCAGACCGAACGGGGCCAGTAGCTCTTTGTGGTGTTTTGACCCACCGGCGCGCAGCATGTCGAAATACTTGTCCTCGAACCCGTCGGCGCCGCTTTCGTAGACGGAATAGAGCGCGTTCACGAGGCCGTCGCCAAAGGCATAGGCGTAGACGTAGAAGGGCGAATGCACGAAATGTGGGATATAGGCCCAGAACGTCTCATACCCTTCCATGAATTCAAATGCGGGACCGAGGCTTTCGGCCTGAACGCTCATCCACAAGGCGTTGATGTCGTCCGGGGTCAATTCGCCTTCACGCCGGGCGGCGTGCAGTTTGCATTCGAAGTCATAGAAGGCGATTTGGCGCACGACCGTGTTGATCATGTCCTCGACCTTGCCAGCCAGCAGAATCTTGCGCTGTTCCGGCGTTTCGGCCTTGTCCAGCATTTTGCGGAAGGTCAGCATTTCGCCAAAGACCGAGGCGGTTTCGGCCAGCGTCAGCGGGGTGGATGACAGCATCTCTCCCTGATCGGCGGCCAGCACCTGATGGACGCCGTGGCCCAGCTCATGCGCCAGTGTCATCACGTCGCGCGGTTTTCCCAGATAGTTCAGCATCACGTAAGGATGGACGTCGGTAACAGTGGGATGCGCAAAGGCGCCCGGCGCCTTGCCCGGCTTCACAGCCGCATCAATCCAACCTTTCGAGAAGAATGGCGCGGCGATCTCACCCATACGGGGATCAAAGGCCTCATAAGCGTCCATCACGGTTTTCTCGGCTTCATCCCAGCCGACAATCTGCGTGTCTTCCATTGGCAGGGGCGCGTTGCGGTCCCAGACCTGCATCACATCCAGACCCAGCCATTTGCGTTTCAGCTCGTAATAGCGGTGGCTCAGCTTGGGGTAGGCGGCCACGACCGCCTCGCGCAGGGCCTCGACGACCTCGGGTTCGACGTCATTCGACAGGTGGCGACCGGTCTGCGCGGTTGGCATATTGCGCCAGCGGTCGACGATTTCCTTTTCCTTGGCCTGCGTGTTGTGAACGCGCGCGAAGGTCTTGACGTTGTCCTGAAACACGCGGGCCAATTCGCGAGAAGCCGCTTCGCGTTTGCTGCGGTCCTGCTCGGTCAGTAGGTTGAGTGTGCCTTCTATGTTCAACTCTTCTCCGTCAACATCAAAGGTCAAGCCCGCGATGGTCTCGTCGAACAGGCGTTCCCAGGCATCGCCAACAACACCCAGATCGTGCAGGAATTTTTCTAGCTCGTCAGATAGCTGATAGGGTTTCATCGCGCGGATGCGGCGGAATACGGGCTCGTAACGGGCCAGATCGGTGTTGGCGTCGAAATGCGCTTTTAGCGCGTCGTCGTCGAGGCGATTGATTTCCAGCGTGAAGAACACCAGCGGCGTGGTAAAGACAGTGATCTTTTCCTGCATGTCCGAGAGGAACTTGGCGCGCTCGGCGTCGGTCGTCAGCTGATAATAGCGCAGTCCGGCAAAGGACATGATGCGCCCGGCGATCGAGTTGATCTTTTCGTTCCGCAACACGCAGGTCAGCAAGCCCAGGGCATCAAGATCCGCCAAATTGCCTTCGTAATCTGCGGCAAAGGCGGCGCATTCGGTTTCCAACCAGTCCAAGTCACGCGCAAGCTCGGCCGCGTCTTCCGAAGCATAGAGATCCGTCAGATCCCATTCCGGCAGGTTGCCAAGATTATCGGCCCCGCCGACCGCGTTTGCGTCACGTACTGGAAAAGGAAGGTCGCGCATGGATCACCTCGAAAATCTGCTTTGGCAAACATCTAGGCGCGACCGACGAGGATCACAAGCGGACAGTCAAAGGGAAAGCGCCGGTTCCAGGGGGTGATCCGTCTATGCAGCTTTGAAATGCGCGGCGATTTGGTCAAATGCAGGGTCGCGCACCTCTGGCGGTTCCATCAGGACTTCGTGTTCACCGTCTGGAATTTCGATCAACGTGCTGTTGGGCCAGTTTGCCATGCGTGCGCGGATGGCCTTGCGGTCCACAATCTGCTCGTGGGAGCCAAGATATGTCAGGCATGGGATGGCTGGGGCAGTCTGCACCATCAACCAGTCGCATTCATCTAATGCCTCGCGCAGCCAGATCGTCGACGGTGCACCAAGAGACAGTTCAGGATACTTGGCCAGATGATCCTGCATCATTTTGTACATGGCAGGATCGCGCGTCAGGCTATTGCCTTCGAAAGGCTGTGTCAGAACATAGCTGTCCAGTGATGTGGTCGGGGGCGTCTTTTCGCCAAACCCCAGACGCGGGGCCCAATTTGCGGTCAACCGGCTGATGGGTTTCATAAGGGGCGTAAAGAAAATCCCCCACATCGGACCGGTAAAAACACAGGTAGCAAAACAATCGTTTTCCAAAACTGCCCGCAATCCAATGGCACCACCCATAGAGTGGCCGATAACATGCCAGGGCCTGGGCAGATCAAGCTTTGTGGCCAGCTCTAGCGACACATCTACGTCTTGCTGATAGTCAGTGAATTTATCGACATGGCCAACCCGCGGATCGTCAAGCAACCGGTCTGCCAATCCCTGACCCCGCCAGTCGATCACCAACACGGCAAAGCCACGCTTGACGAATTCACTCGCCGCATCACCGTATTTTTCGATGTATTCTGTGCGACCGGGAAACAGCATGACAGTCCCGTTCGCTGTACCTTCGGGGCGCCAATGCGCCACGCGAATTCGGGTACCGTCGGCGGTGTTCAACCAATGTGCAACACCGCCAGCGGGGCCGCCAGCCACGTCTTCGAACAAAGGGGCCGACGCATATTCCATCAGGCCAGGGCCGAGGCGAGTTTCATTGCCGCGCCCATGTCGCCGTCGATGCTCAGTTTTCCGGCCATGAAGGCGCTTGTCGGGTCCAGATCACCATTGAGAATTTGCTCGAACGTGTCCGCATCAGCGTTCAAAGTCACGTCCGTTTCTTCATCGCTGATGCGCGCGCCGCTTGCATCAACTACGATCGCGCCCAAATCCGCGATGGCAAATTTAGCCGATGCGTCGAAATCGCCGCCCGACAGTTTCTCATTCAGCACTGCTGCGGCTTTTTCCAATGAATCGCTCATGATCTTCCTCATTTTGTTAGTACGCCGTGAATGGACATCCTCGGTCGCAACGCTACACTGACACTTGTTATGAGCAATGCAATCAACAATCTCAAAGGTACCGTTGCGGCACTTTTTGTCCTAGTCATGTTTTCCTCCACTTGCCTTGCGCAGCAGGAGGATTCCCGCGACGAGGCCGAGTTGTTGCAGAACCTTGCACAGGCCACACCGGACCAAGCGACTGGAATCGACCGCCAGTTACGGGCGCTCTGGTCGCAATCGGGTTCGGCCTCCGCCGACCTGCTGCTGGAGCGTGGGCGCGAAGCACTGGATGATGGTGACACCTATGCCGCGATCGAGCATTTGACGGCCCTGACAGACCACGCGCCTGATTTCGCCGAAGGCTGGCACGCGCGGGCCTCTGCGTTTTTTGGGATCGAAAGGTTCGGGATGGCTGCCGCAGATCTGGAACATGCTCTGACGCTGAACCCGAACAACTATGAGGCCATCTACGGGCTTGGATTGATATTTGAGATTCTGGGTCAGCCCGAAAAGGCATTTGCGGCCTATTCCCATGCCTTGGCTATACATCCCCATTACGAAGAAGTAACCAATGCAGTGAATCGACTGAAAGCCCAGGTCGAGGGCTCGGCCCTCTGAGAACCGGGGGCAGGGGGCAAAGGTGAGCGGGTCATCCCGAATCGTGGCCGTACTTGGCCCAACCAATACAGGCAAAACCCATTACGCAATCGAACGTATGCTGGGGTACCGCACGGGGGTGATCGGCCTGCCGCTGCGCCTGCTTGCGCGCGAGGTATACGACAAAATCGTCGCCATTCGCGGACCGTCGGTGGTGGCGCTGATCACCGGGGAAGAACGTATCGTACCGCCACGTGCGAAATATTGGGTCTGTACGGTCGAGGCGATGCCCGAAGGCATGGGTGCCGATTTTGTGGCTATCGACGAAATCCAACTCTGCGCCGACCCGGAACGCGGCCACGTCTTCACCGACAGGTTGCTGCGCGCGCGCGGCACCAATGAAACCCTGTTTCTGGGATCCGATACCATGCGCGGTCCCATCGCGGCACTTGTGCCCGAAGCACAATTCGTCCGGCGGGAGCGGATGTCGCAACTGGTCTATGCCGGCTCCAAGAAAATCAGCCGCATGCCACCGCGCAGCGCCATCGTCGGGTTTTCGGTCGACAACGTCTATGCCATCGCCGAGCTGCTACGCCGTCAAAAGGGTGGGGCGGCTGTGGTCATGGGGGCGCTCAGTCCGCGTACACGGAATGCGCAGGTTGAGCTCTATCAGAATGGTGAGGTCGACTATTTGGTTGCCACCGATGCCATCGGGATGGGGTTGAACCTGGATGTGAACCATGTTGCGTTCTCGTCCCTGACCAAATTCGATGGCCGGCGGATGCGGCCCCTGGCCCCGAATGAGCTTGCCCAAATTGCTGGCCGCGCAGGGCGCGGAATGTCCGATGGAACCTTCGGCGTGACCGGCGAGGCGCCGCCTCTGGACGATGGTGTCGCGCAGGCCATTATGGACAGCCGCTTTGCGCCGATGAAAAAACTGAATTGGCGGAATGCCGCCTTGCAGTTTGGTTCGATTGACGCTCTGATCCACACGCTCGAGATTAGCCCGGATAGCGAACACCTGATCAAAGCCCGTCCGGCAGATGATCTGAATGT
Organism: Ruegeria sp. CDSA077; assembly: GCF_059612265.1. Classification (NCBI taxonomy): domain Bacteria; kingdom Pseudomonadati; phylum Pseudomonadota; class Alphaproteobacteria; order Rhodobacterales; family Roseobacteraceae; genus Ruegeria; species Ruegeria sp. CDSA077. The sequence continues at coordinate 532,238 of NZ_JBXWQG010000001.1, forward strand.
GCTTAAATCCTTGTCGCAAGTTGCCGAAATTGCGGCCCGTGCCAGTGATCCGCAATCCGTTCGTTTGTTGTGGGATGTTTGCCGAATCCCCGATTTTCGCGGCATCAGCCATGCCGAACATGCCAGCCTGCTCGAAGTGATTTTTGGCCACCTGCATGAAGGTGGTTCGATCCCGGATGACTTTATGGCGCGGCAAATCCGCCGGATCGACCGAACGGATGGCGATATAGATGCACTGTCAAAAAGGTTGGCATATATTCGCACCTGGACTTACGTTGCGCAACGAAATGGTTGGGTACGTGACGAATCCCATTGGCGTGATGAGACGCGCATTGTAGAAGACAGGCTGTCAGACGCTCTGCATGACCGTTTGACTCAGAGATTTGTGGACCGGCGCACATCCGTTTTGTTGCGCCGGCTCAAACAGAAGGAGGCCCTTTTGGCCGAAGTAAATGACAAGGGTGAAGTGACCGTCGAAGGTGAATTCGTCGGTCGTCTGGAAGGGTTCCGGTTCAGTCCGGACAAAAGCGCGCAAGGAGCCGAGGCGAAAGCCTTGAAATCGGCGTCCTTGCAAGCCCTCGCGCCGCAATTCCATCTGCGTGCCGATCGCTTCTATAATGCACCCGATACCGAAATTGATTTTACCGATCAGGGTGGCCTGATGTGGGGTGAATATGCCGTTGGCAAGCTGGTTGCCGGGGCAGAGCCTCTCAAGCCGCTGGTCGAGGTTTTTGTGGACGAGGCCGCGGGCCCCGATGTTGAACAGAAAGTTCAGCGTCGCCTGCAGCATTTCATCGACCGCAAAGTGGCCGCACTGTTCGAGCCGTTGCTGAACCTGTCGCGCGATGAAGAACTCAATGGGCTGGCTAGGGGCTTTGCCTTCCGCATGGTTGAGGCGCTGGGCGTATTGCCGCGCGCAGGTGTCGCGCAAGACGTCAAGGATCTGGATCAGGACGCCCGTGGCGCGCTGCGCAAACACGGTATCCGCTTTGGTCAGTTCACCATTTTCATGCCGCTGCTGCTGAAACCGGCCCCAACGCGTCTGCGTCTTGTTCTGTGGGCATTGGCAAATGGCCTGCAGGAATTTCCCGACGCGCCGCCTCCGGGTCTTGTTACTGTGCCCATCGCCAAAGGCGCACCTGACGGTTATGACACTATGTGTGGTTATCGCGATGCGGGCGAACGCTCGATCCGGATCGACATGCTGGAACGTCTGGCCGACATGCTGCGCGCTGAAGACAGCCGTGGTGGGTTCGAGGCCAAGCCTGACATGCTGTCGATCACCGGTATGACGCTGGAACAATTCGCTGACCTGATGCAGGGGCTGGGCTACAAGGCCGAACGCGCCGAGCGTGAAAAGGTTAAGCCCGCACCGGCAGAGCTACCTGCCGCAGAGGCCACGGAAGCAGCTGCCACCGAGGAAGTACCCGCACCAGAGGGAACCCCCGAAGAGGTCGCCGCACCCACCGAGGCGTCAGCCGAGGCCACCGAAAGCAACGAGGCAGCAGCCGAGGCCACCGCGCCGACAGCCGCAACAGATGAACCCGAGGTTGAGGTCTTTTATACCTTCACTTGGGGCCGTCAGCGTCAGGCCAACCAAGGCCCACGCCGCGAACAGCGACAGGGGCAGGGCAAAGGTAAGCCGCGCGGTAAGCCTCAGGATGGCCGGGGCAAGCCGCAGGGCAAGAAAGGTGGCAAGCCGCAGGGTGCCAAGACCTTCTCGTCTCGTCCGCCTAGGAAAGAAAAGCCCATTGATCCCGATAACCCGTTCGCGGCCGCGCTTATGGGTTTGAAGGAAGGCAATTAACGCCTGATGACCGAGGCCCGGCTTCGGATCGACAAATGGCTGTGGCAGGCTCGGTTCTTCAAGACCCGCAGCCTGTCCGCCAAACAGGTCAGTGGCGGCCATGTCCGCGTCAACGGAAACCGGATCCTGAAACCGGCGCAGCCTGTGGCCCCCGGTGATGTTCTGACCTTCCCTCAGGCGCGCGTTGTGCGAGTTGTGCGTATCGAAAAACTGGGTGATCGGCGTGGACCGGCAACCGAGGCGCAGACACTATATACCGATTTGACCGAAAAGCAGGACACGCAGCCGCGAAATCCAGGGTTTGGGGGAAAAGGTCGTCCCACCAAGAAGGATCGGCGTCTACTTGATCTTTCTCGCAATCAAGATAGCTGAACATATCTTGAAGCTGACGCCATACTGATTTAGCTAGACGCCCAAACCGCAAACGGGAAATTCACCATGACCTATGTTGTCACTGAAAACTGCATCGCCTGCAAATACACCGACTGTGTCGAAGTGTGTCCGGTGGATTGTTTCTACGAAGGTGAGAATACACTGGTCATCCATCCCGATGAATGCATCGACTGCGGTGTTTGCGAACCGGAATGTCCCGCTGATGCGATCCGTCCGGATACTGAGCCGGGCATGGATCAATGGGTCGAGTTTAATCGTAAGTTCTCTGAGCAGTGGCCGGTGATCGTGACCAAGAAAGACCCGCTGCCCGACGCAGAAGAGCGTGATGGCGAAGAGGGTAAGATGGAGAAATACTTCTCTGAGGCCCCCGGCGAGGGCGGCTAAGCGATTCGCGCTCTGAACTTGTCAGTTCAGCAGTGGGATGGCGCCTTATCTATCTGTTTCTTAAAACCTTTCTTTCATGTGGAAAGGGGCAGCCTTTCGAGTGTCTCAATTTTGTGATATACTCGAAAATTGAACGTTGATTGAGATGGGGATGACTCCGTAAGTATGCTCGCTTTGGAGTTCTGACTAGTTGAAAACACAGCAACCTGACCGGGCCGTACTGGCACGGGGTGGGTCGTTTTGTTGTCTGTCCCGCGCTCTCGTAACCAAGGAAGAACCTGTATGTCTAAGTCGAAGAAGCTTGAGTTTCGCCCCAACGACTATGTTGTTTACCCGGCCCATGGTGTCGGTCAGATCATTTCGATCGAAGAGCAGGAAGTTGCCGGATACTCGCTCGAGCTGTTCGTCATTTCCTTTGAGAAAGACAAAATGACCCTGCGCGTGCCGACCAACAAAGCGACCGAGTCTGGTCTGCGGTCGCTCAGCTCGCCGGATGTCATCAGCCAGGCGATGAAAACGCTGAAGGGCAAGGCCAAGGTCAAGCGTGCCATGTGGTCCCGCCGGGCACAGGAATATGAACAAAAGATCAACTCGGGTGATCTGATCTCGATTGCCGAAGTTGTCCGCGATCTGCACCGCACCGATGATCAGCGCGAACAGAGCTATTCCGAACGTCAGCTTTATGAAGCCGCGCTTGAGCGTCTGACCCGCGAAGTCGCGGCAGTATCCGGCGCAGGCGAAGTGTCTGCGGCCAGGCAGGTGGATGAGGTTCTAACCTCGCGCGCGGCAGCGGCGGCCTGAACCTGCTAAAATCAAAGTTTTAAGGCCATCCCCGCAAGGAGGTGGCCTTTTTATACTGCAGTCACCAGATGAAGTCGGGGCCACTAAACCTGCGTAGCTACGGCCATAAGAAACCCTATCTCGGCCAGTTGTTGAGTGGCGCCCAGTATATCACCGGTCTGACCCTCGATCTTGGCCTTGGCTAGCATCGCCATTGCCACCGCAGACAAAGCGGCAATCAGCGTAGGGAAAACCACCTGCAACCCGATCATTGGCAGAGTGAGCAGCAGCGCCATGGCCCCGCCGAGTATCACCGCGGTCGATCCGGGCGCGCCCACTGAATGGCTAAGGCCTGATTGGCGGGCATTTGGAAGGACGGACATAACAACAGGCATCATAGCCCGCGAAACGATGCATGCGGCCAATATGGTGGTAAAACCCGCATTCGAAAGGATCGCAGTAATCAACGACACGCGCAGCAATTGCGAAGAAATCAGGGCAAGGACGCCATAGGTGCCGATGTGGCTGTCCTTCATAATCTCTAGCCGCCGTTCAGGCGTGAAACCGCCCCACAGCCCATCGGCGGTATCTGCAAGCCCATCCTCGTGCATCGCGCCGGTGGTGATGGTCAGGACAAGAACGACAAGTATGGCACACGCTATCGACGGCAGCCCCATAGCCGTCGCCATCCATCCCACGGCACAGGCCAACAGGCCGACAACAAGCCCCGCCAATGGAAAGGCCCAAACGGCGCTGGCCTGACGCGAGAACACTCTGTCAGGCAGCCGCGGCACGGGCAAACGCGTCAACAGGACCAAAGCCAGCGGAATATCCCAGGCAGAAATGAGCTTGGTGTCGTTTTTTAGCACTCCTGCGCCTTTCAGGGTCTTGTCGGTTTGATCGCTTCGGTTAAACACGCAGGATCACTCTGATGCAACGAGGCTTTGGATGCTGCCCGAAATTAACAATCTGAATTCTTTCCGCGAAGCTGTCCGGCAAGCCTCCGGGCCCGATGATGCCGCTGTGCAAGGGGCGACTGACCGTAATGGGCAGCTGACCAAACCTCCGGGCGCGCTTGGTCGGTTGGAAGACCTGGCAATCTGGTATGCAGGCTGGCGCGGGGATGCCCGCCCGCAGATCACCTCGCCGCAGGTTATCGTGTTTGCCGGAAACCACGGTGTCACAGCACAGGGTGTTTCGGCCTTTCCGCCGGAAGTGACCGTGCAGATGGTGTTGAACTTTGAACATGGCGGGGCGGCCATCAACCAGCTGGCCAAGGCGGCTGGGGCAACGATGGATGTCCACGCGCTGGAGCTTGAACGACCGACCGCGGATTTCACATCAGGTCCAGCTATGTCAGAGGACGACCTGTTGCAGGCGCTGCGCACCGGGTGGACTGCGGTCAGACCAGACGCCGATCTTCTTGTTGTTGGTGAAATGGGTATCGGCAACACGACCCCCGCAGCGGCGATTGCTTGCGCCTTGTTCGGAGGTCAGGCGGGCGATTGGACTGGTCGCGGAACAGGTGTCGATGATGCGGGATTAGCAAACAAAACCCGTGTGGTGGCCGAAGGTGTTACGCTACATGCCGGTTCGGGCGATGGGCTAGAGATTCTGCGCCGTCTGGGCGGACGCGAGATCGCCGCTATGGCCGGAGCCATTGCCGCCGCACGCGCGCTGCACATTCCGGTTATTCTGGATGGCTTTATCTGCTCAGCGGCCGCCGCGTGCCTGTCTGACCTTTCAGAGAGCGCGCTGGATCACACGATCGCCGGGCACCAGAGCGCGGAAGGTGCGCATGGCGCTGTGTTGGCCAAGCTCGGTAAAGAGCCTTTGCTGAAGCTGGGGCTGCGACTGGGTGAGGGCTCTGGCGGGGCGCTGGCGATCAATATCCTCAAAAGCGCTGTTGCCTGTCATTCCGGCATGGCGACCTTTGCCGAAGCTGGCGTCTCGGACGGTTGATCCGCGCGGCCTGACCGTCAGTTGAAGGTCAGGCCGATTTTTTGTCGTTTTCTTCCGCCAATTCCAGCAGTTCGGTCTCAAGGTCTTTTTCCAGCTGCTGCGCACGCTCGATGTATTTTTTGTTCTCGGCGGTGGGCAGCCCGGGAATCCAGAGCTCTGCAAGTTCACGAACCGACATGCGATCATGGTGGTAGAAAGTCTGTTCGGCCTGCGCTGCCTCGTATTCGCTGAGACCCACATTCTCGAGCACATATCGCCCGGCCCGTAATGAGCCATCGAATGTCTCGCGCACAATGTCGTTCGCGCCGGCTTGATACAGCTCGTACACATGGGTCCGATCCCGTGCCCGCGCGACGATGTGTAGGTCTGGGCGCTGGCGGCGCGCATAGCCGACAAGACGCGTCACCTTCTTGCGATCATCCATCGCAGCCACCAGAACAGATGCTTTTTCAAGGCCGGCCGCGCGCAACAATTCCGGACGGGTCGGATCCCCCAGGAACCCTTTTACGCCAAAGCGACGCATCAGCTGGATGGTTTCGATGTTATGGTCAAGAACGATGGTTTTGAACCCGCTTGCCTGCACCAGACGATTGACGATCTGACCAAATCGCCCGATCCCGGCGATGATGACCGGGCCTTTCTCGTCGATCTCATCCGGTTCGGGTGCCGGAGTGCCATCCCCCATCCGGCGCGAGAGAAGATCATAAATGATGAACAAAAGCGGCGTGATCAGCATGGTCAGCGCAATGATCATCAGAAGTTTTTGTGACAGATCCCCTGGAATCACATTCTGCTGGGTCGAAAACGCCAGCAGGACAAAGCCGAACTCACCCGCTTGCGCCAGCCCCAGTGTAAACAGCCAGTGATCGCGCCCGCGCAGTTTAAATGCGCGGCCAACCAGGAACAGAATGATCCCTTTGACCAAGATTACCAACAGGGCCAGTCCGATCAGGTCGAAGGGGTCGTCAAAGAAATAGGCGACATCGATGCCCGCGCCAACGGTGATGAAAAACAGACCAAGGAAAAGGCCTTTGAACGGCTCTAGGTCGCTCTCCATTTCATGCCGGAACTCGGAACTGGCTAGCACCACACCTGCAAGAAACGCGCCCAGAGCGGGTGACAGGCCAACCAGCGTCATCAGGAAGGAAATGCCAACCACAATCATCAACGCCAGCGCCGTATACATCTCGCGGAGGCGAGTCGCATGAATAAAGCGGAACAAGGGCCTGGTCAGGTACACTCCGGCGAGAATGACGAAACCGATCGCGGCAATGGTGACAAGCGTTACCGCCCACCCTGGCAACCCCTCGACCAATGACAAGCTATGATGCGCCGCGCCGTGGTGCCCCGTGGATATGCGGTTGATAGATCCGTCATTTGCAATCTGGGGAATGGCAGGCAGAGCCAGCAGTGGAAGCAGTGCCAGGATTGGTATGACCGCGATGTCTTGAGTCAGCAGTACTGAAAAGGTCGCCCGTCCTCCGTTCGTTTTCATCAAGCCCTTTTCCGACAGGGTCTGCAAAACAATCGCAGTTGATGACAGGGAAAGCGTCAGCCCCACTGCCAGGGCAACGGACCATGGATGATTTGCATACATGGCGACGCTGGCGATCACTGCGGTCGATAAAAGCACCTGGAGGCCGCCAAGCCCCAAAAGCCTGTCCCGCATATCCCAAAGAGCGCGCGGTTCCAGTTCAAGTCCGATCAGGAACAGCATCATGACTACGCCGAATTCAGCCACATGCTGCAGGTTTTCCGTTTCCGCCCCCACCAATCCGAACAACGGCCCTATGACAAGGCCCGCGGCCAGATATCCCAGTACAGAGCCCAGTCCCAGACGCGCCGAAAGCGGCACGGCGATCACAGCCGCAGCCAGATAGATCGTCGCCTGGTAAAGGAAGTTGTCCATGATCGTCCTTTCAATGCGCTCAGGTGGGCAGGGGGGCGTCGCGTTTGAGCTGATCCATAACGATTTGGCTTTGTATCCGAGCCACTGCAGGATGTGGAAGGATTACCTGATGAAGCAAGCGATTAAGCGCGGATAGATCGTCGCAATAGACATGTAGTAAATAATCGGCCTCACCTGTCATTGTCCATGCGCTGGTGATTTCGGCGCGTGTTTCGACCATACGGGCAAAGCCTTCAGATTGCTCGGGGCCGTGCGTACTCAGATGAACCTGAACAAAACCCTGCACCTGCAACCCTAACTTTAGAGGATCGAGGCGTGCGACATAGCTGGTGATATACCCTTCAGCTTCCAGCCGTTGGCGCCGGCGACCAGCCTGACTGGGCGACAGGTTCAACATCTCTCCAAGTTGGTGTGCTGTTAGGTGGGCGTTTTTCTGCAGCGCTGACAGCAGGCGCGTATCAGTGGAATCAAGCATGTGCGGAAAAACTCCGTGATTGGCCAATCTTATGCGCAATTTACGCGCGCCCCTTTAAGTTATTGGAAAACTATGCGCGAAAAAAGTGCCGATTAAGACGTATTTTGAAATCAGCAAATAAATTCCTGTATTAACGGAGACGCGCCATGGGTCCTTTCCCTCACAACGCCCCGAAATCTATCATATCGGATGAAAACCCCGCCGGAACCGATGGGTTCGAGTTTGTCGAGTTCGCACATCCCGAGCCGCAAGAGCTGCGCGATCTGTTCGCAAAGATGGGTTTCGCACTGGTAGGTCACCACAAGGACAAGCCTGCGATTGAGTTGTGGCAACAGGGTGATGTGACTTACATCCTGAATGCAGATCCCGACAGCTATTCTGCCCGGTTCGTGGGCGAGCATGGCCCTTGTGCTCCGGCGATGGGATGGCGCGTCGTGGATGCGCAGAAAGCCTATGAGCACGCTGTAGCGAAAGGGGCTGAACCTTATGACGCGGCAGACAAGACACTGAATGTGCCTGCAATCAAGGGGATTGGCGGATCGTTGATCTATTTCATTGATCAATATTACGAAACATCGCCCTATAATCAGGAGTTCACATGGACCGAACAGTCCAAGCCTCGGGGGGATGGGTTCTATTATCTCGATCACCTGACCCACAATGTTTACAAGGGCAATATGGACAAGTGGTTCAAGTTCTATGGTGATTTGTTCAACTTCCGTGAAATCCGTTTTTTTGACATTCAGGGCAAATTCACCGGTCTTTTTAGCCGCGCGCTGACGTCTCCATGCGGGCGTATCCGCATTCCGATCAACGAAGATCGCGGCGAAACCGGGCAGATCGTTTCCTACCTGAAGAAATACAAGGGCGAGGGCATCCAGCATATCGCTGTGGGCAGCGAGGATATCTATGCCTCGACCGATGCGATTGCCGAAAAGGGGCTGAAGTTCATGCCCGGCCCGAACGAAGCCTATTATGAGTTGTCTAAAACCCGCGTGGTCGATCATGAAGAGCCGTTGGACCGGATGATGAAGCACGGCATTCTGATTGATGGAGAGGGCGTTCTGGACGGTGGTGAGACCCGGATTCTGCTGCAAATCTTCTCGAAAACGGTCATCGGACCGATTTTCTTCGAGTTCATTCAGCGCAAAGGCGACGATGGGTTTGGCGAGGGTAATTTTAAGGCGCTGTTCGAATCCATCGAGCGAGAGCAGATTGAAAGTGGAGAAATTTCAGCAGCTTGATGCAAGAAGGTAATCCTGCGTGGTCACCCGCGCAGGCCGCCTCTTAACCACGTGGCATCTTGAGAACCACGTTTCGCCCGCGTTTCTGATAGCGCAATTCATTGTCGCTGATAGCAATGACATTGCCGCCGTCAAGCCTGTCCCCGATCTTAAGCTTTTTGTACCTGCCGCTGGGCAGCCGAACCAATGCGCGGCGATTGGATGGGCTGCCGTAAACCCCGATCAGGTTCAGTTTCCGCAGGTTGATTGCATTGTCGATTGTGGCCTGCCGTGCAACCGAAGCCGAGGATGGGATTTTGGGCGCTGTGGTTTTGGGCTGGAACGTTCCGACCTCATTGTTGAGCTGTTCAATTCCAGCTGCCGAACCCAAAGTCGCAGTACCTGCACTGGCCTGCCGAGTCAGTCCGGCCGGTCGGAGTTTGGGGCGCGGCACCCTCATTTCCGCAAGGGGCTCAGTCGATTCCGGGGGCGGCGGGGCACGCAACAGGGATTCCGGGCGCGGTTTCGGGCGAATTCCAGACAATTCCTTCAATGTACGCCCTTGAAGCCGCTGCCGTTCAAAATTTTCGGCCAGGTTCTCGGGCCTTGATTTCGGTCGCAATGTCGCCAGCCTGTTGTCGACCACTTCTTCAACAGGTGCCTTTTCCAACCGGACCAAAGCCGATGGAGGGGGAGTTTTTGAAGGTGTTCCCAAATAGACAACCACCCCGTCCGGGTTCAAGACGCCTTCTTTGGTTGGTATTACCAGCCCGCGCTCATCAAGGCTGAACCTAGCCCCGGCAGCGGTTGAAAGTGGTTCGAAATCAAATGGCAGGTCGGTGTCGTATGTGTGTACTGGCGGCAATGCGATTGCATCACGCGACAGATTCGAGTCGTCTTTGGAGGCCAGATACAGCTCAATTTGCGGATCCTGCGCTGGCGCTATCAAAAGGCCCGGTGACGTGATTTCGATCTCCGGCTGTGTCGGAACTAACTGAGGTTCAGGCTCAAGCTCGATCTCGCCTACCAACGCGGGCGCAACGTTCAGCGCCTCAAGAATGGCCTGGTCGGTTGCAGACAGCTCGGGCTCTGATTCAGAGGTCGGTGCCATTTCTGGCTCTGCGGTCTCGGGCACTGTGACTTCGGCCTGTGCTGCGGGTGTCTCTGCAGGCTCGACAGGTCCAGAACTCGGCTCGAGTTGGGATATTGTTTCGTCCAGCAGGGCCAGTTCTGAATCGGCAGGGGCAGGGCTGTCTTCTCTGAAAAGACTCCATATGCCACCGGCCACCAACATCAAAGCCACCGCCGCTGCAATTCGCACTGATGGCAGAGAGGTCCAGTTAGGTGCGGCCACTTTTTGGACAGGCCAAAAGCTGGTCGGAGCGGTAGAATCGGCGATCGCGTGAACAACCGGACTATCCTGCGCGGGGTCTGTGGCGATCACTTTGGGCGCGTTTGTGGTCGCAGGCGCGCCCCCAAGCGGGAAAAACGGTTCGGTCGGAAAGTCATCTGTTTCATATGCAGCGCTGAACGCGACCGGAACGAATCCGTATCCCAGCACAAACCCCCGAGCTTCCTCCAGTGTATCGCGTGGAACGACGGCGACGCATGTGGTCGCCCCGTCATCTGCCGTGACATATACCAGCTCTGTCAGGTCATAAGGGGTGGCATCGGATACAGCGTTTTGCACAGCCTGTTCGGTGTCTTCGAAGGATGGTCGGGCGGTATCGACTTTGATGAATTTGACCTGATCCCTTGGGATGACGACCTTGCAACTCAGGTCATTTTCAAGCGCAAACCCCTTGTCCCGAAGCACTTTCAACTGCTCTTCCAAGTTGGAGGCATCCAACGACACCTCACCTATGGCGAACCAGTCGCCATCGGAATTGTGATGCAAAGAAATTCCGGTTGTAGAAATGGACAGCGCAAAAGCGGGTTTCATAATCCGGAGGAACCATAATTGTCAGTTGCAATGCAAACGATGCCTCGTCCGCAGACCGACATTAAAGCAGGATCTCGCCGAGGGAAAGAAAAAGCCTGCGTCTCCTCTTGCCCCGTGACCCGGTGCAGCCCCATGTTGAAATCAGGATAATTGGAGGGAAGATATTGAAGAAAATCGCTTTTCTGGCCGCTGTGCTGGCCATGACGTCGGTAGGGATGGCAACTGCGGAAGAACGTCGCATCATTGTTGATGCGGTAGGCATGGTGCATGCGGCCCCGGATATGGCCACCATTACCCTGGGTGTAACAAACGAAGATGCACAGGCATCAAATGCGATGCAGGCGACTTCGGACGCGGTGACCAAAATTCTGATTCGACTGGATGAGATGGGGATCGAAACCCGTGATGTGCAAACACGTGATCTGTCTTTGTCGCCGGTATGGTCTGGGCGGAACAGTTCTAGCGGAGAGCGGCCCGAGATTTCCGGCTTTGTCGCATCCAACAGCGTCGTGGTGCGTGTTCGCGATCTGTCGCAGTTGGGTACCATCATGGATGCGGTCATTGACGACGGGGCCAACAATTTCGGCGGGCTGAGTTTCGGAATTCAGGATTCTGCACCGCTCGAGGCACAGGCGCGGGCCAAAGCTGTCGGTGAGGCGCGGGCAAAGGCCAACCAACTGGCACAGGCGGCCGAAGTCACGCTGGGTCCGGTTCAGATGATCCGCGAACAGGCCGGAGGGTTCAATCCCATGCCTCAAATGCGTGCAATGAACATGGCGGCTGAGGGCGGCGTTCCGGTTTCCGGGGGCGAGATTTCGGTCTCGGTCAACGTGTCGATGGAATTTCTGATTTCCGACTAGGATGTGTCGCTGGTTCGGGCCATCAGGGATTGCCGCTGCTGGCCCGACTGATCAAAATTATCTGGTGAAAGCCAGGCATTGAAAGCAGAGCGGATGCGCGGCCATTCTGTATCGAGGATCGAGTACCAGGCCGTATCGCGGTTGCGCCCCTTATAATGGGTGGCCTGCCGAAAGATGCCCTCGAAGGTAAAGCCCAGCCTTTGGGCTGCGCTGCGGGACGGGGCATTCAGAACGTCACATTTCCATTCATAACGGCGATACCCCAGCTCGTCGAACACGCGGCGCATCATCAGGTACATCGTCTCGGTGGATTTCGGGCTGCGTTGCAATAGCGGTGAGAAATGGATGTGCCCAACCTCGACCACACCGGCCGCAGGTTCAATCCGCAGGAACGAGGCCATGCCAATCGGGGTGCCATCACCGTCTAGCACTGTGTGGAACATGGGATCGGCATCCATACAGGACGCGCGGGTCCAGGCGGCGAAATCTTCTTCGCTTTCGAATGGGCCATAGGGCAGATAAGTCCAGTTCCGCCCATCAGTGTCATTGGCAAACGCCCGGTACAGACCGGGCGCATGCCTGTTCACATCAAGGGGTACGACCGAGCAGTATTGACCTTCCATCGGTGTATAAGGCGGCGTCGGGCGCGGAAACTTGCCCGAAACCGGCCGGCCGATGGGTTGGCCAAGATCGTTGGTATCGTGCCCAGCCATTTGTCAGGCCGTTGCCTTGGCCAGCGCCTGATCCAGATCGGCAATCAGATCGTTGGCGTCTTCGATGCCAATGGAAACCCGAACAACGCCGGGACCGGCGCCTGCGGCCTCTTGCTGTTCCGGGGTCAGCTGACGGTGGGTGGTCGAGGCCGAATGAATGATCAACGACCGCGCGTCGCCCAGGTTGGCCACATGGCTGAAGATCTCCAGCGCGTTCACCAGTTTGACACAGGCGTCATAGCCGCCCTTGACCGCGAAGGTGAACAGCGCACCGGCCCCTTTGGGGTAATGCGTCTTGACCCGGTCGTGATAGGGCGACGACGGCAGGCCCGCATAGGTTACGTAGTCCACGCGGTCATCGGCCTCTAGCCAGGCTGCGATCTTTTGCGCGTTCTCTACATGACGCTCCATTCGCAAAGACAGGGTCTCGATCCCCATCAGCGTGTAATGCGCCGCCTGTGGGTTCATCGTCATGCCCAGATCACGCAGGCCGATGGCGATGCCGTGGAATGTGAAGGCCAGCGGACCGAATGTTTCGTGGAATTTCAGCCCGTGATAGGCCGGTTCCGGCTGGCTGAGCGAGGAAAATTTGTCATTCGCGGACCAGTCGAACTTGCCCGAATCCACGATACAGCCGCCGGTGACAGTGCCGTTGCCGGTCAGGTATTTGGTGGTTGAATGCACAACCAGCGTCGCGCCGTGCTCAATCGGGCGGCACAGATAGGGTGTGGCCGAGGTGTTGTCGACGATCAGCGGAATGCCGGCGCCATCCGTCACATCCGCCAGTGCGCGGATATCGGTGACATAGCCGCCCGGGTTGGCGATGGATTCGCAGAACACCGCTCGTGTATTTTCGTCGATCGCGTCCTTCACAGCATCCAGATCGTCAGTATCCACAAACTTGGCAGACCAGCCGAACCGTTTGATCGTCTGGCTAAACTGAGTGATCGTGCCGCCATACAGCCGGGTCGAGGCCACCACGTTGCAGCCAGGTCCCATCAGCGGGAACAGTGCCATGATTTGGGCGGCATGACCGGACGAGCAGCAAACTGCTCCAACGCCACCCTCAAGCGTTGCCACGCGTTCCTGCAGAACCGCCACGGTGGGATTGGTCAGGCGGGAATAGATAAAGCCGACTTCCTGCAGGTTGAACAGAGCCGCCGCGTGGTCTGCATCGCGAAACACATATGCCGTTGTTTGATAAATCGGCGTCTGACGCGCACCTGTTGCCGGGTCAGGGCGTGCGCCTGCGTGAATTTGAAGCGTGTCGAAACCGTAGGTGGGGCCGTCAGACATGGTGAAAATCTCCTGTTGGGCTATGTGTTGCAGAATCTCTAGGCGATTGGACGCGTGCGCACAACATTGCTGTCAGCGCATCCATAGACCTTTGCTTTTGATCTTGTTGCGAATGACCTGCTCGCGCTGAGGCAGGTTTTCGCGATCGAACATCTCGCGTATTTTGTGCCCTTTGCGCTGGAGCACCAGTTTCTTTATTGGGTCATAGCCCTTGAGCACTTTCTTGAACTTGTTGGGCGCAACCACAGTTTCCAGAACCTCGATCACATGGTCGCTTTCGCGGGCATACAGCAGAGGAAACAGACGGTAGTGGCACGTGACCGACCCGTCCAGCAGGCCAGTGGGCAGTGCGTCGCGGCCGCCGCCAAGGGCATGGATAACCAGCGGCAATGCGACCTGATCCAGCCATGGGTCCAGTGTTTGGCCTGCGAGTTCCGGGATATCCTCATCCCGGATGGTGCAGGCATATTCCAGGAACCGTTCGCCGAACTGGCGTGGGCATCTGTAAAAGAAATAACCCGCATTGAAATACAGGTAGCGCCGCCAGTATTCGGCTGGTTGGGCCTTGTCCAATGAGCTGTCGAAATCCAGTTCGAACCGCTCATACAGGGCGCGCCAGATACCGTCATACCCCGGACCATACAGGGTCGGGCGCGGCCATGTTCCCTCGACTTTCAGCGAGGCACCGGGGCGGTCAAAATCGAAGGGCACACTATTCAGGTCTCCGGTGACAAGCGTATCGCTGTCGAAAAAGACAAACGGTTCCCCCTCGGGCAAGGCCAACAGTGCTTCGATCTTGTTTCCATAGGGATAGCTTCCACCGAAAGCCCGGTTTTCAAACGGTAGAATTTCGGCCCCAAGCTGATGTAGCGCTTTCAGGACATCCTCATCCTGAATGCTGGGATCCTGTGACCATCGGGCCCCCGGTTGAGGAACGGCTACAAACAGGCGGCCAGCGAAATCGGGACAGCTGTGTCGTAACGAGGCTGCAAACAGCAGTGCCTCGTATTGCAGCCGATTGTTTTGGCCGATGACCACGATATTGAATTTATTGTTGGCGGTCTGCATCGGGCGTCTCTCGGGTTCGTGGCGTTGGGCCAGCACTGCTCGAATTTTGGTTGGGCGTACACTAGGTAGAGACGTGGCACAAAACCAGATGTGATCATAGATCATGCATCTGAATTTTGAATTCAGGACTTGCGCAACCATCTAGAGACCAGACCAAACAGGAGAAGCCGCATGAGAGTTAACGCAGATTTCACAAAACGTGTTGCTGTGCATTTCGACCGGAACGACTGGATTGCGTCACCTGCCGCAGGTGTCGAGCGCAAGATGTTGGACCGGATCGGGGAAGAGGTCGCCCGCGCCACCACGATTGTCCGCTTTGCCCCAGGAAGCGCCTTTGCCGCCCATACGCATGATGGAGGAGAGGAGTATCTGGTGCTGGACGGTGTGTTTCAGGACGAGACCGGTGATTTTCCTGCAGGTAGTTATGTGCGCAATCCTCCGACGTCTTCCCATACGCCTTCGGCAAAAGAAGGCGCGACGATACTAGTCAAACTGCACCAGTTTGACCCTGAGGACAGGACCGAAATTCGTCGGTCGATTACTGGGGATTCGAATCTTCAGCTTTTCAAGGACTCACGCGAAGATGTTCGCGTATTGAATCTGTCACCTGGCGAAAAGCTGGATCTGGATGCAGTCGATGGGTTGGAGTTGTTTGTCATCGCAGGTTCGGTGCAGGAATCCGACGAAGAATTTTCAGCCTGGGACTGGTTGAGATTACCGCCAGGTGCGCGTTCCACTGCTTTGGCAGGAGCAGAGGGCGCGCGAATTTGGATCAAATCCGGGCACCTGTCACAGATGATCTGAGCGGTTCCGGCCCAAAAAACCAGCAATGTACAGTAAAAAACCGGGTGTTTCGGCCTGGTTATTCATTTTTTGACCATTTGGCAAAATTTACCATTTGATAAAAAATCAGATTGTGCCAAGCTGAGGCCATAACAACATATCTACAGGGAGTAGAGCGATGGCACAGGGCCAGATGGTCCCCGGCATAGTCTCCGGGAGGCTTTCCAGCGATGAGCTGACCTCGAATTTCACGGATCTGCATCCACCACTTGCCCCGCATGAGGCCGCAGTGGCCGCGGATCGGTGCTATTTCTGCTATGACGCGCCGTGTGTGACGGCCTGTCCGACAGACATTGATATTCCATTGTTCATGCGCCAGATTCAGGCCGGTCAGCCTGAAGCTGCGGGTGAAACCATCCTTGGTCAGAATATCTTGGGTGGCATGTGCGCCCGTGTTTGTCCGACCGAAACGCTGTGCGAGGAAGTCTGCGTACGCGAAACCGCCGAAGGATCGCCAGTCGAGATCGGGCGTTTGCAGCGGTTTGCTACTGACAGCGTTATGGCATCGGGCGACCATCCGTTCCAGCGCGCCGCATTCACCGGCAAAACGGTGGCCGTGATCGGGGCAGGGCCCGCAGGGCTGGCCTGTGCGCATCGGCTGGCGATGCTAGGGCATGATGTGGTCATTCACGAAAGCCGCCCAAAACCCGGCGGTCTGAATGAATATGGAATTGCCGCCTATAAATCGACCAATGATTTCGCTCAGGCTGAGATCGATTGGTTGCTGAGGATCGGCGGCATCACCATCGAGACCGGATCGGTTCTGGGCGAGGGCCTGTCGCTGGATGGCCTTGTTGACAACTATGATGCGGTTTTCCTGTCCATCGGTCTGACAGGTGTGAATGCATTGCGGGCGGGCGGCGAGGATCTGACCGGCGTGCGCGACGCGGTCGACTTTATCTCGGATGTGCGTCAGGCGGCCGATCTGGCTGAGCTGCCCGTTGGGCGGAATGTCGTCGTCATCGGAGGCGGCATGACCGCGGTTGACGCAGCTGTAAAGTCGAAATTGCTGGGCGCGGAAAACGTCACCATCGCCTACCGGCGCGGACGCGAGGCGATGGGTGCCAGCCGCTATGAGCAGGATCTGGCCGCATCGCACGGCGTCAGGATCATGACCAATGTTCAGCCCGTAGCCGTACACGGCAACGGGGCAGCCGCCGAGATCGAATTGGAGTATACTGCCAGCCATGACGGTCAGTTGAAGGGCACCGGCGAGAAAACCCGCCTGCCTGCCGATCAGGTGCTGAAGGCAATAGGTCAGACGCTGGAAGGAGCGCCCGAAGGGCTGACGTTGGACGGGAACAAGATCGCCGTCACGGGCGCCGGGCGCACATCGGTACAAGCGGTCTGGGCCGGAGGCGACTGCGCCGCAGGCGGGGATGACCTGACCGTGACCGCAGTGGCCGAGGGGCGCGATGCCGCGATGGATATCCACGCAAGTCTGATTGCGTGAAACTCAATGATCAAGATGCCTGCAAGCATCAGGGAGGCCGGATAAATGGCTGATTTGAAATCGAACTTTCTGGGAATTGAAAGCCCCAACCCATATTGGCTGGCATCTGCGCCGCCGACGGACAAGGAATATAACGTCCGCCGTGCCTTTGAGGCCGGATGGGGGGGGGTCGTGTGGAAAACACTCGGGTCCGAAGGTCCACCGGTCGTCAATGTTAATGGCCCGCGGTATGGGGCGATCTACGGCGCAGACCGTCGGTTGTTGGGTCTGAACAACATCGAGCTGATTACAGACCGCCCATTAGAGGTAAACCTTGAAGAAATGGCGCGGGTTAAGTCTGATTATCCAGATCGCGCCCTGATCGCCTCGATCATGGTGCCGTGCGAGGAAGAAGCCTGGAAGGCTATCCTGCCGCGTGTTGCCGAAACCGGTGCCGACGGGATCGAACTGAACTTTGGCTGTCCACACGGAATGAGCGAGCGCGGGATGGGGGCGGCCGTAGGGCAGGTGCCGGAATATATCGAGATGGTGACGCGCTGGTGCAAGAAATACTATGACCGACCGGTCATCGTGAAACTGACGCCGAATATCACTGATATCCGCAAGCCGGCAGAAGCCGCAAAGAATGGTGGTGCGGATGCGGTATCGCTGATCAACACGATTAACTCGATTACCAGTGTCAATCTGGATAGCTTCAGCCCTGAACCCTCGATTGACGGCAAAGGCAGCCACGGCGGCTATTGTGGCCCTGCGGTGAAACCGATTGCCCTGTCGATGGTGTCCGAGATTTCGCGTGGACAGGCAACGAACGGAATGCCGATCTCGGGTATTGGCGGTGTGACTACCTGGCGCGATGCAGCAGAGTTTATGGCATTGGGTTGCGGCAATGTTCAGGTCTGCACGGCGGCGATGACCTATGGGTTCAAGATCATTGACGAACTGACGGCGGGTCTGTCGAAATGGATGGATGAAAAAGGGTATCAGGACGTCTCGGAAATTGTCGGTCTTGCGGTTCCGAACGTGACCGACTGGCAATATCTGAACCTGAATTATGTCGCCAAGGCCAAGATTGATCAGGATCAGTGCATCAAGTGTGGCCGTTGCTATGCCGCCTGCGAAGACACCAGCCACCAGGCCATTTCAATGTCCGAAGAGCGCGTGTTCGAGGTTATGGATGACGAATGTGTGGCCTGTAACCTGTGCGTGGATGTGTGCCCGGTCGAGGGATGTATTTCCATGGTGCCGATGGACGCTGGCGAAATCGACCCGCGCACGGGACAGGAAGTGCAGCCCGAATATAGCAACTGGACAACCCATCCCAACAATCCAATGGCGAAAGCCGCCGAGTAGTCCAAGAAAATTCGTCGAATCTTCTTAGAACAGGATGTCGATGGGGGGCGTTGTGGCAGTTTGCGACATATTTGGTGGCGGTGCGGATCAGATGATATCCGCGCCTCCTCACTTAGTCTTGGAACGCCTTATGTCCCACTTCTCGCTCTACCCACCCAACGAAAGCCTTACCACGGCACCTGTGTGTGGACAGGGAAGAAAAGAGTAGCGTCATCCTAGGCTCAGGGTGAGCGGGTTCCGGCTAACGAAAACCTAAGGCGCCAGCAATTTGCGGTAGAGCGTGTCGATAAACGGTTCAGCACCTTCATATGGGTCTTCGTCGCCAAGAATGGCCCGAACCTGGACATCGAAATCCGCATAATGCTGTGTCAAAGCCCAGATGGAGAAAATAAGGTGGTAGGGATGGAGGCGCGCGATTTTACCCTGTTCCATCCAGGCCGTAAGGATTGCGGTCTTCTCATCCATCAAAGTTTTGAGATCATTGGACAATGCATCGTGTATGCGTGGCGCACCCTGGACCAGTTCATTGGCAAACAGACGGCTTTCGCGCGGAAGTTCCCGGCTCATTTGCAGTTTGCGATGGATATAAGCGCGTATCTCTTCCAAAGGGTCCCCGTCGGCGTCGAGATCATGGAGGGGGGCCAGCCAAATCTCGAGAAGGCCAGATAGAAGGGCCGTGTGAATCGCTTCTTTTGAGGGGAAATAATACAGAAGATTCGGCTTGCTCAACCCGGCCTCGGCAGCAATCTGGTCGACGGTGGCACCGCGGAAACCGTAGGCAGAAAACACGTTCAAAGCGGCTTCTAGAATTGCAGCGCGGTTTTTTTTCTGAATTCGTGTTGGTGCGCGGTCTTTGGACATGTCTTTGCCTGTCTGATTTTTGGGCTCGCAAGTGCGGAATATGCCAAAAATTCCCACCGAGCTCTGCTATTTCTTGACTGATGTCGAACCCGTGATAGCGTGAGTTTGACCAGATGGTCAAATCAAGACACCAAAAGCGAGCAAATCGCAAGCAACAGGGAAGACTAGGATGGCAGCTCCGGCGCAGAACCTCAGGATCAATGGCGACAGGTTGTGGGACAGCCTGATGGAGATGGCCAAGATTGGCCCGGGTGTTGCGGGGGGCAATAATCGTCAGACCCTGACGGATGAAGATGCGGCAGGTCGCGCGCTGTTTCAGAAATGGTGCAAAGAGGCCGGGTGCACCATGGGGCTGGACCAAATGGGCAATATGTTTGCGCATCGAGAGGGCACGGACCCCGAGGCATTGCCGGTCTATGTGGGTTCACATCTGGATACGCAGCCGACAGGCGGCAAATATGACGGTGTTCTGGGTGTATTGGGCGGGCTGGAAATCATCCGCACGCTCAATGATTTGGGAATCAAGACCAAACATCCAATCGTTGCGACCAACTGGACGAATGAAGAAGGCACGCGCTATGCACCTGCGATGCTGTCCTCGGGGGTTTTTGCCGGGATGCATACGCAGGATTGGGCTTATGACCGTGAGGATGCCGAAGGTAAGAAGTTCGGAGATGAGCTGAGCCGCATTGGCTGGCGCGGTGATGAAGAGGTTAGTGCCCGAAAGATGCACGCCTTCTTTGAGCTGCATATCGAACAGGGCCCCATTCTTGAGGCCGAGGGGAAGGATATCGGCGTTGTCACCCATGGTCAGGGTCTCAGCTGGACCCAGATTACAGTTACCGGAAAGGACGCCCATACCGGGTCTACGCCGATGCCGATGCGCAAGAATGCCGGATTGGCGATGGCGCGCATCCTTGAAAAGGTTGACGAGATTGCTTGGTCCCATGCGCCCCACGCGGTGGGTGCGGCAGGGCATATTGATGTGTTTCCGAATTCGCGTAACGTGATCCCGGGGAAAGTTGTGTTTACTGTCGATCTCCGTTCGCCCGATCTGGACGTGATCACCGATATGGAAAATCGTCTTCGCGTAGCGGCCGAAGATATCGTGGATGAGATGGGCCTACAGATCGAATTCGAGAAGGTCGGCGGATTTGATCCGGTGCAATTTGATGAAGGCTGCGTGGCAGCCGTGCGCGATGCGGCTGAACGGTTGGGTTATTCTCATACAGATATCATTTCGGGCGCCGGTCATGATGCCTGCTGGATCAACCGGGTTGCACCAACAGCGATGGTGATGTGCCCTTGTGTGGATGGGCTAAGCCATAACGAAGCCGAAGAAATCAGCAAGGATTGGGCTGCCGCCGGGGCGGATGTTCTGTTTCATGCGGTCGTAGAGACGGCTGGAATTGTGGAATAGGGGGCTCTGCCCCCGTCGTCCGTTGGGCGACTCCCCCCGAGGTATTTGTAGCCAGATGAAGCAAGCGGCGTAGACCGCATCAGGGAGATTGATATGAGCACTGTTATCAAGAACGGGACCGTCGTAACCGCGGATTTGTCTTACCATGCGGATGTGAGGGTCGAGCATGGGGTGATCACCGAGATTGGGCCGGGCCTGAAAGGTGACACGGAACTGGATGCGACAGGCTGCTATGTGATGCCTGGCGGGATCGACCCGCATACGCATTTGGAAATGCCGTTCATGGGCACCTATTCCAGCGATGATTTTGAGAGCGGAACCCGGGCGGCATTGGCCGGAGGAACCACGATGGTGGTTGATTTCGCTCTGCCCAACCCAGGTGAAAGCCTGTTGGATGCGCTCAAGCGCTGGGATAACAAGTCGACACGTGCAAATTGCGACTATTCTTTCCACATGGCGGTGACCTGGTGGGGCGAGCAGGTGTTTGATGACCTCAAGACGGTGATCGAGACACGCGGTATCAACACGTTCAAGCATTTCATGGCCTATAAGGGCGCGTTGATGGTCAATGACGATGAAATGTATGCTTCGTTCAAGCGTCTTGCCGAGCTGGGTGGAACGGCCATGGTGCATGCCGAGAATGGCGATGTTGTTGCCGAGCTCAGCGCCAAGCTGTTGGCCGAAGGCAATACAGGCCCCGAGGCACATGCCTATTCCCGTCCGCCGCAGGTCGAGGGCGAAGCGACCAACCGCGCGATCATGATCGCGGATATGGCCGGAGTGCCGCTGTATGTGGTGCACACTTCGTGCGAAGAGGCGCATGAGGCCATTCGGCGTGCCAAGATGCAGGGCAAGCGGGTGTGGGGGGAACCTTTGATCCAGCATCTGACCTTGGATGAGAGTGAGTATTTCAACCAGGATTGGGACCACGCGGCGCGGCGGGTCATGAGCCCTCCGTTCCGAAACAAGCAGCATCAGGATAGCCTGTGGAACGGATTACAATCTGGTTCGTTGAGTGTCGTGGCCACCGACCATTGCGCCTTTACGACGGATCAGAAACGCTTTGGCGTGGGGGATTTCACCAAGATCCCGAACGGTACCGGAGGGTTGGAAGACCGGATGCCGATGCTGTGGACTCATGGGGTGAACACTGGTCGGCTGACGCCAAATGAATTTGTGGCAGTCACTTCAACAAACATCGCCAAGATATTGAATTGTTATCCAAAAAAGGGCGCAGTTCTTGTAGGTGCCGATGCCGATTTGGTGGTGTGGGATCCTGAGAAAGGCAAGACGATCAGCGCGAAATCGCAGCAATCTTCGATCGACTACAACGTGTTTGAGGGCAAAGAGGTCAAAGGCTTGCCGCGCTTTACTCTGACCCGTGGGCAGGTTGCAGTGCATGACGGAGAGATCAGGACTCAGGAAGGCCATGGCCAATTTGTTGAACGCGAGGCCAATACAACCGTCAACAAGGCGCTGAGTACTTGGAAAGAGCTGACAGCGCCGCGACCGGTGGTACGCACGGGTATTCCAGCAACCGGTGTATGACAGAATATGTGGCAGATATCACGTCTTATTACGGTTTAAGTTCAAGGGGATGGAATGAATATTGAAACCGCTGCACCGCCTGTAATCGAGGCGCGGCAACTGGATCTGACCTTTCAGACCAATGACGGGCCGGTCCACGCTCTGAAGGATGTGAACCTGACCATCGAAAAGGGAGAATTCGTCAGCTTCATCGGGCCCTCCGGCTGTGGTAAGACCACCTTTTTGCGGTGCATCGCTGCGTTGGAAACACCGACTGGCGGGACATTGACCGTCAACGGTATGACTCCGGATGAGGCGCGGCGGAAACGGGCCTATGGTTATGTATTTCAGGCCGCGGGTCTGTACCCTTGGCGCACCATTTCCAAGAACATCAAGCTCCCGCTTGAAATCATGGGATTTACAGCTGCCGAGCAGGAAGAACGCGTAAACAAGGTTTTGGAACTTGTTGATCTTGAGGGGTTTGGTGGAAAGTTTCCCTGGCAGTTGTCGGGTGGAATGCAGCAACGGGCCAGCATCGCACGGGCGTTGGCCTTTGATGCGGATATCCTGCTTATGGACGAACCTTTTGGCGCGTTGGATGAGATTGTCCGCGATCACCTGAACGAGCAGCTTCTGGCGCTTTGGGCGCGGACTGAAAAGACCATTGGGTTTGTCACCCATTCCATCCCTGAGGCCGTCTATCTGAGCACCAAGATCGTTGTAATGAGCCCTCGGCCCGGACGGATCACTGACGTGATCGACAGTCCGTTGCCGAAAGAGCGGCCGCTCGATATTCGCGACACGCCGGAATTCATCGAAGTTGCCCATAGGGTGCGAGAAGGGTTGCGCGCGGGGCATTCGGATGAATAGCAGCGGGTTCAAGGCATTCTGGGCTGTATTGACGGTACTGGCCGTCATAGTAGCCTTTTGGTACGCCGCTTGTATTCCGATGAATATCAAAGGCGTTCTGACCGAACAGGAACGGGCCGGGGCCACAGTTCAGCCACCCTCGGCAAAAGATCGTCGCGATCTGTCCGAATTCAGCCTGGTTCTGGACAATAGCTTTGCCATTCCAGCCACGTGGGAACAGGATCGTCCGCGGTTGCCCGCTCCGCATCAGGTGGCCGTTGAGATATGGAAGACAACAGTTCAGAAGAAAATCACCTCAAAGCGCTCGCTGGTTTATCACGGCTGGGTGACGCTGAGTGCGACGATATTGGGTTTTGCCATTGGCACCGGCCTGGGAATTCTGCTGGCTGTTGGGATCGTACATAGCCGGGTCATGGACCTGTCGGTCATGCCCTGGGCGATAGTCAGCCAGACCATCCCGATCATCGCTCTGGCCCCGATGATCATTGTGGTCCTATATTCCGTTGGCGTGCAGGGGATCATCCCCAAGGCGGTCATATCGGCCTATCTCAGCTTTTTTCCCGTCGTGGTGGGCATGGTCAAAGGTTTGCGCAGCCCTGATGCGATGCAACTGGATTTGCTGCGTACCTATAGCGCGAGCCACGCGCAGGGGTTCTGGAAACTGCGTTTGCCGGCCTCGATGCCGTATCTGTTCACATCGCTGAAGATAGGCATTGCGGCTTCATTGGTAGGGGCCATCGTGGGGGAATTGCCCACCGGGGCAGTTGCGGGACTGGGCGCGCGCCTGCTGGCAGGCAGCTATTATGGTCAGACCGTGCAAATCTGGTCGGCCCTGTTTGCGGCGGCGATTCTGGCGGCCTGTCTTGTGGGGCTTCTGGGGCTGATTGAAAAGTCGGTCCTGAAACGGATGGGGATTGCGCAATGATACCAATTCTGGGCGCACTCGGTGTGTGGCTGTTGGGATGGTGGTTGAACAGCCGCCTGGCCAGCGGGCCCTATGCTGATACGCGGATGGTCCGGTTTCTGGCTCCGCTGATCTTTGGTCTGACTATCATCATCATCTGGGAGCTTTTAGTGCGCGGCCTTGAGGTGTCTTTGGTCATTCTGCCCGCTCCATCGGTTATCTGGATTCGGTTCTGGGACAGTTTGCCAACGCTTTGGATGGATTTCGTGCAAACCATCATCAAGGGCGCGCTGAGCGGTTACATCATCGGCTGTGGAGCCGCCTTCCTGATGGCGATTGCAGTGGACCGGTGGGATTTTCTGCGCCTTGGGCTTTTGCCCGTGGGCAACTTCGTGGCTGCTCTGCCGATTGTTGGCACCGCGCCGATTCTGGTCATGTGGTTCGGGTTCGACTGGCACTCCAAAGCGGCGGTGGTTGTCGTGATGGTCTTTTTCCCAATGCTGGTGAACACCGTCGCCGGGCTGCGCGAGGCGACAGCAATGCAGCGCGACCTGATGGAGACCTATGCCGCCACCTATTGGCAAAGCTTTCTGAAGCTGCGCTTGCCTGCCGCGATGCCATTTGTTTTCAATGGTCTCAAGATATCCACCACCCTTGCATTGATCGGCGCTATCGTGGCCGAGTTCTTTGGCTCACCGACGCTTGGCATGGGTTTTCGGATATCAACCAGCGTGGGGCAGCTCTCACTGGATATGGTCTGGGCCGAGATCGTAGTGGCGGCTTTGGCTGGGACATCATTCTATGGTCTGGTGGCCATGATCGAAAAGGCGGTGACCTTCTGGCACCCATCGCAGCGCGGATAAAAATTCAACAGACCCCAAAAATGAAAAATGGGGCGCCAACTGAAACTAGGAGATGTGAAGATGAAAAAGATACTCAGCGGGGCGGTTGCCGCCTTTAGCCTGGCCGCCAGTGCAGCCTGGTCGGCGGATGAGGTGACATTGCAGTTGAAATGGGTCACGCAAGCTCAGTTCGCAGGTTATTACGTGGCCAAAGACAAAGGGTTCTACGAAGAAGAAGGTCTTGATGTCACCATTCTGCCAGGCGGCCCGGACATAGCGCCGACACAGGTCATTGCCGGTGGCGGCGCTGACGTGACGGTCGAGTGGATGCCAGCTGCGTTGGCCGCGCGCGAAAAGGGCCTGCCGCTGGTGAATATTGCCCAGCCTTTCAAAAGCTCGGGTATGATGCTGACCTGCTGGAAAGATGCCGGTATTTCCGCACCAGAAGACCTTAAGAACCGGACACTGGGCGTCTGGTTCTTTGGCAACGAATTCCCCTTCATGAGCTGGATGAGCCAGCTGGGCATTGATACCGGTGGCAAGAGCGAAAATGGCGTCGAGGTTTTGAAGCAGGGCTTTAATGTCGACCCGCTGCTGCAGCGTCAGGCTGATTGCATCAGCACCATGACCTATAACGAATACTGGCAGGTCATAGATTCCGGCGTCAGCCCCGACGAGCTGGTCACATTCAAATACGAAGATCAGGGCGTCGCGACGCTGGAAGACGGCCTGTACGTTCTTGAAGAGAACCTGAACGACGCGGCATTTGTCGACAAGATGGAACGTTTCGTGCGGGCGTCGATGAAGGGGTGGAAATATGCCGAAGAGAACCCAGATGAAGCGGCCGATATCGTGCTTGAAAATGACGCGACTGGCGCCCAGACCGAAGCGCATCAGAAACGTATGATGGGTGAGATTGCCAAGCTGACTGCGGGCTCCAACGGATCGCTTGATCCGGCGGATTTTGAGCGCACTGTAGGGACGCTGCTTGCCGGTGGTTCTGATCCCGTTATCACCAAACAACCCGAAGGTGCCTGGACGCATCAGATTTCGGATGCAGCACTGAACTGAGTCAGGTTCACGATGGAATATGGCGCGGTCCCAAACGGGGCCGCGTTTTTTGTTGGAAGCGTCGAAAATGTGACTGCACTTGTAGGGCGTTTGTCATAGTAATTACCTGTAAATTATAGCAAACTGTTCAACATGGGGGATATTGGGTAGATAATGCAGGATTTTACAACAGAATTCAGGTCGGCGCTTGCTTTGATCCTTCATTGGGATCCGGAGCTTTGGGCGATTGTTCTGTTGTCCCTGAAAGTCTCTGTTTTTGCCGTTCTGATTTCTGCCGTTATCGGGATGCCCATGGGCGCGGCTTTGGCCGTTGCGCGTTTTCCAGGGCGGCGGATTCTGATCGTCTTGATGAATGCCTTGATGGGCTTGCCCCCGGTTGTGGTTGGTTTGCTGGTCTATCTGATGCTGTCGCGTTCCGGCCCGTTGGGGGTCCTTGAATTGCTCTACACACCGACGGCGATGATTATTGCTCAGGTCGTTCTGGTGACCCCGATCGTTGCCGCACTGACACGTCAAGTGGTCGAAATGCTGGCCGAGGAATATTCCGAGCAACTCCGCTCACTCGGCCTGTCGCGGATGGCATCGATTCCGGTGCTATTGTGGGATGCGCGGCTGTCTCTTGTTACGGCATTGCTGGCGGGGTTTGGCCGTGCGATTGCCGAAGTTGGAGCGGTTATTATCGTTGGCGGCAATATCAATCACGTCACGCGGGTGATGACGACGACAATCGCCCTTGAAACGTCCAAGGGTAATTTGGCCTTGGCGCTTGCGCTTGGGGCGATCCTGATTGCCATAGCCATCGCAGTAAACGCCATGGTCAGCACGCTTAGCCTGCGGGCCGAGAAGGAAGGGTTGCGCCATGCGTGATCTGGTGCCCGAGATGGTGAAATGTCTTTCTGTTCACAGTTTACAGATTTCCCGCAAGGGAAAGACACTGCTTCAAGTGCCAGAGCTATCCCTGATGGGGCTGGGACCAACTTTGATCCTTGGGCCGAACGGAGCGGGCAAGAGCCTGCTTTTGCGCTGTTTGCACGGGCTTATCGTCCCGGATAGCGGCAGGGTTCAGCAGGACGGGATTGCCCTGAATGTGTATCACAAATCACGACAGGCGATGGTGTTTCAAAGACCGGTTCTGTTGCGCCGGTCCGTGTCAGCCAATCTTGATTTTGTGCTAAAGCGTCAGGGCATGTCCCGTGCAACTCGCAAATCCCGGATCGACGAATTGCTGGCCGAAGGTGGGCTAGAGGGTAAGGCGCGCCAGTCCGCCAGATCGCTGTCCGGGGGCGAGGCGCAACGGCTGGCCATCCTGCGCGCGCTGGCGCTGGACCCGGAGACTTTGTTCCTGGACGAACCAACCAGTTCGCTTGATCCCGGTGCTACGCAGATGATCGAACGGATGATCTTGCGCGCTTCGAACCGAGGGGTGCGCATTGTCATGGTATCCCACGATATCGGTCAGGCACGCCGTCTGGCGGCGGATATCGTCATGATGCAGGCCGGACACGTGGTCGAACACGGTGCTGCCAAACAAGTGCTGGATGCCCCGACAATTGACGCCGCGCGCCGGTTTGTTGCCGGTGGTCTGGTAACCTAATCAGAATATGGAGTTCAAATGATCCGCAAATTCGTCGGGGCTGCAGTAATAGCGCTTGGCCTGAACACTACAGCCGCATTGGCCGAAACGCCATTTATTGTAGTCCAATCAACCACGTCGACGCAGAATTCGGGCTTGTTCGACCATATCCTGCCAGGCTTTGAGGCCGAAAGCGGGATTGATGTCCGCGTAGTGGCCGTTGGTACAGGGCAGGCGATCCGCAATGCGATCAACGGTGACGGGGACGTCTTGCTGGTTCACGCCAAACCTGCCGAGGAGAAATTTGTGGCTGACGGTTGGGGTGTTGAGCGGTCGGACGTGATGTACAATGATTTCGTCCTTGTGGGGCCAAAATCCGATCCCGCCAAAGTGAAAGGGGGAACTGACATTATCGCGGCGCTGACCGCCGTGGCTAAGGCCAAGGCGCCCTTCGCCTCACGCGGGGATGACAGCGGGACGCATAAGGCGGAGCTGGGCCATTGGGCCACCTCCGGTATCGACCCGACCGACGCTTCGGGCACTTGGTACCGGGAAACTGGATCCGGGATGGGGGCGACACTGAACGTGGCTAGTGGGATGGGTGCCTATGCGCTGACGGATCGGGCGACCTGGCAGAGCTTTGGCAACAAGGGAAACCTAGAGGTCATGGTTGAGGGCGATCCACTCCTGTTCAATCAATATGGGATTATTCTTGTGAACCCTGACAAGCATCCCAAAGTGCGGGCGGCCTCGGGGCAGCGCTTTATTGACTGGTTGACCGGGCCCGAAGGGCAGGCGGCCATCGCATCTTACACGCTCGACGGCCAGCAGCTGTTCTTTCCCAACGCCCAATAGGGTCAGCCGCTGGCTCCATTGTGATGGATGGTTCCCAGATCCGACAAGTCATACCCGCCGAATTCTTCTGCCCGGGTGGCAAAGCGGTCGGATTGCACAAAGCCGAGCAACCGAAGCATCGGGCCATCGAAATAGGCGCGTCTCCAGATGGCAAGGTCCAGGCGTTCGGTATGAGTCGGGGCAAAGCCCAGATTGTACAGCCCCGCAAGCGCACCCAGGCCGAATCCGGCATCGGCTTTGCTGTCATGCAGGGCTATGGCCAGCTCTTCTTCGGTACGTGCGCAGGTCGGCAGGGTATCCAGATCGTCTCGGTTCAGGCCGTGCGCCTGCAGTTGCGTGTCGAACAACCGTTGACTGGCGGCACTGTCTTGACGAAGAAGAATGCGACGGCCCCTGAGGTCAGAAAAGTCCGATATCCCAGTCACACCGGGGGCCATCAGTAGCCCACGCTGGCGTTTTGCTAGTTCGAACAGAATGACGGGTGCCTCTCCCAGATGGTCCTGCAGAGATTGCGTGTTGAATCCGTCTGACTCGTGGATATGCAGCGCCGCAGCCTGCGCTGATCGTTCTTTCAGACGATTCAAGCCGTCAAATGAGCCGTCATAATAAGTTGCCAGGCCCGACCCGCTTTCCCGCAGAGCCCAATCCAACAGCGGATCATGACTGCCCGCCACGATCGGCGGCAGCGACGGTTCTGCGACCTGCGGTCCGCTTCGCGATGCGTTCAGCCAGGCAATGACTTCGGCCCTTGGAAACAAGAGTTTGCCCATGGCACGGACACAGGGGACCTCGCCGGATGAGGCAAGGTCATAGGCTTTACGCTCGCCAATGCGCAGCAGGTCGGCCAGTTCTTTGGTGGTCAGGTATTCTGACATTCAGTCGAGGCGCACGGCCGAACCCGCGCTGGCATTCGCCGCGCTGAATCCGAATTGGCCTAAGGCAAACGGCGCAGCGACGGCAATTACAGCCATCGTGGCAACTGCGGCTAGAAAGGCTTTCATATTTACCTCCGGTTCAGTTTTCCGGTGCCGTGACGCGGCGCAGAAAGGCGATCAAATCTTTGCGGTCATCCGCTTGTGTAATCCGTTGCATGGGCATCTTCGATCCCGGAATGTAATGGTCTGGTCCTTGGTCGAAAAGGGCATTTATCGTCTCGTCATTCCAAATGATATCAGAGTCTTGCAGCGTGTCCGAGTAGAAATATCCCGGTAAGCTGCCCGCCCGGCGACCAAACACACCAGAGAGCGTAGGTCCAGCACGTCTGTGCCCGTCCGCCGTCAGGCTGTGACAGATCGAGCATTTGCGCACGAATTGGCGTTCGCCATTATCCATCTGGTCAGGGTTCTTCAGAAAACTTGGTTCAGTCGCGGCCATCTGTTGTTGGTCGCCAAGGTCAGATACCGGCCAGCTATACATCGCCTCATCTATACCACCTGCATAGATGTTTTTACCATCGGTTGAGAAGGCCAGCGCCCAGACCGGGCCGCGCAATGTGGCCCGGAAATCCTGTGCGATGCGCCAGACGATGGTATCGACCAACATGATATGACCCTCACCATCCCCCACCGCCAGCAGGCGGCGGTCCGGGCTGAGAGCCAGCGCAAGGATTGGACGGCGGTCCAGGGTAAAATCATGCTCGTCGCCTGTAGTCAGATCACGAATGCGCGTGACGCCATCGACGGCCCCATAGGCAATCCAGTTTTCATGGGGGTTCAGGACCAGTTCGTTGATGCCGAACCCGTTATCAACCAGTCGCAGTTTTTCCTGACCGGTTGCGACATCCCAAAGACGAACCGCCCCATCAACCCCGCCGGTATACAGCGCATCTCCGTTTGGTGTGAACACAACAGCATTCACACCGCTGCCTGTGGGGCCCAATATCCTTGGCTCTGCCCCGTCAAGCGGCCAAACCCCTATCGTGCCGTCCCAACTGGCAGTGGCGATGTGGGAGTTTGAAACAGCAATATCGACGATCTTGCCCTTGTGCCGCCCGAGGATTTGGCCATCCGGCCACCGGCGCAGGGTAAAGTCGTCACCAGCAGAATAGATCGCTGTGTCGCCAAAGGCGACGCTGTTCACGGCAGCCTCGTGCCCTTCAAGCCATTGCGGCGTGCGGTCTGACCACAGGCCGACGGAGTTGTCGAAGCTGGCCGTCGCAATCCGGCCGTCCGGCGCGGCGGCAATCCCCATGATCGGTCCTCCATGACCTTTGAGCGTAAAGAACTCGGCCATTGCGGGCAGGGGGGTCAACACCAGTGCAAGGATTAGACCGCGCATCTATTCCGCAGGCGAGGCCGCTGCCTTATTGGCCTCTTTTTCCCGGACCTCTTCCAGCCAAAGCGAGTGGTGCTCACGCGCCCATTGTTCCTCGACCTCGCCGGTGCCCATCGCGTCGAAAGCGCCCTCCATGCCCACCGAGCCCAGGTAGATATGCGCGATGATGATGGCGATGAAGACATAGGCGACCATCACGTGCCAAACCTGAGCATATTGCATCTCTTCTTGGGGGGACATCTGCACCGGAAGGTTCATACCCAACATCTGCGGGATGCCGGTGGCATTTGCGATTGAGAAGGTCTTAGCAAACAGCGGCATCTCAAACGGGAACAGCAGAGACAGGCCAGACAGGCTGATCGATACGCCCAGCAGGATACAGGCCCAGAAGATGATCTTTTGACCCGCGTTGAATTTATTGGCCGGAGGATGGCTGCCTTTCGTGAACAACCCGCCGCCGGCGGCCAGCCATTTCAGGTCGGTGCGGTTGGGGATGTTGTGGGCGATCCAGTTCACAGTGACCATGATCAAACCAAGCATGAAGGCCCAGGCGAGGTTGTTATGCAGCCATTTGCAGCCCTGCGCTATGGCCGCAAAGCCTTCTTTCCCGAAGATCGGGATCAGAAAGTCTCGACCATAAAGGGTCAGCAAACCGGTCAGGCCAAGGATCAGGAAAGAGCCCGCGAACAGCCAATGTCCGAACCGCTCAAATCCCGAGAAACGCGTAACCGTGCGTCCCGTCTTTTCACCATCAATGCGGATTTTACCCCGGACCAAGAAGAACAGCAGCAGGATGCCCAGCATCCCCGCCAGAATATACGTGCCGTAATCGCGCAACGGGCCTGTTCGGAAATTCAACCACCACATGCCTCCGTCCTGTATCAAGACGCTGGCCGCAGGACCGTTCGACGAAACGGTCACATCCGCCGAGCCATAGCGCAAAGCGCGATAGACGTCGCTGTCAGACGCCACGCCACGTGTGCCCAACTGGCCCATCAGACCTTCGGCGTTGCCTTGACCGGTGTTACCTGAGCGATAACCGTTATCGACCGTCTCGCCACGCTGCCGGGCCAAGATATCCTCGAGCGTGGTCGCACCACCCGTCGAATTGCGATCCGGAGCATCCTGAGCAAGGGCAGGAACAGTCAAAACAATGAGACAGAACAGAAGTCGCAGGAAAGTCATATGAACCTCGTGACGCGGTCATTGGCGTAGGCCCTTTTCCGGGCGGGCAGAGATTTTTCGTCGAAAAATCTTAGTGCTCCCCGGCACACGGATTGCGCGCCGGGGAAGGTTTGGCCAAGGATCAGCCGTCTTTTTGGTCGTAGGCTGTGCCCCACCCCCAGGCGCCAGACCCGAAACCGCGCGCCACGACGCGTTCGCGGTAGATGGCCGACACCACATCGCCGTCACCGGCAAGCAGGGCCTTGGTGGAACACATCTCGGCGCAGATGGGCAGTTTGCCTTCTGCGATCCGGTTGCGACCGTATTTGGCGAACTCTGCGGTCGAGTGCGTTTCCTCGGGGCCACCGGCGCAGAAGGTACATTTGTCCATCTTGCCACGTGATCCGAAGTTGCCCGCCTGCGGGTATTGCGGCGCGCCGAACGGGCACGCATAGAAGCAATAGCCGCAGCCAATGCACAGGTCCTTGGAGTGCAGGACGACCCCTTCTTCGTTCTGATAGAAGCAGTCAACCGGGCACACCGCCATACAAGGCGCATCCGAGCAATGCATACAGGCAACCGATATCGAGCGTTCGCCCGGGTCGCCGTCATTGATCGTCACCACTCTGCGGCGGTTGATGCCCCAAGGCACCTCGTGCTCGTTCTTACACGCGGTTACGCAGGCGTTGCATTCGATGCAGCGTTCAGCGTCGCAGAGAAACTTTGCTCTAGCCATTGTCGTCCTCCTTACGCTGCTGAGATCTTGCAGAGAGTCGCTTTGGTCTCCTGCATCTGGGTTACTGAATCATAGCCATAGGTCTGGGCGGTGTTCGAACTTTCTCCCAGCACATAGGGATCAGCGCCTGAGGGGTATTTGTCCCGCAGATCCTGACCCTGGAAATGGCCGCCAAAGTGGAATGGCATAAAGGCCACGCCGGCACCAACCCTGTTGGTCAGCATCGCCATCACCTTGACCTTACCACCCTCAGGCCCTTCGACCCAGACCTGAGCCCCGTCGCGAATGCCCAGGTTGTTGGCATCACGGGGGTTGATCTCGACGAACATGTCCTGTTGCAGTTCGGCCAGCCACGGGTTCGACCGGGATTCCTCACCTCCACCCTCATACTCGACCAAACGACCTGACGTCAGGATTATCGGGTAATCCTTTGAAAAATCGTTCTTCTGGATCGAGGCATACAGGGTTGGCAGGCGATAGGACTGACGATCCTCATAGGTCGGATAGTCTTCTACCAGATCACGCCGGTTGGTATAGAGCGGCTCGCGATGCAGCGGGATCGGGTCCGGGAAAGTCCAGACCACGGTGCGGGCCTTGGCGTTGCCAAAGGGCGCACAGCCATGTGCAATCGCAACCCGCTGGATGCCGCCCGACAGGTCGGTTTTCCAGTTGGTCTTTGGCCCCGCAACGGCGTCAATGGCCGCACGTTCTTCGGCCGTCAGATCGCCGTCCCAACCAAGATCCATCAGCATCTGCATCGTGAATTCGGGATAACCGTCCTGAATTTCCGATCCAACGCTATAGACCCCTTCCGCCAGCAGGTTGTCACCATCACGTTCCACGCCAAAGCGCGCGCGGAAGGTCAGGCCACCTTCGGCCACCGGTTTGGACATGTCATAGAGGTTTGGTGTCCCCGTATGACCCATCTCTGGCGTTCCCCAGCACGGCCAGGGCAGACCGTAGTATTCGCCGTCGTTTGGTCCACCTATAGCTTGCAGCGTGGTTCTGTCGAACGTGTGCTGATTGGCCATGTGGCTTTTCAAACGCTCCGGCGACTGGCCGGTATAGCCGATGGTCCAGAGGCCCGAGTTGAACTCACGCGTGATGCTTTCAACATTCGGGGTTTCGGCGTCCTCCATCTCGATATTGCGGAAGAACCGATCCGCCCAGCCGAATTTGTTGGCGAACTTGGCCATGATGACCTCGTCCGGCAGGCTTTCGAACAGTGGTTCGACCACCTTGTCGCGCCACTGCAACGAGCGGTTCGAGGCCGTGACCGAGCCACGGGTTTCGAACTGCGTACAGGCCGGCAGTAGGTAAACGCCATCGGTCCGATCATGCAGAACGGCGGAAACGGTGGGATACGGGTCGATCACGACCAGCATGTCCAGCTTTTCCATCGCCGTCTTCATTTCCGGCCCGCGGGTTTGCGAGTTCGGAGCGTGCCCCCACAGAACCATGGCGCGGACATTGTTGTCCTGATCCATGTTGGCGGGGTCTTCCAGAACACCGTCGATCCAGCGGGAAACCGGGATGCCGCGCTCATTCTGCAGCGGTTTATCCTTGCCCTCCTTGTCCTTGATCGAGGCGAACTGGCCGGACAGCCACTCAGGGTCTTCACCCCAAACGCGCGCCCAGTGGCCCCATGCCCCTGCGGACAGCCCATAATAGCCGGGTAGGGTGTGGGACAGAACACCAAGGTCCGTCGCACCCTGCACGTTGTCGTGGCCACGGAAGATGTTGGTGCCACCGCCTGACGTTCCCATGTTGCCCAAAGCCAGCTGCAGCACGCAATAGGCGCGTGTGTTGTTGTTGCCATTGGTATGCTGGGTGCCGCCCATGCACCAGATCACCGTGCCAGGACGGTTGTTGGCCATGGTGCGCGCCACGCGCTTAAGCTGTGATCCGGGTACGCCGGTCACACGCTCAGTTTCTTCCGGGTTCCAGTTGGCGACCTCTTCACGGATCTGATCCATGCCCCAGACACGGGTGCGGATGAACTCCTTGTCCTCCCAGCCGTTGTCGAAGATGTGCCAGAGGATACCCCAGATCAGTGCGACGTCAGAGCCGGGGCGGAACCGGACATATTCATCCGCATGCGCTGCGGTGCGCGTAAAGCGCGGGTCGCAGACGATCAGCGGCGCGTTGTTCTGTTCTTTTGCGCGCAGAACATGCAGCAGAGAGACCGGGTGTGCCTCAGCCGGGTTGCCACCGATGATGAAGATAGCCTTGGAGTTGTGGATGTCGTTATAGCTGTTGGTCATGGCGCCGTAGCCCCATGTATTCGCAACACCCGCAACAGTGGTCGAGTGGCAGATACGGGCCTGATGGTCCACGTTGTTCGTGCCCCAATAGGCGGCGAACTTGCGGAACAGATAGGCCTGTTCGTTGTTATGTTTCGCGGAACCAAGCCAGTACACACTGTCCGGTCCGGATTCTTCGCGGATGTTCATCATGCCGTCGCCGATCTCGTTGATCGCCTCTTCCCAGCTGATGCGCTTCCACTCGCCGCCTTCCTTTTTCATCGGATATTTCAGGCGGCGTTCACCATGGGCGTGCTCACGGACCGAGGCCCCCTTGGCGCAGTGCGCACCCAGGTTGAAAGGGCTGTCCCAGCCGGGTTCTTGCCCGATCCAGACGCCGTTCTGCACCTCGGCCACTACGGTACAGCCGACCGAGCAATGCGTGCATATGGATTTGATGTTTTCAACGGCTTGATTGGCCGCTGACTGGGCACTGGCTGGCGTCACGGTTCCACCCGTGGCGCTGATCGCGGCCAACCCGCCGATCGTCAGGCCCGATCCGCGCAGGAATGCGCGGCGATCGACGGTTTTCTCGCCGACCTGGGACAGGATACTTGTCCGCTGGGAGCGTCTCGCAACCCCGTTGGTCTTTTTCCTAAGCATTTCTTTCCTCCCTTGCTGGCCATGTTTTCCATGGCTGGCTTGGTCCTGTTGGTGCCGACGTCAGGGCCAATCGCAACCGTCAGTCGGGTGGTGACAACGTCCGGGGTTCAGAACCGGGCGCTGTCCAGATATGCGCGCGTATGCGCGGTGTCCTGAATGCGGGTTTCATCCGTCGGTAGCTCGGCTGCTTCGGCTTGTCCGCTCAGGCTGGCGGCGGCGACTGCAGCGGGCGCTGCGGTTCCGGCCAGTTTCAAGAAGTCACGGCGCGTGGCGCCTTCTTCCTTGGTTTTGCTCATGGGATCCTCCTTTCCCAATTGCGATCTAGCGCCTTTTGGGGCGCTGGCGAATGGCGGGATCATCCCGCCGTCATTCGAAAGGCTTCACGCTCGATTTCCATGAAAACCCGACCGGCGGTGCCGACCGAGGCATAGAAAACCGAGTTTTCCGCGGCTTCCAAATCTGAATAGAAATGTGCGGCCCAGGGACCGATATGCTTGTTCCAGAACGTTTTTTGATCTTCCAGCGAGGCGGGTGAGCCAAAGCGTCCGACGATCATGCCCGCCATCATCTCCATCAACGAGGCGATATTGTCTTCGGGTTCAAACACGTTCTGCGCCCGTGTGATCTGACGAACCGCCATGTCGTTGCGCAGTTGCGCCAGCGGTTTTTCGTTCAGGAAACCAGTCAGGTAGAAACTGGCATAGGGCAGCAGTTCTCCGCGTCCTAGCCCGATGAACAGGGCATTGAATTCGCGTTCGGCAGCCGCGGGTTTGGTCACCTTGGCGACCCGCGACATGGCCTTGATAGCCTGACCCAGATCGGTTTCATCGCCGGTCAGACCAGTAACCTGAGACAGCAGCATCTGATCCGGAGGCGCCGCAAGCAGCAGCCCAAGGAAGTTATAGAAATCCGCGCGCAGACGATCCTCGGCTGAGACGTCCAGGTTTTGCGCGT
Organism: Ruegeria sp. CDSA077; assembly: GCF_059612265.1. NCBI lineage: Bacteria > Pseudomonadati > Pseudomonadota > Alphaproteobacteria > Rhodobacterales > Roseobacteraceae > Ruegeria > Ruegeria sp. CDSA077. The sequence goes on from NZ_JBXWQG010000001.1 coordinate 568,653, forward strand.
TGCTTGCGGTCATACGGTTATCCTTCGTATTCAAACTTCATGCGGCGTGGGGCAGGCGTAAGCTCTGCCTCTTCCGGGTCGTCGATTTCAGAAATCATTACAGGTTCTGCCGAGTGTACCTCGGGCGTTTCGGGCAACTCAGGCTCAGGCTCTGGTGTTGGGTCTTCAACCTCAGGCGCTGCGTCTTCCTCTTCGGTCTGAGCGGCCAAAGCCTCGATATGGGCCAGCATTCCCTTGCCGACCTGATAGGCGGTCTGGATATTTTCGATCACGCAGGCGGCGTCGGTATAGTCCTCGCCGTAATCCACCAGCCCATCGACATTGGCCAGAACCGGGTTTAGGCGCCAGAGCTGCCGAAGGGCGCGGCGGCGCAATCGGTCAGGCACTGCCTTGGCCATAAAACCCGAGACGTCGTCACCAACTTGCAACTGATCAGGGTCGGGCAAATTGAATTCCGCCAGAATTTCGGCGTCAGTCTTTTCTTCCAGCTCGCCCCGCTGTTCAGCGAAAGCCTGTTCTTGTGCTGCTACAACCTCAGCTTTGGCCTCAGCCTGAACGGCGGCCTTGCGGCGCGACCAGAAATCGCGGGTTTCGGTCATTGCACGATCCTCCGCGGGGCGCGGAAAACATCCGAGTCCTGCCGGATGCGTACATCCCCTTTGCCGTCCTCAACCAGATCGGTGCGTTTCTTATCACGGCGGCGCTTGACGAAGACTTCGTTGCGATGGTGTTCCAGAGCAAAGTCACGTACCCAAGCGATCAGCCCATCAGTCATTGGGATTTTCTCGACAAGCTCTTCGCCGGTATCGGCGTAGTCCTGTCCTTCGAAGGGTGAGGCGGTCACCAGCACAGCGTCCATCGGTTGTGTTCCATCCAGCGCATCGCGCAGGACCAGATAGATCGAGGGTTGCCCGTCCGACAGGTTGACCATGTAGGCTTCGGCCTCATCTGACCACAGGGTCAGGGGCAGGGTGGCCGCGTGGTATTCGACCGCTTCACCCTCGCGCCGCATCTCCAACCAATCGGCCGGTCCAGCGCCGGGCAGCACGGCGACGGCGCGCCAGTTCCATTGCGCCCAGCGTGTAACCCCGGGTGTTTTGCGCACGACGACGCCGATTGGCATTTCAATCTGGCTGGCGGCCTTGGCCACTAAGTCCTCCCTGGAAAGCTCTCCCCTGCCTTCCTCAGGGTCTACTATGGTACACAAAGTAGCTTCCTGCCAAGTCCTTGGGTGGTCGAATATGCACCCTTCACCGATTGTTTACGGTCCTCGCGGCTCTTATCGGGCTTTGTTCCGGCGATCCGGCCCCCACGGGCATTGCTACTTTCTTCAGAGGTTCTAAGCTGACCTTGGACTGGGGAGGACATCCGGGGGAGGTTATGGGTACGAGATTGCTGCTATGTGACTGTGCGGGAACGCAAACCATTGACGCTGAGAAGCTATCGTCAGCTTGCGATGTCGCCTGCTCCAGAATTCACACCGCATTATGTACGAAAGAACTGGAATCCGCCGCCAAGCCGCTGCAAGAGGGCAACGTCGTAATTGCCTGTATGCAAGAGCAGGATGTTTTCCTGGCATTGGCCGATGAGTTAGGTGTCGAAGTGCCAGGGTTTGTCGATCTTCGCGATCGTGCCGGGTGGTCTGATCAAGGGCAGGATGCTGCCCCCAAAATGGCCGCGCTGGCTGCTGAGGCGGTGTTGCCTCAGCCGATCACACCCAGTGTCGATGTGGTCAGCGAAGGGACGTGTTTCATAGTCGGGCCCGGCGCAGTAAGTTTGGAGTTGGCTGAACGCCTCTCGGACATATTGGCCGTGACAGTTTTGACCACTGATGACACCGAGCCCATGTCGCGCCGCTTTGATGTGATACGCGGGCGCGTTCGTTTGGTGACCGGTGCGCTGGGCGGGTTTTCGATAAAGCTGGATGCGTTGCAGCAGCTTGAACCCGGAGGACGCGGGGCCTTTGGTTGGACCGAACCACGCGACGGGGCGAACTCCTCATGCGATATAGTTGTGGATCTAACGGGCGGCATGCCTCTGGTGCAGGCCCCGTCCAAGCGCGAGGGGTATTTGCGGGCAGATCCCAAAGATGCGGTGGCCGTGGAGCGTCTGTCGTTCGAGGCCATGCAACTGGTCGGGACATTTGAAAAACCTCTCTATGTCCGGCTGGAAGAATCTCTATGTGCGCATTCCCGTGCCGAACAGGTCGGGTGTACGAATTGTCTGGATATCTGCCCGACCGGGGCGATCACCCCTGCGGGCGAGCATGTAGCCATCGACCCTATGGTTTGCGCGGGATGCGGAGAATGCGCGGCGGTTTGCCCATCTACCGCGATAACTTACGAGGATCCGCCCGTTTCTGCGCTGCTGTCACGGATGCACATTCTGTCGCGAACCTACCGGCGTGCAGGCGGGCAAGCACCCCGACTGTTGGTGCATGACGCGCATGGGGCCGAAATGATCCGTCTGTCCGCCCGTTTCGGACGCGGGATTCCAGCGGATGTGATCCCGCTAGAACTGAACGTGATCTCGGGCTTTGGCCATGCCGAGATGCTGGCCGCGCTGGCGCATGGGTTTGCGCGGGTTGATGTGCTGCTGGCCCCAACAACCGAAAGGGATGCCTTGGACCGCGAACTGGCGCTGGCGCAGGCTATCGCTGGGACTGCAGGGATGGCACTGATCGACCAGGCTGATCCCGATGCGCTGTCCGACCTGCTATATGCGCAGGACGTGCCGCCCCCCTTGGCCGACCCGGTTCTGCCGCTGGGAAATCGCAGGCAGATTACGCGACTGGCCGCACAGGCGCTGAACCCGCAGGCCGCAGCCCCGTTGCCCTTGCCCGAGAATGCACCCTATGGGGCCATCGCGGTGGATACGGATGCCTGTACATTGTGCCTCAGCTGCGTGTCCCTTTGTCCGTCAGGCGCTTTGGCCGACAACCCGGATATGCCGCAGTTGAATTTCCAGCAGGACGCCTGTCTGCAATGTGGTCTGTGCCGGACAATCTGTCCCGAGAATGCAATAACTCTGGTTCCGCAACTGGATTTAGGTGATGCGGCCCTGTCTCAGGACGTGTTGAACGAAGAAGACCCTTTTGCATGTGTGGAATGCGGTGCCCTCTTTGGTGTCAAATCGACCGTCGAACGTATCATGGAAAAGCTGTCTGGTACGCATCCGATGTTTGCGACATCCGAGCAGGCGCGCATGATCCAGATGTGTGACAACTGTCGTGTGAACGCGCAGTTCCAGCACAAGGACAACCCGTTTCAGTCAAACCCGAAACCCAAAGTCGTCACGACCGAGGACTATTTCTCGAAAAGAAAGGATCATTGAAGCTGTAGCGGCGCGCCCAGATCTGCTGCCTTGATGGCCGAGACAAAGGCCATAATCGCCTCTAACTCCTCCAGCGTCATCTCGACCGGGTGGATTGGAGGGGGACGCAGAGGATCGAAGGGTGGGGTTATGTCCTCAATCTGCGTGAAAGCGGGATGAGGGTTCAGGGCAAAGAAGGCCTCGAACCGTTCGGACCAGTCCGGCATAGCCCGCAGCACGGCGAAAGAGGGGGTGGAGCCAAGCCCGTTCATTTGGTTCTCTGGACCGATCACATGGCACCGCCCGCAATGGGTCATCGACATTTCCGCACCCAGGACAGCGTCGCCTTCGATCTTCGGACCCTCTGTTGCGGCTTCGACAGTGAAACTGGCCGAATAGGACGGGCCGCTATCGGGGCTAAAGCTTTCAACGGTGCGTTTGCCGATGTCAGAAAGCAGCCACTCCCGAAACCGAATCTGCCTTGGGTCGTCCACAATGCGCAGGTGATAGGTGACGCCATGACGCTCGAATACCGGATCACCTGGCGGTGAACCGCCCAAAGCCATAGCGCCGGAATCGTCTGCAACGACGCGTATCCCGGTCTTGAGAGAAAAACGCGGAAGAATATGTTGCAACAGACCAGAGTCTGTAACCTCATCCGGGGCGGCAAGCCCCAGCGCCTCTTGCGACCAAGAGGGGGTAGCAGAGAGCAGCAAGCTCAGGCAAAAGAAGGTAACCCGCATAAAGGCAGCTTATCGGCCTGCGCCCGAATGCGTCAAATGAACGAAAAAAAGACGGAGACACATGCAATGAAACGTATCCCAACGACCGGGCAAACCAAAAGGGTAATGGCATGAGTGTTCGTGACGCGGTTCTGGCGAACCTGAAGAAAATCACCGATCCGGTTTCAGGCCAGGATATCGTCAGCGCCGGAGTTGTCCGCGCGTTGAATGTCGATGGCGATACAGTGCGGTTTGTGCTTGAGATTGATCCGAAACAGGCAGAGCGGATGGAGCCGGTGCGCGCCGCCGCCGAGCAGGCTGCGCAGTTGGTGGAGGGGGTCGACAAGGTTTCCGCCATGATGACTGCGCATTCCGAAAAGGCCCCGCCTGAACTGAAGCCCAAGCCGAAACCATCTCAGACAGGTCCGCAGGCCGTTCCGGGTGTCGATCGGATCATCGCCGTTGCATCCGGTAAGGGCGGAGTCGGTAAATCCACCGTATCCGCAAATCTGGCTTGTGCTTTGGCTGCAGAAGGGCGGCGTGTCGGGTTGTTGGATGCTGATGTCTATGGCCCTTCACAGCCTCGGATGCTGGGTGTCTCTGGCCGCCCGGCCAGCCCGGATGGCAAAACGATCCTGCCCCTGCGCAATCATGGCGTCACGATGATGTCGATGGGACTGATGACCAACGAAGGTCAGGCGGTCGTCTGGCGTGGTCCGATGCTGATGGGGGCGCTGCAGCAGATGATGGGGCAGGTGCAATGGGGAGCATTGGATGTATTGATTGTCGACCTACCGCCGGGCACCGGCGATGTGCAACTAACGCTCAGCCAGAAGTTCAAGGTGGACGGGGCCATCGTGGTGTCGACCCCACAGGACGTGGCCCTGATCGACGCGCGCAAGGGGATCGATATGTTCAATCAGCTCAAGACGCCGATTATTGGGATGATCGAGAACATGTCGACCCATATCTGTTCCAGCTGCGGGCATGAGGAACATGTGTTCGGACATGGCGGCGTCGCCGCTGAGGCCGAGGCGCTGGGCATTCCGCTGCTTGGTGAGATTCCGCTGCATCTGGATATCCGGGTTGCGGCGGATGGGGGAGCGCCCATCGTTGTCAGCAAGCCGGACAGCGCACAGGCCGAAGCTTTCCGCAAGATTGCCCGCGACATGATCACCAAGGGCAATGCATGACCCAGCCGGTCTTTCCTCCGTTGCTGACTGGACATGCCGTTCAGGGCGGGGAAGACCCGTTCGAACGCGCCCAGGCGATGGCTGCGCTGGGCTGTGATGCCGGAACGGTGGTCTACAACATTCAGGCCAACCGTTTGCGCGTTGCCATTGTATTTGCACCTGAGGTTCCATTGCAGGACGCCATGGTGATGTTGCCGCTTTGCGGAGTTGGGTTTCAGAATGCGCTGGGCGCTCTAGCCCCGCCCGAGGTTGCCGTTCATCTGGACTGGGGCGGCCCTATCTGTGTGAATGGTGCGACCTGCGGCAAGTTTCAGGTTGCTGCGTCGACTTCAGACCCTCAGATTGAGCCTGACTGGTTGATTGTCGGCTGGGAGCTGGCCTTGCTACAGACCAGCACCGCGCCAGGCCAGACCCCGGATATCACAGCGCTCTACGATGAAGGGTGTGCCGAGGTCCAGCCTGTCCAACTGATCGAAAGCTGGTCGCGCCATATGCTGACATGGCTCAACCGCTGGCAAGAAGACGGCAACGCGCCGTTGCACAGCGAATGGTTGGGTTTGTTGCGTGGTGTTGGCGAACCCTTTGGCGAGATCGGGGTCTTTTTGGGCACTGATGAACGGTTTGGCATGCTTATCCGCAATGGTGCGGACACCCGCCTGCACCCGCTGACTAACTTACTGGAGAACGGATAATGAAACTGGCCCGTGCGATCCATTTCGATGAAAGCGACATGAATGTGTTTCATTCTCCGGCGAGAACGGGTGAGTGGTGCATTTCCGGCGGGTTCGAGTTTTCGAATTGGGGCGAAGGCGATTTGGAGGGTAAAGCCCGCCAGGCCTTTGCGAATGGTTGGTTGGGGGTTGAGACATTCGGCCGGGTGACCTTTGTAGCGGTGACGCAGGTTGAACAGGCCGAGATCGACCAGATTGCCCGGAATTTGGCGGAACATTTCGTGCAATTCTACGGGGCCCCATCGGTCGAGGCCGCCATGGGTGTTGCGCAGGAAGAGATCGCGCATATGGCAGAGTTATGCGATGATCACGCCGCCAATACCTTGCTGACGGTCGCCCGTGAGCTGTCTGAAACCGGGGTGCTTGAGGCGTTTCGCATCATCACACCGCAGGAAACCCAGCTTGAGGCGCTGGCCGTCCACGGATCGCTGGACGAATAGGGCTTAAAGAAGATCGGCAAACCCGCCGAACTGACCGCGTTTGAAGATCAGACCTTTGCCGGTGCGGTACATGGCCTGTTCTACTTCACCCACGATGATCAGATGATCCCCTGCCTCGTGCCGGGCATGAAGCTGGCAGTCGAACCGTGCCAGACAATCCGCCAGACGAGGGCGACCACGGTGATCTGCGGCCCAGTTGGCATGTGAAAAATCCGCACCCTCGCGCGCGAATTTTAGGGCCTGTTCCTGCTGTTCCTCAGCCATCACATGGATCGAATAGTGATCGCAGTCTTTGAAAGCGTCGAACCGGTTTGAATCCTTCGCCAGGCACCACAGCACCAGCGGAGGCGTCAGCGAGACCGAGGAAAACGAATTGACCGTGATTGCGCGGGGCCCCAGCGCTGTTTCGGTGGTGACAACGGTGACGCCGGTTCCAAAACACCCCAATGCCTCGCGAAACGCGGTGCTGTTGTCCGGGGTTGGGGTGAAGGTGCGGTCCGTCATCTCACGCTCATTCTGTGGCCGCGCCTCAGGTGCCATGGCAAGCCGGGATTGTCCATGAAAAGCTGCGCTTGAGGTGCATATTTCGCCCTCAGTTCAGGTCCTCAAGCAGACGACCATGCCGGCGGGTTGCTTCGATGACCTCGCCAAACGTATTCATCCCGCGCGCTTGCAGCATTGGAAGCATCCGAACCAGCGCCTCGGCGGTGGCAACTGCATCACCCAATGCCGTATGGCGCAGCTCATGCGGAATTGTAATGTCCAGCCGTTCGCACAGCGCGTCCAAAGTGTGCGTGTCGCTGGCGCCGAACAGGACCGCAGATAGCAGGACCGTATCCAGTACGGGATGCGTCCACTCAACTTTCATACGGTCGGCGTGGCGTCGCAGAAACGCCATATCAAAAGGTGCATTATGCGCCACGATTACGGCATTTCGCGCGAATTCGTGAAAGATACGCCCGGCTTCGGCGATTTCCGGCGCGCCTTCGACCATTCGATCCGTGATCTTGTGAACCTTGGTCGAGGCGGCAGGGATCGGCATGACCGGGTTCACCAGCATATCCAACCTTTCGCCTTCGACCATCCGTCCATTTACCACACGGACTGCGCCGATCTGGACGATCTCGTCTTTGTGCGGCAGCAGGCCTGTGGTTTCGGTGTCGAAGACAACAAAACAAAGCTCGCGCAGAGGCAATGTCTCGAATGATTGGTCGGTGGATGTGTTCAGCAAACCAAAGTCATAGACCAGAGGTCTGGCAGCCTCAGGCGCTATATTGGCGGCGCTGTCATCTAGGATTAGCATATAGCCGGAAGTTTCCCCCAGCGGTTTCATGCGGGCTGAATAGGTCTGCGCCCCATCAATGCTGGTCAGCGAGCAGGATGCCTCCATCCCGGTCTTGGTCAGTTTGGCATAGGCTTTCTGCAGCGCGTCTGGCTGGAAGTAATCGAACAGTGGCGCATTCAGGCGTGGATGCGAAATCTGTGCCAGAACCTCGGCCGCCTGTCCGTCATACAAAACGAGCCTGTGAGAGGGGCTAGCCAGCAATATGGCTACAGGAATTTCAGTCAAAAGCGCCCTAAGCCTTTGCTGTTCCACAGCCAGATGCTCGGTTTCAGCAGCGACAGCCTCTGCCACGCCCATGGTCTTGTCGGACAGTTGGTTGGCCAGACCGGCAGCCGCAGGGGCCAAGTCGCCAAGATACCGCGCGGCTTGCAGATCGAGGTCGCGGCTGACACCGGCATGCGCTCGTGCGCGCAGTTCAGCGGAAAGCCTTTCGATCGGCTTGGCGACATTATCGTCGAACAATAGCCAGACAGCGGCGATCAGGGCCAGCAGACCGAACCCGATGACGATCTCTGCAAAGATGAACGCGTCGAAAAGGGTCGGATCCGCCGCCCGCCTGTAGCTGACCCAAAGCGCAACCGAGCTGACGGCAACCCCGCCGACCGCCAGCAGGCAGAAGAACAGGAAAATCCGCAGGCGCAGGCTTAATCGGGTCAGCATGTTACACTCCGCAAGTGGCCTCGATGATCGGATCGTTCGTAGAGCCTGTTACCCAATCGGCGTTCAGCAACTGGCCGTTGTCACCAAACTCTGCCCCATCCGCCAGATTGGCGCGTTGGTTCTTGTCGCAATCCACAGCGACCGGCAATTTTGAAACCGGTGCCCAGCGGCCAAAGAAATACAGTTCAACGAGGCGCTGCTCAGGCACTTGGTCATTGGTGCGCACAGATAGGGTGTCGATTGCGGCAAAACGATCAACAAAGGGCATCGCATAGGTCCAGGGACGGTACAAAGCGCGGCTTTCGACCTCTTGAATGATGATCAGACCATCTGGAAGCGTATCGCGCGTGCGGTCAAACCATGAATACTCGCTGTTGATCGTCATCCCGATCATGCCAATGCCCGCCGCGACTGGTGCGGACCAACGAGGCAGGCGTCCACCTGTCAGTTTGTTGATCACCATCACGATGCCGGCTAGGGCGACGCCTGCAAATATCGTGCCGATCAGTTCTAAGAACATGAATACTCTCCAAGGTTCCTGAGGGTTTAGCCCAGCATTCCTTTACCGTGGCCGACCGCCGATTGCATTGTTTTTACCACGACAAAGGCATCTCGCAGATGACTTCGCTCAAAGTCCGAAAGATCGGAAGGGGGCAGGAAATTGTCCGGCTTCTTGTTGCCTTTCACCAGACGGGCCTGATGGTCCAGCCGCGTTTCGGCGATCAGATCGTAAGCGTCCAGCAGGTCGCGGGTACCTGAGGGGCTGAGGACGCCTGCCGCCCCAGCTGCTTTCAGGCGGGCACGTGTATTGGCCTGGGACAGTTGCCCCTGAAGGCTGTATATCCGGGCCAGGTCAACCACAGGCACGACGCCATTATGCTTTAGATCCAGCGTGTTGCGATGTTCACCCGAGCGTACCGTGGCAAACCCGCGTAACAGGCCCAGCGGCGGCGTGTGCTTTAACGAGTTCGAGATCATATGCGCCACAAAGATTGAATTCGCTTGGGCCGCGGCCAGCGTTTCGGCCTGCAGGTCATCGAACAGGTGAAATGCGCCGCCAATGGGGCGCAGGTCGAACATGACCGAGGCCAGCATCTGCGCCTCGGGGTTTGGTTTGGCGATCCACCCGCGAAAATAATCACGCCAGACACTTACCGGTTGGCACCAGCGTGGATTTGTCGCCATCATGTCGCCCGGACAATAAAAGTACCCACATTTATCCAGCCCGTCCGACACGATTTTTGCCAGTGTCTGGAAATATGGCATGTCGTCATCGGTTACTTTGTCATCCAGCATCAAGCAGTTGTCCTGATCCGACACCCCGGTTTGTTCCTGTCGTCCCTGCGATCCGCAGGCCAGCCATAGGTAAGGCACAGGTGGTGGTCCAAGCTGCTTTTCTGCCATTGCCAGCAAACGTCTGGTGGCTGTGTCGGCGATATCGGTAATCAGGCGTGTAACGATCTCGTGGCGATTTCCGGCAGCGACAAGCTGGACCAGAAGCCGGGGAATTTCTTCGGTCACTTCTGCCATCTGCTGCGCGGTTTGCGCATTTGCTATCCGGCGCACCAACTCGGCGGAATTGACCGCCTGATAGTGGGTCAGGTCTGTCTGGGTGACAATTCCGACCAGACGCCCAGCTTCGGATACCGGAATATGGCCGATGCCGCGCTCCATCATGATGTGAAGAACATCCGATCCGATATCCGACGGCGACAGCGTCACCGGGTTTGCCGTCATTATTGCCGATACAGGGGTATCCACAGACATCCCATCGGCAACGTATTTGCCCGAGATATCTCGTAAGGTGGCGATCCCCAAAAGAATGTCCCCCTCGGTGATGCAGAGAGAGGAAATATGTCTGCCCCTCATCATCTGCGCCGCTTCGCGAACCGTGGTATTAGGGGGGCAGGTTGCGGGGTTATGTGCCATCAGAACGTCGATAGCGCTGGTTGCAAGGCTTTGGGGGCTGGAGCGTTCCGAGCGGGTCCGGTCAAAGAATTTGGCGACGATTTCATGTTCGTCAATGAGGTCTTGGATCAGGTTGGGCGGGATCACCAGAAAAACCGAGTTTGCGTGCGCCTGCGCTTTGGTCGCGGCTTTACCGTCTTTCAGTAAACCGCGTTCCCCGAAAGAATTGCGCAGTCCCAGATGAGAGACAATCGCGCCGTTCCTGTCAGTGATTTCAACCTGTCCTTCGTAAATCACGAATACGCCGGGCAGGGGCGCGCCCAGTTGATACACCGGGGATCCTTCTTCGACCTCCCAAACTTCGATCTGATCAGACAGCGTTGCCAGATCATCGGCGGGCAGGGCGTCATAAGGGTGAACGGATTTCAGAAACCGCGTGATCTCGGCTTGGGGCAGGGGCATCGGATACTCCTCGGTTTCTATTCGAAAAATCCCGCCCGGTGGAATGCCGGGCGGGAGTAGTCAGTCGAAAGACACGGCCTTTGGCAAGGTGCTCAGGGGCCGCATCTCTACTCAGTGATCCTGAGCGGCACCCGCGCCACGGGGAATGCGGACGCTTTCGACCAGATCCTTGATCTCTTGCGGGGTTTCCTTGGTCATGCCAGCCACCACATAGGCGACAGTGAAGTTGACCAATGCACCGATCGCACCGAACGAAGTCGACTTGATCGTACCCAACAGAGGATCAGCATCCGTGAACGAGTTGGTATCCGGAATGAACAACCAGCCCTTGTGCAGGAAGATGTAGACCAGGGTCACAGTCAGACCAGCCAGCATACCAGCAACCGCACCGGTGTTGTTGATGCGGGTCGAGAAGATCCCCATCATCAGCGCCGGGAAGATCGAGGCAGCTGCCAGACCAAACGCCAGGGCAACGGTCTGCGCTGCAAAACCCGGAGGGTTCAGGCCCAAATATGTCGCCACAACAATGGCCACGCCCATTGCGATCCGCGCCGACAGAAGCTCGGATTTTTCCGAAATCTGCGGGTTGATCGCGCCTTTGATCAGGTCGTGTGACACCGCGGACGAGATCGCCAGCAACAGGCCCGCAGCGGTCGACAGAGCAGCCGCAAGACCACCGGCAGCGACCAGACCGATCACCCAACCCGGCAGGTTGGCAATCTCGGGGTTGGCCAGAACCAGGATGTCACGGTTGAATTTGGTCAGCTCGTTTCCGACCCAGCCCTTCTCTTCCGCAAGCGCCTGCATGTCGGCATTCTTGTCGTTATAGTACTGGATCTTGCCGTCGCCGTTCTTGTCTTCCCAGTCCAGCAGGCCGGTTTTCTTCCATGTGGCCATCCAGTCATAACGGGCGTCGTTGTCGATATCTTCGACGGATACGGCGCCACCTTCGATGCCGCCATTTGGCCACATCATGTCACTGATGTTTAGACGGGCCATTGCGCCAACCGCAGGGGCGGTCAGGTACAGCAGTGCGATGAACACCAGCGCCCAACCGGCAGACCAGCGGGCATCAGCCACTTTCGGCACGGTGAAGAAACGCATGATAACGTGCGGCAGACCGGCCGTACCGATCATCAGCGACAGCGTGAACAGCACCATGTTCAGCGTGTCCGAGTGGTGGGCGGTGTATTCGTTAAAGCCCAGCTCGGTCACGATCGCATCCAGCTTGGTCAGCAGCGGTTCACCGCTGGCGGTATCACCAAACAGACCCAGAGCCGGAACCGGATTGCCAGTCAGTTGCAGGGAAATAAAGATGGCTGGGATTGTGTAGGCAGTGATCAGCACGCAGTACTGAGCGACCTGTGTGTAGGTCACGCCCTTCATCCCCCCAAACACCGCGTAGGCGAACACAACGGCTGCACCAATTAACAACCCGGTGGTGTTTGACACTTCAAGGAAGCGGCCAAAAGCTACGCCAACGCCGGTCATCTGGCCGATCACGTAGGTCACAGACGCTACGATCAGACAGATCACCGCCACGATACGCGCGGTCTGGCTGTAAAAGCGGTCGCCGATGAACTCTGACACGGTGAACTTGCCGAACTTACGCAGGTAAGGGGCAAGAAGCAGCGCCAGCAGCACATAACCACCGGTCCAACCCATCAGGAAGGACGAGTTGTCATAGCCGGTAAAGGCGATGAGGCCCGCCATCGAGATGAACGAGGCCGCAGACATCCAGTCTGCCGCTGTCGCCATACCGTTGGTGACCGGGTGAACGCCGCGACCGGCGGCGTAGAATTCTGATGTGGACCCAGCACGGGCCCAGATCGCGATGCCGATGTAAAGCGCAAAGGACGCGCCCACAAACAGCAGGTTGATGGTAAACTGGTCCATAGGGCCTTACTCCTCCTCAACGCCGTATTCAGCGTCTAGCTTGTTCATCCGCCAGGCGTAGTTGAAGATCAGCAGCAAAAAGACCAAGATGGATCCCTGTTGCGCGAACCAAAAGCCGAGATCGGTTCCGCCGACGGAAATGCCGGACAGAAGTGGACGCAGCAAAATGCCGAATCCAAACGACACCAGCGCCCAGATCACCAGGCTGATGTAGATAAGACGCAGGTTGGCCTGCCAATAGCCCTTATCGGCTTCGGCAGTCTGCGCGGAGTGTGTTGATTGATCCGCCATCGCGGGTTCCTCCTTCGCTTCCTCTTTGAGCGGCCCGTTGTCCTAACCCTCCAGCGCGCGGGGCCACTTTTCGATATGCTTGATGCCAGGTGGCATCAGGCAAGACTTCTCTGGTCCGCCAGAGCGGGTCCTTTGAAGTTTTCCTTTAGGAATTCGGCCCTTATTGAGGGCGGGCCATATTCCCCTAGTTCATTGTGTCGCTGACGATCCGTTCCAGATTGCTGGCGATGTCTTCGATATTGCCCATTGCGTTCAGACCTTTCAGAACGCCATGGTCTTGGTAATAAGTGATCAGCGGCGCGGTCTGCGCGTGATAGGCAGCCAGCCGTGAGGCGACGGTTTCAGCATTGTCATCTGCGCGGCGCTTGAACTCGGTCTTGCCGCATTTGTCGCATTTGCCTTCGACTGCGGGCGTTTTGAACCGATCATGGAACCCTTCGCCACATCCGGCACATGTGTAACGGCCGGAAATACGGATCACCATTTCAGCGTCTTCAACCTCAAGACTGATGGCTGCGTTGATCTTCTGACCGGTCTCTGACAGCAGCGCGTCCAGCGCCTGTGCCTGAACCGTGGTGCGGGGGAAGCCGTCCAGAATGACGCCCTTGGCGCAGTCCGGTTCGGCCAGACGATCCCGCAGGATTGCAATTACGATATCGTCACTGACCAGATCACCTGCCTCCATGACAGCTTTGGCGGCTTTTCCGGCTTCGGTTCCCGCGGCAACTGCCGCCCGTAACAGGTCACCCGTGCTGAGTTGGACAAGCCCGAACTTGTCTTCGAGCATACGAGCCTGTGTACCCTTCCCGGCGCCCGGGGGGCCGAGAAGGATCAGTACGGTGGGTGTAGTGATCGTGGCAGCGTCCATCACATCCTCACTTGCTTGCGCGGTTTTCGATCAAGTTGTCGACCACGGACGGATCAGCCAGGGTCGATGTGTCACCGAGCGATCCAAAATCATTCTCGGCGATCTTACGCAGGATACGGCGCATGATCTTGCCCGAGCGGGTTTTTGGCAGGCCAGGAGCCCATTGGATCACATCAGGGCTGGCAATCGGTCCGATCTCGGTCCGAACCCAGGTGCGCAGCTCTTTCACAAGCTCGTCCGAGGGTTCGCGATCATTCATCAAGGTGACATAGCAATAGATGCCTTGCCCTTTGATATCATGGGGATAACCCACAACCGCGGCCTCGGCCACGGCGGCATGTGCCACCAGAGCGCTCTCAACCTCGGCCGTACCCATGCGGTGCCCCGAGACGTTGATCACATCGTCCACACGTCCGGTGATCCAGTAATCGCCATCCTCGTCCCGGCGACAGCCGTCACCGGTGAAGTAGTAGCCTTTGTAGTCCGAGAAATAAGTCTTCTCGAACCGTTCATGATCGCCCCAGACCGTACGCATCTGACCCGGCCAGCTGTCCTTGATGCACAGCACGCCTTCGACTCCGTTGCCTTCGATCTCGACCCCCGATTGCGGGTCAAGAACAACGGGCTGAATACCAAAGAAAGGCTTCATAGCCGAGCCGGGCTTCATCGCGTGGGCGCCGGGCAGGGGAGTCATCAGGTGACCACCGGTTTCGGTTTGCCACCAGGTGTCCACGATCGGGCAGCGCCCACCGCCGACAACGTCATTATACCAGTTCCACGCTTCCGGGTTGATCGGCTCACCCACAGTGCCTAGCGTGCGCAGATCGCTCAGATCGCATTTCTCGACCCATTCATTGCCTTGCCCCATCAGGGCGCGCAAAGCGGTAGGAGCCGTGTAGAATTGATTGACCTTGTGCTTTTCACAGACCTGCCAAAAGCGGGATGCATCCGGATAGGTCGGAACACCTTCGAACATCAGCGTGGTCGCGCCATTGGCCAGCGGGCCATAGACGATATAGCTGTGGCCGGTCACCCAGCCGACATCGGCGGTACACCAATAGACGTCGCCTTCATGGTAATCGAAGGTGATCTCATGCGTCATTGCCGCATAGACCAGATATCCGCCGGTCGTGTGCACGACACCTTTGGGCTGACCGGTCGAACCGGAGGTATACAGAATGAATAGAGGGTCTTCGGCGTCCATTTCCGCAGGCGCGCAATAGTCATCCGCCTCGAGCGCCATCTCGTTATAGTCGTAGTCGCGCCCGTCGATCCATGTGGTCTGGCCGTTGGTACGCTTGACAACCAAGCATTTCACCGTGTCCTTGCAGTGCAGCAGGGCCGCATCTGCGTTTGACTTCAACGGTGTCTTACGGCCGCCGCGAGGGGCTTCATCAGCTGTAATCAGAACCTTGGCGTCGCATCCGTTGACGCGTGCAGCCAGGGCATCAGGGGAAAACCCTGCAAAAACAATCGAGTGGATTGCACCAATACGTGCGCACGCCAGCATCGCATATGCAGCCTCGGGGATCATCGGAAGATAAATGACCACACGGTCGCCTTTGCGCACGCCCATGGAAACCAGGATATTTGCCATCCGGCAGGTACGGCGGTGCAGTTCGGCATAGGTGATGTGTTGGGCGGGTTCATTCGGGTCATCTGGTTCCCAGATGATCGCAGTCTGATCGCCGCGTGTATTCAGATGACGATCCAGGCAGTTGGCTGAAACGTTCAGAGTGCCATCCGCATACCAGTTGATCCCGACCGAGCCCAAATCATAGCTGACGTCTTTCACTTGGGTATAGGGTTTGATCCAGTCAACGCGTTTGCCCTGTTCGCCCCAGAATGCAACGGGGTCGTTTATAGAAGCCGTGTACATTTCGCCGTATTTCTTGGCATCGACATGCGCACGCGCTGAAATTTCTGCGGATGGCGGATAAACTTTGGCATCTGCCTGAGCAGCGGTTGTCATTCTGAGGTTCCTCCCTCTGGACTTAAATTCACTGGGACAATCTTGCCCGCTGAACAGGCAATGTCGACCTGTTTCCTCCCGATGCAGGATAATACGGAGATCAGAAAACAAAGAAATAAATTACAGAAATAGCAGGGTTTATTTGTTAATAAATTTCAATCCCTTTGAGAGAATTGTAAAGGAAATCGTTTGATATTAAAAAAACATATTTAAAACAATAATATAGATGTTAATCACATTTTCACTGTTTTCAAAGTGCTTGCCCGTGAAATTTACACATTTCATATACACCTTATGATTGTTAGCGCTGGCGGGCGGTTTGCAGATTTTAGTGGGTGGTCTGGCAGGGGTTGGCACATATCGATGTTGGCGCTAGCTTTACGCGCAAGCGACCCAAAAAAGGGGGCGCATCAATGGGAGAATTCACTATGACTAAAATGTTGAGCGGTGCCGCCGTCGCCGCCCTGACTGTTGCATTCGTTACCGAAGCTGCAGCAACAGAATGGAATGCTTCGGTCTGGGGCAAACGCCGGGCCTTTACCGAACATGTCGAGAAACTGGCTGAACTGGTCAGCGAAAAAACCGGTGGCGAATTCACGATCAATGTCAGCTATGGCGGGCTGTCAAAGCCGAAAGAGAATCTGGACGGGATTGAGATCGGTGCATTCGAGATGGCGCAGTTCTGCGCAGGCTATCACCGCGACAAAAATCGGGCGATCACTGTACTTGAACTGCCGTTCCTGGGTGTGAACAATTTGGAAGAAGAGGTGGCCGTCAGCCACGCTGTATATGATCATCCCGCCGTTAAGGATGAGATGGCTCAGTGGAATGCCCGGATCATCATGACGTCGCCAATGCCCCAGTATAATATCGTTGGAACCGGTGATCCGCGCTCAACGCTTGCCGATTTTGACGGCATGCGTGTACGTGCGACCGGCGGGCTGGGTAAGGCGTTTGAGGCCGTTGGCGGTGTTCCAACATCGGTGCCCGCGACCGAGGCGTTTAATGCGATGGAATCCGGTGTTGTTGATACAGTGGCCTTTGCTCAGCACGCACATTTGTCTTTCGGCACCATCAACGAAGCCGACTGGTGGACGGCCAACCTGAACCCCGGCACTGTAAACTGTCCGGTTGTGGTCAATATCGACGCCTACGAAGCGCTGCCTGCAGAACATCGCGAAGCGCTTAACAGTTCTGTCGACGAGGCCATTGCCCATTATCTCGCCAATTACGGCGGTCTGCTGGAGCAGTGGGATGGTGTGTTGACCGAAAAAGGCGTGCAGAAAGTTCAGATCGACGAAGCCGTGCTGGAGGAATTCCGCACCAAGGCTGCTGATCCGATCCGCGAGCAATGGATCGCTGACATGTCCGCGCAGGGTCTGCCTGCGCAGGATCTATATGATCTTGTTCAACTGACGCTGAAACAACAGCGTGGCGGGAACTGATCACGCGTTCCGGGTACCCAGCGCGGTACCCGGACACTGATTCCAATACAGAAAGGGCCAGCGGAATGGCAGGACAGGCGACGGTGCTTGCGGATGATAGCCGTCTGAGCAGGCTGGACCAGCTGCTGTTAAGGGCCGAGCGTACGCTTGCACTGATCAGCGGAATTGCCGTGTTCGGGTTAATGGTGCTGGCAGTTGTCTCGGTGAGCGGGCGCAACGCCTATAACGCGCCATTGCCGGGCTATGTCGATTGGATCGAGCAAGCCATGCCTTTGATTGCGTTTCTAGGTATCTCTTACGTACAACGCGATGGGGGCCATATCCGGATGGATATTGTCATTTCGCGGCTACACGGACGGGCTTTGTGGCTGTTCGAGTTGATTTCGGTCGTTCTCATCCTGGTGCTCATGTTGGCATTGGTCTGGGGCAGCTGGTCCCATTTCGACAGATCATTCGACTTTGGCGCACCTCTGTGGAGCCGGGACAGCTCGATCGACATTGGCATCCCGCTCTGGCCTGCCAAGTTACTGGCACCTATTGCGTTTTCGGTACTTTGCTTGCGGCTTGTGCTGCAAATCTGGGGTTATGGACGGGCCTTTGTGCTGGGCCTACAAAACCCAGTTGCGGTGCCGATGATACAGGACGCTGCTGCGCAGGCTGCCGCTGAAGCCGAACAATTCGAAGGGCAGGACTAGTAAATGGACTCGATTGAGATTGGCCTCTGGGTCACCGGTGGTCTGCTGGTTCTGGTTATCACCGGAATGCGTGTGGCTTTTGCCGCGGCTTTGGCGGGGCTGATCGGTCTGGTTTGGATATTCTGGGCCAAATTCGGATATGATCCTGACCGATTTGGCAAGGCGCTGACCGTTGCGGTAAAAACCGCAGGGCAAGTGCCGCATTCCAAGATTGCAGCCCATACGCTCAGCCTGATCCCGACCTTTATCCTGATCGGTTACCTTGCCTACTACGCAGGCCTGACGCGCGCGCTGTTCGAGGCTGCCAAACGCTGGGTGGCCTGGGTTCCGGGTGGGCTTGCGGTCGCAACCGTGTTCGCCACCGCTGGTTTTGCTGCGGTCTCGGGGGCATCGGTCGCGACATCTGCGGTGTTTGCCCGGATCGCGATCCCGGAAATGCTGAAGGTAGGGTACAACAAACAATTTGCGGCGGGCGTAGTTGCTGCAGGCGGCACGTTGGCCTCGCTGATCCCACCTTCTGCGATCCTTGTGATTTATGCGATCATCGTAGAGCAGGATGTGGGCAAGCTGTTGCTCGCCGGGTTCATACCGGGCGCCTTTTCGGCAGTTATTTACGGTTTGCTGATCGTTGGCATCGCCGTTGTGTTCAAGAACGTCGGCCCACCGGTCACTGGCTTTACCTGGAAACAGCGTTTTGCCGCTCTGCCTGGCGCTCTGCCGATTGTGGCGGTGATCCTGATCATCATCTGTTTTGTCTATAACCCCTTTGGTGAGAAAGCCTGGGGTACACCAACCGAAGGCGGGGCAATAGGTGCCTTCATCGTATTCTGTTTCGCCTTGTTCCACGGCATGAGATGGGCAGAGTTGAAATCCGCACTGCTCGAGACAGCCAAATTGACCGCAATGATCTTTTCGATCATCTGGGGTGTGCTGATCTATGTAAGGTTCCTGGGATTCGCCGATTTGCCGAACGCGTTTTCCGATTGGATCACATCGCTGACGATGTCACCCATGCTGATCCTGATCTGCATCCTGCTGGCCTATGCGGTTCTCGGCATGTTCATGGATGCCATCGGGATGCTGCTGCTGACTCTGCCGGTTGTCTATCCGGCAGTTATGGCGCTGAACGGGGGCGAGGCCGTCACCGCTGCGGAAAGTACGTTTGGGATGTCCGGTCCGATGTGCGCCATCTGGTTTGGTATTTTGGTGGTGAAAATGGCCGAGTTCTGCCTGATCACGCCACCGATCGGTTTGAATTGCTTTGTCGTTGCCGGCGTCCGCCCTGATCTGAGCGTTCAGGACGTGTTCAAGGGCGTGACGCCGTTTTTCATCGCCGACGCCGTGACGATTGCGCTGCTGGTCGCCTTTCCGGGCATCGTTCTATACCTGCCTTCGCTGGCCGGGTAATTGGCATCTGGCGAAGTCAATCTTTGGTGATACCTGCCCCCGGCTGGCGCGTGGGGGCAGGGTATCTCTATTTCGCTCGCATCAGCATTCCGTACAGATCGCGCGGATCGTCAGGGTCTGCCAGCATGTCCAGGGGTTCGTAGTAATCTGTGCCCCGGACTGCGGACTGGATGTAGCGCAGGGCTGAAAAATCCTCGATCGCGAAGCCTACGCTGTCAAACAACGTGATCTGACGATCATCTTTGCGACCCTTGGCCTGTCCCGTCATGACCTGCCACAACTCGGTGACGGGATGATCGTCTTCAAGGGCCTGAATCTCGCCCTCAATACGGGTTTGTTCCGGGTATTCGACGAATATTTCAGAGCGTAGCAGGATATCTCTGTGCAGTTCGGTTTTGCCAGGACAGTCGCCGCCGATCGCGTTGATGTGGACGCCTGGGCCGACAAAGTTATCGGTCAGGATCGTGGCATTTTTCTTGTCCGCCGTGCAGGTCGTGATGATATGCGCGCCTTCGATGGCGTCCTCAGGGGATTTGCATTTCACGACCGAGAGGCCAGAGCCCGCCAAGTTGGCCGCACATTTTTCGGTGGCAGCCGCGTCAGTATCGTACAAGCGAACAGTATCAATCCCGCACATGGCCTTGAAGGCGAGACACTGAAATTCGGATTGCGCGCCATTCCCGATCATTGCCATGGTCGAGGCCGATTTGGGCGCAAGATAGCTGCCGACCAGAGCAGAGGTTGCTGCGGTGCGCAATGCAGTCAGCATGGTCATTTCGGTCAGCAGGGTCGGATAGCCTGTGTAGACGTCTGCCAGCAATCCAAATGCGGTAACGGTCTGTAGGCCCTCGGAGGTATTCTTGGGGTGGCCGTTGACGTATTTAAACCCATAGGCCTCACCGTCTGAGGTTGGCATCAGTTCAATCACCCCATGCGGCGAGTGGGCAGGGATGCGGGGTGTTTTGTCAAAGCTTTCCCACCGTTTGAAATCAGCTTCGATTTGCGCCGCAATATCGGTGATCATACGTTCGACGCCGATGTGGTGGACCAGTCTCATCATATTGTCGACGGACACAAACGGCACCAGGGCCTTTTCAGATGGTTGCATTAGGGGCTCCTATCGGCGGGACAGGTGGATGCCCGCAATCATGCAGCGCACGGATCCACCGGCAGTTTCAATGGTGGGAATCGAAAGCGGCAGAGGTGTCGCGCTGGCTTCGATTGTAGCGATTTGTTCCGGGGTCAGGGCGGCAAGTGCCCTGCTGGACAGCGCCAGCACGGGACCATTCAGGCCGCTCAGTTCGATGGCGTTGCCAGCAAATTCAGCGATCTGATCATGGGTCAGGTCAATGACCGTGCGACCGGATTCTTCCAGCCTGGCTTTCACTGTCGCGCGGCGTTCGGGGTCCGCGATCATATCAAGACAGATCAGCGCGTATTTGGAGCCGATGCCCATCAGAACATTCGTGTGATAGACATCACGTCCTGCGGCATCATGCGCCTCGAATGCGATGGGCTCATAGTTGAAATGGGTGCAAAAACGCTCCAACAGAACGGGGTCGGCGCGGTTGGATTTGACCGTGTAGGCCACGCGGCCAATGTGGTCCAGAACCATCGCTCCGGTGCCTTCCAGCGCCAGTCTGTCCTGTTCAAGCCCGGAATAATCGATCACGTCCTGAACACGATACTCCTGTTTCAACATTTCTATGACGTCGGCGCGACGTTCGCGCCTGCGCGACGGCACAAACATCGGATAGATTGCCACATGCCCGCCGGGATGGGTCGAGAACCAGTTGTTCGGAAATACGCTGTCTGGTGTGTCGAGGTCTCCGAAATCGTCGAAGACATGGACCTTAACACCCGCATCGCGCAGCAGCGCTACCGCCTGATCATGTTCATCGCGTGCTTGGACAGACGTGGCCGCTGCGGAGCGGTTGGCCAAGGTCTGGAACGCATTGTCGTCGCGTGTCTCGGGGTTCGAAGCAAACGCATGGGGCCGGATCATCACAACGGCTGGTGGGGCTTGTAGAGATTGCATCAGAAGCTCCGGGTGGGGCGGTCAAAGATGCGGCGACCCAGCAATGAGGCGGCCAGATCGACCATCAGCTTTGCAGTGCGGCCGCGTTCGTCCAGAAACGGGTTCAATTCTACCAGATCCAGCGAGCAGACAAGACCGCTTTCGTGTAGCAGTTCCATCACTAGATGGGCCTCGCGTTCGGTCGCGCCACCTGGAACTGTTGTGCCAACTGCAGGAGCAATGGACGGATCAAGGAAATCCACATCCAGCGAAACATGAAGGATGCCATCCGCTGCCCGGACCCGCTCAAGAAAGGCCATCAGCGGTGCTTTGATGCCGTTTTCGTCGATGCTTCGCATATCGGCCAGCATTGCGCGATCCTGTTCCAGCCGAGCCCGTTCGGCTGGGTCGACCGAGCGCAGACCGATCATGCCGACCCGGTCGGTCGGAACTGGCGATGAAACCGGTGGAAAGTCGTCAAATCCGGGCTGTCCGGTGAAATAGGCCACGGGTGTCCCGTGCAGGTTGCCGCTATCGGTGCTCTCAGGTGTGTGGAAATCGCTATGCGCGTCCAGCCAGAGAACGAACAGTGGGCGGTCGATCCGCTCGGCGTGCTGTGCCATGCCCAAAACCGTGCCCATCGAAAGCGCATGATCGCCGCCCATGAAAATTGGCAGGCCTTGTGGGGCGACATCCTGCGCGACACGGCTGAGAGCTTTGGTCCAGCCGACACACTCGGGCAGGGCGAAGAGATGCGAATGTTCGGACATATCCGGAATGTCAGGTGTGATATCGCCGAGATCCCGTAGGTGAAGGCCGAGATCGGAAAGAGCTGATTGAAGCCCCGCAACCCGATAGGCATCGGGGCCCATCCGGCAGCCTTGTCGACGCTTGCCCGAATCCATCGGGGCGCCAACCAGAATTACGTTGTTTGTATCCATATGGAATACTACTCCGGCAATGTGGCTTGCGGATAGGGATCAAAATGCTCAAAATGGAACCGCAAGTGACATAACGGAAGTATTGAATGGACGATTTGGATGGCAAGCTTCTCAGCGCTCTGCACCGGGATGCCCGTGCTTCACTCTCGGAACTGGCTGAAACACTGGGGGTCACACGCACAACAGTGCGCAGCCGTCTGCAACGTTTGAAGCAATCCGGCGAGATTGTGGGCTTTACGGTTCTGACACGGCAGGATGTGGCGCAAAGCCCGGTCAGAGGGTTGATGATGCTGGAAATCGAAGGGCGCGGCACCGAGCGCACCATGGCCCAAATTGCCGCCATGCCACAGGTGCGGGCTGTCCATTCGACAAATGGCGGTTGGGACTTGATTGCCGAGATTGGGACCGAGACCCTGGCCGAACTGGATGAAATCCTGTTTCGCATCCGCAGGATCGAGGGGATTACGCGATCCGAAACCAACTTACTTCTTTCTACTCGGAAAGGCCGCGTCTGATTGCTGTAGTGCTTTGAGCAGCAAGGAATATGTGTAAAAGTTGCGATGCGTTCGCCATCCGCGCAAAGGCAGCTGCAAACCTGAAACAGGGAAATCACATGACTGATCAGGATACAGGCAAAGAACTCTGGGCCATCCGACTTGCCGAAAGAGTATCCGGTTTTCTCGAACGACCCCTGGTCAGAATCGCCATTCCCGTAATTGTCATGCTGGTCGCCCTGACCGTGCTGCATGAACTGTCTGCACATGTGAAATGGTCATCCGTTCAGACGGATGTGGCGAACACCTCTTGGACGCTGTTGTTCATCGCCCTGTGCTGGACCGCTTTTAGCTTTGTTTCCCTGTCTTTATACGACGTCTTTGCAGTCCAGAGCGTTGCCGACGGTGAGGTTCCTTTGCCGGTTGCGGGCATGGCCGGGGCCTGTGGTTATGCGGTGTCAAACTGCCTTGGGTTTTCCTATATCACGGGCACGGCGATCCGGTATCGGATCTACGCATCTTTGGGGCTGGATCTGGGGCGCGTCGCTGGGGTTATTGCGACCTCGTGGATCGCTTTCTGGTCTGGCATGACCTTGCTGTTGGGGGCTTTGCTGACCTTTCATCCCGACGGGATATCGAAGGTTTTGCCAATCAGCGATACGGTCGAGACGGTCATAGGATTGGGCCTTTTGATCGCTCTGGCAACGCTGTTCATCTGGCTGTCGAAAGGCGGGCGCAGGCTGGCCTATGGCGGGGTTGGATTTAACCTTCCCGGCGGCAAACTGGCCGGATTGCTGACGCTGGCGGCCTTGGGCGATGTTTTTGGTGCGTCGATGGTTCTGTATGTGCTGCTGCCGACAGACCTTGGGATCGGCTACCCCTATTTCTTCACCATCTATATTGGCGCGATTGCGGTCGGCATCCTCAGCCATGCGCCGGGCGGAATTGGTGCCTTCGAGGCGACTATGATCGCGGGACTTGGCGCGTCAGGCCGGTCGGATGTCATTGCCGCGCTGCTGCTGTACCGCCTGGTCTATACGTTTCTTCCCTTCCTCATCGCCACACTCTCGATCGCTGTGGCATCGGCATTGACCCATCGTCGACATATTACTGGTGCAGCCACTTGGGTTTATCGAGTGATCCGTCCGATCGTGCCCATGGTGGCCGCAGGCGTGGCCGCAGTGGCCGGTGTGATACTTCTGGTCTCCGGCGCGTTGCCTGCAAGCAGCGGTAACCTGGGTGTGCTACGGGATTTCCTGCCCCTTTCCTTTGTCGAAGCGTCCCACCTGGCCGGAAGTGCGGTAGGGGTCTTGCTGATCCTTGTGTCACGGGGGCTGTTTCGCAAGCTTTACCGGGCTTGGGTTGTGGCCATGCTGTTGATGCTGGCCGGTTTTGTCGCTTCGCTGACCAAAGGGCTGGATACGCACGAAGCGCTCAGCATGGTGGGTAGCATCGTTCTGCTGGCCATGTTCCGGGATGCGTTCTATCGGGTTAGCGGCGCGTCGATCTTCAGGTTGAACATACCTTGGCTGGTCAGCGTTCTTGCATTGCTTGCCGTGATCTTTTGGGTGGGTCTGTTTGCTTATTCCCATGTCGAATATCAAAATGCCCTGTGGTGGGAGTTTGCCTGGAACGGCGACGCCTCGCGGTTCCTACGATCCAGCCTTGTGGTTGCGGTCATCCTTGGGGTGGTTGCCGTTAGCTCTCTGTTCGGGCGCGAGATTCCTGTTCCAGTCCGCACAGAAATCCCCGAAGTAGTCGAACGTCTGGTGATGGAAAGCGAAGACACGGAATCCCAGATTTCCCTGACCGGGGACAAGCAGTTCCTGATCGCGCCGGATGAAACCGCTTTTCTGGCTTATGCCGATACCGGCAACGCACTGGTCACCAAAGGTGAACCAGTAGGGGATGAAACCGCCGGTAAACAGCTGATATGGCAGCTGCGCGAGATGGCGGACCGTGAGGGTAAACTTTGTGCCTTCTACAGCGTTTCCACCAAATACCTGCCGACCTTTCTAGACCTTGGCCTGTCGATCCTGAAAATTGGCGAAGTAGCGCGGGTGCCGCTGAAAGATTTTTCGCTGGACGGAAAATCCCGCAAGCGATTCCGTCAGGCCAAGAACCGGGCCGAACGCGAAGGGTATGTTTTCGAGATTATTCCAAAACAGGAACTAAACCTGATCCTGCCCGAGTTGCGCAAGATTTCGGATGACTGGCTGGCACAAAAAGCTGGGGCCGAGAAAGGTTTTGCGCTTGGCGGATTTGATGAAACCTATCTGTCCTATTTCGACCACGCGGTGCTGCGGAATGGCGAAACAGGTGAGATCGTCGCGTTTGCTAACCTGTTTCAGGGCGGGCAAAAATCAGAACTGTCGCTGGATCTGATGCGGTATGAACCAGATAGCCCAAGTTTTGTTATGGACGCGCTGTTTGCCGAGATGATGTCATGGGGGGCCGAGCAGGGGTTCCACTGGTTCTCGCTGGGGGCGGCACCGTTTTCCGGGATCGAAAACCGGCAACTGGCATCGCTGTGGAACCGCATTGGCGGCTTTGTCTATGAACATGGCGAACAGTTTTATCACTTCGAGGGGCTGCGCTCGTTCAAGCAGAAATTCGAACCGGAATGGAGCCCGAACTATTTGGCCAGCCCCGGAGGACTGGCCGCGCCGCGTATTCTGTACGAGGTCAACATTCTGATTTCGGGCGGCTTGCGCGGTCTGACGAAATAGCGCTCAGTTCAGGCTCGCTTGGGTCGGAGCCTGTTGCAGCAGGTCTCCCCAATCGGTGCGATAGGCCATTTCGGCCAGCACGGTTTCCGGCAGGAACTCCTGATTTTGCCGGATTTGCCAACCACCGCCTAAACCTTTGTAGACTGCAACCAGATTGCTCGAAACCTGCTGGCGGGCTTCGATCAGATTGGCCTGTGATCGAAGCAATGCGGTTTGCGTGTTCAGAACGCGGGAATAGCTGGCGATGCCATCCCGGTATTGGTTCACCGCTATCTCGGCAGCTTTGCGCGATGCGGTGACGCTGTTTTGGTAGAATGTCACCTGTTTGCGTGATTGCGTATAGGCGACCATAGCACTTTCGACCTCGGAATAGGCGGTCAGGACGGTGTTTTGATAGTTGGCGATCAATGCCTGATAAGCTGCGTCCTGGGCGCGGACATTATTCTTGATCCGCCCATAATTCAGCACATTCCAGACCACTCCGGCACTGGCCAGCCCAGTATTGCTGGCGGATGAAAACAGGTCCTGACTGCCCGAGGCCTGCAGGCCGATCGAACCGGACAGGATGAACTGGGGATACAGGTCAGCAATCGCAATCCCAACTTGCGCAGACTGTGTGGCAGCGGCCAGTTCTGCGGCGCGTACATCCGGGCGTCGGCGCAGCAATTCCGCTGGTACTCCAACCGCGACGTTGGATCGGGCCGAAGGGATACGACCGGAATTACCCAGCAACCCGGCCATGCGCGAGGGTGTTGTTCCCAGTAAAACAGCCAAAGCATTCTTGGTCTGTTGAAGATCGCTTTCAATTTCCGGCACCAGCGCCATGGTATTGTTCAGCAGGGCGGTGGCCTCTTGCACATCCAATTCAGTGGTGACGCCGTTGTTGAAACGCAGTTGCGTCAGATCAACCGATTCCTGTTGCAGCTTTATATTCTCTCGTGCCACGAACAGAGTTTCTTGCAGCGCGCGGAAGCTTACATATAACGCTGCTACATCGCCGGTCAGCGTGACCAAAGCGTCATCGTAATTAGCGACCTGAAGTGCCAGATTGGATCGTGCGGCCTGCACACCCCGGCGTTGCTGCCCCCACACATCCAGTTCCCATTGGGCGTCGAAGCCAACCTGCGAGGTCGAGAATTCGGTATCCAGAGGGATGATCCGATTGATATCGGAAATCGGCCCGATATTATCGCTGATCTGGCGCCGCTCGATCGAACCTCCGATGGCCTGCGATTGGGGGTAAAGCTCACCAAAGGCAATCCCAAGCTGTGCGCGGGCCTGTAATACGCGCGCACCGGCCACCTGTAGCGCCAGGTTCTGGGCATAGGCTTCGGCGATCAAACGGTTCAAAGTGGCGTCGTTGAAGGTCTCCCACCATTTTGCCACAGGGGCACTACGCGAGGTGAGGCCGCTGGGACCGACTGAGGGGTTGTTTACCTCGATCCATTCCTTCACGACCGGAGAGTTCGGTCGCACAAAATCAGGACCGACAGGTGCGCATCCCACCAGCAGCGCGGCACACAGGGCTGTGCCCATCAAACTGCGGTTTAGCCTGGCCCGTGTCATACAGCGTGTCCTTAAATGTCCAGTGGTCGGATGAAGTTTGCGAAGGAATAGAGGCGGATATTGATGCGCCGCAGGAACTCAAAGCTTTTGCCCTGGCCGGTATAGATTGCCACCGCGGCGTGTCCACCGGCGGGAAAGACGTGGCCATCTGGAATTTCGACCGAAATCTGCACGGCAATATGTCCAGGAATTTTTGGCAGTTCAAATCCGGGCAGGCGGCCTGATGGCAGATATTGACCCTGGCGGGTTGCCCACCAGATTGCCTCGACTTTGCCGGTCAGGATTTCTCCGGGATATAAGTCCAGCGCGACCTCAACCTGTTGCCCGGGTTTCACAAATTTCAGGTTCTGCTGCCGGTAAGTGGCGAGAATATAGGGGTTTTCCTTGGTCACAAAGCTGGCGATTGCGCCCAATCGGATATCACCGACAACCAGACCCGGGCGTGCCTGTTGTGAAACGATCATACCATCTTCGGGCGCGTAGATCGTAGTATTGTCCAGAAAATACCGGGCCTTTTCCAACTGAGCCTGAGCTTGAACGATTCCGGTATTGACCCCGTCGATCTGCGAATCCAGCGCCAGCTTTGCCTTTTCCAGATTGGCTTCGGCCTCTTTTATCTTGGCCTGATCTTCCGTGACCTGCTCGTTCCAGCGATCCAGCTCATCCTCTCGGGCACCACCCGCAGGGACAAGGTTTTCATACCGTGCTTGCTGGGTCAGCGCATATGCCAGTTGTGCGTTGGCTCGCTCGACGGCTTCACCCGCGACGATCACATCCTGTTCCAGAATTTTGGCGTTCTGCTGGGCTGCAACCAACTGTGCGGATGCCTCTTCGAATTCAAGCGCAAAGACGGTGTCGTCGAACCGATACAGCGGATCCCCTTTCTTCACCTCTGTATTCGGCTCGACCAGAACCTCGGAAAGGATGGTTGGTTCAGTCAGGCGCGGCACGATCTGTATGGTTGAGCGAACCACGTGGCTGTCGATCGAAAATGGCTGGAAGAACCGCAGCGCAACCATAAAGATCAATAACAGATGAGCACCCACCCAGAAGGAAACGATGCCCCAGGCGATACTGAACTTAAGCCATTGTAGTTTGAAGAAGATCAGCCAGACAAAAATGATGTAGAAAAGCGTAATGCCAAGAGCGACAAACATATTGTGGGACTTCCTTTAGCCTTAGCTTTTTTGTGTTTCGTCCGGGTCCAGTGGATCGCGATATTCTTCGGTCAGATCACCGCCTAACCGTTTGATGTCCTTCCGTATCGCATCGCGTTCATCATCAGGCATACGGCGGATATCGACAGTGGCTGCATCGTGGAAAGCCCACATAAAGGCGTGAATCCAGGGAACGACGGCCAGAAACCCCATCCAGCCCATGATCTTGACTGCCTCGGCATGGGGATGGTTGCGTTTGATTGCGATGCGGCCGGGCAGTCCCATTATGAACAGAAACAGCGCCATTACAGCGGCCAGCAGCAGTATAAGTGCTATAAATGTCAGATAGTCATAATAGCCTAGCGGCTGCCCCAGTAGTCCCATTCCGATGCCTCCATGAGGGAAGGTTTATCCATCCTCAGTTGTTGGTGTCCAGTTCGTCAATCAATTTGTAGCTTGTCGGCGGGTCAGCGCAGATACCTGGGCCACATTCCAACAAGGTCGACCCCGCATTCAGCGCGGCCAGCCCTAGCATCACAAAGAACGCGGTTTTGGCCAGCGTATTGCCCCCGAACCGTGGTTGATCGACGGTTGTGTCCTGATATTGACGGTCGAAAAGCAGCAAGATTGCCGTGCCCAGCAGGATCAGAAAAAAGCAGATCGCGGCCCATGTGTAGTAGTGATACCCAAAAACAGGCGAACCATAGTGGCCGGTACCCGGTACGATATGCAGCAAGATCTGGCGAACGGAAACGCTGATCCCAAACAGTGCCGCAAGCAACATCAACGCATAATGCTGCGGCCGGGCTCCGTATAGCAGGTTCAGGCCCAAACCAACGCCCACCGCTACGAACCCGACCCGTTGCAATAAGCAAAGCGGGCAGGGCAGTTCGTTCAGCGCCAGCTGGTATCCGAAGGCCAGCACAAGAACGAGGCTGACCGCCAGGGTTCCCAACGCGTTCAGGGTGCGGGAAAGCTCGGGTGTCATTGTGGCCTCCTACAGCTGAATGGTCAGTTGGCTGGTGGCATGAAACTTCAGCCAATAAACACTTAGGGCCATGGTGATGAAGAACACAACATTGGCCGCTTTGGTTTTTCTATAATAATTCAGCCCCATAGTGGCTGTGAGTAACGCAAATAAAAGCGCGATCATGGCCCGGATCTCCCCCTTGCCGTGCACTGATTGCAATATGTTGCGATACTGTCAGGGCCGGTCGCCTATGACAAGAACCACGTTTGGAATTACGCGTTTAATGCGAATCTCCGGTGGTTCGGCAGCTGTATACGACCCGCGTTCCCCATTCCTTGCATTTACGTGCAAGCCCACTTGGAAGAGGTTGATCTGTAAAGAAAACGTCAACTTCGGACATCGAGGCAATACGGGCAGGGGCCGAGCGCTGAAATTTCGAATGATCGGCAACCAGAAAGCTGTGTCTGGCCTGTGCAATGATAGTCTGGCTGACACGGACTTCTTGGAAATCGAAATCCAGAAGATCACCATCGGCGTCCAGTGCGGAACACCCGATTACCGCATAATCGAACTTGAATTGTTCAATCGTTGAATTGGTCAGGTTGCCGATCAGACCACCGTCCGACCGGCGCAGAACACCACCGGCGACGACGATCTGGCAGTTCGTGTTTTCCACCAGGATACGCGCGACATTCATGTTATTTGTCACCACCATAAGATCTTTGTGGTTTAGCAACTGATGCGCGACAGCCTCGGTCGATGTACCGATGTTCAAAAAAAGCGATGCACCATCCGGTATGTTGGCAGCGCAAACCTGTGCGATACGGGTCTTGATTTCAGCATTCAGGGCGCGCCGGTCCTCGTAACCGATATTCGAAACGCCGGATCGCAGGACCGCGCCGCCATGAACCCGGTCCAGCTTGCCCAGTTCCGCAAGCTCGGAAAGATCACGCCGGATCGTTTGGACCGTGACACCAAACTGCAACGCCAGATCCTCGACCATGACGCGACCATTCTGCTTGGCGATTTCTATGATGTCTGACTGGCGGAACGAAAGAGACAAGGGAAGCTCCGGTTATTGGGTTCTTTCGTTTTTGTTCCTTTTTTCGCAATATTGCAACCGGCAGAAATCAAACATCGTTTGGACAACAACAAAAATCGCTATTCTTGTTCGTTACGCGAAAAAAAACGAAAATCCACATTGACGAACCGAGTATCGAACGGGTTAATTGCCGCACGTTTTCAGCAAAAGGACTGACCTGCAAATGGCACAGCAGACTGGCCAGGTTACTGACCTATTCATCATCGGTGGCGGTATTAACGGTTGCGGGATCGCGCGTGATGCGGCCGGGCGGGGATTGTCGGTGACATTGGCCGAGATGAACGACTTGGCATCGGCCACGTCCTCGGCCTCGACCAAACTGTTCCACGGCGGCCTACGGTATCTGGAATATTTTGAGTTCAGGTTGGTCCGCGAGGCGCTGATTGAGCGGGAAACGCTGCTGCGGGCAATGCCTCATATCAGTTGGCCGATGCGCTTTGTGCTTCCCTACCACGATGGGATTCGATTTGACTCGGACACTCCGACCTCACGGCTGCTGAGTACAGTGATGCCTTGGATGCGTGGTCGTCGTCCAGCCTGGCTGATCCGTCTTGGCCTGTTCATGTACGATCACCTTGGAGGGCGGAAAATTCTACCCGGGACCTCTGCGCTGAATTTGCGTTCCGCGCCTGAAGGTGTCCCGCTGCAAAACAGGTTCGAAACCGCCTATGAGTATTCCGACTGCTGGATCGAAGATTCCCGTCTGGTTGTTCTGAATGCCCGTGATGCCGA
The DNA here is from genome assembly GCF_059612265.1 of Ruegeria sp. CDSA077. Classification (NCBI taxonomy): domain Bacteria; kingdom Pseudomonadati; phylum Pseudomonadota; class Alphaproteobacteria; order Rhodobacterales; family Roseobacteraceae; genus Ruegeria; species Ruegeria sp. CDSA077. The sequence goes on from NZ_JBXWQG010000001.1 coordinate 599,708, forward strand.
GGCCCGTGGCGCCGATATTCTGGTTCGGACCGAAGTTCTTTCAGCCGAGCGGGTGGATGATGTTTGGCATGTGACGATCCGCGATAACCAAAATGACGAAACCCGTATCGTCTTGGCAAAGATGTTGATCAATGCCGGTGGGCCCTGGGTTGGCGATATCATCCAGGAAAAAATCCACGTGAACTCGCGCGAGGGGGTTCGGTTGGTCCGCGGCAGCCATATCGTAACCCACAGGTTATTCAACCATGACAAATGCTATTTCTTCCAAGGTGAAGACGGACGCATCATCTTTGCCATTCCCTATGAGAGAGATTTCACCCTTATTGGAACAACTGATCAGGATCACCCAGACCCATCGGTTCCTCCAGTCTGTACCGAGTCTGAACAGGAATATCTGTGTGCGTTTGCGTCAAAATATTTTGAGCAGCCTGTGACCCGCGAAGACATCGTCTGGACCTATTCCGGTGTGCGCCCTCTGTATGACGATGGGGCTAGCAGCGCAACGGCCGCGACCAGAGACTATACTCTGAAGGTCAATGGGCTTGGCGGCGCTCCGGTTTTGAATGTTTTCGGCGGCAAGATTACGACCTATCGCAGATTGGCCGAAAGTGCGCTTGAGAAAATCGCTGAGTACTTCCCGGATTTGCCCGGTCCATGGACCGCTGGTGTTTCTTTGCCGGGTGGCGATTTCCCCGTTAGCGCAGTGCAAGACCTTATTGCCGGTCTGGAATTCGACTATGCCTTTTTGAATCGCACATGGGCGGAACGGCTGGTGCGCGCCTATGGAACCGAGGCGCGCGCTATTCTGGCCGATGCAAAGACCGCTGAGGATCTGGGGGAAGAGTTCGGGGCGACTCTGACCGAACGCGAAATGGAATGGCTGGTCACCAAGGAATATGTGCGCTGCGCTGAAGATGCCATCTGGCGCAGAAACAAGCTGGGCCTAAGACTTGATGCCGATCAGATCGCTGCCATCCAGCGCTGGATCGAAAAGCGCCTGGCCCATTAAAGAAAAGCCCCGCGTTTTTGGCGGGGCTTTTTTTGATTTATGCGGCTTCTTCCGAAGGGTCGGGGTCGTTCTTTGTCCCTTTGAGCCATTCCCTCAGCCCCTGCATCAGGGCGTAAAGTACCGGCACAAGGATAACGCCAACCAGAGTTGCCGCCAGCATTCCGCCAAAGACGGCGACACCGATGGCCTTCTGGCTAGCCGCACCCGCGCCATTCGCGGCAAGCAACGGTACAACACCCAACAGGAAGGAGAGGGCGGTCATCATCACCGCGCGGAAACGTTGATGGGCGGCTTCGGCTGCAGCATCTTTGATCGAAAGGCCATTGGCACGCTGTTCCATTGCGAATTCAACGATGAGGATACCGTTCTTCGACGCAAGCCCCACCAGCATGATCATCCCGATCTGCGTGTACAGGTTTATGTCGCTGCCCACGATGGCCACCGCCGCAACCGCCCCGAACAGGGCAACAATAACCGATAGAAGAATGGACACCGGCATCGACCAGCTTTCGTATTGCCCCACCAGGAACAAATAAGCGAACAGGACAGCAAGCCCGAGGATAATGATCACAAGGCTGCCGGATGCAAGCTGCTGTTGTGCGGTGCCTGTCCATTCAAACGCGTATCCCGAGGGTAGGGCGTTGGCGGATTCTTCTGTCATCACAGTGATAGCATCGCCACTGGACAGCCCTGGCGCAGGTACAGCTGTAACTGTTGCCGAACGGAACAGGTTATGCCGTTTTAACAGGACTGGCCCCAACACGTTTTCCACGTCGATCAACGTACCCAATGGAACCATATCGCCCTTGGTCGAGCGCACATACAGGTTCGAAATATCTTCGACCTTGTTCCGATAGCTCCCCTCGGCCTGAATCATCACGCGGTAGACGCGGCCAAACAGGTTGAAATCGTTCACATAGTACGAGCCTAGTTGGGCTTGCATCGTCTGGAAAATCTCAGCAACAGACACTTCCAGGGTTTTCGCTTTCTCACGGTCCAGATCGACAAATAGCTGAGGAACATTGGCCCGGAATGTTGTATAGGCCTGACCAATCTCGGGTCGCTGGTTTGCAGCATAGACGAAGGACCCAACGGCCGAGGCCAGATCCTGAGGCGTACCGCCCCCGACTTGCTGAACCTCCATTTCCACACCGGCTGACATGCCGAGGCCCTGAATCGGTGGCGGGTTGAAGGCCACGATCGAAGCTGCGGATTCGCCATTTGCAATCGCCAGAACCTTGCCCAGAATGGCATCGGCAGACAGGTCGGGATCTTGCCGTTCGTCCCAGTTGTCGAGGTTCACAAAAACGGTCGCTCCATTTGTGGTTGTGCCGTTCAGCAGCGAAAACCCGTTGATCAGAACCGTACTGGCGACCCCCGAGATATCGCGGATCTGGTCGTCGACCCGACCTGCGATAGTCTCGGTGCGTTCCAGCGTTGCCGCATCTGGCAACTGGATGTCCACAAAGAGATAGCCGTTGTCTTCAAGCGGAATAAAACCGCTTGATGTGTTCGACATGATCGTCCCTGTACCCATTGCCAGAACAACGATGACGCCCAGTCCGGCGACTGGCAGAATTAACAGTTTGCGCACAATGACAACATAACCGTCACGCAGCGTTCCGATGAAACGCTCAAACAGGGCCAGAATACCCTTGGGCGGACCCGAGCGTGCGCGCAGAACCAATCCGCAAAGCGCCGGAGACAAGGTCAAAGCGTTGATTGACGAAATCACGACCGCAGTTGAGATGGTGACTGCAAACTGAGAATACAGTCGCCCCGAGATGCCAGGCATAAAGGTTACGGGCACAAAAACGGCCAGCAGAACCAGTGTGGTTGCGATGACGGGTCCGGTGATTTGGCCCATTGCTTTCCGTGTCGCCTCAGGCGGGGACAACCCTTCGTCGGCGATAATGCGTTCAACGTTTTCAACCACCACGATGGCATCATCGACCACGATCCCGATGGCCAGTACAAGCGCGAACAAAGAAATTGTGTTCAGGGACATCCCAAACGCCAGCAGGAACGCGAACGTCCCGATCAGCGAAACGGGAATAGCAACCGCCGGAATGATCGTGGCACGCCAACTGCCCAAAAAGACAAATACGACCGAAATCACCAAAACGAACGTCAGCATCAGGGTGGAAACCACGTCGTTCAGAGATTGTTCCACGAAGTCTGTCGTGTTGAAGGGTACCTGATATTCAACATCTGTTGGGAACGAACGCGACAGCCGGTCCAATTCGGCCTGAACACGATCTGAAACAGCCAACGCATTGGCACCGGGGGCTTGATAGATACCGATAACCGTTGCGGGTTCTGCCTGGAAATAACCCGAAGCCGAATAGAACTGCGCTCCAAGTTCGGTTCTGGCAATGTCCCTTATGCGTACGATTGCCCCTGCATCACCAGTACGGATGACAATATTGCCGAATTCAGCGGCCGAGGTCAGTCGGCCCTTGGTCTTGATCGTATATTGAAATGTCTGTCCCTCAGGGACAGGCGGCGAGCCTATCGAACCGGCAGACACTTCGATATTCTGTTCTCGGATAGCGTCTATGACATCACCCGGTGAAATCGACAGGGCGGTCATCTTGTCGGGATCCATCCAGATCCGCATTGCATATTCAAGGTTAGTCAGAACATCGGCTTTACCAACACCCTGTACCCGTGCCAGCGCATCTTTCAGGTTGATCGAAGCGTAGTTCGACAAGAATACGCTGTCATAGGTGCTTTTGGGTGAGGTCAGCGTGACCAGCATCAGCATATTGGTCGATGCCTTCTGCGTAACAACACCCGACGAAGTCACCTCTGACGGAAGCGAAGACATGGCCTGCGCAACGCGGTTCTGCACGTTGACGGATGCAATGTCAGGATCGGTGCCGACTTCGAAGGTAATATTCAACGAATACGAGCCGTTATCCGAAGAGGTGGACGTCATGTAGATCATGTCATCCACGCCGTTGACCTGCGCCTCGATCGGCGCGGCGACGGTGTTCTCGACCGTTTCGGCATTGGCACCGGTATAGGTGGCGGAAACGCTGACGACCGGTGGCGTAATATCAGGAAACTGGGCGACCGGCAGAACCATATAGCCGATCCCGCCCATGATCGTCAGGACAAGCGAAATAACTAGGGCCAGCTTGGGCCGGCTGATGAACAGGGATGAGAACATCTGTTACTCTCCCGGCTGCTCGGATGCGGTGACAGCATCCACTGCCACACCCGGGCGCACGCGCTGGAGGCCCTCGACGATCACGCTTTCTCCTTCGCGCAGGCCGTCCAGAACGATCACAGCAGTTCCGACATTGTCGCCGGTGGTGATATAGCGCTGTTCGACCATTTGCTTATCGTTAACGACCAGAACGAAATCACCGCGCTGATCACGTGACAAGGCCGCCTGCGGGATCAGAACCTGCAAGGTCGGCTCCAGCGCTTCGATATGAACGCTCAGAAACTGACCATCGAGGATCAGCCGGTCGGCATTTGTGAATTCGGCCCGCATTGCAATCGTTCCAGTTAGCGGGTCGATACGGTTGTCAACGAAAACAATCGAACCTGTTTCGCCCAAGTCCGATCCATTGGGCAGTGTTACATGCACATTCGGGCTTTTGGGGCTTTCGGCCAGCGTCGATGCATTCTCGCCATATTGTTCAAGAACCGAGGTAAACTGTTTCTCGTTCAACGAGAAATTCACATACACTGGTGCCTCGCTGACGATATTCACCAATGGTGGGTTGTTCGGGCCGACAACGTCCCCGACGCTGATAGCGACCCGCCCGATACGGCCGGTGAACGGTGCGTGGACCTTAGTATAGCTCAGATCAAGTTCGGCCTGTTGGATCGCGGCTTTCGCGGCTTTGACTTCGGCAATGGCCACAAGTTCGTTGGCACGGGCGATATCCCGTTCGCTTTCCGGAGTGGCATCGCGTTTGTAAAGTTCTTCTTTACGGGCCAGGTCAACTTTGGCGAGCTCAAGATTTGCTTCGGCACGGTCCAGATCGGCATTCCGTGCATCTAGTGTCGCCTGATACAGGTCCGGCTCGATCGTGAACATAAGGTCGCCTTCATTCACCATCGCGCCGTCTTCAACATTCTGACTGTCCAAAAAACCGCTGACCCGGGCGACAATATCGGCCTTGTTCAGCGCCTCAGCTCGACCGATGAAAGTCGCCTCGTCCGTGATTTCTTGTGTGTAGGCCGCTGCGATGGACACTTTGGGCGGTGGGGCGTCACTTTTATCCTGCGCGGCAGCTGGCACCACCAACCCACACAGGGCAAAAGCTGCGGCATACCAAACGGATTTGGCTATGGGGTCGTTCGGTCGAAAGCTGAAAAGTGTTGATGCAAGGATCATGGCAGAAGCCCCATTGAAACAAAAACTGGACACAACTCGGGTCGCCGCCAGCGGTCCGAGTCGCCTAAACTCTTTGTGAGGATGGCTGGTTTTGGTAGGTTTCTCAAGCGTGTTAGCCCGTAAGGCAATCGCTTACCCAAGGATATTTTTCTGTAGGGCGGCAGGTTTACGCAAATCGGCCAGGGTTAGTTTCCTGATCTGGCAAGGGCGTTTCCGGCAATCTGGATCAAACGCAAAATGAAAAAGGGGGCCGTTAAGCCCCTGTATTTTTTCCCGGTCGGGTGTCTTAGGTGCGGATACCAGCGAAACGGCTCTGCCAGTCTTCGCGCTGTTCGTCCGTTATCTTGGCGAACAGCACTTCGGGAACGGCAAAGTCATGGCCTGGGGGCAGGGCGGACAGGGCCGCCGCAACATCGTCAGGCCAAGCAGTATCCAGCGTGTTCATCGCACTCAACATCCGGGCAGTGGTTTCGGGAATGAACGGCGCACTGAGCACGGCATAGAGCCGGATCAAGTTCAGACCCAGACGCACCTGTACCGCGGCCTGTTCGGGATCTTCCTTGAAGGTCGACCAGGGTGCCGCGGATTGAAGATACTCGTTCCCGGCAACCCAGATGGCGCGCAATTCCTGCGCGGATTTGCGAACTTCCATCGCCTCCATGAACCCTTCATAGGCGCGGACGCGGCGGGTCAGCTCTTCGATCAGGGCCTGCTCGCGCTCGCCATAGGTGCCGCCTTGGGGCACCGCCTCGCCGAATTTTGAGCGGCAGAACTTGGTGATCCGGCTGACGAAGTTGCCCAACACATCGGCCAGATCCTTGTTCACCGATTGCTGGAAGTTCTCCCAGGTGAATTCGCTATCGCTGCTTTCAGGCGCATGGCTCAGCAGCCACCAGCGCCAGTAATCGGCGGGCAAGATGTCCAGTGCCTGATCCATGAATACGCCGCGACCTTGGCTGGTTGAGAACTGGCCGCCGTCATAGTTCAGGTAGTTGAAGGATTTCAGGTGGTCGACCATCTTCCACGGCTCACCCGAACCTAGAATGGTCGCCGGAAAGGACAGGGTATGGAAAGGCACATTGTCCTTACCCATGAATTGAACATAGCGCACGTCATCGGCACCTTTGTCAGTGCGCCACCAGCGCTCCCACTCGGCATTCGCTTTGCCGGTCGCATCGGCCCATTCCTTGGCGCAAGCGATGTATTCGATCGGCGCGTCGAACCAGACGTAAAAGACCTTGCCCTCCATGCCGGGCCAGTCCTGATCGCCTTTCTTGACCGGCACGCCCCAGTCCAGATCGCGGGTAATGCCACGGTCTTGCAGGCCGTCGCCGTCATGTAACCATTTCTTGGCAATGGATGTGGTCAGGATTGGCCAGTCGGACTTGGAGTCGATCCAGGCATCCAGTTGATCCTTCATCGCGGATTGACGCAGATACAGGTGCTTGGTCTCACGCACCTCAAGGTCGGTCGACCCGGAAATGGCCGAGCGCGGCTCGATCAGGTCGGTCGGGTCCAGCTGTTTGGTGCAGTTTTCGCACTGATCACCGCGCGCGCGGTCATAGCCGCAGTTGGGGCAGGTGCCTTCGATATAGCGATCCGGCAGGAAGCGGCCATCGGCGTGGGAATAGACCTGCTTCTCGCTCACTTCGCGGATCAACCCGGCGTCTTCCAGCTTGCCCGCAAAATGCTGGGTCAACGCTTTGTTCTGGGCGCTGGATGAGCGGCCAAAGTGATCAAAGCTCAGGCCAAAGCGCTGTGCGATATCGGCCTGCACACCATGCATCTCGGCACAGTAATCAGCGACCGGCTTGCCTGCCTTGGCGGCGGCCAGCTCGGCCGGAGTGCCGTGTTCGTCGGTGGCGCAGAGAAACATGACCTCATTCCCCCGGCCGCGTTGATACCGCGCATATAGGTCGGCAGGCAATTGCGAGCCGATCAGATTGCCGAGGTGCTTGATCCCGTTGATATAGGGGATCGCCGAGGTGATGAGAATCCGAGCCATGTTCCGTTTCCGCGTATGTAACTGCAGGCTCGTCTATCGTATGTCACTGCCCAGCAAAAGCCCGGCTTTTGCACGGATGCCACTTTCCGGCCCCAGGCACCGAAAAAACCCCGAAGAACGGATTTCCCGACTGCCGCTGTGTCACCATGTTAATTACCCATAGGTTGAAATATAGAATCACAACCTCTTGAAACTTTGTCATGACTCCCCATATTTACTGCATACCATCGTATACAATAACGGAGACAGCCCACTGATGTTCAGCTTTCTACTCGAGGGTGCATTTGTGCCCTTTACGATTGCGATTGCGCTGTTGTTTGGCCTTTTGGGGCTGGAACTGGTGGCGCTGTTGCTGGGTGGAAGCCTGATGGCGGGTGAGGGCGAGGTTGACCTTGATCTGGTTGACGCTCCGGAATTGGACATTGGTGATTTCGAACTTGATCTGGACGCGGATGTTGATCTGGGTGAGTTCGAGCTGGCCGAGGTTGCGGCGGAAACGCCGGTTGTGACCTCGGACGGTCCTGCAAGCTGGCTGGGCTTTGGCAAAGTGCCTTTTATGATCTGGCTGGTGGTTTTGCTGGCTGGTTTCGGCCTGTCGGGCATCGGCCTGCAACTGGGCCTGCGTGATGTGATGGGCTTTGATCTGCCCTCATGGATGGCCGCGATCCCGGCCGGGGCCTTTGGCATCTGGTTTGCGCGTGGCTTTAGCGCGGTCTTTGCCCGCCTGCTGCCGAAAACCGAGACCGAGGCTATGTCCGAACGGATGCTGGCCCGCCGTCGCGGTTTCATCTCGCAAGGGACGGCATCCCGAGGCCGCCCGGCCGAAGTGCGGGTCATGGACCGCTTTGGCAATGCGCATTACCTGCGCGCTGAGCCCCTGCAGGACAAGGATACGCTGGAACAAGGCACCGAAGTGCTTGTCCTGCGCGACCGACGGCGCGACCGGTTCGTTCTGGTCGGCTTGTCAAACTAACCAATTCAACAACCCCAAATCGGAGGATTTTGCATGGAACTTACATTCCTAGCCGTCACAGTTGTGACCATTTTAGCGGTCGTTATGTTCATTGGCCTTGTACTGGCCCGACTGTACCGCCGCGCAACCCGCGAGGTGAGCCTGGTGAAAACCGGTGCTGGCGGTAAGAAAGTCATCATGGATGGTGGCGTCATAGTCGTGCCGCTTTTGCACGAGGTCAGCCCCGTCAACATGAAGACCCTGCGTCTTGAGGTGCAGCGCAGCGCCGAGGCCGCTTTGATCACCAAAGACCGGATGCGTGTTGACGTGGGGGTCGAGTTCTATGTCTCGGTCATGGCCACGGAAGAGGGCATCGCACGTGCCGCCCAAACCCTGGGCGCCCGCACATTCGATGTCGAACAACTGCGGGAAATGATCGAAGGCAAGCTGATCGACGGTCTGCGTGCCGTGGCTGCGCAGATGACCATGGACGGTCTGCATGAAAACCGTGCCGATTTTGTGCAAGAGGTGCAGAATGCCGTCTCCGAAGACTTGCTGAAAAATGGTCTGTCGCTGGAATCGGTCTCGCTGACCGCGCTGGACCAGACCCCGTTCGAAGCGCTGGATGAAAACAACGCCTTTAACGCCGTGGGTATGCGCAAGCTGGCCGAGGTGATTGCGACCTCGAAAAAAGAGCGGGCGCAGATTGATGCGGATGCCGAGGTGGAAGTGCGCCGTGCAGCGATGGAAGCTCAGCGTCAGAAGCTGTTGATCGACAAGGACGAAGAGCAGGCGCGCATCGAACAGACGCAACAGATCGAAACCCTGCGCGTGGCGCAAGAGGCCGAGATTGCCGCGCGGACCGAAGATTCGGTACGTGAAACCGAGCGCGCCCGGATTGCCCGTGAAGAAGCCATTCGTGGCGCTGACATTGAACGCGAGCGTAAAATCCGCGAGGCCGAGATCTCGAAAGAGCGCGAGCTGGAGGTTGCCGAGCAAGAGCGTCAGATCATCATCGCGCAGAAATCCGAAGAGGAAAGCCGCGCCCGTGCATCTGCTGATCTGGCCCGCGCCGAGGCGACCAAAGCGACCGAAGCGGTGGTTACCGCCCGCGATGTGGCCGAAGCCGAGCGTCAGAAGCAGATCGTGCTGATCGAAGCGACGCGTGAGGCGGAACGTCAGGCCACAGCCATCCGTCTGGCCGCCCAGGCCGAGAAAGAGGCCGCCGCCGACCGTGCTGAGGCGCGCCGCGAAGAGGCGCAGGCCGAAGCGGATGCGCTGAATATTCGCGCCGAGGCCAAGAAGAACGACATGCTGGCCGAAGCGGAAGGTAAGCGCGCGATTGTCGAGGCTGACAATGCCCTGTCCGTCGATCAAATCCGTCTGAAGGTTGATCTGGCCCGGATTGAGGCGATGCCGACGATCATTGCGGAAATGGTGAAACCTGCCGAAAAGATCGATTCGATCAAGATCCATCAGGTCGGCGGGATCGGAACAGCCGGTGGTGGTGGAGCCGCGAGTGGCGACAAGCCTGTTGTGAATCAGGCGCTGGATTCGATCATGGGCATGGCCGTGCAGATGCCCGCGCTGAAAAAGCTGGGCGAAGAGCTGGGCCTATCGATGGAGAACGGTGTGGGCGGTATCGTCAACGGCGCGCTCGAGCCGACGGTTGATCCGGTGGAAGAGGTCGAAGTTGTCGACAAGGAACCACATACCGAACACTAAAGCGAATGGGCCGGGATTTTCCCGGCCCTTTTTCTATCGCCCCTCGCGGGATCGTTTCAGCAAGCGTCCGATGGTAAACGAGGTCCGCGGTGAATAGACATAACTGGTGCGTTCCTCGGGTGTTGGTCGAGACCGCATCCGCGCCAGACCAAAGATGATCAGGAACACGTGGCCAAGCGCTACAAAGGCAAAAAGCGCGCCGGGTCCAAAGGATTGGATCAAAGTGGATGACACGTAAGGCGAAGCAATCGCACCAAGCGCATACCAAAACATCAGCGCGGCAGAGAGCTCGACCCGTTGTTCGGTTGTGGCAAAGTCGTTGGCATGCGCGGACGAAACCGAGAAAATCGGGAAGGTCGTAAAGCCGAACAAACACGCGGCCAGCATGACGCCGACGGTCCCGGTGTTGCTGGCGGCCATGGTCACACCGCAGCTTAGGACGGCGGCTACCGAAAGCCAGATCAGTACCCAGCGCCTGTCGTATTTATCGGCCAGCCATCCCATCGGATATTGCGCCAACGCGCCGCCCAGCACGAAAGACGCCAGGAAAAACGCGATCTGATCGACGCCAAGCCCGACCTCTTGCCCGTAAACAGGGCCAACCATCCGAAAGGACGCCGAGCTTAACGCGGCAACCACCACCCCTGCCACCGCCAGAGGAGAGCTGTTCCAGGCCAGTTTCGGGCGCAGCCGCGGGGCGTCGGGCGTTTCGGGCTGGCTGGCGCGCGTCAGTGTCAGTGGTAAAAGGGCAGCGCAGCACAGGATCGCCAGCAAGTTATACGAGACATATGATGCTGGCGGCAGAACTGCGATGATCAGCTGAGCGCAGAGGGACGCGCCCATATCGACGATGCGATAGGTGCCCATGGCGCGCCCGCGCGTCTCATTCGTGACCTTTGCGTTCAGCCAGGCCTCGATCACTGTGTAGCACCCGGCGACACAGGCGCCTGACGCGATCCGAAGCATCGCCCAGATATAGGGGTCGTCGGTCAGTGTGTGCCCCAGCAACCCCATTGCGCCCAAAGCTGTGCAAACGGCAAATGCCCGCGAATGGCCGACGCTTCCCATCAGGCGCGGGGCCCACCAGCATCCGACAAAGAAGCCAACGAAATGGGCCGAGCCCAACAGGCCAATCTGCCCGGTGGTGAAATTCAGGGTCAGGCCGGAAATCGCATCCAGCGGGCCAACGCCACCGGTGGACAGTTGAAGCAGAATGACGGAAAGAAATAGGGCGGCAAAGGAAATGATCGTGCGCATGATGGGCTCAGATTGCGATATTTCCAGCGCGGTGCGCGCAGCTTATCGACTTTGTGGCGTCGTTTTTGATCTATCCAGTCTTTTTGATCTTGGCCCGGATATCAAGGCCAACAGTTTCCTTTACGAGGTCGGAATAACCCGAGGCGCCAAATTCGTGACGGTTCAGTGAACCGCTGAGTTGGATGGAGAGGTTATTCAAGTTGTCTCGGGCGCTGCCGGGCGGGCGAAAAATATTGGCGCGCAATGTGATTGGTCGCGTTACGCCACGCAAGGTCAGATCTCCTGTGATCTCGGCCCCGTTCGAGATACGTCCACCTTCGCCAAGCTGAATATCGGTCGAGGTGAAATTAATTGTGGGAAATCCTGTGGCGTCCAGAACCCCAGCGCTGAGCATCGGTTTGCGGGCGAAGGGCAGGTTGGTGCGCGCCTTGGCGACGTTTAGCGAGACATCCACCCGGCTGTTGGCCAGGTCGGTCATGTCAATTCGGATATCTGCAGATTGTATCGGCATGGTTCCGGACTGTGTGATGCCGGACAGCTCGAACGTAAAATCTACGGAAGTGCCATTGCGGACCAGTTCATAGGGACGCAACCCGGCCAGAGCCGGGTGCGCAAATGGAAGGGCGGTCAACCCGGACAGTACAGCGCGCCTTGTCAGTTGGGTCATATCATGACCTCCTGCCTGCGGGGCCGCGATCGCCTTAGCAACATCAGCAGGATAGCGATGTTCAGCCCGTTCCAGAGGATGCCATTGATAAAGGCCAGTTGATAATTTCCGGTTAAGTCGTAAATCCAGCCGGACATCCATCCGCCCAGTGCCATGCCCATGATGGTCATCATCATGACAAAGCCAACGCGTGCTCCGGCCTCTTGCGGGGGCATATATTCACGTACGACCAGCGCATAGCTGGGGACAATGCCGCCCTGCGCCAGACCGAACATGAGGCTGATAATGTAAAGTGAGGCCATCCCGTCATAGGGCAGGAACAGAAATAGGGCGATACATTGCAGGAAAGAGCCGACCAGCAATGTCATCAACCCGCCCAGCTTGTCGGCGACCAACCCCGAGATCACTCGGCTGACCACGCCGCCCAGCAACATCAGCGAGAGCATCTCGGCCCCGACCGCCGGGCCATATCCGAGCCCGACGCAGTAGGACACGATATGGACCTGCGGCATCGACATGGCCACGCAACAGCCGATTCCGGCCAGACCAAGAACGTATTGCAAGCTGCGCGGCGATATTCCCACGCTGCGCGCGTTGATCTGCGCATTGGCGGCGGCGGTCTGATGGGCCTCGATCGGGACTTGCCGGCGCAGCAGCAGAGACAGGGGGATGACAACGAGCAGCGTTATGACCGCCAGCGTCAGATAGACCTGCTGCCATCCTTCACGTGCAAGGATGCCTGACAGAAGCGTAGGCCAGATCGCCCCGGACAGGTAGTTTCCGCTGGCAACCAACGCCACTGCGATCCCGCGGCGTTTCATGAACCAGTGTGAGATGTCCGCGATCAGAGGGCCAAAACCAACAGCCGTGCCCAACCCCAACAGCAGATGGGCCAGTGACAAGAGCAGCATATTCGGCGCCCATGTTGCCAGCAGATAGCTGACCGCGCTCAGAAGGGCGGCACCGATCAGTGCCTTGGTCACGCCCAACCGATCAACCAGTTGCCCCAGCCACATGTTCCCCAGTGCAAACCCGATCATCGACAAGACATAGGGAAATGAGGCTTCGGCCCGACCGGCGCTGAATTGCGCCTCGATCGCGGGCATCACGACGATTACCGCCCACATGCCCACATTCGCCACCGTAGCGATTGCGAGGGTGATCAGAAGGCGAAGCCAAGAATAGCGGCTGTCATGGATTGGATGGCTCATACCGGAACGCTAGGGTTGGATGTGGCACTTGGCTAGTCACAAGTACCGTGAGCCGCGTAACTTATTCACCCCAATACACATCTTGGGCCTTGATCCGCGTCAGGTTCAGCCCGGCATGTGGCTTGGTCTGGGTGGCCTGCCAGCTGACCGGGGGCAGGGCGCGGGCGCGACGGCGAGTCAGGGTCCAGCAGGGAACCCCGGCGTGATGATCCGCAGCCATGTGCCAGCGGGTTTCAACCCCCTGTGCGCCGCCATCGCCAGGGGTCAGTAACAGGCCCAGCGGGGCTGGCCCCATCGTGCCGCCTTGTTCCGCGGCCAGATGCATCCGTCGGACCGGCGTCAGGCCGGGTGCCTCGGGCAGATCGCAGATCACCAGTGGGGTTGCCCCGCTGCGCAACGCTTCTTCCATGCACCACAGCAGGTCCTCGGCATGGTTGGGGCGGGCAAACAGGAACCGAGCAGGATCGGCAAAGGCCATCATCCCACCCGGGTGCAACTGGCTGGCCTCCCACGCGGGGGAAATCCACAACACCGGCCCCTGTGCCTGACCGGCCAACCACATGGCAAAGCTGCGCCGGGCGGGGCCGCAGGCCTCGTGCACGCGGGCCAGTTGCAGGGTGATCTGCGGATGGAGCTGCAGCCCCGCCATTTGTCGTGCAGGCTTGCGGCCAAGAAGATGTGTGGACATGCTATTACTCTAGCATGTTCTCATTATGTTCTCAATATCGAGAGGGCATCAGCGCGACAGGATCAGACGCCCATCCGCGAATTGAATATTCGAGAACCGGTGCAAGTAATCCATGCCGAGCAAGGACTGATCTAGCGCCCCTTCATTCACCCAGGCCGAGACATTGCGATCCGTGATCGGCCCCAGTTCAAGGCTGTCCAGCCGTATCGGGGCGGTGCGCACCTCGCCATTGGCCGTCAGGGCCCGCCCGAAATAGTTCAGCTGATCGGGGTCAACACCGATGCGTCTGGCATCCGCCTCGTTCAACACAATCTGGCTGGCGCCGGTATCGACCAAAAAGGTGATGGGTTCTCCGTTGACCAGAACCGGTAGATAGTAATGCCCGTCATAGGCGCGCGGCACTTCAATGCTTTCGCCGGTCACGGTCATCTGCGGGGCAGGGCCCACAGTGCTGCGGATATCGCCCCACAGTCCATAAGCGGCAATGATACCGATAAAAATAAACACCCAGGCCAGAGCCTGTTGCAACGTTTTGTTCAGGCTTTGCCGGTTCTGAGAGATAAACCAGGCCACGACCGCTGCGCCCAGCAATCCAAGATAGACCAGATTTGCGATGCTGTCGCCGTCCATACCGCTACCTTACTGCGTCACTCGAATCCAATATGGGGATTTATGACGCAAATCCAAAGGCTTTTAGCCCATCCAAGATAAACTGAACTGACAAGGCCGCCAGCAGCATGCCCAACAGGCGGGTCAGCACATTCAGCCCGGTCTTGCCCAGAATTCGTGCCACCGCGCCTGAAGACAAGTAGGTGACGAACACCATCGCCACTACGATCAACATCATGCCGATCACCACGGCCAGACCCTCTATGCCCGGATGCTGCCCGGCCAGCAGGATCATTGTGGCAATCGCGCCGGGTCCTGCAATCAGGGGAATACCCAGCGGAAATACCGAAGGATCAGGATGCTCTTCTTCTTCGGCGCTGTTTTCGCGCCGCTTGGTGCGCCGTTCGAACAGCATGTCCAGCGCTGTGAGGAACAACAGAACTCCGCCCGCAACGCGGAACGCCTCCATCGAGATGCCAATAAAGCCCAGAACCGCCTCGCCGAATGCGGCGAACATGGCCAGAATCCCAGCCGCTGTCAGACAGGCGCGCACCGCTATTGTATAACGCGCATGCCGATCCATGCCTTGTGTCAGGGCCACAAAGATCGGCGTTTGTGCTGGCGGATCAATGACCACAAGCAATGTTGTAAACGAGGTGATGAGAAAGGCTGTATCCATCATGCTGCGGTCTCTGCCTGTTCCAGCCGCTCTGCTGCAACCACCCAAAGTGCCTCGGCTTTTTGCATGGCCTTGACCACCTCGGCAAATTTCCGGTTCCAGATTGCCAGGTCGTTGATCTTGTCATCTTCATACAAACTGGGGTCCGCCAGTTTGGCCGAGAGCTTTTCGTGCATATCCGTCAATTTCTCGATCCGTTCCTCGCATTTGCGCAGATCGGCGCGCAGGGTCAGAACCACCTCGCGCGATGGGCGTTTGGGCTTGGCCGTCAGCGGCTTTTCCTTAACAGGTTTGTCGCGGCCCAGCAGTAGGGACCGATAGGATTCCAGATCCCCGTCAAACTGTTTGACGGATCCGTCCGAGACCAGCCAGAGGTGGTCCGCCACCAGCGACAGTAGGTGCATGTCATGACTGACCAGCACTACGGCCCCGGAATAGGCGGTCAATGCCTCAACCAGCGCCTCGCGGCTTTCGATGTCCAGATGGTTGGTCGGTTCGTCCAGAATCAGCATATGCGGGGCGTCGATGGTGGCAAGCAGCAGCGACAGGCGCGCCTTTTGACCGCCGGACAGCCGCCCGACCTTGGTTTCTGCCTGATCGGCATTCAATCCGAACCCGGCCAAACGCGAGCGCCACTTGCCCGGTGCTTCATTCGGGCGCAATCGGCGGAGATGATCCAAGGGCGTCTCGTCCACATGCAGCTCATCCACCTGATGCTGTGCAAAATAGCCGATGCGCAGCTTGGTGCTGCGGCTCATCTTGCCAGCCATCAACGGCAGACGATCAGACAGCAGCTTGGACAGGGTCGATTTGCCCTGACCGTTCTTGCCCAGCAGCGCGATACGGTCATCCTGATCAATGCGCAGGTTCAGTCTGCGCAGCACCTCGGTCTCGCCGTATCCCGTCACACCGCCTTCGATCTGAATGATCGGGGGCGACAGTTCTTCGGGTTCTGGGAAGGAAAAAGCGCGCAGAGCAGCCTCTTGCGGGGTCGAGACCAACTGAATGCGTTCGATCATCTTCAGCCGCGACTGAGCCTGAACTGCTTTGGACGCCTTATAGCGAAAGCGATCCACGAAGCTTTGCAGATGCGCGATGCGCGCCTTGGCCTTGGTGTTTTCCGATTCCGCCTGTGCCAGACGTTCGGCGCGGCGTTCCGCGAATTTATCGTAAGGCACCGCGTAATAGGTCAGCTTGCGGTCTTCCAGATGCAGGATCGACCCCACAGCGCGGTTCAGCAACCCGCGGTCATGGCTGATGATGATCACCGTGTGCGGGTATTTCGCCAGATAGCTTTCCAGCCACAGAGCGCCTTCCAGATCCAGATAGTTGGTCGGTTCGTCCAGCAGCAACAGATCAGGCTGCGAGAACAGCACCGCTGCTAGCGCGACGCGCATGCGCCAGCCGCCGGAAAAGTCCGAACAGGGTTTCAACTGATCCTCGTCATCGAACCCCAACCCCTTGAGGATCGAGGCTGCGCGCGCTTCGGCCGACCAGGCGTCTATATCGGCCAGCCGGGTCTGAATATCGGCGATGCGTCCGGGGTCCGTGGCACTATCGGCTTCAGTCATCAACGCGCTGCGCTCGGTATCGGCGGCCAGAACGGTATTGATCAGCGAGACATCGGACGAGGGCACCTCTTGCGCCACGCCACCAATACGCGCCCGTTTCGGGACTGCGATACTGCCCGATTCCAGCGCCAGTTCCCCCCTGATCAAGCGAAACAGGGTGGTCTTGCCGGTGCCATTGCGCCCCACTAGTCCAACCTTGTGGCCATCGGGGATGGTTGCGCTTGCGCCCTCGAACAAAGGGCGGCCTTCAACGGCATAGGTGATGTCTTGGATCCGTAACATATGCTGCTCTTAGCAGAGCTGTTATGCCGCCACCAGCAGCTTGCATGTTCAACCGGCATTCAATGTGTTAGCGCTGATTTGCCTGAAGTTTTCACACGGTTCCATCATGCATACAGCCCGAACACCTCCGTCGTTGGTCACGCTGGTCTTTGCCACGGCGCTGTCGGTGCTGACGCTGAATATGTTCCTGCCCTCGCTGGCGCATATGAGCGAAGATTTCGCGGTGGATTATGGCGTGATGAATCTGGCGGTTGCGGGATATCTGGCGGTTTCTGCTGTGCTGCAACTGATCATGGGTCCTCTGTCGGATCGATATGGGCGCAGACCGGTCCTGTTGATCTGCATGTCGATCTTCGTGGTCGCATCCATCGGCTGCGTGCTGGCTGGGTCAATCTGGGTGTTTCTGGGTTTTCGCCTCATTCAGGCTGTGGTCGTCGCCGGGTCTGTGCTGTCCAGCGCCTCAATCCGCGACCGCTATCCCCCCAACGAGGCGGCCAGCAAGCTGGGCTATGTCGCAATGGCTATGGCGCTGGCGCCA
Organism: Ruegeria sp. CDSA077; assembly: GCF_059612265.1. Classification (NCBI taxonomy): domain Bacteria; kingdom Pseudomonadati; phylum Pseudomonadota; class Alphaproteobacteria; order Rhodobacterales; family Roseobacteraceae; genus Ruegeria; species Ruegeria sp. CDSA077. Next base: position 617,258 of record NZ_JBXWQG010000001.1, read on the forward strand.
ATGCTAGGACCGATGTTGGGCGGCGCGTTGGACATGCTGTTCGGTTGGCGCTCGGGGTTTATTCTGTATTCCTTACTTGGCACCGGTCTGCTGGCTTTGCTGTGGTTTGATATGGGAGAGACCAATATAAACCGCGCCCCAACATTCGCGGCTCAGCTGAAGGAGTATCCGCATCTGTTCCGCGCCCGAAGGTTTTGGGGTTATGCCCTGTGCGCGGCATTTTCGATCGGCGGCTTTTTCAGTTTTATCACCGGTGCACCGTTGGTTGCAGCTGCTTGGTTTGATCTGAGCCCCGCGATGCTGGGTCTTGGGATCGGCATTATCACCGGCGGGTTCATGGTCGGGAATTTTGTCACTGGCCGATTGGCGGCGCGGACGCAGTTAACAACGATGATCCTGATAGGGCGGAATGTGGCCACGGCAGGGCCGCTTTGCGGGCTGCTTCTGTTTTGGGTCGGGCTTGGTACGGTTTGGGTCTTTTTCGGCTCGGCCATCTGTGTCGGTTTCGGCAATGGACTGACCAACGCCAATGCATCGTCGGGCGTGATGTCGGTTCGTCCCAAACTGGCAGGCAGCGCGGCGGGCCTGTCAGGTGCAATGATCGTTGCGCTGGGGGCGGTTCTGACGACGATCACCGGCGCCTTTGTCAGCCCTGAAAACGGACCTTTTCTTGTGCTTGGCATGATGTGCGGGTGCAGCTTTATCGGCCTTCTGGCCGTGCTCTATGTTCGTAGGATCGACAGTCTGGACCCGTTGCCCGGCACATTGTGACCGGCAAAGCGCCGGAGCAGGGCATCATAACACTTTTCATAAGCTACAGACCATGATACGCGGCCCGCGATGGATTTCGGCGCGGGCCCCGCGCCCAATTTTAAGGAGAGGCCGACATGGCACTGGAACGCACATTCTCGATCATCAAACCCGATGCAACCCGCCGCAACCTGACTGGCAAGATCAACGCCAAGTTTGAAGAGGCCGGTCTGCGCATCGTAGCGCAAAAGCGCATTCACATGACCAAAGCACAAGCTGGCAAGTTCTATGACGTCCACGCCGAGCGCCCGTTCTATGACGAACTGTGCGAATTCATGTCGTCCGAGCCGGTTATTGTACAGGTTCTGGAAGGCGAAGGCGCCATTGCCAAGAACCGCGAAGTCATGGGCGCTACCAACCCCGCAGATGCGGCCCCTGGCACCATCCGCGCTGAGTTCGCTGAATCGGTTGGCGAGAACTCGGTCCACGGTTCAGACGCACCGGAAACCGCAGCGGTTGAGATCGCCTATTTCTTCTCGGGCATCGAACTGGTCGGCTAATCTGTTTTAAGATCAAGCCTATAAAGCCGCTCCCGGGGTCGGGGGCGGCTTTTTCTATGCGTGTTTCAAATCGTCCGAAGATACCCGGACGCCGATCGCATCCAAGTCGGCAATCATCTTCGTTTGCGGCGCAGTGCTGTTGCTGGCTTTGATTGCGTCGAACCTTTGCCGTAGGGCCTTTTTCTCTTCGCCTTTGCAATCGTTCCAGGGGCGGCCTTGCAGCCCCATCACCAAAACATAATAGCCGATGAAATGAGGGCGCGATCCTGCCTGCAAGAGTTTTGCGTAGGCCGCGTCGGGGCCTATCTCGCGCAGTTGCTGGGCTGAGTGGATACCGGCACGCGCGCAAGCCTGTTCATAGGCCGGGCCGAGATTACGGATAGTTGAGATCGGGTCAGACATAATCGACGTTTTAACCGGTGTCAGAATTACTGTCACCCGATCCTTTTTTTACCTTCGCGGTTCATGATCACTGGATCAGGGTTTGCGCGAAAGACGAATAGTAGCTTCAAGGCCGGGATCACAGTTGCTGGCGTCGAACATGCCTTTGTGCATATGCGATATCGCTGCGACCAAAGCCAGGCCCAGACCTGCATTGCGCTCGGTCCGGGCGGGATCGAGTGTCACAAAGGGCATCTGCAGACGGGCCAGATCGTCCTGTGGTACACCGGGGCCGTGATCCCGCACGCTGAGGTTGGTATACAGGCCGTCATCCGCAATATTGATCGTGATGGTCGAACCATCAGGCGCGTATCGCAGAGCATTTTCCAACAGGTTGGACAGTGCCTGAGATAAAAGGGGGCGGTGGCCGGGAAGGGGGGCAGTTGACCCCGTAACTTCAAGTGTTACGCCCTGATCCGTGGCAACCGGATCATAGAGCTCGACCACGTCCGCCACGAGTTGCTTAAGGTCGACATCTTCGAACTGCTCTCGCCCGACACCTGCTTCGGCACGCGAAATCTCAGTCAGTTGGCCCAGAACCCGCAGGACATGATCAACCTCGGTCGTCGCGCGCGCGATGTCGATTTCGCGATCCTGTTCGGATTTGCGGCTATCTGACAGGGATTCGACCCGCTGTTTCAACCGCGACAAAGGAGAGCGTAGATCATGCGCGATCGAATTCGAGGTCGTCCGTAGATTGCTGACCAACTCCTCGATCCGGTCCAACATCGTATTGAGCGTACCTGAAACTTGATCGAATTCATCACCGGTCCCGCGCAAGGGCATCCTGCGCGACAGGTCGCCTGAAACGATATTTTCTGCGGTCGAGGCGATGTCAGACAGGCGCGAAAAGACGAGCCTGGTAAACAGCCAGCCTGTCAGGACGCTCAGCGCCAGCGCGATTGCCAGCGCGAAGCCGACCGAGCGTAAAAGAACACGGTCAAACTGCTGTCGTGCCAACGCATCCCGCCCGACTAGCAGGCGTTCTCCGCCCGGCAGACGAATGGATGCAGCCGAGATTGGCACCAGCTGTTCGCTGTCCGAGCGTCGCAGCTCAAGTTGGACCCAACCACTTCCGGCAGTGATGTCATCGGGCCATTGCCTCAGGTTGCCAGCCAATTTCGTCCCGTTGCGGTCGGTCAATAAGTAAAGGGCATCCCGTTCAGAGGCGGTGGGAATACGGCGTTCGATGGCTGTCAGCAAACCGATGAGCCCGCGCCTTTCGTATTCATCGGCCAGACCGGTCAATTCCGCGGAAACCACCGAGCGGGTTTCGCTTTCGATACTGCGATTTGCGGTGACATAGACAAGGGCCAGCACGGTGGCTGTCAGCAATGTGCTCAGAACCATGCTGGCCAGAACCAAACGTGTTCTGGAATTATTGAACGAAAGCCGTAGGTTATCCATCAGACATCATGTAACCTGCGCCCCGGACTGTTTCAATCAACGGGATCTCTCCGCCTTCATCCAATTGGCGGCGCAGTTTCGAGATATGGACGTCAACCACATTGGTGTTCGGGTCGAAATGATAATCCCAGACACCTTCCAGCAACATAGTGCGTGACACTACGCGGTTCTTGCGTCTCAGGAAGAATTCCAAAATCTGAAATTCACGCGGTGTCAGGGTAATCTCTCGCCCGTTGCGGGTGACTTTGCGGGTCAGCAAATCCATATCCAGATCGCGGCAGGTCAGGGTCGGGTTTTCCTCAGATTCCTGCGGGCGTCTTAACAGAGCTTCGATCCGCGCATGCAGTTCCTGAAAAGAGAACGGTTTGACCAGATAATCATCTGCACCGGCCCTCAGGCCTTTGACTCTCTCATCGACCGCGCTCATTGCGGTCAACATCAGAACCGGAGTTTTCAGACCCGCGGCGCGCATGGATTTGATCAGTGACAGGCCGTCTAGACCGGGCAGCATTCGGTCCAGAACGATGGCGTCAAAGCCACCATCTGTGGCGTGATACAGCCCTTCGCGCCCATCCGCGGCCTGTTCGACGACATATCCTTCCTCGCTGAACCCTTTTGCTATGAATTCCCGGGTGTCTTCATCATCTTCAACGATCAACAGGCGTCGGCTCATGATCTGAAATCCTTTCTACCGGAACTTAAACACAATTTTTCAAACAAAGTACAAGATTTGACCGGTTTAGATGCCGGGTGCGTCGTAGCGCACCCGGCTGCTCCAGCAGATTGCGGACAATTCAATCATGCCAGAGAGGCGCCCGCCAGATCTCCCCATCACGTGGCGCGCGCAGGTGTTCGATCAGGCGATTTCCACCGCAACAAAGATCTGGTTGCCGCCACGGTTGATCAGGACAAGCGCGGGATCGGTTTTTTCGCTGTCCAGCGCGTCTTTCAGCGCGTCAGGAGTGGCCGTATCCTGGTTGCCCAGCTTCACGATCACGTCGCCACGCTGAAGACCGGCTTTGGCTGCAGGGCTGTCCGGTTTCAGGTCCGTGACGATCACACCGTCAATATTCTCGGCCACGCCCAGTTCCGCACGGTTGGTTTCTGTTAGCGGTGCAACGGTGACGCCCAGGGCGGTGCCCGAAATGCCTTCATCCACTGACTTGTCCATTTCGGCCGATGCGGACTGATGTTGTCCAATCGTCAACTTTATGTCTTGCTCACTGCCGTTGCGTAAAACTGTAAGCGTGCTTTCTGTTCCAACCTTGGTAGTCCCGACAAGGATCGGCAGGTCGCTGCTGGACGCGACGGGTTCGCCGTTAAAGGTCAGGATGACGTCGCCCTGTTCCAGGATGCCTTCGGCAGGGCTGTTGGCAACAACGTCCGAAACCAATGCGCCGTTTGAGGCATCAATTCCCATCGCCGCAGCGATCTGAGGGCTGACATTCTGGATTGACACACCCAGCCAACCGCGGCTGACCTGGCCATCATCGCGCAGATCCGCGGCAATATGGTCCACAATGTTCGACGTGACGGCAAAACCTAACCCGACCGACCCACCGCTCGGGGAATAAATGGCCGAGTTCACGCCGATAACCTCACCATCCATGTTGAACAGCGGGCCACCGGAATTGCCTTTGTTGATGGCCGCATCCGTCTGGATGAACTCGGCATAAGGTCCCTGCGAAATATTGCGGTCCTTGGCCGATACAATCCCGGTCGTCACGGTCGAGCTGAGGCCAAACGGGTTCCCGATGGCGACAACATCCTCGCCCACACGGATCACATCGCTATTGCCAAGCTCTACGGCCTGAAGTGGCTCGCCCGCGTCGATCTTGAGAACCGCGATATCGGTCAACGGGTCGGTACCGATCACCTCAGCCTCAAAAGTTCGGTCATCATTGAGGCGCACGGTCACGGTCGCTGCATCGTCGACCACGTGATGGTTCGTAATGATGTACCCGGCTTCATCCAGTACAAAACCTGACCCCAAACCCTGAGACGGACCACGTCGGGGGGCATCGAACCCTTCAGGCACGCCAAAGCGTTTGAAGAACTCACCGAAAGGTTGGCCTTCGAAATCAAACTGCTGTCCGTTTTCCGGGCCCTTGGCGGCGTTTTGTTCCGCGATGATGGTCACGACAGAAGGTGACACGCTCTCAACTAAATCAGCCAGCGCTTCGTCAGCTTTCGAGGGCAGGGCGGTCGTCGCCAACAATGCCGCACTCAGCGCTGAGACGCCTATCCAGTTTGATGTGCGTGGCATAAGAAGAGAGGATTTACGGATGCTCATTTTGGTCTCCTGATTGAAGCACGCGACACTGGCCGCGCCTTGGATCAAGAGATGCTGCATCAGTCTGTGACTTTCCTGATTGGTTGGTTAATAAATCTTAATTTTGCCACAAACGAGAGGCTCTATCCCGGCGTCGGGTGGCAAAGATTCGCGGAAATCTTCCGAATCATAAGGTTAGAATCGGTGGATTGTTGCCTGTTCGGCAGTCAAATGATGATTTTAGTTGAATTAAATCTGTTTGATAAACAAAGCGAGCTCTCGGAAATTGATGGATTTATGACACAGCCATTGGTTGTGAGTGGATCTGGTCTCATAGGCTGAATTTGCCGGAAACATATCATATTATGAACATGTTATATATATGGTCTGTGATAAATGGAGTGTACTTGCTTTTAGATTTTCTCGGACGAACAACCTATAGTAGAAACGCATTGAGAGAGATGTTGCGTAAAAACCAAACTGAAACATCAGAAAATGCAAGTTTAGGCCAATTTTACGTTGTTTGAGAGCATCTGATAGGTGACGATGGTCTTGCCCAAGCGAAGGGAAGTCGGCGGCACTAGGGGGTGCCAACGGCTTGTCACAGTCTCTGGAAGCGCTGAGCGGCATGTTAACGAGGGGGTCTTGTTTAGGTTCGGTTGCGGAATATTCGGAATGCCTAGTGTGTTCTGGACGCGCTTTCAGGATCAGTGAAAAGTGGTAGTCCTTAATTGGGTAACCGGCCCGGTCTTCATCGACCGGGCCGTACTCGTTTTAACTGTTGCGATTTTTGGTCCAGATATCCCATGCTTCGGGCGTGTCCAGATCCAGCACGGCATGTTGGCCGGGGAGCACACACAGATGGATCTTGTCCCGATGGTCCCGAACCACAGATTGTGCGCCTTCGTCTCCGGTCAGGCGGCTGATCTGATCAAACAGGAGACGGCTGAAGATCACAGGGTGGCCAGGCTGTCCTGACGCCGTCGACCCGCGCCAGATCAGCTTATCCGGATACGCCTTAGTCGCCTTGATCAGCGTCTGAAGGTCATCCAGAGTGATTTCAGGCAGGTCAGCTAGCAGAACCATGGCGGCTTCGGCCTCTGGCCCAACAGCAGACAGGGCCCCTCGTAAGCTGGCATTCATACCTTTCTCCGCATCTGCGATTTCGACCAGATGCAGGTCCAGCCCCTGCAACACGTCGTACCTGGGATGAGGCTTGGACGGCAGGGCAACAATAACCGACGATGCGGCCCGTGCTGTCTGGGCGGAACGGAGCAGCAGCGGGCAGCCATCAATCTCTTGCAGCAGCTTATCTGCGCCTCGCATACGCCGAGATTGTCCGGCGGCCAGAAGGATGATGGGTATTCGCGTCATGCGCCGACAATGCAGACGTATGAACGCAGTGTCATCCCCTCATACGCGCGCCATCGGCGTCGAATAACGGTTCTGAGATCAGGCGTGCCTTGCACAACTGGCCAAGTATTTCGATTTCTACTTCCAGCCCGTCCACAGCGCGGTCTGTTGGCAGAAACCCCATGGCAATGGACTTGCCTGCATAGTGTGAATAGCCACCCGAAGTGCAGAAACCGGCGACTTTTCCGTCCAGCCAAATCGGCTCATACGCGTTGACATCAGCGTCCTCGGCATCAACCTCGAACGCGACCAGTCGGCGGGCAGGGCCAGAGGCGCGTTCAGCCTCGGCAGCTGCGCGGCCAATGAAATTGGCGTTCTTAGAGAAGGAAATAAACCGATCCAGACCGGTTTCCGCGGCTGTGTAGTCAGGCGAGAATTCTCGCATCCAGGATCCAAAGAACTTGTCCAGACGCAGGCTCATCATCGCGCGCATGCCAAATGGAACGATGCCGCGTTCTTGCCCGGCCTGCCATAAGGTCCACCACAACTGCCTTTGTGCCATGGGATCGCAGTAAATCTCGTACCCCAAATCGCCGGTATAGCTGACGCGCTGGACGATACAGTCGGTCATCCCAACGGTCATACGGCGCAGATCGAGGAACCGAAATCCGCTCAGGTCATCACGGGTGCAGGCCGCCAGAACCTGCGTGGCTTTTGGGCCTGCGATCTGGAACCCGTTCTGCCGATCGCTGATGTTTTCGACAGTCACGCCATTCTGCGCATTTTGCAGGAACCAGCGCATGTGAAACGCCTGAGAGCCGTAGGAGGCGGTCAGGCGGAACTCGGTCTCATCAAGACAGGAAACGGTAAAATCACCGATCAGCTTGCCCTTTGGTGATAGCATCGGGGTTAGCGACACGCGGCCCGGTTTCGGGATTCGGCCCGCCATGATCCGATCCAGCCAATCACGGGCAGCAGGTCCAACAATGCGGTATTTGCCAAAATTGTGCACTTCGTTGATGCCAACACCTGATCGCACGGCCCGAACTTCGCGCCCGGTGGCATCGAATGCGTTGGATCGGCGGAACGAGGGCGTTTCATAGCCTGGTTCATCCCCCTGGGCGAAGTAATTGGGCACCTCAAGCCCGTATTGCTGACCCCACACAGCACCAAGATCGGTAAAGATATCATACATCGGCGTTGTGCGGGCTGGGCGGGCTGCCGGCAATTCCTCGTTCGGATAAGAGACGCTGAACCGTTTCTGATAGTTCTCGATGACCTTTGGACGGGTATAGCCCGGGCTGATCCAATCCCCGAACCGCGCCACGTCCATCGCAAAGACGTCGCGCTCTGGCTCACCCTCAATCATCCATTGCGCCAGTGTCAGACCAACGCCGCCGCCCTGGCTGAACCCGGCCATCACGCCGCAGGCCGACCAATAGTTGCGCAACCCCGGAACCGGCCCGACCAGAGGATTGCCGTCCGGTGCAAAGGTAAACGGCCCGTGGATCACCGATTTCACACCAGCCTCGGCCAGAACAGGAAAGCGGCGATAAGCGAATTCAATACTATCGGTGATCTTGTCGAAATCATCGGGAAGAAGCTCGTGACCGAAATCCCACGGGGTGCCGTCGACAGCCCAGGGCCTGCAGGTTTGTTCATAAAAGCCGATGCACAGACCGCGTCCCTCTTGCCGCAGATAGCTTTCGCCGGCGGGATCCATGACATGGGGATGTTCGCCACCTGCGTCGATAATTGCCTCAATTTGGGGGATCGAGTCGGTGACCAGGTACTGATGTTCCATCGGATGCAGCGGGAAATAGACACCGGCCATGGCGCCAACCTCGCGCGCCCAGAGCCCACCAGCGTTGACCACATGTTCAGCATGAATCGTGCCCTTGTTGGTGACCACATCCCAGGTGCCATCGGCGCGCTGATTTGTTTCGTGCACCATGCAATGGGTTTCGATTGTTGCGCCGCCTATCCGCGCCGCTTTGGCATAGGCATGGGTGGTTCCGGACGGATCAAGATGCCCGTCCAGCGGATCATAGAGCGCGCCGATGATGCCGTCGGTATTGGTGATCGGTGCGATTTTCCTTATCTCTTCAGGGCCTACGATTTCGGTCTCTAACCCCATAAAGCGGTGCTTGGCACGTTCGGCCAAGAGCATGTCAAACCGGTCGCGGTCGTCGGCCAACGTTATGCCGCCAACGTGGTGCAGGCCACAGGACATGCCGGTGATCTCTTCCAGCTCTTTATACAGCCGGATCGTATAGCCTTGCAGTGCGGCCATATTAGTGTCGCCGTTCAAGGTGTGGAAACCACCCGCCGCGTGCCAGGTCGAGCCACTGGTCAATTCGGACCGCTCCAGCAGCATCACATCCGACCAGCCCAGCTTGGTCAGGTGATAAAGAACCGAACACCCGACAACGCCGCCACCGATTACAGCTACCTGAGTTGTTGTCTTCACGTCACGGACTCCCCTTGCGATATAGTCAAAGCCTGCAATCGCAGAACCAGGGATACTGTTCCGTTCACGACAAAGGCTGTCGCAGCGAGAGGATCAGAGGGGACGGATCTTCAGCTCTGTGATCCTGTTGCCTTCGCGCGCGACGACTTCGAATCTGAAACCGTGAAACGAGAATACCTGACCCGTGATCGGGATCATCTGCGCTTCGTGGATGACCAGACCGGCCACGGTATTGGCCTCTTCGTCGGGCAAAGACCATTCCATCGCGCGGTTTACATCGCGGATCGTCATGGCGCCTTCAACAAGGTACTGGCCGTCTTCGGTTCGCGTTACCGGGACGTCCTCATCAATGTCAAACTCATCAGCAATCTCGCCGACGATTTCTTCGAGGATATCTTCAAGCGTGATCAGACCCCTGAGTGAACCATATTCGTCGACCACCAGCGCAAAATGGCTATGCATCCGCAGGAATTCCCGCATCTGATCGTCCAGAGTGGTCGTTTCAGGCACAAAATAAGGGGCGTTCGCTACCTTTGAGACATCGAACTCTTTCAGTCGGTTGTTTTCACGTTCGCTGCTTCCTGCATGAGCATACATAGCGCGGAACAGGTCTTTGGCGTGAACAACCCCAACGATGTTTTCTGGTTCGTCCCTAAAGACAGGCAGGCGTGTATGGGGGCTTTCAAGGCATTGTTTCAGGATCGCCTCGGGAGCGTCATCCGCATCAACCATCTCGATATTCGAACGATGGAGCATGATCTCTTCAACCGCACGTTCACCCAGATCCAAGGCGCCCAGAATACGGTCACGGTCTTCCTTCTCGACCACGCCTTCGGAATGGCCCAGATGCAGGGCCCCAACGATTTCGTCGCGCACGGCCAGAATGTTGCTATCCGGGTCGATCTGTACACCGAACAGGCGTAAAACTCCCCGTACCAATAGGCGTACGGCCGAAACGACCGGTGAGAATAAGGTGACAACCACGCTGATGATCGGAGCAACGGCGGATGCCGCTTTTTCCGAATTGGTTATGGCATAGGTCTTGGGCAAAACTTCAGCAAAGATCAGAACCAGCAAGGTCATGACCAGGGTTGCCAATGCTACGCCGCTTTCGCCAAAGAGGCGCGTGAACATCGCTGTGGCCAACGAGGCCGCAAGAATGTTGACCAGGTTGTTGCCCAGCAAAACCGATCCGATCAGCCGTTCGTTATCGTCGGTGATGTCCAGAGCCTTCTGCGCCCCGCGCGACCCTTTGTCCGCCTGCGCCCGCAGCTTGCCGCGTGACGAGGCCGTCAGAGCCGTTTCAGAACCCGAGAAAAACCCCGATAAGAAGAGCAATAGCAATATGGCACCGGACGTAAGCCAGAATGTGCCGTCGATCAGAGAAGTTGAGGGTTCCATCGGTCCTTAGCTGCTTGTGTTTCTGCGTCTGTTATGGGGGCGCGGCTTGACTGGATCAAGGAGTTAGCCCTTTTCAACTGGATCTTTAGCTAATGGGTGATGCTGCAACACCAGCTCAGCCAGCCGTTCTTCCAGGACATGAGTATAGATTTCTGTGGTCGCCACATCCGCGTGACCAAGCAATGTTTGGATCGATCGCAAATCGGCACCGTTGGCAAGAAGATGTGTCGCAAAAGCGTGACGCAAGGTGTGCGGTGTAACCTTTTCGGGCGAGACCCCACCGTGAACCGCCAGTTCCTTGATCAGATGATAGAACATATGCCGAGTCAGATGCCCGGCCTTGCCACGTGAAGGAAAAAGAAATCGGGAACTCTGCCCACCCTTTGTAACACGCTTTTCCTCAGTCTCATCCCGAGCCGCCAACCATGCCGAAAGCGCCTGTCGAGCCGGAGGGGACAGTGGAACCATCCGCTCTTTGCCGCCTTTTCCCAATACCAAGAGCATCCTCGGATCGCCGCGCGCCGATGACACCGGCAACGATACCAGTTCAGTGACACGCATCCCGGTGGCATACAGGATTTCCATCAGGCAGGTATTGCGCAGCTTTTCGATGTTGTTTCGCCCGCTTTCGCGCGCAGCAACCAATAACCGGTCCACCTCGGATACATCCAGAGTTTTCGGCAGCCGCTTTGGCCGTCCTGGGCCTTTGATCTTGATCGCGGGGTTTGTCGAACGCCAGCCTTCCTCGAATGCGAACCGATAAATCTGTTTTATGGCAGACAAACGGCGGGCGCGGGTGGATTGAGCCAATCCCTGTGCGTCGCAACTGATCAGGTAATCCTCAACCTGCTTGGCGTCGGCCTCGGCAAACCCAATTTTCCGGCGCCGCAGCCAGGCCGCAAAATCCTTGAGATCGCGGCCATAGGCAACAAGCGTATTTTGGGCAGCGCCTAACTCGGCGGCCTGTGCTTCCAGAAAGGTCGAAATCCAGATTTCGTCAGAGCCCGGAGACGTCATGATCACTTGCCCTGCAGGATCAGCAGGTTCAGCGCGGCGCGGCGCGCGGTATCTTCTAGACCGACCCGGCGCAGGGTTGCCATGGCTGCTGTCAGGTCGACCAGATTTCCCCGCGATCCATGGGCAAACAGGACCATCGTCTCCAGAAGCGCCTCACCGAGGCGGCCTTCGTCCAGCATGTTGCTGATATCGGTTGGCACCGGCGCCGCCCATGCAAACCCCTCTGCGATGGCATCCGCCAGCGGCGAAGGGGAGGGCGCGCGCCCCGGATCACCCTGAGCCAGCGCAGCCAGAAACTGACTTTCTTCAGAATTGTCCGGAGCCGACAACGCCGCTGTTTCATATAGATCTGACAGCAACAGAATGCGCCACCGCAGATCCTCGGCCGAGGGTTTCTGTAGTTTGACCTGAGAGAGGCGCCCGGCGAAAAGTTCAGCGAATGGTACTTCCAGGCCGATATTGCGCATCTGGTTCCAAACCACCGGCAGAGCTTTGGCGATCTTTGCCGAATTGCCAGAATCCAGTGCATTTTCGAACCGCTGTATCGACGATACCCGGTCCCATACGGCTCCAGACGCAGCCGGAGACCGTTCTGTATAGAGCCCCAGCAGTTGATTTGGCGTTAGCGCTCCAACGCGGGTCAACCGTTCTGCGGCTTCGACCTGAGCCTTCCAGCCCGCAACATCCCGCAGATCTGCATTTGCGAAGACGCGGGGCAAAGCAGCCGAGGGCAAACGTTCGCCAATAGCTTCGAACAAGCGGAACATCAGGGGCGAGGGGTCGTCCGGTTGCGGCAGATACTCGGCGTCTTCGTACAGTTCAGGGCTTAGAAACCTGTCCAGAACCTCCAGCTCTTGTGGTGCCAGAACCTGTAGGGCATGGGCTGCCTCAAGCGTGAGAGCGGCCGAGTCCCAATCCCCACGCCGGGCCTTGCAGAAAATCTGAGCGGCATAGTCCCGTGACAAATGCGGCTGAGCAATCAGCGCCGTGCAACTGCGATCTTCATCCCCGGTCAGAAGGGTGGCGTCGAACCAGCGTTGAAATCGGTCAAGACTGTTCGTCGGGCCTGCCAGCTGTACCAATGATTGCGTGGGGTCCGCAGCGCCAAGATGCATGAGGCGGTCGAGCCGCGCCAAAAGCAAAATCTCTTCCCCTTTACTGGACGTCGGTGCCCGAGCTTCGGTTAAAAGCAACGTGAACAGCAAACGCTGCATTGCAGGGTTGTACTTGACCGGGACGCTTTCGATCAGTTCGGACAGGCGTTGGGGATCGCTGTTCTGCCACATGTCGACAGGCAATCCTGTGACAGTCGAAGCAACCAGGCCCAGGGGTTGTGACAATGCCTGAAGTGGGGTCACAAGAACATCGGGCTGACCGCCGGGCTGCGCCACGGGTGGCTCAAGCAAAACCGTCCCCGGAAGATTTTCCGGAGGATTGGCCAGCCATTCAATAACAGAAAGGGGTTCCTGCTGCGCCTGCGCTGTTCCTGCAAGAAACAGCGCAACCACCGCCACTTTATTCGACATTCAGTATTACCGGCTCCCTGACCTCGCTTTGCGGCGCAGAGAAATCCGCACCAAAAAACTCACCCAGGTAGACATATCCCACCAGCCCGATGAAACACAGGCAAATCAGATATATCAGGAACTTGATCAGACGGCCCATGGTCAAACGCTGCCTCAATTTTCTCTTTTGACCAAGTTATAACTGGCATTTTTCCTAAGATCACGTCATTCACGATGAAATGAGCGAAATTAAGCATAACACCCATGCGGCATCTGCCGTTTCGGACTATACACTGCACAAAACAGTGGTGCTTGTAGGTATGATGGGGGCCGGAAAGACCGCCGTAGGCCGCGCATTGGCCGCTCGGTTGAGGGTTCCTTTCCTCGATAGCGATGCCGAAATCGAATCAGCGGCCAACATGACCATCCCCGAGATATTCGAGCGTGATGGCGAAGCCTTTTTTCGCAGCAAGGAAAGCCAGGTCATCGGGCGGCTTTTGGTCGAGGAAAAAGGTATCCTTTCTACTGGCGGCGGTGCCTTTATGACTGAACAAAACCGCGACATGATCACTCAACGTGGGGTGTCCGTTTGGTTGCGCGCCGATTTGGGTGTGTTGTGGAACCGCGTTCGCCACAAGGATACGCGCCCGCTTTTGCGCACCGAAAATCCGTTTGCGACCCTTCTTGCATTGTACGATCAGCGTGTTCCGATCTATGAACGCGCCGATCTGGCGGTTTCCTCCGACGGGGATGTCTCGATTGAAGATATGGTAGAGCGTGTCGTCAAAGCTCTTATGACGCGACCTGATGTTTTGGAACGGAAATAGATGCACCAAACCGTACATGTTGAGCTTGGGGATCGGTCCTATGATGTTGAGATCGGCCCCGATCTGCTGACGCAGGCCGGTCAGCGCATAGCGCCTTTGCTACCGCGACCCAAAGTAGCGGTTCTGACCGATGAAAACGTGGCGAGCCTGCATCTTGACGCGTTGCGGGATGGGTTGGCCAGCGCAGGGATCGAAATGTCCGCATTGGCGCTGCCCGCGGGCGAAGCGACCAAAAGCTGGCCGCATTTTGAGCGTGCGGTCGAATGGTTGTTAGCCGAGAAAATCGAGCGGCGTGACGTGGTGGTTGCGCTCGGAGGTGGGGTTATAGGTGATCTCGCCGGATTTGCCGCGGCCGTTTTGCGCCGGGGCGTACGGTTTGTTCAGATACCAACTTCGCTGCTTGCGCAGGTCGACAGTTCGGTCGGCGGCAAAACCGGGATCAACGCACCGCAGGGCAAGAACCTGATTGGCGCATTTCATCAACCCTCACTGGTGCTGGCGGATACTTCGGTTCTGGGCACAATGACCGACAGGGATTTCCTGTCCGGTTATGGTGAGGTCGTAAAATACGGGCTGTTGGGGGATGCGGCATTCTTTGAATGGCTCGAGGGCCATGGCCCCGATGTCTCGGGCGGGGATATGGCCGCGCGGGTTCGGGCCGTCACCCGATCCGTTCAGATGAAAGCCGACATCGTCGCTCGTGATGAGACCGAACAGGGGGATCGCGCCCTGCTGAATCTCGGGCATACGTTCTGTCATGCGCTTGAGGCTGCGACCGGGTATTCTGATCGTTTGCTGCATGGAGAAGGCGTTGCGATTGGATGCGCACTGGCATTCGAACTGTCGGCGCGACTTGGTTTATGTTCGCAAGAGGACCCAAGCCGGGTTCGGGCACATCTGCGTGCGATGGGCATGAAAACCGACATTTCCGATATCCACGGGGATTTGCCCGACGCCGAAGCGCTGGTCGAGCTGATGGCGCAGGACAAGAAGGTTATCGATGGCCAGCTGCGTTTCATTCTGGCCCGAGGCATCGGGCAGGCATTTGTCACGTCGGATGTTCCGCGGGATGCGGTTTTGAGTGTCCTCAAGGACGCGCTGGGTTGATCAACGCCCGCGAATGATCATTAACTCGCCAATATTTTCACGGGTAATATAGCCGACCATTTGATCTGACCGCGTGCAGACGGCAACTGCGGGGGCACCCCCGTGGAACTGTTTCAGAACCGCTTCCAATCCGCTGCTCAGGGTCACTGTCGGGATATCCTCAACCATGATTGAACTGGCCAATTCTGACCGGGGAATATCTTTGGCGAGGGCAGCAAACAGCCGGTCGCGCGTGACAAAGCCCTGCAGTTTCCCCGTTGCATCCAACAATGGAAATTCATGCTGAGTGGTGTGAATGACCGCTTGAGCGGCGGTCGCAAGCGTGTCGGTTGGCGATAGGGCGTGAAACTCGGTGATCATGGCGTCGCGGGCCAGAACCTGACGCGCCACTGATCGCATTGCGACGTCCTGGCTTTCTGCATTGGCGGCAACGAATACAAAAACCGCGATCAGAACCAACAACGGATTGCCTGTGCTTAGCCCCAGAAACCCCAATCCTACCGCCACTATCTGACCGGCAAATGCGGCAATGCGCGTGGCCTTGACCCGATCCATCCTCAGGCAGAGCAGTGCGCGAAAAACGCGTCCACCATCCATCGGGAATGCGGGGATGAGATTAAAGGCAGCCAGAAGAAGGTTCACATAGGCGAGGCGGTTCAAAAGCCCGGTCTCGGGTGAATCAATATTGGCGAGTGTTTCAAATGGCATTCCTGCGCCCAAAAAGACGAGGATGATCCAGATGATGACGTTTACCGCAGGACCGGCCAAAGCCACCGATACCTCTTGCATGGGGTTCTCTGGCATCCGTTCCAATCGGGCAAGACCGCCGATCGGCAATAAAGTAATGTCCGGAGTTTTTATGCCATAGCGCCGCGCCATCAGCGCGTGACCAAACTCATGCGCGACCACACATGCAAAAAGGGCAAGCACGAAAATCAGATTCCCGATCGCGGCCTGCATCCCTCCGGTAGAATAGGCAGCGAATCCAACCCATGCCAACAAGAGGAAAAAGGTGACATGGACCTTCAGTTCCGACCCCAATAGTCGGCCGAGCGAGAAGGACCATGTCATGATGTGTCTCCGGTGTGCCTAGAACGGAATCTCGTCGTCGTCTATTCCACCAGATGCGGGTGCCGGGGCGCTGGATTGTCCGCCATAGGGGTCACCATAGCCACCACCTGCCTGGCCGCCACCGTAACCGCCGGATTGACCACCGCCACCGCCGCCGCCTTCTCCACGCGCATCCAGCAAAGTCAGCTCGCCGCGATAGGGGCGCAAAACCACCTCAGTGCTATAGCGGTCCTGACCGGACTGATCCTGCCACTTGCGGGTTTCCAGCTGACCTTCGATATAAACTTTGCTGCCCTTGCGCAGATATTGCTCGGCAATGCGGGCCAATGGTTCTGAAAAAATCGCGACCGAGTGCCATTCTGTCCGCTCGCGGCGTTCGCCGGTGTTGCGGTCTTTCCAGGTCTCGGAAGTGGCGATGCGCAGATTGCAGACCTTGCCACCGTTCTGGAACGACCGTACCTCGGGATCGCGCCCCAGATTTCCTACCAGAATGACCTTGTTGACAGAACCCGCCATGTATTTCCCCGTTCTTAACTGACTTGAGTGCGCCCGAATCTGGCGCTGTGTATTTCTGAGACCCTATACGCCCTGAACCATGGTTGGAACATGGATCATGAGAAATGAACTGGTCGGGAGTTTGCACAGAGAAAATTTACCATGCTTTCATTATTGGCTGAAATACATATACTCACTCGGGTTCGTGACAGTGCGGGACAGGCATTAATGCGTTTCAGATTTGGTTTTTTATCGGTTCTATGCTTTGCGTTGACCTGTGGACTCGCTGCGGCGGATACGCTGTCTACCAAAAGCCGTAAGGACATCTTTCTGAAGCAATCCAAATATTTGGACGGCCGTGCGGCCACCCAGTACCGCGATTCAGATCGGTTGAAGCCTAAGACGCCTCAACCACAATTCAGTAAGCGATATTCCGGCAACTATCGGGGTGAGTACCTGACGATGGCGCGGCAAGCGGCTCGTAAACACGATGTTCCCGAAGAACTGTTCCTGCGCCTTGTTCAGCAGGAAAGTGGATGGAATCCGCATGCCGTGTCACATAAAGGCGCGTTGGGTCTGGCCCAGTTGATGCCCGGGACCGCGCAATTATTGGGCGTGAACCCGCGCGACCCGAAACAGAATCTTGAAGGTGGGGCCCGGTATTTGTCCTGGCAATACCGCAAGTTCAAATCCTGGCGGCTTGCGCTGGCCGCCTATAATGCCGGACCTCAGGCTGTTGAAAAACACGGTGGCGTACCACCCTACAAGGAAACCCAGAATTACGTGAAGGTGATTTGGGGCGGTTAGGCCGCCCGATGAATTGCCGGATCAACAGGTGATGCGGCTTGGCCAAATCAGCGCGTTCAGTGACAGGCTGCTCGAGGTCGTGTCGCTTAATTAGGGCGCCGGAACCACCTTACCGACGCCCTTGTTGCGTACCCAATCCCATTACTCAGCGGCGATTTTTATGACGGGTTCCATACGTGCCAGGATGTCGTCTGCCAGATGGCATTTGACCTGATGACCGTCTGCCAGGGTTTTCACGGGTGGGACATCTCTTTCGCAAAGACCGTTGGGGACTTCGGATTTCCAGCGACAGCGGGTCTGAAACGGACAGCCAGGAGGCGGGTTCATCGCTGATGGGATGTCGCCTTCCAAGACGATGTGCTGCTTCTCGACCGATGTATCGGCGATGGGGACCGCGCTCAGCAGGGCTTCTGTATAGGGGTGATAGGGCGGCGAAAACACCTGATCAGTGGTGCCCAGCTCGACCACATGGCCCAGATACATCACCATCACCCGGTCGCTGAGATAGCGCACGATCGACAGGTCGTGGCTGATGAACAGCAGTGTGGTTTTGTGCTCGCGTTGGATCTCCATCAGCAGGTCGGTTACCGCCGCCTGCACCGATACATCCAGCGCCGAGACCGGCTCATCCGCCACCACGATCCGCGCATCCCCGGCAAAGGCGCGGGCGATGCCGACACGCTGTTTCTGACCACCCGAAAGCTGTCGCGGCATCCGCTCGGCAAAGGCGCGGGGCAGTTTCACCAAGTCCAACAGTTCGAGCATCCGCTTCTTGCGCTCGGCCTCGGACTTACCGACGCCAAAGATTTCCAGAGCGCGGATGATTTGACGGCCCACGGTCATCGAAGGATTCAACGTGTCGAACGGATTCTGGAACACCATCTGAACCTCGCCCACCGTCTTGGCGTCGCGCTCTTCGATGGGCACGTCCTCGATATTGCGGTTGTCCAGCAGGATCTGCCCGTCCGTGGCCGTCTCCAACCCCATAAGAACTTTGGCAAAGGTGGATTTGCCGCAGCCTGATTCGCCCACAATGGCGAGTGTCTCGGATTCATGCGCCTCAAAGCTCAGCGTTTCGTTGGCTTTGACTACCTTCGCTTCGCCGCCTCCGAACAGTGCATTTGCCGCAACCTCATAGTATTTCTTGAGATTTTCCATCTTTAGAACAACGCGGCCAATCTCACCTTTTTCCTTTTGCTCGGCCAGGGTGATGGGCGCGTTCCAGTCGATCTCCTGAAATTTCAGACAGCGGGTATGATGCCGGTCATTGCCTGGCACGGCCTCCATCAGAATGTTCTGCGCGTCACAGCGACCTTCCTCGAAATAGTCGCAGCGTGGGCCAAAGTTGCAGCCCGGAGGGCGCTCATGGGGCAGGGGGAAATTGCCCGGAATGGCCACCAGCGGGCGCGCGTTCTTGTCCGCACCCGGCAGTGGAATCGACCGGAAGAGCGCCTGCGTATAGGGGTGCTGCATTTCGTCGAACACATCCTTGATCGAGCCGCGCTCGACCGCTTCGCCGGAATACATCACGCACAGCCGGTCGCAGGTTTCCAGCACCAGCCCCAGATTGTGGCTGATGAACAGCATAGAGGTGCCGTATTTCTTGCCCAGATCCTTGACCAGCTCGACCACCGCGGCCTCGACGGTCACGTCAAGCGCGGTGGTGGGCTCGTCCAGGATCAGCAACGATGGCTTGGACATCAGCGCCATCGCGATCACGATGCGCTGCTGCTGGCCTCCCGACAGCTGGTGGGGGAAAGAATTCAGCATCCGTTCAGGGTCGGGCAGGCGTACATCGGTGACCACTTCCAGCGCACGGGCATAGGCCTCGTCCTTGCTGACGCCCTCGTGGATCATCGGTACTTCCATCAGCTGCCGACCGATCTTCATCGCGGGGTTCAGGCTGGCCATAGGTTCCTGATAGATCATGGCTATTTCATTGCCGCGAATATCGCGCAGTTCTTCGGCCGTCATCTCGGATAGGTCACGACCCTTGAACTTGATGGATCCGCCAACAACACGCCCGTTCTTGCCCAGATCCTGCATGACGCCCAACGCAACGGTGGATTTCCCGCACCCCGATTCCCCAACCAGCCCCACAGCTTCACCAGGCTGCACGCTGACCGAAAAATCCATCACTGCAGGGATCTCGCGCAACCGCGTGAAAAACGAAATCGACAGCTTGTCGATCTCCAATATCGGGCCCTCATAGGACGCAAGTTTGGTCATCTGTGTTGCTCCTCACCAGATCCCGGGGATCCCCTTCATCTGGCCAAAAATACCTCGGGGGTCCGGGGGCAGGGCCCCCGGCCGCTCATACATCAGTCCTTCAGACTTTCTTCGCGCAGGCCATCAGCCAACAGGTTCAACCCAAGAACCAGTGTCAACAGCGCCAGCGCAGGTGGCAGGGCAGGGTGCAGATAGATCGACAAGAGCTTGCGCCCTTCATTGATCGTCGACCCCCAATCGGGACTTTCGGGTGGTAGCCCGAGGCCAAAGAATCCCAAGGTTCCCAAAAGGATGGTCGTATAGCCAATGCGCAGACAGAAATCGACGATCAGCGGCCCGCGCGCATTGGGCAGGATTTCCCAAAGCATGATGTACCATGGACCTTCACCACGGGTTTGCGCTGCGGCAACATAATCGCGGGTTTTGATGTCCAACGCCAGGCCACGCACGATACGGAATACCGTGGGTGAGTTTACGAAAACCACCGAAACGAACACGACCAGAATGCCGCCGGGGATATTGAATAGGTCCAGATAGGTGGGCAGTCCCCAGATGTTGTAGCTGTTGGTTTCGATGATGTAGCCGTCTGTTGAAATCAGAGATAGATAGAGCCACATCGCGATGCCCAACACTCCGATCAGCAGAGGTGTGCGGAAATTGGGCCGCGTATAGAACCGCGAATTCAGCAGGACGCAAAGAAACAGGATCGGAAAGACGAACAACACAGCTGCCATATAGTTCGGCACACCGGTTGCCACGATCTCGGGCGTGACCAGCAGATAGAACAGCAGGATTACCGGGAAGGCCAAGATCAGGTTTGCCAGGAAGGACAGGAATGTGTCCAGACGTCCGCCATAAAACCCCGCAGGCAGGCCCAAAGTAATCCCGACCATGAAGGCAAATATGGTTGCCATCGGTGCGATCTGCACCACGATCCATGCCCCTTTGACCATCCGGCTGAACACATCGCGGGCCAGATTGTCCCCACCTAGCAGATACCAGGAATATGTTCCGTCCTCAGTGCTGGGCATTGGAGTTCCGGGCAACTTGTTCTTCATACCTGAAACTTGCGCCAGCGGATCATGCGTGACGATCAGGTCCAACGCACCAAAAATGCCGGTAAAGACCCAGAACATCACAAGGCCAAAACCGATCATGCCGATGGGGCTGTCGAACAGTTTGCCGTAAAGGCCCAGCTTGCGCTTGAAGGCGATCGACATTGCAAACAGGATGATCAGCGACATCCAGACAGGTAAAAACTGCCGAGAGATCGCTCCGATAATCCCGGCGCTTGTCCCCATCAAAATGCCAAGCACCACATATGCCAGACACAGCGCAACGCAGGCGAAAAAGCTGTATCTTAGCGCGATCTGCGTCAGGCCGCGCAGGCCGGTATCTGCATTGATTGTGCCGTCGATATTCACGACGACCGGCGTTTCGGGCAACACGATGCTGCCCAAGATCCAGACGATGATTGATACCCCTAGTGCAACCAGTGCGATCATCAGCAAGGGGTTCAGAATGGCGATAGAGCCGGTCCAGGTAAGTGGTTCCATGTTCTGTCCCTCCTTACGAAATTCGGATGCGTGGGTTGAGGTAGACATAGCCGATATCCGAGATCAGCTGCGTTACCAGCACCACAAAGACCGACACGACCGAAATCGCCAGCAGCAGCTGGATGTCGTTATTGCCTGCTGCCTGAACCAGCGCCCAGCCGAACCCTTTATAGTTAAACAGGGTCTCGACGATCACCACGCCGTTCAGCAGCCAGGGAAACTGCAGCATGATGACTGTGAACGGTGCGATCAGCGCGTTTCGCAGCGCGTGCTTCATGACGATATTCGGGAAGGAAACACCTTTGAGCCGCGCGGTACGGATATATTGCGCCGTCATCACCTCGGTCATCGAGGCGCGGGTCATACGAGCGATATAGCCCATCCCGTAGAGAGCAATAGTCAGTACCGGTAGAAAGAAGTTCTCAAAGGTCGGGTTCTCCATCGCCTGTGTCGCGGTGCCTTTGAACCATTTCAGGCCAACGGCAGACGAAGTGAAGATCGCGATAAAGATCACGCCCGAGACATATTCCGGGGTCGCTGTCGTCGTGATGGCGAATGTTGAAAGGGTTCGGTCGGTGGCCGATCCTTCTTTCATACCCGCCAGAACCCCAAGGATCAGCGCCGAGGGGACCATCAGCAACATAACCCAAAGCATCAACCGACCGGTCAGGGCCAGCCGAGTGCCAACAACTTTCGAAACTTCCTCTTTGAAAACGGACGAGTATCCCCAGTATCCCTGCAGGATGCCGCAGAAACTTGGCGAGCTTTCTGCAGTTTCGCCGGGCAGGATACATCTTCCTTGCACACTGCCGTCGTCGTTGGTGTGCCGATAGGATGGCAGCACGCCCAACCACTCGCCGTATTTGATCGGCGTCGGCTGCAGATACCCGTTTTTCAGCAGATAGCTTTCAACCTGTTCGTCGGACATACGAAAATTGCCCTGCGTTTTCGCAAGCTTTTCGAGGTTTGGATACAGGTTGGTGAGGAAGAAGACCAAGAATGTCAGGCACAAAGCTGTGATGAGCATGATGCCGACACGCTTTAGAATGAATAGTCCCATATTAGCCCCTGTTGGTGGCCAGTGCAGGTGTCAAAAGCCCCACACTTCGCTGTTTTTTGGTCGCCACGATACGGACGAAAAAGCCGCGCCCAATCGGCGCGGCTTGTATCTGTCGGCTTAGGAAAGAATGCCGAACTTATAGATTTGTGGCAGGTCGGCGATGTGCTTTTCAACCCCAACCATATTGTCCCGGTGGTGACGCATCGCCGTCCGCCAATAGGGTTGGATGGTCACGCCTTCTTCGATCATGATCGCCTGCAGCTTGGCCATGACTTCGCGACGTTTGTCGACATCCGCGATCGAGTTTGCCTCTGCCAGAAGCGCGTCGAACTCGTCATTGGCGAAACCAGCCTCGTTCCAGGCTACGCCCGATTTGTAGGCCAGCGCCAGAACCTGCGTGCCCAGCGGGCGGTGGTTCCAGTTGGTCGACGAGAAGGCGTATTTCGTCCAGTCGTTCCAGAAGGTCGAACCCGGAAGAACTGTATGACGTGCCTTGATGCCCGCATCGTTCAACTGAGCGACCACGGCCGCGGTCGTGTTGCGGCGCCAGTCGTCGTCGATGGACTGAACCTCATGCTCGAAGTCACCCATTCCGGCCTCGTCCATCAGCGCTTTGGCCGCTGCGGGATCGAAGGGCAGGCGGGTCACAGCCGAGTCATATTCCGGGTGCATCGGGCCAACATGGCAGTTGTCGGCAGGAATGCCGTATCCCGACATGCCCAGCTCCAGGCAAACGGCGTTGTCGACGGCCATGGCCAGGGCCTGCCGCACACGTTTGTCGGCGTAGATCTTGTTGCCGTCGGCATCTTCGGCCAGCTGGTTCGGGCGGATGACGATGGTAAAGCCCGATGGGATCTCGGACCGTGTCAGACCGATGCTGTCAAAGATGTCGACGAATTCGCCGACCGACTCCCAGTTCATGTCGATCTCTTCGGCCTCATAAGCAGCCAGGAAGGCCGCTGGGTCTGTGCCGTAGTCGATGAATTCGATCCGATCGATATAGCCACCCTTGCCCGCAGCATATCCCCACCAGTCGTGCTCTTCATTGCGGACCAGTACACCCTTTACGCCCACTTCGTGGCTTTCAGGGATCATGAAGCCAGTGCCAATCGGGTTGGCCAGCATATTGTTGGGATCGTGGCTGCTGTGCACGATGGCTGCCGGATAGTCGGCCATACCAGGAATGATCGTGATATCGGGCGTGTTGCAGGTCAGCTTGACCGTGTGATCATCGACCACAGTGATTGCACCTTCACCCGCTTTCTGGGTTGCCTCGTCAACCAGGGATGACATGCGCGATGCCATCGAGTTCCCCTCGACTGCCGCGTCACACCACATTTCGATGTTGCGGGCGACATCCGCTGCGGTGAAGTCATCACCATTGTTCCACTTGACGCCTTTGCGAACGTTCAGCGTGTGCTCAGTCGCGTCATCGTTGGATTCCCAGCTTTCCAGCAACATCGGCTTGAACGAACCGTCATTGTTGTATTCGACCAGATATTCCAGCCAGCCAGCCGTGAAGGTCGCAATTTGCGTCCAGTCATAAGTACGTGGATCTTTCAGGCCGCGCACTTCCATCTGATAGCGGATAGTTCCACCGCGCGGTGGCTCTTGTGCTTGTGCCGGAGACGCCAGGCCGATCATTCCATAGGCGGCGGGGACGGTAACCCCCAATGCCGTCACGCGCGCCAAAAACTCGCGGCGGCTTAGTTGCCCGTCGCGGTACTCTTGCGCGTGCATTTCCGCGGCACGATGGATCGGCGCTCCGGTAATGGTTTGGTGTTTCATTAATGTCTCTCCCTGTGACATCGATTTTGATGAAGTAGCTCTGAACCGCTCAGACCAGTTGGTGCCAGGCAGCAGGTTCGTGTGTTCTTTTTTGGATAAGCAGCATCCCCATGGCGTCATTCGGCACCAGATTTCCCATGAGGTCAATGTCGGAAATCGTCATCAACTGCACAAAAGCGACATGTTGCGGCCGAAGTTTCCGTCATCGCGGATGCTTAATCTGTGCTCTGGGTAATTCGAATAGTGACCGCCAATCAGATTCGATCACTTCGAATCTGCGGTTGGTGTCCTGAAAATGGGTTTGTAACTACGTTAAGTATCACTTTGATAAATCAACGCGAATCCAGTTTTTCATGCGTGCGCGAAACCATGTGCGCTGACGTTTGGCAAATTGACGGGTCGAGATTGTGGCACGCTCGCGCGCGTCATCCAGTGTGATACGGCCTTCAAGATAGGCTACCAACTCGGGAACGCCGATGGCCTTGAAAGACGGCAGCGAGGCGTCATACCGGTTTCGCATCGCCTCAACTTCTTCCAAAGCACCACTTTCCAGCATCAGGTCAAACCGGCGCCTGATCCGATCCAATAGCCATTCTTTGTCGACATCAAACACAATGGGCACGGCGTCTTGCGGGTTCAGAACCGGAGGAGGGGTGTCGGCTTGCCAGTCCCGCAAGCTGCGCCCGGTGGCTTGCTGAACTTCCCACGCACGTTGAACGCGGGCGCGATTCCGGGTGTCAATCCCGGCCAGGGTTTTGGCATCGACCCCATCAATCAGTGTAGCTAGGTCCAGTTGATCCGCGGCAGCCCGAACTTTGGTCGGAGTCGCCGGGATATCGGCCATACCTTCGGTCAGGGCAGAAAAATACAAACCTGTACCGCCCACAATGATGGGGCGCTTTCCGCCGGACAGCAATGGCTTGACCTCGCGCAACCAGTGGCCAGTCGAATAGTCCTGATCATAAGGCACATGACCATAAAGCAGATGCGGCGCGCGGTCTTCTTCCTCGGCGGAGGGACGCGCCGAGATCACGCGCCAGCAATCATAAACCTGGCTTGCGTCTGCATTGACGATCACGCCGCCGAACGTTTCGGCGATCTTCAGCGCCAATGCTGATTTCCCCGATGCGGTAGGCCCGGCGATCAAGACGGGTTTGTCGCCAGGAATAGGGGGAAGGCGGTCCCAAAACTGCGTCATCTTGGCATTGGCCATTCAGGTTGCCTCATTCCTCATCATCCGCATTGAACCCGCGGAGCTTTTGCTTCATTTTGCGCCGGAATTAAACCCGTGCCAGCCCGGAGCGCAACATGACCCTTTCCCCCACAACCGACACTGTCGATACAACCAAGGCGAAATACAGCCGAGTGATGCTGAAGATTTCGGGCGAGGCGCTGATGGGAGATCAGGGTTTTGGCCTGCATCCGCCCACCGTCCAGCGCATCGCGCAAGAGGTAAAGTCAGTTCACGATCTAGGGGTCGAGATTTGTATGGTCATCGGTGGTGGCAACATCTTTCGCGGTCTCAGCGGTTCAGCTCAGGGGATGGAACGGACGACGGCGGATTACATGGGTATGCTGGCTACGGTCATGAATGCGCTTGGCATGCAATCGGCGCTTGAGGAGGTTGGCGTGTTTACTCGTGTGATCTCGGCCATTCGTATGGATGAGGTTTGCGAGCCTTACATCCGCCGCCGCGCTGTGCGGCATCTGGAAAAGAAACGGGTCTGCATCTTTGCCGCTGGAACAGGGAATCCGTATTTCACCACAGATACTGCAGCGACACTGCGCGCCAATGAGATGGCTTGCGAGGCGATCTTTATGGGTAAGAACGGCGTGGACGGTGTCTATGACAAAGACCCCAAAGAACATGCGGATGCGGTGCGTTATGACACGGTCAGCTACGATGACGTGTTGGCAAAGCGGCTGAAAGTCATGGATGCATCGGCCATTGCGCTAGCGCGCGACAATAACCTGCCTCTGATCGTATTCGGATTGGATGAGCCGGGCGGTTTCCGCGGTATCCTAGCCGGTGAGGGAACCTACACAAAAGTTCAGGGCTAGACACCCGAACGGTACTCATTTTCAAGGCCGGGCATAATTGCCCGGCTTTTTCTTTGGTTCAGGGCACAGTGTTCTTGACGATGGCAAAAGCTGTGGGCAATTTGTCGGCGTACTTGCGCGGCAAAGGCGCAGGTTCTGCGGGCACCTGAACGTGTCGGCTGGGCTGGAAGACCTGCCATGATTTCTGAGGGTTCCGAAATCATGCTCGGGCACCTCTTGGATAGGCAAGCATGATCAAGGAGGCACGTGCCATGAGCACTCTGGATATCAATTTTGTTCGGTCGCAGTTCCCGGCTTTTTCCGAACCCAGCCTGCAGGGACAGGCATTTTTCGAAAATGCTGGTGGATCATATACTTGCAAGCCGGTGCTTGATCGTTTGACGCGCTATTACACCCAGCGCAAGGTACAGCCCTATGCCCCCTATGATGCCAGCCGTCTGGCCGGAGAGGAAATGGACGAGGCCCGCGCCCGAATGGCTGCGATCATGGGTGTGGATGCAGATGAACTGAGCTTTGGCCCGTCGACCACGCAGAACACCTATGTTCTGGCGCAGGCATTCCGACAGTGGATGCAGCCGGGTGATGCGATTGTCGTGACAAATCAAGATCATGAGGCCAATTCGGGGCCTTGGCGCCGTCTTGCTGATGAAGGCATAGAGGTTCGCGAATGGCAGATAGACCCCGAATCCGGGTCTCTGAACCCGCAGGATCTTGAGGACATTCTGGACGAAAAGGTGCGTCTGGTCTGTTTTCCGCATTGTTCGAACGTGGTCGGGGAAATCAATCCGGTTACCGAGATAACTGCGATTGCACATGCGGCAGGCGCGTTTGTCTGCGTCGACGGTGTCTCTTACGCGCCGCATGGATTTCCGAATGTCGGTGATCTGGGACCGGATATCTATCTGTTTTCGGCGTATAAAACCTATGGTCCTCATCAGGGATGCATGGTGATCCGCCGGGCATTGGGGGAGCTGTTGCCCAATCAGGGGCACTATTTCAACGGCGATGTTCTTTATCAACGATTTACCCCTGCAGGGCCGGATCACGCACAGATCGCCGCCAGCGCGGGCATGGCGGATTACGTCGATCTACTATGCGAACATCATGACGGACCCGGAACTGGTGCTGCAGCGCGGGGGGCGTTTGTCCACGACCTGATGCGCGGGCACGAGATCGCCCTGCTACAACCGGTTCTGGATGCGGTTAAAGATCGCAATGCAGCCCGTCTGATCGGAACCTCTGATGCCTCGCGGCGTGCGCCAACGGTGGCGCTGGCGCTGAACCGAAATGCTGAATCTGTTGCTGCCAGTCTTGCCTCGCATGGGGTTATGGCCGGTGGCGGAGATTTCTATGCCGTGCGTCCTTTGCAGGCCATGGGTGTGGATCTGGGTCAAGGTGTTTTGCGAGTCAGCTTTACGCATTACACATCGAAACAGGAAATTGATCAGCTTTTGAATGCGTTGGACGCTGTTTTGTGATCCAGTTCTGACACTGCTGCGTAGAAAGGTAAACAATACGGAGCAGTCATGGGACCCAAGAGCCCGCCGATAATTATGTGGTTCCGACAGGATTTGCGACTGTCGGACCATCCTGCACTCAGCGCTGCTTCGGCAACCGGGCGGCCAATCATTCCGGTCTATATTTTCGACGATCTTGGGCAGGCCTTGGGTGCGGCTCCTAAATGGCGCCTCGGCAAGGGCCTGGAGGTGTTTGACCGCGCGTTGGCGCAGTTGGGAAGCCGTCTGATCTTGCGGCGCGGGGATGCATTGGAGGTTCTGCAAAACCTGATCAAGAAAACCGGATCCACCGAGGTCTATTGGTCTCGGGCTTACGATCCGGACACGATTGCCCGAGATACAAGGATCAAGACGGCTCTGACCAGACTGGGCGTACAGCCCAAATCGTTTTCCGGGCACCTGCTTTTTGAGCCCTGGACCGTCCAGACCAAGACCGGAACGCCTTTTCGCGTGTTTACACCAATGTGGCGATCGGTACAGAAACGCGAGGTTCCATTCCCACATGCGCGACCCGCCGCGCTGACCCCGCCGAAGGAATGGCCGCATACAGATACTCTGGAGTCGTGGGGATTGGCCGCGGGAATGAACCGCGGGGCATCAGTTTGCGCCCGCTATGTACAGCCAGGGGAAGACGCAGCGTTCAAAACGCTCCATCGGTTCTTGGAACGGCTTTCGGGGTATCCCGAAGCCCGGGATCAGCTGGCCGAGGATGGAACGTCGGGCATTTCCGAATATCTATCGCTTGGTGAGATTGGACCACGTAGCGTCTGGCACGCCCTTCAGGGCGCAGAGATGTTCGGCATGTCCGGTACCGAAGCCTATTTGCGGCAGTTGGTTTGGCGTGAATTTGCCTATCATTTGATGTTCCATACGCCTCATTTGTTAAGCAACAACTGGAAACCGGAATGGGATCAGTTCCCTTGGGGCCAAAACGCCTCTAGCCCCGAGATCATTGCTTGGAAGCAGGCAAGGACAGGCATTCCCGTGGTCGATGCTGGGTTGCGACAGATGTACGTCACAGGTCGCATGCACAATCGCGCCCGGATGATTGTCGCCAGCTATTTGACCAAACATCTGATGGCGCACTGGAAAATCGGTATGGGCTGGTTTTCCGATTGCCTGACCGATTGGGATCCGGCCTCAAATGCGATGGGTTGGCAATGGGTTGCTGGGTCCGGCCCAGATGCGTCCCCGTTTTTCCGTATCTTTAACCCCGAGGCGCAGCAAAAAAAATATGATCCCCATTGCGACTATGTACGGAAATGGGTGGCCGAAGGACAGTCAAACCCGCCCTCGAGCGCACTTGATTATTTTGAAGCCATTCCCTGCAAGTGGGGTCTTGATCCGTCTGCGCCATACCCAAACCCTGTTGTGGGTTTGGCCGAAGGACGCGCGCGTGCCTTGTCGGCCTATGAGGGCCGAAAAAGCCGGTAAAGAACTGAAAACTTGCCAGAAACACAAACTCGTTTTAGCCTTCTATAACAACCGCACAGAGGAGAGCGGATGGTTCTAACTACAATCGAAGGGCAGACAGACCTGCCAAGATATTTTGCACATGTTCTGAATATGCTGAACCAGATGGAGCGGGGGCAGCTTGATATTGCCTTGCCAGACGGTCGTGTATTTCGAACCGAAGGCAAACGCCCTGGGCCTGTCGCACGGGTCGATATTCACAATCCGGACGTATTTGCACGACTTATCCGGGAGGGTGAGCTGGGGTTTTCAGACGGATATCTGGAAGGCGATTGGAGCACACCAGATCTGCGTGCCTTCATGGATCTAGTGCATCTGGGTACCGAGACCGTGTACGACGATTTCACCGGGAAATTTCTGGTACAGGCCTATGAACGCCTGCGCTTTTGGCTGCATCGAAACAACCGTCGACAGGCTAAAAAGAATATCTCTTATCATTACGATTTAGGTAATGAATTCTATGGGTTATGGCTGGATGATACCATGACCTATTCCAGTGCATTGTTCGAAACCGGACAGGAAAGCTTGGAAAAGGCACAAACCGCTAAATACGCCAGTCTGGTTGATGAAATGGGTGCCAAACCCGGTGACCATATTTTGGAAATCGGCTGCGGATGGGGTGGTTTCGCCGAATATGCAGCAAAAGAGCGTGGCCTGCGGGTCACAGGCTTGACGATCAGCAAGGAACAGTTGAGCTTTGCCAGACAACGTATTGAAAAAGAAGGACTTACAGATTTAGTTGATCTGAAGCTGCAGGATTATCGTGACGAACGGGGCCAATATGACGGGATCGCCTCTATTGAGATGTTCGAGGCGGTTGGTCAGAAATATTGGCCGGTTTATTTCGACACTATCCGTGATCGCTTAAAACCTGGCGCACAGGCAACGTTGCAAATCATTACCGTTGGCGATCATCGCTGGGATGTGTATAAGAATGGTGTTGATTTCATTCAGAAATATATCTTTCCGGGTGGGATGCTTCCGGCTCCGACAATTCTGCAGGAGCAGGTGGCGAATGCGGGTCTGACCGTGGTGAAGTCAAAAGAATTCGGCAAAAGCTATGATCTGACACTGCGCCGCTGGTACGAGACGTTCAATGACAAATGGGACGAGATTTCGGGAATGGGGTTTGATGAGCGTTTTCGCCGCATGTGGAATTATTATTTGACTGCTTGCGGCGCGGCCTTTGACACCGGCAACTGTGATGTGACACAGATCACCATAGCGAAACCTACTTAGTAAACGGACCTTTAGAATGCCCAGCGCCTCACGTCTTGTCGCAGCCCTTTGTCTGGCGGTGGTGGCATTTCTGGTTTCCAGTATGATCATCGCAAATGGTGAAGAAGGCAAAAGCTATGGCTACTTCACTGTCGTCAACATGGCCCTAGGGGTCGCGTGTGGTTGGAAAATCATGGGTAAACGGACCGGCAAAGGGTGGACCGCTGCCGTCAATAACGGACTGACAGGCATTGCTTCGCTGGTGTTTTGGGGTCTTTTCGTTCAGGGCACCTATGAGATGTTCCGCTTGGCCATGCGCCACCGTTATGATGGACCGTTCGAGGCCCTTACTGCGATTTTCAAAATCAGTGTTGGCTATGGCGAACAGTTGTTAGCTCCGGAAATTCTGTGGACTTTGGCTATTGGCGCTCTTATCGCCGGTTTGGCGACGGAAGAAGCAAGCCGCCGCTGGCGCTAGCACCCAAACACCAACGCGAGATACCCTTGTGAACGATCTGTTTTTCTATGGCACGCTTCGGCATCTGCCACTGCTGCAACTGGTGCTTGGCCGTCCGCTGTCACGCCTGACTTTGTCAGAGGCCAAGCTGAAGGATCACGCGGTTTACAGCGTGCGCGACGAGGCATTTCCGATGATCCAGCCAGAACGTGGGGGCGTTGCGGATGGCCTTCTGGTTCAGGGCCTCGAACCCGAGGATTTCAGGCGACTGATTTTCTATGAAGGGGGGTTTGATTATGATCTGCAGCTGCAGCCCGTTGAACTGCCCGATGGCTCTGTTGTCGAAGTCAGCGTGTTCTTTCCCGAGCCTGACCTGTGGTCGCCCGGTGAGCTATGGTCCTTGCAGGACTGGGCAGACGCGTGGGCGGATCTGACCCTAACCGCCGCGCAAGAGGTCATGGGCTATTACGGCAAGGCCGATGCCGTCAAGATCGCGCGCAGTTTTCCGTCGATCCGAACCCGCGCCTGGGCCAAGCTGGCTGCACGCAAACGCGGAACCGGTGACGCGCGTGATCCGAAGAAAGATGTGATCGTACACAAGCATACCCATGCCTATATTGACTATTTCGGCATGCAGGAGGTTCAGCTTCAACACCGCCGGAATGACGGCACGATGGGGTCAGTGCTGAACCGCAACGGATTGATGCAGGGCAGTGCTGTGGTGGTTCTGCCATATGATCCGGGGCGTGACGCGGTGCTTTTGGTTGAACAATTTAGGACGCCGGTTTTCCTGATCGAAGACCCCGAGCCGTGGATGTGGGAACCCGTTGCAGGCATGATTGACCCCGGTGAAACGCCGCAACAGGCTGCGCGGCGTGAGGCGATGGAAGAAGCCCAGATCAACCTCAAGTCGCTTGAATTTGCCGGAGAGGCCTATTCGTCCAGCGGATCGTCCACCGAATACGTTTATCTTTACGTAGGGTTGGCCGATCTTGAGAAAACGATAGACGATGGCGGGCTGGCCTCGGAAGGTGAGGATATCCGCACCAAAATCATTCCCTATGCTCAGTTCATGGATCAAGTCGACGGGCATGGGTTCAAGGATTTGCCGCTATTGTCACTGGCGCATTGGCTGGCTCGGCACAGAGACAGGCTGCGTGGGGCGTGATCGCGGCTTGTGGTTGTTGCGTAGCATCTGTAAATCTTCGTTGATACGTAAAGAAATGAGGGCGCCATGCGCATTGCGAAAGACCTTGCCGACGCAGTAGGGAAAACTCCGTTGATCCGGCTGCGCCGTATCAGTGAGGAAACCGGGTGTGAAATTCTTGGCAAGGCCGAGTTCATGAATCCTGGTCAATCGGTCAAGGACCGTGCCGCTCTTTATATCATTCGCGATGCCATAGCACGGGGCGACCTGAAACCTGGGGGCACCATCGTTGAAGGCACCGCTGGAAACACCGGTATCGGTCTGGCGCTTGTCGGGGCGTCGATGGGCTTCAAGACCGTGATCGTGATCCCGGAGACCCAGTCCGAAGAAAAGAAAGACATGCTGCGTCTCGCGGGCGCACAGTTAGTTCAGGTCCCGGCAGCGCCGTATCGCAACCCGAACAACTTTGTACATTACTCTCGCCGTCTGGCTGAAGAACTGGCGCAGACGGAACCCAATGGCGCAATCTGGGCCAATCAGTTCGACAACGTCGCCAACCGTCAGAGCCATGTCGAGACCACCGGCCCCGAGATCTGGGAGCAAACCGGCGGTAAGGTCGACGGCTTTGTCAGTGCGGTTGGTTCAGGTGGCACGTTGGCCGGTGTGGCCGAGGCCCTGCAGCCCAAAGGCGTCAAGATCGCATTGGTCGATCCGATGGGGGCCGGGTTGTATTCCTATTACAAAACCGGTGAGATCGCGATGGAGGGAAGCTCGATCGCGGAAGGTATCGGGCAGGTGCGGATCACCAAGAACCTTGAGGGGTTCAAACCGGATTTCGCCTATCAGATGACGGATAACGAAGCGTTGCCCTATATCTTTGACCTTCTGCGCGACGAAGGTCTGGTCATGGGCGGATCGACCGCCATCAACATGGCTGGCGCCGTGCGCCTGGCCAAGGATCTGGGTCCGGGCCATACCATTGTTACGATTCTGTGTGATTATGGCACGCGCTATCAATCCAAGCTGTTCAACCCGGAATTCCTGCGCGAAAAAGAATTGCCTGTTCCTGATTGGATGACCGAGGCGCCGCGTAGCATTCCGGGCGTTTTCGAGGACGTATGATGTTGCGGCTGGTCCGCCTGTTTCTGGCCCTTGTTTCACTTTTGTTTGCAGTTCTGTCTGGTCCTGCAACGGCCCAGCTTTCGGATCGGCAAAGTGACTACTATCAGGGTTGGGTAAAAACGGCGGATCGGGCCGAAGATGTGATCGAGGCCAATCGGGCCTCGAACGCTTCGCTGGAAAATCTGCGATCCGAAATTCATACCTATCGAGATGTTTTCAACAGCGCGCGTGGTGCAAATACCGAACGTATTCAGACCCTGGAAAGCCAGATCAAGGCTTTGGGTCCCGGACCGGAAGGTGATGCCACCGAACCGGAAGACATTGCTACGCTGCGTTCACATCTTGAAAACCAACTGAACGCGCTGCGGGTGCCGCATATCATTTCCGACGAGGCCTTCAGTCGCGCCAACGGACTGATCGCAGAAATTGACCAGATCCTGCGAAATAGGCAGAAAAAAGAGCTGTTGGAGCGCGGCCCATCGCCACTGAACCCCAGCTATTGGCGACCAGCCTGGGTTGACCTGACTGAAGCGGGCCGAAGCCTTTTCAACGAGGCTGTGCAGAACTACCAAACAGATGTGGTGCATGAGCAGCTTCGCAAACAGGGGCTTGGAATTCTATTGTTGGTCTTCGTGGCCATTGTTTTGCTGGGCTATGGAAAACGTTGGTCCGAGGCTGCCGGGAACTATCTGCGTACCATAGGGGGGCAGGGAACTGGCGTATGGACATTCCTGACATCGCTGTTTCGGATAATTCTGCCATGGCTGGGTGTTTTGTTGCTGGTAAAAGCCGTCGTCTTGACGGGGATATTGGGATTGCGGGGAACCCTTCTGATACAAAACGTACCGTTCTGGGCGGCCATTGTTCTGTACTACGACTGGATTGGTCGTCAGGTCTATGTAATGCAGCAGGCGCAGGGTTTCAGAAAGCTCTCGCCAAAGCGGATCACCGAGCTTCGAATCTACCTGGATCTGCTTGCCGTTTTTCTCATTTTGCATGATCTTGGGAACCTTTTCGAACAGATCGAGAATACTTCGGATGCGACGCGCGCGGTTGTAGGCTTCCCAGTTATTCTTGCAACTGCTCTGGTTCTGTTGCGTGCGCGGCAGATACGGCTTGCCGAGGTGCAGGCAGAACCTGATGGCAATGCCCGTGGAACCGGGGTTATCCAGCTGGTCGAATTCTTGCGCCGAGCATTGTTCCTGTTGGGAGTTGTCAGCCCAGTTCTGGCCGCCATCGGTTATAACAACGCGGCTGAGGCCATTGTTTTTCCAGCGGTAAAATCGTTGATCCTGATTGCCGCACTGATCATCCTTCAACGATTCCTGACTTCGGTTTATGGATTGATAACCCGCAAGGGTGAGGCAGCCCGGGACACATTGTTTTCGGTTCTGATTGGCTTTGCCATGGCCATTTTGGCCCTGCCGGTTCTGGCGCTGATCTGGGGCGCACGCGAGACCGATTTGTTAGAGGCATGGTCGCGGCTCCTTTTGGGGTTCGACATTGGGGGCGTGACCGTCTCGCCCAGTAATTTCTTTACTTTTCTGGTGGTCTTCCTGATCGGATACGGACTGACACGCGCCCTGCAGGGTGGGTTGCGGACCTCTTTGTTGCCAAAGACGAGCATTGATCCTGGTGGTCAAAACGCGATTGTTTCAGGGACGGGGTATGTCGGTATTTTCCTGGCAGCCTTGGTCGCCATCATGGTTGCGGGTTTCGATCTGTCGTCTCTGGCCATCGTGGCCGGGGCGCTCTCTGTCGGGATCGGATTTGGTCTGCAAACCATTGTCTCGAACTTTGTGTCCGGCATTATTCTTTTGGTCGAACGTCCGATCTCAAAAGGCGATTGGATCGACGTAAACGGGATGATGGGTTATGTGCGCGACATCTCGGTACGCTCGACCCGAATTGAGACCTTCGATCGAACAGATGTCATTGTCCCGAACTCGGACCTGATCAGCGGTGTTGTCACCAACTATACCCGTGGAAACACGATCGGACGCGTCATTGTCCCGGTCGGGGTAGCCTATGGTACCGATACCCGCGTGGTTGAGACAATCCTGGGCGAAATCGCCAACGCACATCCGATGGTATTGGCGAATCCGGCACCCAGCGTTGTGTTTCAGGGGTTCGGAGCGGATTCTCTGGACTTTGAAATCCGCGCCATTTTGCGGGATGTGAATTGGGTTCTTTCGGTGAAGTCCGACATGAACCATGAGATCAATCGCCGCTTTGTCGAAGAGGGGATCGAGATACCGTTTGCTCAGCGTGATGTCTGGCTGCGAAACCCCGAGGCCCTTCAATCGTCAGGTAACGCGCAAATGCCCCCATCTGAGCCTGTTTCAGAGACAAAAGCGCCCCCGGCCTCTTCGCCCGCCGAATTGACCGAGGCTGATCTTTCCGACGGTGATGGTGACGAACCCTGAGGCAAGTTCGGGCCTGAAACGAGCCAGAGAATTTTACACTAATCGGGCCTTGCAAATCCCCAGGCGATAGTCCAAATAACGCCCGCACGGAGAGGTGGCCGAGTGGTCGAAGGCGCACGCCTGGAAAGTGTGTAGGCGGGAGACCGTCTCCAGGGTTCGAATCCCTGTCTCTCCGCCACAACACCAGCTCTTGTCTTGGACGCTTAGGTGTTTCACATCTCAGACATTGTTTTGGAGCCCGGAGCAAAAAAGGCTCGGTAAGCGTTTCACAAAACCCATGTTGAGCGAAATCATCCAATTTAGATGGCCCCGAATTACTGTTTCTTTCAGGCAAGGGAATTTCAGGATGCGAGGCAGTCAAAATGTTGGTTAGGGCCTATTCCTGTGTCGGTTGGGTAACTACAGGTGAAAACTCGGCGCCCGGCTTGTTCGCTGATGCGTGTGTTGAGATATCAATACATCTACAACGCCAAGTGAACGTTATTCCTTGGCTGGTCCGTTTTGCGATAGGTGCGCAGCAAAATTGCGCCCGGAGGTTAGATGTTACTGTCTGTCGTCATTCCATGCATGAACGAAGAGGAGTCGATCCCCATACTGGTGGAGCGCCTGATCGCTGCGACTGAACAGTGGAACGCCGAATCCGAGATTATTCTGGTGGATGATGGGTCTAATGACGAAACATGGCGCGCAATCTGTGCCCAAAGCGAGTTTCATCCGCGTATTCGCGGTTTGAAGCTATCGGGTAACCGCGGTCACCAGATCGCTCTGACAGCGGGGCTGAATGCAGCCCAAGGGCAGCGGATTTTCATGTTGGATGCCGATCTGCAAGACCCGCCGGAGCTTTTGTCGGACATGATGGCGATGATGGATCAGGGTTATGATGTGGTTTATGGGCGTCGGAGTGAGCGAAAAGGCGAAAGTTGGTTTAAGAAAGTAACAGCTCATGGTTTCTACCGCATATTGAACCGGCTTTCGGACGTACCCATTCCAAATGACACGGGCGATTTCCGGCTTGTCAGCCGTCGGGCACTGGATGCGGTTCTGAGTATGCCGGAACGCGCGCGGTTCATTCGGGGCATGTTCGCTTGGGTTGGTTTCCGTCAAATCGGGATCGAATACATCCGCGACCCACGGATCGCGGGCGAGACAAAATACCCGATGTCCAAGATGATCCGCTTTGCGCTTGATGCACTGGCAAGTTTTTCGATCAAACCGCTGCAGATCGCCACACGAATGGCCTTTCTGACACTGGTTATCGCCGCGCTGATGGCGGTTTACGTCTTTTGGTCCTTGATCCTTTACAACGCAGTTGCGGGTTGGGCGTCGACGGTTCTGGTGATCAGTTTCTTTTCGGGTATCCAGCTGTTGACGCTTGGAATCATGGGGGAATATCTCGGACGTCTGTATATCGAGGCCAAAAACCGACCACTCTATTTTGTAGATCAAGAGACCTCAGAGATTTCGGACACCATAGTAGAAGAGAAGACCGCGCAGAAATGAACGAACGGCGCCGCATAATCCGGTTTGCCATCGTGGGCTTAGGCGTGGCTGGTTACTACATGCTGGCTTATCTGGGCCTGTTGGGCGTGTTTCATTCGCCCTGGATCGCCAATGCATTGGCTTTTGGGTCCGCAATCCTGATCCAATATATTGGGCAAACAGTCTGGACCTTCGGGCAGGCGCTGGTGGTTCCTGCACAGTTTGGGCGGTTTCTTTGCATGGTCGGAATTGGGCTGCTGGTTTCAGCTGCGATTACCGGACTGGCCGGCCCTCGTTTTGGCCTGAGCGAAGTTGTCTCGGCCGCTGTCGTTGTAGTTGTTCTACCTGTGATCAACTTCGCGTTCCTACGGCTGTGGGTCTATAAACCGCAGAATTCAACCTAGAGATTGGCAATGTCGCATATCTATTCAAACGAGTTCTTTGACTATATTGACCAAGGCGCCCGGCGGTCCGCAAACAGGCTAATTGCTTGCCTTCTAGGAAAAATCTCTGCGGACAGTGTCGTGGACTTTGGCTGCGGGCGGGGTGTGTGGCTGTCGGAGTGGCAGGCCGCGGGTTGCAAGGATATTGCCGGTGTCGATGGCGACTATGTGGATCGTGACAAGCTTGCGATACCGGCTGAGGCGTTTATCGGTGCAGATCTGTCCAAACCGGTCGAGCTTGGACGCCAGTTTGATTTGGCTCAGTCGCTTGAGGTCGGTGAACACTTGCCGCATGACGCGTCGGCCAGCCTGGTTCAGAGCCTGACCACACATAGCGATCTGGTCCTGTTCTCAGCCGCCGTTCCGGGGCAGGGCGGCGAGTTTCACATAAATGAACAGCGCCTGTCCTTTTGGCAGGGTTTGTTCGCTGAACGGGGATACACGGCCTATGATTGTTTGCGGCCTGAGATGTTCGGGGATCAATCGATCGAACCCTGGTATCGGTATAATTCTGTCCTCTATGCGAACCAATCAGGGGCAGCCCGGCTGCCTCAGGACGTGCTGGATACCAAAGTCGCGCCCGGCGCGTTGAAAGAGGTCGGCAGTTTAGGCTGGACCCTACGCAAGCTGGTTGTGCGTGCCTTGCCCCGGTCGGCTGTCACCACGATCGCGCAGGTCCGGGCCTCTGTTATTGCAAGGTCATATGGCGACAAATCATGACGGAAAAAACATCTCGGCAGGAGTTTCTTTTTCTGTCCCTGCTTTGCACCGCTGCGTTGTTCCTGATCAACTGGCCACAGCTTTTCGACCCTTTCGTACGTCATGATGATTTCCCGGCGCTGCTGGGCTGGACCGAGATTGCCTACCACAAGGCCTTGGATGAAGGTCGTTGGTTGAACTACTGGTGGCAGTTCCGGCCATTTCTATGGCCCTCACAGATAAGCATGTATCTCTATAACATAGCCTGGGGCTTGTTCTCGGCTGCGGCGGCAGTCGCTATCA
This sequence comes from Ruegeria sp. CDSA077, assembly GCF_059612265.1. Taxonomy (NCBI): domain Bacteria; kingdom Pseudomonadati; phylum Pseudomonadota; class Alphaproteobacteria; order Rhodobacterales; family Roseobacteraceae; genus Ruegeria; species Ruegeria sp. CDSA077. The sequence continues at coordinate 655,719 of NZ_JBXWQG010000001.1, forward strand.
TGGAGCGTTCGGACCCGATCTGGTATAAAGGCTATCTTGCGCTATTCATTGCGTTTTCGGTTCCAGCATTCCTGATTTCATACTGGTTCAACACGTTGCTGCCGGGGATCTGGGTTATCACCTTGTACAGCCTGGCAGTTCTGTTTCTTCCGCATCGTGTCTCGCTGGCCCTTTTGGTCTTGGCAGTGCCCTTATCCTTCATGGCCTACACGACCTATCCGTTCCTGTTGCTGACACTGATCCTGCTGTCAAACAAGGCACCAAAAACCTATACAAACGTCGCTGTTACGTTGATCATTTTCTTTGTCAGCTTGGTTCTGGCGCTCCTGTGTGTTTACACCCTGAACTACTTCTACCATGGCATATTCGGTATTCCGGTTGCTGAATGGCGTGGGCCGAACGAAGTAAATTCGGTCGATGACCTGCTGCTGAACCTTACCAAGGTCAAAGTATTCCTCCGATCCATCATCTATACGATGGGCGGAGGGACAATCAGCTATGGCTTGATGCTCTTGGCCCTATTTGCAGGCGCCTGGGGGTTCATGTTTACCCGAAGACGGATGTTTGCCGTCGCGATCCTGATGGCTGCACTTGCTGGTCTGGCACCGCTTATCCTCAAGGCGATGATGTCGGGGGTGCAGGTCCCGGTTCGGGCGTTGAACTGGCTTTGGATCTTGTTTGGGGTCGTGCTCACCACGTGTGGGGTTCAGTTTCTGCAGTCTTCAAAAAGATGGTTAAGTGTTTCGCGTATCTTGTTGATGTGCGTGTTGATGATCAATTTGATGCTCATTGGCAAAACATCGTTTATGTTCATCCCGCCTTGGCAAAAAGCAACGCGCGCATTGGCGCAAAGCCTGCCTGAACAGGTCGAAACCGTATATATCTATGGGCATTTTCTTGGCGTGAATGGCGCGGCAGACGCCAGAGTTCAATTCGAACGGGGGCTGCGGTTGCGGTTAAACTATCTGACCGGGGCCGAGATCATCATGTGCTGGAAGCAGCCCGATAGATGCGATGGGATTACACCTCCGTTCGATCCAGGCGACTGGGTCTCGACGCCTGTTGTCGCATCAACTGGTGACCAGGCCTTTATCCTTTTGCCGCGTCCCAATCTGGGGCCCTGATCAAAAGGTGAGTTGTAACAGGTTTGAGAAAATTCTATGAATGCGCCCACTTGGGCTGTCCGGCATTCAAGGACACAGACCCCAACCCCTGTTGGAACACCCGGACATGATTGACCTGAGCGACCACAAACCCCTGCGAAAAAGTCGCAACTATCTGATTTTTCAGCACCCCGAGGTCGAAGGGGCGCTGCTGAAAGTGCGGGTGGACGAACCTGTGCGTAGCCATTTTTTGCCGCGTTATGCCGAATGGCGCTATGGCAATCTGCGCCAATGGAACCGCGAAGCAAACGAATATCTGGCGGCGCTCAACCGTGGATGCCCCGAGATCGAGAGGTTGGCGCAATTCATGGGATATGCGCCAACATCAGCGGGCCCGGCGATAGTGGTGGAAAAACTGACCGGCCCGGACGGAGATCTTGCGCCAACCCTGCATTCGGAACGCGTCGCGCTGGCCAAGGATCACGCCGGACGTGAACGTCTTCATGCTGAATTGATGGAACTGTTTGACGATCTCGAAAGCGGCCGGATCATTGTGGGTGACATGGGGTTCGAAAACATCGTTCGTGCGCAGGAAAGAGGCGGCAAGCTGACCGTGATTGACGGCGTTGGCGAGAGGGTTCTTTTTCCGCTGTCACTGGTCAGCGAAACAGCGTTTCGCAAGTCAATCGACCGTCGGCGACAGAGGATGTCGAGTGGCTTTGGTTTAATGAAGACCTGACCACTAAACTGCTACGCGCAAGGGAAACGCGCGTTCGACCTCTTTTGCTATCTCCGCAATCAGCGCTTTTGTCACGGCGTTGCGGTTGTTCATCTGAACCCGCGCGACATAGGCAAGCTCTGGAGGGGTAGGGAAGACATCGTTGATGACTTCCATGTCAGGTGTAATGTGCATCCCGTTCAATAGCGCTATGCCCAGCCCTGATCGAACAGCCGACTGGATTCCTGCTGCACTTGGACATTCCAGGATATTGTCAAAACGGTTGTCCCGCTGCTGACTGTCTTCCATTCCCCACCTTCGGTAGAAACACTGTGTGTCAAAGGACAGAAACGGAACCGGTTCTGACAGATTCAGACGATAGTCGGGTGATTTGACCCAATGAAGGGAATCCTGAAACAGGATCAGATCTTCGGGCTGCACGTCGTTGCGAAATATCTGAATCACCGCCAAGTCTAATTCACCGGCCTTCAACCAATCCTGAACATTCAGGCTTTGACCAGTGCGGGTTCGTACGCGAACATCGGGGTACAGCCGCGTGAAACGTCCAAGAATTTGGGCGATCCCGCTGGTTGTCGCATCCTCGGTCATGCCAAGCCGCAAGTGGCCGGTGAGCGGCCTGTTACCAAGTGAGGCCACCGCTTCGTCATGCAGAGTGGTAATTCGACGGGCGTATTCACAAAGACGCAGCCCGTCTTCGGTGAACAAGGGGGCACCTTTGCGGCGAGTCAGCAGTTTGCAATTCAGTGCGCGCTCTAAACGGCCAATCTTATGGCTGACTGCCGATTGCGAAAGCGCCAGATGTCGGGCCGCACGGGTCACACCACCATAGGTCGCGATTGCGAGCAGCGCGCGCAAGGCGTCTATTTCCAAACGTTCGTTCATGAAATCCCATGACAGATTTTGATCATTGAATGATAATCATTCATTTGCGGCAAAGGCAAATGTCAGATTAGGTATCGCGAACACAATGTACGCGGAGCTTCGAAATGAACAATCTATACCCGGAGGATATCACAGACTTCGAACATCAGTCGGAATGCAAATCTGGCCCGCTGACGCAGTCTTCTTCTTTCGGCAAAGGTAAGTGTAATTGATGACGGAAGACAGAATAGCTAACCGCCGCCTGACAACATTGTTTGAGATCACCGGATCGGTTCTGGCTATGGCTTATGCCTTGCTGATTGCTTCGAATATTGGCGCTGAGATTCTTGGATTCTCCCTACTGTTGGTGTCGTCGGCACTGTTTGCCGCATGGGCATTGATTGATCGGCGCTGGACGTTTTTGCTGTTGCAGGCGTTCTACGCGACCTCTGCCATTATTGGACTGATCCGTTGGGCATAAACTTGGTGTAGGGTTGCCGCCAGGAACTTGTTAGGACGGATCTATGACGGATCAGGACAGAATCGATATCGGCTTTCTGCTGTTTGATGGCTTTCCGATGGCTTGTTTGACATCGGTGATTGAACCCATGCGGGCGGCCAATGAAATCGCGGGTCATCAAGCGTTTAGATGGTCGCTGGTTTCTGAACGTGGCCAAAAGGTTCAGTCAAGCGCAGGGGTTGGGTTCGAAGCAGATCGCGCGTTGGCGGACTGCAGGAATATCGACATTCTATTCCTGCTCAGCAGCCCGTCTTCGGTCTTTGACAACGCTGTTAGCGGCAATGCCTTGCTGCGTGGTCTTGGGAGGCACGGAACAGTTCTGGGCGGGATCAGCGGTGGCGTATTCCCTCTTGTGCGATCCGGTGCAATGGCAGGTCAGCCGGTCTCGGTCCACTGGTGCTATGAGGCGGCATTTGAGGCCGAGTTTCCCGATATGGACGCCCGGAGCGAAGTGATCGTGCGCACCGTGACGCGCTATACCGCCGCCGGTGCAGCTGCAGGGTTCGACCTGGCACTGCATTTGGTTCACGATCGCTTGGGCGGTGACATTGCGCATGAGGTTGCGTGCTGGTTTCAACATCCGATGATGCGCGGTGCGGCAGTGCGTCAGCAGGTGCCCAATGCGACAGCGCCGAAAACGGGAGACCGCCTTCCACCGCTTGTTTCACGCAGCGTTGAAATGTTTGCCGCCAATTTAGGTCAAGCGATCTCGATTGCTGAAGTTGCGAAACAAATGGGCGTCACACCTCGTCAGATCGAGCGGGCATTCAAACAGGCAACCGGACACAGCCCCAGCCATTATTACCGCGCAATGCGGATGAAAGCGGCGCGTCAGATGGTGGTTTATACCAAAGACCCCATTTCCCAGATCGCGGCCGCTGTCGGCTATGGATCTGTTGCGCCCTTGGTAACACATTACCGGTCGGCTTTTGGCCTGAGCCCCAGCGAGGACAGGCGCCGCATCAACCGTTTCCGGGTTGAGGATAACGCCCCTTTGCCCTCGGTCTAGGCGCTGACTAAAGCGCCGATCGCATCGCCGTCAGGATCGCATGGTGCAGAGATTTGGCGGACGAGCGCGGACCGTACAGGCTGTAGTGATCCGAACCACGACACAGCACGAAACAGCCAATATGGTGGATCGAGCTGCGCGCCGCCGTTCCCTTAGTCAATATGCGCAGATCCAACTGGCACAAAAGCTCCAGCACTGCTTGAATGTTCGCACCAGCCAAGTCGAAACGCACCCAGGCATCGGTCTGTTCCGTGACAGAGGCCGCAGACCCAATGGCAGATTTTACTTGCGTAGCAAGGTCCTCGTGCGTGTCATGCGGTGCTTCAACCATCCATTGCTCCGGCCCCGCCCAAAAGGCGGTGATTGCGGTTCCTTCAAACCTCTGGACCTTTGGTGCCTCAGCGCAAATCAGTTTCTTCAATGCGGCTTTGGCCGCTGTTTCCTGACCGAGCCGCGCCGCGACTGATGCCAACGCCACGCCCGGTATCTCGGAACAGGTGACAGGCCCAACCGTGTCTACCCGAGGGTCAGCCGCGCCGAGGGCGGTTATCGCAACCAGATTATCCACGCAGACGTTCTCCTTCCGGGTCAACGAAATGGGCCGAGACAATTTCCACCTCGACCGTCAGGTCCGTCAGCGGAGAGACAAGGCGCATTTTCTCGCCCAGCCTGTCGCCGCCGTTTTTCAACAATCCCAGCCCGATATTGCTGCTCAGAATGGGTGAGTAGACGGCTGAGGTGACATAGCCCTGATCATGGGCTGCATCGACCGGGCCGTCAGTGTTCATCAGGTGGCCACCGGCGGTTACCTTGTTTTCAGGCTCCAACGGTTTGATCCCCACCAGCATCAGTGCATCGGGTTGGTTCAGTCCCTCGCGTTCCGACAGGGTTGATCCGATGCTGTCCTTCTTTTTGGACACCATGCGGCCCATTCCCAGGCTCAGGGCGGTTGTGGTGCCGTTCAACTCGCTGCCTGCAGCATGGCCTTTTTCGACCCGCATGACGCCCAGTGCTTCGGTGCCATAGGGGACAACGTCGAACTCTTCGCCCTCGGTCATCAGCCGCCGCATCAGCGCGTCGCCATAGCGAGAGGGAACCGCGATTTCGAATGCCAACTCGCCAGAGAACGAAATCCGGAACAGCCGCGCCCGATGGCCGCCACACACGGTGATGGTGCCGCAGGCCATGAAAGGGAAGCCCTCATTCGAGATGTCGAATTCCGGGTCGACGATCTTTTGCAACAGCTTGCGCGAATTGGGCCCGGCGACCGCATATTGCGCCCATCCCTCGGTGGTGGAAATCAACTGCACGTCCATGTCCGGGCACAGGCACTGGCGCACGAACTCCATGTGGCGATAGACCAATACGGCATTTGCGGTCGTTGTGGTTACGACGAAATGATCCTCGGCCAGTCGCGCGGCGGTGCCGTCATCCATGGCTATGCCATCTTCGCGCAGCATCAGGCCATAGCGGGTTTTGCCGACTGCCAGCTTGGCGAAAGCATTGGCATAGACGCGGTTCAGGAACGCTGCCGCATCGGTGCCCTGGACGTCGATTTTGCCCAATGTCGTGCAGTCGCACACCCCGACCGAGGCACGCGTCTGACGCACTTCACGGTCCACGCTCTCGCGCCAATGGGTCTCGCCGGGCAGGGGGAACCACTGCGCACGAAGCCAGTTTCCAACCTCGACAAACACCGCGCCGCGTTCTTCGGCCCAGTGATGTGAGGGCGTCAGGCGCGTAGGGTGGAACTCTTTGCCCTTCATCCGGCCTGCGAAAGTAGCAATCGGGACGGGGGTATAGGGCGGGCGGAAGATGGTGGTACCGGTCTCGGGGATCGACTTACCGGCCAGCTCGGCCATGATCGCCAGCCCGCCGATATTCGAGGTCTTGCCCTGGTCCGTGGCCATGCCCAGCGTGGTATAGCGTTTCAGATGCTCGACCGAACGGAAGCCCTCCTGATAGCTGAGACGGACATCCTTGACCGTCACATCGTTCTGTTGGTCAAGCCAGGCGCGTTTGCAGCCCTGGACGTACCAGAATGGTGTCTGCGCGATGGGCGCGTCCTCGGCCTCGGGCAGATCGGGTTTGGCACTGGTCAGGTCCAAAGCGGCGATTGCGGCCTCGGCGCCAGAGCGCAGCGCGCCGTGGGTCGACATATCGCCGTTTGCCGCGCCGGCAACGGACATGCCCACCGGCAGGTCCGCGCCGGGAACAAAGGCGGCCAGCGTCTCATCCCAGGTGGGGCGGCCCCGCTGATGACAGGTCATGTGGACATTCGGGTTCCACCCACCAGAAACGCCCAAGGCACCACATTCCAATGTCCGGGTTGAGCCATCGGGCAGGGCGACTTCGACAAAACTCAGCCCCAGACGGCCCTTGGTATTTGTGACCTGAGCGCCCTGTAGAACTTCGTATTCGTGGCTGATTGGCGCGTCCTTGCGTACATCGATCACCGCGGTGATTTTCACACCTTTGGCGTGCAGATCAGCTGCGGTGCGGTGACCGTCATCATTGTTGGTAAAGACCGCGACGCGCTGCGATACCGCTGCTCCAAACCGGTTGGCATAGGTCCGCAGGGCGCTGGCTGTCATGATGCCGGGGCGATCATTGTTCTCGAATGCGATTGGCCGCTCGGTCGCGCCTGCGCACAGCAGCGCCTTTTGGGTATAGATGCGCCACAGGACTTGCCGGGGTTTGCCTGCGGGCAGGCTGGGCAGATGATCGCCCGTACGCTCGACCGCGCCATAGATGCCGTGGTCAAACGCGCCAATCACTGTGGTGCGCGGCATCAAGCGAACATTTGGCAGCGCGGACAGTTCGGCCACAGCCTGCGCCGCCCAGTCAGACGCCGCAGCATCGTCAATGATGAGTGTTTCGCTGTTCAGGCGACCGCCAAGGGCGAAATCCTCATCCGCCAGAATGACATCCGAGCCCGCACGACCCGCGGTCAATGCCGCCATAAGACCGGCTGGTCCGGCACCAATGATCAGCAGATCGCAATGGCGAAAACCCTTGTCGTATTCGTCCGGGTCCTCTTGCATCGAAAGCGATCCAAGGCCGGCTGCGCGACGGATGATCGGCTCGTACAGCTTTTCCCAGAAGGCTGCAGGCCACATGAACGTCTTGTAGTAAAAACCCGCAGACAGGAAGTTGGAAAACATATCATTCACGGCCAGCGCGTCGAATTTCAGGCTGGGCCAGCGGTTCTGTGATCGCGCCTCAAGCCCCTCGAACATCTCGATGGTTGTTGCGCGGGTATTGGGCTCTTTGCGGGCACCCGAGCGTAGTTCGACCAGGCCGTTCGGCTCTTCGGATCCTGCGGTCAGCAATCCGCGCGGACGGTGGTATTTGAAAGACCGCCCGATCAGACGCACATCATTGGCCAGCAGGGCAGATGCCAAAGTGTCGCCGGGATGGGCGGTATAGCTGCGCCCGTCAAAGCGGAAGTTCAGCGTTGTATTGCGGTCGATCTGTCCGCCATTCAGCCGGTTCACCTGCGTCATTTGGAGCGCCCCCGTTCGCGGGCCACATCGCGGGCCAGTTCCACCTTTGAAATCTCGTGGGTCAGCGTGTTGCGCGTGACTACCAGCCAGGATCGGTCACCTGTTTCGTGGTACCAAAGTTCACGGTGCTCGCCTGCCGGGTTGTCACGCAGATAGGCATAGTCGTGAAAGACCTCGGCGGCATTTTCCGCCTGCCAATCGGGGCGGTCAATCAGCGCGGCGTCGCCCAGATAGGTGAATTCCGATGCGTCGCGAGGCCCAAGAAGGGGGTGGTTGATTATCATGTCTGCTGTCCCCTTTAATGCAGGTTGGGCTGATTGCCCGCGCCTTTTTCGTCGATCATCCGGCCGGTGCGGAACCGGTCCAACCGATAGGCCGTTGCGACAGGGTGCGGTTCGTCCTTCGCAAGCAGATGTGCAAAGCAATAGCCCGAAGCCGGAGTTGCCTTGAACCCGCCATAGCACCAGCCCCCGTTGAAATAGAGGCCCTCGACCGGCGTTTGGTCAATGATCGGAGAGCCATCCATCGACATGTCCATCACGCCACCCCACATCCGCAGCAACCGGGCGCGTCCGATCATCGGCATCAATGCCATGCCACCTTCGCAAACATCCTCGACCACGGGCAAGTTGCCGCGTTGGGCATAGGTGTTATAGCCGTCAAGATCGCCACCAAACACCAGCCCGCCCTTGTCGGACTGACTGACATAAAAATGCCCCGCTCCATAGGTGATGACACTGGGCAGGACAGGCTTTAGCCCCTCAGATACAAAGGCTTGTAGAACGTGGCTTTCGATAGGCAGGCGCAGTCCGGCCATCCCCATAACGCGCCCCGAACTGCCCGCAACTGCGCATCCGACTTTGGAGGCGCCGATAAAGCCCTTAGTCGTTTCGACCCCAAGACATTTGCCATCTTCGATCCGCAGCCCGGTAACTTCACAGTTCTGGATAATATCGACGCCATGCAGGTCGGCTGACCGGGCATAGCCCCAGGCCACTGCATCATGGCGCACGGTGCCGCCGCGCCGTTGAACAAGGCCGCCCTTGATCGGAAAGCGAGCGTCGTCGAAATTCAGATAAGGGTGTTCGCGCCGCACCTGATCTGCGTCCAGCAATTCGGCATCGGCCCCGTTCAGGATCATCGCATTGCCACGTCGCGTATAGGCGTCACGCTGTCCGTCTGTATGGAACAGATTGACGATACCGCGCTGACTGACCATTGCGTTATAGTTCAGGTCCTGCTCGAGCCCTTCCCACAGCTTCAGCGAGAACTCATAGAACGGCTCATTCCCATCCAGCAGGTAGTTCGAGCGAATGATCGTTGTGTTTCGGCCCACATTTCCGCCACCGATCCAGCCTTTCTCGATTACGGCAACATTTCGTTGGCCGTAGATTTTGGAAAGGTAATGCGCGGTTGCCAGACCATGCCCGCCGCCGCCGATTACGATGATGTCGTAATGGGCCTTAGGTTCAGGTTCACGCCAGACCGGCTTCCACCCTTTGTGGCCGGTTAGCGCCTCTTTGATAACTCGAAAGCCGGAATATCTCATGAATCGGACCTTTTCTTCCAAACTTCATTATTTTCGGGCGCGGCGATATCCCCATATGCGACATGGGTGTGTCTGAATCAGACCCTCAGGCACAAGAAATAAGGCCGGAAAACCAATCGGTGAAATCCGATACCTCGGCTGAGTTGCGAAGGACGGATAAAAAATAGCCCTCACTGGCGGGTGCGGAATCTTTGCTGGCAAGGCGGACTTTGCCCGATTTCAGGGCTTGCTCTGCGATGATAGAATTCACCAGCGCAACACCGCTGCCTGAAACAGCAAGTTGCAGGGCGAGGCCATAGGAATCCACAAAATATGATGGCTTGCGCAGTTTCTGGCCGGTGATTTCACCCCATGACGCCCAACTGTCCGATGTGCCAACGGATTCGATCAGGGGCAGTTCAAGCCAATTGCCGCTTAGATTCGGCGACACCACCGGGACAAGGCGATTGGGATTCAACGGTTTCGCATTTTTCCCGACTTGTTTTTCTGAACCAAAGCGTACCTCAATATCGGCGCGCGATGCTGCGTATTCGTCAGGCCAGATCGTGCTGACAAATCGGAGTGAGGTTTCCGGGTGCTGGGCCTGAAATTCGGGTAATGCCGGCGAGATGACCCATTCGATGATGCTGATAGAGGCAGCCACCGTGATATGGCGAGCTTTTTCTTCGGCCAAATAGGGTGAGGCTGCGGAGTGCAGCATATCCAAGGCTGCCTCGACCTGTGGCAGCAGCTTCCGCCCTTCATCCGTCAAAGAAAGACCGCGCGCGTGGCGGTGGAACAGAACGACGCCCAGACGGGTTTCCAAGGCTTTGATTTGTTGGCTGACTGCGGATTGCGTCAACCCGATTTCATCCGCTGCAGCAGTTGAACTAAGCCGCCGCGCGGCTGCTTCGAACGACCGGAACCACGTCAGGGGAGGGAGTGTTTTTGCCATCGGTAACCGACCTATTAGTGTTGTTAATACCTAAGGCTCAAGTTCTTTCGTTTGTCAAAAGATGTTTCTAACGGTGATATTTCCTCAAGCAGATTTGGGGAGACGGCAGTGCAGCCAAATATCAGAAAAATAGTGACTTTCGACGAAGAGGTTCTGGTTGAAGGATTTCGGGCAGCGGAACGCCCGTGGCGCATGTTTGCCGTTGCGGCGGTTGTGTCGAACCCCTGGGCTGGTCGGTATGTCGAGGATCTGAGACCGGAAATTCTGGCCTATGGGCCTGTGCTGGGGCAAATGTTGACTGACCGAATGGTCACGCTTGCAGGTGGCGGCGAGGTGATCGAAGCCTATGGCAAAGCGGCGGTTGTAGGGCTGGATGGCGAGGTCGAACATGCCTCGGGCCTGATCCACACGCTGCATTTCGGGAATTACTATCGTCAAGCGGTTGGGGCCAAGTCCTATCTGTCCTTCACCAATACCCGCGGTCCGGCGAACACTCCGATCATGGTGCCCATGATGGACAAGAATGATGCCGGGCGTAGATCGCATTATCTGACGCTGCAGTTTGCAATCCCCGACGCACCGCGCGCGGATGAAATTGTGGTCGTGCTGGGTGGTGCAACCTCGGGCCGTCCCCATCATCGGATCGGCGACCGTTATCAGGATCTCAAGGATTTGGGCCATGACGTGGACAACCCGGCCTCGGTCTGAACTCAGCACCCTGGCGGTGATTGATCAGGGCGAAGGGCCATTGGTCATTCTGCTGCATGGGGTTGGCCTGCGGGCCGAGGCGTGGGGTGCGCAGATCGACGCTCTGGTCGCGGCGGGGTATCGTGTCTTGTGCCCGGATATGTCAGGACATGGTCAGTCGAGCTTTGATCATCCGACTGGCTTGGAGGCATACGTGCACCGCACGGCGTCCGTGCTAACAGAGCCCGCTGTCTTGATCGGCCATTCAATGGGCGCCCTGATAGCGCTCCGACTGGCGACGGATGTGCCAGATAGCGTTCTTGGCGTTGCGGCATTGAATGCGATCCATCGGCGTCCGGCTGCCGCGCGCAAGGCCGTCGTCGCACGTGCCTCGGCCTTGGACGTATCGGGGCCAAATGATCCCACTGTCACGTTGCAACGTTGGTTTGGCGAAGCCTCGTCCGCCGAGCGACTGGCCTGCATGCGCTGGCTGACCGAGGTTGATACGGCGGCCTACAAATCCGCGTATACCGCTTTTGCCGAAACGGACGGTCCTTCCGATGATGAACTGGCCCGTATCGCTTGTCCCACCTTGTTCATGACCGGCGCGGATGAGCCGAATTCGACGCCTGAAATGTCTCGGGACATGGCGCGTTTGGCTCCCTCGGGACAAGCGGTAATCATCGCAGGTGCCGCACATATGTTGCCGATGACTCATCCCGCCGAAGTAAACGCGCAGCTGTTGGAATTTGTAAGGGATTGCCAGCCGTGACCAGCATAGACCCGCGCGCATTGCGCGACGCCTTTGGCAGCTTTATGACCGGTGTGACCGTGGTGACGGCACGGGATCCGCAGGGCGCGCCAGTTGGGTTCACCGCAAACTCGTTTTCGTCGGTGTCGCTTGATCCGCCATTGCTGTTGGTGTGTCCGGGGAAATTCCTGTCCAGCCACGATATATTCGCCAACTGCACGCAGTTTGCGGTGAATATCCTCGCAGATGGGCAGCAAGAGATTTCGAACACTTTTGCCGGGTATAAAGGGGATCGGTTTGCGAGGGTCGCGCACAGCAACGGTCTTTATGATCTGCCCCTGATCGACGGGGCGCTGGCGCAGTTTTGCTGCAAAACCCATCAGGTCCTTCCGGCCGGAGATCACACCGTATTGATCGGTGAGGTGGCCGAATTCTCGCGTTCGACCGGGCAGGGACTTGGATATGTTGGCGGGTCGTATTTCAGCCTTGGACTTGAGAGGGAAGTGGACGCCATGGTGCCCACGATCTGCGGCGCGATCATCCGCAAGGATGACAGTGTTTTGCTTGAGCAGAGAAACGGAGCTTATCGTCCCATTCAAATCGCCGGAGTCGAGCGGGGTGGACAGCGAAACCGGTTGACCCAGGGCCTGTCCGAACGCGGGCTAAAGGTGCAGGTCGAACAGGTCTATTCCTCATTCGATGATGCCGAAACCAAGCAACATTATACCTATTTTCTGGCCAGCTGTTCCCGACCAACGCCGCTTGAGGGCGCCGAATGGATCAAAACGGATGATCTTCCGACCCTGAAATACGTGTCCGGCGGTGTCCGCCACATGATGACCCGCTATGCGATGGAAGCCAAAGAGGGGGATTTCGCTCTCTACCTCGGTGACGCCTCGCAGGGTGACATTCACAGTTTACGATAAAGGAGCAGGTCTATGGAATTCTCCCTGTTTGCCCATATGGAACGTCTGTCGCCTGACCAGCCACATGACGTTTTGTATGATGAATTCGTCAGCCTGGTGAAAATGGCGGACGAGGGCGGGATGCGCGCCGTCTGGACCGGTGAGCATCACGGGATGGAGTTCACCATCGCGCCGAACCCCTTTATCTCGCTGGTCGATCTGGCCCATCACACCCGGAATGTACGGTTGGGGACGGGTACGGTTGTCGCTCCGTTCTGGCATCCGATCAAATTGGCCGGAGAGGCAGCCGCGGCAGATCAGATTACCAAAGGCCGGATCGAACTGGGGATCGCACGCGGCGCATATTCATACGAATATGAGCGCCTGATGCCGGGGATGGATGCCTGGGAAGCAGGCCAACGGATGCGCGAAGCCACCCCTCTGCTTCCGAAAATCTGGCAGGGCGATTGCGCGCATGAGGGAGAGTTCTATTCCTTCCCGGCCACCACATCTGCGCCGAAACCCTATCAAGAAGACGGCCCGCCAATCTGGATCGCAGCGCGGGACCCAAACAGCCATGAATTCGGCGTTCATAACGGGTTCAACATTCAGGTCACCCCGCTGTGGCAGGGCATGGAAGAGATCGAAACGCTGATAGAGCGGTTCAACGCAGCCTGCGACAGCCATAGCGGCGCGCGCCCCAAAATCATGCTGTTGCATCACACATATGTCGGCAAGGACGCAGATGATGTTGCACAAGGCGTTCAGGAATTGCGTCGGTATTATAACTATTTCGGTGCCTGGTTCATGAACAAACGTCCAGTCGAGCAGGGATTGATCCAACGGATCACCCCGGACGAGATGGATGCCAACCAGATGTACACAAGTGATAAGCTGGCGCGTGATTTGACAGTTGGAACAGCGCAGCAGGTTATCGACCGGATCAAACGCTATGAAGATCTGGGCTATGATGAGTTTTCGTTCTGGGTCGACAGTGGGATGACGAACGACCGCAAACGCGCCTCTCTGGCGCGGTTCATCGACGACGTCATGCCAGCCTTTCAGTGAGGAATATTATGGGAAACCTACCGCATTTTCAGCTTTTCATTGATGGGGCCTGGACCGAGGGGGCGACGTCTCAGGTCATGACATCTGTCAACCCCGCGACCGGTCAGGTCTGGGCGACCTTTTCCTGCGCAGCATCCGAGGATGTGGACAGGGCAGTCGCCGCCGCCAAGCGGGCGCTTGATGATCCACAATGGCGCGACATGACGGCCACCGCGCGCGGCAAGCTTTTGTATCGTCTGGCCGATCTGGTTGCCGAACACGCCGCGCGGCTTGGGGAATTTGAGACAACCGACAGCGGTAAACTGCTGGCAGAAACCTCGGCGCAAACGGGGTATGTCGCAGATTATTACCGCTATTTCGCGGGGCTTGCGGATAAGGTTGAAGGGACGGTTCTGCCCATCGACAAGCCGGATATGCATGTGTTTACCACGCGCGAACCTATCGGTGTTGTCGCGGCGATTGTGCCGTGGAATGCGCAAATGTTCCTGACGGCGACCAAACTGGGCCCGGCGCTTGCAGCTGGCTGTACCGTCGTGTTGAAGGCATCCGAAATCGCACCCGCCCCGATGCTGGAATTCGCGCGTTTGATCGAACAGGCCGGATTCCCTGCGGGGGTCGTCTCGGTTATCACCGGGGATGCGGAAAACTGCGCAATTCCACTGACCCGCCATCCCGATCTGGATCGCATCGCCTTTACCGGAGGCCCCGAGACTGCGCGCCATGTGGTCAGAAACTCTGCCGAAAACTTCGCCGTCACTTCGCTGGAGCTTGGTGGCAAATCGCCGATACTTGTTTTTGAAGACGCGGATCTGGATGGGGCCGCAAATGGCCTGATCGCCGGAAACTTTGGCGCGTCGGGGCAAAGTTGCGTTGCGGGCACGCGCGGGCTGGTGCAGCGATCCGTTCTGCAAGATCTGATCGGCCGCATCAAAGAAAAGGCGGGTGCAATCGTTTTGGGTGACCCGCTGGAGGCCGGTACCCATGTCGGACCGCTATGTACCATGGCGCAAGTGAACAAGATCGAAGAGACCCTGGCCAAGTCAGCGGAGCAGGGGGCCGTGGTCCATTTCGGCGGGCAACCTGCGGATCGGCCCGGCAATTACATGAACCCAACACTGGTCGAGTGCATATCGCCCGAGACCGAGACGTTGAAAGTTGAGATGTTTGGCCCGGTTATGTCTCTGCTGCCCTTCGAAACCGAAGAAGAGGCCATCGCATTGGCCAACAGCACAGTCTTTGGGTTGGGTTCAGGTGTGTTCACGCAGAACCTGGCGCGGGCGCATCGGGTGTCCAAGCGGATCAAGTCTGGGATTTGTTGGGTTAATACCTATCGCGCGATCTCTCCTATCGCGCCGTTTGGCGGATTCAATCAATCAGGGTATGGCCGTGAAGCCGGGGTTGAGGCGATCCTGGATTACACCCGGACCAAGACCACCTGGATCAGCACCTCGCAAGAGCCGATGGCGAACCCGTTTGTGATGCGCTAGGTCTGTTGTCAGACAGATATCGGAGCGCGGTCATGAAATTGAAACATCCGAATTTTGAACCTCCGGCAGACGCAAATGACCGGAGGGCGATCGCTCCGGTCATTTGCTATCCGCCCGAAACGATACCGCAACCTGATCTGGCTGCGTTGACCGACCTGAGGCAGCGCGCGGTGAAAACCGCCGAAGTCATAGCAGCCCCGCGTGATGCGGCCTGTATTGAAGTGCCCGCGGGGGCCTTTATTCGGGTGGTGTCGGTCGATGGCGCGCAGGTCGGTGATCTGAACATGTGGTACAAGCACGACCTGACCGAACGGTTCTATTCCGGCAAAACCCGCGCGCTGCATGGCACGCATCTGTCGACCGGGGATCGGATGTGGTCAAGTTTTCCGAATATGCGGCCCATGGCGACCATCGTTACGGATACTCTGGATTGGTATGGGTTCGATGCATTCGGCGGATCGGTGCATGACGTGATCGGGACCCGCTGTGACCCCTATACCGGGCGATTGCTGTCTGGCGATGACTACCATTATTGCTGCCATTCCAACCTGACACGGGCATTGGCCAGCCATTGTGGCCTGCCGCTGCATGAGGCCGAAATGCACGTCCACGACGTGTTGAACGTCTTCATGTGCACCGGATTTACGCAGGACACAGGCCAATACTTCATGAAGGCAAGCCCGGTGCGTCCGGGTGATTATCTGGAATTCTACGCTGAGATTGACCTGATCGTCGGCCTTTCAGCTTGTCCCGGGGGCGATTGCTCGTCCGAGCATTCCTCGGACGCAGCCGCCTGTTATCCATTGGTTATGGAAGCCTATGACCCCGGTGAAGACATCCGAAACGCGCATATTCAGCCCAAGCGATCTGCTTATGATCGCACCCATGGAGCAGGTTAAGAGGTTAGGCGTTGCCCAAGCCGGTCCAGCATCCGACAGCATAGGTCGAGCTGTTCGATCTCGACGTACTCATCTGCTTTATGGGCCTGTGTGATCGAGCCGGGACCGCAGACAATCGCGTGGGTGCCAAGCTGCTGAAACAGGCCAGCTTCAGTGGCGAATGACACAACACCTGTTCCGTTCGCCCCGGTCAGCTCGGCAACCAGTTTGCGGGCGGCGTTTTCTTCCATGGGCTCAAGGCCTGCAACCTCGGCCGTGATATCCTGCGTGATGTTGGCTTCACTATGGACGGCCTGCATTTCGGGCAGCAGGCTGTGCGTCACATAGTCAGTCAGGGTTTGCTTGACGAAATCCGCATCGCTGGCCTGAACCGGGCGCATTTCCCAGCCGACATCGGCTTTGCTGGCAATGACGTTATGGGCGACGCCGCTATTGAAGAACCCCACGTTTATAGTGGTCCAGGGTGGCTCGAAGGGGCTGCTTGTTGGCGCGCGGGATTTCAATATCTGGCGCAGTTCCAGAAGTTTTCCTACATAGCGTGCCGCGTATTCCGCAGCATTAACCCCATCATCCGGGGCCGAGCTGTGTCCTTCGAGCCCGACAAATCGTGTCGTGTATTCATAGCACCCCTTATGCCCTTCGATCAGGCACATTTCGGTGGGCTCACCGATTATTGCGATATCTGGCACTATTCCTCGTTCGGAAAGATCGTTCACCATGTTCTGCGCGCCCAAACATCCGGTTTCTTCATCATAGGTGAAGGCAAAGTGCAGCGGTTGGGTCAGTTTTCTGGCATCCAGCGTTTCGGCAAGTGCAAGTGCGGCGGCGATGAAGCCCTTCATGTCACAGGTGCCACGTCCGTAAAGCCTGCCATCTTTCTCGGTCATCAAAAACGGGTCTGATGTCCAGTTCTGATCCGCGACGGGAACTACGTCCGTGTGGCCGGATAACAGGATGCCGCCGGGAATGTCTGGGCCTAAGGAAGCAAATACATTGGCCTTGGTGCCAGTATCATTTCGGGTTTCGATGCAGCGTGCACCCAAGGCCTGCAACCTGTCCCTTAGATAGCTGATGATCTGAAGATTGCTGTCTGCAGATACCGTTTCAAACGCGATCAGATCGGCGAGGATATCTTGGGTTCTTTGCAGGGTCATGGCTTTACAAACAGCTTTCTTGGGCGGTTACAGAAACATTCGGCAGGACCGGTATCGGTGATCAGGATCGACACGGTGATCTCTAACCCCCAGTCATTCAACCAGAGGCCAGGCATAAAGTGAAACGTCTTGCCAGGTTCCAGGATTGTCTCATCCTCGGGACGCAGAGATACCGTGCGCTCACCCCAGTCCGGGAGATAGCTCAGACCTACTGGATAGCCGCAGCACGCGCGGCTTTCAATGTGGACGTATCTGACAATCAGGCATCCACACTGTACGTCGTTCCCCATTCGTATCCTGATTGCGTCCCCACTAGATCGGGTCTGCGTCATGAAAGACCAAAACGCCTTGATGGACGTAGAACGACCACCCCTCGTATCCGGTTAGCCACGTCATGTTCGAAGGATCTTCGAAGAACAGCGCGTCCAGCCCGACCTCGGTCACGGCTTTTCGTGTTTTGGACAGCCGACGGTCAAATTCCCCCCGCATGAATGCCGGATTCACTTGGCTCATCGGATCCTCGTGTCGTGATTAGAGACGTGTTGACAGAACTTTACGAATCCGATCACGTCAATGGACAACTCAGGAAGGAAATACTGTTGAAACTCAGTTCAAACCCGCACCGCGGCAAGGAAAAATTGATTCCTAATGCTCCATTTCCTTCGATAAACGCGGCTCGCGTAGCTGATTTGTTAACAGTTTGCCCTGCAGCAGCGGAAACCAATCTGGTTGAAGCCAAGGATTTGGCCAATGTCGCCGATCTATGGGTCAAAGATGAGCGTGGGCGCATGAACCTCGGGTCATTCAAGGCTTTGGGGGCTGCCTATGTCATCGCCCGTCACGCTGCTGATCTGGCGCAGACACCGGATAAGTCTACTTTACGCGGGAAAACCTATGTCACCGCTAGCGCGGGTAACCACGGGATGAGTGTAGCAGCAGGTGCACGGATATTTGGGGCTGATGCAGTGGTCTATATCGCCGAAACCGTACCTGAAAGTTTCGCGGAACGCCTTCGTGCGCAAAAAGCCAGGGTCGTTCGTCAAGGCACGGATTATGCCGCCAGTATGGAGGCTGCTAGCAAAGCGGCGCAGGCTAACGGTTGGACATTGCTATCTGACAGTTCGTGGGACGGGTATTACGAGCTGCCGCACACCCTGATGGAGGGATATCTGCAGATGGCTGCAGAAGCGGTGCGCCAATGCCCAAATGCGCCCACGCATATCATTTTGCAGGCCGGAGTAGGTGGGCTGGCAGGGGCGGTTGCAGCTTATGCGCGCCATGCCTGGGGGGATGGACCCAAGATCATTGTCGTGGAACCCGAAGCGGCCCCTGCGTTGCAAGCCAGTATCGAAGCAGGTACCTGCGTCTTTGCGGATGGGCCTGACAGCATCATGGGGCGGCTGGACTGTAAAGAACCCTCGCTGATCGCGCTGAATGGTCTGGCGCGGGATGCAGACTGTTTTCTGACGCTCTCGGATGATGACGTGGTGCGGTATTTACCGGCCATGGCAGAGGCTGGGTTGGCGACAACTGCTTCGGGCGGGGCAGGCGTCGCAGCAGCGATGAATGCAGATGTCTGCGAGGCCCTGAACATTGGGAGCGATGCCCAAGTTCTGTGCATTTTATCCGAAGTGCCGGATTGAAGAAGGTCAAGAAACATCTGAATCCTGCCCCGGAATAAGCGCAGGAAGCCGCAAGTTAAGAGGGTGCAACTGCCCCCAAAGGCAGAATCCGATTGCGCCTGAAAACGGGAGGTGCGCAAATCCGCACCTCCGCCCTATCAAAATGAGATTTATTGCCCCCCACAGCGCGGTTTTTAGATTGGATTGCGCCAGATAATTTTGGCGTTTTCCGATCGGTCTAGGAATTTCGACATGCAAATCTCTCAGCAACTCAGTATCGATGTCGAGGTCTGAGCTGTGAGATGTGGTGGTTTAGGTTGTGGTTATAACCCATTCAAAATATTATAATAATTTTATGGATTAGGAAATTGAATGGAGGCGAATGATGCAAATTAATTACGCCATTCAAGGCCTTGCGTTGCGGGCGAGATATCGAAATATCAGTTGAGCAGAAGTGAATTTCAGGGTTCTTTGTCGCCTAGCTGTAACATTTATGGTTGCGTGGTTGGTCCCCCATGTCCTTAAATAGGGTGGACTGGTCTTTGAGATCCGGATGAACCGGGCAAGCAAAGACCGCACAGGGGAGCCAAGTTGGTAATGTCAAATGACGCAGCGTTCGTCGAATTTCAGCGTGTTCAAAAATCTTATGACGGCGAGATACTCGTCGTAAAAGACCTTAATCTCTCGATGCCAAAGGGTGAGTTTCTAACTATGCTCGGCCCCTCGGGGTCAGGCAAGACAACTTGCCTAATGATGTTGGCCGGATTTGAAACCGCTACTCATGGCGAAATCATGTTGGACGGACGCCCGATCAACAACATTCCACCACATAAGCGCGGGATTGGCATGGTGTTCCAAAACTATGCATTGTTCCCGCATATGACTGTGGCTGAAAACCTTTCGTTCCCGCTTGAAGTGCGCAACATCGGCAAAAGCGATCGGGAAGAAAAAGTGAAGCGTGCGCTGGATATGGTCCAGATGGGCGCCTTTGGCAGCCGCCGTCCGGCGCAACTGTCCGGCGGTCAGCAGCAGCGGATTGCCTTGGCCCGTGCCTTGGTGTTCGAGCCTGAGCTGGTCTTGATGGACGAGCCACTGGGCGCGTTGGACAAGCAGCTGCGCGAACATATGCAGTTCGAGATTACCCGTCTGGCGCATGAGTTGGGGATCACGACGGTCTACGTCACCCACGACCAGACCGAAGCGCTGACGATGTCGGATCGCGTGGCCGTGTTCGACGACGGACGCATCCAGCAGCTTGCGCCGCCGGATCTGCTCTATGAAGAGCCCGAAAATAGCTTTGTTGCCCAGTTCATTGGTGAAAACAACACCTTGGAAGGCGTTGTTAAGTCAATCGACGGCGACTCGTGCGTGGTTGCACTGGATGATGGATCAGAAATCGACGCCAAACCGGTCAATGTCACTGCAGCCGGTGAACGGACCAAGGTTTCAATCCGTCCCGAGCGGGTCGAATTCAACAAAGATCGCCTGCATGCTGATGCGCATACGCTCAAGGCGACTGTCAAAGAATTCATCTATATGGGTGATGTCTTCCGGTTCCGCCTGTCCGTGGCGGGTAATGAAGACTTTATCATCAAGACCCGAAACGCCCCTGACGCGATTCGGTTGTCGCCCGGCCAGGAAGTTGAAATCGGTTGGTTGGCCCATGATTGCCGGGCACTTGACGCCTGATGCAGAACGTCCCCTGGTGGATCGCTGGGGGTAAATGGCGGCCGGGTTGCCCCGTGATCCGGTCTGTTCAGAAATTTACGGGTATAACAGGGAGTTAACAATGAAAGTTAAGACCACTTTGATGGCAAGCGCCATTGTTGCCGTGGCCGGAGGCGCCATGGCCGAGGAGATGACGATTGTCTCGTGGGGCGGCGCCTATTCCAAGTCACAGCTGAAAGCTTATCACGAGCCCTATTCTGAAAAGAGCGGCATCACTATCCTTAACGATGACAGCTCGGCCGAAGCGGTTGCCAAGCTGCGCGCGATGAACGAAGCGGGCAACATCACCTGGGACGTAGTGGATGTTGTTGCTGCGGACGCAATTCGTCTGTGTGACGAAGGTCTGGCGATGGAGATCGACCCAGACACAATGCTGGCCCCGGCGCCCGACGGCACCTCGGCTGCCGATGATTTCGGTGACCTGCTGGTCAGCGAATGCTTTATCCCGCAGATCGTGTATTCGACTACATTCGGCTATCGTACGGACCTGGTAGGTGACACACCTCCGACTGATGTTTGCGCCGTATTTGATCTGGAGGCCTATCCGGGCAAGCGTTCACTGGAAAAGCGCGCCATCAACAACATGGAATGGGCGCTGATCTGTGATGGCGTCGCCAAAGATGACGTTTATGACGTTCTGGCGACCCCTGAAGGTCAGGATCAGGCGTTGGCGAAACTGGGAACCATCAAGGACAACGTCGTCTGGTGGTCCGCGGGTGCCGACACGCCGCAGCTTCTGGCCGATGGCGAGATCATCATGGGCTCGACCTATAACGGCCGTCTGTTCAGCGTGATCGAAGAGCAGAAGCAGCCCGTTGCCATGCTGTGGGACGCGCAGATCTTTGACCTGGATGGCTGGATCATCCCCGCCGGTCTGAGCGAAGAGCGTCAGCAGCGTGCGCTGGACTACATCATGTTCGCAACGGACACGCAGCGTCTGGCGGATCAGGCCAAGTACATCTCGTACGGTCCGGCCCGTGCCTCGTCGGCTCCGCTGGTTGGTCAGCATGCCGAGCTTGGCATCGACATGGCGCCGCACATGCCGACCGATCCGGAAAACGCCAAGAACACGTTCCTGTATAACTACGAGTTCTGGGCGGATTACCGCGATGACATCGAAGCGAAATTCCAGGCTTGGCTTGCGAAATAATCGTTTGATTTCATGAAACAGTCGGGGGCGGTGCGCCGCCCCCAGACCCAAGCAGAGTCAAGGGGCACAGATGACTGACGCAAGCCAAAATGCGGGGCCGATGCTGGCAGCGGACGGAACGCCGCTTAAGCAATCGCTGGCACGTTCACTGCGGCGGCAGAAGTTACGAGCATTGATGCTCGTCGCTCCGCTTCTGCTATTTGTCATGTTTTCCTTTATCGTGCCGATTGCTTCAATGCTGTTCCGCTCGGTTGAAAACAGCATGGTTTCAGAGACCCTCCCGCTTACGGTGGAAGCCCTGCAAAGCTGGGACGCCCAAAGCGGTGAGCTTCCGGACGAAGCAGTATACGACGCATTCGTTCGCGACATGGTCGTTGCCGTTGATAGCAAAACCCACACCCGCCTTGGCTCGCGTCTGAACTACGAGGAGACTGGCATGTCTTCTTTGTTCCGCCGCTCTGGCCGGAAAATGGGCAAGCTTGACCCTGAAACCGATGGACCCTTTAAGGAACAGATCATCGAGATTCACGAGGGCTGGGGTGATCCTAAGACGTGGGCCGTGATCAAGACCCATTCGCCAACGGTTACCAATGGTTATTTCCTGAACGCGGTCGATATGCGCCGCACGCCCGAAGGCGCGCAGTCGCAGCCTGAAGACAAGCAGATTCTGATCAAGCTGTTTGGCCGCACATTGTTCATGTCGCTGGTGATTACAGTGTCCTGTATCCTGCTGGCCTATCCGGTTAGCTACCTGCTGGCGACCCTACCGATGCGGGTGTCGAACCTGCTGATGATCCTTGTCCTCTTGCCTTTCTGGACCTCACTTCTGGTGCGGACCTCGGCGTGGAAAGTGATGTTGCAACAGCAGGGCGTGATTAATGAAACATTGGTCTGGCTTGGACTTGTGGCCGATGATGCACGACTGGTGATCATCAATAACCAGATCGGCACGATCATTGCGATGACGCATATCCTGCTGCCGTTCATGATCCTGCCGATGTATTCAGTGATGCAGACGATCCCGGTGACTTACACGCGCGCGGCGAAATCAATGGGCGCGACCAACTGGACGACGTTCTGGCGCATCTACTTCCCACAATCCATTCCGGGTATCGGAGCGGGCTCGATCCTCGTATTCATTCTGTCGATCGGATACTACATCACGCCTGAAATCGTTGGCGGCACAAAGGGTGTCTTCATCTCGAACCGGATCGCCTATCACATCTCGTCCTCGCTGAACTGGGGACTGGCTGCGGCCTTGGGTACGATCCTGCTGGGTGTCGTCATGCTGCTCTACTGGGTCTACGACAAGATCGTGGGCATTGATAACGTGAAGTTGGGATAATCGACATGGCTGCACTTACACCGATATCCCGCAAACCGCTCTCCATGGTTCTGCCCAGTGTCGCCTTGGCGGGTGCTTTCGCCGGTGTCTTTGTCGGCGCGGGCAACGGCTCGATCCTTTTGGGCATTCTGGGTGGCGCAGCTCTGATCGCCGCGCTGGCCTGGGTCTACATCAACGTTCTGAAGAACGAAAAACTGGCGCGCTGGATCAATATCCTGGGTTTCGGCATCATCGGTTTCCTGTTGTCAGGTCCGATGGGTGGCATTCTGGGCCTGTTGGGCGGTTGGTTTTTTATCTTCTTTATCTATTGGCTCTATGAAGGCCGGTATCGCCGTAAACTGCTCAGCTATCTGACGCCAAAACAGGTATTCTATCACTATCTGTTCCGGGTTATCTGCGGTGCGATCTTCGTGTTCCTGATCACCCCGATCCTTGTGGTTCTGCCGCTGTCGTTCAACGCGCAGGACTTCTTTACCTTCACCCCTGAGATGCTGAGTCTGGACCCCGAAGGGTATTCGCTAAAGCATTACCGCGATTTCTTCACCAACAATGAATGGCAGCGCAGCTTCAAGAACTCGCTGATCATCGCGCCGATTGCGACGATCATCTCGGTCTCGCTGGGCACGTTGGCGGCCATCGGACTCAGCCAGAGCCACGTACCCGGCCGCCGCGTCATCATGGGCGTCCTGATCTCGCCGATGATCGTGCCGTTGATCATCTCGGCCACCGGCATGTTCTTCTTCTACAGCGATATCGGTCGCTTCATGGAAGGCACGCTGGGCATGAACAAGAACTTCGTGGGCTATGTGAAAGTTGTCCTTGCCCACGCCGTTCTGGGCATCCCCTTCGTCATCATCACCGTGACTGCGACGCTGGTGGGCTTTGATCGCTCTCTGACGCGGGCGGCGGCGAATATGGGCGCGGGCCCGGTGCGGACGTTCTTCAAGATTCAGATGCCCCTGATCCTGCCGGGTGTGATCTCGGGCGGCCTCTTCGCCTTTATCACCTCGTTCGATGAGGTGGTTGTGGTGTTGTTCGTTGGCTCTGCCAGCCAGAAGACACTGCCATGGCAGATGTTCACCGGCCTGCGCGAACAGATCAGCCCGACCATTCTGGCAGTAGCGACCATCCTTGTGGTGATCTCGATTGCGCTGTTGACCACGGTAGAGCTGCTGCGGCGGCGGTCTGAACGCCTGCGGGGGCTCAGTCCCGCTTGACGCCACTCACAAGGTGATTTAGCGATTTCACCATGCACCCCGGTCACGATGGCGTCGTGACATCTAGGCGGGTGCATGGCTCTCGGTTCCCGAGGCCGCTTGTCCTGAACGCCGGGACTTGTGGCCGGGCTTTGCCTGTCCGGCATCGAGGAGAGACAAAGATGAATGATCTAAACAACCGCCCCGAATTCTTTACCTGCCACAACGGTGACAAGGCGCCTTTGCCCTTTAGTAAGGCGGAATATGCACGCCGTCTGGCCAGCTTGCGCGCCACGATGGCCGCCCGCGATATTCCAGCAGTTCTGCTGACTTCCATGCAAAACATCGCCTATTACTCGGGCTTCTTGTATTGCTCGTTCGGGCGTCCTTACGGTTGCGTTGTCACTCAGGACAAATGCACCACTGTGTCGGCCAATATCGACGCCGGCCAGCCTTGGCGTCGCTCAGTTGAAGACAACGTGATCTATACCGACTGGAAGCGGAACAATTACTGGCGCGCGGTGGCTGATCTGATTGGATCAGCCGGTCGGGTCGGGATCGAAGGCGATCACATGACCCTGGCAATGCGCGACACCGCACTGGATATGCTGGGCCAGCCTGAACTGGTTGATATCGCACCTGACACAATGGCCGCACGTATGGTGAAATCCGCCGAAGAGATCGCGCTGATCAAAGGCGGCGCACACACTGCAGATGTGGGCGGCGCAGCCATTCACGCGGCGATCCGCGAAGGCGCAACCGAGATCGAAATCGCCATGGCGGGCCGTGACGCGATGGAGGCCGAGATTGCTCGTGCTTATCCAGAAGCCGAGTACCGCGACACCTGGGTCTGGTTCCAATCCGGCCTGAACACTGATGGCGCACATAACCCGGTCACCAAGCGGGCGCTGGAAAAGGGCGATATCCTGTCGCTGAACACATTCCCGATGATCTCGGGCTATTACACTGCGCTGGAACGCACCTTGTTTCTGGGCGAACCCGACGCTGACAGCCTGCGCATCTGGAAGGCAAACGTCGCCGCGCATGAGTTGGGGCTGAGCCTGATCAAACCGGGCGCGACCTGCTCGGGGATCACGGCTGAGATCAACCGTTTCTTCGCCGACGAAGGCCTGCTGCAATACCGGTCCTTTGGCTATGGCCATTCCTTCGGCATACTCAGCCATTACTACGGTCGTGAAGCGGGTCTTGAACTGCGCGAGGATATCGACACGGTTTTGGAACCCGGCATGGTCGTGTCCATCGAGCCGATGCTGTGGATACCTGAAGGTCAGAAAGGCGCCGGAGGCTACCGTGAGCACGACATTCTGGTGGTCGAAGAGGCCGGTGCCGAGAACATCACCGGCTTCCCCTATGGGCCTGAGCACAACACGATCAACGCCTGATCACATGGGCAGGAGGGGCGATTTGCCCTTCTTGCCCCGTTCGTGAAAGATGAAGCCGATAAAGTTCAACAGCAGCTGTGCCGCCAGAATCTGCGTGCTTTCGGTTGGGTCGTAACTTGGGGCGACTTCAACAAGGTCGATCCCGACCACGTCACCGCGTTTCGCCAGCCCCTGAAGAATTTCCAGCACATCGTAATACAAAAACCCGCCATGGCTGGGCGTACCCGTGCCAGGTGCGATTGAGGGGCAAAACGCGTCGATATCAATCGTAACGTAATACCGCGCGCCCTCGGGGATGCGCTCCAATACACCCTCGGTGCCCAGTTTGCGCACCTGTCGTACGGACAAGATGTCCGAGCCGCGAGCGCGGGCATCCTCATACCCTTCCTTGGCGGTTGATGACACGTTTCGGATCCCCAACTGGGTCATGCCGGCGACATAAGGCTTTTCAATCGCCCGCCGCATCGGATTGCCGTGGCCAGCAGTGACGCCATGACGCTCGTCAACGAAATCCAGATGCGCGTCGATCTGGACCACATGGATCGGACCGTTCTGCGCGCAATCTGTGGCAAAGGCGTT
Source organism: Ruegeria sp. CDSA077 (assembly GCF_059612265.1). Lineage (NCBI taxonomy): Bacteria > Pseudomonadati > Pseudomonadota > Alphaproteobacteria > Rhodobacterales > Roseobacteraceae > Ruegeria > Ruegeria sp. CDSA077. Next base: position 681,914 of record NZ_JBXWQG010000001.1, read on the forward strand.
GATGCAGGGGATATTCACCGAATGATCGCCGCCGATGGTGACGGGCAGGGCGCCTGCAGACAGAATGCGTTCGACGCCGTATTGAATATTGGCGTGGCTCTCATCTGTCTTGGTGTGGATAATATCGGCATCCCCAATATCGACCATCCGCACCGATCCATCCAGATAGGTAGCGTCATCCTCATGGTCATAGGCCCCGGCATGGCCAAAGCTGAACAGGGTCGAGGCCTCGCGCACCGCACGCGGCCCAAAGCGCGCGCCGGACCTCCATTGAGTGCCAAAGTCGAAAGGCGCCCCTATGACTGCGACATCCGCGTCGATATTGTCCCAATCCTCGACATACGGCGCTTTGCCGAAGGTCGAAATGCCGACGAAAGGCAGATTAAGCCGCCCACCGCTATACCCATGTGATGACATGGCGAGTTTCCCGTTTCTTGCTGTTCAACGGCAGCTTAGACAGGAATTCCAGGCGGCGATAGGTGGGGGTGATCTGTGGGCTTGATTGTCCGATTGTGCGATGTGTATCTGGTGCAGGCATTAAAAAGGAACAGCCGTGGGCCATCATGAACTGCCACCGGGAACGGGTGTCTACTATATCAATCTGGATCGGGTACCCGAGCGGCGCAACTTTATGGAGGCGCAGTTCGCCCATACCGGGCTGATTGGGGCCGCGCGTTTCAGTGCGACCGACGCGCAACAAGAAGGCGCACTGGATGGTCACGGCTATGTTGCCGGTTCTGGCAGCCGCTGGGGTCTGAAACAAAGTGAAGTCGCTTGTTTCGAAAGCCATCGCGCCGTTTGGAAGCGTGCCGTTCAGCAAGACCTGAAGGCTGTTGCGATCTTTGAAGACGATGTCGAAATGTCGACCCAAGCTGGCGGTGTGATTGCCAGATTGCTCGAAGCAGGGTCAGGGTTCGACTTCCTAAAGCTGGACTATTCCCCCCGGTCGCTGAGGTTTGGCCCGGAACAGCAGATATCCGGCGTACCGGTTCGCCCGATGCTGGAAATGGCACCCAGCGCGGCCGCATATATCCTGTCGCAGGCGGCCTGCCGTAAATTGCTGAAGTGGTCCGAGAAATACTCGGATCACCTGGATGATTTCGTATCTATCCCCCGCCCGGATTGGCAAATGTATCAGTGTTTTCCAGCAGTCGGCGTTCAAATGATCTGGTCGAAACAGCAAGATCAGGCTGAAGATACCGTGAAAGTCAGTGAACGTTCACAAAACAGAAAGACCAATAGCGGTCTGGATAAGGGACCCCTATGGTTTCGCATTCGTCGCGAATTGCAGGCCGCGAAACGCAAGTTGTATTGGCGCCAGAGAGGCGAAGCCCGATTGCTTGAAAGCGGGGGTTATGTCGGATTTATCCCCTGTGCCGAAGACCTGAGGGTTTAGTTTAGATCGTGGGCTGATCACGGCTTTCCAACCAAGCAAAAATAGTAATTCTCGATAAGCGTTAACAAAACTGTCAAATTGATATAATCTTCCAGTGTTGTTGGTGTTTTTCCGGTTTGGGGTTGGTGTGGGTCAGACAATCTATGAGCATTATGGCGGTTTCAAAACGATCAGCCGGATCGTTATGACCTTTTACGAAATGGCACTGGAGTCTGATCAGATCGGTGACCATTTCGAAGATATCGACATGCCAAGGCTGATTGATCACCAGACCAAGTTCGTATCGTCTCTGATCGGTGGCCCGACATCTTTTAGTGATGATCGAATTGAAGCGGTTCACAGAAATCTGAACATCTCGCACGCAGATTTCGACGAAATGGCAGATCTGTTTGGTGAAGCGCTGGCGTTACATGGAATGGAAGATCGGCACGTAAAGATTGCCTTGGGAGCGATCGAATCCAAACGTGCAATTATTGTTACGCGCGATGCGGCATGAGCATTCTTGCGATCAATGAACAACTGCTGCGCGCGATCGGTGTTGGTGTCGCAGTGGTTCGGGCTTCGGATCTTACATTCGTATTCTGCAACGGCCCTTTTCAGGAATGGTTTGGCCCTCCGGCTGATGGACAGACATTGTTGGATATTTTTCCTGACCTTGATGCGCGTGAACTTGAAGACGTAAAGCAATCGGGGCTCAGATACTCGGTCGAATTGCAGATCAAGCCGAAACGCAGGACATTGGTTTTCGCAACGGCAGTTTCTCTGGCAAACGGTCTTTCGGAACAGGTTCTGGTCATCGAGTTTCAGAACATCACCAAAATCCGCGAACTTGAAAGCATGATTGACAGCTACTCGACTATGGTCGAACGCAACACGCGCGAGTTGGAGCGTGAGAAGGAGCGGGTTGAAAGGCTGTTGCTGAACCTGATGCCGCGCGCTGTTTATGAAGAATTCAAGACATTCGGTGTGGTCACGCCGCAGCTTTACGATCAGGTGTCAGTTGTGATGCTGGACTTTGTGGGGTTCACGGATTTTGCCGCCAAGACGGACCCGACGGTTACCCTAAGCGAGTTGAATGACATCTTTACGGCCTTTGACCGGATCGTCGAACAGTTCGGATGTGAGCGGATCAAGACCATTGGCGATGCTTATCTTGCGGTGTCAGGCATGCCGGATGCTACGCCAGATCATGCGACTGCTGCTGCCCATTGTGCAGTCAGGTTCCTTCGCTATCTTGAGCGGAGAAATGAAAGCCATCCGCACAAGTGGCAGGCACGTGTGGGGCTGGGTATGGGGCCGGCGGTGGGATCAGTGGTTGGTATTCAGAAATATGTCTATGATGTTTTCGGGCCCGCCGTGAACATCGCTTCCCGGCTGCAAGTCTTTGCAAACCCAATGAATATTGTTGCGCCTGAAGAAATGAAATACGCCCTGATTGACGAGTTTCAGGTCTCTGATATCGGGCGTGTGGACATCAAGGGTATGGGTGAGATGGATCTGATTAATGTCACATCCGGTCTCAGCATTCCGCAACGGAAACCGGTGTTCTGACGGCCTTATTCGTCCGGAGGCACCAGCCCTAGTCCCCGCAAATAAATACCAATCCCCGTTTCCAAAAGATCTTCGGGCGGGAAGGGTGCGGTGGCGCCGGTGTTACGGGCAAACAATTCGACTACACCGTGACTCAGCGCCCAGATATGTGCGCTGAACATTGAAGCCGGCGGACGTTTTTCCGGCGGAATATGTTGCGACAGATCGGCTGCAGCTTTTTCTAGAACATCTCTGGCCCGGTTTGCAGCTAGGGCAAGTTCTGGGGTGCGGTTGACGGAAATCCCACTTTCGAACATCGCGATATAGTGGCCAGGATTCTTGCGAGCAAAGGCCAGATAGGCGCGCCCGGTTGCTTCGAATGCAGCCAGCGCCGAAGGCTGGCCTTTGTCATAAGCGAATTGAATTAGATCGGCGAACATCTCGAACCCCTGACGCGCCGCCTCGGCGATCAGGTCCTCGCGCCCGTGGTAGTGGCGATAAACGGCTGCAGGCGTGACGCCTGCCGCTTTTGCAGCCTCTGACAGGGTGAACCCGGTCGGACCCTTTTCCTCGATCAGGGACAGAGCTGCGTCGATCAGAGCCTGTTTCAGGTTGCCGTGGTGATACCCGCGTTTTGTCATCCCTGATTCAGACGCCTTTTTTGTTCAATTCTTGAGGAACTAAGACATAAACCGGTAGCACGTATTCGTCCAATCTTTGTGATGATATTGGCCGGCAAGAAAGATCAGGTATCCCAGATATCTGGCCCGCCACATATCTTGGTGTCGATATCGCCAATCGCATTTTTGTCCTTTTCATCATAGTCCAGCGCATGAAGCACGGTTTGGATTGCTGCCAGCCTTGCCCGTTTCTTGTCGTCGGAACGAACTATGGTCCAGGGGCAGGCTTCGCTGTGACTGCGTGTAAGGGTTTCGGAAATCGAAGCAGAGTATTCATCCCATTTGTCCAAACCAGCGATATCGATAGGGCTCAGCTTCCAGTGTTTCAATGGGTCCGTTTCGCGCGCAAGAAACCGGTTCAACTGCTCGGCCCGTCCGACGTTCAACCAGAACTTGAACAAGCGGATACCATCGTCACACAGGCCGGTCTCTAACGGCAGAACCTGGCGGAAGAAGCGTTCACGCTGTTTTGTGTTGCAGAACCCAAACACATTTTCCACCACGCCGCGGTTATACCAGCTGCGGTCAAAGAACACGATTTCTCCGGCTGCGGGCAGATGTGGGATATAGCGCTGAAAATACCATTGGCTGCGCTCTTGATCCGATGGCTTGCTGAGCGCAACGTTCCGAGCCCCACGCGGGTTCAGGTTCTCACGGAACCGCTTGATCGTCCCGCCTTTTCCAGCGGCATCGCGGCCTTCGAAGATAACAGCGACACGCTGGCCAGTTTCCTTCACCCAAAGCTGCATTTTCACAAGCTCGATCTGCAGGGACTGCATTTGTTTCTCATACGCCTTACGCTTCATGCGTTCGTCATAGGGGTATGTAGGGTTCAGAATGTCATCCTTATCGGCCTCTTTGATCTCGTTCCGGACTTCTTCTGGTGCACGTTTTTTGTAATATTCCTCGATGGTGCCTTTGCCAGTTCGTGTCATGAGTCACCTCGCGATAAAATCCATATCTTACTATGGATTAGCCTCGGAATTAACGCAAACCCGCGCGTCTTGCGGCCCGGTCGATTGTGATGGCAACTTCGGGTGCAGCCACGACCTGCGGCATGTGGCCAATTCCTGGCAGCTCAATCAGTTCAGCACCGGGGATTTGTTCGACCAAAGGCTCGGAATGCCATCCTAGGCCCACCGTAATATCGGCTGTGCCATGTACGATTTCGGTTGGAACAGAAATTTCCTTATATCGTGGTTGCAGGGCGCGAACTTCGTTCAGCAAGTTAAACCGCTGCTTGGCATTGGCATGCATCGAAGCACGACGCATGGTCAGCCCGGGGCCGAAATGTTCGGCATAGCCTTCGGGTGCAGTTTGGGGGGAAAAGACACCGTCTAGGGCCTGCTCGACATACCAATCGGGAACAAAGGCATTGATCAGGGGCAGCACCAGCGCATTTCCGGGCTTGGTCGCGGCCATTCGGTTGAAACCGTCCAGCGGCGTCTCCCATGGGATTGCGGCCGGAGCAATCAAAACCAGGGCCGAGATATTTTCGGGCTGTGTAACCGCCCATGACAGCGCCACGGACCCACCATAGCTTTGACCGACGACGATGGGTTTGTCCGCACCCAATTTGATTGCGGCGCGACGGAGAATTTCGGCTTGTTCTTCAAGGGTTTCGCCGTCCGGATTGAAGCTGTCGGAATACCCCAGTCCGGGCCGGTCAAAAACAATGACACGGAAATCTTCTGCCAGAATTGGTGCGAGGGCAAAAGTCATGTCCCGAGTGTTGCCACTGGACCCGTGGATCAGCACGACATCGGGCCCGTGCCCCATGACTACGGCATGAACGCTGACTCCATCGACGTCGATCAGCTGACCCTCGGGTGGGAAACTGGCCTCGGCTACAGCTTCGTTCCGTGACACGCGCCAAGTTGTTACGGTGGCCAGGCCAGCAATCAGCAGGGCAAGAGCTATGATGGTTTTAAGAACCAATTTGAACCATATCGAACGGTGTTGTCTGATAGATTTCGTTAATCCAGTTGCCATAGAGCAGGTGCGCATGGCTGCGCCATCTGTTCTGAGGCCGGCGCGAGGGGTCGTCGTCTGGATAGTAGTTCATCGGCACGTTTATCGGTGTGCCGTTGTCGATATCGCGATCATATTCCTGCTTGAGCGTATCACTGTCATATTCAAAGTGGTTGAAGATATAGATCGCGCGATGGTCCTTATCTTCGACTAAGCAGGGGCCTGCCTCATCACTACCCAGCAAGGTGGTCAGGCCCGTAGCGTTGTCGATTTCGGCCTGCTTCATTTCGGTCCACCGGCTGACCGGGATGACGCAATCATCGGAAAACCCGCGCAGAAACGGTGAGGAGGGAGCCAGATTGCGGTGCCGGAAACATCCGAAAGCCTTGGCGTCCAACATATGTTTACGCACCCCATGGAAATGGTTGATCATCGCCATTCCGCCCCAGCACACGCCAAAGGTCGAATGGACATTTGTCTGGGTCCAGTCAAATACTTCGCTGATCTCTTCCCAATAGGTGACATCCTCGAATTCAAGATGTTCGATCGGGGCGCCGGTGATGATCAGGCCGTCAAATTTTTGGTCCCTTACCTCCTGAAACGGGCGGTAGAACTCGGCCATATGCTCGGCTGCGGTGTTCTTGGTCCGATGTTCGGTCATACGGATCAGCGACAGGTCGATCTGCAGAGGGGTTGCACCGATGAGTCGCGCGAACTGGTTTTCGGTCTGAATCTTCTTGGGCATCAGATTCAGCAACCCAATCCGAAGGGGGCGAATATCCTGACGCATTGCCTGATCCTCGGACATGACCATGACGCCCTCATTGGTGAGAACGTCATATGCGGGCAGGTCAGAGGGAATCTTGATCGGCATCGGATGCAAGCCTTTGGTTTGAGTGTGTAAGTGCCGTAGTTAATCGCGCTTTGGCCGGGTCTCAAGGGCACGTTCGATCAACTCATCGAAATCACCGTCGTCGCGAATACTGTGCATGTCGCTGGCAGCGATCGTCAGACCCCAGTTGTCGGCCATCGCCCTGTATCTCGGTTGCCGATGCGCAAGAGCTTTGGCATAGGTCCAGCGAATGAATGCGTTGGGATCGACCTGTTCGGCGGAACAGCCCTGTTGGGTCAGATATTCGTCCCAGACACGTGTCAGGAATTCGAGCTGATAAGACATGGGCTTGGGCGCACGGTCAAAGCGCCTGATCAGCTCGGACGTGTGGTCGTCATCACCTTTGATCCAAATCATCAGCGTTTGGCGCGACAGTTCGGACAAGACCTGATCGCGCGGATCGTCGGGATCAACCCATTCGCAGATCGAACCGCCGGTATCGCAAATGAAATGCGGGTATTGGTACAATCTCTGCGCCCGATCCACGAAATACTCGGTATCCAGCAGAGCGTGAATTTCTGCCAAACGGAATTGTTCCTGACGGCGTTTATACTCTGTCAGCTCCATGCCGCCCTGTGCCGGGTTGCCCGGTTTTCCCAGATAAGCGGCGACAGGGGTCAAGTTCTCGAACGAGATATTTGATCCGATGTAAATGGAATCAGACAACAGCAGGTCACGCAGGAAAGGGACTTTCATCGCCTCGGCCTTGGCGTTGTCGATGATATACTCGCCCATGTATCGCGTGCCGATCCGGTAATCGACCGAATAGTGGAACCAGTCCCCGGAATCGCGCAGAACGTTGGACACATAGGTCTTTCCCAGGCCTGACATGCCAAAAAACAGCACCTTTTTGCGCGCGGCTTCCCGCCAGTCTTTTGCCGAGTTGTAGATCATTGTCCACTATCCCTTTTCCGACCTTGCTAAAACGAGCGGGGGGCGGCGTCAATCGCGCGTGCAGCGGTTGTTTAGAACCAACAGTCTTGGGCACAGGTTTCGTTATGCCAGAATGGGAGTAGATATCTGTTCCATGCCACGCAGGACCGCATCATCTCAATTCGTGATCATGCGGATCTATGCAAAAAAGGCTCCGCCGGAGGGCGGAGCCTTGTGAACAGTTTTGCCGCTGATCAGTTCAGAGAGTAGGTCAACTGAAGGCCGACGCTCCAGGCAGAGTTGCCGCTGAATTCACCACCCGTGGTGGTTGTCGCATCGCCAATGTCCGTATAACGGACACCGCCCGAGATCTGAGCATTTTCCACGGTGTAAGTACCGCCTACGCCAATGCTCCAGAAACCGTCAGTCGGCCCCAAGTTTGATACTTCGGTACCATTCGACTTTTCGTAAGATGTGGATATCGCGCCAGAAAAAGCCTCTGAGAACTGATATCCCATTCCAAGAGTATAGGTGAATGTGTCGTCGTCAAAGTCGACGAGGTTGTCCCCAACGATCCCGACATAGGCGGCAGGTGCCACTACTGTCTGAGGCCAGTCAACCCAGCGGATCGATCCGAACACCAGCGTTTTTGGGGCAACCCCGGTCTGGAAATCCAGGTTGATGGATTGCGGTGTCTCGACCCTGGTCGTGTCATCGATTGTTTGCAACCCGGCGGGGACGGGCGGCACTACGTTGAACGACTCGGTCGACGACAGATCGTGAGTGATCTTGGAGTTGTAGACCAGCGAAACCCGAGCTGCGATTTCAGGTTTTTCCCAGGCAACCCCGACGAGATAACCAAAGTCAGTATCGGCATCCGCATCAAATTCGTATCCGGCTGCTGCCGGTACAACGACTTTTGCGCTAGCACGTTGCGCGCGAATACCGCCAATGGCGCTGAAGCCACCGTCAAGCTTGTAGCGCAGCAATGCGGTGAGGGAGTCGACATCAGCGCTGGCTCTCAGAATCCCGCTGCGTCCTCCAAACGCTGCAGTTGGATTCTGCGACAGGGGATAGTCGGCGGAATACCCAATATCCGCACCGAATGGTTCGTCATAGATCAGCGCAAAGTCCAGTTTGTCAGTAAATGAACGTTTGTAAGCCAGGCCCGGTGAGAAGAAAGCATTCGACACATCACCTGATTCTACGCCATTTTGTTCACCGCTTACGTCAGGTGACGCATATCCAAGACGAAGTTGGACCACGGATCCCTCTTCGAAAATGATATTGATTCCCTGTCCACTACGGTCCAGACCACCGGCTTGAATGCTTGTTGCGCCCACGCACAAAGCACACGCCTGTAGAAGCGTCTTCTTCATCCATTCCTCCCAATTATATCGCTAAGTTGCGCGAATTTGTGGTGTCTGCGCACAACCGAGTTATTCTTACAGGTGGATTTCACTCTCTCAACAATAGCTGGTCAACGGGTGACTGAACGTTACCCTTAGTGAGTGTTGCGAGAATCTGTTGCTAAACTGTTACGGTTTTCCGACTGAACGTTAAGGAAGATACCCACAAAAATGACAGCAGCCCCCACGAGCGTCCACTGATCGAGAGCCTCATGATAGAAAAGCATACCGACAATCGCGATTGTAGGAAGGCGCGCAAAATCGAATGGGATCACAACCGTAGCCGGTGCGATTGAGAGTGCATTCGTAATGCAGAAATGCGCTAATAGGCCTGCAAGCCCTACAAGCAAAAGCCAAGGCGCGGTTGCCATCGTTGGTAACGCAAGTTCTCCGTCGATCGCAGAGGCTGCCAGCCCAAGACCAGCCTGTATAACGGTCAGCCAGAACATGATGCACCCGATGCTTGCAGAACGCGTGAGTTTTTTGGTGGAAATTGTAGTCAAAGCGAAGAACACCGCCGACATCGCGGCGGCGACAATTCCTGCGCTTAACGGAACAGCCCCCGGTCGTGCGACTATAAGGATACCAGCAAAACCGATAAGTGCTGAAAGGACCCGCACGACTGTCAACCGCTCGGCGAGAAGCATCGGGGACAGCAGGATCACCCAAATCGGTTGCGTAAACTCAAGTGCAAAGACCTGTGCCAGTGGTGCCACGGAAACAGCGTAGAACCAGAGATTCTGACCGGTGAAATGCAGGGTATTTCGTACCCCGTGAAGGCCAATCCGTTCGGTCGATACCTGATGCCACTTTCCGGTAACCGTCAGGACAAGGCTGACCACGCACATGCCGACCAGGCTGCGATAAAACATGATTTCAAAGGTGTCATGGGTGACGCTCAGCTCACGTCCGGCCACGGCCATAGACGTAAAAGATGCGATTGCCCCGATCATCCACAGCGCGGCTTTGCCGATTTGGGGTTTGCTGCTTTCCATTGAGTTGCTCGCGCACTAGGAGTTCTACAATGTTGATTGGTAACCAAATATTTGTGACGCAGAAACAAAAAAGCCGGGCGCTGGCCCGGCTTGTTTTTATTCCCACTCGATTGTGCCCGGAGGCTTCGACGTGATGTCATAGGTGCATCGGTTGATGCCTTTGACCTCATTGATGATCCGGGTGGCGGTTTCGCCCAGGAATTCATGACTGAACGGGTAATAGTCGGCGGTCATTCCGTCGACTGAGGTAACTGCCCGCAGGGCGCAGGCATAGTCGTACGTGCGGCCATCGCCCATGACGCCGACGGTTCGAACCGGTAGGATCGCCACGAAGGCCTGCCAGATATCATCATAAAGCCCGTGTCTGCGAATCTGGTCGATATAGATCGCATCGGCTTCGCGCAGGATATCTAGTTTTTCGCGGGTGATTTCACCGGGGCAACGGATTGCCAGACCAGGGCCGGGGAAGGGGTGGCGGCCGATAAAGCTTTGGGGCAGGCCCAGCTCGCGTCCCAATGCGCGCACTTCGTCCTTGAACAGTTCGCGCAGCGGTTCAACCAGTTTCAGGCCCATTTTCTCTGGCAGACCACCAACATTGTGGTGGCTTTTGATCGTGACCGAAGGCCCGCCCGAGAACGAAACGGATTCAATCACATCAGGGTAGAGGGTACCTTGGGCCAGGAATTCGGCCCCGTCGATCGTGTCGGCATGTTTCTGGAACACGTCGATGAATAGCTTGCCAATTATCTTGCGCTTGGTTTCCGGGTCGCTTTGCCCCTCAAGCTCACCTAGGAACAGATCGCTTTCATCCGCGTGGATCAGCCGAATATTATAGTTGTCGCGGAACATGCCGACGACTTCGTCAGCCTCGTTCTTGCGCAACAGGCCGTGATCAACGAACACACAGGTCAGCTGGTCGCCAATCGCCTCGTGGATCAGGATCGCCGCGACCGAACTATCGACACCTCCGGACAGACCGCAGATCACTTGTTTATCGCCCACTTGTTCGCGGATCGTCGCGATCATCTGCTCACGATAGGCACCCATGGTCCAATCGCCGCTGAACCCGGCGAGCTTTACAAAATTCTCATAAAGCTTGGCGCCCTTTGGTGTGTGGTGCACCTCGGGATGGAACTGAACTGCATAAAAATGGCGGGATGTGTCTGCGGTGATCGCAAACGGTGCGTTGGGCGAGGTGCCATAAACCTGAAACCCCGGCGCGATTTCACTGACATGGTCGCCGTGACTCATCCAGACCTGTTCATCGCCGTCGGTGAACCAGCCATCGAGAATATCCAGTTGGCCTTTGGGGGTCACAAAGGCGCGGCCGAACTCTGCGGTGCCATGGCCGCTTTCGACCTTGCCGCCCAACTGATGCATCATCACTTGCTGCCCATAGCAGATACCAAGGATGGGAACGCCAATGTCAAAGATTTCCTGCGGGACCCGCGGAGACCCTTCTCGTGTCACGCTATCGGGACCGCCCGAGAAAATAACGGCCTTTGGGGCCATTTTCCGAACAAAGTCCGTGGTAACATTCTGATAAGGATGGATTTCACAATAGACATTCAGCTCGCGCAGGCGGCGCGCAATCAGTTGCGTTACCTGGCTGCCGAAGTCGATGATCAGAAGGCGGTCATGGGTGTCTTGGGTCATGGGTCTGCTACTAGGTTGCGAAGATGATAAGCGCAAGGGATTTCAAGTGGAATAGACACGCCAGTTGGTCGCGGTTAGGGCCCGCTAGTCTGGTGGACGGTCCCGAAACGAATGACGAAGACCCGCGCGACTTTAAAAACATGTGCTGGGTCATTTGTGGCGGTTGTCCCCGACATTTTGTCGCTTTTTCCCCTATAGCGCCGTTATCCACGACTGCCATTGCGGCGGGTTCCTGTAACACACATGTAAATTCAACAACTGATACGGGATTTTCTCATGACAGAGGCAAACACCCGGCGCAGGGCGAGAGGTGGCGGTGGCGCTGCCCGCCGGGCCGAACGTACAGCGGTTCGTATCGAGACCGCAAAGTACATCGAACGCAATATTCCGAATTTCGAGGTTCTCAACGAAGAAGCGTTGCAGATCATCGAAACAAATGCGGAAACGCTTCTGGCCGAAGTCGGCGTCAATTTTGTCGACAACCCTGCGGCGCTGGAACGTTGGAAAGACGCGGGCGCCGATGTGGATGGCGAACGGGTGCGCATCCCACGCGGCCTTGCGCGCGAGTTGATCAAAACTGCGCCAAGCGAGTTCACGCAGCACGCAAGAAACCCTGAAAAGTCCGTTGTCATCGGCGGTCGCAATCTGGTTCTGGCGCCGGTCTATGGCCCTCCGTTCGTGCGTGATGCGCAAGGTGGCCGTCGCTATGCGACCATGGACGATTTCAACAAGTTCGTGAAACTGGCTTACATGTCAAAGTGGCTGCACCACTCGGGCGGTACTGTGTGCGAACCCACAGACGTTCCGGTGAACAAGCGTCACCTGGACATGCTGATGGCGCATATGACCTTATCGGACAAGCCATTCATGGGCTCGGTCACCGATCCCAGCCGCGCTCAGGATTCGGTGGAAATGTGTGAGGTCCTGTTCGGCAAAGAGTTTGTTCAGGAAAACACGGTCATGACTTCGCTGACCAACATCAACTCGCCGATGACCTTCGACGATGTGATGATGGGGTCGCTGGAAGTCTACGCCAGGAATAATCAGGCCTGCATCATCTCGCCGTTCATCGTCGGTGGTGCGATGGCGCCGGTTTCGATAGCGGGGACATTGACACAGGTTCTAGCCGAAGTTTTGGCCGGTGTCGCCTACAGTCAGATCATCCGCCCGGGAGCGCCTGCTATCTTTGGTGCTTTCGTTTCGTCGATCGACATGAACTCAGGCGCGCCAACCTTTGGCACACCCGAGGCGTCAATGGTTACCTATGGCGCGGGACAGCTGGCGCGGCGTCTGGGTCTGCCGTTCCGCTCAGCCGGGTCGTTCTGTGGCTCGAAACTGCCCGATGCGCAGGCCGCTTATGAGACCGCGAACTCGCTGAACATGGGGCTGATGGCGGGTGTGAACTTCATGCTGCATTCCTGCGGCTGGCTAGAAGGTGGCCTGGTTGCGGACTTTGAAAAGTTCGTCATGGACGCAGATCAGCTTGGCGTTCTGCACGGTCTGGCCAAGGGTGTGGCCTATGACGAAAACGCCCAGGCCATGGACGCAATCCGCGAGGTCGGCCCGGGCGGCCACTATCTGGGTTGTGCTCATACGCAGGCAAACTTCAAAGAGGCGTTCTGGAAGTCCGACCTGCTGGACTACAAACCTTACGAAACCTGGGAAGACGAGGGTGCGCGCGATACGCGACAGTTGGCCTCGTCTCGGGTCGAGCATTTGATTGCCAACTACAAGCAACCGGAACTCGACCCGGGAATTCACAGCGCTTTGGCCGAATATGTTGAAAAGAAAAAGGCCTCTATGCCGGACGCTTTCAGCTGATAACTGAAAACTGTGAGGCGCGGCTGGCTTTGTACAGCTGCGCCTCACCCAATAGCGCGATCAGAAGGTCCAAATGACGGACCAGCGAATAGCCTGCATCTTCTGCCAGTCTCTGCGCGTTAACCTCTCGTTCAATATCCATCAAACGCATCAGCGCCGCACCCGACCCAGGTAGCGATCCGTACCCAAGTATGCGTTGCAGGTGGCGGTCCCGATCATAGTCCTGCGCCCCGTGCTTGGCTGCCCGTGCCAATAGGCTGGGGCGGCGGAGGGCGGAAATCATGGTCATCAGGTCCTGCATATTTGGGCTCCACGTGTTGGATTAATGTTGCCCAATTTGTTACACAACCTAAGCGGGTGTTGCCTTAATCGGGTTCTCCCCGAACTCTCGCTTCATGAGTGTTTATGAATTTGAATGAAATCTGGTCATCACCTCCGGCAGTTAACGAACGAGTAACGAAAGCGACTCTAGTTAGAATTGGTTAACAAAGTCACCGGGGGCGATAGAGAACAGATTGTTTCGTCGATGAGGGCACAGAACTATGGAAAACAACATGGCTTTCACCATTCCGGCTTGGGTACCTGAGGGGGCACAGCGATACCTGGCCCACACAGAAACCGGCCAGTCGATCCGCGATATTGCGCGATCTGCGGGGTGCCATGCTTCGACCATTCTTAGACAAATCCGCCGAATTGAGATGCGTCGTGACGATCCATTGGTGGATGCGGCTTTGCAGTCGTTGGCCGAAGAACATTTTTCGGTCAATGATGCTTCTGATCGAACGGTTTCAGCGTTCAGTCATGATTCACACGTCGAAAAAGAAGAGGAATTCAACCACGAGGCCCTAAGGGTACTGCGCAGACTGTGTGAGACCGGTTCGGTCCTGGCTGTCGCTGAAGAAATGAACAAAGCAGTGGTGGTGCGCGATACCGGCGACGCCGCTGCGACCAGGACTGCGGTGGTTGATTGCAAGATCGCACAGGCATTGGCGTTGAAGGATTGGATTTCCTGCGACAACCCAGGCCGGATATCGCGCTACCGGATTACTAGCGCGGGCCGTACGGCACTGAGCCAGTTAATGGCCGATTTCGAGAACCAGGCAAGGTCTCGCAACGAACATGGAATGGCAGACGCGCCTGCTTCGTTTCATGGGGCGCCCTCTCACGCGACGACAAATCGCGCCCATCCAGAACGTCCCAGAAGAATGCGCTATTGCGCCGCAGAAAGCCCGCTGATCGCCCTGGCAAGGCGTCGGGATCGGGATGGAAAGCCGTTTTTAGATGAAGCACTTGTCGGGGCAGGAGAGCGCCTACGTGAGGATTTTGAACTGGCTCAGATCGGACCTCAGGTTGCGCAGAACTGGGACCATTTCCTGACTGCCGGTGGGCGCGGAAGTTTTGGAAGCGACGACACTGGCAACCGGGGTTCTTCAGAAGCGCGCGACCGCGTAGAGCGTGCATTGTCTGATCTTGGACCGGGGCTGAGCGACGTGGCTTTGCGCTGCTGTTGCTATCTGGAGGGGTTGGAATTGGCGGAAAAGCGAATGGGGTGGTCAGCGCGGTCCGGCAAAATCGTTTTGCGTATCGCATTACAGCGCCTGAAACGTCACTACCAGGATCAGGAAGAGCGCAGCCGTATGATCGGATAACGCTTTGATCGGTTTTGGTTGCGGTTTCAGGGTGGAGTGATAGCTAGGGGTTATGAACTTTACCCTTCGACAGCTCCTATATTTTAACGCTGTTGCGCAGCAGCGCAACTTTGGGCGGGCGGCGCAGATGTGTAACGTTTCGCAACCGGCATTATCGGTTCAGATCAAGGCGTTAGAAGAGACCCTCGGTGGTGCCCTGTTCGAGCGTAAGGCCCGTGACATATTGCTTACCCCTTTGGGGCGGGATGTGCTTGAATATGCGCGTCAGATACTTGGTGCCTCGGACAGGCTCGACCAATTTGCCAAGGATCACTCAAGCGGGCATCGGTCTTTGTCGATCGGAATAATCCCGACGATTGCGCCCTATGTTCTGCCAGGTGTTCTGGCGGGGTTAAGGGCGGCCGATGTTTCTTTGAGAGTGCAGATACGTGAAGCGCGGACAGAGCGCCTGTTGACGATGCTGCGCGCTGGTGAGATCGACGCAGGTGTGATCGCGCTGCCCTCCGGGGGAAGCGAATTGTTCGAACTTCCCTTGTTCGAGGATCGGTTCTTATTGGCCGGAAGTTCGGCACGGTTGCGCAATTTTTCCAGCGATACAGAGCGTTTGCGCCCTTTGGACCTTCAAAATGCACAGCTTATGCTACTGGATGATGGGCACTGTTTGACGGATCAGGCCTTGGAGGTTTGTGGTCAGGACCGCAGCAGCGGTCTGATTAACATGGGTGCCTCGTCTTTGGCGACATTATCCCGTTTGGTTGCCGAAGGGTTTGGATTGACGCTCATGCCAGAGCTTGCCGCCCGTTCCGAATCCGACGCGGTACCGGGTCTTGAGCTGATGCGATTTGCCTCGCCGCAGCCCGCAAGGACAGTGGGGCTAGTTCGTCGATCTTCTACCTCGCAAGAAGATTGGTTCGAAAGCCTGGCGGATACCATTCGGACCGTCGGCGAGAGCATTGTCACGCAAACGCGCTAGTCACAAAAAAGCCCGCCTGAAGCGGGCTTTTCTGTTGAGGACGAACTCAGGCCAGTTCCGGCTCTTTGACTTCGTTCAGATGTTTCATCAGGTTTTCCGGTGACGAAACGCCATAGGGATCCTCGGGGCAGTTATCCATCAGTCCAGGCTCTTCAAACCAGGCTTCTACGATGCCGTCATTGATGATGGCCGCATAGCGCCAGGACCGCATGCCAAAGCCTAGATTATCTTTGTCGACCAACATGCCCATTTTACGTGTGAACTCGCCCGAGCCATCAGGGATGACCTTGACGTTTTTCAAGCCTTGATCCTGTGCCCATTTGTTCATGACAAAGCTGTCATTCACGGACATGCAATAGATTTCGTCCACACCTGCGGCTTTGAAATCTGCGTGGCCGTTTTCAAAACCGGGCAACTGATAGGTCGAACATGTCGGGGTGAATGCGCCAGGCAGTGAGAACAGAATCACGCGCTTTCCTGCGAAATAGTCCGCCGTGGTCTTGTCTTCCCAGCGGAAGGGGTTTGGTCCTTCGACAGAGGCGTCTCGGACGCGGGTGTGAAAGGTCACTTCGGGCAGTTTGGTGCCAGATTTCATGATCGAACTCCTGTGAATCACGTACGGTTTTCGTGGACTTAAAAGGATTCCAAATCCGCTTCAATGGCGGATGTTCCAGGTGCGTCAGAATTTACCTGACAACGCGTAAGTTGCAGTTAATGATAGGAAATTATTTAGAATTTTGGCCCTGAGACGTCAAAGTCTTTCACCCTGATGCATAGCGGCTATGCATGGGTGGTGTAATAGCAGAGGTCAGTTTATGTTATGGGTAAACCGAATTGACCCAAAGTCAGAAAGACAGGCCGTGCGCGATCTGAACATTCCCGAACAAAGACACCCAGAAAAGGCTCATCGGCCCGACAATTCGCAGCCGAAAAAGCCCAGTTGGATACGCGTCAAAGCGCCCGGTGGTCAGGGTTATGCCGACACGCGCAAGATCATGCGTGACAACAATCTGGTTACGGTCTGTGAAGAAGCCGGATGCCCCAATGTCGGTGAATGTTGGAGCCAGGGCCACGCGACCATGATGATCATGGGCGAGATTTGTACTCGCGGCTGTACCTTTTGCAACATCGCCACCGGTCGCCCGGATTCGCTGGATGCGTTTGAACCGGGTCGCGTTGCTCATGCGGTTGAAAAGCTGGGGTTGAACCATGTGGTCATCACCTCTGTCGACCGCGATGACCTTGCAGATGGCGGGGCAGAGCATTTTGCGCAGACCATTCGCGCCGTGCGTCACCGGTCTCCGGGTACGACGATTGAAATACTGACGCCTGACTTTCTGAAATGCGAGCCGTCCGTTCTAGAAGTTGTCGTTGAGGCAAAGCCAGACGTCTTTAACCATAATCTTGAAACCGTACCCGGCCTCTATCCCGAAGTGCGCCCGGGCGCGCGGTATTTCCACTCTTTGCGTCTATTGCAGCGCGTGAAAGAGCTGGACCCGTCGGTCTTTACCAAATCCGGGATCATGGTCGGTTTGGGTGAGGATGGTCAGCAGGTCCGGCAGGTCATGGATGATATGCGCGCCGCTGAAATTGATTTCCTGACCATCGGTCAGTATCTGCAGCCCACGCCCAAACACCACGGAGTCGATCGGTTTGTGACGCCCGAAGAATTTGCAGCCTATGAAAAGGCGGCATTTGGCAAAGGGTTCCTGATGGTATCGGCCACACCTTTGACCCGGTCGTCTTATCACGCCGGAGACGATTTCGCCCGGCTGCGCGAAGCCCGGAACAACAAGCTGGGGCTTGCATGACGCCAGCGCGCCTGGCTGAGCTGGTCAAACTGCGCCAAGCACTGCATCGGATCCCAGAAATTTCAGGGGCCGAGGAACAGACCGCCGCATTGGTTGAAAATCAACTGCGGTTTTGTAAACCCGACCAGTTGCTAACCGGTTTGGGTGGCCACGGGGTAGCCGCCGTTTTCGACGGTGTGTCCAAAGGGTGCACGGTTTTGATCCGGTGCGAATTGGACGGATTGCCGATCCCCGAAATCTCGAACCAGCCTTATCGGTCCATTCACGAAGGCCAGGGCCATCTGTGCGGACATGACGGGCATATGACGATGGTGATTGCCTTGGCCGAATGGCTTTCGGTCAACCGTCCCGCCCAAGGTCGGGTGGTGCTGTTGTTTCAGCCTGCGGAGGAAACCGGCAAAGGTGCTATGCAGGTGATTGCAGACCCGCAGTTCAGTTCAATCGTGCCTGACTACGCATTTTCGCTGCACAATCTGCCGGGGTTGCCAATAGGTCAGGTCGCTCTGTGTTCTGGGGCGGCAAGTTGCGCCTCGCGCGGGATGCGTATCCGGTTGTTCGGCAAAAC
The DNA here is from genome assembly GCF_059612265.1 of Ruegeria sp. CDSA077. NCBI lineage: Bacteria > Pseudomonadati > Pseudomonadota > Alphaproteobacteria > Rhodobacterales > Roseobacteraceae > Ruegeria > Ruegeria sp. CDSA077. The sequence continues at coordinate 700,135 of NZ_JBXWQG010000001.1, forward strand.
CTCTCATGCTGCCGCGCCTCAGGATGGGGTTTCGCCCGCCCGAGCGATCTCGCGCCTACTGCCCGCTCTGACGGCGCTTTCAGAAGGTGATGATCTGGGGCCTGAGTTTGCCTTGGTCACCCTGACACATGCGCGACTGGGTGAGGCCAGTTTCGGCATCGCACCGGGGCAGGGAGAGTTATGGGCCACTTTGCGTACAGTTACTGACGCGCGCATGGCGCAGCTTTTAGTCGATGCCCGCGCGCTGGTTGAACAGGTTGCCACCAGCGAAGGGTTAACCTGCAAAATCGAATATGATGACATATTCGACGCCTGTACCAATCATTCTGAGGCAGTTTCTATCTTGCAAGCAGCGGGGCGTTCATCCGGGCATCCGATGCAGATGTGTGACACCCCGCAGCGCTGGTCCGAGGATTTCGGCCAGTTCGGCAAGCTCGCAAAAACGGCGATGTTCTGGCTAGGATCAGGGGCTGATCAGCCCCAATTACACAACCCCGATTACGACTTCCCTGACCAGGCTCTACCTGTTGGGGTCAGTGTTTTCACCGCCGTGATTGACGCGCTGCTGAACTCATAGACCATATTCAACCCTTTGCCGGTGATGGTGGTTCACTGGTTTGCATGACAGTCAGATGTTTTCGCGCAGGATCTGCACCACTTCATCATGTGCGGCCCGTGCAGCGGGGATGTGTTTGGCAAAGTGAATAAAGGGGTGGGTCAGGTTCTTTTTCAGCCGGACGTCCGTCCTGACGCCCGCTTCTTTCAGTTTTTCGCCATAGGCGAGACCTTCGTCGCGCAGGGGGTCAAAACCGGCGACCATCAGCGCTGCGGGGCAGACTCCTTCGACGTCCCCAAGCAAAGGCGAGGCCAGGGGATCCAGAGCGTCTGCTTCGGTGCGAAGGTAATGTTCTGTATACCATTCCATCTCGGGCTTTTCGAGGAGGAACCCAAGGTCGAACAGCTCATAGGAGCGCGTCTGTTTGCTCATATCGACCCAAGGCACCCAAAGCATCTGGAACCTGGGCGGATGGTCGGCGGTCTTGCGCTGCTGAGCGACAACAGCCGCAATATTGCCCCCGGCACTGTCGCCTCCGATCGAAATCCGGTCGGGGTCGAATCCCAATTCGGCGGCTTCTGAAACGACCCCGTCATAGGCGGCCAGACAGTCGATGATTCCGACAGGGAACTGATGCTCGGGCGAAAGGCGATAGTCGACGGCCAGTACGACGCAGTTGACCTCGAATGCAATCCGGTTGCAGACCTCACGATGCGTCGTGAGCGATCCCATCGCATATCCGCCGCCGTGGTAGAAAACGAATACAGGCGCTTTCTCGGGCAGTCCATTGGGCCGATGGGTTTCACAATTTATGGGCCCGTTTGGGCCACTAAAGACATGTTTGGTGATAGGCACATCCGGGCTGAGTGGAAAGGCCAGCCAATGGGCCTTGATGTCGTAATCCAAGCGCTTTTGTTGGATCGGAGGGATAACGCCGGGCGGGTCCGAAAAATTCTTGACGATGTAGCTGATCAAGGGGTCCAGGGTCTGACCATCTTTCTGGATCGGAGGGCCGCCCAGCACGCGAAGGACAGGCGCGGGCAGGCGACAAATGGCGCGCGAGGCAGTCCTGAGCATTGCGTTTTTCAATTCGAGCCCTCTTTTCTGATGCCATCCGAACATTGGATTAGTTTATGAAAAGGCGCAGTTTTCCGGCTTTCAGTCAACCAAAAGAAACAGAGAAACCTGGCACCACTTACTGGTCGCCCTTGAACGGGTCCTGCGCTGCATCTGTGAGTTTCTGGGAATCGGCGACTGGCAACCCGCGGTTATTCGGTGAACCTGACCTTGCCAATGAAAGGCAGGTTGCGGTTGCGCTGTGCATAGTCGATGCCATAGCCGACGACAAACTCATCAGGAATTTCAAACCCGATCCAGTCCGAACGGAAATCGACTTCGCGCCGGCTGGGCTTGTCCAATAGTGCGATCGAGCGAAGTTTTCCAGGATCGCGGCTTTGCAGCAGATGAGTAACATGGTTCAGCGTGTGCCCGGTGTCGACGATATCCTCGACTACCAGAACGTCGCGACCCTCAATAGCGCCGCGCAGGTCTTTTAGAATGCGGACTTCCCGGCTGCTTTCCATCGCATCCCCGTAGGATGACGCCTCAAGGAAATCCACTTCAATGGGCAAGTCCAATTCGCGCACCAGATCGGCGATAAAGACAAAGCTACCACGCAGCAGGCCGACAACAACCAGCTTGTCGGTTCCGTCGAATTCGGCAGTGATTTCGCGGCAAAGTTCTTCGATCCTGGCGGCAATGGCCTTTGCCGAGATCATCTCATCAATCACATATCCGCGCTGGCTCATCACTGCCCCCTTGATCTTTGGCGCGCAACATACGACATGACGCGCCATTGTCACCTGCAAAAACCGGACGCCATGCCTATACATTCGGAAACGCGACACCTGCCTTACACTGCGCAACAGATGTACGATCTGGTTGCCGATGTAGCAAAGTATCCCGAGTTTTTGCCCTGGTGTGCGGCTGCACGTATTCGACGCTCATATGCAGCAGGAGAGGCACAGGTGATGGAAGCTGACCTGATCATTTCGTTCAAAGTGTTCCGCGAACGCTTTGGCAGCCGGGTTACCCTGTTTGCCGAACAACGCCGGATCGACACGGAATATCTGGATGGGCCCTTCAAATACATGAAGTCGGACTGGCATTTCGAGGACGCGGCAGAAGGCGGGTGCAACGTTTCGTTCCATGTTGATTTCGAATTCAAGAATGCCATTCTTCAGGGTATCATCGGAGTGGTCTTCAATGAGGCGATGCACAGGATCGTGAGGGCGTTCGAGGGCCGGGCAGAGGAATTGTACAGCTAAGTCTTTACCCGAAAGCGGCGCTTGCTAGACTGCGCCACATGACTGATTTTACCACAGCATTGGCCGATTTTGCCTCGGGGCCTGTTGCGACCTCGTCAGAGGCCCGTCTCGTAACCTCTCTGTCTGCGCTGGATTGGGTAGCTGTTGGCCGCGTCGGTGTTAGCGAACCCGTATCTCAGACCGTGCGCGCGCTGGTTCTGGATGAAGGGGGCAACCCGCAGGCCCATCTATTTGGCGGGGGGCTGGCTCCCGTCAGGGCAGCTGGTTTGGTTAACGGAACCATTTCCCACGCTTTGGATTATGATGACACGCATTTTGCGCATATCGGGCACCCTTCGGTCGCGGTTATGCCTGCGGCCTTTGCCCTTTGTGATTGGGACGACCGGATTCTTGTCGATATCCTTGAGGCCGCTCTTGTCGGGATGGAGGTTTCGATCCGCGTAGGGCTTTGGCTGGGGCGTGCGCATTACCAGGGCGGGTTCCATCAGACCGCGACGTCAGGTGCCTTTGGTGCGGCGGTCGCCGCTGGCCGGGTGCTGCGGTTCAATACGGAAAAGATGCGCCGGGTTCTTGGTCTGGCTGCCACCCGCGCCGCAGGGCTGAAAGCTCATTTCGGCACGATGGGAAAGCCCTATAATGCCGGGCTAGCTGCCGCTGCAGGGGTTGAGGCTGCGCTGTTGGTGTCCAAGGGGTTTGAACCCAACTCGGATGCGCTTGAGGGGCCCTATGGTTTTGGTGCAACTCATATGGGTCAGTCCGAACAGGCCGCTGCTCTGGATGGAATTGGAGAGACGTGGCTGTTCAAAGATGTAAGCCATAAGTTTCATGCCTGCTGTCATGGGTTGCACGCCGCATTAGAGGCCGCACGTGACCTGGATATTGCAGAGCCCGAAGTAGCCGAGATCAGGATCAGGACCCACCCACGTTGGATGACAGTGTGTAATCAAACCTCTCCGACCACCGGGTTGGGGGCCAAGTTTTCCTACCGGACGGTAATTGCTATGCAAGCGCTGGGATATGACACAGCCTTGCCAGACAGTTTTTCGGATAAGGTATGTGCGGATAGGCGCCTGCAATCGCTGCGGGACCGGATTTCAGTCGAAGCCGATGAGACGCTGTCTGAAACTCAAGCGGATCTGTCTTTGCTGCGCCGCGATGGGGCACGTAAACAGGCCAGCCACGATTTGCTTGGCCCTATGACATTGGCCGACCGGGAAGATCGGGTCAGAAGCAAGGCGGCCAAGCTGATCGGTGCCGAGGACGCAGACGCGATCTGGTCGATGCTGCGTACCGGTGGCCGCACCCGTGATCTGGCGAAAATGCTGGCGCGTTAGACGACGCGCCAGTGCAAGGGGAACCCGGGTTCGAATACTGTTACCGGGCCGTCGTCAGTTTCGATCTTGTCGGGATATTCAACGGGGTCGCCCTTGGTAAGGGTGATGGTTTCTTTATTCACCGGCAGGCCATAAAACGCAGGTCCGTTCAATGATGTGAACCCTTCCAGCTTGTCCAGCGCACTGGCTTTGTCAAACATCTCGGCCACAAGGGACATGGTGTTTGTGGCGGTGAAACATCCCGCGCAACCACAGGCCATTTCCTTGTTCGCGTCTGAGTGCGGCGCGCTGTCGGTGCCAAGGAAGTAGCAAGACATCCCAGAAGTTGCGGCGCTCATCAAAGCCTGGCGATGGGTCTCGCGCTTGGCCACGGGTAGGCAGTAGTAATGCGGTTTGATCCCGCCCACCAGGATGTGATTGCGGTTGATGATCAGGTGATGGGCCGTGATTGTTGCAGCAAGATCATCTCCACCGGATTGCGCATAAATCGCACCCTGAGCCGTCGTGATGTGTTCCATCACCACCCGCAAACCAGGAGTCGCCTGGCGCAGTGGATCAAGTATCGTATCGATGAAAACCTCTTCGCGGTCGAAAATGTCGACCTCGGCATCGGTGACTTCACCATGGACACACATCGGCAGACCGATCTCAGCCATTCTCTCAAGCACCGGGCGGACCTTGTCGAAATCACGCACGCCCGAGGCGGAATTGGTGGTTGCGCCTGCGGGATACAGCTTTACGGCCTTGATCAGCCCACTTGCATGGGCTGCGGCGACATCCTCGGCGTCGGTGTCTTCGGTCAGGTACAAGGTCATCAGCGGCTCGAACGGCATGCCTTCGGGCAGGGCGGCCAGAATACGGTCACGATATGCGGCGGCCTGATCGCCGCGCACAACTGGCGGAACGAGGTTCGGCATTATGATCGCACGGGCAAAATGGCGTGCGGTTTCGGGCAGAACGGCCTGCAACATGGCGCCATCGCGCAAATGCAGATGCCAGTCATCGGGGCGGCGAATGGTGAGGGTATCAGTCATGCGCATCCGCTAGCACAGCCTCGGCCAAAGACCAACCAAACCGTGAGGATCTGGTGCAAAAACTTCGCCCCTTTGCTGCTATGGCGTCAGGGTGGCGGGGCCGGGGCCTTGACGCCCCCGCGCTTGCATGACCTGTTAAGCAATGAAAGAAAGAGGGTTCCATGACGCAGCAAGATTCCATTGATGCCGTGCAGCAGATGCTAGGCTCGCAAGGGTACGTTTGCGGCCGGGCTTTGGCGACAGTGGTGTTTTTGTCGCTTAAACTGGGCCGCCCGCTATTTCTAGAAGGTGAGGCAGGCGTCGGGAAAACCGAGATTGCCAAAGCGCTAGCCGCTGGTCTGAACCGTCGCCTGATCCGCCTGCAGTGTTATGAAGGGCTGGACGCGTCCTCGGCGGTTTACGAATGGAATTTTCCGGCGCAAATGGTGGCGATCCGAACTGCCGAAGCCTCGGGCGGCGCTGACCGGGGTTCGTTGCAGACCGAATTGTTTTCTGACGACTACCTGATCGAGCGTCCGTTGCTGCAGGCCATGCGTCCGGATGAAAACGGGGCTCCCGTCCTGTTGATTGACGAACTTGACCGCACGGATGAACCGTTCGAGGCCTTCCTGCTGGAGGCGCTCAGCGATTTTCAGGTCACCATCCCCGAATTGGGCACTGTCAAAGCGTCGGAGCCACCGATTGTCGTCGTTACATCGAACCGAACGCGAGAGGTGCATGACGCCCTGAAACGCCGTTGCCTGTACCATTGGGTCGATTACCCGGATTTTGACCGTGAAATTGAAATTCTGAACGCCCGCGCCCCCGAGGTCGCCGAGGCGCTAAGCCGAGAGGTCGTCGCCTTTGTCCAACTCCTGCGCACAGAGGATCTGTTCAAGAAACCAGGAGTGGCCGAGACCATCGACTGGGCCAAATGCCTACTGGCGCTGGACGTCATCAACCTTAGCCCCGAAGTGATCGGCGACACGCTGGGGGCGATCCTGAAATATCAGGACGATATCCAGCAACTGCAAGGGTCCGAGGCGAAACGCATTCTGGATGAAGCCAAGGCGTCGCTGGAACCTGCCTGATGGCTGAACAGCTCCCTCTCGACATCCCCGACAACCCAAAACTGGCGCAGAATATCACTCATTTCGCGCGGGCTTTGCGCAAGGCAGGGCTGCCGATTGGCACCGGGCGGGTTGTGGATGCGATCCGGGCGGTTCAGGTTGCGGGCTTCTCGGAGAAGCGCGACTTTTACTGGACGTTGCACGCTTGTTTCGTGACCCGACCCGAGCATCGGGCAGTATTTGCGCAGATTTTCCGCATGTATTGGCGCGACCCACGTTACATGGAACACATGATGTCCATGATGCTGCCCGCGATCCGCGGCGTTCAGGAAGAGCGCAAGGCCGAAGCTGCAGAGAAACGCGCGGCCGAGGCTCTGCTGGACGGCGTCGAACGGGACTTGCCTGACAGCTCTGACATCGAGGAAGAAACTGAGCTGGAGATAGATGCGTCGCGGACCGCGTCCTCGGAAGAACGGTTGCGCAATCTAGACTTTGAGCAAATGAGCACCGAAGAAATTGCCTTGGCCAAGCGCATTCTGGCACAGCTGAAATTGCCGGTAAAACCAATCGAGTCGCGCCGAGGCCAAGCCAGCCACCTTGGGCATCGGATCGACCGCGCCCGCACGCTGCGCGCATCCATGCGGCAAGGTGGTGAACTGCGGGACATCGCGTATTTGAAGCAGAAACAACGGTGGCCGAACCTTGTCGTTCTCTGCGATATTTCAGGATCTATGAGCCAGTACTCTCGTATCATCCTGCATTTCCTGCATGCGGTTTCAAACGTCAAGGGCGCGGGGTGGGCCAAGGTTCATGCGTTTACCTTCGGCACGAGGTTGACGAATATCACCCGGCACCTGCGCCAACGCGATGTGGATGCTGCCCTGTCGGCGGCAGGGGCCGAGGCGCAAGATTGGGAGGGTGGCACGCGGATCGGGGAATGCCTGCACGCTTTTAACCGTGACTGGTCGCGTCGGGTTCTGGGGCAGGGTGCGGTGGTGTTGTTGATTACGGATGGTCTGGATCGGGGCGAACCCGAGGTGCTTGGAAAAGAAATCCAGCGCCTGCAACTGTCAGCCCGCCGGTTGATCTGGCTAAACCCTTTGTTGCGCTGGGATGGCTTTGCGCCAAAAGCGCAGGGGGTGGCGGCGATGCTTCCCCATGTTGACAGCTTTCGGGCCGGTCATTCCATTGCGTCGCTGGAAGATCTGGCCAAAGTCATCTCAAAACCGGATGACATGGGTGAGAAAGCGCGGTTGATGGCCGCGCTTTCGAAGTAGGTCTCAACCAAGCTGTTCTTCGTTGCACTTACGCGCCATTTCCATCGCTTTGTACGTACCGGTCAGATCAACGGTGAAGGCGAATTCCTTTTCGGGGAACACAACCATAACTTTCTGTTTGGCAAGGTCTTCGGCAAACTTGGGGTCATCCGACAGCACATAGCCACCCGAATAGCCTTTGGTGATGTTGCCCTTCATGCCGGTGGCTTCTCCAAGATACAGGTTTTCGCCCAGCAGGATCGCCACAGCCTCGGTTTCGCCACGCTTGATGTTGGTTTCAGCTTTGGTGAATACGCCAACATATCCCACGCCGCGGTCTTCGGTCAGGCCCATCTGAACCACGTTTTCCGCGTCATCGACAGCTTCGATCAGGCAGGATTTCTTGTCTTCGTCGATGAAGATTTTCCATCCGTCCACTTCGCCATAGCGCAGGAAGGTATCTGCGCTGGCCACTGTCGCCGCTAGCATTCCCAATACTGATCCGAGTGTAATAATGTGTTTCAAGTCTCTGTCTCCTTTTGAAAATAATCTGCGTCACAGCTGCGCATGATCCGCGTTTAGGTCAGAATCGGGAGGGCTGGCAATCAATGCTTGGGATGTTCGGCTGAAACCCGCGGGGCTTTGCATAGCATTTGGAATTTCTTTCAAGGCCCATGAGTTAGCCTGATGGCTTACTTTTCATCCTGCCAAACCTGCCTATGTTGGTGCGGGAAACGCCAGGAGGGCGATATGGACAGATTCGACAACAGCCCCGAGACTGCTCTGGATTGGTATGAAACGGGAAAGCCAGTTGCGCTGGCTACGGTTGTTCAGACTTGGGGCAGTGCCCCCAGACGTGTTGGCGCTCAGCTTGTGATAGCAGGTGATGGCCGCTTTGAGGGGTCAGTATCGGGTGGTTGTGTCGAAGGTGCGGTTGTCGTCGAGGCGTTGGAAGCGATCGAAGAGAGTGAAGCGCGCCTACTTGAATTCGGGGTCAGTGACGAAGATGCTTTTGCGGTCGGGCTGGCCTGTGGCGGAACAATTCGGGTACTGGTCGAACCTATTGGATCGGTCCTTCCTGAAAGCATATTGCGCGATCTGGTCGCTGCACGCGCGCAGCGCGAGCCTGTGGCTTATGAGGTGAATATCGAATCCGGCCACCGTGCGTTGCAGCGCGATCGTTATCCCGAACGCATGCGCATGGACCGGTCCGGTTTCGAAGAGGATGCGAAGACATTTGTTTCGGTCCACAATCCGCCCTTGCGGTTGATAGTGGTCGGGGCCGTTCATATTGCTCAGGCCCTGGTCCCGATGGCGCGAATTGCGGGGTACGACCCTGCGATTGTGGATCCGCGAGATGCGTTTGCAACCGCCGCAAGATTCCCTCAGGAAACCGTGCTGACGGATTGGCCGGATGAGGCCGTTGCAAAGCTTGGAATGGATGCGCGAACGGCTGTTGTCTTGCTGACCCATGATCCAAAACTGGATGATCCCGCGTTAGAGGCCGCCCTGAGAGCCGGTGTGTTCTATATTGGGGCGCTGGGGTCTAATCGAACGCATGCGAAACGCGTCACCCGGATGAAAGAAGCCGGATTTACTGAAAGGCAGATTTCACAGATTCACGGTCCCGTAGGCTTGGATATCGGCGCCGCCGATCCCGCGGAAATTGCGATTTCAATATTGGCCGAAATGACTGCGGTGTTGCGGGGCAAAGCATGAAGTTTGGCTCGGTTCCTTTGCGCGAGGCCGCTGGTGCAATTCTGGCACATTCAGTGAAAGCCCAAGACACAAAGCTGCGTAAGGGCCTTTTGCTCACGCAAACTCATCTGGATGAAATGGCCGCCGCCGGGTTGACCTCGGTCACTGTTGCGCAGCTGGAACCCGGTGATTGTCACGAAAACGACGCTGCCCGGATGTTGGCAGAGGCTTTGGCCCCGGACCCGGCAACCGTGGGATTGCGCGTCACCGAGCCGTTCACAGGGCGCGTTAACCTCTTGGCGAGAGGCCCCGGAGTCACTGTTCTGGACGTACAGGCGCTGGAAGCGTTCAACTTGGTTAACCCAATGATTACCGTGGCCACAGTTCCCCGATATCAACAGATGGGATCAGGCGGGATGGTGGCGACGATCAAAGTCATTTCTTATGCCGTCCCCGGCGAAGATGTGGCGCGTGCCTCGGCGCTGGCACAAGGGGCGGTGCGCCTGTCCGGCCCGGTGTTTCGCAGTGCTGGCCTGATCGTCACAGACATCCCCGGAGGTGTTTCGAACGACAAGGGTATTGCCGCAATCCGAGGGCGTGTCGAAGCCCTGGGTATGGGTTTGGATGACATTCGGGTGGTGCCACATGAGATTCAGGCGCTGTCTGCTGCATTGACGGGTGTTAAAGGGGATATTGTCCTGATCTTGACGGGCTCAGCAACTTCGGATGCACATGATGTCGCGCCGCAGGCCGTTCGTGTTGCAGGCGGTCAGGTGGATCGGTTTGGAATGCCAGTAGATCCGGGCAACCTGTTGTTCACCGGTCTGCTGGACGCCAGACCCGTAATCGGTTTGCCGGGGTGCGCGCGCTCTCCCGCACTGAATGGTGCGGATTGGGTTTTGTCGCGCGTGGCCTGCGGGATTGAGACTACGGCGGCGCATATTGCAGGTATGGGGGTCGGTGGATTGCTCAAGGAAATCCCGACCCGGCCACAGCCACGCGCATCTATCAATCGGTAAGGCGTTTGACATCAATTTAATGCCCAGATCAGGCCGCTTTGCTCGGCATTGTGATCTGTCCTAAACGGCGCCCTGCGAAATTTTTGTTCTCAAACAATAAGTCCCGTGTTTAACTCGACAGAGAAAAATATGACATGGGAGGAACTTATGACACAGGTCACCATGACCGTGAACGGGAGGTCTGTTAGCGGAGAGGTTGAGGGTCGGACGTTGTTGTCTGGATTTTTACGTGATCATCTGTCGCTGACCGGAACGCATGTTGGATGTGACACGGCGCAATGTGGGGCGTGTGTTGTTCATGTGAATGGCGCGGCGGTGAAGTCGTGCAACATGCTTGCGCTGGAAGCGGACGGGTCTGAAGTCGCCACGATTGAGGGCCAGGCCGCTGAGGATGGGTCTTTGAACGTTATTCAGCAGGCGTTTCAGGATCATCACGGGTTGCAATGCGGGTTTTGTACGCCGGGCATGGTGATGAGCGCCGCCGCCTTGCTGAAAGAGAACCCGCGCCCGAGCGAAGCCGAGATTCGAAAGTATCTGGAAGGCAACCTGTGCCGCTGCACAGGCTATCACAACATTGTCAAAGCGATCATGGCCGCATCGGGCCAGGACGTAAGCGGCATCGCTGCCGAGTAATACCGACGTAAAGAATTTTCGACGAAAATTCTTTTTCAGGGAGGAGAACAAGCAATGCCCAAAGACAGTGGCATCGGAGCCAGTTCCAAACGGCGCGAGGACGTGCGCTTTTTAACCGGAGCAGGCAATTACACCGACGATATCAACGTGCATGGCCAGGCCTATGTGCATTTTCTGCGGTCCGACATCGCGCATGGCCGGATCAACAGTATCGACACTTCGTCTGCCGAGGCCATGCCGGGCGTGGTCAAAGTGTTTACCGGCAAGGATTTCGAAGGCGTGGGCGGCATGCCCTGTGGCTGGGAAGTGACCGACAAGCACGGCGCACCGATGCAGGAACCTCCGCATCCCATTTTGGCACAGGGCAAAGTGCGCCATGTGGGCGATCCGATTGCTGCTGTGGTCGCCGACAGCCTGGAACAGGCCCGCGACGCGGCTGAGGCGATCGAGCTTGATATCGAGGAGCTGCCCGCCGTGATCGACATGAAGGCCGCCGCGCAAGAAGGCGCGACGCTGGTCCATGACGATCTGAAAAACAACATCTGCTATGATTGGCAGCTGGGCGAAACCGATGATGCCAAGGTCAATGAGGTCTTTGCCAATGCGGCCCATGTCACCACGCTGGATCTGGTGAACAACCGTCTGGTTGCCAATCCGATGGAGCCGCGTGTGGCGGTGGGCGAGTACAGCCGCGGCACCGAAGAATACACACTTTATACCACGTCGCAGAACCCGCATGTGATCCGCCTGTTGATGTGTGCCTTTGTTCTGGGCCTGCCCGAACACAAGGTTCGCGTGGTCGCGCCGGATGTGGGTGGCGGCTTTGGCACCAAGATCTTCCACTATGCCGAAGAGGCGTTCTGCACCTTCGCCGCCAAGGCTTGTAACCGCCCGGTCAAATGGACCTCGAGCCGGTCCGAGGCGTTCATGTCTGACGCGCATGGGCGCGACCATGTCGGACAGATCGAACTGGCGCTGGATGCGGACAATAACTTTATCGGTCTGCGCACCAACACCTATGCAAATATGGGTGCGTATCTGTCGACCTTCTCCAGCTCGGTTCCGACATGGCTGCACGGGACGCTGATGGCGGGCAACTACAAGACGCCGGTCATTCAGGTCAACGTCAAGGCGATGTTCACCAATACGGTCCCGGTGGATGCCTATCGCGGCGCGGGCCGTCCTGAGGCGACGTTCCAGTTGGAGCGGGTCGTGGACAAGGCAGCGCGTGAACTGGGTGTCGATCCGATCGCCCTGCGCCGGCAGAACTTCATCACCCAGTTCCCCTATGACACACCGGTGGCGCTGACCTATGACACAGGCGATTATAATGGGACGATGGACAAGCTTGAGGCCGCTGCAGATCTGGCAGGCTTTGCCGCGCGCCGCGCTGAAAGCGAGGCCAAGGGCAAGCTGCGAGGTCTGGGCGTCAACTGCTATATCGAGGCTTGCGGCATCGCGCCCTCGAACATCGTTGGTATGCTGGGGGCCCGTGCGGGTCTGTATGATGCGGCGACTGTGCGGGTGAATGCCACCGGCTCGATCAGCGTCATGGTAGGTGCCCATAGCCACGGGCAGGGGCATGAAACGGCTTTCCCGCAGGTTGTGGCGGACATGATCGGTATCGACGAGTCGATGATCGAGATCGTGCATGGCGACACGTCGAAGATTCCGTTTGGCATGGGCACCTATGGCTCGCGGTCTTTGGCGGTCTGTGGATCGGCGATGGTAAAGGCAACCGAGAAAGTGATCGACAAGGCCAAGAAGATCGCGGCGCATCTGTTGGAGGCGTCCGAGGCTGATATCGAGCTGAAGGACGGTCAGTTCAGCGTGGCAGGGACCGACAAGTCGGTGGCCTGGGGTGATGTCACCCTGACGGCCTATGTGCCGCATAACTTTCCGCTGGAGGTCGAGCCCGGGCTGGAGGAGACCGCCTTTTATGACCCGGCCAACTTTACCTTCCCGGCTGGCGCCTATGCCTGTGAGGTCGAGGTTGACCCCGAAACCGGCCGGGTCACCATCGAAGCCTTCACCGCCGCTGATGACTTTGGCAATATCGTCAACCCGATGATCGTGGATGGTCAGGTGCATGGCGGCATCGGTCAGGGCATCGGTCAGGCATTGCTTGAAAACTGTGCCTATGACGAAAACGGTCAGCTGCTGAGCGCATCCTTCATGGACTATGCGATGCCGCGTGCCGATGATGTGCCGTTCTATGCGGTGGACCACTCGAGCCAGACGCCATGTACGCATAACCCGTTGGGTGTGAAGGGCTGTGGTGAGGCCGGGGCAATCGGTTCACCACCTGCGGTGGTCAACGCGGTGCTGGATGCGTTGAATTCAGGCGGCAAAGCCATCGATCATATCGATATGCCGGTGAGTCCATCGCGTGTCTGGACCGCGATGCACGGGTGAGAGGTTGGGGTGCGAGGGGTCAACCCCTCGCGCTCCCCGAGATATTTATAGCCAGATGAAGGGCGGATCAGCGCCTTTCGGAAAGGAAGACGAAATGTACAATTTCGAATTTGAGAAACCCTCGACCATAGCCGACGCGGTTGCCGCTTTAGGGGCTGAGGATGCGCAGGCGTTGGGTGGTGGGCAAACCCTGATCCCGACGCTGAAACAACGATTGGCGGCGCCATCGGCACTCGTCTCGCTCAGCGGAATTCCCGAATTGCAGGGCGTCTGTGTTGGGGATGACGGTTCGGTTTCTATCGGTGGCGTAACGCCGCATGCATTTGTTGCTCAAGAGGCAGCGGGATCATACCCGGCGCTGGCCGCATTGGCCGGTCAGATCGGTGATCCGGCGGTGCGCAACCGCGGCACGATTGGCGGCTCGGTTGCGAATAACGATCCGGCGGCCTGTTACCCGGCGGGTGTGCTCGGATCCGGGGCCACGATCGTGACCAACGCCCGTCAGATTGCGGCAGATGCGTTTTTTGATGGCATGTTCTCGACCGCACTGGATGAGGGTGAGATCATCACATCCATCCGCTTTCCGGTGCCACAGGCCGCGAGCTATCAGAAGTTCTTGCAGCCAGCCTCGCGCTTTGCGTTGGTGGGCGTCTATCTGGCCCGGTTCGCCGATGGTGTGCGTGTGGCGGTCACAGGCGCCAGCGAGGATGGGGTGTTCCGCTGGTCCGAAGCAGAACAGGCGCTGAATACTGAATTCCGACCGGACGCGTTGATGGGGCTGAACATCAACCCGGCCAACATGATCGGCGATCTTCATGGCAGCAAAGCGTATCGCGCGCATCTGGTCAGTGTGATGACCAAGCGGGCTGTGCTGGCCTGCATGTAAGTAAACCGGCTTTTAGTCGCAAAGCCCCGGGGTGTGTCCCTCGGGGCTTTTTCTATTTTCGGCGAATTTTCGGAAGCTTGTTTGGCTGCCAATAGGCCCCGGTATCTTCGCGCGCCTTTTGATAGGCCTCAACGCGGTGCGCTGCTGTTTTGCCACCAGCGTCAAATAAATGGCCGATGAGACATTCCAACACAGCCATGACACCGGTAAAGCTCGAGGTGTGATGTTGTGACCTTGTGCTGACGGTAAAGGCGACATCCGGTTCAACGCCCGGCGCAATTACTTCGCTATCCGATATCAGGATGACCCGAAGTCCTTTTTCCCGGGCGTACCTCACGGATTTTATCGTTTCGGCCGAATAGGGGCTTACGGTGATTGCCAGTAGGCAATCCTTGTCATCCGCGTCCAGCAGATCATCAGTGGCCGAGCCAATGTGGCGGGGGATCAACTGAATGCCCGGGTGCGCCATGCGCCCGTTATAGGAGAAATAATAGGCCAGCGCGTAACTAGCACGAGTGGCTGTTACGAAGCATCGGCGGGACCCGAGTATATGTTCAATGGCCAGATGCGCTGTATCGGGCCTCATCAATCGCAGCGACCTGACAACGACATTCTGTTCGTTGCGGGCAAGCTTGGCTTGAAGTTGACCATGGGCTCCTTCAGCGTGCATGTGGGTTTGCCAGGCAGCGCCAAGGAATTCTTCGTTATCCGTCGCCAGATTTTGACGGAACGGAGAGCGGAAGGCCTGAAACCCACCATAGCCCATATACTGGGCAAGCCTGACAAGGACATTTGCACTGACACCGATTTTCTCGGCAGTTACCCGTATCGGGTCGAGGCCAAAATCCGCGGGGTGATCTATGATGTATTTGGCTGCCGCCTGAAGTCTGGGCGGCATCTGGTCGATGTTTTTCCTCAGGTTATCTGTCAGCTGGCGTTGGGTCTCTGTCATGAAAAAACATATGTTATGAAAGAAGAAGGTGTAAAACATAGGCCGCTTGCATAGATGCGGCAACAGGTAAACGGGGGCAGGGAATGTCACAGAATCGGTCGAAATCTGCACCCTACATTCTGGCGGCGCCCAATGGTGCGCGCCGAGGTGCGGCAGATCACCCAGCCCTGCCTGTCACAACCTCGCAAATTCTTGAAGCGGCCAGAGCATGCCATGAGGCCGGTGCGGCCGGTCTTCATCTGCACATTCGGGACACAGAAGGCCGTCACTCTTTGGACGCGGGACAGTACCTGGAAACACTTGCCGAACTTCGGCGGCGGGTTCCGGCCCTGGACATCCAGATCACAACCGAGGCGGCAGGGATTTTTGATGTAAGCAGCCAGTTCGAATGTCTGAGGAAGGTTAGACCGGCTTGGGCGTCGATCTCGGTCCGCGAAATCGCGCGCGATAACGATCTGGCTGACCGGATCTATGGTCTTTGCGCGGATCAGGGGACGCGGGTTCAGCATATTCTTTACGACGCTGAAGATGCGGCCCTATTAACACGGTGGCAAAAGCGTGGTGTTGTGCGCGAACAGCAATCCGACCGTTTGCTTGTTCTGGGGCGCTATCGGACTGATCAGGAATCAAAGCCCTCGGATCTGGATGCGTTTCCGGACGGGGATTCGCCTTGGATGATCTGTGCCTTTGGAAAGCGAGAGCATGACTGTTTGATACATGCGGCGTCCTTGGGCGGTGATGTCCGAGTCGGATTTGAAAACAGCATCGCAGACCGGAACGGAGACACTTGGGACAATAACGCCGCCTCAGTCGCGGCCTTTGTCGCCAGATTGAAAGAGGATAGATCATGAGCCACGTTTTCCCACGCCATACGAAATCTCAGCTGCCAGTCGCGGTTGGCGGCGAAGGCTGCTATCTGATCGATGCTGACGGTAAGCGGTATCTGGATTGCGGTGATGCTGCTGTGTCCTGTCTTGGCCACTCAAACCGGGCGGTGATCGAGGCGGCTCAAAGCCAGGTTGAAAAGATCGCCTTTGCGCATACCGGGTTTATGACGTCCGAACCTGCCGAAGCCCTTGCGGACCTTCTGATTGATCATGCGCCCGGGGATTTGGATCGCGTATATTTCGTATCCGGAGGGTCCGAAGCAACAGAGGCCGCCATCAAACTGGCGCGGCAGTATTTTCTTGAGATCGGTCAGCCCGAGCGCCGCCACGTCATCGCGCGCCGCCAAAGCTATCATGGAAACACTTTGGGGGCCTTGTCAGCGGGGGGAAATGCCTGGCGCCGTGCGCAATTCGCACCGATGCTGATCGAAATGACCCATATCGCGCCCTGCTACGAATATGCCGAAAAGCAAGATGGTGAGAGCAGCCATGCCTATGGTCAACGGGTGGCCGATGAGTTGGAGGCCGAAATTTTGCGTCTTGGCCCTGAAACCGTCATGGCGTTTATGGCCGAGCCAGTCGTGGGGGCAACGCTGGGGGCGGTCCCGGCGGTCGAAGGGTATTTTAGGCGCATACGTGAAATCTGCGATCAATATGGCGTTTTGCTGATCCTGGATGAGGTCATGTGCGGAATGGGGCGCACCGGGCATTTGTTTGCCTGCGATCACGATGGAATTGCCCCGGATATTCTGTGCATCGCCAAGGGTTTGGGGGCGGGTTATCAACCCATCGGCGCAATGTTGTGTACGAGCCGGATATATAAGGCGATCCAAAATGGGTCAGGGTTTTTCCAGCACGGGCATACCTATGTCGGCCATCCGGTGGCAACTGCAGCGGCATTGGCGGTGCTGAAGGAATTGACGAGCCAACAACTGCCCCAGCGCGCCGAGTTTATGGGACAGAGACTGCAATCTGCGCTGGAAACTGCGTTCAGCGAGCACCCTAATGTCGGCGATATTCGGGGCCGCGGGCTGTTCCGCGGTATCGAGCTGGTCTCGGATCGGGCCGGAAAAACACCGTTTGATCCCGCACTTGGTCTCGCGGGCAAGATCAAGAAGGCGGCATTAAACGCTGGTCTGATCTGTTACCCCATGTCTGGCACGCGCGATGGTCGAAGTGGCGACCATATTCTGTTGGCACCGCCTTTCATTATCGACGACGCACAGATTGAGGAATTGGTTGAAAAGCTGGAGGCCGCACTCAAAGCCGCGATCTGACGCTCTTTTGATCTGACTTTCTCTTTTTACTCAATAGGGTATCGACAAAAGGTCAATTCCTGAAGGAGCAATGATGATTGTCGACATCTGGAAGAGTTTTCGGGACTTGCCCGCCTGGGTACAGATCTGGTTGGTGGTGCTGCTCATCCCGACCAATTTGGCACCTCTGGCGTATCTGGATCAGCCAAATGGTATTCTAATCGCAGCACTCTCAATCGGTGGGATGGCATTGAATCTTCCGATCATGCTAGCGACACGAGGGATGAGCAAAGCGATGGCATTTCCGCATCTAATATGTTGGGTGCCAATGGTTTTCGTCGTGATTGCAGTATTTGCAAGCGAAGCCGAACTGGCGACTGGATATGCGAAATTTCTGGTTTTTCTACTGGTTATTGACCTGATTTCGCTGGCATTTGATGTGAATGACGCAAGGGTCTGGCTCAAGAGCCGAAGCGCAAAATAAAACCCCCTCAATCCGAGGGGGTTTCGAATAACTCAGTTGTCGCAGGGCTTACTTCTGCGGCAGCGGGCCGATCATCATGATCATCTGACGGCCTTCCATCTTGGGCATGTTCTCGACCTTGCCGATTTCCTTGGTGTCCACGGCAACACGTTCCAGCAGCTCACGGCCCAGATTCTGGTGTGCCATCTCACGACCACGGAAGCGCAGAGTCACTTTTACCTTGTCGCCGTTTTCAAGGAATTTGAACACGTTGCGCATTTTGACTTCATAGTCATGAGTATCGGTGTTGGGCCGGAACTTGACCTCTTTCACCTCAATGACTTTTTGCTTTTTGCGCGCTTCGGCCTCGCGTTTCTGCGTTTCGTATTTGAATTTACCAAAGTCCATGATTTTGCAAACCGGAGGGTTTGCATTCGGCGAAATCTCGACCAGATCCAGGCCGGCTTCGTCCGCGAGTTGCATGGCTTTGGCGGGATGAACCACCCCGACATTTTCACCTTCGGCGCCGATAAGGCGAATTTCGGGGGCACGGATCTTATCATTGACGCGCGGGCCGGTGTCTCTCTGAGGCGGCGCGTTGTGAGGTCTGCGAGCTATGGGTTCATTCCTTTGATGATTGCAGAATTTCAAGCCCGGAATTTAGACTGGGCTGCGGGACGATTCAAGCGGCATAAGTGAGCACCAGCGTGAATTTCCCATGATATTCCCGCGTTTTTGCCGATCTGATGTCGCATATCAGACCGGCAAACCGGATTAGCCAACAAAGGCCTTTTCAATGACGAATTCCTTGGGGTCGGAATTTGCGCCTTCGCGCAGTCCGAAATCCTCGAGGATTTTTTTGATATCCAGGTTGAAAGCCAATGATCCGCAAACCATCGCGCGGTCCGTATCCGGCTGGATGCCGCCCTCAATCGCCAGATCGGCAAATACTGTGCCGTCTTTCAACAGCTCTGTAATGCGGCCCATCTTGGGGCTCTGTTCGCGTGTGGTGGTCGGGTAGTAACGAATCTTGTCCGCAAAACCTTCGCCCATTAGCTCAGCCAGCATTTCGTCCTGGCGAATGTCTTCGATCAGCTGACGACCATATTCCAGCTCGGCCACTTCGCGGCAGGTATGAGTGATGATGATCTCGTCATAATCCTCATAGGTCTGCGGTTCGCGTAGCAGTGAAGCGAAGGGTGCAAAGCCGGTGCCGGTGGCAAAGAACCACAGGCGCTTACCGGGCAGCAGGGCGTCATGGACCAGCGTGCCAACCGGCTTTGGCCGCAGGATGATCTGATCGCCTGGTTTGATGTGCTGAAGTTTCGAAGTCAGCGGGCCGTCCTGTACCTTGATCGAATAGAACTCAAGCTCCTCATCCCAGGACGGCGAGGCGATGGAATAGGCGCGCAGCAGGGGTTTGCCGTTGTCGCCCAGCAGGCCGATCATCACAAACTCGCCCGAGCGGAACCGCAAGGACGCGGGGCGCGACACTTTGAATGAGAACAGGCTGTCAGTCCAATGCTTGACGTCTGTCACAGTCTGGGCGTCCGGCAGAACGGGGGCCTTCACGGCGGTTGCTTCGGTCACGGGTTTCATCTCTGTCATCGTTTCACTGCCGGTGGAGTAAACCGACATCTCCGTTTAATCTTTGATCCAAGTCAGGAAAAGGGGGCTCTTGCCCCTACGTTCCTATTTGAGGCTGCGAAAGGCGATTTTAGCCGCGCAGGCGGGCCTGATAGTTGTTGTCCTGCCAGTTGGCGCGAGCCACCCATTGATCTTCGGGCTGACGATCGGCCAGAGTGTCTTCAATCTCGACCTCATCAAAGCCGCTGCGCCGCGCCATGGCATACTGGTCGGCCAAGACATGGCCTTTGGCGCGCAAGCGACCGGTATAGCCTTTCAGGCGCAGGGTCCGCGCGATGGTAAAGCCGCGCCCATCCGCAAAGGACGGGAAATCGACGCGCACCATCTTGGCGCAGCCCAGCCGTTCGGCAAGTTCATCCGGATCCGTGTCCGAGCTGACATCCAGCGCGACCACATCATTGGCCGCGTCTTCCAGCGTGACATAGCCATCAGTCCAATCATCGGGGGCGAACCCCTCATCGGTTACGATAACGTTCATGTGTTCTCTCCGGCGCGCATCATCTTGCCATCGACAAAATGAATGCCGCATTCTTCCTTGTTCTGATCGCGCCACCGTCCGGCGCGGGGGTCTTCGCCCTGTTTGACCGGCGAAGTACAGGGCGCACAGCCGATCGAAGGGTATCCTTTGGCCACCAGCGGGTGCCTGGGCAAGTTGTTCTCTTCCATATAGGCGCGCACATCTTCGGGCGCCCAATGGGCCAGCGGGTTGACCTTGATCCGGCCTGTGCCGTCCTCGACCTCAAAGAAATCAAGCGTGGCGCGGGACCCGGCCTGAAACCGTTTGCGCCCGGTGATCCAGCCATCATATCCCAGCAACGCCTGTTGCAGCGGGAAGGTCTTGCGCAGGTTACAGCACGCATCCATGTCCCGCAGACGCAGCGCGCCATAGGGGTCGTCGCGTTGAACATCCTCTTCATCCGCGCGGATGATCTTGACGTTTCGCAACCCCAACCGCTCGCTCACTTCCTGCTGATACTCCAGCGTTTCGGTGAACAGCATCTGCGTGTCGATGAACAGCACCGGGATCATCTTGTCGACCACGGCCGCCATATGCAGCAACACCACCGATTCCGCACCAAAACTTGAGACCAGAGCGAGATCATCGATCTCTCCCATTGCTCCGTGCATCACGTCATGCGCACTGTGGTGGCGGAACCGGGCGTTCAACTCACTGACCCGTTCGGTCAGTTCACGTCTATCCCGGCCCAGTTCAGTCTGGATCAGATCAAGCGGCATTCGCTCGCGCCTCGGGGTAGAGGGCCGCCTTGAACGGAGCCATTCCGACACGGCGATAGGTCTCGAGGAAGGTTTCTTCGGCACCCTCACGCTGCTCCAGATAGGTTTCGACGATGCGCTCAACGGCCGGAACGATCTCATCATAGGCAAAGCCCGGACCCGTACGATCACCGATTGCGGCGTTTTCCGTGCCGTCACCACCCAGAGTGATCTGGTAGTTTTCGACGCCCGCACGATCCAGACCAAGAATGCCGATATGGCCGACATGGTGGTGACCACAGGCGTTGATGCAGCCCGAGATCTTGATCTTCAGGTGGCCTATATCATGCTCCAGTTTGAGGTCTTCGAACCGGGTCGCAATTTCCTGAGCAACCGGGATCGAACGCGCCGTTGCCAGCGCGCAATAGTCCATGCCGGGGCAAGCGATGATATCGCTGATCAGGCCGATATTGGCGGTCGCCAGTTCGTATTCCTTCAGCTTGGCATGGATCGCGGGCAGGTCCGATTTGTGGACATGCGGCAGGATCACGTTCTGCTCATGGCTGATGCGCAGCTCGTCATAGGCGAACTCTTCGGCCAGATCGGCCATCACGCGCATCTGCTCGGCAGTTGCATCACCCGGCGTCGCGCCGTGTTTCTTGATCGAGATCGTCACAATCGCGTGGTCCGCATTCTTGTGCGGCGCAATGTTTGTATCCACCCACGAGCGGAAGATCGGATCATCGGTGTAGGCGCCTTCAAACGACGCAACCGACGCTTCGCGGAAGGTAGGTGCAGCGAAGTGGCCCTTGATCTCTTCCAGCAGGTTCATATCCGCGCCTTTGAACTGCGGGCGGACCTGCAGGAAACGCTCGTTCACCTTGGCGCGGATGGCGTCGATGCCGTGTTCATGCACGGTGATCTTGATGCGCGCCTTGTACTTGTTGTCACGGCGACCGATCTGGTTCCACACGGACACGGTGGCCTCAAGGTAGGCCAGCAGGTCGTCGAAGGCGACGAAGTCAGACAGTTCTTTGCCGATCATGGGCGTACGGCCCAGACCGCCGCCTACGATAACACGGGCACCCAGAACGCCGTTACGTTCGACCAGTTGCAGGCCGATATCATGCGCCTTGATCACGGCACGGTCGTTCTCTGACCCTGTGATGGCGATCTTGAACTTGCGCGGCATGAACTGGAATTCCGGGTGGTCGGTCGACCACTGGCGCAGCAGTTCCGCATAGGGGCGCGGATCGGCGACCTCATCCGCGGCGGCACCGGCGAAATGGTCGGCGGTCACATTACGAATGGTGTTGCCGCTGGTCTGGATGGCGTGCATGCCAACCTCGGCCAACGCGTCCAGCATATCCGGCACGTCATTCAGCTTGGGCCAGTTGTACTGGATGTTCTGACGGGTAGTAAAATGGCCGTAGCCCTTGTCCCACTTTTCTGCCAGCAGGGCCAGTTGGCGCATCTGCGCACTGTTCAGCGTGCCGTAAGGAATGGCGACCCGCAGCATATATGCGTGCAGCTGCAAATACAGGCCGTTCATCAGGCGGAGTGGCTTGAACTCATCCTCGGTCAGCGATCCGTCAATGCGGCGCTCGACCTGGGTGCGAAACTGTCTGTTGCGTTCTGCCAAAAATGCTGTGTCGAACTCGGAGTAGCGATACATGATTAGCTGTCCTTAAGTGCAGCCCCGATCCTGGGGCCAATGTAGGGGAGAGAGAGGGCCAGGGATCAGGCCCGGGGCTGCTGGGAAGTTTCCTGTTTGCCGTGGGCATAGTTGGACGGACCAGTCCGGCGGAAGTCTTCCCGAAAATGAGTTGGTTCTGGGCCTTCGTCGCCAGCTATGGCATCCGCCAGATAGGCACCGACAATCTTGCCTGCCTGACGTTCGGCATCCAGAAGGCGGATCTGTGCGTGGGCTTCGTCTGTGATCAGCTCTGCCTCGGATAATTCACGCGACCAGCGGTCGTCCTCGGTCAGATAGATGACGTCACCTTCCAACAGATCGTTGGCGGTTACCACTTTGGGGGTAAAAGCGCGGGCCATCAGGCGTGCTCCTTTTTGAATTCAGTCAGGGCCTTGGCTGCCTGGCGGGGGGCAAGGCCGTAAAAAGTAAGGGTGGGGCCGTCCATGTCCGAGGCGCTCAGATCGGCGGACATGTGATCCAGCGTCGTGGTCAAAATGCGCTGATCGGGACGCGACGCGTTTTCGATCAGCGTCACAGGTGTGGCCCGGTCGGCGCCGTGCATGATCAGGCGGCCCTGAATAAACCGGGCAGACTTTTTGCCCATATAGATCGCCGCCACCGAACCGGGCTGCGCCAGGGCGCTCCAATCGTGATCGGCGAACCCCTTCATGTCGTGCCCGGTCAGGAAACGGATCGAAGAATTGCGCCCGCGGCGGGTCTGGCTTTGCCCGATGCCCGCAACTGCGGCCGAGGCTGCGGTGATGCCGGGGATAATCTGCCACGAGATGCCAGCTGCTTCAACGGCGTCGATTTCTTCGTCCAAACGACCAAATACGGTGGGGTCACCGGATTTCAGGCGTACAACGCGTAGACCCTTCAGAGCGTACTCTACCAGCAGCGCGTCGATGTCTTCCTGTTTCCACGAGGGGCCGAACCCGGCTTTGCCAACATCGACCAGGTCGGCCGTTTGCCCGGCAAGGGCCAGCACCTCGGCGCTGATCAGCCGGTCATGCAGGACAACATCCGCGCGCTCGAATGCGCGCAGGGCCTTGAGCGTCAGCAATTCGGGATCACCGGGGCCCGCGCCGACAAAGTCGACATGGCCTGCGTCCTGATATGTTTGCGTCACTTGCATGTTTCGGTCCGGGTTGGTTTGACTTGACCCTCAATATAGGAAATATTCCCGGTATTACGCCATATGTGCGCATAAATAAGAACAAGCGTTTCGCTGTGTTGGTAAAGCGATACGAAAGTTTCGAAACGAGGAAGAAATTGGAATGTCAGTGCGGATTGATGACACGGATCGGAAAATTCTGGTTGAGCTGCAGCGCGACGCCAGCCAATCGCTGGACGAAATAGCAGCCCGCGTCGGCAGTTCCAAGACGCCTGTCTGGAATCGCATCCGCAAGCTGAAAGGGGCCGGGGTGATCGGTCAGCAGACGGTATTATTGGATGCCGAGGCGCTTGGTTTTGAGGCGACGTTCTTCGTGCTGATCCGCACCTCTGAACACGAGGCGGATTGGCAGCGAAAGTTCCTCAAAGCCCTGCGGGACCGCCCCGAAGTGCAAGAGGCGCACCGGCTGGCGGGGGATATCGACTATATCCTCAAGGTGCGGGTTAAGAACGCGCGCGCCTATGACGTGTTCTATCAGACTCTGATTTCCGAGGTGCGCGTCCACAATGTGACGGCACTGCTGTCGATGGAAGAGATCAAGTCGACGACCATGCTGCCGCTGAATGCCCTGATCGAGAACTAGCGGTCAGACCTGAACCATCAACCGCTTTAGCCCGTGAAAATGGTAGCTGTTGGAATATTCCGGTTCCTCGCTGAGCGCTAGGTTGGGACAGCGTTCGAACAGTGCCGCCAGCGCTATTCGCATTTCGAGTCGGGCCAACGGTGCTCCGACGCAGAAATGCAGACCCGCGCCAAAGCTGCTGTTGGTCAGGATGGGGCGGGTTGGATCGAACTTATGAGGTTCGGCCCAGACTTGGGGATCACGGTTCGCGGCTCCAAGCAACAAAGCGACTTCGTCACCGCGTTTAAAACTGTGCCCGAACAGGTCGATCTCTTCATAGGCATAGCGCGTGAACATATGCAGCGGGGGATCAAAGCGCAGGATTTCTTCGACGGAGGCGTCAATCGTTTCAGGCTGAAAGGCATCGGCTTTTACACCTTGTCGCAATACGGTCCTAAGCCCATTTCCCAGAGAATGAACCGTGGCCTCATGACCGGCATTCAACAGCAGAATGCAAGTTGCAACCAACTCGTCACGTGACAGTTTTTCACCATCTTCTTCTGCGGCGATCAACCGGGTAATCAGGTCATCCCGAGGGTCAGACCGGCGCTTTTCGACGTAAGACGAGAGAAAGTCGGTGAACTCTTTTGCCGAGGCCGCCGCCGCATCCTCGGTCTGGCGTGTGCGGCTGGCCTGATACATCGCCACCATGTCATGGGACCAGCGCAAAAGCTCGGGCGACATCTCTTCGGGAACGCCTAGAAGGCGGCAGATCGTAACGACCGGAACTTGCGTGCAATAGGTGTCCAGAAGATCGAAGGGCGCATCCGGAAAGGCGTCGATCAGCTTGTGGCTGAGGTCTTGGATCGTTGGTTCCAGTGCCGCAATGGCACGTGACGTAAAGGCGCGCATGACCAGGCGTCGAAGCCGGGTGTGGCGCGGCGGCTCTGCTTCTAACAACGAATGAGATTCGACCATCAGCCAGGGGGCTAGATGCGCAGGACCTGGACGTTGCATTTCCGCCGGTACTTCGCGACCGAAACGACGGTCCTTCAGCAAGGCCTGAACCGCCCGGTGGGATACAGCAGCGTGCATCCGGTAGTCGGCCCAATACACAAGGTCGCCATGCGCGCGGGCCGCATCATAAAACGGATAAGGGTTCTGGACAAAATTCGGGTCAACAGGGGATTGATGCAAAGTCTTCATGGCGGGCACACTTGCCATGAGGCGCGTTGAATGCAAGACCCAATGTCATGCAAAGGGTATGGTTAATTTCGACATTTCTGATTGCTGTTGGGCTGCTCTCTGTTGGAGTGTGGTCATACGGCTTTCGTCAGGCTTTGTCGCCGCTGAGCGATAAGGCTGAGGCCGATCTGGAATTGGCCGCCGACCGCCTTAGCACACAAATGCAGGTCTATCAGGAACTGGCTGTCTTGATGGCCAGCCACCCGGCTGTTCGAACGCTTGTCACGCCGAGCGATCGCGCCATCGCGCAGGCTGTGTTGCTGGACGTGGCAGACAAAACTGCCGCCGTTAACATTGTCTATCTGGACCGTCTGGGCAGGGTACTTGCAGCCGCCCACCCGGTGCCTGAATTGACGATGGCAGACCATCCCGCATTCAGGCGCGCCATGCAGGGTGCTATGGGCAGTGCCCACGGGGTTGAGTCCACAAGCGGCGATCGAACCTATTCCTATGCAGCTCCTGCCTTTGGTCCCACCGGTATAGTCGAAGGCGCATTGATGGTTATAGCCGATGTGCAGGATGTCGAACAGACTTGGCGGGGCAGTACCGAGGCCATTTTCTTTATTGATGGGGAAGGTGTGGTGTTCATCTCGAACCGTTCCGACTTGTTGTTCTGGCGTCGGGCCGAAGGTCAACCGGGGCTGGTGCCGCCCGAGGGGCAGACGGTCGATTTCTCGTCGAATCTGATCGGACGACACGAGCTTTGGACCTTGAATTGGGGCCGGTATCTGCCACAGCGTGCGTTACACCTTACACTTGATCTACCGGTGATAGACATGACAGCCGAGGTGCTGGTGGATGTGGCCCCGGCGCGCCGTCTGGCGAATTTGCAAGCAGCGGCGGTAGCTGC
The DNA here is from genome assembly GCF_059612265.1 of Ruegeria sp. CDSA077. Lineage (NCBI taxonomy): Bacteria > Pseudomonadati > Pseudomonadota > Alphaproteobacteria > Rhodobacterales > Roseobacteraceae > Ruegeria > Ruegeria sp. CDSA077. The sequence continues at coordinate 726,289 of NZ_JBXWQG010000001.1, forward strand.
GATCTGTCTGGCCTTCGGGGCGCTTTTGTTTATGGCAACCGAACGCCGGCGCGCGCTTGCTGAGGCCAATGCGGTGCTGGAAAGCCGCGTGACGCGCAGAACCCATGCACTTACCGCCGCGAACTCCGCCCTGCGGCGCGAGGTCCATGAACGGGAAGAGGCAGAGGTGGCGCTGAAACATGCGCAGGAAGAGCTTATACAGGCCGGGAAGTTGAGTGCGCTCGGGCAGATGTCGGCGGGCATCAGCCATGAGTTGAACCAGCCGCTGATGGCCATTCGCCAATTCGCCGAGAATGGAACGGCTTTTCTGACCAGAGGTGACGAGTCAAAAGCCGCCGAGAACCTCACCAGAATTTCCGATTTGGCCGCGCGAATGGCGCGAATTATCAAGAACCTCAGGGCTTTTGCCCGCAATGAAAACGAGCCCATGGGCAGAGTTGATCTGGTTCAGGTAATAGAAACGGCGTTGGAATTGACCGAGGCCCGGCTGAATTCGGAAAACGTTCGTATGGAATGGCAGGCTCCAGATGTCCCTATCTATGCTTGGGGTGGCGAAGTGAGATTGGTGCAGGTGTTCGTAAATCTGATTAACAACGCCGCCGATGCCATGAGTGAGCAACAACAACGCATGATCAAGATCGCGATAAACAGTGACAAGACCCTGACGGTCACGGTCAGCGACACAGGTCCGGGGATCGAGAACTCGGAGAAGCTGTTCGAGCCGTTCTATACTACCAAAGCTGTTGGTTCGTCTGAGGGCATGGGGCTGGGGCTGTCGATCTCTTATGGTCTGGTTCAAAGCTTTGGTGGTAATATTCGGGGCACCAACGCTCCGACAGGTGCGGTATTCACTGTGGAACTGGAACATTTCAGGGAAGTAGGGGCAGCATGACCCGCAAAGTGCTTTTGGTCGATGACGACTCGGCAGTGCGCGAAGCGCTGGCCCAAACGCTGGAGCTTGCCGATTACGAACCTGTGACAGCAGGGTCCTTCGTGGCGGCGAAGGATCATATCCGGGCGGATTTCGCGGGAGTGATCGTGTCGGATATCCGGATGCCTGGTCGGGACGGGTTTCACCTGTTGACCTACACCCGCGATATGGATGCTGATCTGCCTGTCATCCTGTTGACTGGAGAAGGCGACATACCAATGGCAGTGCAGGCCATGGGGCAGGGTGCATTCGACTTTTTGGAAAAGCCCTGCGCCGCGGCAGATCTGCTAAAGGTGTTGGGCAAGGCATCCGAAGCGCGAGAACATGTCCTGCAACAACGCGCAATGAAAAGCGAACTCGAACGCGGCGATCCAGCGGCACGCCTGCTGTTCGGTCTCTCATCAAAGGCCGAAGAACTGAGGGAAAGGGTTCGTACAGTAGCCCAGACAGGGGCCGAAGTTTTGGTCACCGGACCGGCTGGCAGCGGAGTGTCCAAAGTTGCCGAGGTCGTTCACCTAATGTCGCCGCAAAGTCAGGGCCCATTTGTCAAACGTCCATCCGCCGGTTTGTCGACCAGCGATCTGGTTCATGTCTGCGAAGATGCAGCCGGTGGTTCCCTTTTTCTGGACGAAATCTCGGCCATGCCCGAGGCCACGCAATATGCAGCACTGGAGATGGTTGAACAGGGTGTAGGCGCCCGAATTCTGGCGGGCACGACCACTGACCTAGCCGAATTGTCTTCGGATGGACGGTTCCTTGCAGATTTGTTCTATCGTTTAGATGTGATGCGCGTTCGCATACCGTCGCTTGCCGAGCGCCCCGAGGATATACCTGTAATCTTCCGCCACTATGTAGCACAGGCAGCCGAACAGGCCGGGATAAAGGAACCGGAAATCACGTCGGACCATCTGGCATCGCTGATGACCAGAGACTGGCCGGGCAATGCACGGTCGCTGATGTCAGCCGCAATGAGGTTTGTGCTGGGAATGCCCGAGGATGTCTCGCAGGCCGCAGAACTGGGGTTGAGCGAGCAGATGGCACGGGTCGAAAGATCTCTGCTGATTGCTGCCCTTGGCCGGCATAACGGCAAAGCATCAGAAGCCGCAAAGGCGCTAAAGCTGCCTCGCAAGACCTTTTACGACAAACTGGCGCGATATCACATTCGTCCGGAAGACTACCGTAGGTGAAAGCTCCTGCCAGCTTTTCCCGCATTGTCATGCGGTTAAGCTGTTGGGTGTAGCAGTCCGCTGACGCGGACCGTGGGAAGAGCCAAAACCTGGTAAACGATTCGCGTTCGGCGAATCGCTATTTGTGCGGATATCCACACAATGGCGCATATATATGTGCGGATTCTCGCACGGCTTCCCGAATGGCTCAAATGGATACCAGACAGAAAGTTCGTAACACTCAGTAAATAAATGATAAAATACTACCCGGTAGTGAAGCCCACAATAAGTTGAGGGCTTGACCCCGATTCGGTTCACTCGCCGCCATGGGACGGCTTCTGCGCGTCCGGAGACGTAGTGAAGTATCTGGGAGAACTCGACTGATGAAATTTTTGACAACGGCAGCGACGGCCGTCGCTCTAACCGTAACAGCAACCGCAGGCATGGCCGCTTGTGAAGACGGCGAAATCGTCGTGAAATTCGCGCATGTGACCAATACCGATAAACATCCCAAGGGTATTGCAGCCTCGTTGCTGGAACAGCGCGTTAATGATGAGATGAACGGCGTGATGTGCATGGAGGTCTACCCGAACTCCACGCTCTATAACGACGATAAAGTCCTTGAGGCGATGTTGCAGGGCGATGTGCAACTGGCGGCCCCGTCATTGTCCAAGTTCGAGAAGTTCACCAAGCAATTCCGCCTGTTCGACCTGCCGTTCATGTTCAAGAACATTGACGCGGTAGACGCATTTCAGGCTTCGGCTGACGGTCAGGCGATGAAAGACAGCATGCAGCGCCGTGGCCTGCAGGGGCTGGCATTCTGGCACAATGGCATGAAACAGATGTCGGCCAACAAACCGCTGGTCGATCCGTCGGATGCCGATGGCCTGAAATTCCGCGTCCAATCCTCTGACGTGCTGGTCGCGCAGATGGAGGCGATTGGCGGAAGCCCGCAGAAAATGGCTTTCTCAGAGGTTTATGGCGCGTTGCAGCAAGGTGTCGTCGACGGACAGGAAAACACTTGGTCCAACATCTACGGCAAGAAGTTCTTTGAGGTTCAGGACGGTATCACTGAAACCAACCACGGTGTCATCGACTATCTGGTCGTGACATCGGTTGACTGGCTGGACAGCCTGGATCCTGCGGTGCGGGAACAGTTCCTGACCATTCTGGGCGAAGTGACAGAACAGCGGAACAAAGAATCCTTCTCGGTGAACGAGGAAGCTAAGGTCTCGATCACAAATGCGGGCGGTATCATCCGTGAACTTAACCCTGAACAGCGTCAGGCCTGGATCGACGCCATGAAACCTGTCTGGGAACAGTTCGCCGGTGACGTGGGTCAAGAAAAGATCGACGCCGCACAGGCTATCAACGCCGGGTTCTGATCCTGGTATACGCCGCGCGTCCGGGGACTGGGGAGTATTCGACGCGCAGGCAGGGTGGGCCGGTTTGGCCCGCCCAAACAGCACTTATCTCAAAAAAAATGTGGGGACAGATAGATGTCTGGTGCGCAATCCGGCCAAGGCGGGCTGGTCGACCATATCGAAGAAACCTTGATCGCATCGTTGCTGGGCCTGATGACGGCTGTGACATTTGCCAATGTGATCGCAAGGTATTTCTTTAATTCCAATATCCTATGGGCACTGGAGCTGACGGTTTTCGCCTTCGGCTGGTTGGTGCTGCTTGGGGCGTCTTATGCCGTCAAGAAACACGCTCATCTGGGAGTGGACGCCATCCTGAACATGCTCAGCCCGGCGCCTCGACGGATTTTGGCTCTGATCGCTGTAGCCTGCTGTCTGGTGTTTTCTCTGCTGATGCTAAAAGGCGCATATGACTATTGGGCCGTGTTCGCGGATCTGCCACCCACATCGGGGCGATGGTTCCCTACCGGGTTCAACTTCGATGCGCGCAGTCAGAGCTTTTATGAAGTCGACGACATTCCGATGGTTGCCCCGCTGCGGTTTCTTGAGGATCTGATCAACTATGGCGAGGGCTATGAAAAACTGCCCAAGGTGGTGCCGTATCTGGTTCTGCCCGTGTCGATGCTGCTTTTGGTGATCCGCTTTGCGCAGGTTGCGGTACAGATTTGGCGCGGCGAAGCCGATCGGATGGTCGCTAGCCACGAAGTCGAGGACGAGATTGAAGAAGTCCGCGCTCAGCAAGGAGAGCACAACTGATGGATGTCATTCTTCTGTTCTCGATGGTCGTAGGCTTACTGTTGATCGGTGTACCGATTGCGGTGGCTCTGGGGCTCAGTTCGACCCTGTTTCTGCTGATCTATTCCGACAGTTCGCTCGCTTCGGTCGCAGGTACCTTGTTTGAGGCTTTCGAAGGGCATTTTACCCTGCTGGCGATCCCTTTCTTCATTCTGGCCTCGTCCTTCATGACCACGGGCGGCGTGGCTCGGCGCATCATCCGTTTCTCGATTGCCTGCGTGGGGCACTTGCCCGGAGGTCTGGCGATTGCGGGCGTGTTCGCCTGTATGCTGTTTGCGGCACTGTCGGGGTCGTCTCCGGCTACGGTGGTGGCCATTGGTTCGATTGTGATCGCTGGTATGCGGCAGGTTGGCTATTCCAAGGAATTCGCCGCTGGCGTTATCTGTAACGCAGGAACGCTGGGTATTCTGATTCCGCCGTCGATCGTGATGGTGGTCTATGCCGCCGCTGTCGAAGTTTCTGTCGGGCGCATGTTCCTCGCCGGTGTGATCCCCGGCCTGTTGGCTGGGCTGATGCTGATGATCACCATCTATGTGATGGCCAAAGTCAAGAACCTACCCAAAGGTGAATGGAAAGGCTGGGGCGAAATCCTTGTCTCGGCACGCGAAGCAGGTTGGGGTCTGTTCCTGATCGTGATCATTCTGGGTGGCATCTATGGGGGTATCTTTACCCCGACCGAGGCCGCTGCGGTGGCCGCAGTCTATGCATTTTTGATTGCCAGCTTCGTCTACAAGGACATGGGCCCCCTCAGCACCGAGGGTGAGGAAAAGAATATCTCTTTGCTCAGAAAGCCTTATGCGCTGATCACGGCGATTTTTCACCCTGACACCAAGCAGACGTTGTTTGAAGCTGGGAAACTGACCGTTACCCTGCTGTTCGTTATCGCCAACGCCTTGATCCTGAAACATGTTCTAACCGATGAGCAGGTTCCGCAGCACATAGCAACTGCCATGCTGTCGGCAGGTCTGGGACCGGTGACTTTCCTGATCGTGGTCAATGTGATCTTGCTGATCGGCGGCCAGTTCATGGAGCCTTCGGGCCTGCTGGTTATCGTAGCACCACTGGTGTTCCCGATTGCAATCGAGCTGGGCATCGACCCGATTCACCTGGGCATCATCATGGTTGTGAACATGGAGATCGGGATGATTACCCCGCCGGTCGGCTTGAACCTGTTCGTGACCTCGGGCGTGGCGGGCATGCCGATGATGGGCGTTGTCCGGGCGGCCCTGCCATTCCTGGCGGTCCTGTTCGTCTTCCTGATCATGGTGACCTATATCCCGTGGATATCCACCTTCCTGCCCAACACCTTCATGGGGCCGGAGATCATAACAAACTAGCGGGTCCAACCGCTGAGAAAAAGACCGGGCAGGGGATCTCTGCCCGGTCACTGCGTCTTGAACGGGGCGCCAAGGGGATTATCTAAAGGGCAGAGGACGACCTCTCCATCACGGGACAGTATCCGGGACGACCCGGACTGATCAGAGGTCTCTTCTATGCCCTGGATTATCCTGTTGTTTGCTGGCCTGCTTGAAATTGTCTGGGCCGTGGCGATGAAACAATCTGCCGGGTTCACCCGGTTCTGGCCGACCGCCCTGATGGCGGTTTCGATGCTGGGTTCGTTCACCTTGCTGGCGCTGGCCATGCGGACGCTGCCTTTGGGAACAGCCTATGTCATCTGGACGGGAATAGGAGCGGTTGGCGCGTTTACCTTTGGTATTCTTTTTCTGGGCGAAGCCCTGACCGCCACGCGGATCTGCGCGGCAGTCTTGATCATAGCCGGGATGGTGACGATGAAATTGGCCTGATCACGCCTGTTCCAGAGCCTGAATGATGCCCGAGAAATCGTCGGCCTTCAGGCTTGCCCCGCCAACCAACGCACCATCCACGTTCGACACGGCGAAAATCTCGGCGGCGTTCGATGGCTTGACCGAGCCGCCATAAAGCAGCCGGACCGAACGCCCAACGCCTTCGCCAAAGCGCCGTTCCAGCCGGGCACGAATAAAGTCATGCACCTGACCGATTTCGTCCAGAGTGGGAACTTTCCCTGTGCCTATGGCCCAGATCGGTTCGTAGGCGACTATTAGGTTTTCGCCCGTTGCCTGATCCGGGATCGAGCCGGACATCTGACCGCCGATTATATCCAGGGTATTGGCGGCCTCGCGCTGTTCCAGGCTTTCACCGACGCAGATGATCGCCTTTAGCCCACCGTTCATAGCGGCAATAGACTTAGCACGAACATCTTCATTCTGTTCACCATGGTCTTCGCGGCGTTCAGAATGGCCAAGAATGACGGCTGACGCTCCGGCGTCGACCAGCATCTGGGCGCTAATGTCACCTGTATGCGCGCCCGAGTTTGCCGCGTGGCAATCCTGACCGCCTATCTGGATGTTTCCGCCCGGGACCTTCTCTTTGGCCCGATGGATCAAGGTGGCAGGTGGGCAGATCAGAATATCAACTGCCGGGGCAGCATGCATGTGAGAAAGGGCCTGAAGCTCTCTCAAGTCGGCAGCATTACCATTCATCTTCCAGTTTCCAGCCGCCAGTTTGCGCCGCATATCGCGTCCCCTTGAAATAAATCGGTTTTCTGGTGACCGGATATCATTGCCAGTCAGGTCTGACAATTCCGGTTGCAGAGCCCGTTGCAAAACGGCAGTTTCCGCCGCGATGAGGAATGAGCAATATGATCGAACATCTTGATCTTGAAAAACTGGATCGGTGCGACACGGCGGAATTGGCCAAATTGACCCGCGCCGTCGGTGAAGTTGGGTTTCTGACCGTGTCCAATACTGGTATCTCCGCCTGTCGGGTGGAACGGGTCATCTCGGCATATCACGCATTCTTCCGGCTGCCAGAGGCCGAGAAACGGCGTGTTGATATGGCTGTGACCGGGTCCAACCGTGGGTGGGGCGCCTCGCGCTCGGAACAGGTAGATCCAGCTGCAAATCCTGACTTCAAAGAGGTGTTCGATTGCGGATACGAGCTAGCTGAGACCAATAGGTACTTTGGCAAGAACCTCTCGGTTTATGCCCCGAACCAATGGCCGGAGATTATGCCCGAGTTTCGATCAATCATCGAGGCCTATTATGGTGACGCCTGTTCGGTTGCCATGCGGGTGTTGCGCGCCATTTCGGTGTCATTGGGCAAGGATGCCAACAGCTTTGACACTGCCTTCGACACGCCCATGGCCCTTTTGCGCGGCAATTATTACCCGCAACGTCCAGTCTGGGCAGGCGAAAAGGATTTCGGTATCGGAGCGCACACTGATTATGGCTGTCTGACCCTGCTGGCCACCGATGGTCGAGCAGGGTTAGAGGTACAGATGCCGGACCAGAGTTGGGCTCAGGTCCAAGCGCAGCCCGGAACATTCATTATCAATTTTGGGGAGATGCTGGAGTTCTGGACGGCAGGGGCGGTCAAGGCAACTCTGCACCGTGTGATCGGTGGATCTGCTGAAAGGCTGTCGGTTCCTTTGTTCTTCAACCCGTCTTATGACACCAATGTTGCCCCGCCACATTCAGAGAATGTCATCCAGGCAGGAGAGCACTTGACGCGTCGTTTCAACGAGACCTATGTGCACTTGCAGGCAGCGTCTTAAGGCTGAGTTGCAATGCTTTCGTCGAACTTGATGGATTCTCCGCAACCGCAGGCATCTACAACATTCGGGTTGCGGAACTTGAAACCGGATTCAAGCAGCGAGACCTCATAGTCGATCTCTGTTCCAAACAGGAACATCTGTGCCATCGGGGCGATCATGATCCGCGCGCCGTCCTGCTCGACCACTTCATCATTGGTGTCAGGCTGGTCGACATAGTCCATGGTGTATTCCATCCCGGCACAGCCGCCTTTCTTGACGCCAATACGCAAACCAGCATGGCCGCCCGAAGTCATCAGGCGGGCAATCTGCTCTGCAGCCTTTGGTGTCATTGTTACGGCCTGTTTGCCGGGGATGCCGAACATCATGATCTCCGTCGTTGTTCGTTGTTGCTAATGTAGTGCCCCGAGGCATCAGGCTCAAGACATAGCAGGTTTTCTTACCTAACTTTTACTGTCGGATTAGATTTCCCGCCTGAGTCGGTAAGCAAGGCTTGCTTTGCAAATTACACTCGTCATAGCCTGACCCATGATCCACTTTTGGAAAAAATTTGAGGTTGAATAGCATGAAAAGACTTTGGTTTAGAAAAAAAGAAATTCTTACAATTCCTTCTCTGATGCTGTCTGTGTTTTTGGCTCAGACGGCGATCGCAGAAGAAAAGCAACATCCGGTAAACTGTGCAACGGCAGAAGGTGATTTGCGCGCGATTGCAACCGAACGAAAACATGCAGAGGAAGAGCAGGCCAAAAGTGTAATTGCCATTACACCTGCTGGGGCGCTTCTGGGCCTTGTGACTGGAACCGAAAAGAAAAGACTAACTATGTTATCAGGAGATTACATAGAGAAGCTTAACCAGAGGTCGGACGAAATCAAATCGACCTGCGGAATTCAATAACAGCAGACCTTCGCACTTGGCCTTACATAAATCCAAGTTCCAGACGCGCTTCGTCTGACATCATTTCCATGCCCCAGGGGGGCTCCCAGGTCAGTTCCACGTCAACTTCTTTAACACCGGCCACGGGTTCGATTGCCTCGACGATCCACCCAGGCATTTCGCCGGCAACCGGGCAGCCGGGCGCGGTCAGTGTCATGATGACCTTGACCGCGTTTTCCTGAGTGATGTCGATCGTATAGATCAGACCCAGATCATAGATGTTTACAGGGATTTCGGGGTCATAAACCGTTCGGCAGGCGTCGACCACCGGCTCATAAAGAGGGTGTTCAATCGTTGAAGGGGCAATAAGAGGTGTGCCTTCAAACTGTTCGCTCGGATGAGTCATTCGTGCCTCGGGTTTGTTACCTGACGAATTATATAGGGAAAGCCTCGGGCAGCGTCCAGAGGCACAATGACACCCCCTATAGGGGTGCCATAAGAGTTTAGTCGTTTATGTCATGCCTGAACTTCTTCACTTGGCCATGGGGCAGAGCAAAGACGCGGCGCAGGATCAGCCAGGCAATCAGCGACAAAGTCGCAAAGATCATAAGAAGGATCGGCAGCGACGGTGCTATTCCAGGGATTGCCAGCAGAATACCCGTCAGCCCGGCTCCGATGGCGAAACCCAGAAAGATGAACCCAGGTAGGACTATTTCGAGGATGCCCAAAGCCAACGCGCCAGCCAGCCATAGCCACCATGTTAACCAAAAGGGATCAGCCATTATGTACGTCCTTTCAACATGTTGAAGGCGTTTCCGAAAGCTTCAAGCGCATTGGCAGGCACAACGATAGTCTGCGAGCCATTGCCGGTGCCCAGCGTGTTCAATGCCTCAACCTGTTTCAATGCAACCTGGTACTGAGCCGCTTCTATACCGTTTTCCTTAATCGCCTGGGCAACAACACTGGTTGCATAGGCTTCGGCTTCGGCTTGAATGCGGCGCGCTTTGGCCGTTTGTTCTGCCGCATAGAGTTCAGCGTCGGCCTGAAGCTCAACAGAACGTTTCTTGCCCTCAGCCTCGGTCACCTGCGCGCGGCGCGCGCGTTCAGCATTCAACTGTTGCAGCATCGCGTCACGGGTCGCCTGATCGAGGTTAACGTCCAAAATCTCGGCGCGCGTCACTTCGATCCCCCAGTCATCCACTGCGGTTTCGACGCTTCCTTGAATCTGAGTGATCAGTTGAGCACGGTTCGACTGAACTTCGTCCAGGTCCATCTTGCCGATTTCCGCCCGGACGATACCCGCAACGGTCGTCGCGATAGCACCATCTACATCGCGGATGCGGTAGACTGTCTTTTCCGGCTCTAGGATGCGGTAAAAGACCGAAGTGTCGATTTGGACCAGAACGTTATCTTTGGTGATTGCGTCCTGCGTTGCATTGGGAAGCTGGCGTTCCAGAATGGATATCTTGTGCCGCGCAACATCCAGTAAAGGAACGATAAAGTTGATCCCAGGGCCAAGCACCGAATGCAAGCGCCCGAACCGTTCGACCACATACTTTTCCGATTGCGGCACGATTTTAATGCCTTTAAGCGTGATGATGACGATCAATGCCGCCGCGAGCAGGTAAATTATGTTCGAAGAAAGCAATCCAATGATTTGGTCTTCGGTCATATCTGTCCTCTTTTATTGTGTACGATAGTATACATTTGGGGGTTGAATCGCCCTTTTTCAACTCTGGTATGGAGGGATTGTGCTTGGATTCAAAACGCTGATCCATGGATTTTGGTTAGTTTTTGCTATTGTGACCGCTTTGCATCCCCTCGCGTTTGCGCTATCGGGCTGGGATGAAACTGATTATTGATACAGACCCCGGCATCGACGATGCGATGGCCATTGCATATGCCGCTGCAGCCCCCGAGATTGACTTGATCGGCCTGACGACCGTTTTTGGCAACACCCACGTTCATCAATCCAGCCGCAATGCACGGTTTTTGGTGGATAAACTTGGGTTGGACATTCCCGTCGCCCAAGGCGCGGCCTACCCACAGGGAACAGGGCACCACGCACCGTCCGAACATGTTCACGGTCCCGAAGGTTTTGGGGATATTACCGATATCCCGGAAATCGGGGCGAACCATGATTTGAATGCCACGGAATTCCTGGTGGAAATGGCGCGCCGCCACAAGGGAGAGCTGACGGTTTGTGCAATCGGCCCCTTGACTAATATTGCTGCGGCGATGCGTTTGGATCCTGAGTTTTCGCAGAACATCAAACAGTTGGTGATCATGGGTGGGGCGGTTTTCTGCCCAGGCAACATCACGGAACATGCCGAAGCAAACATCTATCACGATGCCCTTGCCGCAAATGAAGTGTTTGCAGCACCGCCGGCGACCGTTGTGGTTGGTTTGGATGTCACCTTGAAAACGCTGTACAAAAGTGCGGATTTTGACGGTCTGGCCCAACGCTCGCCCGATATGGGGGCTTTCCTGCGCGACATCTCGGTATTTTACCTGAAATTCTACAAGGATATCGGGGGGTTGGAGGGCTGCGGCCTGCATGACTCGACTGCTGTGATCGCCTGCACCCATGGCACGATGTTCGAGATGGTCGAAACCGGGGTTGAGGTAATTGTAGGCGGTTCGGAATCCGGCGCTACGCGTCCGGTCTCGACGCGACCGGCTGTGCTGGTATGCCGGGATGTTGACGGGGCAGGGGTTGTTGATCTGTTTACCCGGCAGGTTGCCTCTTTACCCTGACAACTTGCAATGGCTGAACAGATCGGGCAAATCCTGCCCGGTTCAGCGACCCGAGGATGCCCAATGACAGACCGTTTCTCATTTGACCTGAAGGCCACCGACGGCAAGGCCCGCGCCGGGGTGATCCACACGCCGCGCGGTGAGGTGCGTACTCCGGCGTTCATGCCCGTAGGCACTGCTGCGACGGTCAAAGCGATGATGCCGGAAAGTGTTCGTGCAACCGGAGCCGATATCTTGTTGGGGAACACCTATCACCTGATGCTGCGCCCTACGGCTGAACGCATCGACCGTTTGGGTGGGTTGCATAAATTTATGAACTGGGATCGCCCGATCCTGACGGATTCCGGTGGATTTCAGGTCATGTCCCTGGCTGGTCTGCGCAAGCTGACCGAAAAGGGCGTGACATTCAAATCTCATGTCGATGGGTCCAAGCACGAGCTGACCCCGGAACGCTCGATGGAGATACAGCGCTTGCTGGGTTCAGACATCGTGATGTGTTTTGACGAATGTCCAGCCCTACCCGCAGATCGAGATCGAATTGCTGAATCAATGCGCTTGTCGATGCGATGGGCCGATCGATCGCGACAGGCTTTCGGCGACCGTCCTGGACATGCGTTGTTTGGGATCATGCAAGGCGGGCTGGAACAGGATTTACGCGAAGAAAGTGCCGAGGCGCTGAAAGCGATCGGATTCGAAGGTTACGCGGTTGGCGGTCTGGCCGTGGGCGAAGGTCAGGAGGCCATGTTTGGTTGCCTCGACTACGCTCCTGACTTTCTGCCAGCCGACAGATCGCGCTATTTGATGGGCGTTGGAAAGCCTGACGATATTGTCGGAGCTGTCGCCCGCGGGATCGACATGATGGATTGTGTCTTACCCTCACGGTCCGGTCGCACAGGACAGGTGTTTACTCGTTACGGCGTGGTCAACATAAAGAATGCCCGCCACGCCGATGACCCGCGCCCGCTGGATGAGGCCTGCTCATGCCCGGCTTGTTCGAACTACTCTCGCGCCTATCTACACCATGTGTTCCGCTCGAACGAGATGATCTCGGGCATGCTGCTGACCTGGCATAATCTGCACTATTTCCAAGAAATCATGCAGGGTATGCGCGATGCCATTGCTGCTGGTACATTCGATGCCTGGCAGGCGACCTTCCATGCGCAGCGCGCGCAAGGGGATATTGAACAGATTTAGGTTCAGCGCCTTTTCAGTCGACCTAACAAGACACCAGATTGAGGGCGCTTTATCTGCGTTTACCGAACAACCAGCGCTTCTTTTGTGGTTTTGCATCGAGGTCGTAGCCAAACCCTTCGAAAAAGCTACGAACTTCTGGGGTCAACATCCCACGGCCACTTGCATATTGAGGCAGGTCGAAGCCACCGCCATAGTTCAGCTCGACAACGACCGGACCAGACTCGGTTATAGCGATGTCGGTCGACTGGTATCGAATTGGCTGAAAGGTTCTTGCAGCACGGTCATTTATTTCGATCAATTCGTCCCAAAAAGGCAGTTTCAAGCCCATTAAACCGGGGTTGTCAGGATGGTCATCCAGGAATTCTGTTTCCATCTTGGCGCGGCGCGCGACGGTTTCGATAACACCGGTTTCGATATTGATCGAACAAGCAAGGTTCCCCGGTCTCCAGAAGGCGTCCGCAATATTGGGGCCCTGCGGAAGTTTAATAACGGCAACTGGGCAAAAGACGTCGTTTTCTCTTACCAGAGTAACCATTCGCACCGTTGCAAGTGCTGAAGCGTAGTCTTGGATTGCAGAGTGATTTTTGAGCAAAGGTTGCACGACATATGAATTCTGCCCAACGAACTCGTCTAGGAATGCCTCATAGGTGATCGGCGGTTGGCCTGCACAAGTGATAGTGGATTGATCCGCGTCCTCGATCAAAAAGGCCCCAAAACTAACCATCCCCTCGACGATCTTTCCAAAAAGCCCACCTTCAAGATGGTTGCAAACGAGATCGCGCAACGCCTCTGGAGTGTTGATCTTCGTAACCCCGGGGTAGTGTCGGTTCGAACGGTCGATGACGCCAACGGTTTCCGGGACAGGTACACCCGCTGTTTCAAGCAAAGTAGAAGCCAGTATCTTGTCTTCTGCGGCACTGTTCCAACCATGATGGTTACACTTGTGGGCGATGGGCCAATGGAGATCATTGGAGATGTATGCCGCGCGTTCGGCGTCGGTAAAGCGGTCTTCGTGATGAAGGCCATTGCGCACATACTCAACCATATTCAAACGGCTGGGAGGCTTTGCCATTTGATTGAAGCTCCGTTGGACTTGTAAAACAGAGCGCCCAGAGCTTTTGGCGGCATGCGCTAAAAGCGTCGCATGATCGGAGTCGCGGGCAGATAGGTACCGTTGATGGTCGGATTCCGCAGCATTGATATTTTTTGGATTTGTCATCTCTACGACTCACAGTAATCGATCAGAAGTTGGGGTATGCAATCATATTGTTTGCAATGATGGCAGGCTTTGGGCAGCTGCCTGTTAGATAGTGTTGTACTTTTGCTGTTGGTTTCTGAATTTCCAGGCAGGCAATCGCCGAAGAAACCAAGCGGGGTCAAATTGAGAATTTGACAAGACCGATCATGTTATCGTCTTGCGGAGGCGCAACCTTCCGGTCATTGTTAGGTCCACTACAGGTAAGGTTGAAATAGGACGCTTGGCGCACCACCTTTACCTTCCAGACAGGAGACGGCCGGGGGTTGCCTAGATGAGGGACCAGTGCTGTCTTGCCAAAGATAAGGATTGAGCATGCAAGAGCCCCTGAATTCCTCATACCCAGTACTTCCGCTGCGCGACATTGTGGTTTTTCCTCATATGATCGTGCCTTTGTTCGTGGGTCGGGAAAGGTCTGTCCGCGCACTTGAGGAAGTGATGCAGGACGATAAGCAAATTCTGCTGTCTAGCCAGATTGATCCAGGTGATGACGATCCGGAAATCGACGGAATCTATCGCTCGGGCGTGCTGGCGAATGTGCTGCAGCTGCTGAAGCTACCAGATGGAACCGTGAAAGTTCTGGTCGAGGGGCAAGCGCGCGTACAGATTACAGAATACCTTGATAACGAAGAGTTTTTTGAGGCTCGCGCAGAATATCTGACCGAGATTCCGGGTGACGTGACCACAACGCAAGCATTGCTGCGCACCGTCGCGGATGAGTTCGAGCGCTATGCCAAAGTGCGCAAGAACATCCCCGAAGAGGCTTTGACCGCTGTTGGTGAAACCGCCGAGCCCGCCAAACTGGCCGACCTCGTGTCGGGGCATCTTGGTATTGAGGTCGAACAAAAGCAGGAACTGCTGGAAACCTTGTCTGTCAGCGAGCGGCTGGAAAAGGTCTATGGCCTGATGCAGGGCGAGATGTCGGTTCTGCAGGTCGAGAAAAAGATCAAGACCCGTGTCAAAACCCAGATGGAGAAGACACAGCGCGAGTACTATCTGAATGAGCAGATGAAAGCCATTCAGAAGGAACTTGGCGATGGCGAAGACGGCTCGAACGAAGTGGCCGAGCTGGAAGAGAAAATCGCCGAAACCAAACTGTCGAAAGAGGCGCGCGAAAAAGCAGAAGGCGAGCTGAAGAAGCTGCGCAATATGAGCCCGATGTCGGCTGAGGCCACGGTCGTGCGCAATTACCTCGACTGGGTTTTGGCTCTGCCTTGGGGCACCAAGTCCCGCGTTAAAAAAGATCTTGGTCGCGCGCAGGAAATTCTGGATGACGATCACTATGGGCTTGAGAAGGTCAAGGAACGGATCGTCGAATATCTGGCGGTTCAACAGCGTTCGAAAAAGCTGAAAGGCCCGATCCTGTGTCTTGTTGGCCCTCCGGGCGTTGGTAAAACGTCGCTGGGTAAATCCGTTGCCAAAGCCACTGGGCGCGAGTTCATTCGCATCAGTCTCGGCGGCGTGCGCGACGAATCCGAGATCCGCGGCCACCGCCGGACCTATATCGGCTCAATGCCCGGCAAGATTATCCAGGCGCTGAAAAAGGCCAAAACTACGAACCCGTTGATCTTGTTGGATGAAATCGACAAGATGGGGCAGGATTTCCGCGGTGATCCGGCCTCGGCCATGCTGGAAGTGTTGGACCCGGAACAGAACAGCACGTTCATGGATCACTACCTTGAGGTTGAATATGACCTATCCAACGTGATGTTCCTGACCACCTCCAACAGCTATAACATGCCCGGGCCTTTGCTCGACCGGATGGAGATCATACCTCTGGCGGGCTACACCGAAGATGAAAAGAGCGAGATCGCCAAGCAGCACCTGATCAGTAAGCAGATCAAGAACCACGGTCTGAAAGCCAAAGAGTTCGAACTATCCGATGAGGCGCTGCAATCGATTATCCGCACCTACACCCGAGAAGCTGGCGTGCGGAACCTTGAACGCGAAATCGCCAAGGTGGCGCGGAAGTCGCTGACCAAGATCATCAAGAAAGAGGCGGATTCGGTCACGGTGACGCCGGACAATCTGGATGAATTCTTGGGCGTGCCCAAGTTCCGCTATGGTTTGGCTGAACAGGACGATCAGGTTGGGGTTGTAACAGGTCTGGCCTGGACCTCCGTTGGCGGCGATCTGCTGCATATTGAGGCGCTGAAACTGCCCGGTAAGGGGCGGATGAAAACCACGGGTAAGCTGGGCGATGTGATGAAGGAATCCATCGATGCGGCCTCATCTTATGTGCGGTCAATCTCACCTAAGATCGGGGTTAAGCCGCCCAAATTCGACAACCTGGACATCCACGTCCACGTACCGGACGGGGCAACGCCCAAGGATGGACCTTCGGCCGGTTTGGCAATGGTGACCTCAATCGTATCGGTTCTGACGGGTATCCCGGTGCACAAGGATATTGCCATGACAGGAGAGGTTTCCTTGCGCGGCAATGCGATGCCCATCGGTGGATTGAAGGAAAAGCTGCTGGCGGCTCTGCGCGGCGGGATCAAGACTGTTCTGATTCCGGAAGAGAATGAGAAAGACCTAGCCGAAATTCCTGACAACGTGAAGGAGGGGCTGAAAATCATCCCGGTCACGCATGTTTCGGAAGTTCTGAAACACGCTCTGGTTCGGGATCCTGAACCTGTCGAATGGGACGAAGCCGCAGAAGAGGCCGCCGCGGCTGCAGCCAAAACGGCTGAGAACACGTCCCCGTCCGCCAGGGCGCACTAAAGGTCAGAATATGGCAACCAGGGGCGGGGTTAGCACCTCGCCCTTTTTCTTTGGTCAGACCAAATAGTCAGCCAATTACTGGCTTTGCATGTCGGATCGCAGAGTAGTGAAATGGTGGGTGATAAGAGATTTGAACTCCTGACATCTTCGATGTGAACGAAGCGCTCTACCACTGAGCTAATCACCCGTGAGCAGGGGTCTTATAAGGAGTTCAGCAAAGCCGCAAGAGGTCTTTGCGCCTTTTGGGCCCCGGGGGTTACCCTGCAAATGCCTAGTCGAGGTGCCCATAAACGGGCGGCCTTGTGGGGCCGCCCTTTCACTTGTTCGATGTCAAAGAATGAAATCGTCCTGGGTCAGATCGTGCAAGCCAGAGATCTTGATAACCATCTCAGGATTTTTGTCGCCGTCAGTATCCACAAGAACAAGTGTGAAGTCGTTCTTGGTGCCTGCGTTGTTTTTCTTGACGTAATAGATTTCGCCTTCGTCCGACGTCTGGGCGGGTGTTGTACCGTTGAAGACAAATGAATCATCGCCGTCAATTACGGTGCTTGCGTCGATCGCACTTAGGTCGATCTTGTCTTCACCCTGAGTGAAATCGGTAATCCGGTCGGCATATTTCGCTTTGCGTGAACTTTCATCTGTTGACGTAAACACAAAGTCATCGGCACCTTCACCGCCGGTCATGATGTCCCTTCCGGCACCACCGATCAAAGTGTCGCTGCCTGCGCCACCATTCAGTGTATCTTTGCCAAGGCCCCCGTCCAGGCGGTCAGACCCTCCATTACCCTGCAGGATGTTTCGACCGTCCGTACCTGTAATGTCGTCATTTTGCTCGGACCCATCGACGTTTTCGACACCCGTAATGGTATCGGTTCCGTAACCGGTTGCCTGTGCATTGGTGTCAGACAAATCAACGGTTACGGCGCTTGTGCCGATATAACGCAACCAATCCAGGCCCTCTCCGCCGTTAATGATATCGTCGCCGTCGCTGTCCTCGGCTACAAAGTTGTCCGTGCCCTTGTGGCCGTACAGTTCGTCGTTTCCAAGACCTCCGGTCAGGGTGTCATTGCCGCCACCCCCAAGAACAATGTCATTACCCTCGCCAGCAGAAATAACATCGCTACCGCCGACACCCAACAATAGGTTATCAGCTTCATTCCCGACGATGAGATCGCCCTTTTTGCCGCCCACAGCATTCTCAATGACGACTCCATTTGCGATCGTAAATCCGCCGGTTATGCCTTTGGCATGGGATGGAGTGCCGCCTGCATCGCTGCCATCAAGATCCGCGTCATTGAGGTTGATCGTGACGCTGCGCTTAACACCATTTGCTGAAATCGTATCGACCCCATCGGTGTCCCAGATGGATGTCCAGAAGGTCCCGGCGCCATTTTTGCCTTTGATTTTATAGACGTTATCGTCGGTATTGTGATCCGTCGTTCCGTAGATGGCCTGCAACGCGGCGATATCCAGGGCCATAGGCGAGGCCGTGCCGCCAGCCTTATATGTCTTCAGTGGAACAACTTCGGGATAGCCCGAGTTGTAGGACATGATGGTGTAAACACCCTGGTTCTGCCCATCTGTCCCGTAATCGTCGAAGGGCTGCGTAACCCCCGGAAAAATAGTCGAGCTGCCGCCTTCATCATGTGGGTGGGCTAGACCAAGGCCGTGAAGAATCTCATGAATGATTGTCGCGAAGCCTTCACCGCCTTTGCGTAAGGCCTCTTTGCTAAACAGAGGCGTATCATAGGCAAAGATGCCGAACAGGGCGTCGATGCCAGAATCCTGCAGCAGGGGGTCGTCACCCGGAACTTGATGGACACCAAGAGATCCGGGTCCGCCAAGATCGTTTTGGGTCAGCAAAGCGTAGGTGATGTTAACGTCATTAATCTCGCCTGCTGGTGTCAGAAAGCCGACTTCGTTGAACTCGATCGGAATGATCGTCTCGATAATTGCAAATGCTTTGCGGATTGCTTCCTTCATGTAGGAGGCAAAGCCACGGCGACCTAACGATCCATCATCGAAGGAGTACGTGATTGTGCCCGGAGCACTGACGCCTCCGGCGCTGGTGTCCCAAGATGTGCCCCAAATCAGGCTGTCTACATAAACATGACCGGTAACATTTGCACCCGGAGAAGTTGTGCTGGCAACTGACATCTTAAATTTCTTCCTTGTCTAACACGCCGTTTGTTCCCGGTTTTTCCGGAATACAAAATTGGCGCCGTATATATTGACCGGTTCTAGAATCGGTAATTCTTCCTTTGGCATCAGGAATTTCCAACGTTTTGGCCCGAGGATCAACCGAGCGTATGAAGTCTCTTTTGGCAGAGGTGTTTGTAATCGTCTTGCAGACCATTTGTGGTTGAAATGAGGCAGAACGCGGTAAGCTTTGAGTAACTCTCTGCCAGCAAGTTGATATGACTGTTCACATTGGGTTTATGTCAGAATAAGCTTGGGGATGAGTTTGGGGGCTGTCCTGAGATCTGGATCTAGCGGACCCATGCCAGGTGATGTGCTGCTCAAGGTTTCAGAATATTTTTGTCTGGCCAAAGGCAGCGGGTTGTGAATTATCGGCTGGTTTCTGTTTGGCCATTCGTCGTGTGACGAGAAAACATCTCTAACAAAAATTACGTTCTGAGAAAAAACTTCAATTCGCCGCTTGACGATGTCCGGGCGTGGCCATAATACACCCCAACGTTCAGCAACGAACGGGCAGCGGGCGGTTGTAGCTCAGTTGGTTAGAGTACCGGCCTGTCACGCCGGGGGTCGCGGGTTCGAGCCCCGTCAACCGCGCCATCGCTGCCATCCTTGGTCCAGGGTAAAGGCCACGAAATAGATGCGCGGTTGTAGCTCAGCTGGTTAGAGTACCGGCCTGTCACGCCGGGGGTCGCGGGTTCGAGCCCCGTCAACCGCGCCATTTTCCACTAGTTTTCAGAAATCATACCGTTTACCGGGTGACTCTATTGGTTTTGTTGTCAGTAGGTGGCGGCAACATCTCTCTCGTTCACATTTTGTTCTAACTTTTCTGTTGGAGACTCAGTGTGGCTCGCTTATCTCTAGGACACTTATGTGTTGGGGGCCAAACATGGCTGAGCTGAAGAATATCGAGGTGCGCGGCGCGCGCGAACATAACCTCAAAGGCATTGACGTGGATATTCCGCGTGACCAGCTTGTGGTCATCACTGGTCTGTCAGGCTCGGGCAAGTCGTCGCTTGCCTTTGACACGATCTATGCGGAAGGGCAGCGCCGGTATGTCGAAAGCCTGTCGGCCTATGCCCGGCAATTTCTGGATATGATGGAAAAGCCAGATGTGGACCATATCAGTGGTCTATCTCCGGCTATTTCCATCGAACAGAAAACGACCTCAAAGAACCCACGGTCTACCGTGGGTACCGTGACCGAGATTTACGACTATCTGCGTCTGCTGTTTGCCCGCGCTGGTACACCGTTCAGCCCTGCCACGGGCAAGCCGATCGAAGCCCAGCAGGTGCAGGATATGGTCGACCGGATCATGACGATGGAGGAGGGCACGCGAGGGTATCTCCTGGCCCCGATCGTTCGAGACCGAAAGGGCGAGTATAAGAAAGAGTTTCTGGAGCTGCGCAAGCAGGGGTTTCAACGCGTCAAGGTTGATGGCGCGTTTCACGAGCTGGACGAACCGCCGACACTGGACAAGAAATTCCGCCATGATATCGACGTTGTGGTCGACCGGTTGGTCGTGCGCGAAGGTATGGAAACGCGGTTGGCGGACAGCTTGCGCACGGCGCTTGATTTGGCCGATGGCATTGCGATTTTGGAAACCGCACCGCGTGAAGGCGACCCGGAGCGGATTACGTTCAGCGAGAATTTTGCCTGTCCTGTCAGTGGCTTCACCATCCCCGAGATTGAACCGCGCTTGTTTTCCTTCAATGCACCCTTTGGGGCCTGTCAGGATTGCGACGGGCTGGGTGTCGAGCTGTTCTTTGATGAACGCCTTGTCGTTCCGGACCAGACACTGAAACTGTATGACGGCGCCTTGGCTCCGTGGCGCAAAGGTAAGTCGCCGTATTTTCTGCAGACCATCGAAGCCATCGCGCGACATTATGAGTTCGACAAAAACACGCCGTGGAAAGATTTGCCCGAAAAGGTGCAGCAGGTTTTCCTGCGCGGGTCGGGTGAGGAAGAAATCCAGTTCCGCTATGACGAGGGTGGCCGGGTATATCAGGTAACCCGCAGTTTCGAAGGCGTTATCCCGAATATGGAGCGCCGCTACCGCGAGACTGACAGCGCCTGGATACGCGAAGAATTCGAACGCTATCAAAACAACCGGTCCTGCGGCAGTTGCGAAGGCTATCGACTGCGGGCCGAGGCGCTGGCCGTCAAGATCGCCGGATTGCATGTTGGGCAGGTTGTGCAGATGTCGATCCGCGAGGCGCTGGCTTGGGTTCAGGATGCACCAAACCATCTGAGTGCTCAGAAAAATGAAATCGCACGGGTGATACTCAAGGAGATTCTCGAGCGGCTTGGTTTCCTGAATAACGTTGGTTTGGAATATCTTACGCTGTCACGTTCAAGTGGAACGCTTTCGGGCGGGGAAAGTCAGCGTATCCGTCTGGCCAGCCAGATCGGTTCGGGTCTGACCGGGGTGTTGTATGTACTGGACGAACCTTCGATCGGGTTGCATCAGCGCGACAATGACCGCTTGCTGGGTACTCTCAAAAACCTGAGGGATCAGGGGAACACGGTCATCGTCGTAGAACATGACGAGGAAGCCATCCGCGAAGCCGACTATGTCTTTGACATCGGACCGGGCGCAGGCGTGCATGGCGGACAGGTCGTCAGCCATGGTACCCCGTCCGAGATCGCGACCGATGCAGCCTCGATCACCGGCCAATACCTGTCAGGCACACGCGAAATCCCGGTGCCGTCCGAGCGGCGGAAGGGGAACAAAAAGAAAGTGACTGTGGTCAAGGCCACCGGGAACAATCTAAAGAAAGTGACCGCTGATTTTCCTCTGGGCAAGTTCGTCTGTGTGACCGGCGTATCCGGCGGTGGCAAATCGACCCTGACGATTGAAACCCTGTTCAAGACAGCCTCGATGCGGCTGAATGGCGCGCGGCAGACACCTGCGCCATGCGAGACGATCAAGGGGCTCGAGCATCTGGATAAGGTGATCGACATCGACCAGCGGCCCATCGGGCGTACACCACGCTCGAACCCGGCCACGTATACCGGGGCGTTCACGCCGATCCGTGACTGGTTCGCTGGTCTGCCCGAATCCAAGGCGCGAGGGTACAAGCCTGGCCGGTTCAGCTTTAACGTCAAAGGCGGTCGGTGCGAGGCTTGTCAGGGCGACGGCGTCATCAAGATCGAAATGCACTTTCTGCCCGATGTCTATGTAACCTGCGAAACCTGCAAAGGTGCGCGGTACAATCGGGAAACCCTTGAGATCAAATTCAAAGGCAAGTCCATCGCGGATGTCCTTGATATGACAGTCGAAGATGCACAAGAGTTCTTCAAAGCCGTGCCGTCGATCCGCGATAAGATGGACGCGCTGGCGCGGGTCGGTCTGGGGTATATCAAGGTCGGGCAACAGGCGACGACACTGTCGGGCGGTGAAGCGCAGCGGGTGAAGCTGTCAAAAGAACTCTCCAAACGCTCAACTGGTCGGACGCTTTACATTCTGGATGAGCCGACGACCGGTCTTCATTTCGAAGATGTCCGCAAGCTGTTGGAAGTGCTGCATGAATTGGTTGATCAGGGTAACACGGTTGTTGTGATCGAACACAATCTGGATGTTGTCAAAACGGCCGACCATATCATTGATATCGGACCCGAAGGCGGTGACGGTGGTGGTGAAATTGTCGCCACGGGAACGCCCGAAGATGTTGTTGTTGTGGAACGCAGCCATACGGGCAGGTATTTGAAACAGTTGCTGAACCCCGAGCGGGTCGCGGCGGAATAACCTCCGTCGCGTCAACTTCAGTATCTGGCGTATCGCAGCGTCTGCCAGTGGCGCAGTATTGGCGGAAAGAACAGTAACACGAAGCCGAAGCTGACATGGGCAAAAATCATCATCGGGATCCACAGCAGAACGCCAACCAGCCCAATAAACCCGGAAACACGTGCGGCTGAGTTCGCCGACATAATGCGCGTGAGCAAAGCGAAGAGCAGACGCCCCCCATCAAGCGGCATCAGGGGCGGCATGTTAAACAGCGCCAGCCACAGGTTTAGCTCTGCCGTCACCATCAGAACCCAGCCAATTTCAGGCGAGTTGGAAAACGGTTCCAGCAATGAACACACCGCCCAGAGGGTCAGGTTCACAATCGGCCCCATAGCCACAATCAATTCGTCTTCATATGCCGAGGTCGACCGGCGATGTTCGCAGAATCCGCCGCCCCCATAAAGGACGACTCGATTGACGGGCACGCCCTGCACAAGACGGCCCCATGCGTGGCCCAACTCGTGCAAGAGAATCGAAATCAACTAAATCGCCACGAAGGCGAGCGCATAGGGCAGGTTGACCGGAGCGGCGTTAAATCCGACAACGATCAAAACCAGAAAAATAAGGCTTTGGCTGAAATGTATCGGTACGTTCCATCGGCCGCGGGGCTCAAATAGCACGTTTTCAGTATTCATAATAAAACCTCGAAATAGTGAGGTTTATGATGATGTTAGATCGCGTCAATATTTTGAAAACAGGCCGGAAAACGCCCGAGCCTGCTTACTTTCTCAAATCGACTGAGGTTGGTTTTCGCCCGCTTGAATTCAGGCCGCGCTTGTCAGTTCAGGATGTCTGCAACCGCGCCGATCAGGTTCAGAACTTTGCGTGTATCTGGGTCGACCCGATACACGTAGTCGCCTGCGCGGACATAGCTTCCCCTATTCAGCCCATACCGAAACGGATCATCAATCCAGCGATAATCGCCATTGATAAACTCGCCATTTCTGTACAGCTTTTTGGCCTGTCCCGGAGGGACACAGGGTACGTTTTTCTTGGCCAGACCCGGCGGGCAGTGGACGGCGTTTCCAGTTGCAACAATACCGCCCTGAGGCGCAATGCGGATGACCTTATTGCTATTCTTGTTCTTGCCGTTTCCCTTCCCGTTACCGGCCATGGCCGCCACCGGGGTCACGACCAGAGCAAGAACAGTAAGCGCTTTGACCAAATTATGCGTCATCGTAGCCCCCTGGAATCGATGTTGAACTTCTCCATTAGATGGACATCGGCAGGAAAGGGGTCAACCCTATGGGCAGGAAGCCGCCCAAGGGCATCCTAGTTCCGACCGCGCTTTTCAAATCGCGGAAGCATGGCCGAGAAGTCCAGCCCCAGCCCATCTTCGCTTTCGACGAATTGCTGATACAGCTCGGTCGCCATCATCCCCATTGGGGTGTCGGCATCCGAGCTTTCCGCCGCCTGCTGACTGAGACGCAAGTCCTTCAACATCAGTTCGGCGGCAAAGCCGGGTTGATAACCATTGTCGGCCGGGCTTTGCGGGCCGATACCGGGGGCAGGGCAGTATGCGTTCATCGTCCAGCTATAGCCCGAGGAGGTGCTGACAACGTCGAACATTTTCTGCCGGTCCAGCCCCAACTTGTCGGCCAGCGCGAAGGCCTCGCAGGTTGCAATCATGGTGACGCCCAAAATCATGTTGTTGCAGATCTTGGCCGCCTGACCCGCGCCCGCGTCTCCGCAATGCACTGCCTTTTGCCCCATGATGTCGAACAAGGGCCGGGCTTTTTCGAATGCCTCGGCGCTTCCACCTGCCATGAATGTCAGCGTCCCAGCCGAGGCACCTCCGATACCGCCCGAGACGGGCGCGTCGACGGCCAAAACTCCCGCAGCCAAAGCCATATCGGCAACAGCTCGAGCGCTGTCGACATCCACTGTCGAACAATCGACCCAGACGGCCCCTTCATTCATCGCTGGAATGATCTCATTTGCGACGGATCGAAGTATCTGGCCATTCGGAAGCATGGTGATGACGATGTCTGCGTCTTTTGCAGCGTCGGCCCCTGACCCAGTCAAAGTAACACCGGAAACCGACACCTCGGCCATATCAAACCCAGCGACTTCATGCCCGGCATTGGCAAGATTGACTGCCATTGGATTGCCCATGTTTCCAAGGCCGATAAACCCGATTTTCATTCTTTAATCCTCCTCGAATGTCAGGGCGACGCTGCCCAGGGGCCGCAGCATTGCGGAAATATCCACGGCGGGAACAGGTTTGCCATGGTGACGCCAATTTGGAGAGCGATCCTTGTCTATGATCTGCGCGCGGATACCTTCCAGAAAGTCTCCGTGTTCCATGGCGCGCGCCGTAAAGCGGTATTCCATCTCCAGGGCTTTTCGGATCGACAGATCCAGCGCCTTAAGCCGATGAATCATTTCAATGGTACAAGCCACGGATAGTGGAGAGTTGCGGCCCATCAACTTTTGCGCCGCGTCAGAGAACGGGGTTTCGGAAAAGCGCAACGCGTTGAGGATGTCGTTCAATCCCTCGCCATTGAAAAGCACGTCGATTTCCGCCTGGACCTTTTCAAGGTTACCTGTGGGTGGCGTCTGGGAATGCTCGACCAACAGGTCTGTGTTCCCGGAAGCTTCGAGCAGTTCGATCAGGCCGGGCCATTCTTCAATGGGGATAAAATGGTCGGCAAAGCCCGCATAAATGGCGTCCGCAGGGCCCATTCGGTGACCTGTTGTGCCCAAGTATTCTCCCAGTCGACCCGGAGCCAGCGCGAGCATCAGAGAGCCACCAACATCCGGCACCAAACCGATAGAGCACTCGGGCAGGGCAATCTGAGATGTTTCACCGACTATGCGATGGCTTCCATGGCACCCAATTCCGACGCCGCCACCCATAGTAAACCCTTGTAGGAAACTGACCACGGGCTTGGGGTATTCGAAAATCAGTGCATTCAGCCTGTATTCATCGCGCCAGAAAGTCTGCCCATAGGCAAAGTCGCCTTTGCACCCGGTATCATAAAGTTCTGCGATATCTCCCCCGGCGCAAAATGCTTTATCGCCAACGGCGTCCAGTATGATCAGGTCAACTGACTCGTCCTCGCGCCAGTTACGCATGGCCGTATCTATCGCCATGCACATGTCATAACTCAGCGCGTTCAAAGCTTTGGGGCGTGTCAGAGTGATGCGTCCAGCGCGGCCGGTAGTGTGAATTTCAATATCTGACATCGGGGTCTCAGCGTTGGGCAAGCATCTGACGAGAAACAATGACGCGCATGATCTCGTTTGTGCCTTCCAGAATTTGATGAACGCGCAAGTCGCGGACAAGCTTTTCGATACCGTAATCGGCGAGATACCCATAACCGCCGTGCAGTTGCAGGCATTGGTCGACCACTTTTGATCCGGTTTCAGTCACGAATTTCTTGGCCATTGCACAGAACTTGGTGGCATCCGGTGCGCCAGTGTCCAGTTTCCAGGCTGCCTGACGCAAGAACGTCCGGGCCGCCTGCAATTCTATTTCCATATCCGCAAGCCTAAACTGCAGCGCTTGAAACTGATCAATCGACTTCCCGAATGCCTGACGCTCGGACATATACTGAAGCGTCATGTTCAGACCTGCTTGTGCCGCCCCCAAAGAACATGAGGCAATATTCAAGCGACCGCCATCCAGGCCCATCATCGCATACTTGAATCCGTCACCTTCTGTACCCACAAGATTGCCCGCCGGAACTTTGCAGTCGTCAAACTGAACCTGCGCCGTTGGTTGGCTTTTCCAGCCCATCTTTTGTTCAAGCGCGCCAAAGCTAAGACCTGGAGTGCCATCTTCGACATACAGAGTTGAAATCCCTTTGGGGCCATCCTGTCCGGTGCGCACCATACAGACATAAGCATCTGAGTATCCGCCGCCCGAGATGAAGGCCTTTGTTCCGTTCAGCGTATAACCTTCGTTCGTGCGTTCGGCGCGAGTTTTCAGCGCGGCTGCGTCCGAGCCTGATCCGGGTTCGGTCAGGCAATAGCTGAGGACTGTGTTCAGGTTAAGAATATCCGGCATGATCCGCGATTTCAGCTCATCCGCGGCAAATGTGTCCAACATCTTGGCGCACATATTGTGGATCGTCAGGAAGGCCGCGACTGAAGGGCAAGCCATCGAAAGGGCCTCGAACACCATCGTCGCATCCAGCCTACTAAGACCGGAACCGCCACTATCTTCGGACACATAGAGACCGCCAAAGCCAAGCTCCCCTACACGGGGCCAAAGGTCTTTGGGAATAGTGCCTTCTGCCTCCCATTGCCGGGCGAAGGGTGCGATATGCTCCTGCCCGAACTCATAGGCCATATCGAAGATAGCAGTTTGCTCTTCGGTTGGTGCAAAATCCATTGGTTTCCTCCCACGTCGCCGGATGAATTGAACGAGTGTTTATTTCCTGATTCTTACAGAAATTTTGCACGCCCAGCAATTCCTGACAGGGATATTGCGAAAACGATTAGATCATACTTCGAGGCAGGTCATAAATCCTGATGGAATTCTTCGATCAGATGCTGAACCACAGCCCTGCCTGCATCCGCACCTTTGGCCGTCGCTTCGGCGTGAACACGTCGTTGCCGCGTGGCAGATGTGCCGTTTTGTGCGATTTGCTGTAGCCGGGCAAGTTCAGTCATGGTGCCCAGTGCTTCGGCATCTTCGGCCAGCATCCCCATCAGTTCACCCATAAGTTCCGGCATGGGCTTGATGGATCGATCCCCGAAATCAATCATGCCTTCGCCGACTCCGTAACGCTGCGCACGCCACCGGTTTTCACCAATCAGGAACCTGTCATATTGCCTCCAACGCAAATTGCGGTCTTTCAGACGGCACAACATTCGGACCAGCGCCTGCACCATGGCGGCCAGCGACAATGTGTGCTCCAACCTCGGCTGTACGTCCATGATGCGTGTTTCAAGCGTTGGAAAGCGATGCGAGGGGCGCAAATCCCACCAGATTTTCGAGGTATCCTCGATCACGCCAAGTTCGACCAGAATGCCTGTCGTACGTTCATATTCCGACCAACTTGCCAGGACCGGTGGTAATCCGGTGCGGGGCAGGTTGTCGAACACGGTCAGACGATAGGAAGACAGGCCGGTATCCTCTCCGTTCCAATAGGGCGAGGATGTGGAGAGCGCCAACAGATGCGGCAGGAAATAGGAAAGCTGCGGCATCAGGTCGGCCCGCAAGGATGGTTCTTCAACACCGACATGCACATGCATCCCGCAGATCAGCATCCGTCGCGCGACACCGCCCAGGGCATGCTGCAAGGCGTCATAGCGCTCTCGGCGCGTGTGGTGCTGTTTCTTCCAGTCCGCAAAGGGGTGGCAGGACACAGCAATCGGGGCCAGATTGTATTCGGCGGACCGATCCGCCACACCCGCCCTCAGGCGTTTCAAATCTTCTCGGGCCGTGCGGATCGTCGCATGGGGGCGGGTGCCAACCTCGATCTGGCACTGCAGAAACTCAGGGCTGACCTGGCCCTGAAAATCGGCCTGGCAGGCTTCCATCAGTGCAGCGGGTGCTTGGGCAAGTTCAAGGCTGTCGCGGTCGACCAGAAGATACTCTTCCTCAATGCCCAGCGTGTATTCCTGCTGCATGGCGGCCCTCTTTCTAGCTTTATGCGAAACAGTGAATACGGAAATACGCTTTTTGCCAAGTGTTTACCGGCAGAGTCCTTGCGGTCATCGGGCTAGCAACGGTAAGGAACGGGTCAAAGTTCAGAAGAACCCCGGAGCCTTTGTGTGAAACCCAGGAAATTCCCCCGGCTGAATGCCGTTCTCGACCGATTTGGTGTCAGGCTGATTGACAAAGTCACGGAACGGGACGAGCGCGCCCGGCTGGAGGCGTTCGAAAGGGCAGGCGGGCTGACCCGTCCGGCTTATTCGTTGTCACCGGGAATGGCCGAATTCGACATCTCGCAGCTGGTAGCCGAATATGGTGAACATGCCGCCGCTTTGGCTGCATTGAAAGATCCGTCCCGCAATCAAACCGGGTATAGGATCGGCAACGGGTATTATGACAGCCCAGATGCGGATGCGTTGTATCTTATGGTCCGTCGTTTCAAACCCAAGCGGGTGATTGAGGTTGGCTGCGGTAATTCAACGCGCGTGACACGGCAGGCTGTATTGGATGGCGGGCTGCAGACGCAAATCACCGCGATTGATCCTTATCCGCGCGCGGACATCGCGCATGTTGTCGATCAATTCGAACAGAAACGGTTGGAAGAGGTCGATCCAGCCCTCTTCGAACAGCTTGAAGCGGGTGACATCCTGTTCATCGATTCCAGCCATGTTGTCCGGATGAGCAATGATGTCGCGCATCTGTTCTGTCGCATCATACCGGCCTTAAAACCGGGCGTTGTGATCCATGTGCACGATGTTTTTCTACCCTACGAATACCCCAAGCGGTTCTTCTATGACTGCCCGGGATGGGGCGAGCAATATATGTTGCATGCATTGTTGCAATCTAGTGCATATTCAATGCTTTGGCCTGGATACTTCTTGCAACAGGATCGCCAAGATGCGGTCGAAGCGCTACCGTTTTTGAAAGATGGGCGCGCGCAAAGTATTTGGGTTCAGGTCAAATAAATCTGACACTAAATTGATCCGGTGCAGCGAAACGCCCGTACCCCTTTCCATAACAACCTGGATAGGAGATCTCAAATATGTTTCGCCGTACTTTCCTGAGCGCCGCCGCCGCAATCGCACTTACCTTGCCGGTTCAAGCGAAGGCCGCCGATATCGTGGATACCGCCGTATCTGCCGGATCATTCACCACTCTGGTCGCGGCGGTTCAAGCGGCGGGTCTAGTCGATACGCTGAAAGGGGACGGTCCGTTCACCGTTTTTGCCCCCACGGATGAGGCCTTTGCCGCACTGCCCGAAGGGACGGTGGAATCGCTGCTACTGCCCGAGAACAAAGACCAACTGGTCGCAATCCTGACTTACCATGTGGTTCCGGCCAAAGTCATGTCAGGTGACATCGCTGGCAAGCGCGCCAAAGTGCTGACCGTGCAGGGTGATCGCCTGAGTGTGAATGGTAAGAACGGCGTAAAAGTGAATGGCGCCAAGGTTGTGCAGGCCGATATCGAGGCCAGCAATGGCGTGATCCACGTCGTCGATGCGGTGATCCTGCCGGAATAATTGGCAACCACCGTGTTAAAGCAAAAACCCCGGCCGTTATGGCCGGGGCGTTCTGTCAGACCAATCTGACTTTGGTGCCAACCTGAACCAGCGGGTACAATTCTTCAACATGCTGATTATAAAGGCCAATACATCCAGAAGAACTTTGGCGTCCAATCTTGCGTGTATCGTGCGTGCCGTGCACCAGATATGCTGGCCAGCCCAGATACATCGCCCGCGTACCCAGCGGATTTCCGGACTCGCCACCTTCAATTCGGATGGGCAGGTTCGGGTCGCGCTCGCGCATTGAGGCGGTCGGGGTCCAGCTTGGGTTTTCGCGCTTGCGTACTACTTCGGTATAACCACGCCTTGTGAGTTCTTCGCTCATAGGGACTGAGCTGGGGTACAGTTTGTACGTCCCGTCAGCCCCCCAATAGTGTACAGCGCGGCTTGTGATATCTGCCAGCAGGCAGCCGACACCTAACTCATTGAAGTGATCCTGCCAATTCTGGTGCGAGAATGAAGAGACATTCCGCCGCACAGCGAGCTGTGTGCTGATCGCCTCTTCGTCGAGCGGGAAAGCATCGGCGCTGCTTTGTGCCCGCACCAATGCAGGTGTCATCAACAGAGACGCTGCACCTAACAATGCAGAGCGACGGGTCATGCGGGGATCTGACAAATTGGCCTCCGGTTCAGGAACTGCTCGCGCGAAACTGCGTGTAACTTATGTTTTGCTGATCAGATTTCCTAGGGAGTGTTGAGTGAATTTATTGTGAAGCGAACATCACAAGCGAAACTTGGCCGTGTATTGAAAAAAGCCCGGCCAGTGGTGGCCGGGCTGTGTGGATCCGCCGCTTTCGTTTGGATCAGTCCATGGCTTTGAAGTTGAACTCGCCGCCTTCTTTGATGCCTGACGGCCAACGCGCGGTGACCGTTTTTGTGCGTGTATAGAATTTGAAGCTATCCGCACCATGCTGGTTCAGGTCACCGAACATGGATTTCTTCCAACCGCCAAAGGTGTGATAGGCCAACGGAACCGGGATCGGAACGTTGATACCGACCATGCCAATATTGATCCGGCTGGCAAAGTCACGCGCGGTATCTCCATCGCGGGTGAAAATCGCCGTGCCATTGCCGTATTCGTGATCCATAGCCAAGCCAATCGCTTCTTCGTACGATCCTGCGCGGACGGTCGACAAAACCGGACCAAAGATCTCTTGCTTATAGATGTCCATGTCGGGCGTCACGTGGTCAAACAGGTGAGGGCCGACGAAGAAGCCGTCTTCATAGCCCTGCAGGCTAAAGTCGCGATTATCGACAACCAGTTTGGCACCCTGTTCAACACCCGAGCTGATCAGTCCCAAAATGCGCTCTTTGGCAGCACCGGTCACGACCGGTCCCATGTCAACATCATCGCCGGCAGTGTAGGGGCCGACCTTCAGTTTCTCGATACGCGGAATAAGCTTTTCGATCAGCGCGTCGGCGGTATCCTCTCCGACCGGGACGGCAACCGATACGGCCATGCAGCGTTCGCCAGCCGCGCCGAAACCGGCGCCAACCAGGGCATCTGCTGCCTGGTCAAGATCGGCGTCGGGCATGACGATCATGTGGTTCTTGGCACCGCCGAAACACTGCGCGCGTTTGCCGTTGGCCGTGGCGCGCGAATAGATGTACTGCGCGATTGGGGTCGAGCCCACAAAGGAAACGCCCTGAATGATCTCGCTGTCCAACAGGGTGTCCACGGCCTCTTTGTCGCCATTGACCACCTGGAACACACCTTTGGGCAAACCTGCCTCAACGAAAAGTTCCGCCAGCATCAAAGGTACTGAAGGATCGCGTTCGGACGGTTTCAGAACAACAGCGTTGCCACAGGCCAGGGCAGGGCCCACATGCCACAGAGGCATCATGGCCGGGAAGTTGAACGGCATGATCGAGGCCACAACCCCTAAAGGCTGGCGCATAGAATACATGTCGATGCCTGGGCCCGCACTGTCGGTGAATTCGCCTTTCAACATCTGCGGAGCACCGATGCAGTATTCGATCACTTCTAGACCGCGCTGTAGATCGCCTTTCGCGTCAGGGATCGTCTTGCCGTGCTCACGGCTCAGCGCTTCGGCCAGCTTGTCCATGTCGCGGTTCATCAGGTGAACCATCGCCATCATCACGCGCCCGCGTTTTTGCGGGTTCGTTGCACCCCAGGCCGGTTGTGCGGCTGCGGCGCTAGCAATGGCTGCTGTGGTCTCGGCAGCACTTGCCATCGGGCATTTGTACTGTACCTCGCCGGTAGCGGGGTTGAACACGTCATCATATCGGCCGGACGTGCCGATGACATTCTCACCGTTGATGAAATGGGACAGTTCGTTCATTGCGAATTCCTCCGAAGGTCTGCGCGCAGAATAGGCTTGCATAAATGGCTTGAACAGAGGCAATGTCCCAAAGGTGTTTTGCAAAATTGCAAAGGTGAAGCGTGACACCTAATTGGGATGATATGAGGGTCTTTCTGGCCGTTGCCCGCGAAGAAAGCCTTTCGGCGGCGGGACGATTACTTCGGATTGACCCGGCTACGGTCGGACGCCGTGTTGCGCGGTTGGAAGCGTCTCTGGATGCGCCGCTGTTCACCAAATCGCAGCAGGGATATGTGCTGACCTCAGCTGGTGAGCGTTTGATGGACCACGGTCTGAAAGCCGAAGAGGCGATGCGCGCTGCAGCAGGCGCCATGGCTGAACCATCTGAGAGGTTGAGCGGACAAATCCGGATCGGCGCACCGGACGGGTGTGCGAACTACTTGTTGCCGCAGGTGTGTGGCAAGATTTGTGACGCCAATCCCAATCTGGACATACAAATTCTGGCCTTGCCGCGCGTCATCAACCTTTCCCGACGTGAAGCCGATATGGCCGTGACCGTCAGCGCACCGACCGCTGGAAAACTGCTTGTACAGAAAATTACCGATTACAAACTTCATCTTGTCGCAACGCAGGAATACCTTGCCGATCACCCTGCGGTTCATTCCATCAGCACGTTAGGGGGGCATCGTATGATCGGATACATACCTGATATGATATTCGACCGCGAACTTGACTATCTGGTCGATCTGGGTGTTGACCGTGTCGCGCTGGCCTCGAATTCGGTCTCTGTCCAACTGCGGCAGGTTTCGCAAGGATCAGGGATCTGCATTGCGCATGATTTCACGCTGCCATTTCACCCGAAGTTGAAGAAAATATTGGTTGATCAAGTGAGTTTGACACGCAGTTTTCATCTGGTTCGACATCAAGGTGACCAACGAAACGAGCGGTTGAATCGGTTCGCGCAGGCCCTGTCCCAGGGGATTCGCGATGAAGTTGAGCGGCTTGAGGCTGAAGCTTCACCTTGACAGGCTATTTCATTCCGGCAACGCTTTGGAAAACACGAAGTTATTTCGGAGGTTACGTCAATGCTTGTTCAGGCCATTCTGAAATCCAAAGCCACCGGAGGCGTGGTGACAGTTGCTCCTTCGCGCACAGTTTCAGAGGTTGCAGGAATTCTTGCAGAAAAGCGCATCGGAACGGTGGTTGTATCAGAAGACGGCGGTAAGACCGCATCAGGCATCTTATCAGAGCGTGACATTGTGCGCGAACTGGCCGCAAGCGGCAGCGGATGCCTATCAAAACCCGTAAGCGCTTATATGACCCGCGAGCTGGTGACAGCGACGCAACAGGATACTGTCCAGGATATAATGTCGCGGATGACCGAAGGGCGCTTTCGCCATATGCCGGTTGTTGAGGACGGTAACCTCGTTGGCATTGTTACCCTAGGCGACGTTGTCAAAGCACAGCTTTCCGAACTGGCAATGGAAAAAGACGCATTGGAAGGCATGATCATGGGCCATTAAGCCCATAGAAACGCGACGCAACTACTTGCACCCATAGCCAAGTTATGTTTGCTTGCGCAGAAATTTCGTTGCGCAGGAGGCGGCAATGAGGGTTGGATTGTATCCCGGAACATTTGATCCGATCACCCTGGGTCATATTGATATCATCCGTCGCGCGGCTGCTCTGGTTGACAAGCTCGTGATTGGGGTAGCGATCAATCGGGAAAAGGGGCCGTTATTTTCGTTGGAAGAACGGGTCGAGATGATCGAAGCCGAGTGTTCCTTTCTTTCCGAACAGACCGGAACTGAAATTGTCGCCCATCCTTTTGAAAACCTGCTTATCAACTGTGCCCGCGACGTAGGTGCTCAGGTCATTGTCAGAGGCCTGCGTGCTGTTGCGGATTTCGAGTATGAGTTCCAGATGGTCGGTATGAACCGCGCATTGGACGACTCAATCGAGACGGTGTTCCTTATGGCTGAGGCCCGCCATCAGGCGATTGCTTCGAAGCTGGTGAAAGAGATCGCGCGATTGAACGGGGACGTGTCGAATTTCGTCACGCCCCGCGTAAATGACGCGCTGCGTGCGCGCTTAGGATAGCGCGCCCATCGCGGCCGCCGTGTCCAGCATCCGGTTCGAAAAGCCCCATTCATTGTCGTACCAGGCCAGCACCCGGACCAACGTGCCGTCTGTCACCTTGGTTTCAGCCAAAGATACGGTCGAACTGTGTGCGTCGTGATTGAAGTCGATCGACACTAGTGGGCGGCTTTCCGCAGCCAGGACACCGCGAATATTGGCCGCGGCATCAATGAACAACTGGTTGACCTCTTCTTCGGTTGTTGGGCGCGACACCTCGGCCACCAGATCCACAACCGAGACGTTCGGAGTGGGTACACGGATTGCCTGTCCAGTCAATTTACCTGCCAACTGGGGCAATACGAGACCTACGGCTGAGGCTGCCCCCGTAGTGGTGGGAATCATCGACAATGCAGCCGCGCGTGACAGATACGGGTCTTTTCCGGCGGTATCGTGAACTGGTTGGCTGGCTGTATAGGCATGAACGGTTGTCATGTTTCCGTGGACAATGCCCAAACCCTCGTCCAGCGCCGCAGCAACGGGTGACAAACAGTTGGTCGTGCAGGATGCGTTCGAAACGATCGTATCCTCGACGGTCAGCTCATGGTCATTTACCCCGAAGACGATGGTTTTGACCGCACCATCCCCGCGGGCAGGAGCAGAAATCAGAACTTTTTTGGCGCCGTTGTCAAAATGGCGCGCCGCGGCTTCGCGCGTGCGAAACACGCCTGTGCATTCGAGAACAACGTCAATATCGGACCAATCGAGTTTCTCAGGCTCACGTTCGCTGGTTAGGCGGATCGGGCCTGCACCGACATCCAAACCGGCGTCGGTCAGGGAAACGGGCTTTGTATAACGTCCATGCACACTGTCGAATTCAAAGAGATGCGCGTTAATTTCGGGCTTGGCCAAATCGTTTATGGCCACGATCTGAACGTCGGTCCGCCCAGATTCCATCAAGGCCCGCAAAACACCGCGCCCGATCCGTCCAAATCCATTGATTGCCAACTTGAGTGTCATGGTCTGCTCCGTCTGGGTGTCTGTTATTGCAAAGTTAGCGCTAACAAAGCTAGATCAAGGAAAAAGTCAAGAAAAACCTCTGTCAGCGCCAGAAGGCGAGCCAGTCCAGGAAGGTGTAAAGTTTCTTTCCCAGGAAGATCAGGTTCTCAGAGTCGAACATTGCGTAATCGACTAGCAGACAGCCAAGTATTAGAAGGCCAAGCCAGATAGCAATTTGATTGGTCATGTTGGCCCCGAATGAAAACACCCGCCCAGATAAACTGAGCGGGTGTAAAGGTACAACATTTCTACGGCGTTTTAGTTAAGCCGTCCCATGGCCACGGCGACGTCTGCCATACGGACCGAGAAGGCCCATTCGTTGTCATACCAAGCCAGAACACGAACCATGCGGTTGTTAACGACCCGTGTCTGGTCTGGTGCGAAAATCGAGCTTTCTTCAGTATGATTGAAATCGGTCGAGACCAGCGGCGCAGGCTCATATCCCACGACGCGCTGCATTGATCCCCGTGATGCTTCACGAACGATGGCATTAACATCTTCGACAGTCACGTCACGCGCCGCATGGAAAGTCAGGTCGACAGCAGAAACGTTTGGTGTTGGTACACGGATAGCCGAGCCGTCCAAACGACCCTTCAGGTTCGGCAGAACTTCGCCCAGAGCTTTGGCTGCACCTGTTGAAGTTGGGATCATGGACATTGCCGCAGCGCGAGCGCGATACAGGTCACTATGACGGCGATCCAGTGTCGGCTGGTCGCCGGTATAGGCATGGATCGTAGTCATGATACCGTGTTCGATCCCGATACCTTCGTCCAGCACCTTGGCAAGCGGAGCAAGGCAGTTCGTGGTGCAAGAGCCATTCGAAACCATTCTATCTTCAGTAACCAGGCTGTTGTGGTTCACGCCATAGACAATGGTTTTATCAACATTCTTACCTGGCGCAGACAAAAGAACCTTCTGAGCACCGCGTTCCAGATGCGTTTTGGCTTTCAGGCCATCGTTGAATTTTCCGGTGCACTCCAAAACGACGTCACAACCTTCCCAATCAAGCTCGTTCATATCGTAAGTCGAGAACACCTCCATTGGGCCGCGGCCCAAATCCATGGTGTTGCCTTCGATCGAAACATCGCGGGGAAAGCGGCCGTGGATGCTGTCGTATTTCAGCAGGTGGGCGGTGGTTTCCAATGGGCCGGTCGCGTTGACCTTGATCACTTCGATGTCGTTGCGGGCCGATGCCGCAATATGCGACAGGGTGCAGCGGCCGATACGGCCAAATCCATTGATGCCGACCTTGATGGTCATCTGACGTCTCCAAAAATGCGCTTGCTCTGCGGGGCATATAGCGGCACAGACGCTTTCTCAAAAGGGCAAAAGTGACATATTCTTAACGTGTTAGCGCAAACCTTCGCCGGTTGCGCTAACGCTTGCGCTAGCCGTCGGATCGGGTAGGGTCCCCTGGCGACAGGTGAGATGAGAGGAAACACGCATGAGTGGTTTGTTGGCACTGTTGGATGATGTTGCTGGCATAGCAAAGGTTGCTGCGGCGTCAGTGGACGATGTGGTCGCTGCCGCCGGCAAGGCCGGGGCCAAGACTGCGGGCGTGATCATCGACGATGCAGCAGTTACTCCGAAATATGTGCAGGGCTTTGCCCCGGCGCGGGAATTGCCGATCATCTGGCGCATTGCGCGCGGCTCGATTTTCAACAAGATTATCCTGCTGTTGCCAGTCGCTTTGTTGCTGGCCAATTTTGCACCCTGGTTGATAACGCCCTTGTTGATGCTTGGCGGGTCCTATTTGTGCTTCGAAGGGGCAGAAAAGATATTTCACCTGCTTTTCCCTCATG
The DNA here is from genome assembly GCF_059612265.1 of Ruegeria sp. CDSA077. Lineage (NCBI taxonomy): Bacteria > Pseudomonadati > Pseudomonadota > Alphaproteobacteria > Rhodobacterales > Roseobacteraceae > Ruegeria > Ruegeria sp. CDSA077. The sequence continues at coordinate 763,369 of NZ_JBXWQG010000001.1, forward strand.
GCAGCCACGTCATAGATGAAGATATGAAGGTCAAAGACCCGGGCCATCTGGAAGAGCAGAAGGTCAAGGGTGCGATCAAAACCGATTTCATCCTGTCCGCCGAGATCATGACAATCGCCCTTGCCGCCATCGAAGCACCGAATATCTGGATGCAGGCGGCAACGCTGGCCGTTGTTGGACTAGGTGTGACTCTGGTCGTTTATGGCTCGGTCGCCTTGATCGTGAAGATGGACGATGTGGGCCTTTTCCTGGCGCGGAACGCACCAACGCCGATCGGGCGCGGATTGGGGCGTGGATTGGTCAAGGCGATGCCGGTTGTCATGAAAGTGCTGTCGATTGTCGGCACAGCTGCGATGCTGTGGGTTGGCGGCTCGATCATCATTCACGGGCTTGAGGTTCTGGGTTTTGGCTGGTTGGGGCATCAGATCCATGACATGGCCTATGCAGCCGGGCATGCGGTTTCGGCGCAATGGGAAGGTGCCGTGGAGTGGATTTCCAAAGCCACGATGGATGGCATATTCGGACTGGCCTGGGGGTTCGTGCTGATCCCGATTGCAACCAAAGTGGTCGCGCCGATTTTGTCTCGGAAATCTGAAACGCATTAATCAGAAAACGAAAAGGGCGGCGCATGGCCGCCCTTCGCTTGATATTTGAAATTGGGAATTACGGCTCCAGCAATTCTTTGACCTTTGCAACTGTGGCCTCGGCAGTGATGCCGAAATGTTTGTACAGTTCATCAGCGGGGGCAGACGCGCCAAAGCCCGACATGCCGATGAAGCCTGCCTTGGCGTCACGGCCGCGTTCACCCAGCAGCCAGCGGTCCCAGCCTCCGGCGCGGACGGCGGCCTCGATGCCGACACGGACGGCTCCACCGGGCAGAACCCGCTTGCGATACGCTTCATCCTGCTCGGCGAACAGTTCCATGCATGGCATCGACACGACGCGCGTGCCAATGCCCTCGGCCTCGAGCATCGCCTTGGCTTCCATCGCCAGCGACACTTCCGAACCGGTTGCGATCAGGATTGCCTGACGCTTGCCTTCGGCTTCGGCAAGAACATAGCCGCCTTGTGCAGTCAGGTTTTTGGTTTTGTGATCCTTGCGTACGGTCGGCACGCCCTGGCGGGTCAGGGACAAGACCGAAGGGCTGTCCTTGAAAGTCAGCGCCAGTTCCCAGGATTCCGCTGTTTCAACGGCATCCGCCGGGCGGAAAACATAGGTATTCGGTGTCGCGCGTGAGATCGCCAGATGCTCGACCGGCTGGTGGGTCGGGCCGTCTTCGCCCAGACCGATCGAGTCATGGGTCATCACAAAGACCGTAGGTATCTTCATCAGCGCTGCAAGCCGCATCGAGGGCCGCGCATAGTCGGTGAACGCCATGAAGGTACCGCCATAGGGGCGTATACCGCCATGCAGCGCCATACCGTTCATCGCGGCGGCCATGCCGTGTTCGCGGATACCATAATGGATGTACCGACCCTTGCGGTTTTCCGGCAGGAACACGCCCATATCGGCCGATTTCGTGTTGTTCGAACCGGTCAGGTCAGCAGAGCCGCCAATAGTTTCCGGCATGATCGGGTTGACCGCGTTCAGAACTTTCTCGGACGAGGCGCGGGTGGCCAGTTTGGGCTGATCTTCCGACATCTGCTTTTTGAACGAGCGGATGGCACCGGCCAGCTTTTTGGGTGCCTCGAACGCATAAGAGCGGTTGAACTCGGCCTGTTTGCGTTCAGAGATCTGTGTGAAACGCTCCTCCCACGCAGACCGCTCGGCCGCGCCGCGGGAACCGATTGCTTCCCAGGCAGTTTTGACATTTGCCGGAATTTCGAACGCGCCATGCGGGGCGGCATAGGCCTCTTTGGCCGCTTTCAGCTGTTCCTGATCGGTCAGGGCGCCGTGGCCTTTCGAGGTATCCTGCGCGGCGTGACCCAAAGCAATATGGCTTTCACAGGCGATCATGGTCGGCTTGTTTGACGATTTCGCCTTGGTGATGGCCTCGTCGATGGCCTGCGGATCATGACCATCAATCTCGATGACCTGCCAGCCCGAGGCGGCAAAACGTTTCACCTGATCGGTCCGGTCAGCTATGTCGACCGTGCCGTCGATGGTGATGTTGTTGTTGTCCCAGAACACGATCAGCTTACCCAGCTCGTGACGGCCGGCCAGCGTGATGGCCTCTTGGCTAACGCCTTCCATAAGGCAGCCGTCGCCCGCGATGACATAGGTATAGTGATCTACGATCTTCTTGCCGTAATGAGCGCGCTGAATTTCCTCGGCCATGGCAAAACCAACGGCGTTCGAGATCCCCTGACCCAGCGGGCCGGTTGTGGTTTCGATCCCGTTGACAAGGAAGTTCTCGGGGTGACCTGCAGTTTTTGCGCCCAGCTGACGGAAATTCTTGATCTGTTCCAGCGTAACGTCAGCGTTCCCAGTGAGATACAACAGCGAATAGATCAGCATCGAGCCGTGACCGGCGGACAGGATGAACCGGTCGCGGTCGGGCCAGTTTGGGGCCGAGGCGTCGAATTTAAGGTGCTTTTCGAACAGTACAGTCGCGACATCGGCCATGCCCATTGGCATACCGGAATGGCCGGAATTGGCGGCGGCGACGGCGTCGAGGGTCAATGTGCGGATGGCCGCAGCTTTGTCCCAGTGTTCGGGGTTGGCATTGCGCAGCGCAGTCAGGTCCACGGGTGTTGTTCCTTTGGATTACAGGCAGATGGCCGCTCAATACCATTCAGCCCTCAAAGTGCAAGTAGAACTGGGTGCTGCAAGGTTTTGCTGGATCAAGAATGTGACCCAAGTCGTTGAAAGCAAACAGTGGGTATTTTCGATGCCATTGGGTTAGACTAGGCCAAGACGCGTACAAGGTTGATTCGGATAACCTCGCGAAACAAGGAACCTTGATAAAAAGGTGGCAGGGGCATGAGCCAGATCGAAGAACTACAACGCCGTATTGTGGCCGCGATGGATCGGATTGGATCCGGCATTGCGACAATGGCGGAAGTTGGCGCAGGCAGCGGTGGAGAAGATGACACTCTGCGTGTAGCTCTGGATGATGAGAGGGTTGCGAATGCTCAACTTGAAGAGCGTCTCAGATCATTAAAAGAAAGACACGATTCCGAAGTCGATGCCATGCGCTTAGAAATCGAAGCCTTGCGTAATACCTCGTCCGATAGTCAGGAAAGTGCAGCGCTGCGCGAGCAACTCGACGATGCCAAGGCACAGCTTACCTCGGTCGAAGCCGCACGGGCCGAGTTGGCAAGCGCAAAGGCAGCATTGGAAGATCAGGATGTTGTCGAAGAACTTAAAGCCGAAAATGCCCGTCTTCGTTCGGAATTGGCGGATAGTGAACGCGTGGCGGAACTCAGCGCCGAGTTAGAAATGCTGCGCGCAGAACGCAGTAGCCATGGCTCGGCGATGTCGCGTCTGGATGATGATCTGCAGCGCATGCGCAAAGCCAACGAACAACTACGAATGTCGGTCGAAGAGCTGCGCACAGCTGCAGAAGACGGAATGACCGATGCGGATCTGTTGAACCGTGCCACAGCTGCCGAGCTTGAGGCAACGCGCGCAGCGCAGGCCACCGATGCGGCCGAAGCACATGCCGTGCTGGCCCGGTTGGAACCGTTGCTGTCTCAGGCGAAATTGGCCGAAGGAGAGGTGGAATAATGCCTGAATTGACCATTCAAATCGGGGGGCGCGGCTTTGAGGTTTCGTGCCAGGAAGGCGAAGAGGTTTTCCTGCAGGCTGCTGCAAAATTGCTGGATGATGAAGCGCAGGTATTGTCGGATCAGATCGGTCGGATGCCTGAATCCCGGATGCTTTTGATGGCTGGATTGATGTTGGCAGACAAAGCCGCCGCCACAGGTGACAAAATCAACTCGCTGGAAAATAAGCTGGCGGAGGCCGAAGCCGAGCTTCGGAACCTGCGTAGCATGCCACAGCCCGAGCCGGAAAGAATTGAAGTTGCCGTGGTTCCACCTTCGGTCACCGACACCTTGGCAGAGTTGGCTGCTCGGGCCGAGGCAATGGCGGCATTCATAGAAGAAAAGTCAACGAAATGATAAATATGCGTACTATTGCTATTGCGACTTTCATGTCTGTGTCAGCGCAGGTTTCCTGGGCTGGGATCGATATTCTGCCCGTCACATTTACTTGTGATAACGGCGTGCCTCTTGAGGTTGCCTATTTCAATGCCGAGGACGGATCCAGCGCGGCAGCCATGATGGTCGACAATAAGCTGGTGACTTTGCGCCAAGCTCAGAGCGGCTCTGGTATCCGCTATGAATCCGACGGAACAACTGGCACTTACATCCTGCGCTCCAAAGGCTGGGACGCCACGGTGAGCTTTCTGGCGACAGGTGCAGATGCCGCCAGCGAGCAGGTCTTATTGGGAAATTGCGTCAGCCGCTGATCAGGCGTTTGCTTCCCTGATTTTATCAGCGGCTTCCTTGTTGTAGCCGACACCGTTTTCGTCAAACAGCGTGTCCAATTCGCCCGACAGGGTCATCTCGGTGATGATGTCGCATCCGCCTACGAACTCGCCTTTGACATAGAGTTGCGGAACAGTCGGCCAGTCAGAATAGTCCTTGATCCCCTGACGCAAGCCTTCGTCGGCCAGTACATTCACGTCAGCAAATTCTACGCCCATGTAGTTCAGCACGCCTGCCACGCGCGAGGAGAATCCGCATTGCGGCATTTCCTTGGTGCCTTTCATATATAGCACCACATCATTGGCTTTGACGGTCTCATCGATCTGGGTTTTCACGTCGGTCATGTTACTTTTCCTTGTCATCCGCATCCGGGGCGGTCGTTTCATCCTGTGATGGGGCGGCGACCCATCCTTCCTTTTCCAGCCGTCGGTGTTCGGCCTGCGCCAGGGCCAGCGGATTCAGCCCGTATCTCTCGATGCCGTCAACCTTGCTGATTTTGTCCGGGTTTGGACGCATGTCGACCAGTTTACGCTTTCTGTTTCGCTTCACATAGGCCTCGATCAGCGCGGCGGCAACTATCAAAGCCGCGATTGCTGATATCCAAGCCAGCCATGTACTCATTTTTTTGGAGCCATGGCTTTAGCATATTCTTGAGGGTCTCTGGTGATACGGGAAACTGTTACATGACCGCCGCCGCCGCCCAACACGGTTCCGTGGTCAATCAGTTGCTCGCCTTGACCGGGTTCTGTGCCCCGAATTTTGTCAGCACGCTCATTCTTTATCGTAGATCTGAAAATGATGACGCTACCGACGAGGGCGATCAATCCACAAATCCCGTAAATCCAGAAAGTCGTGCTCACTCAGGCACTTTCGTCGTCAGAGCCAGCGCGTGCAAGTCGCCATCTGGGCCGTCCATCTTGCCTTTGAGGGCTGCATAAACTGCTCGCTGTTGTTGCACCCGGTTTTTGCCACGAAAGCTCTCATCCACGACCATGGCCGACATATGTACGCCGTCGCTGCCGCCGACCTGAATGTCCGCATCGGGAAACGCGTCGCGCAGCAGGTTCTCAATCTCGTGGGCGCTCATCGGCATGTAGGTTTCTCCTGAAAGTCTTTCCCAAGATGTAGTGCGCCGGGGCGGGGCGCGCAAGGGTCAGATAGACGCCCCGAAATGACAAAAACCTGCACTTGTCAAAGTGCAGGTTTTCAGAAGCGCAGGTGCCAAAATCAGGCGACGGCTTCGGCGAAGCTGTTGCGGAAAGTGGCAGTCAGTTCATCAAGCAAGGCCTCAGAAGAGCCGATGCGGACGCTGTCGCCCGTGAACCGCCCGACCGATACCAGTGGAACGCCAGCCTGACCTGCAGCAATCATCAGGGCTTCGGCCTGGTCAAAGTTGCAGGCGACCAGATAACGGGCCTGATCCTCGCCAAACAGGAATTCGGTCGAGGCGTCGTCAAGCGTTATGCCGACGCCGGTTGCTTCGGCCAGTTCGAAGGCTGCCAATGCCAGACCACCATCGCCAAGATCGGTGCAAGCCTTGATCATCTCTCGGTTTGCGCGGATGAACTCTCCGTTGCGCTTTTCGGCGTCCAGATCAACATGCGGCGCGTCGCCATCTTCGCGGTTGAACACTTCGGCCAGAAGGGCGGATTGGCCCAGATGCCCCTGCGTATCGCCGATGACCAGAGCCACGTGGCCGTCGCGGACCTCATTACCTATGATCTCGTCCGTGTGCGCCAGAAGGCCGACCGCTCCGATTGTCGGGGTCGGCAGGATCGCCTGACCGTCGGTCTCGTTATACAGCGAGACGTTGCCGGAAACGATCGGCATATCCAATGCTTCAACTGCGGCACCGATGCCTTTGATCGCTCCGACGAACTGGCCCATGATCTCGGGCTTTTCGGGGTTGCCGAAGTTCAGGTTGTCGGTGGTCGCTAGTGGCAATGCCCCGACGGCGGTCAGGTTGCGGTAGGCTTCGGCAACAGCTTGCTTGCCGCCTTCTACAGGGTTGGCTCGCACATAGCGCGGGGTTACGTCACTGGTGAAAGCAAGAACCTTGTCGGTGCCGTGTACACGAACCATGCCGGCGCCCAGACCAGGCGTACGCACGGAATCGGCCATAACCATGGTGTCATACTGCTCGTAAACCCATTGCTTGCCCGCATAGTTGGGCGAAGCGAGCAGGGCGCGCAGACCGTCGATTGGGTCGATCTGAGGTACGTCGGCCAGATCTTCTGCTTGCGGTGTAGGCTCCCACGGGCGATCATATTCGGGCGCGGTTGAGGAGAGTTTGGACAGAACCAGATCGGCTTTGACCTCACCATTATGCATGATCAGAAAGCGATCTTCGGCGACGGTTTCACCCACGATAGCGAAATCCAGATCCCATTTATCGAAAACGGCGCGAGCCTCGGCCTCAAGCTCGGGTTTGAGAACCATCAACATGCGTTCTTGGGATTCCGACAGCATCATCTCATAGGCTGTCATGTTCTCTTCGCGCTGGGGGATGTTTTCCAGATCAAGCCGAACGCCCAGACCGCCTTTGTCACCCATCTCAACTGCGGAACAGGTCAGGCCCGCCGCGCCCATATCTTGGATCGAGATCACTGCGCCGGTTTGCATCAGCTCCAGCGTCGCTTCCATCAGGCGTTTTTCGGTGAACGGGTCGCCAACCTGAACGGTGGGGCGCTTTTCCTCGATCGTGTCGTCAAATTCGGCGCTGGCCATGGTGGCTCCGCCCACGCCGTCGCGTCCGGTCTTGGCTCCAAGATAGACAACCGGCATGCCGACGCCCGATGCGGCTGAGTAGAAAATCTTGTCACTGTCAGCCAGCCCGGCTGCGAAGGCATTCACAAGGCAGTTGCCATTATAGGCCGGGTGAAAGCGCACTTCGCCGCCAACGCAAGGCACGCCGAAACAGTTGCCATAGCCGCCGATACCTTCGACCACGCCATTGACCAGCTGACGGGTCTTGTGGTGGCCGGGTTCACCAAAAGACAGCGCGTTCATCGAGGCGATTGGGCGCGCACCCATGGTGAAAACGTCGCGCAGGATACCTCCAACCCCGGTGGCCGCACCTTGATAGGGTTCGATGTAAGACGGATGGTTGTGGCTTTCCATCTTGAAGACCACGGCCTGACCATCGCCGATATCGACCACACCTGCATTTTCACCCGGTCCGCAGATCACCTGGGGTCCAGAGGTGGGCAGGGTGCGCAGCCATTTCTTGGAGGATTTGTAGGAACAATGCTCGTTCCACATGGCCGAGAAAATGCCCAACTCGGTAAAGGTTGGCTCGCGCCCGATAATCTCCAGGATCATCTTGTATTCTTCGGGTTTCAACCCGTGCGCGGCAATCAGATCCGGTGTGATGGCGGGCTCTTGCATCGTTTGTCCTGTATCCATGGTGGCCGAGATTGCGGGCCTTGTAGGGCAAGGGCGCGTCTGTGGGAAGGGCCAAGTCAGCGCAGGGTCGAATAACGTCACCGGTATAAGTTAATTTCGAGCTTTTCTGCGCTTTGTGTGCCCAGAAAAAGAAACGGAACCGCGCCAGTGGCCGGTTCCGTCTATAGTACTTCCTGCCAGGCGGCCCAGAAGCCGCGTGGCGTCTGTATCTGGTCTTTAAGCTGGGGTTTCTCCCTTGTTGATCGAGTCCGCCGCAGCGGCCCCAACAGCAGCTTTTTGTTGTTCGGTAAGGTTCTCGGCCTCTTCCAGACCAGGAATTGCTACGCGAACTTCGCGGCGGGCAAAGTCGATGCCATTGGCATTGAACTCGGCCTTCACCCGGTTGAAGATTTCCTTGCGAAGCGTGAACTGCTTGCCCGGCTTGGCCATGAACTTGCCGCGGATGATCATGCCAACATCGTCAAAGTCGAACACACCTTGCGATTTAAAGGGCTGCAAGAAGCCTTCTTTGTGGGTTTCGTCCGCCATCATCTCGGCGCCGATCTTCTTGAAGATCTTCTTGACCTTGTTGGGATCAGTGTCAAACGGCACGGTGAACTTTAGCTTCATGATCACCCAGTCACGGCTGAAATTGGTCAGCTTTTGAATCTCGCCATAGGGGATCGTGTGAACGGGCCCACGGTGATGGCGGAGCTGCATCGAGCGGATCGAGATTTTCTCGACGGTGCCCATGGTGCCACCGACATCGACATATTCACCCACGCGAAACGCATCGTCGATAAGGAAGAAGACACCGCCGACGATATCAGCCACCAGCTTCTGAGCGCCGAAACCGATCGCAAGACCAAGGACACCAGCACCTGCCAGAAGTGGGGTGATGTTGATGCCCAGCGCGCCCAATGCGAGCAGGCCGAAGATGACCGCAATCGTGACTTGCGCCGTGATCCGCAGCAAGGGAAGAACCGTCGCCAGACGTGAACCGCCTGCGCCGCCACCCTCGCCGCCGGCCTCTTCATCCAGCTCTTCTGCCGTTGTCTGTTCCTTGGCAAGGCGACGGTTGATCCATAGTGAGACGACCTCGTTCAAGATGTATCCGACAGCGATGATCATCAGGAATTCGATAACCGTACCGCCAACGTCGGTTCCGATCCCGGCAGAGGCGACATGTCGAAGATCAAGCTGCCAGACCCGCGCGATCATAAAGACCACAAACAGGCCGGCCAGCACGCGACCAATCCGGATATAGCTGCGCTTGGCTGATTTATAGGCGCGTTCGGCCAATGGTCCGTCGCCCAACATTGGGGGTTGAAGATGGCGCACGAGGCCACGGATCAGCGTATCAAGCGCTGGAGCGATCAGCAGCCAGAACATCGTCGTGAAATGTGGCCCTTTGCCAAGCAGGGCAAGTGTTCTGGGATCACGCTGTGCGATCAGGAATTCGACCAGGAACCATATCACCACCGAAACGCCGATAGCGAAGTAGGGATAGTAATGAGCGACTTTTTCATCGAATTTGGTGTGGTCCGGGTCCGTGCCCAACATCATCTGAGACAACCCTTCGCGCGCGGTCCAGGCGATGATCCCAATGTATATATGGATGCCAGCGTTCAGCCAGAAACCGATACGTGTATCGGCCGGGGTGATACCGTTAAGCAAGTTGAACCGTACGATAAAGAGCGTGAGGCCGATCAGTAGAAGAAGGCCAATCAGGTTGCGATGCAGATATTTGGCCCAATGATCGTCTATGTTGACCAACCGGTAATGTGGCTTTTTGGGCGCCAGTACAAAGCGTGAGGCGGCGGCGCCCAGACGCGGAATCCAAATCAGGTAGAAAACGAATGGGGCGGCATAGGTAAGCTGTTCTGTCGTCAGCAAGCCCCGTCCAATCGCCCGGATAACAACATAGAACACAACAAGTCCTGCGATTTCCCGGCAGAAACGGCGGAACAAGTAACGTACTGCGCTCCAAAGATCGGCATCAGAATTCCCACCGGGCTCTTCGTGCCATTTGCGGGTGAGAAACCCAAACAATTTTTCAGCAGCGTATCCGGCCACCAGAACTGCTAGGATCAGCCCAAACAGGCCAAACACCCCGGTAGATCCGAATTTCGCTGAGAAATTGCTGAACGCCTCAACCTGGGCGCTGACGATATTTGGCAATGTGGTCAAAACCTGCGTCCAAGAGGTAACCATCTCGGCCCAGATTTCACTGATTTCGGTAAGCGGATCTTCATGGTTTTCGTTTGCTGCCGCCTGCTTTTCTGCAACAGCGTCGAGCCGTTCCAGCAAAATGGCGCGAACTTGATCGTCGGACATACGTGCCACCAAGCCATCAACTTGATCGGGCGTCAGGTCCTCTGGAATTGTGACCGTAGACGACGCGGCCCCACTGTCTTGTGCGTGTACTGGTACCGCAAGAAGAATGGCGGAAATCAACGCCAGTAATAGGCGGAGTGGATGGTGCATGAATTTTCCCTCGAACACGAATTTTTGATCTTTTACGGGATCATAGGCGCGGAGGTGGAAATTTCCCAGCAGTTTTCGGCTGTTCGGTGTCACCGATTAAGTCAGGACCAAAAAAAAGGCCGAGCACTAAGCTCGGCCGTAGTCCAACAGGGAGGTATGAAGATGATGAGCGTTACAGCATCACCGCCTTCGAGTGCTCATTTAGGCATCAGTTTGATAACGATCAAGGCGTTTCAGTGTGATAGTCCGTCATGTCCGCTATGACGTTGACGCATAGCTATAGTTTCCCCATTTTCTTCAGGTGTTTACGCTGCGCGATGATCTCGTCCTGCACAAAATCGCGGAAGGCTGCCACGCGTTTGGAGTGGCGTAACTCTTCGGGGTAGGCGAGATAAACAGGAACGTCTGCCGTTTCGATGTCTGAAAGTACCGGCAGCAGATGCGGGAAATCATGCGTGACATAATCGGGCAGCAAGCCAATTCCCAGATTGTGCAGTACGCCCTGCAAGACACCGAAATAGTTGTTCACTGTCAGCAACGACGCCGGGTTATAGGTCATCAGATGCCGTACCATTGCCGCACTGGCCCCTACTTGGGGGGCTGAGGGGGTCTGACAGATAAGTCGATGGCTCGAGATTTCTTCGAGGGAGGCAGGTTGACCGCTTTCCTTAAGATATTCCGGGGTAGCATAAAGCAGCATCTGTACTGTCATCAGGCGCTTGCGCACCAGATCAGCCTGGCTAGGCTCTTTCATACGGATGGCGACATCGGCCTCGCGCATTGGCAGGTCAAGAACGCGTTCCTCAAGCATGAGGTCGATATTTAGGTCCGGGTATTGTTCATACAGCTTTGGCAACCTCGGAGCGAGCCATAGAGTCCCAAAGCCAAATGTGGTTGTGACCCGCAGCACACCAAAGACTTCTTCTTCGCTGTCTCGTATGCGCGCTGCTGCCGCGTCCAGTCGCTTGGACATTGCCGAGGTGGCGTCGAACAGCAGCTCACCCTGTTCGGTCAGAATCAGACCGCGGGCGTGACGATGGAACAACGTCGAATCAAGTGACTCTTCCAATGCCCGAATTTGTCTGCTGACTGCCGATTGAGATAGGTTCAGCTTATCGCCTGCATGTGTCAGGCTGCCCGCATCTGCAACCGCGTGAAATATCCTAAGCTTGTCCCAATCCATCGCCGCAACTTTCGTTATCCTGCCGAACGCCTATATGAAATAGGTGACAACTTCCACATTCAAACGGCGAAATCCTTGCGTTTCAGAGGATAAGCTCTAGGCAGGTCAGTTATTATGACCTAATATGGAAGCAGATGAAGCACACTGATCTGACGAGGGGAGGCGTTTGATGAGTAAGCCACAAATTTCTTTGAACGACCGTTTCGACCTAAGCAAAAACACGGTTTTATTGAACGGCACTCAGGCGCTTGTGCGCCTTATGCTGATGCAAAAGGCGCGCGACACGAAATCGGGTCTGAACACTGCAGGATTGGTGACGGGATACCGCGGATCGCCTCTTGGAGCGGTCGACCAGCAGATGATGCGCGCGCAGAAACAGCTGACAGAAAGCGATGTCACTTTTCAATACGGTCTGAATGAGGATCTTGCGGCAACCGCGCTTTGGGGCAGTCAGCAGGCCGGGTTAAGGGGTGACGGCAAGTTCGATGGCGTCTTTGGTCTGTGGTACGGAAAAGGACCTGGTGTAGATCGGTCAGGCGACGTGATGCGCCATGCCAATATGGCAGGGACTGCGGCACATGGTGGCGTTCTGATGGCCATGGGTGATGATCACACGGGCGAAAGCTCGACCGTGCTGCATCAGTCCGAGTGGTCGTTGGTTGATATGTACATGCCAGTGGTCAGCCCGGCCGGAGTACAGGAGATACTCGACTACGGCGTTTACGGATTCGCGCTCAGCCGGTTCGCCGGTGTCTGGGTCGGCCTCAAGACCATGAAGGACACGATAGAGGTGACTTCGGTCGTTGATGGCAACCCCGATCGCATGAAAGTCGTGGTGCCTGAGTTTGATATGCCCGAAGGAGGGCTGAACATCCGGCTTGGCGATACGCCTCATCTGCAGGAAGAGCGCATTATTGATTACAAGCGTTTTGCGGCTGAAACGTTTTCACGCGCTAACCGGATGGACAAACGTGTCTGGGGCAAACCCGGTGCAAAGATCGGACTGGTGGCCGCTGGCAAGAACTGGCTGGACCTCGCCCATGCGCTTTCCCTGCTGAATATTGATGAGGCCGAGGCCGAGCGCCTTGGCATCACGACCTATAAGGTCGGACAGACATTCCCTCTGGATATGTCCGGATTTCATGACTGGGCAGAAGGTTTGGACCTGATTGTAATCGTTGAGGAAAAGCGCAAACTGATCGAGGTTCAGGTTAAGGAAGCGATCTTTGACGACCGCCGTGGTCGACGAGTCTATGGCTGGTACAAGGGCGGTGCTGGGACGCTACACCGGGAAGAGCTGTTTCCCACCCGCGGTGCCCTTGATCCGAACATGATCGCTGAAAAACTGGGCGGTATTCTGATTGAAGAAGGCCGTGATACCGACGGGGTCCGCGCAGGTTTGACCAAGCTGACCGAAGCGCGCCGGGCGGACAATGCCGAGGAAATAGCCTCGCGCCTTCCGTATTTCTGTTCAGGATGCCCGCATAACAGTTCGACCAAGGTACCAGACGGAAGCCGGGCCTATGCAGGCATCGGATGCCATTACATGGTTCAGTGGATGGATCGAAGCACATTTGGCTTTACTCAGATGGGTGGCGAAGGGGCAAACTGGATCGGGGAAGAGCCGTTCTCGACCACCAATCATGTGTTCCAGAACCTCGGAGACGGCACCTATAACCATTCCGGTGTTCAGGCGATCCGGGCAGCTTTGTCGGCGGGTACGAACATCACCTTCAAGATTCTGTTCAACGATGCGGTCGCAATGACGGGCGGGCAGGGCAATGAGGGTGATCTGACCGCCGAAAGGATCGCGGCGGAGGTCAAGGCTATGGGCGTCACACATGTCGCGCTGGTCTATGACGAAAAAGAAGATGTAAACTTCAAAGCCCTACCCGCAGGAGTAGAGAGCTTTGAGCGCACCGAACTGATGACTGTGCAAGAGAAATTCCGCACCTATGAGGGCGTCTCGGTCATCGTCTATGTCCAGACCTGCGCCGCTGAGAAACGTCGTCGTCGTAAACGCGGAACCTTTCCCGACCCGGACAAAAGGGTCTTTATCAATACGGATGTCTGTGAGGGCTGCGGTGACTGTGGCATCCAATCGAACTGTGTTTCGATTGTTCCCAAGGAAACCGAACTTGGCCGGAAGCGCGCGATTGACCAATCAAGCTGTAACAAGGATTTTTCGTGTCTGAGTGGGTTCTGCCCCTCCTTTGTGACGCTGGAAGGCGCGAAGATTCGCAAAGAAGCGACGACCGAACTTGATCTGCCCGATCTTCCGATGCCCGAGCTGCCTGAAATAGTGGGCACACATAATGTTGTCATCACCGGCATCGGTGGGACCGGAGTTGTCACGCTGGGCGCGATTCTGGCACAGGCGGCCCAGATTGACGGCAAAGGCGCCGGAATGATGGAGATGGCAGGCTTGGCCCAGAAAGGCGGTGCGGTTCATATTCATTGCCGTATTGCCAACCGGCCAGAAGATATCAGTGCAATACGTGTGGCAACGGGTGAAGCCGACACATTGATCGGTGGTGATTTGGTTGTGTCCGCCGGGGCCAAAACACTTGGCCTGACACGCTTGGGTCAGACCGGAGCGGTGGTCAACAGCCACGAAACCGTTACCGGTGACTTCACGCGCGACACTAAGTTTAGGATTCCTGGTGAGAGGCTGGAATTGGCGCTGCAAGCACGATTGAAAGAAGACGTTTCCCTGTTTGATGCCACTGAGCTTGCGCGCGCAGTGATGGGAGACTCAATCTATTCGAACATGATGGTTTTTGGGTCCGCATGGCAGCGCGGGCTGATACCCGTCAGCCTCGATGCGGTGATTGCAGCCATTGATCTGAACGGAACGGCGGTTGAACGCAATAAAAGAGCCTTTGAGATCGGTCGTTGGGCGGTTTTACACCCGGAAAAAGTCGATGAGATTCTACGGCCAAGTGTTTCCAACCTCCCGAAATCACCAGAGCAGGTCATCGCGTTCCGCGCAGATCATCTGACCCAGTATCAAAGCGCTCGTTTGGCGAAACGCTACCGCAAAATCGTTGACTCGTTTGAGGATGCAGAAATTCGTGATGCTGTCGCAAAAGGGTATCATAAACTGTTGTCTTACAAAGACGAATACGAAGTAGCCCGGTTGTTACTGTCCAGTCGGGAGAAAGCCGCCGCCGAATTTGATGGCGAATTCAAAATGACTTTCCACCTTGCCCCACCGCTGCTTGGTGGCAAAGGACCAGATGGCCGACCCCGCAAACGGAGTTTCGGCGAATGGATGCTGAAGCCGCTGAAATTCATGTCTCGGCTAAAAGTTCTTCGAGGTACTCCGCTGGATATCTTTGGCTATAGTGTCGAACGTCGAATGGAGCGCGCGCTGATCAAGCAATATGAGCGTGATCTCAAAGAGATCACTCCGCTGATTTCCATCCAAACAAAGGATGCCGTAATTGCGCTCGCTAAGTTGCCCTTGGATATCAAAGGTTTTGGACCCGTCCTTAAGGCGAATGAGGCGAGCGCCGCCAAACGCAGAGAGGAATTGTTGACCACGATACGGAACGGAGGACCTGAATTACAGGCCGCCGCCGAGTAATTCGTCACAACCGTGTCACGACAGCTAGGCAAAATTGTTACTTGCATTTAAAATGCAGGTACAAAACCGGAGACTTCCATGCCCTCGCGACGCCATGTTGCACGTGACATTTCTTATGCCTATTCCGCCGAAACCAAAAGCGGACGGATGGTCATCAAGCTTATGGAGAACACCACAGGCCGCCTGCGCCTTATCAGGCGTGCTGATGGGTACGAAAAAGACGTGGCCAACGGGCGAGATTTCTGGTCGGTCATGGTTGAGAGATACGGTTTGTCTCTGGATGTGGTTGGCGGGTCATTGTCTAATATTCCCCGTGATGGCCCTCTGATTCTGATTGCCAATCACCCATATGGAATTCTGGATGGGTTGATGATGGGGCACATGTTGTCCAGTACGCGTGGGGATTTTCGCATTCTGGCCAACCATGTGTTTCGTAAGGCAGAGGATCTGAATCGGGTCGTTCTGCCGATTTCATTCGACGATACAAAAGCTGCGATGAAGCAGAACCTGGAGACCCGCAAGAAAGCTTTGAACTATCTGGGCGAGGGCGGCGCGATTGGCATATTTCCCGGCGGTACCGTCAGCACAGGGGCAAAGCCTTTCTCGTACCCGATGGACCCGGGCTGGCGTGGCTTCACAGCGCGGATGGTTGCCAAATCAGACGCGACAGTTGTGCCGGTCTTTTTTGACGGTCATACCTCACGCCTGTTTCAGATTGCCAGCCATCTGCACAATACATTGCGCATGGGATTGCTGATCAAGGAATTCAAAAAACGCGTTGATACCCCGGTCCAGGTGGTGATCGGAGAGCCCATCGGCCGCGACGTTCTGGACCCGTTGGCCAAGGATACGCGCAAGATGATGGATTTCTTGCGCAAAGCAACGTATGAGCTGTCTCCAAAGCCACTAAAGTCTTATGACTATGGCTATGAATTTGAGGAACGGCATCGCGCCTAAAGGGGCAAATGGCAGTAGGCATTTTTGATTCTGGTTTGGGCGGTCTGACCGTTCTAAACGCCGCGCAGAAACGTCTTCCCGACGTTGATTTCCTGTATTACGCGGACAGCGCACATGCGCCTTACGGGGTGCGTGACGTAGAGAATATCTATGAGCTGACCCGGGGTGCGGTGAACGACCTCTGGAACCGGGGCTGTGATCTGGTGATTCTGGCCTGCAATACGGCCAGCGCTGCTGCTTTGCGGCGGATGCAGGAAGAGGGCGTGCCTCAAGGCAAGCGCGTCTTGGGCGTTTTTGTTCCTTTGATCGAAGCACTGACTGAGCGGCAATGGGGTGACAACAGCCCGCCGCGTGAAGTCGCGGTCAAACATGTCGCATTATTTGCGACCCCGGCCACCGTATCCAGTCGCGCGTTTCAACGCGAATTGGCCTTTCGTGCGATTGGCGTAGATGTTGAGGCGCAGGCCTGCGGTGGGGTCGTTGATGCAATCGAGGAAGGCGACATGATCTTGGCCGAAGCGCTGGTGCGAAGCCATGTGGACGCCCTGAAACGCAAGATGCCAGAGCCTCAGGCCGCAATTCTGGGCTGTACGCATTATCCCTTGATGGCTGAGGCGTTTCAGAAGGCCTTAGGACCCGACGTTGAGGTGTTCAGCCAGGGTGATCTGGTTGCCGAAAGTCTGGCAGACTATTTGCAGCGGCATCCGAATATGCAGGGTGCGGCGAAGGGCGGTTATCTGACCACTGGTAAGCCAGGCGTTGTCAGTGATCGAGCCACCCAGTTCCTCCGACGACAAATTACTTTCGAGGCTGTCTGACTTTGGTCAAAGACGCGGCCTGAAAGAACCCGTAATCCCATGACTGTCACAGTGGCGGGCATGAACAGTGGCATACAGTTTCAAGAGGTCCAAGATGACCCACAAAATCGCAATTCTGGGCGCTTCGGGTTATACCGGCGCTGAACTGGTTCGGTTGATCGCCGAGCATCCGAATATGGAAATCGCTGCACTTTCTGCCGAGCGGAAAGCCGGACAGTCGATGGCGCAGGTATTTCCACATTTGCGGCACTTGAAATTACCGGTTCTTTGCAAAATTTCAGAAATCGACTTTTCAGGGATCGACCTGTGCTTTTGCGCGCTGCCACATAAAACCAGCCAGGAAGTTATCCGCGATCTGCCGAAGGACCTGAAAATCATCGACCTGTCCGCCGATTTCCGGCTACGCGACCCTGAGGAATATGAAAAATGGTATGGCAACCCTCATGCGGCTTTGGAGCAGCAGGAGGAGGCCGTTTACGGCCTGACCGAGTTTTATCGCGATCAAATTTGCACGGCCCGTTTGGTTGCCGGAACAGGTTGCAACGCCGCTACCGGACAATATGTATTGCGTCCCTTGATTTCGGCCGGTGTCATTGATCTGGATGACATCATTCTGGACCTCAAATGCGCGGTGTCTGGTGCAGGGCGGTCGCTGAAAGAAAACCTGCTGCATGCCGAACTTAGCGAAGGGTATAACGCATATGCTGTTGGCGGTACGCATCGGCATTTGGGGGAATTCGATCAAGAATTTTCTGCCCTTGCAGGGCGCCCGGTCAATGTTCAGTTCACTCCGCATCTGGTTCCAGCAAACCGGGGTATCCTAGCCACTACATATGTCAAAGGTGACCCCACGAGCGTTTATGAAGCGCTCGTGAAAACCTATGAAAGCGAACCATTTATCCAGATTCTGCCATTTGGCGAAACACCCTCGACCCACCATGTGCGCGGCTCAAATTTCTGCCATATCGGCGTGGTCAGCGACCGGATCGAGAGGCGCGCCATTGTGATCGGAGCACTGGATAACCTGACAAAAGGTAGCAGTGGCCAAGCCTTGCAGAACGCTAACCTGATGTTAGGTGAAGCTGAAACTGCGGGTCTGATGATGGCCCCACTTTTCCCATGAGGAACAAATGAAAACGCTCAAGAAACGTCGTCGCGTTCAAATCATCCTTCTGTCAATCGTTGCTTTGGCAGTGTCTACGGCGTTGATCGGATACGCTATGCAGGACGGCATCAATTTCTTCCGCTCACCCAGTGAAGTAATGGCAGAGCCGCCAAAACCGACTGAAATATTCCGGATCGGTGGTCTGGTCGAAGAGGGTTCGATCGTGCGGGGGCAAGGGGAAACCGTGCGTTTTGTGGTGACGGACGGCGGCGAAAGCGTGCCGGTCACGTTTACTGGAGTTTTGCCTGATTTGTTCTCGGAAAACCAGGGTATGATTGGCACCGGAAGCTACGTAAACGGAGTCTTTGAAGCCTCAGAAATTCTTGCGAAACACGATGAGACCTATATGCCAAAAGAGGTTGTGGACGCGTTGAAAGAACAAGGTATTTACAAGGAGGCCGGCGAGAGCTGAGCCATAGGCTTTGAGATCGGAATTCGGGCGTTGCGTGGATCGACATGCAGCGCCCTTTCTATTTTCGCTGTATTAACAGAATTGTCCGAGCGTCTGTCTGTCCCAAGTTGGAGAACAGTACATGCAGACGGTTCGGCAGATCGCGGAACAGATAGTTACGCGTGAAGGTGGTTTTGTCGATGACCCCGACGATCCGGGTGGAGCGACAAAATTCGGCGTAACAATCCATACCATGCGCAGATTGCAACTGGACCTGACGCAGGACGGGATGGTTGATGTATCCGATGTAAGGCGGCTGAGCCGATCGCAGGCCGTTGAAATCTTTATCCGCCACTATTTCTCAAAACCGCGATTACACCTACTGCCTAACATTCTGCAGCCATCTGTTTTCGACATGTACGTGAATTCAGGCGCTCAAGCTGTTAAAATTATGCAATATTTGCTGCGTGAAATGGGGTATCGTGTCGTCGTAGATGGCGTTGTAGGCCCGCAGACGGCGCAGGCATGTAGTGCTGCGTCTGAACCGGACCCTGTCGCGCTGCGGGATGCCTATGGCGTTGCCAGGAGAAACTATTATTTCCGGATAGCGGAACGGCGTCCAGCCTCTCGCAAATATGCTCGGTCCCGGTCTGGGGCAAAAGGTGGCTGGATACGACGCGCTGAGGAATTCCTGTCACCGACCTATCATCTTAGCGACGCAGAGTTTCAAAGGAGGGTTTCCGAATGGGGCTGATCTCGGGAATATTTGCGTTCTTGTTTGGCGAGGGTCGGAACGTCGTGCGTGAAACAACCGAAGTCTTTCGTGAAAATGCTGAGCAGGGCGCCAAACGCGACCTGACGCGACAACAGGGAGTACTGGAACAGTATAGGGCTGAGCTCGAGCGGGTTCAAAAAAGTGCATTTGACCGTTTTATGGATGGGCTCAACCGGCTGCCGCGCCCCGCCATGGCCTTGGGAACATTGGGGCTGTTTATCGCCGCTATGGTCGATCCGCTTTGGTTTGCCGCTCGGATGCAGGGGATTGCGTTGGTGCCGGAGCCCTTGTGGTGGTTGTTGGGCGTGGTCGTCTCGTTCTATTTCGGCGCAAGACACCAGACCAAAGTGCAGGATCTGCAGCGTGAAATTTCGGCAACGATGACACGTACTCCGAAAGTTATGGAAAACATCGAAACACTGGCAGAGATGCGGGAACGTTTGATTGGGGTCGCTGATACTGGGACAGATGCAGGCTTGGCCGATGAGGTCCTAAAACCCGATTTCAACCCTGCGCTCGAGGATTGGCGGCGGGGTCGGCCCGCCTGACCCGCGACACTATGTGCGTCCTGCAGAGGCGAAAGTGATTGGTGATTGTCCCTCAACAGGAATATATGCGGGACCATGATTACAGAACTTGGTCACTTCGCGCTGATACTCGCCTTTCTCGTCGCCATCGTTCAGACGGTCATTCCGCTGATAGGGGCGGCGAAACGGTGGACTGGCTGGATGTCCTTTGCAGAAACCGCCGCTATTGCACAGTTTCTGTTAGTCGCCTTCTCTTTCGCGGCGTTGGTCTGGGCCTTTACCACCTCTGATTTCTCATTGCGGATAGTGGTTGAAAACAGCCATTCCGCCAAACCGATGCTGTATAAAATCAGCGGCACGTGGGGCAACCACGAAGGGTCAATGTTGCTGTGGGTCCTGATCGTCGCAGTTTTCGGGGCCATGGCCGCTTTTTTTGGCGCAGGGTTACCTCCGACGCTCAAAGCGCGCGTGCTGGCGGTTCAGGCGGCCGTAGGGGTGGCGTTTTACGCTTTTATCCTGCTCACCTCGAACCCATTTGACCGTCTGATTATCGCGCCATTCGATGGGCGGGATCTCAACCCATTGTTGCAAGATCCAGGCTTGGCATTCCACCCGCCGTTTCTGTATCTGGGCTATGTCGGCCTGAGCATGGCATTCAGCTTTGCAGTGGCCGCGCTGATCGAAGGGCGCGTGGATGCCTCTTGGGGGAGGTGGGTGCGTCCCTGGACGCTGGCCGCATGGATTTTTCTGACCATTGGGATCGCGCTTGGATCTTGGTGGGCCTATTACGAGCTGGGCTGGGGCGGGTTCTGGTTCTGGGATCCGGTCGAAAACGCTTCTTTCATGCCGTGGCTATTGGCGGCAGCACTGTTGCATTCTGCTATCGTGGTCGAAAAGCGTGAAGCGCTGAAGAGCTGGACAATCCTTCTGGCGATCATCGCCTTTGGCTTTTCGCTGATCGGGACGTTCATTGTGCGATCGGGGCTTTTGACTTCGGTACATGCCTTTGCCAATGATCCTGAACGCGGCGTGTTTATCCTGATCATCCTTGTGGTCTTCATTGGCGGTGCGTTGACACTTTATGCGGCACGCGCGCAGGCGATGGAGGCCAAGGGCGTGTTTGGTATGGTCAGCCGCGAAAGCGCCCTGGTGCTGAACAACATTCTATTGGCGGTCAGCTGTTTCGTTGTGTTCTTCGGAACCTTGTGGCCGATGGTGGCCGAGATGGCATTTGATCGCAAACTCTCGGTCGGCGCGCCGTTCTTTAATGCGGCGTTCACACCGTTCATGGTTGCGCTGGGGATAGTATTACCGCTTGGTGCAATGCTCCCGTGGAAACGTGGAAAGCTTGGCAAGGCGGCGCATTCGTTGCGGTTCGCATTCCTTCTGGCGGTAGCGCTTGGCTTGCTCGTTTGGGTCATGCAGACCGGTCGCAGCGCATTGGGACCCGTGGGGCTGTTTCTGGGGGCCTGGATCACATTTGGCGCTATTGTGGACCTTTGGAGCCGTACTGGAAGAAAAAACAACCTACAGCGTCTGTTCAGACTGCCCGGTGCCGATTGGGGCAAGGCTGCAGCCCATACCGGACTGGGGGTTACGATCTTTGCCATCGCCGGGCTGACCGCATGGGAGGTCGAGGATATCCGCGTTGCGCAGACGGGGCAGCCTTTCGAGGTTGGCCAGTTCACCCTGACACTTGAACAGGTTCGGAATGTCGAGGGGCCCAACTATTTCTCAACCACAGCCGATGTTAAGGTCGAACAGGCCGGTCGAACAATCGCAACACTGCATCCGGAAAAACGCGACTACCCAGTTTCAAGGATGCCAACGACTGAAGCTGCGATTGACTATCGGTTTCTCAGGGATCTTTACGTCGTCATTGGAGATCAGCAGGCAAATGGTGGCTGGGTCGTGCGGACTTATATCAAGCCTTTAGCGAATTGGATTTGGGGCGGGTGCCTACTGATGGCGCTCGGAGGCGTTCTTAGCCTGTGCGACAGGCGTTTTCGCGTTGCGGCAGGCGCGCGCAAGACGCCGACGCAGGGGGTTCCGGCGGAATGAAACGGTTTCTACTGATACTGCTTTTATTGGCAACGCCAAGCATGGCTGTCCAACCTGACGAGGTGCTTGATGATCCGATCCTGGAACAGAGGGCGCGGGATCTGAGTGCCGGCTTGCGCTGTCTGGTTTGCCGCAACGAAAGCATAGACGAAAGCAATGCAGGATTGGCCCGTGACTTGCGCCTGTTATTGCGCGAACGCCTGGTGGCCGGCGACACAGATGGACAGGCGATTGACTTTATCGTTGATCGCTACGGCGAATATGTTTTGCTAAGGCCAACAACGTCAGGATCGAACATCCTTTTGTGGCTGGCCGGTCCGATCATGCTTTTGATCGCTGTGGCGACTGGTTTCAGCTTTTTACGCAAAAGATCGGCGGAACAGGACCGAAGGGAAGGTGACGGCCTCCTTAGCGACGCCGAGAAAGAACGATTACGCGAAATCCTCAAAGATTGACCTTCGGTTCACCTTTTCCTTCATTGGAAATTGAGGCAGGGTCGCAGGCGCAGCGAACCTTGGAGGGGTGGATGGAATACGAAGCGATCCTGTTGGACATTGCGGATGATCTGGCAGTGGTAACTCTGAACCGCCCTGAGAAGTTGAACGCAATGACCGCTCAGTTGCGGGCCGAAGTCACGCACGCGATGAAATACGCTGCCACCCATGCCCGCGCGATTGTTTTGACCGGTAAGGGAAACGCTTTTTGCTCGGGTCAGGATTTAGGTGATGCCTCAAGCACCGGGAAGATTGATCTTGAGCGCACGCTGCGCGACGAATACGAGCCCATGCTTGAAGCAATCTATAATTGCCCGGTTCCAACAATCGCCGCAGTAAATGGCGCTGCTGCGGGGGCAGGGGCCAATCTAGCGCTATGCGCGGATATCGTGATCGCGACGGAGAGTGCTTATTTCCTGCAGGCTTTTGCCCGTATCGGCCTGTTGCCCGACGCTGGAGGCACCTGGTTTATGCCGCGCCAGATGGGGTTCGCCAAAGCCATGGGCGCTGCTCTTTTTGCCGATAAGATCAGTGCTCGTCAGGCCGACGACTGGGGCCTGATCTGGGAAGCCGTTCCCGACGCGGAGTTCGAAGCGCATTGGCGCAAGCGGGCCATGTATCTGGCCAAAGGTCCAACCTCAGGGTTTGGCGCCATCAAAAAGGCTATTCGCGGCACCTATGAAAACACTCTGCCGCAACAGCTCGAGGCAGAGGCGCATCTGCAAGGTGAATGTGGCCGCAGCCGAGACTTTTCCGAAGGCGTCGTTGCCTTCATGCAAAAACGCCCCCCGAAATTCGAAGGGCGTTGAGGTTGTCAGGCGCGGCGGCGTTTACGCACGCGGCGTTCCGGAAGGGCGGACTCGCCAGTCCCGTCAGTTGCGGATGAGAACGGGCCCAACGCGTCCGTGATCTGATCAAGGGTTGGGCGTATACCGGAGGGGGAAGCGTCAAGCGCAGCTCTCATGTGCCGCAGATGCTCGGGCATTGTGCCGCAACACCCGCCGATAATGCTTGCGCCAGCCTCTCGTGCCATGGTCGCATAATGGCCCATCAGTTCCGGCGTGCCGTCATAATGAATATGTCCATCCACATATTTCGGAATACCGGCATTGCCTTTTGATATCAGCGGCCGTTCCGTACCTTGTGCGACAAATCCAAGGACAGTGCGCAGAATATCAGACGCGCCAGTCCCGCAATTTGCGCCAAAGGCAACCGGCGGGTTAGGGAGCGTTTCAACCAACTGAGCAAAGTCGGCGGATGTGACACCCATCATTGTGCGGCCAGCCGTGTCAAAGCTCATCGTGCCACACCAAGGCATATCGACCAGCGCAAAGGCTTCTGCCGCGGCCCTGAACTCTTCTGGGGCGCTGATGGTTTCGACCCAAAGAACATCGACACCGCCGTCCTTCAATGCCTGCGCCTGTTCGTGGAACATTTCCACGGCATCGGCATGGGACAGGGCGCCAACAGGCTGCATGATCTCGCCGGTTGGTCCGACCGATCCCGCGACGATAACCGGACGGTTGGCTTTGTCAGCAACCTCACGGCCAAGTTCTGCGCCTGCGCGGTTCAGTTCAGCGACCCGGTTCTGAGCCTCGTGCAGTTTGAGACGCGCAGATGTCCCGCCGAATGTGTTGGTCAGGAAAAGGTCGCTGCCTGCGTCTACTGAGCCCTGATAGAGCGCGCGGATTTTATCCGGTGCATCGACGTTCCAAAGCTCGGGCGCGTCGCCCGACTGCAGGCCCATGTTGAATAGGTTTGTACCTGTTGCTCCATCCGCCAAAAGAGTCGTGTTGTAGTCCAGAAGTTTGCTGAGCGCATTTGTCATAAGAATATTCCGAAACTGGCGAGCCGCGCTAAAAATGCGAGACGCCCCGTGTCTCATGACCGGGGCGTCAAATCAAATTCATAAATCTCATGAAGATCATGAATATTGCGGGGAGACCTTAGTTGGTTTCGTTGAGAACCTGTGCTTTGGCCTCAACCAGAAACTCGGCCATCTTTGCACGGATATCGTCATCCGAAGACAGATCCCCGAGATCGCCGGAAACTTTGCGCACGACATCTTCGTGCCCGGTTTCTTCCAGGTCTGAAATCACAACGGATTTTGCGTATTCATCGGCTTCATTACCGGTTTTGCCCAGTTTTTCGGCCGCCCACAGGCCAAGCAGTTTGTTGCAACGCGCCTGTGCTTTGAACTGCATTTCTTCATCGTGGGCGAATTTTGCTTCGAATGCATTTTCGCGCTCGTCAAACGTAGTCATCAGTTGGACCCCTTGGGTTGGTAGTTCTTTCCTTAATGATATGACGATACGACGATCCGGGTGCAAGGTATTTGCGCTGCGTCAAAGCCTCTCGGTCCTCGGAACTTGCGGGAAGGTGGGGGTTGGACTAAGAGAGCGCCAAGGCGAAGGAACTTTTTCCCTCGCGACAGTCTGGAAAGGTCGCTCATGGCGCGTCGCAAGAAAATTTACGAAGGTAAGGCCAAGATTTTGTATGAAGGCCCTGAACCGGGTACAATCGTGCAGTATTTCAAGGATGACGCCACCGCCTTCAACGCTGAAAAGAAGGACGTGATCGACGGGAAAGGTGTGCTGAACAACCGCCTGAGCGAATACTTCATGAACGGGTTGAATCAAATCGGTGTACCGACCCATTTCATCCGTCGCCTGAACATGCGCGAACAGTTGGTCCGCAACTGCGATATCGTACCGCTTGAAGTTATTGTACGCAATTTCGCGGCTGGCACGATGTCCAAACGCCTTGGCATTGCCGAGGGGACACAGCTGCCGCGCCCGATAGTAGAATACTGCTACAAGGACGACGCGTTGGGTGATCCTCTTGTCACCGAAGAACATATCGCCGCCTTTGGCTGGGCCAGCCAGCAGGACATGGAAGACATTCTTAGCCTCGCATTGCGGGTGAATGATTTCATGAGCGGTGTGATGCTGGCGGTTGGCATTCGTCTGGTCGATTTCAAAATTGAAATCGGTCGCGTCTATGAAGGTGACTTCCAGCGCCTGATCATAGCGGATGAAATCAGCCCAGACAGCTGCCGTCTTTGGGATATCGAAACCGGCCAAAAGCTGGACAAGGACGTGTTCCGCCGCGACCTGGGCAGCCTGACCGACGCCTACTCGGAAGTTGCGCGTCGCCTAGGTGTTCTGCCGAAAAGCAATGTGACCAAACCGACCCTGATCAACTGATCGAAAGCCGAAGAACAATGCAAAAACGCCGCCAATACCGGGCGGCGTTTTTTAATTGAGATCGGGTAATTGACAGGGTCGCAGCTTGTCCGGCATTGTCTGTTGAACAAGCGTAATCGGGTGAAAAAAATGGCCGAGCTATTTGATCAGGCAGTATTTTTAAAGTTCCTCGCTGCGCTGCTGGCGATCTTCAACCCGCTATACGGCATCCCGATCTTCCTCAGCATGACCGAGGGGTACAGCCCGCCAGAACGTAAACGCGTTGCAATGGTTGTGACAGCCACGGTGGTGATTGTATCACTGATTTCGGTACTGATCGGCGAAGAAATTCTGGCGCTTTTCGGTATCGACATTCCGTCTTTTCGCATCGCTGGTGGGTTGATCATTCTTGGGGTTGGCATGTCGATGCTGAACGCGTCTGACCGGTCAGAAAGCGATCAGAAAGCCGTTAAATATGGCGCGCAGAAGAAGAACATTGCGGTTGTTCCCCTGGCTATCCCGTTGACGATTGGGCCCGGCACTATCGCGACAACCATTGTGTTCGCGCATAGTTTGCCCGACGGCGCCGAGGTAGTAACGTTGGGGGCGGCCGTTTTGATTGCCTGCGCTATTGTCGGGCTGGGATTGTTATTCGCTGACCCTATTTCCAGGTTCTTTGGGCCGACAATGATCAATGTGATCACCCGTGTTATGGCCATCATTTTGGTTGCCGTAGCGGTTGAAATGGTTCTGACAGGGACCTTCAACGCAATAGATACGCATTATCCCGCGCTAAAGGGTTCCGGGTAGGTGCTGACAAGGGTTGTCGAACGCCGACAGTCGCGCTATCCCCGCGCACAACGGAACGGGCCTCAATTACCGGCCCTCAGCTGGAGTTGCAGTAAATGAAAGCACGTGTGCATGTGATGCTGAAAACCGGGGTACTTGACCCGCAGGGTGAAGCGGTGCGCCACGCATTGGGTGCCATGGGTTTTGATCAGGTCGAAGGCGTCCGTCAGGGCAAGGTGATTGATCTTGAACTCGCCGAGGGTGCGACGGAATCGGACGTCACCGAGATGTGCGAAAAACTGTTGGCTAACACGGTCATCGAACGCTACGAGATCGAACTGGTCTGAACCGCTTGTAGGAGGGCTAGCCATGCGCGCAGCTGTCATCGTTTTCCCCGGTTCCAACTGTGATCGGGATCTTGCCGTTGCCTTTGAACAGGCCGGATTCCAGGTAGACATGGTCTGGCATAAAGATGCCGCTCTGCCCAAGGGCGTGGACATTGTCGGTGTCCCCGGCGGGTTTTCTTATGGAGACTACCTGCGCTGCGGAGCGATTGCCGCACAATCCCCGATCTGCAAGGCCGTGGTCGACCACACCGAGCGGGGCGGATACGCCGTTGGTATCTGTAACGGGTTTCAGATCCTGACCGAGACCGGAATTCTGCCCGGCGCTCTGCTGCGCAATGCGAACCTGAAATATATCTGTCGTACTGTAGGCCTGAAGGTCGCAACCAGCGACAGCGCCTTTACCCAAGGCTATAACGCTGGCGATGTGATCGGCATTCCGATTGCGCATCATGATGGAAACTATTTCGCGGATGAGGCTACATTGTCCGCGCTCAGGGATCACGACCGGATCGCATTCACCTATACCGAGAATCCGAACGGCTCGGTTGGCGACATTGCGGGCATTCTGTCTGAAAACCGCCGTGTTCTTGGTATGATGCCGCATCCCGAACGAGCGGCAGACGAAGGGCATGGTGGCACCGATGGAACGGCATTGTTTCGCGCATTGTCGGGCATCGTCGCACCTGCGTGACTTGAGCTTGCATCTTAGCCCGCGTAACTTTCGGGGATGAGTTCCGACACACGCTCTACCTGGTCTGCACTGTTCAAACCGCTCCGCGCTGCGCCTCTTGGCTGGCCTTTGCGCGCGGCTGTTCTGGTGCTTTTGCTGGCAACGGTTGCGACGATATGGATAACCAACAGTCTGCTGACGGATCGGTTTACTGAATCCACGAGAAACCGGGCCGAGCTGCGCCTTGCTCTGTATTCCGGGAACCTGCTGAGCGAGCTGCGCAGAAATGCGATTGTACCGCAGCTATTGGCACGCGACCCGACGCTGATCTCGGCGCTGCAATCCAGTGATTTTACCCTGTCTACGCAGCGGCTTATTTCCTTCGTCGAGGAAATCGGCGCCGCGTCATTGATGCTGTTGGATCGGGATGGCCGGTCTGTGGCCGCAACCGATCGCAATCGTTTGGGCGAGACGCACCGGAACACGCCGTATTTTGTAGATTCCATTCGGTCAAACTCGACCATCTTCACCGTGATTGAAAAGGAATCCGGTGGTTACAGCTTTATCTATTCGCGCCGGATGGAGGCCTCGTCGGACATCCTTGGGGTCATAGTCGTCGAGGTTGATTTGCAAAAATTTGAGCGCGCCTGGGCAGGTATCTCCGATGCTGTTCTGGTCGCTGACAGTACGGGCACCATTATTCTGTCAACCGAACCGCAATGGCGCGGAGTAGAGGAGGGGGCTGCCATGCTGCGGCAGCCGCCGCAAAGTGCCATCCAGCGCGCTATCAGGGCCACGACCGATTGGACGGCTCTGCCCCCCGACGCCTATTTACAGGGCGAGGCGGTGATCCGCATGGAGACACGCATTCCATTCCGCGGCTGGACCATGACCTCGTTCACGACCTACGCCTCGATCCGCGAGAAGGTAAACAGCGTTCTTGCATTGGAAATCATGGGTTTTGCGATTCTGTTGGCGCTTGCCTTCTATGCGCTCAGCCGTAGGGCCACGTTCAGAATGGCCTTGTTCCAGCGCGAGTCGGCAGAGCTTCGCGCATTGAACGCAAGGCTACAGCGGGAAATCGCTGAGAGGGAACGGGTTGAAAAGACGCTGGAAGTAGCCGAGCAGACGCTGGCCCAAAGCTCGAAACTCGCGGCCCTGGGCGAGATGTCTGCGGCCGTCAGCCACGAGTTGAATCAACCTTTGGCTGCAATGAAGACCTATCTTGCCGGCGCGCGTTTGCTGCTGCGACGGAACCGCCCCGAAGAGGCGCTGGCCAGCTTTGGCCGCATCGACGGTCTGATTGAACGAATGGGCGCAATAACACGCCAGCTCAAGTCCTATGCCCGCAAGGGTGCGGATGCGTTTTCACCAGTTAACCTTGGCGAAGCGCTCGCTTCATCCCTCTCTATGATGGAGCCGCAACTGCGTCAGAGGCACGTCAAGATTACGCAGATACTACCGGAAGAAACCGTACTGGTCATGGGCGACCGCATGCGGATCGAACAGGTGATGGTGAACCTCTTGCGTAATGCCTTGGACGCCACCAAGTCTGTATCGGAACCGGATGTTGAAATCATACTGGCCGCGGGTGACCAGGCGGTGCTGACTGTACGCGATAACGGCTATGGGATTGAAGACATCGAAAACCTGTTTGAACCGTTCTACACGACCAAACAACCCGGCGATGGAGTCGGTCTGGGGCTTGCCATCTCATCCGGTATCGTGAACGACCATGGGGGACGGCTGACCGCGCGCAACAGCCAGCACGGTGGCGCGGTGTTTGAGATGCAACTGCCGATACTTGGAAGCGATGGCCTTGAGGCCGCTGAATAACGAGGAATGAATATGGCACAGGCCATGAAAATCGCCATTGTTGATGACGAACAGGACATGCGCCAGTCGATCAGCCAATGGCTGGCACTGTCGGGATATGACACTGAAACCTTTTCCAGTGCCGAGGATGCACTGAAAGTTCTGGGTCCGGATTATCCGGGTATCGTCATATCGGACATCAAGATGCCTGGTATGGACGGTATCCAGCTGTTGAAAAAGCTGATGGGCGCGGACAGCACCTTGCCGGTCATCATGATTACCGGCCACGGTGACGTGCCAATGGCGGTTGAGGCCATGCGCGTGGGTGCGTTTGATTTCCTCGAAAAGCCGTTTAACCCGGATCGGATGTCCGAACTGGCCAAACGTGCCAGCAATGCCCGCCGGTTGACGCTGGACAATCGGGCCCTGCGCCGCGAGCTGTCCGGTGGCACTCAGATCATGAACAAGCTCATCGGTGCCAGCCCCGTGATGGAGCGCCTGCGCGAGGATATTCTGGATCTGGGGCAGGCTGACGGTCATGTTCTGATCGACGGAGAAACCGGCACCGGGAAAACCCTGGTTGCACATGCGTTGCACGCTGTTGGCAGTCGCGCAGGCAAAAAATTTGTTCTGGTTTCCTGTGCTGCCCTCGAAGAAGAGGCCTTGGGAAAGCGTCTGTTCGGCCCGATGATGCCAGAAGACAGCCAGTTGCCCGCGATTGAGGAAGCCCGGGGTGGAACCCTGGTTCTGGAGGATGTCGAGGCGCTCAGCGATACGCTTCAGGCAAAACTTCTGAGTGTCATGAATGATCAGGGCACGCCTGCTGAAACCCGCATCGTCGCCATTTCCAACCTGCAGGAAGCTGGGAAAACCAGCGAGGACGTTCTGCGCCCCGATCTCTTCTACCGGCTTGCAGCGTTGCGGATCACAATGCCGCCGCTGCGTCAGCGCGGCGAAGACATTCTGACCCTGTTCACACGGCTGAGCGAGCAATTCGCCGAAGAATACGGCTGCGATGCACCTCAGGTCAGTGCGCAAGAGGCGGCTCAGCTTTTGCAAGCGCCGTGGCCCGGAAACGTACGGCAGCTGATAAACATCGCGGAACGTGCCGTGCTGCAATCCCGTCGCGGATCGGGGACGATCGCGTCTCTGTTGATGTCTGATCACGAAGAAATGCAGCCCGTGATGACGACCGAAGGCAAGCCGCTCAAGGAATATGTCGAGGCATTCGAGCGGATGCTGATCGACAATACCATGCGGCGGCATAAGGGGTCGATTGCCTCGGTTATGGATGAACTATGCCTGCCGCGTCGGACATTGAATGAGAAGATGGCCAAATATGGCCTGCAACGTTCCGATTACCTGTGACCGGCTTGAGGCGATGCCTTTGTCGCCCTTTGGGTGATACCAAGTAATGTTTTTAGCTGGATAACGAGATCCCGACCGGTGGTCGGGGTCTTCAATGCAGTTTGCCCATTGTCTTTTCCACAGGACTGCTTTTATTGTAACCAGACGGGCCGGGCGGATTTGACGCCGAAAAGTCCCGATCTTTGAGATTCGCTGCTACGCCACTGGTGGAGACCAGGTCCCACACTGGCCAAGCAGACCGATTGTGCCCCTTAACGGGGTGATTGAACGCCTGAGCCCGCAGAAAAGCGGGCGAAAGGAATAAATGGGCAGGCAGCGGTCGTTCGCGCCTGTCGGAGAAGAACCGCGATGACGCGCGCGCAACGACTGAGTGTACGGGCAGGGGGCCACAGTGCCAGACCCTGCAGCGCGCCGTCTGAAATCGCCCTGACAAGACACCACCCCAAAAGCACCCGTCCTCCTGGACGGGTTAGGACAACGCGTTTGGCGCGGTGCACCAAGGAAACATGGCTAAGAAAATGCTTATCGATGCCACCCACGCGGAAGAAACCCGCGTCGTGGTGGTTGACGGAAACAAGGTCGAGGAATTTGATTTTGAATCCGAAAACAAACGTCAGCTTGCTGGCAACATATATCTAGCAAAAGTTACACGGGTCGAACCCTCGCTGCAGGCAGCTTTTGTTGACTATGGCGGAAATCGCCACGGATTCCTGGCGTTCTCCGAAATTCATCCCGACTATTATCAGATTCCCGTCGCTGATCGCGAAGCTCTGATGGAAGAAGAGCGCGCCTATGCCGAGGCAATGCGTGCGCGTGATGAGGCTGAGGAAACCAAGCCCAAAAGACGCCGTTCGCGCTCGCGCGCCAAGGCCGCCGATATCAAATCGGATGATGCAGTGGAATCGGTCGAGGTCTCGTCCGAACCCACAGGCATGGAAACGATTGACCTGGATGAGAGCGATGAGGCCAATGATCCTTCTGTAGAAGAAGGAACATCTCCGGCCGATCATGTGGCAGAAACTCCGGTAGAAGAGCCGACGGACGAACCAGAGGCGGAAGAAGCAACCGCAGAAACTGAAGACGCGCCTGCGGATGAAATCGACCAATCGGATGCCAGCGCTGATCAAGTCGGCACGGACGAAGAGGCCGGGGCGCAGGAAAGCGCCGCGACTGAGACGGACGCGGATGACGCGACAAGCGCTGAAGCCAACGCCGAGGACGCCCCTGACGAGGTTGGCGACGACGAAGAAAACACCCGTACGGACGCCACCGCAAAAGACGAGACCATTGAGTCGGTTGCCGACGAAGATGACAGCGAAGACATACGTCCACCGCGCAAACCGCGCGCGCGCCGGTACAAGATTCAAGAAGTCGTCAAAGTACGCCAGGTTCTGCTTGTGCAGGTCGTCAAGGAAGAGCGTGGCAACAAAGGTGCAGCTCTGACCACTTATTTGTCACTTGCTGGCCGATATTGTGTTTTGATGCCGAACACCGCGCGGGGCGGCGGCATCAGCCGAAAGATTACCAACGCGCCTGATCGCAAAAAGCTTAAGGAAATTGCGGCTGAGATTGACGTCCCGACAGGGGCCGGTCTTATCATTCGGACCGCCGGGGCGAAACGCACCAAATCCGAAATCAAGCGCGATTACGAATATCTGCAACGTATGTGGGAACAGATCCGCGAGCTGACGTTGAAATCCATCGCGCCTGCGAAGATCTATGAAGAAGGCGACCTGATCAAACGGTCGATCCGCGATCTCTATAATCGTGACATCGACGAGGTACTTGTCGAAGGCGAGGGCGGATATCGCATCGCCAAGGACTTCATGAAAATGATCATGCCGTCGCACGCCAAGAATGTGCAGCGGTACGAAGACGCGCTGCCATTGTTCGCGCGCTATCAGGTGGAAAGCTATCTGGCGGGGATGTTCAACCCGACGGTACAGCTGAGATCTGGTGGCTATATCGTGATCGGCGTAACCGAAGCGCTTGTCGCGGTCGATGTGAACTCGGGTCGGGCAACCAAAGAGGGTTCGATCGAGGAAACGGCACTGAAGACCAACCTTGAGGCCGCCGAAGAGGTGGCTCGCCAGTTGCGCCTGCGTGATCTGGCCGGTCTGATCGTCATCGACTTTATCGATATGGACGAGCGGAAGAACAACGCCGCTGTCGAAAAACGCCTGAAAGAAAAGCTGAAAACAGATCGTGCGCGCATCCAGGTTGGTCGCATATCTGGTTTTGGTCTGATGGAAATGAGCCGACAGCGCCTGCGTCCCGGTATGTTAGAGGCAACGACACAGCCTTGTCCGGCATGCCATGGCACCGGCCTGATCCGTTCGGATGACAACATGGCGCTGAGCATTCTGCGCCAGATCGAGGAAGAAGGCACGCGCCGTCGCTCACGTGAGGTGCTGGTGCGCTGCCCGGTCAGTATCGCCAACTTCCTGATGAACCAAAAGCGCGAGCATATCGCACAGATTGAGGCGCGTTATGGTCTGTCGGTTCGCATCGAAGGGGATGTGCATCTGGTAAGCCCTGATTTCTCGATGGAGAAGTTCAAGACCGCCAGCCGGATTGTTCCAGAAGCCAGTGCGCCGGTTGTATCGGTTGATGCCACGCTGATGGAAATGGTCGACGCCTCTGAAGAAGAGACCGTCGAAGAAGAAACGCCGCAGGCTGAAGATGAAACCAAACCCAAGCGCAAGCGCCGTCGGCGTCGTCGCAAGAAGGGCAATGGTGGTGCCGAGGGGCAGGATTCTAACGGGCAAGAGGCTGATGAAGATACAGCTGAAGCGTCCGAGGAAGCTGTGGAAGAACCTGCAACAGATGCCGTAGTAGCGGTGGAAGAGACGCAGGAAGAAGCGCCTGCCAAGCCTAAACGCCGCCGGGCTCCGCGTCGCAAGAAGAAGGACGCCGAAGATGCCGAGACGATAACCGAACAGGTCGTCAAAGCTGAACCAGAGGCCAAGGTCGAAGCTGAAACGGAAGCTCCGGCAGAAATCGAAACTGTCGAAGCCGAAGCAGCACCGAAACAGGAAACGGTTTCGGAAACTGCCGTGCCGACAGAAGAAACGCCGGAAGCGGCAGAGCCTGTTCAAGAGGTTGTTGCGGTTGAAGCCACTGAGGAACCAACAGTAGAAGTCACAGAGCCTGTGCTGGAAGTGGTTGCGGATGAACCGGAAACGCCATCGGAGCCTGCCAAGCCAAAACGGCGCGGTTGGTGGTCGTTGGGCCAGTAACTTGAAAAGGCGGGCCTCAGAGCCCGCCTTTTTATTTGATAGGTCTCAAACGGACTTCTGGATGGTGTAGACCTGATGCCCGTCAGAATCTTCCTGTGACAGCAAGCGATGTCCACTTTCCGTGCAGAAATGTGGAACATCAATGACTGCAGCGGGATCATCCGCCAGCACTTTCAAGACCGCTCCCGCGGGCATTGACTTGAGCCGTTTACGGGCCTTCAGGACGGGCAGAGGGCACAGCAGCCCCAACGCGTCCAGTGTCTCGGTTTGGTTTGACATGTACCTGAGATATTTCCACTTTCAGACGGTGTCCAGCGTGCAACCACGAGGATGTGACCGAATGGCCCCGTGACGCGGGCGACTTCATGACATATGTGCTGAAACATGTTCGGAATTGATATCATTGACGCAGGGCTGTTGCCCGCCATGTTCATCGCATTGCTCGGTGGGTTGATCAGCTTTTTATCGCCCTGCGTGCTGCCGATTGTGCCGCCCTATCTCGCCTATATGAGTGGCGTCACGATCAACGAGATGCAGGATGAGGCCCGTGCACGCAGAAAGGCGACACTTTCGGCGCTGTTCTTTGTTATGGGGCTGTCCACGGTGTTTCTGTTGCTTGGCTTCACAGCCTCTGCGTTTGGGGCGTTCGTGCTGCAGAACCAGGTGCTGTTCGCCAAGATTTCGGGCGCGGTTGTCATAGTCTTTGGCCTGCATTTCCTGAACGTTTTCCGCATCCCATTCCTTGACCGTGAGGCCCGGATCGAAGCCGGCGACAACGGCGGGTCTGTCTTTGGGGCCTATATTCTGGGTCTGGCGTTCGCCTTTGGCTGGACGCCCTGTATCGGCCCGCAACTGGGTGCGATCCTGTCGCTGGCTGCCTCCGAGGCATCCGTCGCACGTGGGACATTGTTGCTGGGCGTCTATGCAGCGGGTCTTGGCATACCTTTCCTGCTCGCTGCAATGTTCCTGAACCGATCCATGTCGGTGATGAACCGAATAAAGCCCCATATGGCACTGATCGAGAGGATCATGGGTGGCCTGTTGCTGTTTGTTGGTATCATGCTGATCACCGGCCTGTTCACTGAGTTCAGTTGGTGGCTGTTGGAAGCCTTCCCCGCGCTGGCAAACTTTGGGTAACCCTCTTATCTGACTTACTTTGGCTGTAATGCTGCGCTAACCTGCGTCGCAGAAGGTAAGACCATGAGCAGTCAGACAAATCAGCCTCGGGTGAAACGGCGTAGGGTATTCTATATTCCCGGATATGACCCGATCCCCCCACGGCGCTATCGCGAGCTTTACCGCAGTGAAAGCGCAAGACAGGCGGCTATTTCAGGGTATGAAATCTCGGTCTCGCCCAAAACCGGAGAGGGCTTGTATGGATGGCACGTCCATTCGGTTCAGAACGGGGCTGAAGTTCACACAGATGTCGAGGTGCTGGTCTGGTCCGACATCGTACGCTCCAGCATGTCGAACTCGATTGCGGCCACCTATCTGCAGATGCTGCGTACGGCATGGATCTATATCTCGACCGGCGTGTTATGGCGCCTGATGCGATTGCGCAAAGGTCCGGTGATTGCCGCGCTTTATCCGATCGTGATGCTGATCGCACAGCTTTTGGTCGCAATGGCTGTGGTCATCGGGCTGACAGTTCTGCTTGCGCCGGTCCTGTCTTTGGTGGCGTTGGTTCTGTCTATTGGTGTTGCCTATGTGCTGATGCTGTGGTTCCGGAAAATCGACAACAGGCTGTTCGTCTATTACCTGATGCACGATTATGCCTATTCAGCGGCTTCAGGCGGTAAAACACCTCCTGAATTGGCCGGACGCCTAGCGGAGTTCACAAATGCGATTGCCGCAGCTCTTACCGATGAGACGGATGAGGTTCTGATCGTCGGCCACAGTTCCGGCGCACATCTGGGTGTCACGGTTCTGGCCGATCTGATTCGATCCGGACGGGTGGGCACAGACGGGCCTGAGCTGTCCTTTCTGACATTGGGGCAGGTGGTTCCCATGGTCTCGTTCCTGCCCAACGCATATGATCTGCGCGCGGACCTGAGGTTTCTTTCGAAACGCGAAGACTTGGCTTGGGTCGACATTTCTGCACCTGGGGACGGCTGCGCATTTGCTCTGTGTGATCCTGTCGCTGTAAGCGGGGTAGCCGATGCCGATCAGCGCTGGCCTTTGGTGTTATCTGCCGCGTTTACGCAAACGCTGTCAGCAGAACGGTGGCGCGCCCTGAGGTGGCGGTTTTTCAGACTGCACTTCCAATATCTCTGCGCCTTTGATCACCCGGACAGGTACGATTATTTCCGCGTGACTGCCGGGCCTCTGTCGCTTGGGCATCGGTTCGCAGGGCGTAAACCCTCGGGATCACGGATTGCGCAATCCGTTTCCAAATATGTATCGGTGCAGCCATGACCCCGCCAAAGCCCACATCGCGGCCAGACAGGGTTTCGCTGTGGCGCTATTTCAGGTTGTTTCGCAAGGACATCCTCTCGGCACAGCCGCAGCGATTGTACCGCGCATGGATGGCCGAGTTTAAGACGCCGTTCTTTCGATCATATTTGACGAACCAACCAGAGCTTGTTGAAACCGTTCTGAAAAAACGCCCCGATGATTTTCCGAAATCAGACCGTATTGGCGAGGGTCTGCGGCCGTTGCTGGGGAATTCGGTCTTTCTGACCAATGGTGAAAACTGGAAACGCCAGCGCCGGGTTATCGACCCGGCGTTTGAGGGCGGGCGCCTGAAAGATACCTATCCGGCCATGGTCCAGGCGGCAGAGGCCTGCGTCGCGCGTCTGCGCGGGCAGGCCGGTTCTGTCATCGAGTGCGAAGAGGTCACCAGTCACGTCGCCGCGGATGTGATCTTTCGAACGCTTTTTTCTGTACCGATTGAAGACCGCGTTGCGTCTCAGGTTTTTGAGAAATTCCGAACCTATCAAAGAGAGCAACCGCTGTTGAACTTGGCGGCGTTTCTGCCTCTGCCCAAATGGATGCCGCGGCTACATTCCAGAAAAACTCGCAAGAC
Source organism: Ruegeria sp. CDSA077 (assembly GCF_059612265.1). NCBI lineage: Bacteria > Pseudomonadati > Pseudomonadota > Alphaproteobacteria > Rhodobacterales > Roseobacteraceae > Ruegeria > Ruegeria sp. CDSA077. The sequence continues at coordinate 800,071 of NZ_JBXWQG010000001.1, forward strand.
CGCGCGTGAAATCAGGATGCTGATCACCGAAATGACCGCTCAACGCGCGAGGATGATTGAGGCCGGGCAGGCGCCGCATGATCTGGCGACAAAGATCATGACAACGGCTGATCCCAAGACCGGCAAGTGTTTTGACACGCAGGAGATGGCTGATCAGGTGGCGATCTTCTTTCTGGCAGGCCACGAGACCAGCGCTTCTGCGTTGGCTTGGGCATTGTACCTTTTGGCGACCCACCCGGATTGGCAGGACAAGCTGGCGGCCGAGGCGCAAGGGCTGGACCTATCCGATTTTACCTCCGTATCGCTGCTGAAGCTCAGCCGCGATGTGTTTCGGGAAACGCTGCGCCTGTACCCTCCGGTCCCGATGATGGTGCGAGAGGCCACATGCCGCGAATACTTCAGGGGCCGGGCTATTAAACCGGGCTCGCAGATAGTCATCAGCCCATGGCACCTGCATCGGCACGAACGTCTGTGGGCAGACCCCGACGGGTTCGACCCGTCCCGCTGGGCCAAGGGCAATGAGGAAAGTTGTCCCAGAGAGGCATTCATCCCATTCTCGGCCGGGTCGCGCATTTGCATCGGTGCCGGTTTTGCAATGGTCGAAGGTCCCTTATTGCTGTCGTCACTACTGCGGAAGTTCAGGTTCGAAATCTCGGACACGTCAGAGCCGGTTCCGGTGGCTCATCTGACCGTCAGATCCAAAGATGGAATTTGGTTGCGCCTGGTTGAGCGCTAACAAACTACCATCGGCATGCTCCATGCTGTATGCGGTTGAAAAACGCGGAATCATTTCGAACGGGAAAGTCATATGTCCAAAACACAACAGCGCGAGCAGATGTCCAACGGTGCCGGTTTTATTGCTGCTCTGGACCAAAGTGGCGGCTCGACCCCAAAGGCGCTGGCGCTTTATGGGGTAGACGCGTCAGAATACGGCTCGGACGCAGAGATGTTCGGCGAAATCCAGAAGATGCGCGCGCGTATCATTCTGGCGGATGGCTTCACAAACGACAAAGTCATCGGCGCGATCCTGTTCGAACGCACGCTCGGCGAAGAGATTGATGGCCGTAAAGTAGCAGATTTTCTTTGGAACGTAAAAGGCATTGTTCCGTTTCTGAAGATCGACAAGGGCCTCGAGGATGAGGCCAATGGCGTTCAGGTCATGAAACCGATCCCCGGTCTGGCCGACACTTTGGCTAAAGCCGAAGGCGTTTTCGGCACTAAGGAACGTTCCGTGATTCATGAGGCCAACGCCAAAGGCATCGCAAACGTTGTCGCGCAGCAGTTCGATGTGGCGCGTGAAGTCGTTGCCGCCGGTTTGGTTCCGATTGTCGAGCCCGAGGTGAACATCAACTCGACCACCAAAGCCGAAGCCGAAGCAATTCTAAAATCGGAAATCTTGCAGAACCTAGATCAGTTGGATGATGGTCAGGATGTCATGCTTAAGCTTACCATCCCCAGCCAGGCTAATCTGTATGACGATCTGGCTGACCACCCCAGAGTTTTGCGGGTCGTAGCCCTGTCCGGCGGATATTCGACCGAACAAGCCTGTGATCTGCTGGCGCAGAATAGCAAGATGATTGCGTCTTTCTCTCGTGCGCTGACCGAAGGACTGTCGAAAAAGCAGTCAGATGCCGAATTCAATACGGCCCTCGGCAGCAATATCGATAAGATTTCTCGCGCCTCTGCCTAAGCTGCGCTATTCCGGTTTAGTGAAATCGCGGCGCATCTGCGCCGCTTTTTCCCGCATTGAGCACTCGGTCGCATGATCGTTTACAAGACCCATGGCTTGCATGAATGCAAAAACCGTGGTCGGGCCCACAAACTTCCATCCCCGCTTTTTAAGGTCTTTGGACATGGCAATAGATTCAGCCGAAGTTGAGGCTGTTTGTGGCGCTGGCGGTGAACTGGCCTCATAGCGCCAGACATAAGCTGCAATCGACCCCTCAGCTGCCACCAGCTCCTGGGCGCGCCGGGCGTTGTTGATGACTGCTTCGATCTTTCCGCGGTGCCTGACAATGCCTGCATCCAGCAAAAGACGGGTGACATCTGCCTCATCAAACTTCGCTATTGCGTTGTAATCAAAATGTTTAAATGCTTCTCGAAAGTTCTCGCGTTTGGAAAGAATGGTGCGCCAGCTGAGGCCGGACTGAAAGCTTTCAAGGCACAGCTTCTCAAACAAACGCTGATCGTCGCTGACCGGATAGCCCCATTCATTGTCGTGATAGTCGAAAAACTCTGGCGCAGACTGACACCATGCACAACGCGGTTGACCGTCTGGGCCGGTAATTGTCTTGCTCATCGCGATGTACCCCTTTTGTTCTGGTATGAGCATAGGCGTTTTTCAGAGGTCAAATCAAGAACGGAAAGTCAGCCGCGATACCAGTTCAGAATATAAACGCGTATTGCCGAAGCCAATCCGACCTCAGGGTCGCGGTTAAAATCAATTTCCGCAGCTAAGGCGTTGATTGCCATATCTTTATCAGCCGCAATGGCACGAAAGGCTTTCCAAAACTCGTCCTCAAGAGATACCGAGGTTCGATGACCTTTAAGCGTCAATGAGCGTTTGATGGGACGTCCACTCATTTGTCGATCTCGTGCCCATCCAAGTCGCGCCGCGACTTTTCCAGATGTTTTTTACTTGCGTCTTTCTCGGCTTTGTTGCGCCCAAATGACACAGCGTTCTGGTCGGCGCGGGCCTTTTTCTCGGCCCGCGCCTTGTCTTTTCTGTACCGGTTCAGATTGACCGGCTTTGCCATCAGTCCTTGGGTCCAATCATTTGTTCGGGGCGCACAACCGCGTCAAAGGTTTCGGCGTCGACAAAGCCAAGCGCGATGGCCTCTTCCTTAAGGGTGGTGCCGTTTTTATGCGCGGTCTTGGCAACAGTCGTTGCGTTGTCGTACCCAATGGTTGGCGCCAGCGCGGTGACCAGCATCAGCGATTCCTTCATCAGCTTTTCGATGCGTGGTTCGTTGGCCTGAATGCCTAGCAACATCCGCTGGGTAAAGCTGTCTGTGGCATCACCAAGTAACTGGATCGACTGCAAAAGATTGTAGGACATCATAGGGTTATAGACGTTCAGTTCGAAATGCCCCTGGCTGCCGGCGAATTTTATGGCGGCATCGTTGCCCATGACGTGTGCTGCGACCTGTGTCAGTGCTTCGGCTTGTGTTGGGTTTACCTTGCCTGGCATGATGGACGATCCGGGCTCATTCTCTGGCAGGATCAATTCGCCCAGACCGGAACGCGGTCCAGATCCCAACAGCCTGATATCATTTGCAATTTTATAGCAGCTACCAGCGATGGTGGCCAATGCGCCTGACAGGAAAACCATCGCATCATGGGCGGCCAGCGCCTCGAATTTGTTCGGAGCGGTCACAAAGGGCAGGCCGGTGATATCCGCCATGTTCGCAGCGACCGCCTCGCTCCAACCGGTTTGGGTGTTCAGGCCAGTGCCAACAGCGGTTCCGCCTTGGGCAAGCTCGTAAATTCCCGGCATCGCGGCGTTGACCCGTGCGATACCCTGACGAATTTGATGGGCGTAGCCGCCAAATTCCTGACCCAGTGTCAGCGGCGTGGCATCCTGCGTATGGGTCCGGCCGATCTTGATGATGTCTTTGAATTCTTCGGCCTTCTGCTCCAGCCCCGAGGCCAGCTTTTCCAGACCCGGCAGCAGAACGTCCCGAACGCTCATACCCGTGGCGATATGCATGGCCGTCGGGAACGTGTCGTTGGAGGACTGGCCCATGTTGCAATGATCGTTTGGATGAACCGGGTCTTTTGTGCCGATTGTACCACCCAGGATTTCGATAGCCCGGTTCGCAATAACCTCGTTCGAGTTCATGTTCGACTGGGTGCCGGATCCTGTTTGCCAGACGACCAGCGGAAAGTTGTCATCGAACTTACCTTCAAAAACCTCACCCGCGGCCTGAATCACCGCATCCGCAATCCGCGCGTCCAGTTTCCCGGTCGACTTGTTCTGCATGGCGCAGGCTTTTTTGATCACACCCAATGCCCGCACGATGGCCACAGGCTGTTTTTCCCATCCGATCGGGAAGTTCATAATCGAACGCTGGGTCTGTGCACCCCAATATTTGTCTGCGGGAACCTCCAGCGGGCCAAAGCTGTCGGATTCGGTGCGGGTTTGAGACATCGGTCACTCCGTCATGTATACCATTGCATGCCAATTACAGTCAGCAGCGTCGCGGTGCAATCGGCCAGTTGCGCGCACCATAAACTTATGCCTGACAAAGGTATAGGCGCAGAGCTGCGTCATTTTTCTCGTCGCAATCGCCATCACCGCCATTGTACGCGCCGGTGGGTGAGCTACTATAGAGTCAGAGCACGCCGGAGGCCGCAATGCGTCTGAATCACCCGACCACTTGCCTGAAATTCATTATCTATTCCTTTGCCACCGTTTTGTGGGCCTCCTTGGTGGTAAATCCGCTTCATGCGGCAGATATTGAGCCCTTTGTTGGCAGCTACGTTGGGTCTGCCAATGTTGTCGATGCAAACGGGACCGAAACACCTCGTGATATGAGTGTGTCAATCCAGGAATTGAAGAACGGGTTCAATGTTAGTTGGAAGACGACAACTTACAAACTGAATGGCCGCGTCAAGGAACAGGCATTCTCGATTGATTTTCAGACCTCGGACAGATCGGACATCTTTTCCGCGGCCATGAAGCGCAATGTATTCGGCCATGAAGTTCCGCTTGACCCGATGCAGGGGGAACCGTTCGTCTGGGGCCGGATTGAGGGTCAAACTCTGACCGTGTTTTCGTTGTTCATTGCAGAAAATGGCGGCTATGAGCTGCAGCAATATGACAGAACGCTGGCAGAAGGCGGTCTGAACCTGTCATTTTCCCGTTTCCGCAACGGTACCAAATCACGTTCCGTAGAGACGTTCCTGACGAAAGAGTAAGCCCCGCAAACCGCGAGGCTTTCCAGCGCATATACTATTTTCTGAAGCTGTCCAGCGACACGACATCAGCGTCATGCTGTTGCGGTTCTTCTTCGACCTCGATTATCTCATCGTCCATCGGATCAAAGTCATCCTCTTCATCCGGGCTTTCAAAACGCAGGCCAAATTCCACAGAGGGGTCGACGAATGTTTTGATCGAGGCATAGGGGATGTACAATGGTTCCGGCGCGTCGCCAAAGTTGAGCGTGATGGCAAATCCGCTTTCGCCGACCTCAAGATTTTCGAACCAATGCTGCATCACGACAGTCATCTCTTCCGGATAACGATCATGCAGCCAGTCGGCAATTTCCACGCCGTCACACCTGGTATCAAACGTAATGAAAAAGTGGTGCGCACCCGGCAGGCCATTTTCTGAAACGCTGGTCAGAACCGTCTTGATCAACCCGCGCATGGCGGTGTGCATCAGGTTCCCATAGTCGATGTCTTGCGACATGTGTCATCCTCAAAAGTGGCTTCCCTCAGCATAAGGGATTCCTTTGGAAACGAAAGGCCGGTTACACGCTGACTGTTCAGAGAAAAAACAGGCCGGTGCCAGCAGCTAGCATAACCATTAGCGTAAGCGCCATGCCGAATTTAAGTTTAAAAATCAACGCTCCGGCGAAGACAGTCAGCACAGCGGCTTTCACATCCAATGAGGTCAATTCAGGCCAAGGCAGGCTGATTGGTCCAAAGGTTTTATTTGGCAGTTCTGAAAACAGCACATTCAGGGCAAACCACACGGATAGGTTGAGAATCACCCCAACTACAGCAGAGGTAATACCTTGCAGGGCCGCCGATAACCGGGGCCGCGCAGCGATGTGGTCAAGATAGGGGGCTGTGAGGAATATCCACAGAAAGCAGGGAACGAATGTTGCCCAAAGTGCAACGATACCGGCGGCGATGGCCAGCATCGATCCGCCCGAGATCTGACCGGTCAGCATAGCGACAAATTGTGTTACCAAAATCAAAGGCCCCGGTGTCGTTTCCGCCAGACCAAGCGCGTCGATCATCTGATCTGTGGATATCCAGTTATACTGATCCACAACGGTCTGCGTCATGTAAGCTAGTACAGCGTAGGCTCCGCCAAATGTCACAACTGCGAGGCGGGCAAAGAACCAGCCAAGATCGCTGAGAAGTTTCTGACCAGAAAGACTTAACAGCCACAACGGGCCAAGCCACAGAACCAACCAGATCGACGCGTTCCGCAGCACTTCGCTTAGGCGCGGGGTGGGGGTGTCGACCGGTCGGGCGGCGACGCCGTTGAAGCTCAGATACCCCCAAAGGGCTGCCGCCACTATGATCGCTGGGAAGGGGAGGTCGAACAGAAAGATCGCCAGAAACGCGAGGCCCGAGATCGCACGATGTGAGACGTCCGACAGCGCTTTGCGGGACAGGTTTCGCAGGGCCTGTAGCACGATGATGATCACCGTAGCTTTGACGCCGAGAAACGCGGCCTGCACCAGAGGAAGCGCGCCATAGGCCGCGTATAGTGCCACCAATGCTGAGATAATGATCGCACCGGGCAGAACAAACAGGCTGCCTGCGATCATACCGCCCGAGACGCCGCGCAGACGCCAGCCGGAATAGGTTGCAAGCTGCATCGCCTCGGGGCCGGGCAGCAACATGCACAGCGACAGCGCCCGAAGATAGGTTTCCTCATCCAGCCAGGGGCGCTTTTCGACGAGTTCCTGATGCATCAATGAAATCTGAGCTGCGGGTCCGCCGAAGGACAGCAATCCAATGCGGCCGAACACTTGGATGAGTTCAGGGAATGTTGGTGTGGTCATTTTTCGACTGCCGGCCAATCGTGTTTCTCGTCAAACCCGTCGCGGGCCCAGAGATACAAGGCATCGTACAGATGCATCCCGGCCTCGATGGCCTGATGGTCGTCTTTATATAGGCGCGATAGCCCCACCGAAACCGCAAGAAGCCCGGCTGCTTCGGGCGCCAGATCATGCCTGTTCGTATCCGCGGCCCGGACAACTGTCGCAAGCCTGTTCATTGCGGGCGTAGCAAGCTGGAAATCTTTTACCAAAGCATCAAATGTGCAGTTATCCCCACGATGGCTCCAGCGGACGCCCTCAACATCGAACGGGGTGGCGTTAAAGACTTCGGATACCTTTGCCACTTCGGATGGGGCAACAAACAGAAAACGTGCGTTGGGGTCGATGAAACGCCGGATCAACCAGGGGCAAGCAATGCGATCAATCTTAGGCCGATGGCGCGTTACCCAGAGTGAAGGAGTCGCTGGTATATCTGTAAATGGGATGCGCGGTGCATCGGGCGTCTCGCGCCAAGCATACATGCCGCCTTCCAGATATTCTGCAGCAATGCCTTCACTTCTGAGCCAGGAAACGACGGCCTGGCTCAGCTTTTTTCCCTTTTGGCAAATGATGATGCAGGGGCGGTTAGCGATGAGCCTCTTCAGCCCCTCCAGATCCTTCGCCGGATGACGAACCGAGCCCGGTATCAGATAGGGATCCTGTTCAAAATCGGTGTCAGTGCAGATGTCCACCAGAACAGGCGCCCGGGACGTTCCGATCAGACGTAACAGTTGTTTCGGTGTTATAGCATTAGGCGCAGGCATGGCATGTCTCCTGTGATCGACGGATACATGCGAAACTTGGGCTGTCGCCTCACGGGGCGTTCGCAATCTTACCCCATAGGCTTTGCTACCGCGACAGGCCGGTCGGGGTCAAGATTGCGAGCCCATTTCCTAGGCCCAGTCCAGCCGTTGACCAGTCATGCATACGGGCAGGGTGTCCTTGGGAAACTGACCAAGCTGTTCAAATAGGGAAATGAAGTCAAACTGATTATACGCCTCGACAATACGACCTTCTTTAATGCGGCCAATCATACTGCCAGAGGCCTGCAGTGGTGCGCCGTTATCGGCGCGTGTTGTGCTGACCTGCAATATCGCCGATACCCAATCGCCATTTTCGATGATTTTGGGCAGCTCAACATGGATATCGCCCAGAATGTGGCGAAACGCCATGACCAGATCCCGAAAATCATCGGCCCCCACCTGCATTTCCGGAATCAGTCCTTCGGCTGTCGTTTCCGGCGCGAAATACCGATCAATCGCATCGGTATTTCCGTTTTCCCAAACCTCTGAATACCATTCTCTGAGTATATCTGCGTGTGACATCCCAGCTCTCCTTTTCCTCACGGGCCGAGCATGACGCGAATGAGTGAACAAACTCTGAACGTGAACACAGACAGGGTTAAACAGCAGACATTTAAGGGAAAATGCAGGTTTCTGTTGCCAGGTACCTGCGAACCCCGCCTTACGCTGCTAGGCGCAAGGGCTTAAGTTTCGGTCTTGCTACTGCTTACGCAGCAACTGCAACCGGAGCACGATTGTCATTTGCAATTGTACTGTTTGGGCCGGTACGGTGGCACCCCGCCGAGACAAAGCTAACCCCTTTAGACGTTCGTCGATCCTATTTCGGCCCCGCGATCCTCAAATGAAGGATGTTGGTGGAGCCGCCGGGTACCGCCCCCGGGTCCGATCCGCTTATTACGAGCGCGTTTATGTCCATAGTCCCGAAGGACATCCCCTATATAGGTGAGCCACAAGGGGAAAGCAAACCCCATACTTCAACGAAAAGACGGATTATATAATAACGCCTTAGCTTGGTCGGTTAATGTTTGCCAGGATCAGCCACAGCGCCAATATCAGCTCGATTCCCCCAAATGTCATCGCTTTGATCAAAGGGGGGTGATCCAGAATGACGGAAACAAACCGGCCCAAGGCTGCGCCGGCATAAACAACGCCCAACATAGCATAGGCCATGGGAGTGTTCAGCCAAATGACCGCAATTCCGGTGACAACAAAAAGCCCACCGACCGAGGCGCGCAATTCGCTTAACCCCATGGTGCTGTTCGTAGGCGCCAGGTCCAGCGAGGCCGCGGTCCAAGCGGGTGCTAGAAACCCAAAGAGGCCGAAACCGATTGTCAGAACCGCCGCGGCAATATTCAAAATCGACGTCATTGTACCCTCATTCGGTTGGTTTGCGCCGCTGTTTGGCGACGTCCAGGGCAAGCTTACGGGTATAAGCTTCGAGATCCACCAGTGCTGAATCTACCGCAGCAGCGTCCCGCCGATCCAAAGCATCGGCAATCTGGTTGTGCAACACGATGATCTCTTCTCGGGACCGCGCCGTAAACGTGATCATGTTCATCAAAGGCTGCATCGCCTCGACGGCGCCGGCCAGTTGATAGGACAACACCGGATTGCCGGCCCCATCGACCAATGCCCGGTGAAAGGTCACATCCGAGGCGCAAAAGGCTTCGTCTGTCAGCCCGGGTTGAGCCTGCCGAAATATCTCGGCACGCATCGTCGCCAGATGATCCGCCGTCCTGCGTTCGGCTGACAAAGTAGCGCAGGCGCGTTCCAGCGAATACCGAGCCTCGCAAGCCGTTTCAAAACTGACCGCATTCATGGACAGCAGCAACGTGGATGTGGTGATCTGTTGGGAATACGCATCCTGATAGCTCAGCCGGTTGACAAATGCTCCGCCCGTCGCGCCACGTTGGGTGCGGATCAGGGACTGTGCCGCAAGGCGTTTAAGGGCCTCACGCACGGTTGGTCGGGACACCTGAAACTGGTCGGACAGCTCCGCCTCAGAAGGCAGGCGTTCATCTACAATCAACCGACCCGATATGATCGCATCTCGGATTGATTGGGCGATCTGAACCGAAAGATCAGCAGGTTTCTTGGGGTCGATTTTCATTTTGAGCAGGGCCGCAGGCAAAATTTCATTTGTCTGACATTTAAAAGTCTGACATTTGAATTGCAAGGACTGAGTCGGGAGGAACAAGTGAGTCGCGCAGTTCTACGTAATGGGTTTTGGCTGGGATTCTACGCTCTGATCCTGTGGGCGTGGTGGATGATGTTCGTGATGAACCGCGCCATGGATCTGGATTGGATCGGCCGTCCCGGAGCGATGGGGCAGGCGATGCGCGCCATGGACCCCAGGATGGACATGTATATGCCCATGGCAGAGTTCGGCCCGCTGTTTTGGATGTGGGCCATCATGATGGCCGCAATGATGTTGCCGACCATTATTCCAACTCTGCGCAGCTACGACGATCTAATCCGCAGTGCAAATGGCACACGCTCCGGCTGGATTGGTGTCTTGATTGGCTACTTCGTCGTCTGGGTCGGGTTTGCCGCGCTCATTACCGGGGTGCAACTGGTTCTGCTGTTTGGCGGCGTTGTCGACATGCTGGGCATTGCGAAATCCGGGCTTGTTGCGGGCGGGTTGATGATCGCCGTCGGCGCCTTTCAGTTCACCCGCGCCAAAGAGCTGTGCCATGGGGTCTGCCATGCACCAATGACCTATTTTCTTGGCCACTGGAAAACCGGGTTTTCAGGCGGTTTTCGGATGGGGCTGGGGCTTGGCGCATTCTGCGTCGGATGCTGCTGGGGCTTTATGGCGCTCGGCTTTGTCGGCGGCGTCATGAGTCTTCTGTGGATGGGTCTGGCGACCTTTTTCATGGTTCTCGAAAAATTGCCCCAGATCGGTCACGTGATTACACGACCACTGGGATTTGCTCTTATCGCGGGCGGCGGTGCCTTGCTCGTGTACCCCTTTATCTATGGAGGATAAGCTATTGGCTAAGAATAAAAAACCAGAGGCAGATCGCCTGCCGATCAGCCAACGTATCGACAGCCGCATGCCCAACCCCAAGCGGCGCGAGATGAGCCCGACAAACTGGGCGATCAAGGGAGAGCTGATCCTGAACTGCTCGTGCGATCTGTTCTGCCCCTGTGTCGTATCGCTGGGCGCGCATCCTCCGACCGAGGGTCATTGTCATGCCTGGATGGGAATTGTCATCGATGAAGGCCATTTCGAGGGCGAGGACCTGTCGGGCCTCAATGTTGGCCTTCTGGTCGATATTCCGGGTCGCATGGGTGAGGGGCAGTGGAAAGTTGCCGCCTATGTCGACGAACGGGCCAGCGGTAAGGCCTATAACGGGTTGCTCCAGATATTCAGCGGTCAGGCCGGGGGCACGACCGGCTTGTTTACCATGCTGGTCAGCGAAATTATCGGGGCCGAACGTGCTCCGGTTCAGATCGAACGCGACGGGACCAAGCGCCGCATCATGATTGGTCGGAAAATCCAGGGCGAAATCGAGATGTTGGCGGGCAAAGACCCCGAGCATCCTGTGATGGTCTCAAACTCGAAATACTGGATGGGACCGGACATTATCGTGGCGCGCGGCACCAAATCCAAGGTCCGCGATTACGGTCGGGTCTGGGATTTCGGTGGAAAATCCGCCGAAATCTGCCCAATCGATTGGCAAGGGCCGAAATAATACGAAACCACAAAGGATTACGCGCAATACGTGATCCTAATTTTTAATCGCCAGACACGCCATCGCGGCCTGTTGCACCAGATGTTGACGGGAACGCAGGCTTCGAATTGTGATCTGGCATTATGCCCGAGGAGGCTTGAGTGGCCAATATTTCCTTCTCTCGCCGGTTGCGGCGCACACCTTTTTCTGAAGGGGTCGAAGCCGCAGGCGTAAAGGCATTCACGGTTTATAACCGGATGCTATTGCCAACTGTATTCGACAGCGTCGAGGCTGATTACCGGCACTTAAAAAAGCATGTGCAGGTCTGGGACGTCTCGTGTGAGCGACAGGTCGAACTCAGAGGTCCCGACGCGGCACGCCTTATGCAAATGCTGACGCCACGCGATTTGAGAGGCATGTTGCCCGGCCAATGCTATTACGTCCCTATCGTTGATGAGACCGGTGGCATGTTGAATGATCCGGTTGCGGTGAAACTGTCCGAGGACCGCTGGTGGATCTCCATCGCGGATAGCGATTTGTTGTTATGGGTCAAAGGAATCGCGAACGGCTATCGGCTGGATGTTCTGGTGGATGAGCCAGACGTCTCACCCTTGGCGGTACAGGGGCCCATGGCGGATGAACTGATGTCTCGCGTATTTGGCGAGCGCGTCAAAGACATCCGGTTTTTCAAGTTCGACATGTTCGAGTTTGCGGGCCGCGATCTGGCCATCGCCAGGTCAGGGTATTCAAAGCAGGGCGGGTTCGAGATTTATGTCGAGGGCAGCGATATCGGAATGACGCTGTGGAATGCGCTGTTTTCGGCAGGCGAGGATTTGAACGTACGCGCAGGTTGTCCCAACCTGATCGAACGCATTGAGGCTGGGTTGCTGTCCTACGGAAACGATATGACCGACGACAACACCCCACATGAATGTGGCCTGGGCAAGTTCTGTAACACACACACGGCGATTGGGTGCATTGGCCGGGACGCGTTGTTGCGGGTCGCAAAAGAAGGGCCGATCCAGCAAATCCGTCCGATTGAAATCGCTGGGCCGGCCGTTGGTGCCTGCGTTGCTCCATGGTCGGTATACGCTCAGGGGAAACGGGTCGGTCAAATCACTTCTGCCGCTTGGTCTCCGGATTTCAACACCAATGTTTCCATTGGGATGCTCAAACTCAGCCATTGGGACGCGGGCACAAGGGTTGAGGTCGAAACGCCCGACGGTATGCGTGAGGCGACTGTACGGGAAAAGTTTTGGATCTGATCGCAAGCGGCGTATCGGGTTCAGAAACAGGTTATTACACGGGGTCGGGGCTTTACTCTGACGTCCAAAACAGGAGGACATTTTGATGTTCAACGCACTGGTGATGGAAAAAGACGAGGAAAGCGGGCTGGCCAGCCCCTCGGTTCAACAGCTTTCGGAGGGGGATCTGCCGCAGGGTGAGGTTACCGTGGCGGTTCAGTATTCAACGGTAAATTATAAGGATGGTCTTTGCCTGTCGCCCAAAGGCGGGGGGCTGGTACGCAGCTATCCGCATGTTCCTGGCATCGACTATGCGGGGACGGTCGAGTCGTCTTCGGATGAGCGATATAAACCGGGTGACAAAGTGGTCCTGACCGGTTGGCGTGTCGGTGAGGCGCATTGGGGTGGGTACTCACAAAAAGCCAATGCCCGTGCCGATTGGTTGGTCCCGCTGCCCGATGGGTTGGAGCCCCGCCAGGCGATGGCCATCGGAACCGCTGGGTTCACCGCGATGCTGGCGGTTATGGCACTTGAGGATCATGGGCTGAAACCGGGGCAGGGTCCGGTTTTGGTCACAGGGGCAGCAGGTGGTGTTGGCTCGGTCGCGACGGCGATTCTTGCCAATTTGGGATACGAAGTGGCAGCCGTCACCGGACGACCGGAAACCAGCGATTACCTGAAGTCTTTGGGCGCCGCGACCATTGTGCCACGCGATGAGCTGAACGAGACAACTAAGCGCCCTCTGGAAAGCGAGGCATGGTCTGGCTGTGTGGACGCGGTCGGCGGCGCAATGCTGGCACGCGTTCTGGGGCAGATGAAATACGGTGCCTCGGTCTCGGCCGTGGGGTTGGCTGGCGGCGCGGGCCTTCCGGCAACTGTTATCCCGTTCCTTTTACGCGGTGTGAACCTCTTGGGGATCGACAGCGTTATGCAGCCTTATGAAAATCGGCTGCGGGCTTGGCAGCGGATAGCAACCGACCTTCCGATGGACAAGCTTGAGGCGATGATCCATCCCGCAAAGCTGAGCGATCTGCCCCAATTAGGGGCGGATATCCTGCAAGGTCAGGTTAAAGGTCGTGTTGTCGTAGACGTAAACACCTGATCCGGAATGAATATGTCTGACCGACCGCATTGATTTGCGGTCGGTTAATTTTGTGGCTGCAGGTTCGGGAAAATCCGGCAAACACCTCTGGTCAATGGCGTAAATACGGATCATCATTGCTATACATCCCAAATTGAATGGCTTATGAGCCATGCAAACAGTACCTGAAGACGGGGAGTGAGCAGAATGTCTGACGATTTCGAACTGGACACAGACGACCTGAAACGCCGCATGGACGGCGCAATGTCAAACCTCAGAACCGAATTTGCATCGCTGCGCACCGGGCGCGCCTCGGCCTCGATGCTCGAGCCGGTGATGGTCGATGCCTATGGTTCGATGACGCCGATCAACCAGGTGGGAACGGTCAATGTGCCCGAGCCGCGTATGGTAACGGTCAATGTCTGGGATAAAGGGCTGGTCGGCAAAGTGGAAAAAGCGATCCGTGAAAGTGGGCTGGGCATCAACCCTCAGCTCAACGGAACGATCATCATGCTACCGATCCCGGAACTGAACGAAGAACGCCGTCGCGAGTTGGGCAAAGTCGCCGGGCAATATGCCGAACACGCACGGGTCTCGATCCGGAATGTGCGCCGCGACGGGATGGATCAGATCAAGAAGGCCAAGGCCGACGGTATGTCCGAAGATGACCAGAAGTTTTGGGAAAGCGAAGTGCAGGATCTAACCGATCAGATGATCAAGGTAGTAGATGCCGCGCTTGAGACCAAGCAGGCAGAAATCATGCAGGTCTGAGACCGGGTGATGCCCTCTTCCTCGCATACCATGCCCGAAAGAGGGCCCCAGCATGTCGCGATCATCATGGATGGTAATGGTCGCTGGGCGCAGGCCCGCGGGCGACCTCGCCTGTTTGGCCACCACGCCGGGGCAAGACGTGTGCGCGATGTGGTCGAGGCCTGCCCAAGGCTTGGTATTAAGTATCTGACTGTTTTTGCGTTTTCGACCGAGAACTGGAAACGCACTCAGGTCGAAGTTGCCGGTCTGATGAGCTTGTTTCGGCGCTATATTATCAAGGAAACCCGGACGCTCCGAGACTCGGGTGTTCGGGTGCGTTTCATCGGTGACAGAGTCAGGTTGGATGCCAAACTGATCGAATTGATGGATACGCTTGAGGCCGAGACCGAGGGAAATGATCTGGTTCACCTGACCATTGCGTTGAACTATGGCGGTCGGGATGAAGTCGCGCGGGCTACCAAACGTCTGGCACAGGATGTCGCTGACGGGCGCTTGCATCCTGATGATGTAGACGAAGAAACGCTGCCGAAATATCTGGACACACATGTTCTTCCCGATCCTGATCTGGTGATCCGAACCAGCGGCGAGGCGCGTATTTCCAATTTTCTGCTATGGCAATCCGCCTATTCGGAATACGAATTCATCGACACGCTCTGGCCAGACTTCACTGCGGCAGAGCTTGAGCGCCTGTGCCGGAGCTATGGCAGCCGCGACCGACGGTTCGGAGCTGTACCGGCATGAGTGACGGGCGCTGGTCCGACCTGACTGCCCGCGTATTGTCGGCGGGAGTCCTTGTTGCCGTTGGCGCTGTCGAGGTCTGGCTGGGCGGTCTGTGGTTCGAAGCCTTCATTTCCATTGCTTGCGGGCTGATGACCTGGGAACTGGTCCGTATGATTGACCCGGGCAGGAAAGCTGTTGCGATCCAGCTTGCCATATTGACCGGTTTTGCGGTGGTGCTGAGTTACCATCTTCCGGCACTCTATAAACTTCCCTTCTTGCTTGCTCCGGCACTGGCCGGGGCAGGGCAGGTCAGCCGGTACCGGGGTATCTATACTCTCTTCGCGCTGTGGATCGCGGCCGCGGGGCTGGGCTTTATCTCAATCCGGACGAATATGGGATTTGTCTGGATGGTCTGGCTGATATCGGTCGTCGTTGCTACGGATGTCGCCGGATATTTTGTCGGAAAGGCATTGGGTGGGCCAAAATTCTGGCCACGAGTCAGCCCGAAAAAGACGTGGTCGGGAACAGCGGGAGGCTGGGTAGCGGCTGCCATTGTTGGCTTAGCCTTTGCGGCTTACGGCGGCTTCGGAACTTGGTTCATCGTGATCTCGGTTCTGGCGTCAATGGCCAGCCAGGCCGGCGATATTGTCGAAAGCGCGGCCAAACGAAAATTCGGCGTCAAGGACAGTTCGAACCTGATTCCCGGCCATGGCGGCTTCCTTGATCGATTCGATGGGATGATGGGGGCCGCTCTGTTCGTTCTGCTCGTGGGGTTGATTTATTCCCCCGGAGCCATGTGATGCGCAAAATCTCTGTTTTTGGCGCGACGGGTTCTATCGGGCAAAACACGATAGATCTGATTGACCGAAATCCATCAGCGTATGATGTTGTCGCCCTGACCGGTGGAGCCAATATCGAACAACTTGCGCGTGACGCCAAACGTTTGAAGGCGGATATCGCGATTACAGCCCACCCAGACCGGCTTGAGGATCTGCGAGCGGCCTTGGCCGGTTCTGATGTCGAGGTCGCCGCCGGGGCGAATGCTCTGGCCGAAGCTGCAGCGCGACCGGCTGACTGGGTCATGTCTGCCATCGTTGGGGCTGCGGGGTTGCAACCAGGGCTGACGGCGCTTGAACAGGGCGCGACGCTGGCTTTGGCGAATAAAGAAACGCTTGTCTGCGCGGGTTCTTTGGTTCTGGATACTGCCCGAAAGCACAATGCCCGATTGCTACCAGTGGACAGCGAACATTCTGCTGTTTTTCAGGCTCTGGTCGGTGAAGATATGGCATCGGTCGAGCGTATCATCATCACTGCCAGCGGCGGCGCCTTCCGGGATTGGCCACTGAGCAAATTGGCCTCGGCCACGGTTGAGCAGGCCTCGAGCCACCCGAACTGGAATATGGGGCAGCGGATCACGATTGATAGCGCTTCGATGTTTAACAAGGCGCTCGAGGTGATCGAAACACGCGAATTCTTCGGAATATCCCCGGATATGATCGAAGTGATTGTGCATCCGGAATCCATCGTTCATGCGATGGTCGGGTTTAACGATGGCGCGGTTATGGCCCATATGGGCGCGCCAGATATGCGCCACGCGATCGGATATGCCCTGAATTGGCCAAAACGTCAGACCCTTCCGGTCGAAAGGCTGAACCTTGCAAAGCTGGGACAGTTGCGATTTCAGGAACCAGACGAAAACCGATATCCGGCTTTGCGGTTAGCACGCGAAGTCATGGAGCGGGGCGGGCTGTCCGGAGCGGTTTTCAACGGAGCCAAAGAATGTGCACTCGACCATTTCATTGCAGGTCGCATTGGTTTCCTTGATATGGCAGACATCGTGGCCGCCGTCTTGGATCGTTTCGATGCACAAGACAACCATATTGACGCCCCAATGACCCTTGATAACGTGCTGCAAACCGACCATCTGGCACGTATATGGGTCGATAACGCCGTTGCGCAACGAGCAGGAAAATAAATTGGACGTACTCTCACTGATCCCACAATTCGGCAATTTGATTTACACCATATTCGCCTTTGTGATCGCGTTATCCGCCATCGTAGCCGTACATGAATACGGGCATTACATCGTTGGCCGTTGGTCCGGCATCTACGCCGAAGTGTTCTCAATCGGTTTCGGTCCCGTACTCTGGAGCCGTATCGACAAAAGAGGAACGCGCTGGCAGATCGCAGCGCTTCCATTCGGTGGGTATGTCAAGTTTTTGGGTGACGCCAATGCAGCATCCGGCAAAGACGAAGCGGCTATGTCTGAAATTTCTGAGCAAAGCCCGGAGGAGCTGCGCCGCACAATGCATGGCGCGCCACTTTGGGCCAGGACGGCAACTGTTGCGGCAGGGCCAATCTTTAATTTCGCAATGTCGATACTGGTCTTTGGCCTAATTTTCTTTACGCAAGGCGCAACCAGAGACCCTCTGACCGTTGGGTCTCTGCATCCTCTGCCGGGGACAGTTCAAGAGCTGCGTGAAGGTGATGAAATCCTCGCGATTGCAGGTATTGACCTGCCAGATTTCGAACAAGAAGGATCGTGGAGCGAGTTCGTAGACTCTTTGCCCGTTGACCCCGTTCTTGATTACACAGTTCTTCGTGAAGGTGACACATTGGACGTTTCCGCACCTTGGCTGTTCCCCCCCCTGATTCAACAGGTTGTTCCGCGCAGCGCAGCAATGGATATCAGCCTGGCACAGGGGGATGTCATAACAGCGGTTAACGGCGAACCGGTTTATGCCTTTGAACAGCTCAAGGACCATGTGGAAGGCTCTGATGGGCGGCCACTGCTGTTGAATGTCTGGCGTGACGGAGCAGAACTGGAGTTTGCCCTGGCTCCACGCCGCACGGATGAGCCGCAGTCTGATGGTGGTTTTGTAACGCATTGGAGGATCGGGATCGTCGGCGGCATGATGCTAGAACCTGCAACCGAAAGGGCGGGCATCCTGACATCTCTTGGCGGCGGTGTGCGACAAACATTGCGTATCATTGACGGGTCTCTTTCAGGTATCTGGCACATGGTGACCGGAGCGATCAGCACCTGCAACATGTCCGGCCCGATCGGAATCGCCGAAACCTCGGGTGCGATGGCCAGCCAGGGAGCGCAGAACTTCATCTTCTTTATCGCCGTTCTGTCAACTGCTGTCGGTTTGCTGAACCTGTTTCCGATTCCGGCTTTGGATGGAGGACACTTGGTATTTTACGCATATGAGGCCATCTCGGGGAAACCACCCAGCGACAAAGCGCTGCGGATTTTGATGGGCATCGGAGTGTCAATCATTCTGGCTCTGATGCTGTTTTCCGTCTCAAATGACCTGTTTTGTTGATTTGGGCGGAGCTTGCACAATCTAGTCGCAATTCCGCCCCAATTCCCTCATAGGATGTGTTCGTTTCATAATTTTGTCTGTCAGAGGCGATCATGGCGAATGCTATCAAAAAATCATATCGCAGCTTTAGCTTCCTGCTTGTGCTGAACTGGGACTCGATCTTGTTTTTCGGCGCCACTGCGTTGGCTATGGGTGGATGCGCTTATCTGATCACCATGTGATTCTGTTCCTTTCTTTTTATTTGCTGAACAGCGGCCCATTGGGCCGCTTTCTCTTTTTCGGCTTTTGACAAGGCCAGACAATCCCGTTACTCAGCTTTAAAGTCTTAAAATTCTGGGTAGAGAAAAATATGACCGACAGGCGAGGCGCAGGCACATCCTGCGGGGGGCAAAAGCCGGTAAACAAGATTTTGTGGCAGGCCCTAACATTCTTTTTCCTATTTGCCACAGTTAGTTTGCTGTCATTGCCGCAGGCTGCTCAGGCGCAAAGCTACACCATCAACTCGTTTGAAGTTGAGGGGAACAGGCGCATCGAGACATCGACAATCATTGCACGTTCGGGAATCGAGCCTGGGCAGACGGTGACAGCTGGACAACTCAACGATGCCTTCCAACGGCTGCTTGACAGTGGTGTTTTTGAAACAGTCGATTTGACCCCTCGTGGCAGCACTTTGGTCATCAAAGTTCAGGAATATCCGACGATCAACCAGATCAGCATCGAGGGTAACAAGAGGCTTAAGGATGAGCTGTTGCTCAATGCCGTTTCGTCTCAACCCCGCCGGGTCTTTACGCCTCAGGTCGCTGAAGCTGACGCAGACATGATTGCCGAAATCTATTTGGCTCAAGGACGTGTTGCAGCAACCGTCATCCCCAGAATCATCCGCCGCAGCGACAATCGGGTAGACCTCGTTTTTGAAATCTCCGAAGGTACGACGATCGAGGTTGAGCGCGTAAGCTTTGTTGGCAACCGGGCCTATTCCGACCGGCGTCTGCGCCGTGTGCTTGAAACCAAGCAAGCCAATTTCCTGCGTACATTCCTGCGGGGCGATACTTTTATCGCTGACCGGATCGAGTTCGACAAACAAGTGATCCGTGATTTCTACTTATCGCGTGGCTATGTCGATTTCCGCGTCAACAGCGCCAATGTTGAATTCACACGTGAGCGCGACGCGTTTTTCCTGGTGATGAATGTAACTGAAGGTCAGAAATTCTCATTCGGCAAGATCACCACCGTAAGCGAAATACCCGGTGTGGATGCGGCCGAATATCAGGCCGCACTCAAGATCAAGCCGGGTGTCACCTATTCTCCTTCACTGGTCGAAAACTCTATCGCCAGGCAAGAGCGTCTGGGCATTCGGCAAGGGGTGGACTTTCTGCGGGTTGAGCCGCGCGTCACGCGCAATGCACGTGATCTGACGCTGGATGTTGAATTCGTTCTGACCAAAGGACCGCGTATCTTTGTCGAGCGTATCGACATCGAGGGCAACACCACCACGCTTGACCGCGTGATCCGTCGTCAATTCGACACCGTCGAGGGTGACCCGTTCAACCCGCGTGAAATCCGGCAGGCGGCTGAACGTATCCGGGCATTGGGCTATTTCGCCGTCGCTGACGTTGAACCGCGCGAGGGTTCGACGCCCAGCCAAGTGATCGTGGATGTCGACGTCGAAGAACAGCCAACGGGCTCGCTCAGCCTCGGTGGTAGCTACTCGATCTCTGACGGTTTCGGCATTGCAATCGGCCTAAGTGAGTCAAACTTCCTAGGCCGTGGACAGACCGTCGGGGTTACGATTTCGACCGCACAGGATTCAGAAGAGTACTCCCTGAATTTCACCGAACCCTATCTTTTGGGCCGCAAGCTTCGCTTTGATCTTGGTCTGGGTTTGGCGTCGACCGACTCCAGTTTTGCCAGCTATAACACCGAGCGTGTGTTCTTTAACCCTCAGTTGAGCTATGCGATCGGAGAGCTGTCTTCGTTGCGCGTTCGCTATGCCTGGGAAAACAGCGAGATGAAGCAGCAGGACAACGAGGCAAACGGCGCGGTCATCGCCTCTGAGATTGATCAGGGTGAACGCACGACTAGTTCTTTGGGTGTGTCCTATGTATATGACAGCCGCCTTGGTGGGCTTAACCCCAATGCCGGTGTTCTGTTTGAGGTTGGCCTGGATGCCGCTGGACTGGGTGGGGACAACAAGTTCTACAAAACCAGCGCACGCGGGATTGCCCAAACACGCGTTCTGAGTGAAGAAGTCGTTCTTCGTGCATCGCTTGAAATGGGTGCAATGCACTGGACTGGCAACGATTTCAGCCGGACGTTGGATCGCTTTGTGTTGGGCCCCAATAAATTCCGCGGGTTCGAGCCAGCCGGTTTGGGGCCACGGGATCTGTCAAATGGTCAGGATGACGCTATCGGCGGGAATTACTATTGGGTCGCGCGTCTGGAATCGGACTTTCCTCTGGGCTTGCCAGAAGAATTGGGCCTGCGTGGAGGCGTGTTCTATGATTTCGGTAACCTGTACAATATCGACGATGTAAACACTTCGGGTGCCAACATTGTCGGTGCGGATGGGTCTATCCGTCATGTTCTTGGTGTTGCAGTCCTATGGGAAACACCTTTTGGCCCGCTGCGCTTTAACTTTTCGCAAGCGCTCAAGAAAGAGGACTTTGACAAGGAACAGAATTTCGACCTGACCATTCAGGCGAGGTTCTGATCTCGGATGCGAAGTAGTCTTCAATCCTATATGCAGGGCCCCTTTCGGGCCCTGTGTCTTTTTCTGACCTTAACCCTGGCAGGACCGGTTACCGGACAGCAGCTTGGCGTGACACAAGCCAGCGTCCTGACAATCTCCAGCGAACGGTTGTTTTCTGACTCGGCGTTTGGACGTCGCATTCTCAGTGAGATCGAAGCAGAGGGGACTCTGCTTGCTGCCGAGAACGAGCGGATCGTTGCAGAGCTCAGCGCGGAGGAGAAGGACCTCACCGAAAAGCGCGCCTCTCTGTCTGCTGAAGAATTTCGTCCCCTCGCAGAGGCGTTCGACAGAAAGGTTCAGAACCACCGAGAAGGGCAGCGCGCCAAGCTTGATGCCCTTGCGCGTCGCAGTGAAGATGCACAACAGATGTTTTTTGAACTCGCCCGCCCAGTATTGATCGATCTTTTGCGCGAATCTGGCGCCTCGGTCATTATTCAACGCTCCAGCGTGTTTCTCAGTTCGGATCTGTCCGATGTGACAGATGCCGCCATCACCCGAATTGATACAGCCATTGGTGATGGAACAACACTTGACGAAGGTACAGGCGAATAGGTTTGCTTGCCCTCGGGTCGCGGTGTTGCTAACCACATTGAAAAGAGAAATCCAGAACAGGATATCAGAACTATGAGCACGGACACCAAAAGCGCCGACATTCAGCTGATTCAACGGATATTGCCGCACCGCTATCCGTTTCTGCTGGTCGACAAGGTGGTCGAGATTTCAGGCTATCAGTCAGCGGTCGGCATCAAGAACGTCACCATGAACGAGCCGCATTTCCAGGGCCATTTCCCTGGTACACCGATCATGCCTGGTGTGACCATTGTTGAAGCAATGGCGCAGACCGCAGGTGTTATGCTTGGCGTTGGGATGGATGTCATCGACAGCGACTTGTTGATCTATTTCATGAATATCGACAAGTGCAAGTTCCGCCGCAAAGTCGTGCCCGGTGACGTGCTCGAGATGCATGTTGAAACTGTGCGCGGCAAGAAGGGTGGCAAGATTTTCAAGTTCTCTGGCAGGGCCACGGTTGATGGAGAGGTCGCAGCCGAAGCTGAGTTCTCAGCCTATGTTGATTGGGACATGGAAAAGACAACATGAGTGGCATTCACCCTAGCGCAATCATCGAAGACGGTGCTCAGATCGGAGAGGGCTGTGTCATCGGCCCTTTTTGTTTTGTTGGTTCAAGGGTGCGGTTGAAAGACCGGGTAGAACTGAAGTCGCATGTTGTTGTTACCGGTGACACCGAGGTGGATGAAGACACCATAATCTTCAATTTTTCGGTCATCGGTGAAATCCCCCAAGACCTTAAGTTCGGCGGTGAAGATACGCGGCTGGAAATTGGCAAACGAAACCGTATCCGTGAACATGTAACTGTGAATTCTGGAACAGACGGCGGTGGCGGTGTAACCCGGATTGGCGATGACTGTTTGCTGATGGCTGGTGTTCACGTGGCTCACGACGTTCAGATTGGCAATCGCGTGATCATGGTGAACCATTCTGGTGCCGCGGGACATTGCATTATCGAAGACGATGTTATCGTCGGCGGGATTTCGGGTTTGCATCAATGGGTTCGTGTGGGCCGTGGGGCGATTATCGGCGCGCTGACGATGGTGCCCAACGACGTGATTCCCTATGGGCTTGTTCAAGCGCCTCGCGGCGAGCTGGACGGCCTGAATCTTGTTGGCCTCAAACGGCGCGGTGTCGCACGAGCTGATATTTCAGCTTTACGCGCAGCGTTTCGCGAATTGTCCGATGGTGACGGAACTTTTATGGACCGCGCCAAGCGCTTGGGTGAAGATGCCGAAAGCGAATATGTCCGCGAAATCGTCAATTTCGTAACCGGCGATTCGGATCGGTCCTTTCTGACACCGAGGAAGTAACATCATGTTGGCACTGATCGCGGGAACAGGTGTGTTGCCGGACGAAGTGGTTTCCTGTCTGGCTGAACGGCCCTTGATCTGCGCGATGGAAGGCTTTGCCCCGGATACTCTGTCTGCCGACATCGTTTTCCCGCTGGAACAGCTTGGATCATTCATCGCAGATCTCAAAACCCGTGGCGTAACTGAAATCTGTATGGCCGGAGCGGTTCAACGTCCCGCCGTTGACCCGTCGCGCATTGATGCCGCGACGATGCCGTTGGTGCCTATTCTGGTGCAGGCGATTCAATCCGGCGATGACGGCGCATTACGGGCTGTCATTGGGATATTCGAAAACTCAGGCCTGAATGTCCGTGCCGCGCATGAGATTGCGCCTGAACTGCTGCCTCCGCTTGGTTGTTTGACAGAGGCACAGCCCTCAGACGCGGATCGCGCAGATGCGGATCGGGCATCCAGTATCCTGCGTGCCATGGGGGCAGCTGATATCGGCCAGGCCTGTGCAGTTTCCAAAGGGCAGGCTTTGGCGATCGAAGGAATTTTTGGCACCGCATGGATGCTCGAGTCTCTGACTCAACGGCCCGATGCGGGGGGTGGGGTGCTTTTCAAGGGTCCAAAGCCCGATCAGGACTTTCGCGCGGATCTGCCAGCTATTGGACCTGAAACCATTTTCAGCGCCGTCGCAGCTGGTTTGTCCGGGATCGTGATCGAAAAGGGCGGGGTGCTTGTATTGCAGCGACAACGTGTAATTGCTGAGTGCGATCGCCTGGGTTTGTTCCTTTATGTGCGTGAGCGAACCAACTGATGCGGGTGTTTCTGGTCGCCGGCGAACCTTCGGGCGATCGATTGGGCGGCGCGTTGATGGAAGGGCTACGTGCCCTTGTCCCAGATGTTACATTCGACGGGGTCGGCGGACCATTGATGCAGGCCCAGGGTCTGAACAGCCGCTTTCCGATGTCCGAATTGTCAGTGATGGGCTTGATCGAGGTATTGCCAAAATTCTTTCACCTCAAGCGCCGGATATCTGAGACAGCGCAGGCCGTTCTGGACACCAAACCTGACGTATTGATCACCATCGACAGTCCGGACTTCTCGTTGCGCGTTGCCAAGTTGGTCAAAGCAGCAAGCGATACTCGAACCGTCCACTATGTGGCCCCCAGCGTTTGGGCCTGGCGACCGGGGCGTGCGGATAAGATGGCCAAGGTCATCGACCATGTGCTGGCGTTGCTTCCGTTTGAGCCGCCCTATATGGAACGCGCCGGGATGGAATGCGATTTTGTTGGCCATCCGGTTGCAAGCGAACCCATCGCCTCAGATCGCGATATCCAGGAGTTTCGCGCCGCCTATGATCTTGGGGATGCTCCGCTGGTTCTTGCCTTGCCGGGGTCGCGCAAGGGTGAGGTTGACCGTCTGGCGCCTGTATTTGGTCAGGCCTTGGGGCAATTCCTAGCCGACCGGCCGGGTACGCGGGTTATTGTTCCGGCGGTTGCACATATGGTAGAGGCCGTAACCGAACATCTGCAGACATGGCCAGGCAATCCCGTCGTGATCGACCCGCGCAATGTTCCGACCGAAGAGGCAGTTCAGCAGAAACGCGCAGCTTTTGCCGGAGCGGACCTTGCTCTGGCGGCATCGGGTACCGTGTCGCTTGAACTTGCAGCCCAAGCAACACCCATGGTGATTGCCTACCGCCTCAGCTGGCTGACCCAGAAACTGGCAGTACGTATGGTCAATCTGGACACGGTTACATTGGTCAATCTTGTCTCGGAAACGCGTTCCATCCCGGAATGCCTGCTGGATGACTGCCTACCGGACAAGATTGCCGTAGCGCTACGAGAGGTCGCCCTGAAACCTGACGCGCAGCGCAACGCGATGGATCTGACAATGGAGCGCCTGGGCCGTGACGGCGACGCCCCTGGTTTCAGAGCTGCAAAGGCCGTGTTGGCCAGAATGCCGTCCTGATGGCCGAGTTCATCCTCTTTGGTTTTTCGGCCTTTCTGGCATTGATACTGACCAATCTGGATAATCTTGCCGCCTTGGTGGCGCTGATCTTGGTGTCAGGGGACAAGCGGGCCGTCTTTGGCTTTCTGTTCGCACAGGGCTTGGTGATTTCGGCGTCCTTGCTGTTCGCCATGGGGATCGAGGGCGTAATACCGGGCTGGGCCGGGTATCTGGGGATGATCCCGCTGACACTGGGCTGTCTGGCCGCCATCCGCCAATGGCGCGGGCAGGGCGTCGACACTCCTGCGCATCTCGAAGCCGGAGCATCAATTTTGGTGACAACCTTACTGTTTACTAGCCTGTCGATGGACACTTTGGCCGTTCTGGCGCCGTTATTGGCGGATTCAACGCCAGGCTTTCGGATCGCCGGAGCCTTCGGCGCAGGGCTTGCCGTGGTAGGATTGGCCACGCTGGCGCTGCTGGGCGCCAAATCGCCGCTCATCAGTGGTCGCATCGCGCGCAAGCTTGAGATGCTTGTTCCTTACGTGATGATTTGCGCTGGCCTTTATATTCTCAGCAACTCGTGGACTGACGCAGTTTAGTATCCGCGCCAAATCCAGCCGCCGCCAAAGATGCGGCTGCCTTCGGACGCATAGAAAACACAGGCCTGACCGGGCGACACACCTTCTTCCGGGGTCAGCAACTCGACCTCGGCCGTGGTGTCCGAAAGCGGGCGGATGATGGCCTCACGCGGGGGGCGGGTCGAGCGAACCTTGACCAGGACGTGCCATTCATCGCGTGACGTAAACGGCTCATCGCCCAGCCAGTTGATCTCACGCACCGGAATGGTGCGGGTGGCCAACATCTCTTTGGGGCCGACTACGACGTGTTTCTTGTCGACATCCAGCTTCACCACGTAAAGCGGATCGCTGAGGCCTCCGATACCAAGCCCGCGGCGCTGACCAATGGTATAGTGGATCACCCCGTTATGCTGGGCCAGCACACGACCATCCGCATGAACGATCTCACCCGGTTCCGCCGCGCCGGGGCGCAGCTTTTCGATTACGCTGGCATAGTTGCCGTTGGGCACGAAACAGATGTCCTGACTGTCGGGCTTGTCGGCAACAGCCAGCCCATATTGCGCAGCCATTTCGCGCGTTGCATCCTTCGAGGGCAGGTGGCCCAGTGGAAAGCGCAGGAAATCCAGCTGTTCCGGGGTGGTCGAGAACAGGAAATAGGATTGATCGCGGTTGGCATCCTCGGCGCTGTGCAATTCCGGCCCGTTGGGGCCTGTCTTGCGCTGAATATAGTGGCCGGTGGCCATGCAATCAGCCTCAAGATCCTTGGCGGTTTCCAGCAGATCCTTGAATTTCACCCGTTCGTTACAGCGAATGCAGGGAACCGGCGTCGCACCGGCCAGATAGCTGTCGGCGAATTCGTCGATCACTGCGTCTTTGAAGATGTTCTCATAATCCAGAACGTAATGCGGAAACCCGCGTTCCTCGGCCACGCGGCGCGCATCGTGAATGTCGATACCGGCACAGCAGGCCCCCTTTTTGGCCAGCGCAGCACCGTGGTCATACAGCTGCAGGGTGACGCCGATGACGTCATACCCCTGATCCGCCAAATGCGCGGCCACGACCGAGCTGTCCACGCCTCCGGACATGGCAACAACCACCCGCGTTTCAGACGGGGGCTTGGCAAAGCCAAGAGAGTTCAGCGGTGTCTCGGTGTCGAGGGCCATGACGGTTCCAGTACGGGTTAAGAAAGACCGGCAGAATATAGGAAAATTCTAGATACTCTCAAGGGGCGGTTTCACAACACATTAAGTAGCATGGTGTCAGCTTTGTCGCAGCACGAAGAGGACCGAAAGATGTATTTGCACAAAGTAGAGGGGCCCAGGTCGGTAACCCTGCCGGATGGAACGGTTTTATCCCGGGCTGATCTGCCGCCAAAAGAGACAACCCGCTGGGTGGCATCCCGTAAAGCGATTGTAGTCCGTGGCGTTCTTTACGGATTGATTACGCTTTCGGAAGCCAAAAACCAATATGGCCTCAGCGATGAAGAATTTAATTCCTGGGTTTCTGCGGTCGCAGAACACGGAACGGACGCATTAAAGGTCACCACAATAAAAAAATATCGACAACCTAAAGGAGAGTGTGAATAAATGATTCAACGGTAACGTCAGATTAACCATTTTTGAGCAGGCTCGATTTTAATCGGTAAATTGAGCTGAATTGGAGCAGTAAATGCGTATACTTCTTGTCGAGGATGATCCAACCACGTCCAAAAGCATCGAACTGATGCTGACACATGCCAATCTGAACGTATATGCGACAGATTTAGGCGAAGAAGGGATCGACCTCGCAAAACTTTACGATTACGACCTGATCCTCCTTGATCTCAACCTTCCGGATATGAACGGGCATGAAGTGCTGCGCCAGTTGCGGATTGCGCGGGTGGAAACGCCGATCCTGATCCTGTCGGGGGCCGACGATACAGAAAGTAAAATTAAGGGCTTCGGATTTGGTGCTGACGATTATCTGACCAAACCATTCCATAGAGAAGAATTGGTTGCACGTATCCACGCCATTATTCGCCGCTCAAAAGGGCATTCTCAATCCATAATCCACACCGGGCGCGTTGCAGTGAATCTGGATGCGAAAACCGTCGAAGTGGAAGGCAAGGCCGTTCACCTGACCGGCAAAGAATATCAAATGCTCGAACTTCTGAGCCTTCGAAAGGGAACAACCCTGACTAAAGAGATGTTCCTTAACCATCTCTATGGGGGAATGGATGAGCCCGAATTGAAGATCATTGACGTCTTTATCTGCAAATTGCGCAAAAAACTTAGCAATGCCACCGACGGCGAAAATTATATCGAGACCGTCTGGGGCAGGGGGTATGTGTTGCGCGATCCTCAGAAAAACAGCGTCGATGAACCTCGCATTGCGGTTGGCGCCTAGGCGCGCAAGTTTTACGTCGCCAAGGGTCCGGGGCGACACCCTCGCTCACTGAACAGCACGTCTGGACCTAGCCATGCCCTCGCCCTATCACTGAACTCCAAGAACAGTTGACGGGGCGAGGGCATGAGCAATTCCATTTCTGTATCAGACCTGACGGAAGATCAGGCACGCAATGAACTGGCGCGGCTGGCTGGGCTTTTACATCATGCGAACGCATTGTATCACCAGAAAGACGCCCCCGAGATTTCTGATGCCGACTATGATGCGCTGAAACTCAGAAACTCAGAAATCGAGTCGCGATTTCCGCAACTCAAGCGATCTGACAGCCCATCGGATATCGTTGGTGCCCGCCCCGCCGATGGGTTCTCCAAGATTTCACATGCCGTGCGCATGCTGTCTTTGGGCAACGCTTTTCAAGACGAGGACGTCTCTGATTTCGATCGATCTGTCCGAAAATACCTAGGGTTGGATGACGAGACGGGATTGAGCTATACGGCTGAGCCCAAGATCGACGGTCTCTCCCTTTCGCTTCGGTATGAGAGGGGTAGGCTTGTCCAGGCGGCCACGCGGGGAGACGGAGAAGTCGGGGAAAATGTTACCGCAAATGCGCTAACCATATCGGATATTCCACAGGTAATCACCGGCGCACCAGACATCCTTGAGGTTCGCGGCGAGGTCTATATGTCTCACGAAGACTTTGATCGTCTAAATGAGAGCCAGTCCAAGAAAGGCGAAAAAACCTTCGCCAACCCGCGAAATGCCGCCGCAGGATCCCTTCGTCAGTTGGATTCCGCAATTACCCGTTCTCGTCCCCTCAAGTTTTTTGCTTATGCCTGGGGGGAGCTGTCTGAGCCTCTGGCAAGCACCCAATACGAAGCCATACAGCGCCTGAAGGAATTCGGATTTTCAACCAACCCGCTAACCCGTTTATGCGCGGATACAAAGCAGATTCTGGATCACTATCGCAGCATCGAGCTGCAGCGCGCGACGCTTGGATATGACATTGATGGAGTGGTCTACAAGGTAAACGATCTTGCGCTGCAATCACGGCTTGGGTTCCGGTCCAGCACACCACGTTGGGCAATTGCGCATAAATTTCCGGCCGAGCTTGCCTGGACCCGTCTTGAAGCGATCGACATTCAGGTCGGCCGCACCGGCGCGCTGAGCCCGGTGGCCAGGCTGCACCCGGTTACTGTCGGCGGTGTGGTCGTGTCGAACGCAACGTTGCACAACGAAGATTACATTTCTGGTAAAGACGCAAAAGGCGGCGAGATACGCGAAGGCAAAGACATTCGGATCGGCGACTGGGTTCAGGTTTATCGCGCCGGCGATGTGATTCCGAAGGTTGCCGATGTCGACATTTCGAAACGCCCGGATGATGCCGAAAAGTTCATCTTCCCGGAAATATGCCCCGAATGTCACAGCGATGCGATCCGCGAGGAAGGTGACGCGGTCCGTCGCTGTACCGGTGGCGTTATCTGCCCTGCGCAAGCCGTTGAGAAATTGAAGCATTTCGTCTCACGCAAGGCCTTTGACATCGAAGGGTTTGGAGCAAAGCAGATTGAGATGTTCTATGATGATCCCGATCTGCCAGTTCGGACCCCGGCTGACATTTTTACTCTGAAACAACGAGATAGTGTAAACCTGAACAGGCTGGCTAATCGCAAGGGATGGGGGGCGCAGAGCGCCACCAATCTGTGGCAAGCGATTGATGAAAAACGAGTTATTCCACTGGGTCGGTTGCTGTTTGCACTGGGCATTCGACATGTCGGCGAGGCAGCGTCGAACCTAATCGCAACGCATTACGGATCATGGGATGAGCTGGAAAAAGCGGTTACCATAGCGCATAGTCAGACCGGGTCAGAATGGGATGAGCTGCTGAACGTTGACGGTGTTGGTGAGGTTATGGCCCGCGCATTGGTTTCAGCCTTCGCCCAGCCTGCCGAACGGCAGAGCATCGACGATCTTGTGGCTCAGCTTGATGTCCAAGACGCGAAACGGCCCGATACCTCGGGTAGCCCCGTTGCGGGAAAGACCGTGGTTTTTACGGGAACGCTTGAAAAGATGACCCGCGCCGAAGCCAAAGCACGTGCCGAGGCATTGGGCGCTAAAGTGTCGGGGTCGGTGAGCAAAAAGACCGATCTTTTGGTTGCGGGACCGGGCGCTGGATCAAAGGCGAAAAAGGCGGCTGAGCTTGGGATCGAGACGCTCGACGAAGATGGCTGGTTGCAGCTGATCGACGGCAAATGAGCGGTCGTCCCGAATCTCTGTTCCCGCTGTTTTCGCGGCTGGAAACGCTTGACGGCGTGGGGCCGAAGACGGCTCAGGTCTTGGCGCAGTCAGGTGTCGAGACCCCGCGCGACGTCTTGTTCGGGCTGCCTTATGCGGTGATTGATCGGCGCAGGCGCGATACCATTCAAGGCGTCGATTTGCCTTCGACGCTGACCGTAGAAGTCAGCGTTGGCATCCATCGCCCCCCTAGAAACAAGGGCGGTGCGTACCGTGTCCATGTTGAAGACAGCCAGACTGAATTTCAGTTGGTGTTCTTTCATGCCCGCGGCGATTACTTGCAAAAAGTGCTCCCTCAGGGCGCGCGCAGGGTGGTTTCTGGCAAGATCGAGCTTTTCGACGGCATTGCTCAGATGGTTCACCCGGATCACATGCTGCCGCCTGCGGATGCAAAGGATATCCCTGAGTTTGAGCCTGTCTATCATTTGACCCAGGGGCTGACCCAGAAAACTGCCTTCAAGGCCGCGCGTAGCGCGGTTGCACTCTCGCCGGAATTGACGGAATGGATTGATCCCGCGCAGGTCGCAAAAGAGAACTGGCCAGACTGGCTGAGCGCTGTACAAGCAGCGCATAATCCGCAGGGTGCGGATGATGTAGCGTCTTTTTCTCCAGCGCATGAGCGTTTGGCCTATGATGAGCTGTTCGCGCATCAATTGACGTTGGCATTGGCCCGCCAAAGAGAGCGCAGGGTCAAGGGGGTCGCTAGCGCTGGTACGGGCAAGCTGCAATCCCGTGTGTTGTCGAACCTGCCATACAAGCCCACCAACGCCCAACAGCGCGCAATTCAAGAGATCGCAGGGGATATGGCCTCCGATACGCGCATGAACAGATTGCTTCAGGGGGATGTTGGGTCCGGCAAGACTCTGGTTGCGTTCATGGCGCTGCTGGTCGCGGTCGAGGCGGGCGGGCAGGGCGTCATGATGGCCCCAACCGAGATACTCGCTCAGCAGCATCTGGAAGGGTTGCGCCCCCTCGCCGAAGAGGCGGGCGTGGTTCTGGAAATCCTGACCGGTCGCGACAAGGGGGTGGATCGGCGTGCCAAGCTGTTGGCGCTTCAACGGGGGGATATTCACATTTTGGTGGGCACTCACGCCGTATTTCAAAGCGATGTCGCGTTTCAGGAATTACGGCTGGCAATCGTCGACGAACAGCACCGATTTGGGGTCCGTCAACGTATGGAGCTGTCGGAAAAAGGCAAGGGGGCGGATGTGCTGGTCATGACCGCAACGCCGATCCCGCGCAGTCTGGCCCTGACCCAATATGGTGACATGGACGTGTCCGTGCTTGATGAAAAGCCACCGGGGCGAAAACCTGTCAAAACAGCGATTGTCAGTACTGAGCGGATTCAGGAAGTCGTCTCGCATTTGCAAAAGGCTATTGCTGAGGGCCGCCAATGCTACTGGGTCTGCCCGCTTGTCGATGAGTCTGAAGTCTCGGATCTGACCGCGGCTGAGGAACGGTTCAAAAGGCTGCGTGCCATTTTGGGGGACGGGGTCGTAGGGCTGGTTCACGGCCAAATGCCGCCCGCCGACAAAGACGCTGCGATGAAGGCATTTCAGCAGGGGCAAACCAAAGTTCTGGTGGCGACCACGGTAATCGAGGTTGGCGTGAATGTTCCAAATGCCTCGATCATGGTCATCGAAAGGGCCGAGATTTTTGGCCTGGCGCAGCTGCATCAGCTGCGCGGTCGTGTTGGGCGAGGCGAGGCAGAATCGACATGTCTGCTGATGTATCAGCCGCCCCTCGGCAAAGGGGGGCGCAAAAGGCTGGAAGTTCTGCGCGAAACCGAAGACGGGTTCAAAATCTCTGAGACAGACCTGCAAATGCGCGGAGCGGGCGATCTGATCGGTACCGCGCAGTCTGGTCTGCCGAAGTTCCGTATCGCCGATTTGGAAAGGCAGGCCGGTTTGATGGCAGTTGCGCAGTCTGACGCAAGGGCTCTGCTGGGCGCGGACGCCAAACTTGAAACGCAAAGGGGCAAGGCGGCTCGTGTTCTTTTGTGGCTGATGAAACAGGATCAGGCAATCCGTTTGATATCAGTTGGTTAGACGAAAACAGGAACATTAGTTCACAAATGTTCTCAAAAAGTTCTTTACCAAGACATCAAAATATGAGAACAAAAGGTCAACAAAGGATTAAAACCCTGACCGGAGGAACCCATATGCTGACCCAGATCAAGACCACCCTAAGTCGTTCCCAGTCGACGCTGTTGCAGGACGCAGCAGGTGCGGTTGCACTGGTGGTCATACTTATGGTCGCACTTCATCTTCCCGGAACGTATTAAGCCTTTCTGCCTGCGATCTCGTGCCGATCACGCCGCGCTTGTCATCCCCATTTCAATCAAGGGTGACCTGCCTGTCCCAATACCCTTGAAGGGCCATGCCTCGGCCCCGCGCGGATATCCGGACCCCACATGAGAAACGCATTACCTGCCGCCGCCCTTTCCGCCCGGAAGGAGCGGCGGTTTTTTTTAGAGCTGGCCGGTTTTCATAATTTCCAACAACGCCGACAGAACCGAGTTTACTGCGACCGATGCCAGGATCATCCCCATGACACGGCTGATGATGGCGGCGCCTGAATGGCCGATCAGCCGAATGATCGGTTCGGCCAGCAACATCAGGACAAAGGCAATCGCAACAACCGACAGCATGACCAAAGCCGTGATCCCCTGATCAGCAACACTGTACCTGTTGTTATCGGTCAAGATGACGATGGCCAGCATCGCACCTGGTGAGGCAAGCGAGGGGACGGCAAGAGGAAAGATCGCTGGGTTGTGTTTGTGGAGTTCGTCTTTGATGTCGTCCTCGGCAGCGCGCTGCTCGACTTCCTGTTTGGGCTCGCCAAAAATCATGGTCAGCGCGAACAGGAAAAGGATAATGCCGCCAGCGACTTGAAAAGAGTTCAGGCCGATATCCAGTGCCTCGATCAGCAGTTGCCCGAAGACCAGGAAAAACAACAGAATCCCGGCGCTGATAAGCGAGGCCACAAGCGCCATTTTGCGGCGTGCAGCGGCCCCAAGCCCTGCGGTAACAGCGATGAAGACCGGGATTGTTCCAATAGGATCAATAACAACCCAAAGCGTGACAAAATGCTCAAGTAAACCGTTCAAAACTGGAATTCCCTTCGTATATTCCGAAAGGCTATAACGTTTCGCCCGTCAAAACCATGTTTAGGCGCAATTTGCACGTTCCGCCTGTTCAAATGCCTCTGCGGTTGCATCAAGAACCAGCAGGATCGAGGCATGGCGGTTCTTATATTCCCGTGCGGGCATCAAAACCTCTAGCCCATCAAATGGGGCCTCGGGTGCCGATCCATCCTTTTTCAGCATCGCGGACAGTTGCTCGCGCGCCTTTTCGACCTGAGCACGCGTTGTTCCGACGATTGCCCCGCCAACAACCGAAGCGGAGGCCTGTCCCAAAGCGCAGGCTTTCACGTCCTGACCGAACTCTGAAATTCTGCCATCCTGAACTTTGACATCAACCGTGATGGTCGACCCGCATAGGGGCGAGCGTTTTTTCACCGTAGCGTCAGCATCATCAAGCCGGCATAGGTGTGGGATGTCAGCAGCAAGGGCCAGAATTCGGCCAGAGTATAGCTTTATCAGGTCATTCTCACCGGACATGTCTTTCCCTCGTTGAATGTTCCCAATACATAGTGGCCATCCACCGGGATGCAAAAGGTTTTTGTCATGTCTTCCTCAGTCGCGTTCGATGCATCGAGTTTGAAATTCAACGAGGCTGGGCTGATTCCAGCCATCGCTCAGGACGAAAATACGGGCGAGGTATTGATGATGGCCTGGATGAACCAGAGCGCCATTGAAAAGACGCTCGAAACCAGACGCGTTACCTATTGGTCCCGCTCGCGCCAGTCATTCTGGATCAAGGGTGAAAGCTCGGGCCATGTGCAGGAATTGGTTGATCTCCGCGTGGATTGCGACCGGGATTGCCTGCTTGTCCTTGTGCGCCAGACCGGCCCGGCCTGCCACACCAACCGTCGATCTTGTTTCTACACAGCGGTCAGAGACGGGGACGAGGTCGAAATCATGCACCCCATGACCTGATTGGTCAAAGCCCCACCATCGCCCGAATATCTTCGGGCGTCGCACCTTCCTCGCGGAACTTGGCAATGGCTCGTGCATCGTCGCGTTTAGCCAGCCGTTTGCCGGCCTGATCGCGTATCAGGCAGTGATGGAGGTAGATGGGTGTCGGCAAATTCAACAACGCCTGCAGAAGAACGTGGATACGTGTGGCTTCGAACAGATCCTGACCGCGAACCACATGCGTAACTTTTTGTGCAGCGTCATCCAGAACGACCGACAAGTGATACGACGTGCCCATATCCCGGCGCGACAGAACGACATCCCCAACCGTTTCCAACATCTCTGCCTGTGTAAACCGGACACAGCCGGATTCAGCGCTTGGACCTTCTCCAATCTCTTGAAACCATGCAGTGTTTTTATCGCTCTGAAACAGGCTGGATGTTTGTTGCAAAGCTTCGGCCATATCCAATCGCAACGGAATACTAAGCGGGCGTGGTTGACCCGATGAACCCTGTTGTTTCCAACGTGTGCGACACGTCCCCGGATAGATAATCCCGTCCGGACCAAGAAGTGGGGCTCCTTCCTGGGGAGCGCTGGCCGCGTTGGCGATGTCTTTTCGGTTGCAGCTGCACGGGTACAGCAGCCCCCGCGACCACAGATCGTCCAGCACGGCATCATAGAATGCGGTTCGCGTGGATTGGCACAGCACTGGTTCAGGCCAAGACAGGCCAAGCCAATGCAAATCATCGTAAATCTGGGTTTCCCATTCCGGACGCGAGCGAGATCGGTCGATGTCCTCGATTCTCAGCAAAAACAGTCCATTATTCGACTTTGCAAAATCATGGGCCAACATCGCCGAATAAGCGTGGCCAAGATGCAGCGGTCCTGTAGGTGATGGTGCAAATCTGGTTACTAAAGTCACACTTTTTCAACAATATAAACGTCAGACTTCATGTCCATTCCCGGAAGGTGCGGGCCATATTCCCGGAACAGCAATCGTGCTGCGCCCATATCCAGCCACTCACTTAGGCGAACGGTATAGCTGTGATCTTCAAGCGTATGATCATTATAAGAAAAAGCTAAAAGACCGTGTGATGGCAATGCGTTTATGAGCATATCCAGTGTCTCTGGCGGTGCGGCGCCGACGCCGATGACTCCGATCGCTGTGATTACTTTATATGCGCCAGCTTGCAGAGGGTTGGGATCTGTGATGTCGAAACTGGTTAGGTTGCGATAAACCCCCTTTGCCAGAGCGCCCTCTAACATCTGCGGGGTGGGGTCTATTCCGTCGATGACCTCAAATCCTACCGCGTTCAGTGCGACACCCGACAGACCGGTACCGCAGCCATAGTCTAGAATTGGGGTTTTCGTTTCAGGTAATTGCGACAAGAGAGCCCGGGCTATACGCCCCGGGGTCGCATAGCCGTTCGATCCAACCTCATCATCATAAGACGAGGCCCATTTCTGATAATGCGCTTTGGTCGCCTGAGGCGAATCCAGCCCATAGACACCCTTTAGGAATTTATCGCTCATGCCGATATGTTAGGACGCCGGGGCCGGACCCGTCCAGTCACCAATGCGCCAACCACTTGGCCCATTCTTCTTTGGCGCGGTCAGTATAGGCCTTGTAGCGGTCTTTTCGGCCACGCCGACCGCCTTTCAACCCATCGACAGGGCGGAACAGACCGAAATTAACGTTCATAGGCTGGAATGTCTTTGCCTCGGCACCGCCAGTGATGTGGTGGATCAAAGCGCCCATGGCACTGTCCTGCGGAACTTCGGGAACGGTACGGCCCAACATCTCGGCAGCAGCCAGACGTCCGGCCAAAAGACCCATCGCGGCGCTTTCCACATAGCCTTCGACACCGGTAATCTGACCAGCGAACCTGATATTGGGCTTTGATTTCAGCCGCATCTGGGAATCCAGCAATGTCGGAGAGTTGATGAACGTATTGCGATGAATACCGCCCAGCCGCGCAAAACTGGCATTCTCCAACCCCGGAATCATGCGGAACACATCGGTTTGGGCTCCGTATT
Organism: Ruegeria sp. CDSA077; assembly: GCF_059612265.1. Classification (NCBI taxonomy): domain Bacteria; kingdom Pseudomonadati; phylum Pseudomonadota; class Alphaproteobacteria; order Rhodobacterales; family Roseobacteraceae; genus Ruegeria; species Ruegeria sp. CDSA077. The sequence continues at coordinate 836,373 of NZ_JBXWQG010000001.1, forward strand.
TCATCTTGGTCTGAAAGCCGACAATGTTGAACAATGTTCCTAGCGAGTTATCCCGGCGCAGTTGAACCACCGCATGGGGCTTTACCTCGGGCTGATGCGGGTTCGTCAGGCCGACCGGTTTCATCGGTCCGTGGCGCAATGTTTCACGACCCCGCTCGGACATAACCTCTATCGGAAGACAACCATCGAAATAGCCTGCGGTCTCTCCTTCGTGGAACTCGGTCTTGTCCGCGGCCAGCAGAGCGTCGATGAAGGCGTCGTACTGTTCTCGGTCCATCGGACAATTCAGGTAAGCGGTGCGTTCTTCTTCGGTCTCACCCTTGTCATACCGAGATTGCATCCAAGCTTTGCTCATGTCGATGCTGTCTGCATAGACGATTGGTGCAATGGCATCAAAGAACGCCAACGACTCGGCGCCGGTTTCCGCGCGGATTGCTTCTCCCAATCCAGCAGACGTCAGTGGGCCGGTGGCGAAAATCCATTGGCCGTCATCGGGCAGGGCGGTCACTTCTTCGCCAGTGATTTCGACAAGGGGGTGAGCCTTTAACTTGGCCGTCACAGATTCCGCAAACGGATCGCGATCCACAGCCAATGCGCCCCCGGCCGGAAGTCGGTGCGCATCTGCCGTTTTCAAGATCAACCCTTCGGCCTCGCGCATTTCCCAATGCAGCAGTCCAACGGCGTTCTGTTCGTCATCATCCGACCGGAATGAGTTCGAGCAGACCATCTCGGCCAAATTGCCGGTCTGATGCGCAAAAGTTCCGACTTTTGGGCGCATTTCGTGAATCACGACCTCGACGCCCATTTCCGCCGCCTGCCATGCGGCCTCGGACCCGGCCATGCCGCCGCCCACGATATGCAATTTCTGTGTCATAAGCTGCCACATAGGGCACAGAAGATCGCAACGCAACACAGCAGCGATGGCGCACGGGAAATCATGTTTTCAAGGGATTTTTGGGGTCGCCGATGCGGGAATGTCTGCGCCAGTGAGAGAATCCAGCTCGGAGGGACCTTCCGCCCACGGCGACCCAAAAAGTGTTCAAGGCCTCAGCCTCGTCTCAGCATTGCCACAGTAACGCCCATTTGAAAAGTCCAAAAATGGCGACATTGCGGAAAAATATGCATGACAAATTCCTTATTGGCTCCAATTTGGATCTCTTTTTCCGATAAATGCAGATATTCCTTCTTCGGTATCCCGATGCATCATATTCTGAGCCATTACCTCGCCGGTATAGGAATAGGCCTGATCCAATGGCATATCCAACTGGCGGTAGAAGGCCTGTTTTCCGACTTTCACGGCAGATCCCAGTTTTGAGGCAAGCTGCTCGGCCAGTGAAACAGCCTCATGCTCCAACAGCATTTCTGGCACCACGCGATTGACAAGACCCAGCTCAGCAGCTCGTGACGCCGGAATGAAATCCCCGGTCGTCAACATCTCGAAGGCGTGTTTGCGTGGAATGTTTCGGCTAAGAGCAACCATTGGGGTCGAACAGAACAGCCCGATATTCACACCGTTTACGCCAAACCGCGTCCCTTCGGCAGCTACAGCAAGATCGCAGGTTGCAACCAACTGGCATCCGGCCGCCGTAGCAATGCCGTGCACCTGGGCAATAACCGGCTGCGGAAGCGACTGAATTGAAAGCATCATTTTCGCACAGCGATTGAAAAGGTCCTGAAAATAGGCTTTGCCGCCGTCTTCAGATTGGCGCCCAGCTGTCATCTGTTTCAGATCATGACCCGCACAAAAAGCTTTGCCTTTACCAGAAAGGATCACCGCCCGGATGGAACTGTCTTCGCGCAGGGCATCAAGTTCAGTCTGCAGCGCAGCCAGCATTTCGTCGCTTAGGGCGTTGAGTCGGTCTGGCGCATTCATTGTAAGTCTAGCCACGGCGTCTGCGTCATTTCGTTCCAGAATTCCCATCTTGCCCTCCGATCTGATGTGAGGCCAACTCTAGGTCGGCAAATCCAGGAGGGGAAGTATGTCATTGGCAATGAATCGGGAGGAACTGGAGGATTATATGAGCCAAATCTTCCCCCAGGTCAGGCAGGATTATTCGGTCCAGGATCTGACCGAAGAGTCCATCGTCATGAGACTTGCCGTTGGCGACCGTCATTTGCGCCCCGGTGGGACTGTCTCGGGGCCGTCTATGTTTGGATTAGCTGATGTAAGCGTTTACGCACTGATCCTGGCGCGCAGGGGCCAGCAGTCTCTGGCCGTGACAACCGGTTGTTCAATGGACTTCATGCGTAAACCGAATGGAAATGCAAATTTGATTGCGCACTGCACCTTGCTGAAGCTAGGAAAAACCCTTGCCGTAGGTGACGTTCTAATATTTTCGGAAGGGTCAGACAAACCCGTCGCACGCGCAACGATGACCTATTCTTTACCACCAGAGGGGTCAGCTGCGGCAGCTTTTGGGTGAAAAAATGGCCGGGATAAACCCGGCCAAGGAAGAGGTCCCATATAGGGACTGGGGATTACCTAGCCCTGCCAAAAAGGGCGTTCGATCTCTCGTCTGGCCTGATAATTAGTCAGGCCCACATCCTTCAGCAGCCTGTCATCGAGATTGGACAAGTTAATTCGGCTGCGGCGTTGCCGCTCCCATTTTGTGACCGTCGCCGCAAACCGCACGGCCAGTGCGGCAATCAGCGGCAGCCGGGGGCTGTCGTTAAGCGCTATCAGGGCGGGGTTGTGCATTGCGCGTGTCATCTTGGGGTTCCTTTCAAATTGTATTGACACAAACGTTATATGTTCGGTATGAACACTTGATACATTCATAATTGTGCTGCAATCAAAGGAAGAATTGTAATGGATACAATTTGGCCAGAGTCACTGCCTAAATCCAAAGGGCCAAAATATACACTGGTCGCCGATACAATTCGAAAAGCTATAGATAACAATATTTTGGAAGTCGGTACAAAGCTGCCGCCGGTGCGGGAACTTGCCTATAGGTTACAAATCACACCCGGCACCGTTGCGCGCGCCTATACGATACTCACAGACGAAGGTCTGCTCAGTGCCGAAGTAGGACGTGGTACATTTGTGGCCCCGCCCAAGGCGCCTCTGCTCGATGATGTCTGGGCTCGGCAACTTCATCTCAGAGATGACAAATATGAAGCCAATGTCAGCCTGTTCAGCCCAAGGCTCGCCGATATGGGGCAGGTGGCCCTGATCCGCGAATGTATGCAGAAAGTGGCACAATCCGATCCACGCCTGTTTATGAATTATCCAACCCGCGATGCGTATAAACCTATGCGACAGGCTGTTGTAGATTGGCTTTCCGATTTGCCATTGGGACCAATTTCGCAGGACGATATCGTTCTGACCCACGGCGGACAAAACGGCCTTTGCCTTGTATTTCAGACAATATTACGCGGACCAAAGCCGATCGTTCTGGTCGAGGATCTGTCATACGCAGGGTTCCGACGGGCCGGTGAGTTGATGCGTGCAGAGGTCATTGGCGTAAAGATGGACAAATGGGGCGTGGATCCAAACGCTATGGAGCATGTCCTTCGCCAGTCGGCGGCGCAGGCCATATGTGTCTCACCCGAGGTTCAAAATCCGACCGGCTCACATACACCACTGGAACGCCGCAAAGAAGTTGTGGAAATCGCGCGGCGGTTCGGCGTCCAGATAATCGAGGACGACTGCTACCGCATGGGTGATGCAAGAGCGCCCAGCTATCGCGCCCTGGCGCCGGAAAGGGGATGGCATGTGTCGTCGATCTCGAAGATTTTGACGCCCGCACTGCGTGTCGGGTTTGCCATAGCGCCGCGCGAGCGCAGCGTTGATCTGCGCCGTTCAGCGGAATATGGCTATTTTGGCCTTGCTCAGCCGCTTGCCGAACTGGCGCGGCTGATGTTGTCTGATCCGCGGACGCGCCAAATCGCAAAAGATGTCCGGACCCGGATGGGGGAATATGTGCGCGTGGCCGTAAACGCCCTAGGTGGGTTCGACCTGAACTGGGCCTCAGATGTACCTTTTGTCTGGCTGAACTTGCCTTCTGGTTGGCGAGCGGCTGCGTTCAGCCGCGCAGCCGAGCGAGAGGGAATTCAACTGCGGTCTGCCGATGAGTTTGCTTTGCGTGACGGGCGCGCACCCAATGCGGTTCGCATAGCCATGAACGGGCATGTATCGTTGGATCAATTCGAGGACGCAATGCAGCGTCTCAGGCGCCTGCTGGATAATCCACCCGAACAGATTTCGGTGTAAGGGGACGCTTGATGGATATTCGCGAAATGCGGGGCAGGGGATTTGTCGTCACACCTATGCTCAAAAGTGACTTCGAAGACCTGCACCTTGCAGCCAGCGATCCGTTGATTTGGGCCGGGCATCCCGCCATATCCCGCCATCAGAAAGAGGTTTTCGCCCCTTATTTCGATTTTCTGTTGAGCGCAGGTGGGTCAGTGACTGTACGAGAAGAGGCGACAGGCCGGGTCATCGGGTGCTCTCGCTATTATGAGCCTCCCGAAGTTCCCAGAGGCATCGGCATCGGATACAGCTTTATCACCCGTGATCACTGGGGCGGAGCCAGCAATCGGGCGATCAAATCGCTGATGGTAAATCAGGTGTTCGGCGAACTGGATGAGGTCTGGTTTCATATCGACCCAACCAACTTGCGATCACAAAAAGGGACCGCGAAACTTGGGGCGCGGTACGTTGATACCCAGCAACTTGTTCTTGGTACCGGGGCTGGGCAGTGGATGCGTTGGGTATTGACGGAAAAAGATTGGCAAAAACATGGGGTAAAATAATACCTATTTTGTAATGCATTGTTTTTGCTAAGTTAAAACTGATTTGTGTGTATTGACCCGCCTTTCGCGTGGGTTTAAACCCCATCCATCGAATTCGGACCGCTCCGTATGGGGGCGGTCTTTCACATCAAACAGGACTATCCTGCCATGAAAACCTTTTCTGCAACACCTGCAGACATCGACAAGAAATGGATCCTGATCGACGCCGAGGGCGTTGTTCTGGGCCGTCTTGCCTCGATCGTCGCCATGCGTCTGCGTGGCAAGCACAAACCCTCGTTCACCCCGAACATGGACATGGGCGACAATGTCATCGTGATCAACGCTGACAAAATCCAGATGACCGGCAAGAAGCGCGAAGAGAACTTCTACTGGCACACTGGCCACCCGGGCGGCATCAAGTCGCGCACCAAGCAGCAGATCCTCGAGGGCAAATACCCCGAGCGCGTCGTGACCCAGGCGGTCAAGCGCATGCTGCCGGGCAACCGCCTATCGCGTCAGGTTATGACCAACCTGCGTGTTTATGCTGGTGCCGAGCATCCCCATGAGGCGCAAGCGCCCGAAGTTCTGGATGTTGCATCCATGAACAAGAAAAACACCCGGAGCTAATGACCATGGCTGATCAGATCAATACTCTCGAAGAGCTGAGCGCCGTTGCAGGCGTTGAAGTTGTGGCCGAAGAAGTCATCGTGCGTGAACCCGTACGCGACGAACTGGGTCGTGCCTATGCCACCGGCAAGCGTAAAGACGCTGTTGCCCGTGTTTGGATCAAGCCGGGCTCCGGCAAGGTCACCGTGAACGGCAAAGACCAGGACGTGTACTTTGCACGCCCCGTTCTGCAGCTGATCCTGCGCCAACCGTTTCAGGTTGCCGGCGTAGAAGGTGAGTTCGACGTTGTTGCAACCGTCAAAGGCGGTGGCCTGACCGGTCAGGCCGGTGCGGTCAAGCACGGCGTCTCGAAAGCGCTGCAACTGTACGATCCGTCGCTGCGTGGCGCACTGAAAGCCGCTGGCTTCCTGACCCGCGACAGCCGCGTTGTGGAACGTAAGAAATACGGTAAGCGCAAAGCGCGTCGTTCGTTCCAGTTCTCCAAGCGTTAATCGCTGGCACGAACCCTCAAGACTGTTTCAAACGGCCGCACAATGTTGCGGCCGTTTTTCTTTTGTTGATTGGGATTTGGTTTGCCGAATCTGTTGTCGGACTCAGCCAGCTGTTTTGGTTTCGATCAGCGGGCCCAGAATCTGGAACATGAAATCAGACAGAACCCTGTTGCCGTCGGCATTCAGATGACCATCGTATCTGAAATACAGATCTTTACCTGTGGAGCTGTATTCCTCGGTGAGGTAGGGCAGCGCTTCGTGCCACTGAAATCCTTGCTCGGCCACCACACCCTCCATTAGGCGGTCGGGTAGGCCGGGATCGACCTCGGGATCGGAAGATGTTTTCGCGGCCTGAAGAACCTGAAACAACTGTGGGACGGACACGACCACAAGCTCGGACCCCTGCGACTGCGTGAAGGCTGCCATGCGGGAAAACACCTGCTTTGTCGTCTCGACTTTGGCTTGAAACAGATCGCTCATCGGGGTGGTGAAAAAGGCCTTTCGCGGCGTCATCAGGTACAGTTGGGTATAGGTCTGATCGTTCGCCATCAGCATTCGCTTTAACAGCGTAACCGAGTGTAGCGAGGATTTCTTGATATTCCCCGAGCCTACAACCGAACTGACATCGCTAAAGGCGACATCAACGCCATCAACGGTCCGAATGGGCTCATTTGCGAACATATCATTGGGAAGAAAGGTAACTAGAACGATATCAGGGTCATATTTTTCGCTTAACCGCTCGAGATACAGCGCCTGTTGAGATGTGTTATATCCCGGAACACCTGCGTTGATCAGCTGAACGGGCATGCCTTGATCCAGGAACTTCTGGGCCAAGAGTTCTGGCCAGATATCGCCCAGCTCATTTGAGGCGCCGAAGGTAAAGGAATCTCCCAGCAACAGGATCTTGATGGTTTTTCCATCGTCTGATGCACTGGCTGGAAAGCGGGTTTCACGAAACCCGTTTTCGTCGACTTTATACTCAACCGTGAACTCTGGTGCATTGATGGCGACGACGGTGTTTGGCCTGTTCGTATGCCCGACGACCGGGTCCTTCAATCCAAGTGGACCACCCTCTGGATATGTTGTCAGAACGCCTTGTGGTGACAGCCAACGGATGCCCAGCTCCACACCAGCAAGAAGCGTTGCAGAGATCATCACGATGATCAGAAAGTTCAGAATTTTTGACCGCATTTTTTATCTAACTACCTAGAATACCATTTACCGAATTGGTCCCGTTATCGTTGTAATGACGAGGACGCACAAAAAACATTTCTGAATGTTGAGATTAACAGCCCGCACACGTCAAGCGTGAGACGAAAAGAAAGTCACTCCAACACGGATTTGTCAGTCCGCTTCACGTCCTAAAGCCTGTTGAGCCAAAGCAAGGAATTTCTGCCGAGTCTGCTCGATCTTTCGTTTGTTCAGGCTTGGGAACCACCTGCGAACTGGGATCGCCTGCTTATTTCCGAAACTGTCTATCCAGACCCATCGTCCTGAGCCGTCGGCCAACGTCTGATAGACGATGTTGCCGGGGTTCTGGTTACTGACCAAAACGTTCTCTTTGACCAAAATGTCAAAATGCGCGTTCAAAGAATCCAAGTGATGCGGCTTAAGGCGACGGCTTTGGACCATACCAATAAGGCTGGGCGATAGCTGCCCGTCAGGCTCGGAAATCCGCTCGTACATAAGCGCCAGACCCAGGTCCGTCTGAACCACACCTCGCACCTCACATACGGGGATAGGGGCAGCGGATTTCTGGTGACGCACCATAAGATCAAACGACTCGTGAAACTCGCGCAGAAATCCTTTGAACGCCGTCGAGCGTCGAAACATCCGATCAAACCAGGTATCCGTCACAAGATGAGCTTCGTCATCTATCGTCTGAGGTTGCGGGATCTTCAGCAGAGTGTCCGGCAGATCAGGGTGTTGATAGACAAATTGCCGATTACCCTGCGCGATGATCTTACGATCTTTCAACGATAACAGATTTTCGATTCGAGTTTTTTCCATTTCGCCTAACTATAGCGGTTTTGCATTGGAACCAATTATCCGCAGGTGGATAGCCCAAAACAAAATGAAAAAGCCGTCCGTATTGGAACGGACGGCTCATGGTTTCTAACGCCTGAGTGCTGATCAAACTCTGTTTTTCAGTCGTTACTCTTCGTGGACCAGCTTCCAAGCACCGTTTTCAACAACGCTCACAAACACCGTGTCGGCACCTTGGTGGTCGTCCGGCGAAAACGAGATGTGATTTCCAACCAGTTCGTCGTTGTAGTCGAGTGTCTCCATCGCAGCGATAAAACTGTCATGAGTCAGATCGGGGCCGGCGGCGTCCAGCGCCTTAACCATCATTTCAGCCGCAGAATAGCCCAACATCGCAAATCCAACGGGGTCTTCGCCTGTTGCAGCCTTATACTCTTCGATGAAGGCTGCAGGGGCCGGTTGATCCGCGCGGGCCCACAAGTCCAGCCATGAGGCGGCGGCATAAAAACCATCCGTCACGCCACCCGGCACCTGCGCAACGACGGTCAGGAAGCTGGCTGATGTTCCCAAGAATTTCATATCCGTTAGACCCATCTTTTTGGCGGTGCCAACCACAGTGATCGCCTGCCGAACCCCAAGGGCCATGGTGACGATGTCGCAGCCTTCATCTCTGAGCTTGCTCAGAGAGCCCACGAAATCGGTCTCATCAGGCTTGTGGGTGGTTTCTGTGCCAAAACCGATCCCGGCCTCTTCGGCACCCGCCTTGCTGCCTTCCAGAATCTCCTCGCCGAAATCGGTGGGCAGATACATGGTGCAGACTGTTTGCGATCCGAATTCGCCGGCCAGATAGTTCACGCCGACACGCGCCTGATCGAAATAGGTGGAAAAGGACGTGAATTTGTTGCGCACTGGTTCTTGCAGCATTTTCTGCGACGACGTCAAAGGCGCGACATTCGGAATGCCCTTGGGATCCAGCAGTTTGAATCCGGCCAGGTTCATCGGCGTACCCAGAGATTGCAACATCGCAAACACCTTGTCGCGGTTCAGCAACTTGTTGTAGCCCTGCATCGCGCGCGGCATCTGATAGCCATTATCCTCAACCACAAAACGGATGGTCCGACCGTGAACACCACCTGCAGCGTTCACGCGGTCGAACACCACATTGGCGCCTTTGGTGGCTGGGACACCAACAGCGGCGAAGATACCGCTCAGATCATTGACCGAGCCGATTACGATCTCATCATCCGTAACACCCTGTGTCTGAGCGCTGGAGAGTGTCGCGACAGCCGTCAAAACTGTGGCAGCGGACAGCCGTTTAATCAGATTCCTCATTATAATCCTCCCTTTGGATAACGTTTTGTCTAATTGTACATGTCTTCAATAAGATGTTCGTGTTTCTTTTCCACAAAGCTGCGCTTGAGCTTCATTGTGGCCGTCAGTTCGTCATCATCTGCCGTCAGGAGAACATCTATCAGGCGGAAATCCTTGATCTGCTCAACCCGTGCGAAATCCTTGTTTGCGGCACCCACTTCGTCTTTGATCTGGTCCCGAACCTCGGCGGAGGCACAAAGAGAGGCAAAATTCGAGAAGGGGACCTTTCGATCCTGCGCAAATTTCTCCACGTTTTCCTGATCAATCATGATTAGTGCAGTCAGGAACTTGCGCTTATCGCCAATTACAACTGCGTCCGAGATAAAGGGGCTGAACTTGAGACGGCTTTCAATCTCGGCCGGGGCGATATTTTTGCCGCCCGCCGTGATGATAAGATCTTTGAGGCGACCCGTAATGGTCACGAAACCGTCTTGGTCGATCTGGCCCATATCACCAGTACGCAACCAACCATCGGCAGTGAAAGTCTCGGCTGTTTTGGAGTTGTTTCGCCAGTAACCCTGAAAGATGTTCAACCCTTTAAGCTGAATCTCTCCGCCTTCGGAAATACGGACGTCATTAACGGGCACAGCCTTTCCAATGGTTCCGATCCTGTTGTTTCCAAGTGTATTCAATGTCGCCAGGCCCGATGTTTCGGTCATACCAAAACCTTCGACGAGAGGTACACCAATGGCCCAGTACCATTTCAGCAAGTCCGCCGAAATCGGGGCGGCGCCGCTTCCACCGCGCCGCATATTGTCCAACCCCAGCATCCGGCGCAGGTTACGCAGAACCAAACGGTCCCAAAGCCAGTACTGCGCGGCAACACTGGCCGGGACCGGCTTGCCCGCCAGGATATATTCGGCACGTGCCAGACCCGCCTTTACCGCCATTCCAAAGGCCGCGCGCCCGGTCGAGGTTGCATCCTGGGCCATGATCTGAACCTGAGAATAGATCTTTTCCCAGACACGCGGGACCGCCGTAAACGTCGAAGGAGAAACCTCTTGCAGATTTGCGAAAACAGTCTCGGGGCTTTCGGCAAAGTTGACGACAGATTTCGTTGCCAGCGGGAAATATATGGAAACATCACGCTCGAGGATGTGGCAGAGCGGCAAAAAGCACAGCTGTTCATCTGTTTCCAATGCGGGCAAGGAATGGGCCCCGGCTTCGATTGCGGCAAGAATGTTCTCGTGGCTCAGCATTGCGCCTTTTGGCATGCCGGTCGTGCCCGATGTATAAACCAGAAGAGCGGTATCCTGCGGGGATGCAAGCGCGATTTCGGCGTCAAAGCGGTTCGGCTCTTCACGCTCGGTTTGCTGACCTAGCTCATAAAGATCGCCGATCAACATGCAGCGGTCATGGTCCAGGTCATGCAGACCTTCATCCTCAAGGATGATAACCTTCAAAAGATTGGGAAGATCACCTTCGACCTCAAGGAACTTGTCCAACTGCTCTTCATTTTCGACCACCAGAAAACGACTGCCACTGTCATTGATCAGATATTTCAGTTGCGCGGCCGAATCCGTCGTATAGATGCCCGAGGCGATCCCCCCGACGCCCTGAATGCCCATATCGAACCAAGCCCATTCTTTTCGGTCCTCGGACAGGATCGATACGACCTCACCGCGTTTCAAACCGAGCTTTTGCAGGGCGAGGCCTATCCATTTCGCGTGCTGCCAGTAATCCGCCCAGGAATAGGATTTCCAGATACCGAAATCCTTTTCACGATGCGCCGTACGCGCGCCCAAATCGGCACAACGCTTTTGAAATAGTTGCCCGATGGTTGTGCATTCGTCCACATAGACCGGTCGCTGACCGGGATTTGCGTTGTACTGAACACCGTTGATCATGATCTGAGAGGGCAGGGTGCTTATATTCATGCTGCTCACCTCCACGTCTTCTTGCGTTTCCAGCGACGGTTTTCACGCGAACCTTCTTCCTGCACGCCCAGATAGAAATTCTGGATATCTTCTGACCGCATCAGTTCATCCGCGGCGCCATCCATGACAATGCGCCCAACCTCCATGACATAGCCGTGATGGGCCAGTTCCAGCGCAGCATTGGCGTTCTGCTCAACCAGCATCATCGTCATGTTCTGCTCGTCGTTCAGGCGCTTCAGGATTCCGAAAATCTCTTGCACAAGCAAAGGGGACAGGCCCAGAGACGGCTCGTCCAGCAACATGATCCTTGGATTTGCCATCAACCCCCTCCCGATTGCCAACATCTGTTGTTGGCCCCCGGATAAGGTCCCCGCCTCTTGATTGCGGCGTTCTTTCAGGATCGGGAAGTAGGAAAAAACCAGTTCGCGGTCATGGTCAATCTGGCCTCGGTCCGAGGATGTATAGGCGCCGAGGCTCAGGTTTTCGTCCACGTTCAGCAGAGGAAATACTTCGCGCCCTTCGGGTACGTGGACGACGCCTTTCTGCACAACTTTATGCGGCTCGGCCCCTTGAATTTCGACCCCGTCAAAGCTGATCTTGCCCTTTTCCGGGTCCATTACGCCGGACACGGTTTTCATCAATGTAGTCTTGCCGGCCCCATTGGCCCCAAGGATCGACACGATTTTACCCGGATGCACATCCAGCGACACGCCCCGGATTGCCATGATTGGCCCGTAAAAACTTTCGACATTGCGAATGGTCAGGATCGGATCGCTCATGAAACTTTCCCTAGATAGGCCTCAACCACTGCCGGGTGTGACTGTACCTGCGCAGGGGTTCCCAGTGCGAGCATTGCCCCATCCGCCATTGCAAGGACCCGATCCGAGACGCCCGAAACCAAAGCCATGTCATGTTCGACCATCAGCACCGTAATCCCCATCTGCCGCCGGATATCGTCTATCCACCAGCGCATATCGGTCGTTTCCTCGACCGACAGCCCCGAGGCAGGTTCATCCAGCAGTAACAACTTGGGATCGGTGGCCAGGGCACGGGCAACTTCAACCACTTTGCGCACACCGTAAGGCAGACCGGATATCATCTTGTCGCGATAGGCCTGCAGATCAAGAAAATCGATGATTTCTTCAACCTTTTCACGGTTTTCGATCTCTTGCCGCCGGGCCGACGGCAGGAACAGCACCTCGGATAAAAGTTTTGTCTTGCGGTGCCGATGACGCCCGACCAGGAGGTTCTGCAGAACAGTGGCGTGTTCGAACAGTTCGATATTCTGAAACGTCCGCGCAACACCAAAAGCTGCAACGCCGGACGGTTTCACCTGCAGCAAGTCATGCCCGTCATACCGGATTGAACCCTCTTTTGGTTCATAAAAGCGCGAGATCAGATTGAAAACGGTCGATTTACCCGCGCCATTGGGGCCGACTATGGCAAAAACCTCGCCGTCTTCGACCGAAAAGGACAGGTCGTTCACAGCCGTCACGCCACCAAATTTCAAGGTGACATTCTTAAATTCAAGCAGGCTCATCTCAGACGCTCCGTCTTGAGATAGGATTTCTGACGTTTGAACATGTCCTTGCGATAGAAGGGAAACAGTTCGAACCATGTCCGGATCTTCAGCCAACGTCCATACATCCCCATGGGTTCAAACAGGATAAAGGCGATCAGGATCATGCCGAAGATACCAAATTCCAATCCCGGAATTGCGACGGTGCTGCCACCGAAAACTGCGCCGACATATTCTTTTGCGATAGACAAAAATTGCGGCAGAAACCCTATGACGACAGCGCCCAGGAATGCCCCGTGGATTGAGCCCAGACCACCGATCACGATCATCATCAGCAGCTGAATTGAGATTAGTACGCTGAATGTCTCGTTATTGAACGCGCCCGAGAACATCCCCATCAGAGCACCTGCCCAGCCGGTCACAGCGCAGGACAGGGCAAATGAAATCATCTTGGTCTGCGCAATATCAACACCCATCGCCTGGGCCGAGACCTCAGAATCTCGCACGGCGATGAAACTGCGCCCAAGCGGTGCGCGCAGCAGGTTGATATAGCCCAGAGTGACCAGAACCGCGACTGCAAGCACCAGCCAAAAGAATTGGACCGGCGTAGCCCAGCGATCGACCATGAATCCAAATATCTCGACCCCGCCGATATATTTACCGGCAACCCCGCCAGTGATCGGCTCGGCCAGGACAATCACGTCATCCATCAGGATCGACAGGGCCATGGTAAAGATTGCCAGGTAGATACCGTGAAGGCGCAGGGCTGGGATAGCAACGGTCACCCCTGCTATCCCGGTCAGGATACCGGCGATCGGGAAGGCCAGCAAGAATGGCAAGCCTGCCTCAATCAAGATGATATTTGCATAGCACCCAAAGGCCAGAAAAGCCGCATGCCCAAGGCTGACCTGTCCGGTATGGCCGGTCAGTATCATCAACCCAAGACCTGCAATCGCCCAGATCAGAACATTTGTCAGCTCACCCAGATAGAATGCGTCCAACCACCACGGAGCGGCGATCACGACGCCTAGAAGGATCAGGTATAGGCTCAGTTGATACCGGTCTTTCCAAGGCCGGATATCTTGCATGTAACTGGTCTTGAAAATGATCCGCATCGCTTAAACCTTTTTGACCCTAACTTGGCTGAACAGCCCATTGGGGCGAAAGATCAGGACAGCCAACAACAGCGCATAAGGTGCAATCTGACTGTACCCAGCAGCGATATAGCGACTGGCAAACGGTTCGATTACGCCAACGATCAAACCTCCGGCCAATGCTCCAGGTAAACTTCCGAATCCGCCAATGACCGCAGCGGCGAAGGCCTTAATGCCCAGAAGTCCGGTTGCCGGGTCCACGGATCCTTTGGCGGCAAACAAAATGCCTGCGATACCCGCAACCACGCCTGCCAACGCCCAGATGAAACCCTGCACGCGTTTTACCGGGATTCCCATATAATAGGCCGCCAGCTGATTTTGTGAGGCACCCTGCATTGCAAGCCCAAGCTTGGTACGACTGAAGAACTGGTACAGCCCCCAGGTCAGCAGAACGGTAACGACAATAACCGCCACGTCCTCCATCCCCAGTACAAGGCCACCAAAACGCACTTCTTTTCCGGCCAATGGATTCTGCAGCGTCTGCGGTTCGTGCCCCCAAATCAGACCAGCGAAAAATCGGATTACAAAGCCCAGGGAGATGGTCAGAATGACCACAGCCGTCTGGCTTTCCCCAAAAAGTCGCCGAATGATCAACCGGTCCAGCAAGTACCCCAGCACGCCCATGATCCCCAACGAGATCGGCAAGGCCAGCCAAAAAGGCAGCCCCATATATTCGGCATTTGTAAGCCCGATGGTAACAAAGGCGCCCAGCATCATGAGGTCACCCTGTGCGAAGTTCACTGCCTCGGTCGCCTTGTAAATCAGAACAAATCCGAGCGCGATCAGCCCATAGACACAGCCATTCGCCAGCCCGCTAATCAGCAGCTGCGCATTATCCAAACTCACCTCCCTATACCGGTTGCTCCGGGTTCATTTAGATCCCGGGCCTCCTCCTTAGCCCGGGGTTTGCACTACTATGGCGTGATAATTACCTTTCCGTCACTCTTTTGCAGTGCATCGACCAGCCCGGACATAACATTTTTTAATGTGAGCTTTTCTGAAACATCTGTTTTCCAACGCCCGTCCGCAAAGCGGGCCTGAACCTCGGCAACGACACGTACCACATCTTCGCGAGGCGTCGCTGTCATCCATTGTGTCAGCCAAAACCCTTCGATTTTCTTACCCATAAAGATGAGCTGTCCCGTCTGCGTTAGTTTGGGCAGTTCAGGGCTGAGCTTGCCATAACACACCCAGCGCGCACCATTCGGCATCGCACAGAAAATTTGTTCGGAAATCTGGTCGGCGACGGCATCCAGAAAGACCCGAGGTTTAAGCTCTTTGCTAAGCGCTGCGAATTTCTGCAGCATGTCGGGGTCTGATGTCACCAGCACCTCATGCGCGCCCAGCTCTTTCAATGCAGCAACGGTCTCAGCGCGTCTCAAGATCGCAATCGGCTTGAGCCCAAGATCGCGACCGAGGCTGCACATAAGCTTGCCCAACTGACTGGTTGCGGCAGATACGATAAAAGCATCTCCGGCCTGACGCGCCAGATCGACCATCGCCATGGCCGTCATCGGGTTCACAATCTGTGCTGAGCCATCGTCATCCGAGATATCCGGGCGCAGTGGAATACACATTTGTGCATCGGTCAGAGCGTACTCGGCCCAGGCACCGGAATGAGTGGCCATGAATGCCACGCGCTGTCCCTGCAAACCCTCGGCCCCGGCCCCGGTGGCGACGACGTCTCCACATCCCTCAAACCCGGCCGGAGACCCCTTTACCCTAGGCTGCCCGTATTCACCCTTGATAAAATGCAGGTCGGACGGATTAACTGATGACGCCCTCAGACGGATCAGAACCTGTCCTGCGCCCGGCTCGGGCACAGGCATTTCCGTTTCGGCCAGCCAATCAGACGCATTTTGGATGCTGGGACCAGTGGCTTTGCCCGAATACCCATGATGAGTTTGAACGATCGCAAACATGGAAGAGGGAAGGGGGGTCATGAGCGTACCTTTTCTGAACGATAGGAAACTGTCGGTTCCTGCTTAACTGCATCAAACCAACAATTTCGAAAATGATGGCCATGATTGACATCAACCGTGGCATATGTGTTCAGATCAGCCAAGCAAATGGCCAAAGGCGCGTCAATCGAACTATTCTTTGACGTAGGGAAAGACCGCCTGTTTCGGCGGTCTTTCTAATTCTTACTGACCAGTCAACAGGGCCTGAAGTTCCTGAATTTTCAGCGCGATTGTTGCAGGTGAGGCTTTGATATCATCGAGAATACCAACGGCTTTAACCTTCAGTTCTTCTGCCAGTGTGCTTTCCTGAACTGAGGCCACCATGGCGTCATAGTCAAAGTTATCAACACTCATAGCGCCGCTCTCAACCCAGGAATTCAGCAGCTCTTGCCCCTGGTTGGTGAGGGCAGCAACCTCTTCTCCAGCCTGATCGGCCAGCTCAGTCGCTGTTTCACCAGCTTGAGTGGCTAAGTCAGACGCGGATTCGCTGGACTGTTCGACGATTTCAGCCGCCTGTTCCGTAACGGAAGACGCAGCTTCGCCAGCCTGTTCGGTAACCGATTCTACGGCTTCAGACACGGCGTTTCCGGTTTCTTCAGCGGCGGCTTGCGGCTGTTCGACCGGAGCGGCAGGTTGATTCAGATAGTAATAGATTGCGGCGCCAACGCCGGCGACGACGACCCCTAGCAAGATTATACGCGACATGGGATTCTCCTTTGAAATATGTGTCGCCGAGATGGGGGGAAACTAGCGGACTGGAAAGGGGAATTCGTGGAACATCCTATCAGAACAAGGGATTGAGCCAGTGTACGCCGATCTGGGCCGATCCCGTGGCAATAACACGCCAACGTTGAACAACCAGTGGTCGAGATGCCATTCTTGTCAACCGACCCACAGGGTCGCATGGATGCCTGTTCAGCAGGGAAGCACAGAAACTAAGAATTCTCGTAGGAACGCGCGCAAAGCGAATAAGGCGACAAAGGCCTGCATTTCAGGTGCTTGAGCTAAATTCCGGAAAGCTGGTTACCAATCATGCGCTAAATGGCTGATGGCGGAGAGACAGGGATTCGAACCCTGGGTGGGCTTGCACCCACAACGGTTTTCGAGACCGCCCCGTTCGACCACTCCGGCACCTCTCCGCGGGGGTCTGTGAGGGGGGGATTTAGTGATGAACACCCGGGGGTGCAAGCAGAAAGTTTCATAATTTAGCAATCCCAGGATTTTCCGTTGCCAGATGCCGCAAAACCCCTAGGCTTCTGTACATGAGACATTTTACGCACCACATCACCACCGCCCTTTCGCTGTTTCTTTTCACAGTATTCATGCTGCCAATCCCGGCATCCGCTGCCGGGCGCGATAGGATCGAGGCATTCTTGACCACAACCGGTTTCGACGTTGCCCTTGAAAGTATTGCTCTGGCCTCGGCCTCGGCACCTCAGATGCTGGGTTTTGACCCCGATGGATTCGGGTCGGACTGGGCGCGGCTGACCGAAGAAGTTTTCGATACCAAAGACATGCATGAAACTGCAGTTTCGATTTTAGAGCAGACGCTCAGCGATCAGGCGCTGAATCACGCGGTAGAATTCTATACATCAGATCTGGGTCAAAGACTGGTCTCTGCTGAAAACGCTTCCCATCTGATCGAGGATGACGAAGCGAAACAACAGCAGGGGCAAGAGATAGTCGCTCACCTTGTCCGGGAAGGCTCTCAACGTGTTGAGAGTCTAAAAAGGATGAACACTGCCATCGACTCAAGCGGTACTTCTTTGCGCGCCCTTCAGGAAATACAAATCCGGTTCCTCCTCGCCGCCAGCGCTTCAGGTGTGATCGAACTGCAGTTGGATGCAGATGAATTGCGCGCAATGATGAAACAGAACGAAACCGGGATGCGACAGGCCTTACAGCTCTCCGCACTTGCCGGTGCTGCTTATACCTATCAGGATTTCTCGGATGCGGATGTCATCACCTATGTCGAGGCGTTGGAACAGCCTCTAATGCAGGAAGTCTACGAACTTTTGAACGCCATTCAGTATGAGATAATGGCTATGAAATTCGAAGTCCTGGCAACCAAAATGGCCGAGCTTCACCCCGCACAGGACATCTGATGCGCATTCTGATCGTTTTTGCCCTGATCTTCTGGGCCACATCATCCGGCGCCGTGGAAAAAGCGGATCGGCTGGCGCAAGCAATGCGTCTGGAGAACCTGATCGAAATCCTCCTGTCCGAAGGCGGAAAGATGAGCCAAGAGATGGACGCCACCTTGTTGGATGGCAACGGTGGCGCTCTGTTCGAAACTCGGGTCGAGGCGATTTATGATCCCGATTGGATGTATGATCAGTTGGTCCAGGGATTCCGGCAAAGCCTGGATGAAGTGCATTTGGAACGCGCCATCGCCTTTTTTGAAAGCGATCTTGGCCAAACCATCGTTTCCCTTGAGAATTCCGCACGGCTTGCATTTGTTGATCCGGCAATCGAAGACTTAGCAAAACAGGCCTATTTCGAAAACACCAAAGACAGCATGCAGTTCAAACTGGTCGAAGAGTACATACTGGCCAACGACCTGATCAAACAGAACGTGCGGAGCGCTTTGAGCGCGGATTACAACTTTTTCAGGGGGATAAATGACGGCCAAGTTCTCGATGACAGCGACCTTCTGGACAACCTTCTGCTGCAAAAGGACGGGATCGAGCAAGAGACAGAAACCTGGCTGTATTCCTTTCTGTTGATGGCCTATAACCCTTTGAGCAACGCCCAAATGCGCAAGAACATCGCGTTTTCTCGAACGGATACAGGGCAAGCGCTGAACAGCTCACTGTTCGAAAGCTTCGACAGTATGTATGATCAGATCTATTACGATCTGGGAAAGGCGGTTGCGGCTGTCTTACAGGGCTCTGATCTTTAGTCGCCATTTCATGTTGACTTTCCCCTGCAATCTTTGGATAAGCGCCCATCCCGGCCGGATTCTCCGCGCCGGGTATCGTTATTGTTGACCCAAGGGGCTGATCCATGGGTCATTCACACAGCCCGAAAAGGGCGCGCTGTTCGAGGTGGCTGAGGCCGAAAACACCCGCAAGGGGACCACAGAACGCGGGTTAGACAAAGGAAAGACGCATGTTTGCGGTCCTCAAGACTGGCGGCAAGCAGTACAAGGTTCAGGCGGGTGATATCCTCCGCGTTGAAAAATTGGCTGCCGACGCAGGTGAAAAAGTTCAATTCAACGATGTTCTGATGCTGGGCGGTGACGCTCCGGTAGTTGGTGCACCGTTTGTCGATGGTGCAGCCGTTCAGGCCGACGTGATCGAACAGATCAAGGGTGACAAGGTCATCAACTTCGTCAAGCGCCGTCGTAAGCACAGCTCGAAGCGTACCGTTGGCCACCGTCAGAAGCTGACCCTGGTCAAGATCACCGACATCCTGTCGTCGGGCGCTGACAAGTCGGGCATCAAAGCTGCAACCGGTTCTGCACCGGCAGGCGAAGCTGCACCCGCAGCGAAAAAGCCCGCCAAGAAAGCAGAAGCCAAAGCAGAGGCACCCGCCGCTGTTGCTGCTGCAGACGATCTGACCGCGCTGAACGGTGTCGGCCCAGCCGCTGCCAAAAAGCTGAACGAGGCCGGTATCGAGAGCTTTGCCGCTCTGGCCGCCTTGTCGGACGAGCAGATTGCTGCTATCGAAACGGTCAAAGTGAAACCCGAATGGGTTGAGCAGGCCAAAGAGCTTGCTAAAGGCTAAGGAGAGAGAGAATGGCACATAAAAAAGCTGGCGGTTCCTCCCGTAACGGTCGCGACTCAGCTGGTCGCCGCCTTGGCGTGAAACTGTATGGTGGCCAGGCCGCCATTTCAGGCAACATCATCGTGCGTCAGCGCGGCACCAAGTTCTGGCCGGGCGAAGGCGTAGGCATTGGCAAAGATCACACCATCTTTGCAACTGTTGATGGCGCTGTGAAGTTCCACAAAGGCCTCAAAAACCGCACCTTTATTTCGGTCCTGCCAGTGGCGGAGGCCGCAGAGTAAGCCGAAACCCATAAGGTTTGAAAATTCTTGGGGGACCGGCAGAAAATGCCGGTCCCTTTTCTCGTTTTAACGCAGGTTCGATCAAACAGTCCGATGACAGTCGCAACCACCAGTTTCCTGATCTTTGCCGCCAGTCAGGTCGGCACGCCGGGACCGGCCAATATGGTCCTGCTGGGAACCGGTGCGCGTTACGGGTTTCGGGCAGCGCTGCCTTTTGTGGGCGGCGTCATTCTGGGCAAGCAGCTAATCATCTGGCCGGTGGGCTTTGGGTTGCTGCAATTGGCGGATCAGGCGCCGGCGGTGTTTGCTGTTCTGAAATACGCCTCGGCGGCCTATATCATGTGGCTGGCCTGGAAGATCGCCAACACGCGGCTGTCCCGGCAAGAGGCTGATGGCGCAGCGCCAGGGTTTCTGGCTGGATTGATTGTTCATCCGCTCAATCCCAAGGCCTGGGCCATGATCGTTGCGGGGTTCACGGGGTTTGTCGCCGTCGGAACACCAACTTTTGAGGCAACGCTCGCAATCGCGGCTTGTTTGTTGATTTGTCAGGTGATTCTTCATCCAATCTGGACATTTGCCGGAGATAGAATTGCCCACGCGGTTGAAGGTCGGCCGATGGAAAAATATCTGATGTGGACGTTAGCAGGTCTCACTGTTGCGTCTGTACTTTTTGTGTTGTTCGGAGGAGGAACGCACCTATGAAACTTGAGACGATCATAAACCAGCCGGTCATAGAAACCGAGCGGTTCGATCTGCGCCCTCTGCGCCGGTCGGATCTGGGTCTCATCGAACATTATGCCGGAGATGAGCGGGTTGCGCGTATGACGACAAGGATTGCGCACCCTTTGCCGCCCGGCGCGGTTGAGGCCTTTGTGACCCGGTCCATGGCCGAAGACCGCAGCGAGGATGTCTGGGCGATGGACGCGACCAAGGATGGCGGTCCGGAGCTGATAGGCCTGATCTCGCTGGAACGCCTGGATCGCAACCAATCCGAGGTCGGCTATTGGGTTGCTCCTGTCTATTGGAACACCGGGATCGCATCTCTGGCGGTCGAAGCACTGGTTGTCGCCAATCCGCTTGAAAACACGTCGATGTTCGCAAGCGTATTTCAGGACAATCCAGCCTCAGCCAGGGTGCTGACGCATTGTGGTTTCGAATACCTGGGTGATGCCGAAATCTATTCAGTGGCGCGTGATGCGAACGTGCCCACTTGGACATACAGTAAAAAACTCTGACTTGTGGCCGGTGGGGCCTTTGCAGTAGGGGACAGTCATGAAATTTCTCGATCTTGCAAAGGTCTACATCCGGTCCGGGGCCGGCGGTGGCGGCTGCGTCAGTTTTCGGCGCGAAAAGTATATTGAATACGGCGGTCCCGATGGCGGGGACGGCGGTAAAGGTGGCTCTGTCTGGGTCGAAGTTGTGGATGGGTTGAATACCCTGATCGACTTTCGCTACCAGCAGCATTTCTTTGCCAAGAACGGTCAGCCTGGCCGGGGGCAGCAGCGCACCGGAAAAGATGGTGATGACATCATTCTGCGCGTCCCGGTCGGCACTGAGATCCTGGACGAAGACGAAGAAACAGTCATCTGCGATCTGACAGAGGTGGGCCAAAGGGTCCTGCTGGCCAAGGGCGGCAATGGCGGTTTTGGCAACCTGCACTTCAAATCGGCCACCAACCAGGCTCCTCGTCGGGCTAATCCGGGTCAGGCAGGTATCGACCGCACGATCTGGCTGCGCCTGAAACTGATTGCCGATGTCGGCCTGTTGGGAATGCCTAATGCCGGCAAATCGACCTTTCTTGCTGCGACATCGAACGCACGCCCCAAAATTGCCGATTACCCCTTTACCACCTTGCACCCCAATTTGGGCGTGGTGGGTGTCGACAATGTGGAATTCGTGGTGGCCGACATCCCCGGTCTGATCGAGGGCGCACATGAAGGACGCGGGATCGGAGACCGCTTTCTGGGCCACGTCGAACGCTGCGCGGTATTGCTGCATCTGGTCGATGGCACTTCCGAGACAGTGGCCGAAGACTACCGTACGATCATTCACGAGCTCGAAGCCTATGGTGGAGAATTGGCCGATAAGCCTCGCATCACTGTGCTGAACAAGGTCGACGCCTTGGATGACGAGGAACGAGAGCTGGCAAAGTCCGAGCTAGAAGGGGCCGTTGGTGGCCCTGTGATGGCCATGTCAGGTGTCGCGCATCTTGGCGTAACCGACGTCCTGCGGGCCTTGCGCAGTCAGATCGACGATGACCGCGTACGTCAGAAACCCGCCGAGGAGGAACTGCCTTGGCAACCCTGACCGCAGCCAAACGCCTAGTGGTCAAGATCGGATCCGCCTTGCTGGTGGATCGGAACACAGGGTTGCTGCGATCTGATTGGTTACATTCGCTTGCTGAGGACGTCGCATGGCTAAAGGGGCAGGGGACCGACGTCATCCTGGTCTCATCGGGGTCAATCGCATTAGGGCGTGGCGTTTTGGGTCTGCCCATGGCCACGCTTCCGTTGGAACAGTCGCAAGCCGCCGCCGCTGTCGGGCAAATCCGGCTGGCCCGCGCCTATGAAGAAGCGCTGACGCCTCACAGCATTACTACTGCACAAGTGCTCGTTACGCTGGAGGATAGCGCCGATCGTCGTCGCTATCTGAATTCACGCGCCACCTTGGAAACGCTGCTGGGGCTTGGAGTCGTTCCGATTGTCAATGAGAACGATACAGTCGCCACTGATGAGATCCGATATGGCGACAATGATCGGCTGGCGGCACAGATTGCCGTCACTGTTGGCGCCGACCAGTTGATCCTGTTGTCGGATGTTGATGGGTTCTACTCGGCCAATCCAAATGAGGATGCCTCGGCCAAGCGGTTTGACATCATCGAAGACATCACGCCCGAGATTGAGGCGATGGCAGGCGACGCAGGGTCCGGCTTATCCAAAGGCGGGATGAAGACCAAACTGCTGGCCGGGAAAATGGCCACGGCAGCTGGTTGCGACATGGCGATCACCGAAGGCTCCCCTCTGAACCCGTTGAAAACGCTTGAAAACGGCGCGAACTGCACATGGTTCATCGCGACTGTTGACCCGCATGCCGCACGCAAACGCTGGATTTCAGCGATGAAACCCCGGGGTAAGATCGTTGTAGACGCGGGGGCCGCGCGGGCGCTGAGCAATGGCAAAAGCCTGTTGCCAGCAGGAATAGTCGAAGTGTCCGGAGATTTCGGGCGCGGTGACCCTGTTTCGATCATGGACCCACAGGCGCGACGGCTTGCGCAGGGGCTCAGCCGCTATACCGCGCAAGAAGCAGACGCTATCAAGGGGCGCAAATCGACCGAGATCGAAGCCACTCTAGGCTATCCTGGCCGCGCGGTATTGATCCACCGCGATGATCTGGCTGTTTGACAAATTGACTGAAAGGCACCTGAGATGAAGGATTTCGACAGCATCCCCGACCTGATGACCGATCTTGGGAAACGCGCCAAGGCCGCCGCTGCCGAGCTGGCATTTGCAAGCGCCGAGCGTAAACATGCTGCCCTGATCGGTGGCGCCGATGCCGTTTGGGCCAATCGTGAACATATCATTGCGGCCAATAAGAAAGATATGGAATTCGGGCGCGACAAAGGGTTGAGCCCGGCGATGATGGATCGCCTGATGCTGGATGAGGCCCGCATTCAGGGCATGGTCGACGGGCTGCGCGCCGTTGCAGAGCAGGCCGATCCTGTTGGTGAGGTTCTGACCGAATGGGACATGCCCTCGGGCCTGAACATCCAGCGTGTGCGCACGCCTCTGGGCGTGATCGGCGTGATCTATGAGAGCCGCCCGAATGTCACGGCGGATGCGGGAGCGTTGTGCCTGAAATCCGGGAACGCGGTCATCCTGCGTGGCGGATCAGAGGGTTTCCATTCCTCGACAGCCATCCATGCCTGTTTGGTTCAGGGTCTGAAATCGGCGAACCTGCCCGAGGATGCCGTTCAGCTTATCCCAACCCGCGACCGGGCGGCGGTTCAGGAACTGCTGACCATGACCGATTATGTCGACGTGATCGTTCCCCGTGGAGGCAAAGGGCTGGTCGGGCTAGTTCAGCGCGAGGCCCGCGTGCCCGTGTTTGCCCATCTGGAAGGCATTGTGCATATCTATATCGACAAGGCCGCTGACCCCCAAAAGACGCTCGAGGTGGTTTTGAACGCCAAAACCCGTCGTACCGGAATCTGCGGTGCTGCCGAATGTCTGCTGATCCATCAGGATATCGCTGAAACGCTGGGACGGGATGTCATATCGGCGCTGCTGGCCGCAGGTGTCGAAGTACACGCCGAAGGTACATTGGCCGTTGATGGCACTATCGCGGCCTCTTCTGATGATTGGGGCAAAGAATTTCTGGATAGTATCATCGCGGCCAAGCCGGTGGCTGATATCGACGCCGCCATTGCGCATATCCGCAGGTTTGGGTCGAACCATACCGATTGCATCATGACCGAGGATCCCGCTGCAGCTGCCCGGTTCTTTGAACGGCTTGATAGCGCGATCCTGATGCATAACGCCTCAACTCAATTCGCCGATGGCGGTGAGTTTGGCATGGGGGCCGAGATTGGCATCGCCACCGGAAAGATGCACGCGCGCGGCCCCGTAGGGGCGGCTCAACTGACCAGTTTTCAGTATCTGGTGCGCGGTTCAGGGACTGTTCGGTCTTAGAACCGGATTTCGACGCGGGTTGAGGCCGTATCGGTCGCGACCCGCCGTCCCATCGACGATGCGGATTCCGGCAGCAGCGCAAATTGAACCTGCGCTGGGGTGACCTTGTTGGTAAACCGTCCGCTGGGCAGGTTCTTCCATAGCTCGGCTTCCAGCTTCATTTTGTCCGCGGTTCCTGTCACAGACCAGTTCTTCCCGTCGTTTACGATCGTTACATCCCCGCCAAATGGCATCGCGCTTTCGCAGCACATCAACGCCAGAAAGGCCAGTTTCACCTGATTACGCGGCACCGCTTCGGTCAGGTTCCAGTTGACACGAACACGACCTGCGCGTTCGACATCATTCAACAGCTCTAAAACCTCGGCCCGCCCAAGGGGATGATCGCTGGCCGACCCAAAAGCGACCCTGAAAAAGCGGATGCGTGCGCCGGCGCTGCCGACACTTCCCGCGATCAGTTCCATCTCGGGGCCTTGCACCGCGCCAACCATTTCAAGCAGCTCCAAGCCGTTGGTGATCGCCCCGATCGGGCTGATCAGATCGTGGCAGATCCGCGAGCCGATCAGTTCGGCCAGGTTGACGTCCAAGTCGCTCATGCGTACCTCCTGCTGTATCTGCCGCCGGACCGGAGCCCCTTGATGACAGATCTGAATGCCATTCTCGCACCGGGCATGTATGTCCGCCACCCCGATTTCCCCGATTGGGGTGTTGGACAGGTACAATCCAACATCGCAGGTAAGATCACCGTAAACTTCCGCGAGCAGGGAAAAGTGGTAATCGACGGGACACGCATCGCCCTGATGCAGGTCTTTGATCCGTGAAACTGGTTTAAGAAAGGTTAACGTTTGATCGAAGCGCTCTATGTTGCCATTCCCCTGAAACCTGCGGTATCAGCGCGGAAACAACACGGAACCTCTGATGCCGGACGCAGGCCCTTCTTTCACCGTCAAACTCGCCGAAAATGACACCGAATTGCGGGCTGCACAGCGGTTACGCTATGATGTGTTCATACGTGAACTGGGCGGCGGTGGGGAAATGGTCGACCACGATGCCGGGCTGGAGCGCGACAGGTTCGATCCCTATTTCGATCATATGTTGGCGGTTGACGATCAATCTGGCAAAGTTGTTGGCGTTTACAGGCTGTTACCAGGTGATCGTGCTTCTGAAATCGGACAGTTCTATTCCGAAGATGAATACGATCTTTCCATCTTGAAACAAGGCGGACGCAAGCTGTTGGAGTTGGGACGTTCATGTCTACATCCCGATTATCGCGGCGGCACTGCAATGTATCACCTGTGGAACGGGTTGGCCGCCTATGTTGCCGAGCGCGAGATCGAGGTCTTGTTCGGCGTCGCCAGTTTCCACGGCACCGATCCTCAAGCTCTGGCTCAGCCTTTGTCCATGTTACATCACAATCACCTTGCGCCTCCGGACCTTCGGGTTCGGGCTCAGCCCGAAGTGTTCCAGCCTATGGATATGCTGGATAGCGATAAACTGGATCGGCGCGCAGCGATGGTGCAGGTTCCAGCACTGATAAAAGCATACCTGCGTCTCGGCGGGTTTGTGGGCGAGGGTGCCTTTATCGACCATATGTTCAATACCACCGATGTTTGCCTTATCCTCGACACGGCGCGGATGAATGAGCGACAACGGCGCATCTATGGCGGAGCGTAACGTGATGAGTGACGCCTCATGGCACAGTGAAGACACACCTGACCCAATCAATCTGGGGGTCTGCGGATGGCTATTGGTCTTCCTTCGGGGTTTACCACTTGCTGTACTTGTATTCAGCGGGCTGATTGTCCTGCTGATCCTTCGCATGATCGAGCGCCCGCTCTATGGGGTTCACCGTCCGGTCACGCCCTTCATCACGCAGTTCGTATGCCGTAATGCGTTCCGGATTCTCGGGATTAGCTACCGTACAACCGGCGAGCTTATGACCCAGCGTGGTGCGGTTGTTGCGAACCATTCCTCGTGGCTTGATATTTTTGCGCTGAATGCCCGTAAAAGGATCTATTTTGTCTCGAAGGCCGAGGTAGCCAAATGGCCCGGTATAGGCTGGCTGGCGCGAGCGACAGGTACTGTTTTCATCGAGCGCGACCGCAAGAAGGCACGCGAACAGACACTTCTGTTTCAGGAGCGCCTGACAGCCGGTCACAAGCTGCTGTTTTTTCCAGAGGGTACGTCGACCGACGGTCTACGGATTTTACCATTTAAAACAACACTTTTTGCGGCATTCTTCACCGAAGATCTACGCGATTTCATGTATGTTCAACCGGTGTCGGTCGTTTACCATGCACCTAAGGGTGAGCCTGAACGGTTTTATGGCTGGTGGGGTGACATGGATTTTGCACCGCATCTGTTAAAGACTTTGGGAGCACGTCGCCAAGGTGGCGTAGAGCTAATTTATCATTCGCCAGCCAAGGTCAGCGACTTTGAGAACCGAAAGGCCCTGGCCGCCTATTGCGAAGATACCGTGCGTCAGGCGCACAGCCTTGCGCGGCTTGAAAAATAGGGCGATTGGCCCTTGCACTGCCTGAAAACCTGCCGTATACGCGCGCCATTCAAACCCGCAGGCGGGGTTTGGGCTTTATAGGGGAGACATCCTTATCTGGCCCGCCGGTTGGAGCATCCGCTTCTTTCACCCCCGCCGAGGCGTAAACCGGAAAAAGGAAATAAAGCATGGCTCTTCCCGAGTTCTCCATGCGTCAGCTGTTGGAAGCTGGCGTTCACTTTGGTCACCAGACACAGCGTTGGAATCCCCGCATGGGCCCGTTCATCTACGGCTCGCGCAATGGCATCCACATCATGGATCTGACCCAGACCGTTCCAATGCTGGACCAAGCTCTGCAGGCTGTTCGTGACACTGTTGCCAAGGGCGGCCGCATTCTGTTCGTAGGCACCAAGCGTCAGGCCGCAGGCCCAATCGCCGAAGCAGCTGAAAAGTCAGCCCAGTACTACATGAACCACCGTTGGCTGGGCGGCACCCTGACCAACTGGAAAACCGTTTCCCAGTCGATCAACCGTCTGAACCAGATTGACGAAGCCATGGAATCGGGCGCCGAAGGCCTGACCAAGAAAGAGCGTCTGGGCATGGAACGTGACCAGGGCAAACTGCAGGCTTCGTTGGGCGGTATCCGCGAAATGGGCGGCGTCCCGGACCTGCTGTTCGTCATCGACGTCAAAAAAGAAGCACTGGCCATCGCCGAAGCCAACAAGCTGGGTATCCCGGTCGTGGCAGTTGTCGACACCAACTGCTCGCCCGATGGTGTCGATTACATCATCCCTGGCAACGATGACGCAGCCCGCGCGATCTCGCTGTACTGCGATCTGGCAGCACGTGCCGCTCTGGACGGCATGACAGCTCAGATGGGTGCAGCAGGCGTTGATCTTGGCGCATTCGAAGAAGCACCGGTTGAAGAAGTCGTTGCGGAAGAAGCACCCGCAGCAGCAGAAACACCTGCCGAAGCGTAAGCTGCCCGTCACGTAAATGACATCTGGGGCAGGGTATGACCTGCCCCAATTCCGTTTGAATTGAGGAGAGCCAAAAGATGGCAATCACAGCAGCAATGGTAAAAGAACTGCGCGACACCACTGGCGCAGGCATGATGGACGCGAAAAAAGCGCTGACCGAAACCGGCGGCAACATGGACGAAGCCGTTGATTGGCTGCGCACCAAAGGCTTGGCCAAAGCGGCCAAGAAATCGGGTCGTACCGCGGCGGAAGGTCTGGTTGCCGTTCACGTAAACGGCAACAATGGTGTTGCAGTTGAAGTGAACTCGGAAACGGACTTCGTCGGGAAAAACGCCGAATTCCAGGAAATGGTTGGTAAGATCGCATATGCCGCAGAAGGCGTCGACAATGTCGAAGCTCTGCTGGCAGCCGATCTGGGTGGCAAAACCGTTGCGGAAACGCTGACCGACAAGATCGCCACCATCGGTGAGAACATGTCGGTGCGCCGTATGTCCAAACTGTCGGGCGACACTGTTGTATCTTACGTCCATAACGCAGCCACTAACGGCATGGGCAAGATCGGCGTTCTGGTCGCTCTGACCGGCGGTGACGAAGCCATCGGCAAGCAGATTGCGATGCATATCGCGGCTGTGAACCCTGCAGCTCTGTCCGAGGCAGACATGGACCCGGCGATCGTCGAGAAAGAAAAGCAGGTCCAGATGGACATCGCGCGCGAATCCGGCAAGCCGGAGCAGGTCATCGAAAAGATGATCGTTGGTCGCATGAAGAAGTTCGTCGCTGAATCGACCCTGTTGAACCAGCAGTTCGTTGTAAACCCTGACCTGACGGTTGAGGCCGCTGCCAAAGAAGCAGGCGCGACCGTCACCGGATTCGTGCGTCTGGAAGTTGGCGAAGGCATCGTTGTCGAAAAAGAAGACTTTGCCGCTGAAGTTGCAAAAGCAGTTCAGGGCTAAGCATCACAGGCCCTGAACAGGGCCTGTATCAATCTGAGAAACCGGGTACGCCATGCGTATCCGGTTTTTCTTTGTCCTTAGTGTAGAAATGATGCCTAGAAACGAAAAAGGACGCCGAAAGCGTCCACAAGTTAAACCTGGTTTAAGTGAGGGGCCCCGCAAAGATGGGGATGGACGAGGCCCCCCAAAATTCCGACAAAGAGACGCGGACAAATAGGCGCCCTATTGTCAGAGCGATCGGAGAGCTTTGTTATTGCAAAGATCCGACCAAATGTTCCCAGGCTAAAGCCACCACTCACGGAACAATACCACTTTGCAACTTTAGCGTTAGATTCGGAAAGTCATGTTTTCCTTACCCTAGGTAAATTGACGCATATTCGCGTCACCCCCTGAGTCAAACCCCAACGATGAACATCTGATTTTGAAGAGATGCTTTCAAAACTGCCTGCGCCGTTGTCTCGACCACGAGGGCCTCGCGCGCCAGACGCAGGTGCTTTTCGACAGTGGCCGAAGTCAGCCCCATCAGAATCGCAATGTCCTGAGTTGTTTTGCCGTCGCCGACCCACTCAAGCGCCTCACGCTGACGTTTTGTCAGTGCGCGATTTGGTGCGTTATAGGGCAGGGTGAGGATTTTCAGATGAGCAACGTTGTTCATCAGAAGAATATCCTGGCCAAATTCCTCCCAGACAGCGTCCACATCGTCTTGTGTACGCGATCCATGCGCTGAAAGCGAAATTGCCCCTTTCGACCGAACCGAAACCGAGTCGAAACTGACCGTATAACCGGCGACGACACCTTTGGTTTTGTTGAACTCGATGACGTCTCGCTCTTTTGCGGTCAGGGTGCCATCAGTCATCAGATCCTGGGCGATCCTCCAGCTTGCGGCCCCTTCATTATGCAAAGCCCATTTCAGCATCGGAGCATGGAAATACAACCCGCCTCCCAGAAACCCATCCAGGTAATCTTTGCTGTGATTGGTCAGGATTACAAAATCCTCGGGATCCCCCAGCGACGTTTCGGTGCGATATCGCGTATATCCGTACAGCAAACGATCGAACCCATATTCTGCCATTTGCCGGCAATGGGCATCCCAGAGCTCTTCCAGGGTTTTGGTATAGCTGAGGAAATTCAGATACTCAGAAAGCTTCATAGCGATCATTCACCCTGTAAATGGGACCGCAACGCATCCAGCGCCAGCACATATCCCTGCGGACCCAATCCGCAAATCATGCCTACAGCCACACGTGAGATATAGGATCGGTGTCGAAACTCCTCACGCGCGTGGATATTGGACAAATGAACCTCGATGACCGGCAGCTCAACCGAGGCGATTGCGTCCATCAGGGCAATCGAGCTGTGCGTATAGGCACCTGCGTTCAAAACAATGCCGTCCTGCACACCTTTGGCGGCATGAATGGCATCAATCAACGCGCCTTCGTGGTTGGATTGGAAATGAATCACTTCCATCCCGATAGACTTACCGTGTTCGAGGCACATATCCTCGACCATTTGCAGCGTTGTGCTTCCGTAAACCTCGGGCTGTCGCGTGCCCAGCAGATTGAGGTTCGGACCATTCAGAATAAGAGCTTTATGCATTGTTATACTGTCCCCATAACAAGGTTCTTAAACGTGAACAGGTAGAGATGTCCACCGAACCTGAATCATGTGTCAGAACCGCGGCCTATAGGACACGAGGCTGAAGTTTCAGATATTGGCTGGCTATGCCATGGTCACGACAATTTTCCCAAGGGCCTTTCGGCTGGCCAGAAGGTCTAGCGCCTTTTGGGCTTGATCCAGAGGGAATAGCGCACTGATCTGTGGTTTGATCTGCCCTTTGGCGTATAACCCGAACAAATCTTCCATGTTTTTGCCATGTCCCTTCGGGTCGCGAAACACCGAGGCGCCCCAGAAAACACCAACAATTTGACAACCCTTAAGCAGAGGGAGGTTCAATGGTATCTGAGGGATTCCGGCTGGGAAACCGACGACCAGGAATCGCCCCTTCCACCCCAAGCTGCGCAGCGCTGGCTCTGAATAGGCACCGCCAACGGCATCGTAGACGACATCAACGCCCTGACCACCGGCTAAGGCCTTGATGTCCGATCCAAAGACCTTCTGCGCCGGTTTGTCCATGTCGCGCGCGTAAATGATCGTTTCGTCCGCCCCGATCTGACGACAGAAATCTGCTTTGTCCTGCGATGAGACTGCCGCAATAACCCGAGCCCCCATGGCATTGGCTAGCTCAATCGCAGCCGTACCAACTCCGCCTGCGGCACCCAGAATCAGGACCGTTTCCCTTTGTTGCAGCGCAGCGCGGTCCTTCAGTGCGTGATATGAGGTGCCATAGGTGAATATAAAGCTCGCCGCGTCTTCAAATGGCATTGAGCTCGGGAATTTAACAGCTGTCGCCGCTTTGACCGCCAGATGTGTGGCAAAACCTCCGTGTCCGGTCAGAGCCAGCACACGGTCGCCAACGTTAAAGCCCGAAACACCTTCGCCCAGCCCGATAACCTCGCCAGCGATCTCACCTCCGGGGGCAAACGGTCTTGGTGGCTTTATCTGATACAGGTCGCGTATCATCAGTGTATCCGGGAAATTAACACCTGCGGCCCGCACGCGAACAAGCAATTCGCCCTTGCCTGGCGACGGATTGGGCAGGGTGGTCAGTTCCAATGTTTCCGGCCCGCCCGGAGCGACGCTGAGTAAGGCTTGCATGTTTACGCTAATGTCCCTGTTATTCGGTAAGGAGGAACTTTTGGCGTACTGTTCTGAGTTGTCAAGAAACCACCCGGCACAACCGGGTTAGGCGTTACTCTTGACCGACAAATGAGACAGTTTGCCAAAATCAAAAACCGAGGAGCAGGTCATGACCCCCGAAACTCTTTTCTCATTGCAGGGCAAAACCGCTCTGGTCACGGGTGGGGCCACCGGAATTGGCCGAATGGCGGCCGAGGCGCTGGTCCGGGCGGGTGCACGTGTACTGTTGGCATCTCGTAAAGGCGACGCGTGCGAGGCGGTCGCGACCGAATTGAACGCACTGGACGCCATAGGAACCGCCGAAGGGTTTGCCGGTGATGTCGGATCAAAAGAGGGTGTCGACAATCTGGTGGCCGAAGTGCTCAAGCGCACGGACCGGCTGGATATCCTCATGAACAATGCCGGTGTTTCCTGGGGCGCACCGATGGGTCAGTTTCCCTACGAAGCCTGGGAAAAAGTCATGTCAGTCAACGTGACAGGAATCTTCGAACTGACCCAAAAACTGTTGCCGATTCTGATGTCTTCCGGGACTGCCGAAGATCCATCCCGCATCGTCAATGTTGGATCGGTTATGGGCGAAGTTCCTATGGGCGACGGTGCGTATAGCTACTCTGCCTCAAAGGCGGCTGTGCTGCATCTAACCAAAATCATGGCCAAAGAACTTGCTCCGCATCACATCACCGTCAATGCGCTGGCGCCTGGACCCTTTGTCTCCCGGATGACGGCATTTGCCACATCTGACGAAGGGACGCGCAAGAAAGTCGGCAAATCCGTGCCCTTGGGTCGCGTTGGACGTGACGAGGATATCGCAGGCTGTATGCTGTTCCTGTGCGGTCTGGGCGGCAGCTATGTCACCGGCGCGGTGATCCCGGTTTCGGGCGGAATCAATGTTGTCACCGCCGGCAACATCTTTGCTGAAGCACTCTGAAGCATCGGCCAAAGGGAGCCACAAAATGGACAGCGCAATTCTGGATCTGAAACGTGTCGATGCCTATCTCGGCACGCATCTCAAAGGGTATCGGGGTCCGTTGGAGGCGAAAAAATTCGAGGTTGGCCAATCAAACCCAACTTTTGAGTTAAAAACGCCTGAGAATTCCTATGTCCTGCGCCGCAAGCCGCCGGGAGTGTTGCTGAAATCCGCCCATGCCGTTGACCGCGAGTTCTGGGTTCAAAGCGCATTGGCCGACAGCGATGTGCCTGTACCCAAAATGCTGCTGCTTTGCGAGGATGATGACGTCATCGGGTCGGCGTTTTATGTGATGGAGCATCTCGATGGTAGGACTTTTCTTGAACCCACAATGCTTGGTGAAAGAACCGAAACCCGCACGGCAATTATCGACGAGATGAACCGCGTTCTGGCGGCGCTGCATAAGGTCGATATCGATTCTGTTGGCCTGTCCGACTATGGCCCGCCGGGAAGCTATTTTGAGCGTCAGATCGGGCGGTGGACAAAACAATTTCGGGCGTCCGAAACCACTCAGATTCCGGATATGGATACCTTGATCGAGGCTTTGACCAACGCAACCCCCAAGGATGATGGTCAGAGAACGCTGGTTCACGGCGATTACCGCATCGATAATCTGATGTTCGAAAAGCAGGGCACACGCTGTCTGGGCGTACTGGATTGGGAATTGTCGACAATCGGGCATCCCTTTGCCGATCTCGCAGCCGTTATCATGCAATGGCAGATGCCACCTGGAAAAGAGGGGCGGGGTCTGGCTGGCATAGACCGGTCCTCGCTCGGCCTGCCATCCGATCAGGCTTTCATTGATCAATACTGCGAGCGCCGCGACCTTCCCGGAATTGATAACTTTGGGTTCTATCTGGCGTTCAATTTCTTCCGAATGGCCGCGATCTTACAGGGTGTTTATAAGCGGGCGCTTGACGGAAACGCCTCTGATCCGAAAAGAGCTCAGATCTTTGGTAGTTACGTTCCTAAGTTTGCACAACGAGGGCTGACTGCATTGGGCTGAGGATGAAACCACCTAGGGCGTATGAAATCTCGACAATTCAAGCTCAAGGTTGGCCAGGCTGTTTTTGCCAAAGAACATCTCAGTATCTACAAACATGCTGGGGACACCGAAAACACCCCGCTTGACCATAGCCTTGGTTTGGTTTTTCAGGTTTTGCTTTACGTTCAGATTGGTCATGGCCTCGCGCAGTTTTCGTATAGGCAAGCCGTTATCCTGAAGAATGTCGCAAAGGACACCCAGATCATCCACTTTTTGGCCGTGCACCCAAATAGCATCAAATATGGACGATATATATTTGTTTTCCCATGATTTACCGGATGCTACCAAAGCCCCGCGCATGGCGAATTTGGTGTTCATCGGGAAATGTGGGCTCATATGAAAGCTCAACCCACGGTGACGCGCAAAGCGATGGAGATCGCGGGTCAAATAGGCCGTCTTCTGCCGGTTCTCTGAAAAAGCCTTAAACGGGCTTTGGTTATTGGTGGCTTTGAAAACAGTGGCCAGCAGAACCGGAACATATGTAACACCGACTTCGTGCTTTGCAGCGATATCAGATATCATCTTCTGCGCGAGGAAGGCGTTCGGACTGCAAAAATCATAAACAAATTCTATATGTTGCGGCATATTTCTCCTCCATTAGGCGAGAGCCGAACCGGACACGAATCTATCTGCGACCACATTAGCAGGCAAAACCCTTCTGGCGTACAGGGACATCGTTGGATTGAGGTGATTTAGCTGTCCTTTTTCCGCTTAACCCCGCAATATCCGGGAAAGATACGTTAATTTCTCAAAGTTGAGCACACACAGATGAAGTTCGAACAAGCCCGGCTAGATCGTATTTGCGATTGGATGCAATCCTATGTGGATGATCGCAAATATGCCGGAAGCTCATTCTTGATGATGCATCAGGGCAGGGAGGTTCTGTTTCATTCCTGCGGGCTTAGAAGCGTTGAGAACAATCTGCCATTCGAGCGGGATACCCTCGTTCGCATCTATTCGATGACCAAGCCGATAACCACTGCGGCCCTGATGATCCTTGTCGAACGCGGTGAGGTTCACCTCGGCGCTCAAGTGTCTGAATATATATCTGATTTCACCGCAACACAGGCGCTGGTACCCGGCGCCACAAGGTTGGATCAGACCGAACCTGCACCTGCACCAACGCTTCATCAGCTGCTGACCCATACAAGTGGCCTGAGCTATCCTTTCAACCCCGGCATCCTGGCTGCGGCAATGGACGAACTTGATCTTGTTTTCGGCCCTAAAGAAGGGTCTTTGGCCGAAAGAGTATCTTTGCTGTCCACTTTGCCTTTCGCCTTTCAGCCAGGAACGCGATGGGAATATTCGGTGGGGATAGACGTTATTGGTCGCGTGATAGAAGTTCTTTCTGGCCAATCTCTGGAGCAATTCCTTGCGGAAGAGATTTTCAGACCTCTTGGCATGTCCCAGACCGGGTTCAGGGTTCCGGCGGGAGCAGGGGATCGGTTTGCCTCGCTCTATACGCCTTTGGCGGGCAATGCGATGGCGCTAAACGAAGCCCGTACGGGTGAGCAGACTTTGCGTCTGGTCGACAATGCCGACGCATCGCCCTTTGAATCGGCATCAATGTATTCTGGGGGCGGAGGGTTGGTTTCAACCATTGATGACTTTGCTAGATTTTCAGAGATGCTCCGAAATCGCGGAAGGTTCGGTGATCAACAGATTCTTGCACCAAAAACTGTAGAATTCATGCTTCACAACCACTTACCCGGCGATATTGCCTCGATGGGACCGCAGAGTTTTGCGGAACAACCCATGGAGGGCATGGGCTTTGGCCTTGGTGGCGCTGTCGTCATTAACCCCGGCAGAACCTGTGTTCCGGGCAGCATGGGGGATTTCAGCTGGGGTGGTATGGCATCGACCTTCTTTTGGGTTGATCGTCAGAACGATTTTACAGCGATCTTTTTCACCCAACTGTCACCATCCAGCTCTTATCCCTCCCGCGCAGAATTGAAGGCGCTCACCCTCGGGTCAATCATTGAATGACATTCGGCGCGCTGATACCCATTCGCCAAGATTAATCGGAGTACCGCATATGACCGAAGCAGAGAAAGTTCTTCTGGATCTTCTGGACGTTGAAAGACTGGAAGTAGACCTGTTTCGGGGAACAGGGTCGGGCGGCGAAACACCTATGCGAATTTTCGGCGGTCAGGTCATCGCACAAGCACTAGCCGCAGCATATCGCACCGTCGACAACCGCCTGTGTCATTCCCTGCACGCCTATTTCATCCGCCCGGGCGACCCAAGCATTCCCGTAATTTATCAAGTTGATAGGGCCCGTGACGGAGGTTCGTTCACGACGCGCCGTGTGGTTGCAATTCAGCATGGTAAGCAGATTTTAAACATGTCCGCCTCATTCCACATTCAGGACGAAGGTTGGGATCATCAACACGACATGCCTGAGATGGAAGCGCCCGAATCCTACCCATCGCGATCAGAGCTCAAGAAGAAATATCTGGACAAAGTACCGCCCAGCTTTCGCGGAGAACTAACACGCGAGCGCCCGATCGAAGTCCGCGAGGCCGGCCATCTGGATCCTTTCAACCCAGAGAAATCGGATGACCGCAACCAGATTTGGTTCCGAATGGGCGCCGCGGCCAATGCCGATGCGGTCACGCAGCATCTGTTGCTGGCCTATGCTTCAGATATGTATCTCATGAGCTCGGGAATGCGCCCGCACGGCCTAAGCTGGTTTACTGGTGAAGTGAACGGCGCCAGCCTGGACCATGCGATTTGGTTTCACGCGCCGCTCAAGTTCGAGAATTGGCATCTGTATTCCATGGATTCGCCATGGAGCGGACGAGGGCGTAACTTCAACCGTGGATCAATCTATTCCGAAGATGGCGTTCTGGTCGCATCAGTTGCCCAGGAAGGCCTGATGAGGCGCCCTCAGAACAAAAGTTAAGTCTCTTCAATAAACATTTGATTTAACTTCCGCATTCCTGAAATCCACCTGTCATAATCTCCAGATTTATGGCGAATGTAGTCCAGAACCTTTGGATGCGGCAGTACCAGAAATTGCTCAGAAGTTATTGCCTTTACGCAAGCCTCGGCAACATCTTCAGGTTCCAACATTCCGTCAATCGAAGCCACCGAAGTTTCGTGCCCGCGCGTCATATCGGACCGTACGGCTTGTGGGCAAAGTACCGAGACCAGCAAACCTTTATGCCCATATGTAAGCGACAACCATTCAGCAAACCCAACGGCTGCGTGCTTTGTGACACCATATGGAGCTGCACCTGGCTGGTTCAGCAATCCAGCGGCTGAGGCCGTTGTCATGATATAGCCGCCGCCACGTTCGAGCATTCTGGGCACCAGATGCCGCGCGGTCCAAACATGTGACATCACGTTGATTTTCCAGATGCGATCCCAGTCTTCATCCGGAACCTCCAAACCACCAATCGTCAATATCCCGGCATTTGCACAATACAGATCGATAGGGCCAACCGAGCTTTCTACAGCTTCGATCAACTCGGCTGTATTAGCCTCAAGCGAAACATCACAATGGAATGAATGGCCGCCAATCTCTTTTGCGACAGCGTCTGCGCCGGTTTTGTTGATATCAGCGCAGACAACCGTAGCACCTTCACGAGCAAATCGCAGTGCCAAACCTTTTCCGATGCCATCTGCGGCACCGGTCACAACAACGATCTTTCCGTTCAGTTCCATTTGATCCTCATGATGCAGTAAGTGTCAGGAACAGATCGTAAGGTATTGTGAGGATTTGAAAAGTTTCCCAAGCGCATTGGCTTTAATTTAACATAATACCAATTACACGAATTCTGGAAACTTAGTAAAACGCCTGCAATCCCGTCTGTGCACGCCCCAGGATCAACGCGTGAACATCATGCGTCCCCTCGTACGTGTTGACCGTTTCTAGGTTCACCATATGTCGGATGACCTGAAACTCTAGCGAAATGCCGTTGCCACCGTGCATGTCTCGCGCATGACGTGAAATATCCAGGGCTTTGCCGCAATTGTTGCGCTTAATGATCGATATCATCTCGGGCGCGGCTTCGGCCTTGTCCATCAGTCGCCCGACACGCAGGCTTGCCTGAAGACCCAGAGCAATTTCTGTTTGCATATCCGCCAATTTGCGCTGGAAAAGCTGCGTCTGCGCCAATGGCTTGTCAAATTGTTTCCGGTCCAACCCATATTGGCGTGCCGCATGCCAACAGCTTTCGGCAGCGCCCATAACACCCCAGCTGATTCCGTAGCGTGCGCGGTTAAGACATCCAAACGGGCCTTTCAGGCCTTGAACATGAGGCAACAAAGCATCCTCGGTGACTTCGACACCCTCCAGCACAATTTCACCGGTGATCGAGGCGCGTAGGCTCAGCTTGTTCTGGATTTTCGGCGCGCTCAAACCTTTGAGGCCTTTTTCAAGGACAAAGCCACGGATCTTTCCGTCATGTGCATCAGATTTGGCCCAAACGACAAACACATCCGCAATCGGGGCGTTCGATATCCACATCTTGCTGCCAGATAGACGATATCCACCGTCGATCTTTTCCGCACGCGTTTTCATACCTGCCGGATCAGAGCCCGCATCAGGTTCGGTCAGACCAAAACATCCGATCCATTCGCCGCTGGCCAGTTTCGGAAGGTATTTCCGGCGCTGCTCCTCGCTGCCATAGGCATAGATCGGATACATCACCAACGAGCTTTGTACAGACATCATCGAGCGATAGCCCGAATCCACGCGTTCCACTTCTCGGGCGACAAGGCCGTATGAGACATATCCGCCCCCTAGCCCGCCGTATTCTTCCGGGATCGTAGTGCCCAGCAAACCCATTTCACCCATTTCACGAAAAATCTCGGGGTCAGTTTCTTCGTTCTGAAATGCTTCTGTCACCCGCGGCTGAAGCTTTTCCTGCGCATAGGCTTGCGCACTGGCCGCAATCATTCGTTCGTCTTCGTCTAGCTGGTCCGACAAGCGGAACGGATCATCCCAGGCGAACTGGCCCATGTCAGGCGCATCTTTGGCGCGTAATGTCGGCTTGGTGTCAGGGGCATTCATGGTGCGTCTCCGCTTTGTCAGCTTCGCGGCAAACTAACCCGTCGGCCCGCCAAAAAACAGTAAGAGTTTCGCATCCACCCTTGAGTAAAACTCATAGCTTGCAGCCACCTGCCCCACGCGTTCAACCCAGCGCGTATCCCGCACCGCGAACAGTGCGAACCGGATCATCTCCACCATACTGCGTTAGTGCTTTGCGTAAGCGGCCGATATGAACGTCGACCGTTCGTGTATCGACATAAATATCCCGCCCCCAGACGCGATCCAATAGCTGTTCTCGGCTCCAGACGCGGCCCGGCTTTTCCATGAATGTGCTCAGCAAGCGAAATTCGGTTGGACCAAGCTTTAGTGGTTTGCTGTCGCGGCTGACCTTATGAGTTTCAGAATCCAAAACGATGTCTGCGAATTCCAGCCTAATTCCTACAGTCGCAGGCCGGACACGCCGCAACTGGGTGCGTACCCGGGCCATAAGCTCGACAATCGAATAGGGTTTGACCACATAGTCATCAGCCCCGGTTTCCAGACCTCGTACTTTGTCGATTTCTTCCGACCGGGCCGACAGCATGATAATTGGGATCGACCGGGTATCGGAGCGGGTTTTCAGCCGGCGGCAAACCTCGATCCCGCTGAGATTAGGCATCATCCAGTCCAGTACGATAATGTCCGGACTGTCTTCATCGACCAGCAACATGGCCTCTTCACCGTTGGCTGCTTTGGATACGCGAAAACCTTCTGCCTCGAGATTATAGGCCAGGACTTCGCGCTGAGCCGGCTCATCCTCGACAACCAGAACGGTCGGTTGATCAGCGGACATTCTCAAATCTCCTAGACGGATTGCGATGTAAAATCGGCTTTGGGACGCGCTTCTGTCGGGCGCTCTCCGGTCACCAGATAGACGACCTGCTCGGCAATGGCCGTCACATGATCGCCCATACGTTCTATATTCTTGGCGATGAAATGCAGGTGCATACAGGATGAGATGTTGCGCGGGTCTTCTGCCATGAAAGTCAGGAATTCTCGGAACAGACCATTATACATCTGGTCGACTTCCTCATCACGTTCGATAACATCCGCCGCCAGCTCAGCGTCGCGCTGGACATAGGCGTCCAAAGCGTCCCTGAGCATCCGCTCGACCTCACGTGCCATACGTCGCAAGGCGGCGGCACTGCCATTGATCTCACTGGTATTGACCAGGACGGTCGTGCGTTTGGCTATGTTCTTTGAATAGTCGCCGATGCGTTCCAGGTTGGCGGAAACCTTCAATACCGATAGGACCAGACGAAGATCGCTTGCTGTTGGCGCACGCAGCGCGATCAAACGCGCAGTTTCTTCATTGATCAGCTCTTCCAACGCATCAATGGCCTTGTCGCCCTGACGCACCTCTTGCGCGAGTTCGACATCGCGCGACTCAAGCGACCGTGCCGCGCTCATGATTGCGGCTTCGACGAGGCCGCCCATTTTCATGATATGCGCCTGAATGGCTTCCAGATCCCGGTCGAAGGCGGATGCGATATGTTGTTCTGTCATCTCTGAATACCTATGTTCAGCCGATACGGCCGGTGATGTAGCTTTCGGTGCGGGGATCTTCGGGGTTGGTGAAAATCTGTCCGGTTTCACCAAACTCGACAAGGTTGCCCAAATGGAAAAACGCGGTCTTCTGGCTGACGCGAGCGGCCTGCTGCATCGAGTGGGTAACGATCACCACCGAGTATCGCGACCGCAATTCGTCGATCAGTTCCTCGACCTGCGCAGTCGCAATCGGATCAAGGGCCGAGCACGGCTCGTCCATCAGCAGAACCTCAGGTTCCGTAGCCACCGCACGGGCGATGCACAAGCGCTGTTGCTGACCGCCGGACAGGCCGGTTCCAGGCGCATCAAGACGGTCTTTGACCTCATCCCAGATGGCGCCGCGGCGCAATGATTTCTCGACAATCTCGTCCAGTTCGGCCTTGTTTCTGGCCAACCCGTGGATACGCGGGCCGTAGGCCACATTGTCATAGATCGACTTGGGAAACGGGTTCGGTTTCTGGAACACCATGCCGACCTTGGCGCGCAGCTGCACCGGGTCAACGCGCTTGTCATAGATGTCTTCGCCATCCAGCAGGATATCGCCCTCGACACGGCAGATGTCGATCGTGTCGTTCATCCGGTTCAGGCAGCGCAGGAAGGTTGATTTTCCGCAACCCGAGGGACCAATAAAGGCGGTGACGGTCTTGTCTTCGATCCTGACGTCGACGTCTTTGATGGCGTGATTTTCACCGTAATAAACCTGAACCTTGTTCGCGGCGATCTTGATGTCTTTGGCGTCCACGGTTCTCTCCACTCGTGTCATATCGTTCATAATTGACCCCATTTACCAGCGGCGTTCAAAGCGACGGCGCAGGATGACTGCGATTGCATTCATTGTTACCAGGAAAAGCAGCAGGATAATGATGCCCCCCCATGCGCGTTCGTAAAAGGCCGGGTCGGCGCGCTTGGACCATTCGTAAATCTGTGCTGGCATGGCCGAGTTCGGAGACAGAAAACCGTCCACTATTCCATCCGGCGGGTTCGAGGCGATAAAGCCCACCATCCCGATCAGGAGCAACGGCGCAGTTTCACCAAGCGCCTGCGCCAGGCCAATAATAGTACCCGTCAGGATGCCAGGTGCGGCCAGTGGCAACACATGATGAAACACTGCCTGCATTTTCGAGGCCCCTACCCCCAACGCAGCGTCCCGGATCGACGGCGGCACCGCCTTGAGTGATGCTCGGGTCGAAATGATAATTGTTGGCAGCGTCATCAGCGTCAGAACCAGACCACCAACCAGCGGCGCAGAGGTCGGTAAATGCATATAATTGATGAACACAGCCAAGCCCAAAATACCAAATACAATCGAAGGAACGGCCGCCAGATTCGAGATGTTCACCTCGATGATATCGGTAAACCGGTTCTGAGGCGCGAATTCTTCCAGATAGATCGAGGCGGCGACCCCGATCGGTAAGGCCAGTGCCAACACGACCAGCATCATGAACAGAGAACCCAGCATAGATACTCCGATCCCGGCAGCCTCGGGCCGCTGATCGGAGGCGTCCGCCCCGAAGATAAAGTCAGGGTTGAACGCCTTGTACAGCACACCAGCAGCACGCAACTGATCCACGAAGTCCAGCTGTGCGACAGAGATGCTTTTGTCATTTGCGATGGACTGGCGTGTCACACGGCCCTTCAGATAGCCATCAACGCGGCTGTTCACCAAAAAGCGGAAGCTGACCGACGTACCTATCTCATCCGGGTTCGAAATGACGTAGTTGCGCAGGTCCGCCTGTGCGGATTTGGACAGGATTTGCCCCATCTCTTTGGGCGACAGATCGGACTGGATGCCCAGTTTCTGCACCTCAACCTCCAGCGCTGAGGCGATCAAAGGCGCGTATCCAAAGGTCGAGACTTTACTGATATCCGCGATGTCGCGGTTGCCCTTTTTGTCGAGCTTGTCTGCCTTCAGCTCTACCGTCAGCTCTAGGAAGCTTTGCTGAAAAGCGCCCGTACCGGCGGTGACTATATTAGTCACCAACACAATCAACATCACAAGACCGATACCAATGGCCGCGATACCGTACAATTTGAACCGGATTTCGGCCGCATTGCGACGCTTGGTTTGTGTGTCCTGATTGAACAGCGAAGCCCCTTTGTGTTTAGCGGCAGGTGCTGCGTCTTGTTTTTGGGACATGTCAGTCATTCATACTGCTCCCGGTATTTGCGCACGATATAGAGGGCGAAGATGTTCAGCCCCAGCGTGATGATGAACAGGGTCAGACCCAGGGCAAAGGCCACAAGGGTCTCCGGGCTTGCGAAATCAGTATCCCCAGTCAGCTGGCTAACGATCCTAGTGGTGATTGTGGTCATGGCTTCGAACGGGTTTCCTGAGAATTTGGCAATCGCACCGGCGGCCATCACGACAATCATGGTCTCACCGATTGCGCGGCTGGCGGCCAACAAGATTGCCCCTACGATCCCGGGCAAAGCTGCCGGCAGGACGACTTGCCTGACAGTTTCGGAATGCGTTGCGCCTAGGCCAAGCGATCCGTCTCGCATCGACTGGGGCACCGCGTTGATGATGTCGTCAGATAGTGACGACACGAACGGGATGAGCATGATGCCCATGACCAGACCCGCCGTGAGTACAGCGTTCGAACTGGCCATCCAACCAACGCCCAAAGCCCCCCCCTGCCCGAACACAGATACCAGTGCCGGACCGACCGTCAGCAGCGCGAAAAGACCGTAAACGATGGTTGGGATACCGGCGAGGATTTCCAGCAAAGGCTTGGCTACAGACCTTGCCACGCTCGAGGCATATTCGGAAAGATAGATCGCAGCGTACAGCCCAATCGGAACCGCAACCAGCAACGCGATCAGAGAAATATACAAAGTCCCCCACAGCAGTGGGAGGATCGACAGTTCACTTCCGCCCCGGAAGTTCGGGGCCCAGGTGCTTCCAAAGAAAAAGTCTTTCCACGAATGAAGTTCGAAGAAATTCATCGTTTCAAAAAACATGGACAGGACGATGCCGACTGTGGTCAGAACTGCGATCGAAGCGGCCAGCAGCAGCAGCGCCAGAATGCCTTGTTCG
The DNA here is from genome assembly GCF_059612265.1 of Ruegeria sp. CDSA077. NCBI lineage: Bacteria > Pseudomonadati > Pseudomonadota > Alphaproteobacteria > Rhodobacterales > Roseobacteraceae > Ruegeria > Ruegeria sp. CDSA077. The sequence continues at coordinate 879,604 of NZ_JBXWQG010000001.1, forward strand.
ACAACATTTCGGGCGCGAAATTCTTTATGAGTGCGGATATAGGCAAATGAGGCCCCGATCAGCGTCACAACCAAAACCGCGATCTGCATCGCAATGGTTCCGCTTGCGCTCATCGAGCGATATTTCTGCGCCGCCAGCAGAATGGGTGCGGTTACCTCTTGCGTAATGATCTGGCCAGCCTCTTTCAGTCGCGCGGTCACATCGGCAAAATCCTCATGCGCGCTGCGGGCAAAGTCTTCGGTCATGGTGCCTGCGGCAACCGCGCCGTCCAGGCCGTTGGCAACCCGGCGCACTTCGCTCATCAGCAAGCCGCGGGTCGACCCCTCGGGGATTGCCGAGTCCGGCAGCAACCCAGAGGCAGAATTGCTGACGATCAAGGGCTGCGCCAGCAACCAGATGACCAGCAAAACGAACCCCGGTATCAGCGCCGTCAAAGCAACGTTATAGCCGTAATAGGATGGAAGTGAGTGCAGATTGCGCAGGTTTCCGTCCGCGCTGGCCATCGCGCGGGACCGGCCCGCAAAATAGCCAAGAACAGCAATCGCCAGCAAAATGAGCAGCAGCCAGGTTAGTGCCATGAGAACTCCGTCAAGCGGCAGGAGTGGATTTAAGAAAACCGGGGCGTAGACACCGCCCCGGTTCAGTCGTGTGAAAGCTTAGGAACCGCCGCCCAAAGTGGTTTCGCTGGCTACGATTTCCTGAACCTTGACCAGCTCTGGGTCTGATACGAGACCGTATGCAGCCAGAGGACCATCGGGGCCTGCAACCTCATCAGCGACGAAGAACTCTGCATATTCTTTCAGCCCGGGGATAACGCCGATATGTGCTTTTTTCACATAGAAAAACAGCGGGCGCGATACCGGGTATTCGCCAGTTGCGATGGATTCGGTCGAAGGCACGATGCCTGCCATGGTCGCAACCTGCAGTTTGTCGGTGTTGTTCTCGTAGAACGCCAGACCAAAGACGCCGATGCCGTCTTTGTTGCTGTCGATACGAGCCAGGGTCTCGGTATAGTCGCCGTCGATGTCGACCGAAACGCCATCGGTACGCAGAGCGATACAGGCTTTTTCAGCGGCTTTTTTGTCGTCGCCATTTGCGGCTTTGTAGACATCAAAGTCACCCAGATGCTCACAACCGGCCAGGATCACCTTGTCTTCGAACACTTCACGCGTGCCGTGCTTGGTGCCGGGGATGAAGGCTGCAATCGGCTGCGCTGGGAATGCAGGGTTCACGTCGGCCCAGGTCTTGTTGGGATTGTCGACCAGCTGGCCATCAACCACGATCTGGGCGGACAGCGCTTTGTACCAATCTTCCGGCGTGAACTCGAATGAGTTGCCGTTGATGTCGGATGCGAAAACGATGCCGTCATAGCCGATCTGAACTTCGATGATGTCGGTAACACCGTTTTCGGCACAGGCTTTGATCTCTTTTTCACGGATCTGGCGCGAAGCGTTCGCAACGTCGATGGTGTTTTCGCCAACACCTTCACAGAACCGCTTGAGGCCGGCTGAAGATCCGCCCGATTCAACAACCGGGGTCTGGAAGTCAAAGTTTTCGCCAAAGGCTTCTGCAACGATCGAAGCATAGGGCAGAACGGTGGAAGAACCAGCAACCTGAACTTGATCACGCGCGGTGGCCGCAGTGGCCGAAACAGCAGCGATAGCCAGAACCGAAGCCGACAGTTTTACAAAGGACATTTCAGTCTCCTTGAGAAATATGTTTCTGGATCATCCTCATGATGATCTTGGCCGAACCTCTAAAAGTCGTGCGTAAGCCTTTTGTGACAAATGTGTAACGGTTTCATGACACGTTTGGATTTTCAGCCGATACGCCACGGGACATATGCTGTGAAAGAAACAAAACAGATCCGACAACTGGTTTGATCCGAGCGATCAGCGCGGCAAAATCACTGTAAAAACAGAGCCTTTTCCAAGATCGCTTTCCACCCGCAATCTGCCGCGATGGCGGTTTAGAATATGTTTTACAATCGCCAGGCCCAACCCGGTTCCACCCAGTTGCCGTGACCTATGACTGTCCGCGCGATAGAATCGTTCGGTCAAACGCGATACATGCTTCGGGTCGATTCCAGGTCCCCTATCCACGATCTGAACGCGAACACCGGGACCGCGCATGGCGGTGTCGTGATCCGAAGATTTGACGCGAACTTCTACCCGACCACCGCTGCCGCCGTATTTAATTCCGTTCTCGATCAGGTTGGTAAATACTTGGAGCAACTGGTCGCTGTCGCCAACTAGCATTATTTTGTCGTCGGGCGCATCTAGGCTCAGCACTACATCCGCGCCATCTGCCAATGGGCGCAGAGAATTGAGGGTCGATCTAAGAAGTGCTGTCAGCTCAAGTTGTTCTTTCGGGCGAACCCGCTCTTCGCTTTCGACGCGGTTCAAAGACAGAAGATCACCGACAAGCCGGTTCATTCGATTTGCCTCGTCGTTCATGATCTGAAGAAAACGATCCCGGGCAGCCTCGTCATCTCGGGCCGGACCGCGCAAGGTTTCAATAAAGCCCATTAATGCCGTCAGCGGGGTCCGCAATTCATGGCTGACATTCGCGACGAAATCACGTCGCATCTGATTTGCTTGCTCAACATGCGTAACGTCCTGAAATACAGCAAGCAACGCACCGCCGGATACTGCACCGACCCCATTCATATACCGGCACTGAACTTCGAAAGTTGTATCCTGGGCACCGTCATTGGACAGGTGCCGAGTGTTGGACGTTCCCTTCGTGCGCAGGCTTTGTTCAATCGCTTCAATAACCTGCGGCTGTCTGAGGATGGTCGCGAAATGCCGCTGCAGGATATTCTGGCCCAACAACGTCTTTGCTTCGGTATTGACCGCAATAATCCGCTCGGTCTGGTCAACCATCAGCGCGGGCATCGGGATGGCGGTTACAATTTCTTCAAGTTGGTCGTTGGTCATAAAGGGCAGTTCTCTTAGCAACACAGTTGAGCGCTAGGATAGCTCTCGCATTGTATCGCGAAAATGACGCATGTTTTCCTGATAATGCAAAGCGCTGAAGGTCAGCTTCTGGGCGGTTGCAGCGTCGATCTCGCGCACCACTTTACCCGGTGACCCCATGACCAAAGAGTTATCCGGTATCTCTTTTCCTTCGGTCACCAAAGCCCCTGCCCCGATCAGACAGTTTTTGCCGATCTTTGCGCCGTTCAAGACGATGGCCCCCATACCGATCAGAGAGTTATCCCCGATCGTACAGCCATGCAGCATGACCTTATGCCCGATGGTGCAGTTTTTCCCGATGGTCAAAGGATATCCCGCATCAATATGCATGACACAGTTTTCCTGAACATTGCTGCCCTCACCAACCCGGATTTCCTCGTGATCGGCGCGGATCGTGCAGCCGAACCAGACCGAGGCCCCCTGTTCCAGCACGACTTTGCCAATCAGATTGGCGTCGGGGGCGACCCAGGTGTCCTCGTGGATTTGCGGTGCGTGAGTACCAAGTGCATAGATGGTCATGACTGGTCCTCGAATTCGTTTTGCAGCGTGCGGACATGATCCTGAAGCTTGGGCTGCTGGATACGCCGCATGCGCTCGGCACTGACGATGGTTTTCAGTTTTTCTTCGGTCTCATCCAGATCGTCATTGACCAGCACATAGTCGTAATACCCCCAATGGCTGATCTCATCCCAGCTTTTGAGCATCCGCTTGGAAATAACCTCTTCACTGTCCTGACCGCGGCTTTCCAATCGGCGGCGCAATTCGGGGATCGACGGTGGCAGGATGAAAATCGACAGGGCGTGTTTGCCCAGATCCGAGTTCCTAATCTGCACCTCGCCCTGCCAGTCGACATCGAACAGAACGTCCTTGCCGTCATTGATGGACTCGCGGACTGGCCCAGCCGGAGAGCCGTAGAAATTGCCAAACACATGGGCATGTTCCAGCATCTGTCCCTCGGACACTTGCTGTCGAAAGGTATCTTCGGTCAGGAAATAATACTCACGCCCATGTTCTTCCCCAGGCCGGGGCGCGCGTGTTGTGGCCGAAACCGAGAACTCCAGATCCGTGTCCCATTGCATCAGACGCTTGGCCAACGTGGATTTCCCTGCGCCCGAAGGCGAGGACAGAATGATTAATAGGCCACGTCGATCCGCCATCAGGGTGCTCCTGTCATTATTCTACGTTCTGCACTTGCTCGCGCATCTGATCTATTACCGCCTTCAACTCAAGCCCAACCGATGTCAAATCGGCGCTTTGTGCCTTGGAACACAGTGTATTGGCCTCACGGTTGAACTCTTGCATCAAAAAATCAAGCTTGCGCCCCACGGCGGCATCCTGTGCAAGCAAATCGCGTGCGGCAGTGACATGGGCTTTCAGCCTGTCAATTTCTTCCGTTATATCCGACTTGACTGCGATCAGAGCCAGCTCCTGTGCAACCCGGTCCGGATCCGCGCCTTGCGCATTATCCATCACGCGCTGCAGATTTTCTTGTAAGTTTTCAGCGATTTTATCCCGGCGCTCTTCAGCGAGCTTGGCGGCTTGCTCCGTAAGGCTTGAAACCTGCGATAGCTGCGCCTCCAGCACATCGGCCAGGGCCCGGCCTTCGGATTCACGCATCTTAATGAAATCGCTCAGCAAATCTTCTAACGCGTCGGTCAGATGTTTGACCAAGGGGGCCGGGTCATCCGCATCCCCACCGGTTTCCAACATGCCTTTGACAGCAATAAGCTCGGCCGCCGTCGACGGGGCCAGCGCTAGTCCCCGTTCTTCTGCCATCGTCTGCGTTCGCGCCAGAGCATCCAGAGCAGCGGCCATCGCAACTGGATTCAGCACGAGATCGGCTGTCGTTTCCTCGCGGCTCAGCTTGAGCGAAAGCGTCACATTCCCCCGGCCCAGGCTTTTCGAAATCCGTGAACGAAGCGCGGTTTCGAGCCCGGTGAGCCATTCAGGCACCCGCAGACGCATATCCAGCCCTTTGCCGTTTACGCTGCGCAACTCCCAGGTCCAGCTATGTGGACCATGTGTTCCCTTGCCCGAGGCAAATCCGGTCATGGATCTGATCATGCCTGTCTTCTCCGCTTTGCCCGCCCAGTGTTCTTGTCCGCACCTAATGCCATCCTCGTGTGCAGGGCAAGAGTTTGCTGAGAATGACAGCGTCGGACAGAGGTTAACCATTCATTAAAGAATTACTCCAAAATTGACTCAACCCGTGCCAATCTCGTCTAGGCAAGTACCGACAAGGCGCAAAAGCTCCCGGTATCTTGCATTTTATGAAAATGACGGTCGATTGCAGTTAGGGTGATGAAAATGAAGATCTTTTTCGGTAACGGTTCCGGGACTAAATTTGGAAAGATCGTCGCAATGGATCGTTTTGACAGTGGGCGCAGTCTATCGCCCATACGACAGGCCGAAGCGTACTGGACAGCCTTGCTGTCCGGCGATGGTGTTCCTATGCGATCTCAGATCGACCCGCGCGGGCTTGAGAATATCCTGCCTAACACCTTCATCCTTGAACGCATTGCACCCGGTCTGGCCCGGTTTCGTCTGGCCGGCAGTCACTTGAACACACTGGCGGGTATGGAGGTCCGGGGAATGCCGCTGACCGCTTTTTTCGAACCCAGCGCGCGAACTCAGGTTACGGAAGTCCTTGAACAGGTTTTTTCCGGTCCTACCATTGCTGAACTTGAATTGGCCTCGACCGGGGGGTTTGGGCGCACGGATCTTCAGGCGCGAATGATCCTTTTGCCGCTGAAAAGCGATTTGGGCGATGTCAGCCGTGTTCTTGGCGTCATGGTCAGTGACGGGGCGATTGGGGCAACCCCCCGGCGCTTTGATGTAAGCCATCACAAACTGCGTGCTGTGTCAGAAATACAGGCGCCTCAACAACCGGTTCAGCCTGTTGTCGAAGGATTTGCCGAAGAACGACAAGAGTTCAAACGTCCCGGATCTCACCTTCGATTGGTCGTATCACGGGATAAGTAACGAGTAACGCGTGTTAAATGTAAAGAAGGCGGGCCTATTAGACCCGCCTTTTTAAGATCGTCTGACCAAGTGGTTAGGAGGCTGCGCGTTTGCCGCGGTTCCGGCGCAGATCTGTCAGTTCTTCCGCAACAAGGAAGGCCAGTTCCAACGACTGCGACGCGTTCAAACGTGGATCGCAGGCAGTGTGGTAACGGTCTGACAGATCTTCTTCTGTTACAGCGCGTACACCTCCAGTGCATTCGGTCACGTCTAGCCCCGTCATCTCAAAATGCACACCGCCGGGGATCGTGCCCTCGGCCTGATGCACACCAAAGAAGTCGCGAACTTCGCGCAGCACGGAATCAAAGGGCCGGGTCTTATAGCCGGTGGCCGATTTGATCGTATTGCCGTGCATTGGGTCACAGACCCAGGTCACCTTGGCGCCCTCTTCCTTGACGGCTTTGACCAGACGCGGCAGATGCTCTCCCGCCTTGCCTGCACCAAACCGCGCGATCAGGGTCAGACGCCCTTCTTCGTTTTCCGGGTTCAGTTTGGCCATCAGAACTTTGAGGTCTTCGGCAGATGTCGTCGGACCGCATTTCAGACCGATCGGGTTCAGAACACCAGAACAGAATTCAACATGCGCGCCATCAGGCTGACGGGTGCGGTCGCCAATCCAGATCATGTGGCCAGACCCGGCCAACCAGTTGCCCGATGTAGAATCAAGACGGGTCAGCGCCTCTTCGTATTCAAGCAGCAGACCTTCGTGGCTGGTATAGAATTCAACCGACGAGAATTCATGCGTTGTGTCCGCGGTGATGCCCGCAGCCCCCATGAAATCAATCGAATCCTGAATTCGGTCAGCAATTTCAGAGTATTTCTGAACATCCTGGCCATCGGCAAAGCCGAGTGTCCACGAATGCACATGGCTCATATCGGCGAAACCACCGGTCGAAAAGGCGCGCAACAAGTTCAATGTTGCCGCTGCCTGCGTATAGGCTTGCAACATCTTGGACGGATTCGGAATCCGCGCCTCGGGCGTGAAATCCAGCTCGTTGATGATATCGCCGCGATAGCTGGGCAGCTCAATGCCATCCACCACCTCTGTCGGTGCGCTGCGCGGTTTGGCGAACTGTCCAGCCATACGGCCCACTTTGACCACCGGCACCTTTGCGCCATAGGTCAAAACCATGGCCATCTGCAGCATCACCTTAAAGGTGTCGCGGATCGCATCCGCGCTGAATTGTTCAAAGCTTTCAGCACAGTCGCCGCCCTGCAGCAGGAAAGCCTCACCCCGCCCCGCAGCACCAAGATGTTGCTTGAGCCGACGTGCTTCACCTGCAAACACCAGCGGCGGATACTGCGAAAGCTGAGCCTCGACTTTTGCCAGCGCGGCTGCGTCGGTATAGTCTGGCATCTGAACCCGGGGCTTGTTGCGCCAGTTCGTTTTTTGCCATTCGGTCATAGCTTTGATCTCCGCTGAAGTATTCAAGTCGCCTCTATACAAAAACGTTTGATGAGAGGCCATATACGATTTGGACCTCTTGACGTCGCAAACAAGCTTTGATCATGGTGGCAGTCAAATCTGTCGCCGGACGTAGGGTCAAACGGCGCCGAATCAAGGACACCTCGCCATGCAAGAGCAACGCCAAGTTGTCACGGTGGAAACCACTGCGGCCAGCCCTCGTCATTTCGTGTTTGTCCTGTTGGACAAATTCTCGCTGCTGTGTTTCGCATCCGCGCTGGATAGCCTGCGCATCGCAAACCGCATGGCCGACAAAGAGCTTTACAGTTGGAGCCTGTCTGGCGAAGGCGGCGAGACGATCAAATGCTCCGCCGGGACCGAGTTCAAGCTGGATGCAGACCTTGTCGAACTGCAGCGCGACGACGTGGTTCTGATCTGCGGCGGTGTCGACGTGCAGGCCGCGACCACCAAGCGTGTTCTGAATTGGGTCCGCCGCGAAGCGCGCCGGGGATTGCGTATCGGTGGGCTGTGTACCGCGGCTTACACCCTAGCCAAGGCGGGTTTGCTGGATGGCAAGCGTGCGACGATCCACTGGGAAAACTCGGACAGTTTCACCGAAGAATTTGATGAGGTCGAACTGACCAAATCCGTATTCCAGATTGACGGAAACCGGATGACAACAGCCGGTGGCACTTCCTCTATCGACCTGATGCTGAAAATCATCGCCGAGGATTTCGGGGAAGACCTTGCCAACGCGGTGGCCGATCAGCTGATCTATTCCTCGATCCGTACTGATCAGGACACCCAGCGTCTGTCGACCCCGACACGGATTGGGGTGCGCCATCCCAAGCTGAGCCAGGTCATCCTGATGATGGAGAAAAACATCGAAGAGCCGATCTCGCCTTCGATTCTTGCCAAAGAGGTCGGCATGTCCACGCGGCAGCTAGAGCGTCTGTTTCGCCGTTACCTCAGCCGGTCGCCTAAACGCTATTATATGGAGCTGCGCCTGCATAAGGCTCGGAACCTGCTGATGCAGACCGACATGAGCGTGATCAACGTGGCGCTAGCATGCGGGTTTGCCTCGCCTAGCCATTTCTCGAAATGCTACCGGGCGCACTACAACACCACGCCCTATCGTGAGCGCGGTGCGCAAAGCGGGCGCTTGTCTGTTTAATCGCTGGGGGTCATGCGAAAGACAGCGCCCTGCCCGACGGAAATAAACCAGATTGATCCATCCGGTGCCTCGACAATGTCGCGGACGCGTTCCGTCTGAGGGCCCTTGATCTGCTCGACCTCAGTCAATGGAGTGCCTTCAAGCCGAGCAATGTAGTCGAATTTGAGCGACCCGACGAATAGATCACCCTTCCATTCGGGCCAAAGCTTGCCTGAATAAATCAAAAGGCCGGATGGGGCGATGGAAGGGTCCCAATAGAATTCAGGCTGCACCATCCCCGGTTTCGCCGTCCCCTCGCCGATTGTTTGCCCGGAATAGTGCTTGCCATAGGAAATCACCGGCCAGCCATAGTTCCGCCCCGGCCGGATTAGGTTCACTTCATCTCCGCCCTTGGCTCCATGTTCCGATACCCATAGGCGCCCCCGTGCATCCAGCCCTGCACCTTGGGGATTCCGGTGGCCATAAGACAATATCTCAGGCTGAATTCCGGGTTGTCCGACAAATGGATTATCAGCCGGCACCGAGCCGTCCTGGTTCACACGGATCACCGAGCCGTTGTGACTCGATCGATCCTGGGCGGTCGGGCGATCACCACGATCGCCGATAGTGACAAGTAATGTCCCGTCATTTGCCTCGACAATACGAGAGCCAAAATGCCGCCCAGAATCCCCACCATTTTCAGCTTCGAAAATCGTGCGCAGATCGGTCAGCTCTGATCCGTCTTCGGACAGGCGCGCAATCGCAAGTGCAGTGCCTGCCCCCTTTGGTTGAGGCTTGGAATAGGTCAGGAAAACCTCACGGCTTTGCGAAAAATCCCTGGCAACGGTTACGTCCAGCAAACCGCCCTGCCCCTTTGCAACCACATTGGGAGTGCCTTTGACGCGAGCTATGTTTCCCTCCGACACGAACAGAAGATCACCGTCGCGCTCAGTTACCAGAAAGGACATGTCAGGCAGGATACCGACTGCCCAGGGCGTATCGAGCCCCTTCACCATCGCCGTCACACGCGCCGATCCGGAGCTGGTAGTTAGCGATTCTGCCCCGGCCAACCCTGAAACAACAGAAAAGATGAAGATCATAGCTAGTCTGAACATCTCGTTCTCCTTACCGAAAACACCGCGCCGGGCACATCTGAACAACTAGAACTGTGCGCCACAAAAACACGTTTGCGTTAGGACTTTTCTTTTTCGAACAGCTTGCCTAGGGTCGTGCCCAGAACGAATACGTTCACAACTGGGAGTAACCATATGAAAAAGCTGCTTACAGCAACTGCAGCAACCGCCCTTCTTTCGGGCGCAGCTATGGCCGAAGACGTCACATTGGGTGTTCTGTTCGGCTTTACCGGACCAATTGAATCGCTGGCACCCTCAATGGGCTCAGGCGCAGAACTGGCAATGGCCGAAGTGACCGAATCCGGCAAATTGCTGGATGGCTCTACCGTCACTGCATCGCGCGCTGATACTGGCTGCATCGACAACGGTCTTTCCACCTCGAACGGTGAACGCATGATTGCCGACGGCGTTGCCGGCATCATTGGCGGTGACTGCTCTGGCGTGACCGGAGCGATCCTGCAGAATGTCGCGATCCCGAACGGGATGGTCATGATCTCGCCCTCGGCCACCTCGCCCGGTCTGTCGACCATGGAGGATAACGGCCTGTTCTTCCGCACCGCCCCGTCGGATGCGCGTGAAGGTCAAGTGATGGCAGATATCTTGAATGATCGCGGTATCACTTCAATCGCACTGACCTACACCAACAACGACTATGGCAAGGGTCTGGCAGACGCGATCCAGTCCTCGTTCGAGGCATCGGGCGGCGAAGTCACAATCGTGGCAGCGCATGAAGATGGCAAAGCGGACTACTCGGCCGAAGTTGGCGCGCTGGCCTCGGCCGGTGGCGACATTCTGGTTGTAGCCGGGTATCTCGATCAGGGCGGACTGGGCATCATTCAGTCAGCGCTGGACAGCGGTGCATTCGACACGTTCGGCTTGCCCGGCGGCATGATCGGTGACTCGCTGCCCGCAAATGTCGGTCCCGACCTGAACGGCTCGTTCGGTCAGATCGCCGGTTCAGGTGGTGAAGGTGCTGAAAAGTACTTTGCCATGGCCGAAGCCGCCGGTTTTGACGGATCGTCGCCCTATTCGCCTGAAAGCTATGACGCCGCAGCGCTGTTCATGCTGGCGATGCAGGCCGCCGGTTCGACCAGCCCGGCTGACTATGGCAGCAAGATCCTAGATGTTGCCAACGCTCCAGGAGAGAAGATCTATCCGGGTGAGCTGGCCAAAGGTCTGGAACTGTTGGCCGCTGGTCAAGACATCGACTATGTCGGCGCGTCCGGCGTTGAGCTGATCGGCCCCGGCGAAAGCGCAGGTTCGTATCGCGAGATCGAAGTCACCGACGGCGAAAACAAGACCGTCAACTTCCGTTGATTTTGGCCTAAGAAGACCTGAAAATAAGCAGCCCGGACCTTGTGTCCGGGCTGCTTCAGTGAAAAAAGACCGCACCTCTTCAATGAGGGTGTGAAAACAAGAACGCCGAAAACGGCGGCTAGGGGAAAAGATGATCGTCGTCGAGGACGTGCATAAGCATTTCGGCGGGTTTCATGCGGTGGATGGGGCATCGCTGGAAATCCAGAAGGGTTCGATCACCGGCCTGATTGGGCCGAACGGGGCCGGAAAGACAACTCTGTTCAACGTGATCGCGGGTGTGCTCCCGCCCACCTCTGGGCGCGTGTTCATGGATGGCGAGGACATAACCGGCTTGCCACCGCATGATCTATTTCACAAAGGTCTGCTGCGCACTTTTCAGATCGCGCATGAGTTCTCCTCGATGAGCTGTCGAGAGAACCTGATGATGGTGCCCGGAGCGCAATCCGGGGAATCGCTGTGGAACACCTGGTTCGGCCGCAAACGCATCGCCAATGAAGAGCGCGCGTTAAAGGCCAAGGCCGATGAGGTGCTGGAGTTTCTTACCATCGAACATCTGGCCGATCACAAGGCCGGTCAGGTCTCGGGCGGGCAGAAAAAACTGCTGGAACTTGGCCGCACCATGATGGTCGACGCCAAGATCGTATTTCTGGACGAGGTCGGCGCGGGTGTGAACCGCACCCTGCTGATGACCATCGCCGACACAATCCTGCGCCTGAACAAGGAACGCGGCTATACGTTTGTAGTCATCGAACACGACATGGATTTCATCGGCAAAATCTGCGACCCGGTCATTTGTATGGCCGAGGGCAAGGTTCTGGCCCAGGGCACTCTTGACGAGATCAAAGCCAATGAGCATGTGATCGAAGCCTATCTGGGTACCGGCCTGAAGAACAAAGACAAGCTGGAGGCCGGGGCATGAGCGACAATCCTTATCAGGATGACCACGGCAACAAGGATGCCTCGATCACCAATACACACGGCATGGGCACGATGACGCCCGCACATCGCAAAAGCGGAAAGACGCACCGCGTCGAAGGTGGCCCATTCCTGATCGGCGACACCATGACCGGCGGCTATGGCAAGGGCCCGGATATCCTGCATGATTGCACGATTTCAGTCGATGCTGGTGAAATCGCTGTAATCGTTGGCCCCAACGGCGCCGGTAAATCCACTGCAATGAAGGCCGTGTTTGGGATGCTGGATGTCCGCGCGGGATCTGTGCGACTGGACGGAGAAGACATCACCAACCTGTCGCCCCAGGATCGGGTGATCAAGGGGATGGGCTTTGTTCCGCAGACCTCGAACATCTTCACTTCGATGACGGTCGAAGAAAACCTTGAGATGGGTGCCTTCATCCGTCGTGACGACTTTTCAGACACGATGGAACAGGTCTATGACCTCTTTCCCATTCTCCGCGACAAACGCAATCAGGCGGCCGGAGAGCTGTCGGGCGGTCAGCGCCAACAGGTCGCTGTGGGCCGCGCGCTGATGACCCAACCCAAGGTGCTGATGCTGGACGAACCTACCGCTGGCGTCTCGCCCATCGTGATGGATGAACTGTTCGACCGGATCATCGAAGTTTCCCGCACGGGGTTACCGATCCTGATGGTCGAACAGAACGCCCGTCAGGCACTGGAGATAGCGGACAAGGGATATGTGATGGTTCAGGGGCGCAACGCCTATACCGGCACGGGCAAGGAACTGCTGGCCGATCCCGAAGTGCGTAAGAGTTTCTTGGGGGGGTGAAGATGTTTAAACTTGTCGCAACTTCATTCTTTCTTGCAATGACAACCAGCCCTGTATTGGCCTACTCGGCTCCACAAAGCCACTTTGTCGAATTCGATTGCACGATAGTCCAAACGTGTGATCACCAGTTCCTTTGCATGAAAACTGATGAATCCACTCAGATTACCTACACCTCATTGGTCCACGACTTGACTGTTTCCAAATCGTTAACTCCGGTAGATTACCCTTTTGATACTTGGTCAGAAGCGACAGCCTGGGTGGATTTCATAAATCCTCGTGCTGGCAAGCTCCCATTGCCAGTCTGGTATCCAGACGGCGCAGGGTTTGATCGAGAAATTACTTTCCGTCTGGAAGATTGGCTCAGCGGGCGACAAGATTCTCCATACGGCGTAAAAGGTTATGCGCTTGTTATAACGGGTGACTTGGAGGAAATTAGTCACAGCAGAGCCAATTTAGACAAGGATGACGATTTACCTTGGCAAATAACCATCTACGAGAAGCGTGGCAGTGAGAACGGCCAATACCGCACTCAAAACCTTCTTTGTGATAGCGATTGGTAAATAATATGGACTTCCTAAACGCCCTTGTGGCGCTCTCCAACTTCGTCCTTGTTCCCGCAATCGCCTATGGCAGCCAGTTGGCTCTGGGCGCTTTGGGAGTGACACTGATCTATGGCATCCTGCGGTTCTCGAACTTTGCCCATGGCGACACGATGGCCTTTGGCGCGATGATCGCGGTGCTGTTCACCTGGGGCCTACAGGCCGCCGGGGTCAGTTTCGGGCCACTGCCGACCGCCCTGCTAGCCCTGCCCTTTGCCATCCTCGGCTGTATCGCTCTGGTGCTGGTCACCGACCGGATGGTCTATCGGTTCTACCGCGAACAAAAGGCCAAGCCGGTCATTCTGGTGATTGTCTCGATGGGCGTGATGTTCATCATGAACGGGCTGGTGCGGTTCATAATCGGGCCGGATGATCAAAGGTTCTCGGACGGTGAGCGGTTCATCGTTTCAGCGCGGGAATTCAAGGCAATGACCGGGCTGCGTGAGGGGTTGGCGATCAAGACCTCTCAGGGCATCACTGTGGTTGTGGCCGTTGTCGCCGTGGCACTTTTGTTCTGGTTTTTGAACAAAACCCGCACCGGCAAGTCGATGCGCGCTTATTCGGATAACGAGGATCTGGCGCTGCTGTCCGGCATCAACCCTGAACGTGTGGTGATGATCACTTGGATCCTTGTCGCGGCGCTGGCGACAACTGCGGGTGTGCTTTACGGGTTGGACAAGAGCTTTAAGCCCTTTGTCTATTTCCAGCTTCTGCTGCCGATCTTCGCTTCGGCCATCGTCGGCGGCCTCGGCAACCCGCTGGGCGCTATCGCGGGCGGGTTCATCATCGCGTTTTCCGAGGTGACGATCACCTATGCGTGGAAAAAGGTGCTGACCTATATGGCACCGGAACATCTGGAGCCTTCGGGATTGGTCCAATTCCTATCCACCGATTACAAATTCGCGGTCAGCTTTGTTATCTTGCTTATCGTGCTTCTGTTTAAGCCCACAGGTCTGTTTAAGGGGAAAGCAGTATGACCGAGACTGTCAAAAATACGCTGCTTTTCGTGGTTGTTGGCGGCCTGATCCTGTTGACCGGATTCACGCAAAGCTGGAATTCGGCGATCCTGATCCTGAACATGGGGCTGATCTCGGCCATCATGGCGCTTGGGGTGAACTTGCAATGGGGATTTGCCGGCTTGTTTAACGTTGGTGTTATGGGCTTTGTTGCGCTGGGCGGGCTGGCGGTTGTGCTGGTCTCAACCCCGCCGACACCCGGAGCGTGGTCATCCGGAGGATACGGGATCGTCCTTGCGTTGCTGTTGGGGGCTGCGACCGTCGTTGCGGCGGTTCTGGTGGCATCAAAAATACCGAGGGGCCGTGTACAGACGATTGCCATCGTCGCCATTCTGATCGCCGGGTTTTTCATTTACCGTGCGGTGTTTGACCCCAGCGTTGCTGGTGTCGAAGCCATTGACCCAGCCGTTGCGGGCAACCTTGGCGGGTTGAATCTGCCGGTTCTGTTGGCCTGGCCCGCGGGCGGCGTGCTGGCCGCCGGTGCCGCTTGGCTGATCGGCAAAACAGCCCTTGGCCTGCGCTCGGACTATCTGGCGATCGCGACGCTTGGGATTGCCGAAATCATCATCGCAATCATGAAAAACGAGGACTGGCTGGCCCGAGGTGTCAAGAATGTCTACGGCATCCCACGCCCTTCGCCCGTGGTCGGCTATGAGGTTGAGCTGCAGCAGGATCCATCCTTCATTGCCCGTGCCGATTGGTTTGGGCTGGACCCTGTCATCGCCTCGACCCTGTCGGTCAAGCTGGGCTATTCCCTGCTGTTCATGGTTGTTCTTCTGATCCTGCTGTGGATGGCCCAGATGGCGCTGCGCAGCCCCTGGGGCCGCATGATGCGCGCCATCCGTGACAACGAGGTTGCAGCCGAGGCGATGGGTAAAGATGTCACCCGCCGCCATTTGCAAATCTTCGTTCTGGGCTCTGCCATCTGCGGTATCGCGGGCGCAATGATGACAACGCTGGACGGGCAGTTGACGCCGGGTACCTACAACCCTCTGCGCTTTACATTTCTGGTCTGGGTCATGGTGATCGTGGGCGGATCGGGCAACAATTTTGGTGCTGTGCTGGGCGCGTTCCTCATCTGGTTCCTGTGGGTCCAGGTCGAACCGATCGGGTTGTGGATTATGAACCTGATCACGTCCGGAATGCCCGATGGCAGTGCGCTCAAGACGCATCTGATCGACAGCGCGGCCCATATGCGACTGTTCACGATGGGGTTGATTCTGCTGATTGTTCTTAGATTCAGTCCAAGAGGGCTGATCCCCGAGAAATAGGGCCACAGAACCTCCAATATGTGGAACCGCGTCAAGAAATTGGCGCGGTTTCTTGCTTTTGAGTGAGGAACTTACTAGAGCAACTCATCGGCCTGACATGTTTCACAGTCGTGTTCACCAATTATTTGCCTTTGTGCAGACTACTACCATTTGCCCGCAGGGAATAGAAAACACCGATGAAAACCACTCTTACAAAGACACTCATTCTGTTGCCGGTTCTTGCCTCTTTGACCGCATGTATTCCGTCACCAAAAGATCTGGAAACCACTCCGGTCAAAGTCCAGACCCCCAAGGGCGTGGTGACATGCCAGCTCTACCGGCAGAACCGCGTGGATTGGGACCGGGCAATCGACTTTCCGGCAACAAAAATGTCCGTCCCCGAGGCTGATGCATATTGCAGACAAGAAGGCCAACGCCGCCTGAAGTGACTGTTGTGTGGCCGGGCAATCAGCCCGGCCCGCCATTCAACGATTACGAAATAACCCGCCCAGAATGCCTCGGACGATCCTGCGCCCGGTTGTTCCCTTAAGCTCTTTAATGACGGCCTCGCTCATGGCGGTGGCAAAGGTGTCTTTCTTTCGCACGATCCGCGAAGAAGACCGCGTTACTTTGCTACCTGAGTATCGGCGAGCCGTGGCAAATTCGCGTTCTGCAATCGATTGAGACTCAAGCTGTTCTTCTGCCTCGGCTGCGGCCTGTGCTGCGGCATCAGTCCGTGCCTGGAGTATCTCAAAGGCTGATCTGCGATCTATGCGGGTTTCGTATTTGCCTTTCATCGGAGACGCATTCATTACCGTTTGCCGTTCGGCAGCGGTAATCGGCCCCAACTGTGACCCAGGGGGACGGATCAAAGTGCGTTCGACGATGCCCGGAACCCCTTTCTTTTGCAGCATGGATGTAACCGCCTCGCCCACGCCAACCTCACGGATGGCGGCCTCTGTATCAAAGGTTGGATTCTCGCGGTAGGTTTCGGCCGCAAGGCGAAGGTTTTTCCTGTCTCGGGCGGTGAAGGCTCGCAAAGCATGCTGTACCCGGTTACCCAACTGACCCAGAATGTCTTCTGGGATGTCTGCCGGGTTTTGCGAGATGAAATAGACCCCTACGCCCTTTGATCGGATAAGGCGGGCGACCTGCTCGACCTTGTCCACAAGCACTTTGGGCGCGTCTTCGAACAACAGATGCGCTTCGTCAAAGAAAAATACCAGCTTGGGTTTGTCCGGATCGCCGACTTCGGGCAACTCTTCAAACAGTTCGCTCAGCAGCCATAACAAGAACGTCGCATACAGTCGAGGTGATCCCATCAGCTTGTCAGAGGCCAGGATGTTCACCATGCCATACCCGTTGGCATCGGTGCGCATAAGATCGGCCAGTTCCAGGGCAGGTTCGCCAAACAGATTGGTGCCCCCTTGATTTTCAAGAACCAACAACCGTCGCTGGATGGCACCGATCGAGGCGGTTGAGACATTCCCATAGCGCAGCGAAAGATTTGCTCTGTTCTCTCCGATCCAGACCAACAGGGCTTGCAGATCTTTCATATCCAACAGGGGCATACCTTCTTCATCGGCAACCCGAAATGCAATGTTAACAATGCCTTCTTGTGCTTCGCTCAGGTCCATCAACCTGGACAACAACAAAGGTCCCATCTCGGATACTGTGGTTCGAACCGGATGGCCTTGCTGACCGAACAGATCCCAGAAAGTGACCGGGCAAGCGGCATATTCGTAATCCGTGAATCCGATGGTTTCGGCACGCTTCTGAAATGCCTCATGTAGCTTGTGACTTTCACTGCCCGCCAACGCCAACCCAGACAGATCACCTTTGACATCAGATAGAAACACCGGCACCCCGGCCTTGGAAAACCCCTCGGCCAGGATCTGAAGCGTCACGGTCTTGCCAGTGCCGGTTGCACCGGCAATCAGGCCGTGGCGGTTGGCGTATTTCAACGACAACGTCTGCGGTTGGCTATAGTCCGCGCCACCACCGCCAAGAAATATGTTCTCACTCATATGCTTAAGGCCCTGTTTCCTACCGATCTCCGCCCAGCATACAAAGTTAACCTTTGGCTGCGATAGTTTTCTGGTTGTTCGTGTATGAGAATTGCGCGGTCAACAAACTTCCTCCCTGTCGACTGGCCGCGCGTTCACGCGCGGCCCTTTTTCCACCATAGCTTCATAATTAAATTTTCAGGTTAGCAGTTGACCACCGCGCCGCCCTCTCGTAACGTCTGCTCATAATTAAGTCGGCCGGTCCGACGGGGAGAAAAATTCATGAAAGGGAGCCGCTCCACCGGCTCCCTTTTATCTTGGCCACACGTGTTGCCCACGGGGCCTCAGGCGAGATTCCGATCACTTCTGTCTTTTTACGCTGCATAATGCCTGACACTGCGCGCCAGTGGTGCTAGACCCGGCGAAAAGCCACATCAACAATCACGAGGCAATCATGTTCAGGACACCGATAAAGCTTGTTGCGGCAGCTTTTCTTTTTAACGGCGCCGCCCTGGCGCAAGAGACCACCGACACG
This sequence comes from Ruegeria sp. CDSA077, assembly GCF_059612265.1. NCBI lineage: Bacteria > Pseudomonadati > Pseudomonadota > Alphaproteobacteria > Rhodobacterales > Roseobacteraceae > Ruegeria > Ruegeria sp. CDSA077. Next base: position 897,763 of record NZ_JBXWQG010000001.1, read on the forward strand.
ACAGAACCTGCCACCGAATCCCCTACGACCGAGCAGGTGGACAATGGTCTCGACCTGGGGCAGCCGGTCGATGAAACCGTCAAGGTCGGACAGCGCTATGACAAAGAAAAATTCGGCGACTGGAGCCTGAACTGTTTGAAGATGAACGCGGGCAAAGATCTGTGTTCGCTGCTGCAGGTCATAAATGGCCCGCAAGATGTGCCTATGGCTGAGTTTTCCATGTTCCGCCTACCCGAAGGCGGTTCGGCCGTAGCCGGAGCAAATATCTTGGTTCCGCTTGAAACCCTGTTGCAAGCGCAGCTGACCCTCTCAATCGACGGGGCGCCTGCCAAACGCTACAACTATTCGTTTTGTAACCCTGTTGGCTGTGTTGCCCAAATCGGCCTGACCCAAGGGGATATCGACGCAATGAAGCAGGGCAGCAAGGCGACTTTGACCATCGTTCCAGCGCCCGCGCCGGATCAGGTGATCGAACTTGACCTATCTTTGTCCGGGTTTACTGCAGGTTACGACATTGTTGATGTCGCAACCAACTGAAGACTACATTTCGAGAAAGCCGTTTAACCCAGCGGCTTTCTCAAACCCGCTTCAAGGCAAGTACTGCGTTCAGACCTCCGAAAGCGAAAGCGTTGCTTAGCGCAACCTCAACTTTCGCTTCGCGTGCCTCGTTGGGCACAACGTCCAAAGCACATTCCGGATCAGGTTCTTCGTAGCCAATCGTCGGTGCAATCACCCCATCTCGCAGGGCCATGATACAGGCCAAAAGCTCTACCGCGCCGGTTCCGCCAATCAAGTGACCATGCATCGACTTTGTGGATGAGATCAAAAGTTCGTCCGCATGCGGGCCGAAAACGCCAGCTACAGCGGCACATTCCGTTTTGTCATTGGCCGCAGTACCTGTGCCATGGGCGTTGATATAACCCACCTGATTGGCATTCAGGCCAGCATCAGACAACGCCCCTGACATCGCACGGGCAGCGCCCTGCTTGCTGGGCATTACAATGTCTGATGCATCCGAGGTCATCGCGAAACCAACAACTTCGCACAAAATTTCTGCCCCACGCGCCTTCGCGTGTTCGTATTCCTCGAACACGAAGATGCCCGCTCCCTCTCCTTGCACCATACCGTTTCGGTTGGCGCTAAAAGGACGACAGGCATCCTTGGACATCACCCGCAGCCCTTCCCAGGCCTTAACGCCACCAAAGCACAACATGGATTCTGAGCCGCCGGTGATCATCGCAGGGGCCGCCCCGCTGCGCACCATCTGAAAGGCTTGCGCCATCGCATGGTTCGATGAGGCACAAGCAGTCGATACGGTAAAGCTGGGACCTTTGAGGTTATGTTCCATCGATACGTGGCTTGCCGCCGCGTTGTTCATAAGTTTAGGAACAACAAATGGATGGACCCTGTTCTTCCCGTCCTCATAGACTGAACGGTAGTTGTCGTCCCAGGTCGAAACGCCACCACCTGCTGTTCCCAGAACCACGCCAGATCGTGCAGCCAACTCACCGTGGAATTCGATCCCGGACTGATCTATGGCCTCTTTGGCCGCGGTCAAGGTAAACTGGGTAAACCTGTCATACAGAGTCATCTGTTGGCGGTTGAACCGACCCTCGGCTTCGAACCCCCGGACCTGCCCACCGATCTTGATCGCCAACCTGTCGACGTCTCGAAATTCAAGTTCCGAAATGCCACAACGGCCTTCCCGCATCGCCTCAAGCGTATCTGGAACTGAATGACCAAGCGAATTGATCGTGCCTGCCCCGGTTATTACTACCCGTTTCATTTGCTTGGGTCAGACCTTTTCTGCCACAAGCTTTTCGATCCCAGCAATGATCGCGGCGACATTTGAGATGTCAAAGTCACTGGCCGTTGGTTCATTGGCATTGAACGGAACGGTAATGTCGAACTCTTCTTCGATGGCAAAGATACTCTCAACCAGCCCCAGGCTGTCGATCCCCAGATCTTCGAGCGTACTTTCGGGCGTCACATCCGAAGGCTCCAACACGGCTTGTTCGGCAATGATGGCAATGACGCGGTCGGTGATGCTCATATCGATCCTCTGATTATCACGTTGAATGTGATTTAATCGCTCGGAGGCTGTTTGGAAACAGCCTTTTTCAACGCCTCCACGTCACGAAGCATCCGCGGCAATCTGCGCTGCGCCTTATAGACATCAGTAAAGGTTTCCATCTTCACAGCCGGGTAGCCCATCAACACACGACCGGCAGGTACGTTTGACAGGATTTTGGTACCACCGCCGACAATCACCCCGTCGCCAACGAAAATATTGTCCGAGACGCCTGACTGCCCACCCAGAACCACGTTATTGCCAAGCTCAACCGAACCGGAAATACCAGACTGACCACACAGCAGACAGTCATTACCAACGCGCGTGTTGTGGCCGATATGGACCTGATTATCCAGTTTTGTGCCATTCCCGATGCGGGTATTACGAATGGTCCCGTTGTCGATCGTACAATTCGCACCGATCTCGACATCGTCGCCAATTTCCACAGAACCAAGCGAATGAATGCGCAGCCAGCTTTGCGCGCTGGCGTCTCCTGCATCCCCCAAGGTCTTGCGCGCGTTCTCTACCCCCGATACTTCGGGCGTAACAAAACTGAACCCGTCGCTACCGATCCTTGCCCCTGGTTGCGCGATAAAACGATCCCCGATCTGCACACGGGCACCAATGCTGACCATTTCGCGCAGAACGGCGTCTTCGCCCAACACAGCATCCATGCCTATGACGCAATGCGGTCCGATATTCGCCCCTCTGCCGACCCGGGCCCGTGCACCAATGACTGCCAGAGGGCCGATTGAGACCCCATCTGCCACATCCGCAGTTGGGTCGATGACTGCCGAAGGGTGAACCCCGGACCCAAAGCCCTGCCCTTTATCCAGCATGGAGGTGATCCCGGCCATCGCCATGCGCGGTCGTCGAACGAATATTGCTGCCTTAAGTCCCAACGCCTGCCAGTCAGCACCTTCCCAAAGGATGGCGACCTGCGCCGAACCCGATCCCAGATCCTCGGCATATTTCGGCGACATCGCCATCGCCAGATCGGTGGCAGTTGCATCCGACGGTTCAGCAGCAGCATGTACGACCAAGCTGGCGTCGCCCTGGAACTCAGCGTCAAGGGCATCTGCGATTTGTTGAACTGTATATTTCATGTGGGGCTTCCCGGAACTAGGACCTGCCCCCGGTGATTACCCCTGAACGTCCGGCAGGACCACCCCTGCTTTCTGCAGAGCATTCCAGATTTTCTGATCACGGCCATAGACGTCGCGTCGGTACTGTACCTCACCTTTCGGGCCAATAAAGGCAGTGCGGTAAATCAAGTGGACAGGAACATGCTGCTCAAGTTTCACAGTGGTCTCTTTTCCAGTCGCGAGAATCCGATGGAAAAATGCCTTTGGGTTTTCTTCTTGCTTCGCCAACAGTGCGTAAGCGAATTCGAAAGGCTGCGCCAATCTGATACAGCCATGCGAGAAGGCACGGGATTCCCGAGCGAACAGACTTTTCTGCGGTGTATCATGCAGATAAATGTTGTGCTTGTTGGGGAACATGAACTTCACCAGCCCCAGGGCATTGCTTTTGCTGGGCGGTTGGCGCATCGCAAATGGAAAGTTGCTTGCGGTGAACTGGGTGAAATCTACTGCCCCGCGATTGACCTGGCGACCACTGCGATCGGTAATCTGAATATGCCCGACGGCATTTGGATTGGACTGCAGCTTTGGCAAGTATTCCTTGGTGATGATCGAGCGTGGAACATACCAGCTGGGGTTAATGACCATATGCTCCATCTTGTCGGAAAACTCGGGGCTCCGACGATCATGGGTGTTCTTGCCGATCACAGCGCGGGTTTCAAAGGTAATAAAGCCGTCATCAACAATCTTGGCTGAGAAATCAGCCTGATTGACCAGAATGTGGCGTTCACCGCGCTCGCGCGGCAACCAGCGCTCACGCTCCAGCGCGACATAGACGGCCTTCAGACGTTCCGAGGCAGTGCGGTTCAGCTCAGTAATTGTGCCCGGACCCGCGACGCCATCTGCGGCAAGACCATGTGCGGTCTGAAACCGTTGAACACCTGCCAGCAAGGCATCGTCAAAAACCGGACTGGCGGTTGGGTTCATAAAACCCATTTCAACCAATCTGTTACGCATCGCTATTACGGCGGGTCCCGTGTCTCCCAGCTCTAGCTTTGCTTGCGGAACAGTAGTTCCCCAACCGCCTTGGCGAACCAATTCTTCCAGCGCAAGTTTCTGCTTCATCAAAGCCCGGTACTGGGTCGAGCTTGGCGCCAACTGATCGAAATAGGCTGCATCCTCCGAGGTCGTCAGTCCACGCAGATGCCCTGCTGTCGAGGTCGGCTCGACCTTCCTGACCAATCCATCGTCTATATCGGATGGGCGTAAAAGGCCTGTCCTCATGTCCTGAGCATAGGCTGCAAAAACGCGCGTCAACTCGACCTCGACGGCCCCAAGCTCACGCGCTGATTTTGCTGATTGAAGCCGGTCAACCAAGCCCTGCGCATCATAGGCGTTCGCGGGTAGCCCGTGTAATTCGACCGCAGAAAGCCCCTCAATCAACCGTTGACGACGTTCAGCATGTGCAGCCGTGTCGCCAACCCAAACAGGTACGAATCCTCTTTCACGGTAGAAATCGGCAATCTCAGACCCGGAAGGTGCAAATTCGGCAACCGCCATCTGGAATGCGGTTTCAGGCTTGGCCTCAGTGTTCGCCATCGCCGAAGACGTCAGAAAACATGCGGCCAAAGCAATACCGGTGCTTGCACGAAGAACAGAGAACATTTGGAGCCCTTGAATTTTCTATATAATACGCCGTTTCAGGCAATGCCGAACAATTATGGTTTTGCTTGAAACCCATTGTCTATTCACAAATGCATCAATTTCGTGCTTATACCCAAGCGTGATGCTTGTTTGCATCGGACAGGTTTCCGCGACGGCCTAAGACGTTGGATCTTTGCCATTTTGCACCACCTGCGCAAAAAACTGCCGAAATTTCCCCCTTGAAAAGATGAATTTGAAAGACTTCTTGGCCGCCCTTCACGACTGTGTCATAAATCCCTCATCTGGGATGGGAATAAATTAATACAGCGCGCGTAACATCGTGTGCAGGCAGGAACAGTACGGGACGAAACACAAAATGACGACGAGCAGTTCCTCGGGTTTGACCCGGCGTGCTTTATTGGGCGCATTCGCAGCTACAGCAGTTGTAGCAACTCCAACCTACTCCAATGCAGCAGGATTCCTTCGTGGCGGTGGTGATATTCGCCGTATTCGCATGTATTCCGGACGCACTGGCGAGCGGATCGATATGATCTATTGGGTTGACGGTAAATACATCAAAGACGCGGTCAAAGAAGTGAACCACTTCATGCGCGATTGGCGCACCGACCAGGCCAAAGATATGGACCTCCGCACGATCGACATCATGGCGGCGTCGCATAATCTGTTGGATGTCAACGAACCCTATATGCTGCTGTCGGGCTATCGCTCGCCACAGACCAACGCGATGCTGCGGTCACGGTCGCGACGTGTTGCCAAAAATTCGTTGCACATGAAAGGCCAGGCAGCCGACCTCCGCCTGTCATCTCGTTCGGTCTCGCAAATGGCCAAAGCGGCGATGTCTTGCCGTGCTGGTGGTGTTGGCAAATACCACCGCTCGAACTTCGTGCATATGGATTGCGGTGTGGTAAGAAGCTGGGGCGGTTGATCCGCCCCGCCCGTCGTCAAGAGAAGTTTGTCGGTCACGTAACCGTTTGAATGAGCAGATTTATCTGCCATTGCGGAGGTGCCATTCCACTCAGGCAGCCTCATAAACCCTGCGCAAACCGGCTGTTGCAGGTGATCTTCAATACGAGCCCAAATATTCAAGAAATGGCGCACCTGAGAGGATTCGAACCTCTGGCCTCTGCCTTCGGAGGGCAGCGCTCTATCCAGCTGAGCTACAGGTGCCTGAGCCGTTAGCTAACCTTGTTCCGGGCCGGGTGCAACTGAAAATCGACCCGGATCAAACAGGTTTCACGCGAACAGATCATGCGCAAGTTCAAGCGCTTCGATCAGGGTATCGACCTCATCTTTCGAGTTATAGAGACCAAAACTGGCGCGGCATGTCGCGGTGACTCCGAGGAAATCCATCAATGGTCCAGCACAATGGTGCCCGGCCCGAACAGCGACGCCCTTTTTATCCAAAATCGTCGAAATGTCATGTGCGTGGCCTGCACCGTCCAAAGTGAAGCTAAAGATCGCCGCTTTGTCCGGCCGTGTCCCCTGAAGCTGAATCCAATTCAGCCCTGCAAACCTCTGCATCGCATAGTCTCGGATCCCGGCCTCATGAGCAGCAACGTTGTCCATCCCCAAATCCATCAGATAGTCCAGAGCGACGCCCAGTCCGATGGTTTGCACGATGCCAGGAGTTCCCGCCTCGAATTTCATCGGTGGATCATTGTAGATCACCTGATCCTTGCTGACCTCTTTGATCATGTCACCGCCACCGATAAACGGGCGCATTTCGGCCATCCGGTCAGATTTGATGTAAATCGCTCCCGATCCCGATGGGCCATAAAGCTTATGCCCGGTGATGGCGTAGAAATCGCAGCCGATATCCTGGACATCGACCGGCATATGCACGGCGCCTTGACTGCCATCCACCAGCACCGGGACGCCTTTGGCATGGGCGCCTTCGGTGATTGCTTTGACATCCACAACCGTGCCCAACACGTTCGAACAATGGGTCACCGCGACCAGCTTGGTTTTTGGACCGATGGCATCAATGACAGCTTGCGGATCAAGCCCGCCCTCCGCATCCACATCCACCCATTTCAGCACTACTCCCTGACGCTCGCGCAGGAAATGCCAGGGTACGATGTTTGCATGATGCTCCATCACACTCAGGACGATCTCGTCCCCTGCCTGAAGACGCGGCATCGCCCAGCCATAGGCGACCAGATTGATGCTTTCGGTCGTGCCCGAGTTCAGAACAATTTCATCTTCATCCGTTACGCCCAGAAATCGGGCAATAGTTCCACGAACGGATTCGTATTTCTCGGTCGCCAGATTGGACAGATAGTGCAGCCCGCGATGCACATTTGCATATTCTTCGGTATAAGCCCGCGTCACAGCGTCAATGACAACCTGTGGCTTCTGAGCTGATGCTCCATTGTCCAGATAGGTCAGCGGCTTGCCGTTTACCTCTCGGGATAGGATCGGAAAGTCAGCGCGAATTTTCTGCAGATCGAACATCGTATTTTTCTTCCCTAGACCGGGCCGTTGGGTGTGAACATGAGGACAAATGAAATTGAAATCAGTGCGGATAACAGAATGACCCCAAAAGATTTCAGCATCGAGTTGAACTTATGAGCTTCATTCAGGAAGTGCATTGAGACGTAAAGGCTGACAAGTGCGGTCGCCAGCAAAAACATGACCATCATAAATGGAACAACCATCGAAACGATCAGCGTCACCGACATCGCTGCGATCTGAAGGAATTGCAGCCAGATCGTCAGGATCAGGATATCTTTGAATGTCGCAACGCCCCCGATAGTACGACCAACAAAAAGAAGAGCCACCACGCTGAGCAGCATCGCGCCTGACGAACGCAAAAGGTTCAGAATAACAGGATCAGAAACGGGAAGCGGTTCACCCTGCGGGACAGGGACCATCTGTTCGATACCAATTTGGATGGCACCGTTCAGAACGACAGCCAGAAAGAATGCCAGCCAGACAACTTCACGCCCGGGACGCAGATCCAGCAGCCGTCTTGCCGCTTCGGCAGGGTTGGTCAGGGTCAGAACAGCAATCTGACTCAGCACAGCCGGATTCATTCCGCATACCTTTGCGCTTGCCTAAGGCCCGAAAACCAGAACCACAGGAATACGACGAACCAGACCAACCCGACAGTGGTCATGGTTGTCCCCGGACCGATAAAACCAGCGACAAGGCCGTTCAGCAAAATCAACGGCGTCGAGGATAGCAACGCCCAGAACAGAGCCAACCTTGCGCCATAGGCAGTCCCCTTACCGCCGAACAGACGCGCCGCACCGTGGGACACGAAGGCCAGAAGGTAGAAGAACAGCGGCAAGATAATGACCGTTCCAAGCAAGGCACCGCCCAACAGCATGTTAAGCTCGAGGTCTTCGAGATGCGCCCGCCGCGACAAACGTGGCAGTTGCGCAATGAATGCCACCACGCAGAACGCCATTACAAAGACCAAAGCGCGGTCCTCACGTTCGCCCAAATCCAGAAGCCGGCTTACAACCCGGCCTGGTCCACGGTATGTGGCCACTATATCCGACGTTACCGGCATCAGCTTCGCCGAGAAAGCCAGCCTTCAAGGCGGTCAACCATAGCCTCCGCAAGGCCTTCATCCTCGATCTCTTCCACAGCCTCGGCCAGGAACGACAAGGTCAGCAAATTTGTTGCCTCTTTGACGGGCACACCCCGAGACCGCAGGTAGAACAGAGCCGTTTCATCAAGCGCACCTGATGTCGAACCGTGCGAACAGACAACGTCATCGGCATAGATCTCAAGCTCGGGCTTGGCGAGGAACTGACTATCATCATCGAGTAGCAAAGACTGGCTGATCTGATACCCGTCTGTTTTCTGGGCGCCCTCTTTCACAAGGATCTTGCCCTGAAACACGCCGGTCGCGCCGTTCCGCAGCACCTTCTTGAACACCTGGCGGCTTTCGCAACCAACCGCGTCATGGGTGACGAATACCGTGTCGTCATGGTGAAAGTCGCCATCTCCGACGCAGGCACCGGCGACGTGCGCCACCGCATCATCGCCGGTCAATTCGATCACCTGTTCGTTCCGGGTCAGAACACCGTTCATGGTCAGGGTGAAGGATTTGTAGACCGAATTGGCACCCAACCGTGTAAACATATGCGTTGCCGCACGACGCTCGTGGTCACGACCCTGGGCCCGCACATGGTGCAGCGAGCCACCATCGGCAACGTCAATTTCCATACATTTGTTGAAACGCGATGCCGCCGGCCCGTTTTCGAGAATGGTAACCTCGGCGTCAGTTTCGACCCGCACTACGTGATGCAGGATCGCATCCGAATCCTCGGACGCATGGCGATAGATCAGGCTGATCGGTTTCGATGGCTTACCGGTCACATGGATGGCCACGCCGTCTGATGCAAATGCGGTGTTCAATGCGGCCAGAGGGCGCTGAACCGGGACTTGTCCATTTGCTTCAAGAACGCCGTACAAGTCTTTGGCCCAATGGATATCTTTGCAGCAAATATCTTCAAGCCGGTCGATCGAAACACCTTCGAGTGTCAGATCATCGGACTCTTCGGGATTGAACACTCCGTCAACGAAGACAATCTTCAAGCGGTCGAATTCATCGAACATTTGCGGCTCGTCCGACTCGAACAGCGCCGCATGCGCTGCATCAGCCGATACGAGCGTATCGGGTTGGGTGTATTTCCAGTACTCGTCGCGCCGGCTGGGCAAGCCCATTTGACGCACACGGGCAATCGCGTCCTCGCGCGCAGCGCGAGTACATCCGGCATCGGGCAACGACAGGACGGCCAACCGCTCCTCTGTCGCAGTCTGTTTTGCTTGGGGCAACGCCATCAGTTCACCTCGGCCAAAATGTCGGCATAACCGTTGTTTTCAACCTCAATTGCCAACTCGGGACCGCCAGTTTTTACAATCCGCCCATCGGCCATGATATGTACGACATCAGGTTTGATGTGGTCCAGAAGGCGCTGATAATGCGTGATAACAAGGAAGCCACGCGCTTCGTCGCGCAGCGCGTTCACGCCCTCGGCAACCAGTTTCATCGCGTCTACATCCAAACCGGAATCTGTCTCGTCCAGAATGCACATTTTGGGCTCGAGCATGGCCATTTGCAGTATTTCGTTGCGCTTTTTCTCACCGCCAGAAAAGCCAACATTCACAGGGCGCTTCAGCATATCCGCATCGATCTTTAACGATTTGGCCTTGGCGCGCACCTCTTTCAGGAAATCGGCTGCTGAAAGCTCTTCTTCCCCGCGGGCCTTGCGCTGTGAATTCACAGCGGTGCGCAGAAAGGTCATGTTGCCAACGCCCGGGATTTCAACCGGATATTGGAACGCCAGGAAAACACCGGCTGCTGCGCGCTCTTCCGGTTCCATCTCGAACAGGTTCTCACCACCAAGGGTCGCCGAGCCTTCGGTCACTTCATACCCATCCCGGCCGGACAGCACATAGCTGAGTGTCGATTTGCCCGAGCCATTCGGCCCCATGATCGCATGTACCTTGCCAGCCTCAACCTTCAGGTCGACACCTTTGAGGATTTGCTTGTCTTCTTCTTCAAGTTTGACGTGCAGGTTTTTGATTTCCAGCATGTTTATTTCCTTTGGCGTATCGCAAGAGGGTCATGCCCCCTGTATGTTCTGAATTCAGGGAAAGTCGGGATTAACCCACAGATCCTTCGAGACTGATGGCCACCAACTGCTGGGCCTCCATCGCAAATTCCATTGGCAGTGCCTGTAGCACGTCCTTGCAGAACCCGTTGACAACAAGGGCCACGGCCTCTTCCTCGTCCATTCCGCGCTGACGGCAATAGAATAGCTGATCATCATCGACCTTCGACGTCGTCGCTTCATGCTCGACGCGCGATGAGTTGTTCTTGACCTCGATATAGGGCACCGTATGCGCCCCGCATTTGTCGCCGATCAACAGGCTGTCACACTGGGTGTAATTGCGGCTGTCCTTGGCTTTCGGATGCATCGAGACCAACCCGCGATAGGTGTTCTGTGCCTTGCCCGCGCTGATCCCTTTCGAAACGATCCGAGACTTGGTGTTCTTGCCGAGGTGGATCATCTTGGTGCCAGTGTCGGCCTGCTGATAGTTATTGGCAATCGCGATCGAATAGAACTCACCCTGGCTTTCATTGCCGCGCAGGATGCAGGACGGGTATTTCCATGTCACGGCCGAGCCGGTCTCCACCTGCGTCCACATTACCTTGGACCGGTCGCCGCGGCAATCCGCGCGCTTGGTCACAAAGTTATAGATGCCGCCCTTGCCATTCTCATCCCCGGGGTACCAGTTCTGAACGGTCGAGTATTTTACCTCGGCATCTTCCTCGATAATGATTTCGACCACGGCAGCATGCAGCTGCGCAGTGTCGCGCTGAGGCGCAGTACAGCCTTCCAAGTAGCTGACATAGCTGCCTTTATCGGCAATGATCAGGGTGCGTTCAAACTGACCGGTGTTCTCCGCATTGATGCGGAAATAGGTGCTCAGCTCCATCGGGCAGCGTACGCCCGGCGGGATGTAGACAAATGACCCGTCCGAGAACACGGCCGAGTTCAGCGTGGCATAGAAATTGTCCGATACCGGAACCACCGTGCCAAGGTATTTCTTGACCAGCTCGGGGTGCTCTCTGATCGCCTCAGAAATCGAACAGAAGATCACTCCGGCCTTTTTCAATTCGGCCTGAAAGGTTGTGCCAACGGACACCGAGTCGAACACCGCATCCACGGCCACTTTGCGCCCTTCGGCGGGCATATCCTCGGCACCTTCGACGCCAGCCAGAATCATCTGTTCTTTCAGTGGGATACCAAGCTTTTCGTAAGTAGCCAGCAGCTTCGGATCCACCTCATCCAGCGATTTCGGCTTTACCTCCATCGATTTCGGACGGGCATAGTAATACTGGTTCTGAAAGTCGATTTCGGGATAGCTGACCATCGCCCATTTCGGCTCTTCCATCTTGGTCCAGCGTTCGAACGCGGCCAGACGCCATTCGGTCATCCATTCCGGTTCTTCATTCTTGCCCGAGATCAGACGGACGATATCGGGGTTCACGCCTTTTGGGGCGTATTCCATCTCGATATCGGTGTTCCAGCCGTATTTATAGGTTCCGGCCTCGCGCACCGCATCAACGGTTTCCTGATCGACACCTTCTTTTACCTGAGTCTGGTCCAAAGCGGCCATGACTTATCCTCCGTCAGATCACGCGGCACGCGCGCGATGCTTTTTCTCTTTTTCCAGCCACGTATCCGCAAAACGCAGCACATCATCTTCTGTCGTCCAAGGGCCGAGCGATACGCGAATTGCGCTGGCTGCCGTTACCTCGTCATATCCCATTGCCGTCAGAACTCGGCTGGTCTTTACCTTGCCACTTGAACAGGCCGAACCTGCGCTGATCGCAAATCCAGCCAGATCCATCTGCATAACCTGCGTCTCCCCTTTCCATCCGGGAGTTGCGAAACACAAAGTGTTGGGGAGTCGCTCCTGATCTTTCCCGACAAAAATAGTCGCTTTCGATCCGGCCTCAAGTGCGTTCTCTAGAATATTTCTAAATTTAGCAACATTTTCCCAAACACCGTTAGCCAGATCTTTCACTGCGGCCTCGGCAGCGGCACCAAAACCCGCGATTCCAACAACGTTTTCCGTCCCGGAGCGCCGGCCCATTTCCTGCCCGCCGCCAACCGCAAGCGGGTTGATGTCCAGCCCTTGTTTTAGGATCAGGGCGCCAACACCCTTAGGACCGCCGATTTTATGCGCCGAAAGAACCGCCATATCCGCATCGCTCCAGGCGAAGGAAAAGGGAATACGGCCAACAGCCTGTGTAATATCCAGCAACAACCAATCGGCGCGCCGTGCGCCATAGGGCCACTGACCTTCGACCTTTTTCGGTGGCAAGGTAACGATACCTGTTTCCGAATTCGCCAACCCCATTGCTAAGATGTGACCAGGTCCGAACGGGCGTTCGTTGCAGTTCGATAGATCAAGATGCGACCAAAGCGCGTCATGCGCCGTTGCATCGACGAACACATCGCAATTATTCGGTCTATTCTGCAGGACCCGAGCCGCTTCGGTCGCACCTGAGGTGAAAATAACTTCCTGCGGTCGGCACCCGACAGCTTCGGCCACCTGCGACCGTGCACGCTCGACCATGGCCTTTGCCCCTCGTCCTTCAGCGTGAACCGACGAAGGGTTACCGATCTGATCCATTGCCGTGATCATCGCATCGCGCGCTTCGGGGCGAATTGGCGTTGTGGCGTTATGATCCAGATAAACACGATTCATGGATGCACCTTTTGGCAGCCAAAGGGACTTGGACAAAGCAAATTCATCTTACTCGTCCACGACCGCAAACAGATTAGGAACAGCCGGACAGGGCGCCAAGTCGTTCCTGATCACATCAGAAAGCCGCGTTTGATGCAGAAACACATAAACATGGGCACTCAGCCCTTCCCACAATCGGTTGGTCAGCGATTGCGCACGACTGCCCGATGAGGCCCCGGATGCCCCTGCCCCTTTTTTCAACGCGTCTACAGTTTCGTCGACGGCGGACAGAATTTCGACTACACGGATTTCCGACGCAGGGCGCGCCAACCGATAACCTCCGCCCGGACCGCGCACTGACGAGACAAGCTCGGCCCGGCGCAGCTTTACGAACAGCTGTTCAAGATAAGGCAACGAGATGTCCTGCCGTTCGGAAATTTCGCTCAGCGTTACCAGTCCGTCAGAAGACTGAAGAGCGATATCAGCCAAGGCCACCATCGCGTAACGACCCTTGGTCGAAAGCTTCATTCTCATTCCCTTATGGCAGTTAACGCGCGAAATCATTGACGCCGCCGCTGCCAGTGCGTATCTCCGACTGACAGCGCCCTTGCGCCGACTATCACAATTAGAACCGTTCTAAGGTGTCCGACGATTATCGTCAAGTATTTCCGGACACCCAGAAGAAAAAGACAGGACCTATGCACACATGCCCGAGGTGATTTTTCCCGGACCCGAAGGCCGCCTGGAAGGCCGCTACCACCCGCAAAAGGAAAAAGACGCACCGATCGCCATCGTGTTGCACCCGCATCCTCAATTTGGCGGGACCATGAACAACAAGGTGGTCTATAATCTGCACTATGCGTTCTACAACATGGGTTTCACCGTGTTGCGGTTCAACTTTCGCGGTGTTGGCCGCAGCCAGGGCGAATATGACCAGGGCGTAGGCGAGCTGAGTGATGCGGCATCGGCACTGGACTACCTGCAGTCGATGAACAACAATTCGAAACACTGCTGGGTCGCAGGGTTCTCGTTCGGAGCCTGGATCGGGATGCAGCTGCTTATGCGCCGCCCTGAGATTACCGGTTTCATCAGCGTTTCTCCGCCAGCCAACATGTATGATTTCTCGTTCCTGGCGCCCTGCCCCTCTTCGGGTCTGATTATCAACGGATCCTCTGATCGGGTAGCCCCGCCTGCAGACACCACTGCATTGGTTAACAAGCTGCATGAACAGAAGGGCATCACAATCACCCATAACGAAGTTGAGGGTGCAGACCACTTCTTTCAGGATCGCCACATGGATACGCTGATCACTGATGTAAGTGACTATGTGAAACGGCGGCTGACAGAGAACACGCGCTAATGTCCGACACGATCATCAGGCTTGCTTCCAAGCTGGCCGAAGACACAATGAAAGTGATGGACGAAACCGGAAACGACCGCTTCTTCATGGAAGTTGGCGAAGTGATCGGGGCGTCCTCACAAACATTGGAAGAAGCATTCCTGACCGAGATCCGTGTCCGGATGGCCGAACGTAAGGCCCGCAAGTTTGTCGTCGAGAAATTGACCGAACATCGGTCAAAACTGAAAGCTATAGAAAAACAATGACGCAAAGATTGTCCGCGCAAATCGACTTCCTTAAACGCGCGGACAGGCTGAAATCTGTCAATCGCGCCAACGCCTTGTTGGATCAGTCCCGCCCAGAGAACGCGGCAGAGCATAGTTGGCAACTGGCGCTTTGGGCCCTGGTTTTGGAACCGCTTGCCGGGTCAGGCGTAAATATCGACCGGGTGATCAAAATGCTACTGCTGCATGATCTGGTCGAAATCATCGTAGGCGATCACCCAATTCACTTGAAAACAGATTGGAAAGCACTGGAATTGGCGGAACAAACAGCTGCTGAAGAGCTGTTTGGCATGCTGCCTGCGGATCAGGCCACGACGTTTCTTGCTCTTTGGCAAGAATTCGAAGCCGACGCCACGCCGGACGCGAAATTCGCCAAGATTCTGGATCGGTCGCAACCGATGTTTCAGGTGCTGTGTGCAGAACGGCCAAACCCAGAGCATTTAGCTGTCGTGAATGACAACCTGAAACAAGGTCGCGCTGCCTATCTGCAACAAGCTTTCCCGGACGCATATAATCTTGCCCAAGCACTGCTGAATGGAGGCAAACTCGAAACCTCCGAGCTTTCTTTGCGTTTGGGTTTCTTGTCCGAAACTGACCAACTCAAATCGGTTCAGCGCGCATCGCGTCTGCTCTATGATAACCGGTTTGAGAATTCAGCCGAACATTCCTGGCACATCATGCTTTTTGCCTGGGTCCTGTCCGAATATGCAGCCTCATCCGTTTCTGCAAACCGCGCCCTCAGAATGCTTTTGCTGCACGACATTGTTGAAATTGACGCCGGTGATCACCCAATTCATGGGCAGGTCGACCACGCGGCACAAGCCGCCGAGGAACTTGCTGCGGCGCAAAGGTTGTTTGGAATGCTCCCAGAGGTGCAAAATCAAGAATTCATGTCGATCTGGCAGGAGTTTGAACAGGCTGAAAGCCCCGATGCCTGTTTCGCCAAAGCGATTGATCGCTTCCAAACCCCGGTTGGCAACCTCGAGACAGGAGGCGGTTCCTGGATTGATTACAACGTCACATACGAACAAATCCACAGCCGTGTGGGCACGGTGATTATTCCCGGTGCACCAGCCCTGTGGGCATGGCTGGATCCGTTGCTTCGGGGTTACTTTTCTGAGACTGCAGAAGGCTGAAAACACAGCGGAAAAAGGAGCATAACACCCCTTTTTCCTGTATTCGGCAGTCGCTTAAACCGATGTACCAATCAATCGCTCAACATTTCGGGCTGCTTTTGTTTCGACGGACCCCCCGCCAGCAAGCCACCCAAGCGCAACAATAAGTGCCGAAAGAGCGATGACGTATTTCGCAAATTTCGTCATGGCGATACTCATAAAAAAACACGATAAAACCCGGACAAAGTATCACATTGCCGAAAATCCACATAGTCGGGTAATCCTGACCCCTGACGGATGCCTGTAAACTCCTGCTATCGCTTGCGCGTATCGGTCATTTCGTGCTCAACCCAATGCAACCTTATTGAATGCGAGACCACCGTGCCCAAAGCATATCTTCTACTGCTGTTGGCAGTTGTTGCCGAAACGATTGGTACAACTGCACTTCAGGCCAGCCAGCAATTCAGCCGGTTCTGGCCGTCAGTGCTTGTGGTTGTTGGCTATGGAATTGCCTTTTATCTGATGGCCCTCACGCTCAAATACATGCCGGTTGGTATCGTCTATGCAATCTGGTCCGGTCTTGGAATCGTGCTGATTGCCATCATCGGTTTCATTGTCTTTGGTCAGAGGCTGGATTTACCCGGGATTGCTGGACTCAGCATGATTTTGGGTGGAATACTAATCATACACCTCTTTTCCGGTACAGCAGGACACTGACGATCGGTTAGGGCTGGCATATTTCGCCGAGCCGCGTTATGCGCGCGTCAACTTCCCGTTCAAAGGCTGACCTCTCATGGACCTGCGCAATATCGCAATCATCGCTCACGTGGACCACGGCAAAACGACGCTGGTCGATGAGCTGCTAAAACAATCCGGTGCGTTCCGGGAAAATCAGGCTGTCGCAGAACGCGCCATGGACAGCAATGACCTCGAGCGTGAGCGTGGTATCACCATCCTTGCAAAGGCCACTTCGGTGGAGTGGAAAGGCACGCGGATCAATATCGTCGATACGCCGGGCCACGCCGATTTCGGCGGCGAGGTTGAACGCATCCTCAGCATGGTCGACGGCGTTGTCCTGCTGGTCGATGCTGCCGAAGGTCCGATGCCGCAGACCAAATTCGTGACCTCCAAGGCGCTGGCGCTGGGTCTGCGTCCGATTGTGGTGCTGAACAAAGTCGACAAGCCCGACGCCGAACCAGACCGCGCGCTGGACGAATGCTTTGATCTGTTCGCAAACCTTGGTGCCGATGACGATCAGCTTGATTTCCCTTCAATGTACGCCTCAGGCCGGTCGGGCTGGGCAGATATGGAGCTGGAAGGACCCCGCAAGGATCTGTCAGC
This sequence comes from Ruegeria sp. CDSA077, assembly GCF_059612265.1. Classification (NCBI taxonomy): domain Bacteria; kingdom Pseudomonadati; phylum Pseudomonadota; class Alphaproteobacteria; order Rhodobacterales; family Roseobacteraceae; genus Ruegeria; species Ruegeria sp. CDSA077. Next base: position 914,880 of record NZ_JBXWQG010000001.1, read on the forward strand.
ACTGTTCGACCTGATCGTTGACCACGTCCCTGCTCCCAAACAGATCGAACGCAAGGGCGAACCCTTCCGGATGCTTGCCACGACACTGGGCAGCGACCCGTTCATCGGCCGCATTCTGACTGGCCGTGTCGAAAGTGGTACGCTTAAGGCAGGTGACACCCTCAAGGCGCTCAGCCGGGACGGAACACTTATCGAGAACTTCCGCGCCTCAAAAATCCTGGCTTTCCGCGGTCTGGGGCAGCAACCCATTGATGTGGCCGAGGCGGGCGATATCGTCACCATCGCAGGTATGAGCAAAGCGACCGTGGCAGATTCGCTTGTTGCCCCGCAGGTCGAAGACGCTCTGCCTGCGCAGCCGATCGACCCGCCGACAATCACAGTGACCTTTGGTATCAACGATTCGCCCCTTGCCGGCCGAGACGGTAAAAAAGTTCAGTCCCGTGTCATTCGCGACCGCTTGATGAAAGAAGCAGAATCAAACGTCGCCATTCGCATTACCGACACTCCGGGCGGTGAGGCCTTCGAAGTTGCGGGACGCGGCGAATTGCAGATGGGTGTTCTGATCGAAAACATGCGCCGCGAAGGGTTCGAGCTGAGCATCTCTCGCCCACAGGTCCTGTTCCGCGAAGAAGACGGACAGCGCCTGGAGCCCATCGAAGAAGTCACCATTGACGTGGACGACGAGTATTCCGGCTCGGTCATTGAAAAGATAACAGGTGTCCGCAAAGGTGAACTGGCCGAGATGCGGCCTGCTGGTACAGGCAAAACCCGCATCATCGCCCATGTGCCGTCACGCGGGTTGATCGGTTATCACGGTGAATTCCTGACAGATACACGCGGTACTGGCGTTTTGAACCGTGTGTTCCACGACTGGGCACCGCATAAAGGACAAATTCCGGGCCGCCGCGCAGGCGTTCTGATCTCGATGGAGAACGGACAGGCAGTTGCATATGCCCTTTGGAACCTCGAAGAGCGTGGCCGCATGTTTGTTGGCCCTCAGACCGATGTATATCAGGGCATGGTAATCGGCGAGCATTCGCGCGACAACGATCTTGAGGTTAACCCGCTGAAGGGGAAAAAACTGACCAACGTCCGGGCCAGCGGATCGGATGACGCTGTGCGCCTGACACCCCATATTCAGTTCTCGTTGGAAGAGGCGATCGCCTATATCGACGATGACGAACTTGTCGAAGTGACCCCGAACGCAATCCGTCTGCGCAAACGCTTTCTGGATCCGCACGAGCGCAAGCGTATGGCAAGATCTGCCTGATCATTGCAGTGATGCAGTTCACAGATTGGAAACAATAACACAATCGTGACATATTTGCGCACACGCGTATTAAGGCCCATCCTGGAAGGCTCGCTCTCAAAGCGGGCCTTCTTTTTGTTTTACCTACACTTTCTTCTTTAAGTTGTTTCACTTTTAACATTCACAATTTTAGGAAACTTGTAATTCTGGCTCAAAAGGGATGTATTTGTGTCCAAAGTATGGCACCTGTTTGCCTGCCAAGTTTTGAGTAATGAGTATCAAGGAGTAGCGCCATGCGCATTAAGTCTCGCTTACTTTCAATAGTATTTGTTTCAGCAACATTCCCAGTTATTTCAGCTGTATCCGCTTCAGCTTCAGACATGTGTACAATACGAACAGCCAAACAGTCGGTATCGACTGAAACGCTTTGTGCATGTTCTGTTGTAGACGCCCGGATGCTGCGCTATTTGCAGCGACGCTCAGATTTCGAGGACATCTTGTCCCGTACATTGGAGAGTTGCCCAGCTTTTGCAGCAGTTCTAACTGACTTTCCAACCGCATCTATTCTCGGAAATGAGCAACGATCAGGAGACGGCCCTGCTGATGAAAATGGCGGTGGTGGTTCCGGCGGCGGCGGCGGTGGTACCGGCGGTGGCGGCGGGGGCGGTGGTACCGGCGGCGGCGGCGGCGGCGATGGTGACGACGGCGACGATGGTGATGACGGCGACGGTGGTGACGGCGGTGACGGCGGCGACGGTGGTGACGGCGGCGACGGTGGTGACGGCGGCGATGGTGGTGACGGCGGCGAAGGTGGTGACGGCGGCGAAGGTGGCGACGGCGGCGAAGGCGGCGAAGGTGGCGACGGCGGCGAAGGTGGCGACGGCGGCGAAGGTGGTGACGGCGGCGAAGGCGGCGACGGCGGCGAAGGTGGTGACGGCGGCGAAGGTGGTGACGGTGGACCCAAGGGCAACCGTTCTGGCCATAGCGACGGAACCAATCCAGGCGGCCAATCTCAGAACCCGAACGGTACCAACAATCCGGGCAACCCTAAGTAAGCTAATTTAGTACTACAGAAAATGGCGAAGCTGCTGCTTCGCCATTTTTGCATTCTAACCAGCTGAGATTAGCTTTCCTCAGCTTCTGCCGAAGACCCCAACCCATTTACTGGGCCGCCGAGGGTCCTGCATCCGCAGAAACAGATATCGTGTCGCCGACCAGGGCTTGATGCGGTTGGTCAAGTTATCCAGAACCAGATCGCCACTGGCCGAGCGATAAACCAAAACCGCATGAGAATTTCGCTGCGTATCCAGTACAGTTGCGATCAAAAGTTTGCTCGGATCGACGCCCGCACGGATAAGATCCCTTTTCTTCAACAGAGCAAAGTCTTCGCAATCTCCACCGCGCGAAGTCGGCAGTGCCCAACGTTCACGAGTTCTATATTGGGCCTGATCAGTAACTGAGCGGGTGGTCGCGTTTACCTGCCGGTTGACCTTTTTGATGATCTGCATCTCTTGCTGGCTCGACATTGAATTCGAAGCCTTGCTGGAACATGCCCAAGAGTATTGACGGCACAGTTGCCGCGCTCCAGACGGCGGGGGCGATGATGCGACTGTGCGGATAAAGTTGCCTTCCCGCGCTTGCGCATCTGGTGCCACAACCGAGGTCCCCAACACCAATGCGAGGATTCCTAAAGTTCTACCAAAACCAGTCCAGATCCGCGCATTAACGGCCCTAAATTCCGTACCCATGGTCGCCATGCCTGTCCCTCGATCCGTGTTTTCCCTGCGATTGCCGCAAAACAGGACCATATTCCGTTTTCCGAAACTATCGGTAAACACGCCTAATTGTGCAATCTGTCTCAAATCTTGCAACGAAAAGAGGCGGAATTCCGTCATTGAAAATGGCATTTTTGGGTAAGAATCTGGCGCTGCTCGCCACATTCGAAACACGAACCCCTTGGCAGGCCCGACATCAAGACCTGTTAACTACTTGTAAATAAAAAATTTATGGGACTTCAGGTCGACGCTTGCCGCAACGTCATAATTGGGCGGCCATCTTTTGGCTGAAAACCGCCCAATGAATAAGCTGACAGGGGTATTAAATCCCTGATCGCACGGGGTGATTCTAATCTGTGATCTCTACGACCACCAATTCCCGCTCACTTGCACCACGCGCGTGATCCAGTGCTTGCTGATATTCCACCGAATTATAACACTCTACAGCGGCTTCCAATGAGGGGAATTTGGCGACAACGTTGCGCGGCCGTTCTTTGCCTTCCAACTGCACGTATCGCGCCGCACGCGCGATAAACGTACCACCGTGTTTGGCAATCGCAGGCCCGGCGAGCTCGGCATATTTTCCATAGGATTCGGCGTCAGTAACACTGACATGTGCAATCCAAAGTGCGGACATTTTGTTAACCTCCAAGAATATTCTCTGCAGCCTTGATCGCGGCATCAGCATTCGAAGCGTCCTTGCCACCACCCTGCGCCATGTCAGGGCGTCCACCGCCACCTTTTCCACCAAGTTCAGCAACCGCCGCCCGAACCAGATCCACGGCCGAGATTGCATCCGTCAGATCAGCTGTGACACCGGCCGCGACGGCTGCTTTGCCGCCGGTATCCGCTATCAGCAACACAGCACCCGATCCAAGTCGGCTTTTGTGTTCGTCAATCAGCGCGGGCAAGTCCTTGCCAGATACGCCAGTAAGGGACTGAGCCAGGAACGAGATACCGTTTACCGTTTTGGCCTCAGCGCTACCGCCCTGCCCCGAACCACCAGCCATCGCGAGATCGCGGCGCAGCTGCGCAACTTCATTTTGAAGGGATTTACGTTCATCCAACAGAGCTTTGACACGAGATACAACGTCATCCGGTTGCGCTTTCAGTTCAGATGCGATCTGCCCCAAACGTTGGTCCTGGTCGGTCAGGTAAACCATGGCTTCGTCACCGGTAAGCGCTTCGATCCGCCGGACACCGGCACTGCTGGCGCTATCCCCCAATACAACAAGCGCGCCAATATCACCGGTCTGGCGAACATGCGTTCCACCACACAGTTCGATCGACCAGGTCTCACCATCCTGGCCTTTGCCAGTTGGCGCTTTGCCCATCGAAACCACGCGAACTTCGTCGCCGTATTTCTCACCGAAAAGGGCCTGCGCACCCATTTCCCGGGCATCATCTGGTGTCATGATCCGGGTCTCGACGGTCGAGTTCTGGCGGATGAAAGCGTTGACCGAGCGTTCAACTTGCCGAATTTCCTCGGGGCTCATCGCCTTCGCGTGGCTAAAGTCGAACCGCAGCCGGTCAGCCGCATTCAAAGAGCCGCGCTGCGCAACATGGTCACCCAGTGTTTCCCGCAATGCTTCGTGCAGCAAATGTGTGGCCGAATGGTTGGCCCGGATGGCGGTGCGGCGAACATGGTCTACCTCAAGCTCAACTGCGTCTCCCTTGGACAAGGTACCGTGATCGACCGTGACCCGATGCGCATAGATTTTGCCATCCGCAAATTTCCGGGTGTCCTCGACCCGCGCGACATCATCACGCTCTTCCAGACGACGAATTTCGCCGGTGTCTCCTATCTGACCACCGGATTCACCATAAAACGGGGTTTGGTTCACAACGACCCAGCCGGAACAACCTGTCTCGATCTTGTCGACCAAAGCGCCATCCACGACCATTGCCGCGACCTGTCCTTCAGCCTTTTCTGTATCGTATCCAAGAAAATCCGTAGCGCCCGCGATATCCAGAACGTCAAACCAAACGGCTTGGTCCGCTGCTTCCCCTGATCCAGCCCAGGCAGCGCGTGCCTTGGCCTTTTGCTCGGCCATCGCCGTTTCAAACCCGTCGGTATCAACCGTCCGGCCTTTTTCACGCAGTGCATCTTGTGTCAGATCAAGCGGAAAACCGTATGTATCATACAGCTTGAAAGCGGCCTCTCCAGACAGTGCCGCACCCTCTGGCAGGTCAGAGACCTCGTCATCCAACAACTTCAGGCCGCGATCCAATGTTTGCTTAAAGCGGGTTTCTTCCAGCAACAGCGTCTCTTCGATCAGCGACTGAGCCTGGCCAAGTTCGGTGTACTGAGCACCCATCAGTTGGACCAATGTCGGCACCAGCTGATACATCACCGGATCCTTCGCACCCAACAGATGCGCATGCCGCATCGCACGACGCATGATCCGCCGCAGCACATAGCCGCGCCCGTCATTGCTGGGCATTACCCCGTCTGCAATCAGGAACGAGGTCGACCGCAGGTGATCCGCAATCACGCGGTGATGTACGTTTTGATCCCCATAGGGATCGACATTGGTGGCACTCGCCGAGGCCTCGATCAGGGTCTTGAACAGATCGGTGTCATAATTGTCATGGCTTCCTTGCAATAGGGCACCAATCCGCTCCAGCCCCATCCCGGTGTCGATAGACTGCATGTCGAGCTCGACCATCGAGCCGTCCTCGAACTGTTCGTTCTGCATGAAAACGATGTTCCAGATTTCGATGAACCGGTCACCGTCTTCCTCGGGCGAACCCGGAGGGCCGCCCCAGATATGATCCCCGTGGTCGTAGAAAATCTCGGTGCAGGGACCGCACGGGCCGGTCGGTCCCATCTGCCAGAAATTGTCACTGGTTGCGATACGGATGATCCGATCTTCGGGGACGCCCACCTTCTTCCACATCTCGAACGCTTCGTCATCGGTGTGGTAAACCGTTGTCAGAAGGCGGTTTTTATCGACCCCGAATTCTTTGGTGATCAATTCCCATGCGAATGGAATTGCTTCGGGCTTGAAGTAATCGCCGAACGAAAAATTGCCCAACATCTCAAAGAATGTGTGGTGACGCGCAGTATAGCCGACATTGTCCAGGTCGTTGTGCTTGCCACCGGCCCGAACACATTTCTGTGCTGTCGTCGCGCGCTGATAGTCACGGGTTTCGACACCGGTGAACAGGTTTTTGAACTGCACCATACCCGAGTTGACGAACATCAATGTTGGGTCGTTGCGCGGCACCAGGGGACTGGATGCCACAACTTCGTGCCCCTGTTTGGCAAAGTAGTTCAAAAAGGTCGATCGGATTTCGTTCAACGTTGACATAGGGCTCTCTCGGCGCGCAATCAGTTTGTTTCAAAAAGGGTTTATCCGCCTCCCCCGGGATAGTCCACAGGCGAGCGTCGCAGAACGGAACAAGGCGGCCCCGACGGACCGCCTTGTTCGGAATATGGTTCGTTCTTAGGAAAGAGCTGCGAAAATCGCTTTCTTCCCGAACCACTTATGCCTCGAGGATATCATCCTCTTCCGCGCCGGGCGGCGCATCGAATTCCAGCCCATGTGCCGCGCGAATCTTGTCCTCGATCTCAAACGCGATGCGGTTGTTGTCGCGCAGATACTGCTTGGCATTCTCACGCCCCTGCCCGATCCGCTCATCACCATAACTGAACCACGAACCCGATTTCTCGACCACACCGGCCTTGACGCCCAGATCCAGCAGCTCGCCCATTTTACTGATGCCTTCGCCATACATGATGTCGAATTCAACTTGCTTGAAGGGCGGTGCCACTTTGTTTTTAACGACCTTCACACGGGTCTGGTTGCCAACAACCTCATCCCGGTCCTTGATCGCACCGATCCGACGAATATCCAAACGGACCGAGCTGTAGAATTTCAGGGCGTTACCACCGGTGGTGGTTTCCGGGCTGCCGAACATCACGCCGATTTTCATCCGGATTTGGTTGATGAAGATCACCATACAGTTCGAGCGGCTGATCGAACCCGTCAGTTTACGCATTGCCTGGCTCATCAGCCGGGCCTGCACACCAACGCTGCTGTCGCCCATATCGCCTTCGAGTTCAGATTTCGGCGTCAGCGCCGCGACCGAGTCAACCACGACCATGTTCACCGCGCCCGAACGGACCAGCGTATCGGTAATCTCAAGCGCCTGTTCGCCAGTGTCAGGTTGCGAAATCAGCAACTCGTCCAGGTCGACGCCCAGTTTGCGCGCATATTGCGGGTCCAACGCATGTTCCGCATCGACAAATGCGCATACACCGCCATGTTTCTGCTGTTCTGCGATGCAGTGCAGTGTCAGCGTAGTTTTGCCTGAACTTTCCGGGCCATAGATTTCAACGATCCGGCCCATCGGCAGGCCGCCGATTCCCAGAGCGATATCCAGACCCAGCGATCCGGTCGAACTGGCGTCGATGTCCTGCTTGGAATCCTCGCCTAGCTTCATGATCGAGCCTTTGCCGAACTGCCGTTCGATCTGTGCCAGCGCGCTGTCGAGCGCCTTTTGCTTATCTGCGTTTTTCTTGTCGCTCATCGTCAGAAGATCCGCCATTGTCCTGTCGCCTTCCCTTTTGTCACACCCTTGAACGGGCGGCAATCGCTGCTTTGTTCGCCTCTTGTTCCTTATGGGACCAAAAAGAGAACATTTCAACTAAAACTTACATTACTTACTGTTCTGTAATTGTATTAAGGAGTCGTTTACGCCAATCTGAGCTGGAGATAATTACTGCCGATGGACGAATAAATGCTTGTTTTTTATGAAGAACGCCTTGCGTTTCTGGCTGTCCCAAAAACCGGCAGCACCGCTTATCATACGGCTTTGCGGGACCGTGCCGATCTGGTTGTCACCGATCCGCCAGATCTGAAACACGCACCTGTCCGCCGGTATGATCGGTTTTTCCAGAACATTTTCCGTAAAATGTACGATACTGAGATGGAAATCATGGCGGTTGTTCGTGAACCGGTCGATTGGCTAGGCAGTTGGTACAGGTTTCGCGGCCGCCAAGAGCGTCTTGACCACCCGCATTCAACACATGACCTGAGCTTTGATGATTTCATCCAGGCCTATATGCGCACACCCCGACCTGAATTTGCCGATGTCGGCAGTCAGAGCCAATTTTTTCGCACCCGCAACAACGGGCGTGGCGCCACCCATGTCTTCAAATATGAAAACCAGGACAAAATTCTCGATTTCCTGCAAAACCGCTTGAATATGGATATCCGGCTGCAACGCGAAAACGTGTCACCCACACGAGACCTAACACTGGGCGCAGAGACATTGACCAAGTTCCGCAACACACACTCCGCGGAATTCGATTGCCACGCCTCGGCACTTTGAAACCCTAATTGATCTGCTGAAAAACAGCTTCGGTCAGTTGGTTTAGTGAAAATGGTTTGGGCAGGAAAGTTGAATCGGAAATCTCTGGTCCGGAATCGCCAAACGCACCCTCTGTGTATCCAGACATGAATATGACCCGGACATCTGGCCTGTTCTGCTTAGCCATACGAACCCAGGTCGGACCATCCAATCCGGGCATGACCACATCGGTGACGAATGCGTCGACATTCAATGTGCCATCTTCGAGAAGCCTCAGAGCCTCTTCTCCCGAATCGGCCTCGAGCACAGTGTAGCCTTTCAACCTCAGTGCGCGGGTAGCAAAGGCCCGAACCGGGGCTTCGTCTTCGACCAGCAGCACGACACCCTCACCCTGGCGAACCGTTGGATTCTCAGGGGATTGCGCAGGTGCTGCCTCGGTTTTTTTGGGGGCGGTTGAAACCGGCAGGTACACAATAAACTCGGTCCCTCTCCCCTGTATGCTGTCGACAAAAATAAAACCGCCGGTTTGCTTTACAATTCCGTAGACAGTCGACAGGCCCAAACCTGTCCCTTCACCCGTGCGTTTGGTTGTAAAGAAAGGCTCGAACACTTTCTGTAGCTTATCGGGGGCAATCCCCGTACCGCTATCAATGACTTTGACGGTGACGTATTCACCAGGTTGTACCGTAGCGCGATCCCTTGTGAAGCGTTCTGTCAGCACGACCACTTCGGTTTCGATCCTGACCTCACCACCTTCAGGCATTGCATCGCGGGCATTTACGACAAGGTTCATCAACACCTGCTCTAGCTGGCGTTTATCCGCACGAACCGCTTTCAGAACGGGATCGTGGCTGAGTGTCAGCTTAATCTTTTCTCCGACCAGACGATTTAGCAGATGAATAAGGTCTGAGATCGTATCTCTGAGATCCAGAATTTCCGGCTGCAAAGTCTGTTTGCGCGAAAAGGCCAGCAGTTGGCTCACCAAAGCTGCAGCACGGTTTGCGTTCTGATTGATTTGTACAAGATCCCCGTAGTCAGGGTCATTCTGGTCGTGCCGCAAAAGCAGAAGATCGCAATGTCCGGAAATCGCCGTTAGCAAATTGTTGAAATCATGCGCTACACCCCCAGCGAGTTGGCCAACGGCTTGCATTTTTTGTCCCTGCACAAATTGCGCCTCTAAAGTCTTGAGTTCGGTAGCATCATTCAGAACCGCAATCAGTCTGACTTCTCCCTCGCTCAGCACACGTTTCAATGTGACCTGTACGAATATCTCGCGGTCTTCCCGTGTCAGCCTCAGGAATTCAGATCGTGAAACGGCGCCCTCATTTGAAGCCAGCGTCAGCCAGTCCAGAACCGGATACCCCAGACCATGCATGATATGCACAACATTGGATTCTCCGGGCTCTATGTTTCCGACAAGACGCGTTGCCAGCCTGTTGGCCTCAAGGATGCTCCCGTCGGGAGACAGGGTCATTACCGGGACCGGAAGATCCACAAATGACGCGCCAATTCCACTTTCCTGTGCACGATCAAGCGGTAGAACAAGCAGATCGCGCGTGGTTCCCGACCGAGACAGTACGGCCATCGTAGCCGGAATTGGCCCCTGTGCCGTCTGTACCTGCACAACCTCACCCAATTCGGGCTGCGCGCCAGTCAGAACCTGTGCAAGGTTGTCGGGTCGTTGTCCCAGGATTTGTTCCGCCGCCCCGTTGATCCGCAGCAATGCTCCGTTTCTGCCTTCGGTCAAAATGGGTACAGGCACAGCATCCCACTGACCTGTTCCATCCAGATGAAACCGCCAAAAGAAAAAGTTATTCCCAACACCGAGAACAGAAATCGGTACGGTTGTCTCTAAAGTGACAACGTCTTCTCTTGCACGGCCATGGATCTCGGCCAAAGACTGCAGGCGCAGCAGAATTGCCGACGGATTGGCAAAAATAGACTTTAGACCTTCATCCAGCCGATTGCCGGGAAAAACATGAAGCTGAGCCCGGGCATGAGAATTGCAAATCAGAACATCACCCTGTGCATTGGCAATCGCGCAAGGGTACAGCTCTTCTTCGGCAAAAACCTCCATAACCCTAAGCTCTCGACGTACCGAGGCGTCGGAAATCAGCGCCCTCACCACGACCAACAGTGATGCAGCAAGCAAAGACACACCTGCCACCACAAGGCCGAGATTCCAAGCTTGGGGGATGATTCCTGCCAGCGGCAGCAGTGAGAGCAACACCCCTAGCGCAACCAATGGCGCTAGACGCAAACCACTTGGTGTATTTCGTAACTTTGGGTCAGAATAGAAATCTGCGGTATCGGACATTAAATACTCAACTTGCCGGGTTAGGTGTAACCCAACGCAAAAGGATTAACGCCCACTTAACTAACAAAGTGAGCAATTCTCCTTTAGGTTGCTATTTGTCCGACGACTACCGCGTCAAGTGTGACGTGAAAAACCCGTCAGTACCGTGTGATACATACCACGTTTTGCGAAACTTCTCGGTCCATTCGGAGTGCGCCGCCACGAACGCATCGACCACTGCACCGTTTTCGACCTCGAGCATGGAACATGTTGCATATGCAAGAACACCCGCTGGCCCCACCAAAGGCGCGACATCATCAAGGATCGTCCGCTGCGTTTCCGTAAGCCGGTTCAGTCCATCTTGTGTAAGAGACCATTTTCCCGCCGGGGCGCGACGCCAGGATCCGCTGCCTGAACAGGGGGCATCCGTCAGCACAATGTCGAATGGTGCCTGCGCAGAGATCTCGTCATTGGTCAGGAGCTTTATCTGTGCACCCGCTCTTTCGGCTCGGGCGGGCAAATCACGCATTCGCGCCGCATTAACGTCATGCGCGAAAACATCTACACCGTGATGCGCGGCCAAGGACAAGGCTTTGCCGCCACCGCCGGAACAATAGTCCAGAACCCGCATTCCGGGGTTTAGGTCCAATGATTCAACGACGGCCTGGCTCGCCGCATCCTGCAGTTCGACCAATCCATCAGTATAGGCGCGGCTTCCTGAGATTTTCCGCTCGCCCTCGACAACTTCGAGTGCGGTCGAACAAGCGGGATGTGGCCTCGCTTGGATGCCGTCCGCCAGCAAGACCGAGACCGCCTGATCGACACTCGACTTAATCAGATTGACCCGCAAATGAACCGGGGCCCGAGCGCGCAATGCCTCGGCCACTGGAAGGGTCAAATCACCCAAAGACTCTTGAAAGGTTGGCCAAAGCCATTCCGGTATGTCGTATTTCTGGGCGTCGGATTCACATGGTTTAGCCTGTTCGTGTTCATCTAAACTGGCTGGTGCGTACCCTTCGCCATTGAATATCTGATCCAGATCGACTTCTTGCATGCGCATCGCGCCGATCATCAACCCCCGACCGGTTTCCACCCCACCTGCCGCCGCAAATGACCTTTTGCACCGCAAAGCACCAAACACGTGGTCGCGAATAGCAGCCCTGTCTTTGGAACCGGCGAAACGGCTGCGCCGCGCCCAACCGGTCAGGGCCTTTTCGACAGGGGCACCCGAAAGAATCTGATCAAGAATTTCGATGGAGGCCTGAACACGTGCGGCGGGGGTCATTTCATTCTCCGATATGGTGCAGGGCAAAAACGCAAAGCGGCGCCCTCACCGGGGCGCCGCAGTTCAGGTTCCGGCAATTTACATCACTCGATAATTCGGGCTTTCGCGTGTGATTTGCACGTCATGCACATGGCTCTCCTTCAGGCCAGCCCCTGTGATTCTGACGAAGTTGCAGTTCTTTCGCATCTCTTCGACCGTGGCGCAGCCGGTATAGCCCATGGCTGCGCGCAGGCCGCCGACCAGCTGATGCACAACCGCGCTGGCCGAGCCCTTGTAAGGCACCTGCCCTTCAATCCCTTCGGGCACCAGCTTGTCGCTGGCGGCATCCTTCTGGAAATAGCGATCCGCAGAGCCACGTGCCATCGCGCCTAGGCTGCCCATGCCGCGATAAGATTTGAACGACCGGCCCTGATACAGGATCACTTCGCCCGGACTTTCATCTGTTCCGGCGATCATTGAGCCAACCATGGCACAGGACGCACCCGCCGCAATCGCTTTGGCAAAATCGCCCGAGAATTTGATACCACCATCCGCGATAACCGGCACCTCGCCGGCGGCCGCGGCGCAATCCATGATCGCAGTCAGCTGCGGCACGCCCACACCGGCAACCATCCGCGTAGTACAGATCGAACCCGGCCCGATCCCCACCTTGATGGCATCCGCGCCTGCGTCGATCAGCGCCTTGGTTGCGTCCCCAGTGGCGACGTTACCGGCAATGATCTGCACCTCGTTCGACAGGGTCTTGACCCGCTTCACCGCGTCCAGCACCCCTTGAGAATGCCCATGAGCGGTGTCTACAACGATAATGTCGACACCGGAATCCACCAGTTGTTCGGATCGTTCGAAACCAGAGTCACCAACCGACGTCGCTGCCGCGACTCTCAGACGCCCCAGCCGGTCCTTGCAGGCCGTTGGGTTCAGCACCGCCTGTTCGGTATCTTTCAAAGTCAGCAGACCCGTCAGCTTGCCCGCCCCGTCCACAACCAGAAGCTTTTCGATCCGTCGCGCTCGCATCAGGCTTTTGGCCTCTTCCAGATCGGCGGGTTCCTGAAGCATCGCCAGATTGTCCGAGGTCATCATCGCGTGAACCGGCGTATCATCCGAGGTCGCAAAACGCATATCACGGTTGGTCAGAATACCGACCACGCGGCCTTCTTCGTCCACCACGGGAAAGCCGGTGAAGTTATAACGCTGCACCAACGCGTTGGCGTCCGCCAGCGTCTGATCCACCCGCAGTGTCACCGGGTTGTAAACAATACCGGATTCAAATCTCTTGACCCGCCGAACCTCTCGGGCCTGTTCTTCGATCGACAGGTTCTTGTGCACCACGCCGATGCCGCCCGCCTGCGCCATGGCGATGGCCATGCGCGCCTCGGTCACCGTGTCCATCGCCGAGCTGAGCAGCGGGATGTTCATGGTGATTTCCCGCGTCACGCGCGTGGTCGTATCCGCCGTGGCCGGCAGCACAGAAGATGCGCCCGGAACCAGAAGAACGTCGTCAAAGGTGAGTGCCTCACGAATCTGCATCTGTTAACCCCATGCAAAAGCCCGTTTGACGGTGACCCTATTGCATGGATTGCATCTAAGGAAAAGCCCCCGACATAAACTAGTTTTTACCTGCTGGTCGGTGCTGCGGCAAAAAACGACGCAACGCACACAAAACGTGCCGCTGAATGGCCTTTCCCTTTGCGTACAAAACCATATCTTGCCCGACATAGGCGCGAATATAAAAGGCAGGCCAATCATGACCACCGACCCTCTTGTTGTCTTTACCCCATCGGGCAAACGCGGGCACTTTCCCGTAGGCACTCCGGTTCTGACTGCGGCACGGCAACTGGGTGTGGATCTGGATTCCGTTTGCGGTGGACGCGGGATTTGTTCGAAATGCCAGATCACACCAAGCTATGGCGAGTTTCCCAAGCACGGCGTGACCGTAGCCGACGGTGCACTAAGCGAATGGAACGCGGTTGAACAGCGCTATGACGACAAGCGCGGATTGAAACCCGGCCGCCGTCTTGGATGTCAGGCCACGGTTCAGGGGGATGTGGTGATCGACGTGCCACCAGAAAGCCAGGTGCACCGTCAGGTCGTACGCAAGGCCGCCACAGCACGCGCCATCACAATGGATCCGGCCACCCGGCTGTATTTTGTTGCGGTAGAAGAACCCGACATGCATTCACCAACCGGCGATCTGGAACGTCTGGAACGCGCTCTGCGCGAGCAATGGAACGTCGAGGCCGTTACGGCTGATCTTTCCTTGTTGTCCAAACTGCAGCCCATATTGCGCAAGGGTAAGTGGGAGGTCACCGTTGCGGTGCATAAAGGCCACAAGGACGAGGTCGCACGGATCGTGGAAATCTGGCCTGGATTGCACGAGAACGGACTTTTCGGTCTGGCCATCGACCTCGGCTCTACCACGATTGCAGCTCACCTGACCGATCTGGACACAGGCGAGGTCAAGGCATCTTCGGGACTGATGAACCCCCAAATCCGCTTTGGCGAAGACCTGATGAGCCGCGTATCCTATTCGATGATGAACCCCGGCGGCGACAAAGAGATGACCCGAGCCGTACGCGAAGCGATAAACGATCTGACAACATCCATCGCGGATGAGGCCGGGATTGACGCCAACCTGATTGTCGAAACAGTGTTCGTCTGTAACCCGGTCATGCACCATCTGCTGCTTGGGCTGGATCCGGTCGAGCTGGGCCAAGCGCCCTTTGCCTTGGCTACGTCCGAAAGCATGTCTTTGCCCGCGCGCGAGATGGATCTGACCAACATGAACCCACGTGCGCAGGTCTACATCCTGCCCTGCATTGCGGGTCATGTGGGTGCGGATTGTGCGGCGGTTGCCTTGTCGGAAGAGCCCGGCAAATCCGAAGATCTGGTTCTGATCGTAGATGTCGGCACCAATGCCGAGATTTTGCTGGGCAATACCAGCCGGGTTCTGGCGTGCTCCTCACCGACCGGCCCGGCCTTTGAAGGCGCGCAGATTAGTTCTGGTCAGCGTGCCGCCCCCGGTGCGATTGAGCGGATCGAGATTGATCCTGTCACTAAAGAACCCCGTTTTCGCGTCATTGGGTCCGAGAAATGGTCGGATGAAGAGGGTTTTGATCAAGACATCGCAACCACTGGCATCAGTGGTATCTGTGGATCAGGCATTATTGAAGCTGTGGCGGAAATGCGTATGGCGGGCTTGCTGGATGAAAGCGGCCTGATCGGATCCGCAGAACAAACGGGCACATCACGCAACGTCCCCGAGGGGCGCACCCATTCCTATCTGATCCACGACGCAAGCGCCGAAGGCGGCCCGCGTATCACAGTCACTCAGGGCGATATTCGCGCGATTCAACTGGCGAAATCCGCGCTTTATGCAGGCGCGCGGCTTTTGATGGACGAAATGAACGTGGATACTGTCGACCGCATTGTTCTTGCTGGTGCCTTCGGCGCGCATATTTCGACCAAACATGCCATGGTTCTGGGAATGATCCCCGATGCGCCCTTGAACAAGGTCTCAAGCGCAGGCAACGCCGCCGGTACGGGCGCCCGGATTGCCCTTTGCAACATCGGGTCGCGGAGTGAAATTGAGCGCGTCGTACGCGAAATCACCAAGGTTGAAACCGCCATCGAGCCCAAGTTTCAGGATCATTTCGTGGCAGCGAACGCGATCCCCCATAAGACGGATCCCTTCCCGGAATTGGCCAAAGTGACGACCCTGCCCTCGCCCTCGTTCAACACCGGTGGCGGCGACGAAGATAGATCCGGCCGTCGGCGTCGCAGACGGTCATAGTCGTTTCAGACGATGTACCTGACCATGATCGCGCGATCTGAGGCCGGACCGAATGTGGAGTTTTGGAGCGGGTAACGGGAATCGAACCCGTAACAAGAGCTTGGGAAGCTCGTGTGATACCTTTTCACCATACCCGCAGCTGCGTCTTGAATAGCACCGGTTCAAGATCGGGTTCAAGGCGTTTCGGCCCCGATCATTCAGACGAAACACATTTGCCAAACAAAAAAGGCCGGATCAAAAGATCCGGCCAGAATGTTGTTTTATAACGTTTATGCGCGGCGACGACGGCCACCACCGCGACGACCACCTCCAGTCCCTTCGGCACCGGCTTCGCTGGGGGCTTTGTTGAACTTGATCCAAGCCCCGCCATGCGGATCGTTATTGGTCAGCAAGTTGGCGGCGCGGATGGCCTCCATCTCTTTACCGGCGCGCGGCAAGGTCGAACCCAAGCCAAACAGCTGGCAGAAGGTCTCATCATCCATGTCCGCAGGCAGGATGATGCCCTTTGCTTCAACTTCAGCCTTCTTCTCGGCCAGTTTCTTGGGACCAACCGGCAGAGCCACCGGGTTCATGATCGCTGAGGTCATGCCAGCGCCCATCGCCATCGGCAGGAAGGCGTTGTTGATGCCATGACGGTTCGGCAGACCGAACGAGACGTTGGACGCCCCGCACGTGGTGTTCACACCCAGCTCTTCGCGCAAACGACGAACCAGAGCGAACACCTGCTGACCCGCAGTTGCCATTGCGCCGATGGGCATCACCAGCGGGTCGACCACGATGTCATGGGCCGGGATGCCGAAATCAGCGGCGCGCTGGACGATCTTCTTGGCAACTTCAAACCGCACATCGGGGTCCTCCGAAATCCCGGTATCGTCGTTGGAAATCGCCACAACCGGCACGTTGTATTTCTTGACCAGCGGCAGAACCAGTTCCAGACGATCTTCTTCGCCGGTGACCGAGTTCAGCAGCGGACGGCCCTCTGCCGCCTCAAGACCCGCTTCCAGAGCTCCCGGAACCGATGAATCGATACACAGCGGCACTTCGACCAGCCCCTGCACCATTTCGACGATCTTGCGCATCAGCGGCGGTTCGGTCTCGTTCGGGTTGGGGTTCGAGTTGTAGACAACGCCCGCGTTGATATCCAGAACGGTCGCGCCAGCGGCAACCTGCGCGAGGGCGTCCTTTTCAACGGTCGAAAAATCGCCTGCTTCCAGTTCCGCCGCCAGTTTCTTGCGGCCTGTCGGGTTGATCCGCTCACCGATCACGCAGAACGGTTCGTCAAAGCCCAGGACGGCGGTTTTTGTTTTTGATTCTACGACTGTACGGGTCATGTCCGATCCTTAGGAGTTTACAGGCTTTGCCGAAGCGCCGCCGTTGTTGATGGCCCAGTTGGCGTTTGTCTTGATGCCACCAAGCGGGAAGAAATGTACGTTTGCAATATTGAAATCAGGGTTGGCCGCTTTGTGGTTGGCCAATTCGGTGATCACATCCGTGGGCTCATAAGGCAGCAGCAGCTTGGACACATCCATAGCGCGCTTTTGCAGAACCTTCAGCGATGGACCAACGCCGCAGGCGATGGCGAATTTGATCAGTGTTTGCAGTTTTGCCGGACCGGCGATGCCGATATGAACCGGAATGTCGATCCCCGCCTCTTTCAGGCTGTCGGCCCAGGCGATGATCGGTTTGGCGTCAAAGGCGAACTGAGTGGCCAGCGCCATTTCGGCATCCGTGGTCTCAGAGAACTTCTGTTTCCAACGCAGCGCGTCGTCAACATTCTTGGTCGATCCGTCAGGGTCGATGTCCTTGTTGCCTTCAGGGTGGCCCGCGACGTGCAGACGATTGAACCCGGCCTTGTCAAACAAACCAGTTTCCAGCAGCTGCATCGAGCTGTCGAAATCACCATGAGGATTCGCGACACCACCGGCCAGCAACAGCGCCTGATCCACACCTGCTTCACCCTGGTACATAGAAATCCAGTTTTCCAGCGTCGCCGTGTCTTTAATGATCCGCGCCGGGAAATGCGGCATAACAGGATAGCCGTCCGCCGCGATGCGCTTGGCGGTCTTGACCATGTCTTCGATCGGAGTGCCTTCGATATGGGCTATATAGACGCGTGTGCCTTCAGGCAACAAAGCGCGAAAATCCTCGACCTTCTCGGCGGTGCGCGGCATCACCTCAATCGAATAACCCTGCAGGAAGGCTTCGACGGTTGGATTTACCGGACCGTTTTCGGCGGCATCACGTTTCTTGAAGTTCAGCAAAGCCATAGCGGCCTCCCATATAGATTTCGAGCTCATGCCCAACCGTCATTGGCGATCAGAGCCTTGATACGGTCCTGATCATATTCCGTTTCCAAACGCACAGCCTGCTGTTCGGCAATTTCGGACGGATCGCCCTCAACCGCAAAAGGCGCGGCCTTGCGCCATTCGGCCAGATAGGCATCGCTGTCCTTGGCGTTCACCTTCATGGCGGCGCGGTCAATGGCTTGCTCGAACCGTTCTTCCAACTGCCGTTTTGCGCCCCGGCGGCCCTTGCCGACGATGACTTGGGCGGGAATGTCGCGCCAGTATACGATGGTGACGTCAGGCATCTGCTTTGATTCCTCCTAACCAGATGGACCGGTTCTAAACTTCAATGTGGTCGCAGGTCGGTCGATTTTCGACACAAGGCGCATTTCAAACGACGTTTTCACCTACAACGGGATACACGGCTTGTAACGAATTGTTCCTGTAAACCTCACCTCAAAATTCTCATCACTTTAATGAGTATCTTGCACGAACCAAAAGGCCGACCTATGGTCGGGGTAACTCGTAAATCGGAGGGCGTTGAAGATGGCGCCCAAGCGTCCCAAAGGTGCGGGCGCGTTCCCGAAGGCGGTCGAAAGCCCCGCGCCGGCAAGACCCGATCCTGATGCGCTTTATGCCGCGCTGGATTTGGGAACAAATAGCTGTCGCATGTTAATTGCCCAGCCCAAGGGCAGCGGGTTTCATGTGGTGGACAGTTTCTCTAAATCCGTGCAGTTGGGCGCGGGCTTAGAGCGGACGGGGCGTTTGTCTCGGTCGTCGATGGCGCGCACCATTCAAGCGTTGCGCATTTGCCAGCAAAAGCTGAAACGCAACAAGGTCAAGCGGATGCGTCTAGTCGCAACCGAGGCTTGTCGCCGTGCAAAAAATTCACGTGAATTCATTCGCCAGGTAAAGGGTGAAACCGGGTTGACGCTTGAGATCATCCAGCCCGAGGAAGAAGCGCGCCTGGCCGTAATATCCTGTGCCCCGCTGGTGTCCACTAAGACAGAACAGTTGTTGGTTGTGGATATTGGCGGCGGTTCGACAGAGCTTGTCTGGATCGACATATCCTCGCTTCCGCGTCGGGATCGCCCGGCGGCGATTATGCGTCTGCATAATGGATTTCATACAACAGATAGCCCGTTTCCTGCAGCCAAGGTTGTGGATTGGATCAGTGTTCCCCTCGGCGTTGCGACGCTGCGCGATCAGTTCCATGATGTCGAAGATGATGCGGCGCGGTTTGCTTTGATGAGCTGGTTTTTCGAAGAAAACTTGGCCGATTTTGCGCCTTATAAGGATGAACAAGCCCGCGAAGGTTTTCAGATCGTCGGCACCAGTGGCACGGTTACGACAGTCGCAGCCTCACATCTGGGATTGAAGCGGTATGACCGGACCAAGGTAGACGGTTTGCGCATGACAAGCGATCAGATTGACAAAGTGATACGCGGGTATCTAGAACTCGGCCCACTGGGGCGGCGGAGAGATCCGCGTATCGGCGATGACCGCCAGGCCCTGATCATGTCCGGCTCGGCCATATTGCAGGCTTTGTTACGATGTTGGCCAACCGACCGTCTTTCAGTGGCGGATCGGGGGCTGCGCGAAGGCCTGCTTTATGCGCAGATGAGCGCGGACGGTGTATTGGAAGACGGACCGTTCTGATGGCGAAGACACCTACTGGCAAAAACAATTCGGGCCGCGGGCAGCGCGACCTGAAGGTTAAGGTCAAAACCGCCCGCGGGCGCAAAATCAGCTCGACCCGGTGGTTGGAACGTCAGCTGAATGACCCCTATGTCAAGCGCGCGCAGGTCGAAGGCTATCGTGGGCGTGCAGCGTTCAAGATATTGGAACTGGACGATAAATTCCGCTTCCTAGTTCCAGGTGCGCGCATCGTCGATCTGGGTTGCGCCCCAGGCGGCTGGCTGCAGGTTGCGGTCCAGCGCGTTAATGCATTGGGTGAGAAAAGCGGTAAGAAAATCGGCACTGTTCTGGGTGTCGACATACAAGAGGTCGAACCGGTGGCCGGGTCCGAGGTTCACCAGTTGGACTTTATGGAGGACGATGCCGACCAGAAGGTCAAAGACTGGTTGGGTGGCAAAGCTGACGTGGTGATGTCAGATATGGCTGCTGCGTCCTCGGGGCATAAACAAACCGACCATTTGCGGATCATGGCCTTGTGCGAAACCGCCGCCTATTTCGCCTTTGATGTGCTTGAACAGGGCGGCACGTTTGTCGCCAAGGTTCTGGCCGGAGGGGCCGAAGGGGATCTGCAGAAGATTCTGAAACAGAAGTTTGACAAGGTGGCGCATGTTAAACCACCGGCATCCCGCGCCGACAGTTCGGAAAAATTCGTTGTGGCAACAGGATTTCGCGGCTGAAGTTAATCTGCGAAGTCAGCCAGAGAACGCGCAAGGCGCTGTTCGCGCAGCGAAGATATTGCGTTTCCTTGCAACAACAATGCTTCACCGTGACTGATATCCGTCGCCGGTTTTGCCCGTAATTCTTCAATCCGCCGGGTCAGCGACGATGGATTTTGCGATTTCGCGCTTTCGGGCAGTTTGGTCATGAGGCCTCACCTTGATGCGTATGGGGTCACAGTCCCATGCAGTTTGGGTAAGAAACGTGCCGATTTCATGACGCAAACCGGGCTTTGAATTGCTATTTACAGCCCCGGCTACCCTGCCCTTTAGGTTTGTCCGTTACTTTGATCCTGCAAATCCATCAGCGCGCCGTTGAATTCAGCGCCCAGAATCAGGATGGCCGCGCATAGATACAGGAAAATCAACGCAGCCATCGCCCCCGCAAGACCAGCATAAGTAGCGCTGTACGAGGCGAACTGTCCGATATAGATCGAAAAGCCCCAACCGCCCATCGCCCACAGAGCGAGTGTCAGTACAACGCCCGGAAGGATTTGCCACAGCCGATGGCGGCGCGTCGGCAGCACAAGATGTGCAACGATAACCGTGCCCGCAGGAACCGCGACAGTAAAGGTCCAGCGCAATCGATCCACAGACAACCAGTCTGACACGTTAACATCCGTCTTTTCGGACACGAGGCGCGTGTAGACCGGCAAGACGACTTCGACGGCGGCGATGGCCAGAATGGCCGCCCCGCCAACAATCACCAATCCCAGGCACAGCAAGCGTGTCTTCCAGAATGGCCAGGCGTCATGATCATGATAGGCCTGGTTCATGGCCGCCCGCACCGCAACTACGCCGTTTGAGGCAAAGAAAATGGCCAGCAAACCGCCCAGGGTAATTACCCCCGAACCTGATTCCGCCAGGACCGAGCGCAACTCTCCCACAATCGGGCCGGCGACATCTTTTGGCCAGGCGCCAAAGATCAGTTCGATCAGCTCGTCCGTGACATAATCCTGAGACAGCGTACCAGCCAGTGCCACAGTGAACAGAACAAACGGAAACAGGGCCAGCATCAGGGACATGGCAACGTGGCTGCTCATGACCATGCCGTTTTTGGCCCCAAATCGCCCCAAGGCCAGCCAAAGGGCTCGAATTACTCTTCCAGTCAGGGGAATCAAACTTGTCGTCATCCGAAAACTCTACCCTGACTGTATTCGAACCAGAACCGGCAAAACCCGACTGGACGCAATTAACCAACTCCAAATGTTTGGTTGCATTGCATAATCCCTTTGTCCCGTGCAGGATCGAAACGGAACCTACACAAAGCCGGGCGAAAAATGCCAACCAGCGACCAGGACCCAAGCATGCCGAACAGGTTGCGCCTATCGGTTGTCCGCGACACCGCGATTGTCGTGTCACTGATCGTATTGGGGCTTTATGCAGGTTCCGCTTTTCTGATCCCGCTGACCATGGCCTTGCTGATCAACGTCCTGATCATCGCGCTGAGTGACCGGGTTATTGCGCTGACCAAGGCTCCGGTCTGGTTGGCTAACCTGGCTGGAGTGACCGTGGTTTTGGTCGGGTTGTTCATGATCATGTATATTCTGGGCAATCAGGCGACGCAGTTTGCACGCTCGATCAATACATACGAAAGCCAGTTCGACGAGGCCGTTAACCGCATAAACGACCTTGTGGGCAACGATATCACGGCCTTCATCAGGGACAATCTGGTCAACATTGATATGTCTTTCGTCGCCCGGATGTTGCTGGGCAGTGCGACGTCCTTGCTGAACCAGTTTTTCCTCATCAGCCTTTACGTTGCCTTCCTGATGGCCGAACGTCTGGCGTTCCGAAAAAAGATCCGTATGGCCGCCGGTGACCCTAAAACCGGTGCCGAGTTCGCTTTGGTTCTGGACGCGATTTCCTTTAGTCTGCAGCGTTATGTCGGAGTGAAGACCTTTATCAGCCTGATAACGGCTGGAATCAGCTATGTGGTCTTCAAAACCCTTGGTCTTGAGTATTCCGAGACATGGGCCGTGCTGACATTTGCCTTGAATTTCATACCCTCGATTGGGTCGATTATTGCCGTTTTGTTTCCAGCGGCGATTGCGCTGGTCCAATTTGAAAGCATCGGGCCGTTTCTGATCATAGTTTTCGGCTGTGGCACGCTTCAGTTCATGATCGGTAATTTTCTGGACCCGGCCATGCTGGGCCGATCGCTGAACATGTCGACATTTCTCGTCATTCTGGCACTTATGTTCTGGACCACGGTCTGGGGTCTGATCGGAGCCTTCCTGAGCGTTCCGCTGACCGTCTGCATCCTGATCATCTTCAGCCATATACCCGCATTGCGCCCGATCGCAATTTTGATGTCCCTGAATGGTGAACTCGGCGACGAAGGGCCACCATCGGGGAATACAGTCTGAACAGGCCAATCCCCAATGCAACTTGAAACACTAAGGAAAATGCCAGGATCGAATCATCTATGCTGACACTCTTTGTTTCCCTCTTTGTCCTATGTTTGTACCTGACCGCCGCGGTCTTTTCGATACGCGCCGCTCAAACAGCGCGCACACCCCAGGGTGCCGTGGGATGGGTGGTCTTTTTGATCTCGGCACCGATAGCTGGCGTACCACTGTACTTGTTTCTGGGACATCATCGTTTTCGCGGGTATCGCATGGCCCGAAAGCACGCTGAGACTGTTGTCGAAGGGATAAAGAGCTTTGCGGATTTTTCGCGCCCAGATCCGGGCATGATTACGATCAACCCACTCCCTTTCGAAGAGCTTGCGCATCTACCCATATCACGCGGCAACGGTGCAGAATTGCTTGTCGATGGGCAGGCAACCTTTGACGCTATCTTTCAGGCTATCGACGCGGCTCAGGACTATGTGCTTGTCCAATTCTACATCGTGCGTGATGACGGATTGGGGCGGCAACTGCAAAGCAAACTGATCGCCGCCGCAGAGCGCGGCGTGCAAGTTCGCTTTATGACCGACGCCGTGGGCAGTTATGGCCTACCGACAAGCTACATCACGTCGCTGCGCGCGGCGGGAATTCACGTTGCCGGTCAGCATGAAAAGCGTCATCCAGGGCAGCGATTTCAGCTAAACTATCGCAATCACAGGAAAACGGTGATCATAGACGGTGAAATCGGCTTTATCGGCGGCCACAATGTCGGCGACGAATATCTCGGTCAGTCCGCAAAGTTCGGACATTGGCGGGACACACACATAAGGCTGACTGGACATATCGTGCGCCAACTACAACTGATCTTTACGGAGGACTGGTACTGGGCGCATCAAGAAGACCTGATAGATCAACTGGCCTGGGCGGGTCAGGAATCTGATCAGGACATGAACGCCCTTCTCGTCGCCACAGGTCCGGGGGACGAAACCGAAACCGGCGCCATGATGTTCTTTTCTGCAATCACGGAAGCAAAGGAACGATTGTGGATCGCATCCCCCTATTTCGTTCCTGATATCGACATCATGACCGCACTACGCCACGCCGCAATGCGCGGGGTAGATGTTCGCATTCTGGTTCCCGACGTGATTGATCACCGCTTACCTTGGCTGGCGGCCTTTGCCTATTTCGACGAGATCAGGGAATGCGGCGCGCGGGTCTACCGGTACACTGATGGATTCATGCATCAAAAAGTATTTCTGGTGGACGACACTCTGACCGCTGTCGGCACCACCAATCTGGACAATCGCTCTTTCCGCCTGAATTTTGAGGCGATGGCCCTGTTCTTTGACAAAGACGCGGCCCATGCGGTTCACAACATGCTGCTGATGGACTTTGAATCCAGCTATGAGCTGGACAAAACCTTACCCGAACAACCGGCCTATATTCGGTTCGGCTCGCCTCTGGCGCGGTTGTTCGCACCAATCCTTTAAAGGATCGACTCTTCCTGCAGCACCCGCGACATGACCGCGACCAAAAAGGCTGTGGACAGCCCAAATGCCAAAAGCCCGGTGACCGAGGCAAAGGCACCAAAAATGCGCAGCCCGTCGTCCAGAACAATGTCGCCGTAACCCAGCGTTGTGAACGTAACCAGAGAGAAATACAGCGCCGAGTTCCAGTCTGCCAGAACATCCCCAAAGACCCAGACAATCGCCCAAAGCCAGACCTGAAAGGTATGGATCATCACGATAAAAATCAGCGCGATAGTCAGCGGGCTTGCAATGGTGACGAACCTTTTGCTTTTTTCCAGTTTGATCGACATCACGCGGATGATCTGCATGCACCAAGTCAGCAGGGCAATTTCGATCAAAAAGCAGATACCCAAATAAACGCTTCCCCAGATAATCTGCTCGGATAAGGTCACCGGCGCCCATCCCCTCTGTTTTTAGGTCTCGTCACAATCGCTTCAAATGCAGGATTGGGCAACCCTGCGTCTGCGACGAATGGAAACGATTGCCCCATTGAACTGGACACCGCTTCGGTCGGCTGCAAATTGTGAATGGCAGAATACAGGGCGCCTATGAATGCTGCTTACAATAACTGATGTCCATAAATCATATGCAAACGGTCGACCGATTTTGAACGGAGTATCTCTGTCGTTAGACCATGGCCAAACGCTTGCCCTAACCGGGGAAAGTGGCAGTGGCAAAAGCACGCTTCTAAATCTCGCAGGTGCGCTGGACATATTCGATGCGGGCGAAATCTCACTGGGCGGAACCAACCTGTCTACACTAGACGATACCGGGCGCGCAGCCCTTCGGCGCGAGCGTGTGGCGCTGGTATTCCAACAGTTCAATCTGATCCCGTCGTTGACGGTCGGCCAAAACCTGTCCTTCCATGCCAGGCTTGCCAGTAAACATGATCCGGACTGGTGCGATCATCTTGCTGACAAACTGGGATTGCGGGACCTGCTGGACCGCTTTCCCGAGAACCTGTCAGGCGGCCAGCAGCAACGCGTTGCCATCGGACGCGCCCTTGCGCCGCGCCCCAGTCTTTTGCTCGCGGATGAACCAACAGGAAATCTGGATGAGGTCGCAAGCACTAATGTATTGGATTTGATGCTTGCGCTGGTCGCCGAAACCAGCGCCGCCCTGCTTTTGGTGACACATTCGCAGGACATCGCGGCCCGTCTGGATCGGCAGGTCCGCCTGTCCGGCGGCCTAATCTCGTGACTTTGGCCATCATACAGGCGTTGGTGTCGCACTGGCGTGCCCATTGGCTTCAGCTGTTAACCTTGTTGACCGGCATTGCGCTTGCGACCGGGCTATGGTCGGCAGTTCAAGCCATAAATTCCGAGGCCCGGGCAAGCTATCAACGGGCCAATGATCAACTCTCATTTGGTCAATACGATGAATTGCACGCCACCTCGGGGAATTTGACGATCGACCATTATGTCAGCTTGCGTCGGGCTGGCTGGCAGGTCGCTGCGGTGCTTGAGGGGCGTTGGCGCCATAGCGGGCGCAATCTGCAGGTCATGGGGGTCGACATGGTCGCCTTTCCACCCCTGCCCGCCCTTAGCCGTCTGGAACAAAGCGATACGCCGCCCGATCCCGCAGACATGCTGACCGCGCCCGGCAGGATACTGGTCGCGCCGGAACTGGCCCAGGTTCTGGAGCAAGCCAGCGACCTGCCGCCGATCCTGTCCAGCGACGCGCTGCCGCCTGATCTGGTCTTTACCGATATTGGCATCGCCGAACAGCTGCTTGACAAAAAGGGGCAGATTTCACGTCTGGTCATCCTGCCTGATCAACCCCGAGCGATCCCTCCGCTTGAGCAGATCGCTCCTGATCTGACACGAATTGCAGCCTCAACCAGATTGGACACGGCTCAACTGACAGAGAGCTTCCACCTCAACCTCTCTGCCTTCGCGCTTTTGTCCTTTGCCGTTGGGCTGTTCATCGTCCATGGCACCGTCGGGTTGGCTTTTGCGCAGCGCCGAGCGATCATCCGGACAATCCGTGCGCTGGGCGTATCGATGCGCCGGATCATCTGGATCATCCTGGCCGAACTGTCGCTGTTGGCCCTGATTGGAGGGGGCGCCGGTCTGGTCCTGGGGTTCTTGCTGGCCGGGGCCTTGCTGCCCGACGTGGCATCCACACTACGCGGGTTGTATGGTGCACCAGTTGAAGGTCAGCTATCGCTTCAACTGCACTGGGTTCTCGCGGGCTTGGCCATGGCCCTGTTCGGAACGCTCTTGGCCAGTTCTCAGGCTTTGTTCCGATTGGCTCGGCTGCCGCTGTTATCAAGCCCGGGTCCGCAGGCCTGGCGGGGGGATGACACTGCAACCAAAAGATTGGCTCTGATCGGAGTATTCCTGATTGGGTTGGGGATCGTTTCAATCTTTGTGGCCGACGGTTTGGTCGCAGGGTTCGTGCTGGTTGCCGGAATCCTGACGGGTTCTGCGTTGATTTTACCGTTTCTCTTGCTGATCGCAGTAACCGGACTTCAGAAGCTACAGAACGGCCCGGTCAGACAATGGGTATTCGCCGACATGCAGGCGCAACTGCCCGGTCTCTCTTTGGCCCTGATGGCATTGATGTTGGCATTGGCCGCGAACATCGGCGTGGGCACCATGGTGTCGAGTTTCCGGCTGACATTTACCGGGTGGCTTGACCAACGACTGACATCAGAACTGTATATAACCGCATCCGACGAACAACAGGCGCAGGACATCAAGAAATGGCTGCTGCCTCAGGTCGACGCCGTTTTGCCGATCCGCAGCGTCGAGCTGTCGCACGGAAGCGGCCCCTTGTTTCTTTACGGGGTGGTGAACAATCCGGTTTATCAAGAAAACTGGCCGCTGATCGCCTCAGTGCCCGGAGTATGGGATCAGGTGATGTCCGGAACCGCCGTTCTGATCAACGAACAGCTTGCGCGCAGATCCAGTCTGTGGCCCGGAGATCAAATCACGCTCCGCCCGGGTCACAAGCTGGTCATTGCAGGGGTCTATTCTGATTATGGCAATCCAACCGGACAAGCCATCGTGTCGATGGAGCTTTTGGAAGACATCGCACCCAATACCGAGGAACGGCGATATGGCGTTCGCATGCCCCCTGATCAAGCCAGCGATGTTGCCGAAAGGCTTCGGGCGGAATTTGACCTTCCTCCGCAGGCAGTCGTTCATCAAGCTGACATGAAGGCCCGATCCACGGAAATCTTCGAAGACACATTTGTGGTGACCTCTGCGCTGAATATCCTGACGCTCGGGGTTGCTGGATTTGCAATTCTGACCAGCCTGCTGACGCTTTGGACGCAACGGCTTCCACAGATCGCGCCGGTCTGGGCGCTTGGCCTGACGCGGGCGCAGCTGGCGCGGTTTGAACTGACGCAGAGCGTGCTTCTCGCCTCTCTGACCGCTGCGCTGGCCTTGCCGCTTGGGTTGGTTCTGGCCTGGACGTTGCTGACGGTCATCAATGTCGAGGCGTTTGGCTGGCGGTTACCAATGTACCTATTCCCAAGCGACTGGTTCTATCTATTTCTTCTGACCTTACTGGCCGCTGTTATCGCCGCTGCGGTTCCAGCCCTTCGGTTGCTGCGCATCCCGCCTGCCGAGTTGTTAAGAGTGTTTGCCAATGAACGCTAAAGCCTGGTTCCTAATTCTGGCCCTGCTATTGCCCGCCCAACTTCGGGCGCAGGGCTTTTCCGGTCTTGGAGGTGAGGCCGACGGGTTCGACGTCCCCCAGCTTGGGTATCAGTTGAGCTTTCCGCAGGATCACGGTCCCCATCCCACTTTCAAGATCGAATGGTGGTATCTGACCGCAAACCTGAAAGGAGAAGACGGGCGCGATTACGGTGTGCAATGGACGTTGTTCCGCTCGGCGCTGAAACCCTATGAAGAGCAATCCTGGCAAAGTCCGCAGTTGTGGTTGGGCCATGCCGCCTTGACCACTCCTGATGCCCATTACTTTGCTGAACGTCTGTCGCGGGGCGGTATCGGTCAGGCCGGGGTAACCGCCACCCCATTCGAAGCCTGGATCGACGAATGGTACATGCGCGGAACCGACTTTAATGCGCTGAAGATTAGGGCCAACGGTTCTGAGTTCGGATACGATCTGTCAATGCGCGCAACGGGGCCTTTGGTCTTTCACGGGGATGCCGGGTATTCGGTCAAGTCTACGCAGGGGCAGGCAAGTCATTACTATTCACAGCCGTTTTTCGACCTGACAGGCACAGTGCATCTGCCGGATGGGGATGTTGCGGTAACCGGACAGGGTTGGCTGGATCGGGAATGGTCCTCGCAGCCCTTGGCCGAGGATCAAAGCGGATGGGATTGGTTCTCGCTCAGCTTTGAAGGCGGCGACAAGCTGATGGCCTTTCGCCTGCGAGGAGAGGCTGAGGATTTCACCTCTGCCACGTGGATCGGCAATGATGGCGAAACCACCGCGCTTGCCGATGGCTCTGTTTCTTTTGAACCGCTTCAGACCGCTCATGTCGCCGACCGGGATATCCCGATTGAATGGCGTGTCACACTCCCCGCCCGCGGGGTGGATATTGTCGTCAGCGCCCTGACACCCAAAGCCTGGATGGCAACCCGCTTTGCCTATTGGGAGGGGCCCGTTACGGTCTCAGGCAGCCATTCAGGCCGTGGCTATCTTGAAATGACCGGGTATTAGATCATCGCACCACGTAGACCGAGACTGTCGAATGCCGCACGACGCGCGCAGCATTCGGACCCAGCAGGTAATCCTTGAAGTCCGGCTTATGCGCCCCAATGACGATCAGGTCAGATCCGGCGCTTTCTGCGGTTTTCAGGATCTCCTGATAGGCCGTGCCCGTGGCCACCACATGGCGGATCTTTTCATTGCGCTCACTGCCCAATGTTGATGCGCACAGCTCAGTCAGTTGTTTCTGCGCCTCGGCCAAAGCCTTTTCATGGAAATCCGCCTGGAAAAAGCCGGACACCCAGCTTTCTCCAAAATCGGGCAGAACACTGACCACATCCAGCTGCGCCCCCTCCAAATCGGCCAATGCAGCGGCCTTTTGAAGGACCGGGCCATCAATTTTGCCATTGCTGATATCAACAGCACACAGAACAGAACGTGTCATGCGGGCACCCCTTGTCTGGCGGCACGGCCGCGTTGCAGGAAGGCGATCAGACCCAACAGGATCATCGCCGGGATATAAACCAGCTGCTTGGGTGGCTGGCTTGACGGCAGGCTGACCGAGGTCAGGCGCACGGCCTCATCCCCGTAATAGTCGAAGATGCTCAGATCATCGGCAACAGGCGCGCCGAACAGCGGCTCTTCCAGCTTGATCAGACCGTCCTCTTCGATCAGCAGTAGACCCATCGCATCAACCCGTGCAGGACCGCCGTCTTCGTCGCCGACAGAGACGACAACCGTGGTATCCACCATCTCAAGCGTGTCGAAATCCGGGCCGCTGATGACCAGACGCACCTCGGTTCCGGGCGGTGTTTCCCCGATCGTTTCGGTGAAAGCTGCCGGTTCAACGGTCTGATATGGGGGTGAAATCCTGTCCATAAAGTAATCCGGACGGAATAGTGCGAAAGCAACCGCGACCAAGGCAACGCTTTCATAGATCCGGCTGCGGGTCAGGAAGTAGCCCATCGTGCCCGCCGTAAAGACAAGGATCGCTATCGTCGCAAATATCGCAACGATTATCCCTTCGACCCAGGTCACATCAATCAACAGAAGGTCTGTGTTGAAGATGAAGACAAACGGCAACGCGACCGTGCGCAGGCTATAGAAGAAGGCGATGAATCCGGTCTTTATCGCATCGCCCCCCGATACGGCAGCAGCGGCGAAACTGGCCAGCCCCACAGGCGGCGTCACATCCGCCATGATGCCAAAGTAGAAGACAAACAGATGCACCGCGATCAGCGGCACAATCAGCCCGCTCTGCGCGCCCAGCTCCACGACCACACCGGCCATCAAAGAACTGACGACGATATAGTTCGCAGTGGTCGGCAGGCCCATGCCCAGGATCAGGCTGAGGATACCGACCATGATCAGCATCAGGATCAGATTGCCGCCAGACAGGAACTCGACCAGATCGGCCATCACTTGGCCCACACCGGTAAGGGTAACGGTTCCCACGATCACACCCGCCGTGGCCGTCGCCAGCGCGATACCGATCATGTTGCGCGCGCCGTCGATCATGCCCTGCCACAGATCCGCGACACCGTCGATGAACGCGTTGTAGAGGTTGCTTTGCCCCCGGAACATCGCCTTCAGCGGTTTCTGCGTCAGCAGGATCACAAACAGCAAGGACGTGGCCCAAAAGGCCGAAAGACCGGGCGATTTCTGTTCAATCATCAGGAAATAGACCAGCACGATGATCGGCAGAAGGTAATGCAGACCGGCCTTGTAGATCTCGCTAATGACCGGCAGCGTCACCTCTTTGGCATTCGGGTCATCGGGTTCCAGATCGGGCACCTGTGCGGCCAGATACAGCAGCGCCACGTAAATTGCGCAGATGATCAGGCTGAGGACCAGACCGGCCGAGTTCGGCATCCAATTTGTCACCGCCTCCACAGGGAATTGAGAGCCATAGCAGAGCCCAGCAAAAACAATGAAGAACGAGAACATACCAACCACGGTACGTGCCAGCTTCACTTCGCGGTCGCCCAATGTGGGCATGTTCCGCTTTACGGCTTCGAGATGCACGATATAGACCAGAGCAATGTATGAGATCGCCGCTGGCAGGAAGGCGTGGGTGATCACCTCGACATAGGAAATACCCACATATTCTACCATCAAGAAGGCTGCAGCGCCCATGACGGGTGGCATGATCTGCCCGTTCACCGAACTGGCGACCTCGACCGAACCTGCTTGTTCGCTGCTGAACCCAACACGTTTCATCAATGGAATGGTGAAGGTACCAGTGGTCACAACGTTTGCGATGGACGAGCCCGAGATCAGGCCGGTCGCAGCTGAGCCCACAACCGCCGCCTTGGCGGGGCCGCCGCGCAGGTGACCCAGCGCGCCAAAGGCCATCTTGATGAAATAGTTCCCTGCCCCGGCCTTATCCAACAAGGCGCCAAACAGAACAAACAGGAATACAAACTTGGTCGAAACACCCAAGGCGATACCGAACACGCCCTCGGAGGTGATCCACATGTGGCTCATCGCCTTTTTCAGGCTAGCGCCTTTCCAGCGGATGACTTCGGGCACCCATTCGGATGATCCAAAGAAGACATAGGCCAAAAAGATCGTCGCAATGATCGCCATCGCCGGGCCAAGCGCACGGCGCGCGGCCTCGAACAACAGCAATAGCCCACCCAGCGCGATCCACTTGTCAGTGTTGTCTGCCAGCCCTCCGGCATCGACGATCTTGGTATAGAAGAAATATCCGTACAGCGCCACAAACGCGCCCAGAAGGCCCATGATCCAATCTTGCACAGGGATATAATCCCGTGGGCTGGATTTCAGCGCCGGATAGGCTGCAAAGGCCAGAAACATAGCAAAGGCCAGGTGAAACTGACGCGAATTGTTAACCACGCTGCCGGGCAACACATAGTTCGCCAGGGGCGAAGCAAGTACGACCTGAAAGATCGACCAGATCGCCGCCACGATCGCAAGGAAAACGCCTACATTCCCAACCGGATTACGCCCTCCGGCATCTGAAGATGCGACCAGATCCTGTAGTTCTTCTTCGGATAGCGGGCGGTTCGATTGTGTCTCGGAACTCATGAAAATGTCTCCCCGTCGTGGCCATTTGCGGCCTTCTGAATCACCCGCTTGATACGGGTTTTGTGCGGGGCGCCCGACGGGCACCCCACGTCAGGTCTGGCTTATTGAATCCAGCCTTTTTCTTTATAGTACTTCTCGGCACCCGGATGCAGCGGGGCTGACAAGCCGTCCGCGATCATCTCTTCGGGCTTGAGGTTGGCAAATGCCGGGTGAAGCTTTTTGAAGTCATCGAAGTTCTCGAAAACCGAGCTGACAACCGCATAAACCGCATCATCCGACACGTCCGCCGAAGTCACGAAGGTCGCGCCAACGCCGAATGTCGCGGTATCACCATCCGACCCGCGGTACATGCCGCCGGGAATGGTAGCTGTACGGTAGAACGAGTTGTCGTTGACCAGCTTGTCCACGGCCTCGCCGCTGACATTGACCAGAACCGAGTCGCAAGCCGTCGTGGCTTCTTGAATCGAGCCCGAGGGGTGACCCACGGTATAGACCATTGCGTCAATCTGGTTGTCGCACAGGGCTGCGGACTGTTCCGCCGCTTTCAGTTCGGTCGCCAGTTCGAAATCGTCAGTGGACCAGCCCATTTCGCCCAGCAGAACCTCCATGGTGCCACGCTGACCGGAACCGGGGTTACCGATATTTACGCGCTTGCCTTTCAGGTCTTCGAAATTGGTCACACCGGAATCGGCACGGGCCACAACGGTAAACGGTTCGGGGTGAACCGAGAAGACGGCGCGCAGGTTTTCAAACGGGCCGGCCTCTTCGAATTTCGAGCTGCCGTTATAGGCGTGGTACTGCCAGTCGGACTGCGCGACACCAAACTCCAGCTCGCCTTCGCGAATGGTGTTGATGTTGTACACGGAACCGCCGGTCGATTCGACCGAGCAGCGCACGCCATGTTCCTTGCGCCCTTTGTTGACCAGACGACAGATTGCACCGCCAGTTGGGTAATACACCCCGGTCACGCCACCTGTGCCGATCGTGATAAACTCTTCGGCATAGGCCGCAGGCGCCATCAGAGCCGCCGTGACAACCGCGCCGAGGCTAAGCTTGCTGCTGTTTTTCATAAGTGAACTCCCATTATTTTTCTGGTGGGAGACACATCAAAGCGCCGGATAAATGGCCCTGCGATATGCAACAACGCCCGCTATGCAGCAGGCATATCTTTGATTTTTCAGAATCTCCCAACCCGTAAGAGGTTTCATTCTGAGCATTAGCTTGTCAAGGCCAGCAGGTCACCAAAGCAGGCGTATCCTCAGATTTGACAAGCCCCCCTGAATTTTCCCCGCCTTTGAAGCTTTTCTTGCGCATCTGCCCCGCAGTGACCGCAAACACATCCAATTATGCGCTTTTGACATCGGAAATTCTGACCAGAACGCGAAAGTGTGAGTTGGGAATGCGAGCAATTAGAACTGCCGGAAAGAAAAAACAGAAGGCAGGTTCCCCTAACCCTCTGTTTTTACTTTGGTACCCAAGGCCGGACTCGAACCGGCACGGTATCACTACCGGGGGATTTTGAATCCCCTGCGTCTACCATTCCGCCACTTGGGCCACGGACACTGAATTAGCGTTCAAAATCGAGAAGGTCCAGAGGCAAAAAACACCCTGATTGAGGAATGTTCCAGCCTGCAAGGTTGACGGCCTGCGGGGCGCATGATTTGGCTTACCCAACACATGTACAGGGAAATTGCACCTGATGCTGCGACCTCTTTATGACTGGACCATTCGTCTGGCAGAACACCCGAATGCCTTGTGGGCGCTGGCTATTGTTTCCTTCATCGAAAGCTCTTTCTTTCCGATACCGCCGGACGTTCTGATGATTCCCATGATCCTTGCCCGACCCTCCCGGGCCTGGCTGATTGCTTCTGTAGCACTGGTAGCTTCGGTTTTGGGCGGAATGTTAGGCTATGCAATCGGCGCGTTCTTTTATGAAAGCCTCGGTCAGCCCATCCTTGAATCCATGGGCAAAGCCCACGCCATGGAAGAGTTCAACACACGGTTCAATGACTTTGGTTTCTGGGCTGTTCTGGCCGCTGGGGTTACGCCTTTTCCCTATAAGGTCATCACCATCATGTCCGGCTGGACAGGGATGCCCCTGGGCACCTTCATTGCCACCTCGATTCTGGCCCGAGCGATACGGTTTTTCATTGTCGCAGGTTTGCTTTGGGGCTTCGGAGAGCCGATCCGCAGCTTTATAGAAAAGCGGCTGGGCCTAATGTTTTCCCTGTTTATCATCCTTCTGTTTGGCGGTTTCCTAGCGGTGAAATTCTTATGACACGACGAAATTTACTGATCCTGATTGCGACGCTTGGGTCTATGGCGTTGTTACTTGGCGCCTTTGCCTTTCAGTATCTTGGTGGGCTTCCACCTTGCAAACTGTGCATTT
Organism: Ruegeria sp. CDSA077; assembly: GCF_059612265.1. NCBI lineage: Bacteria > Pseudomonadati > Pseudomonadota > Alphaproteobacteria > Rhodobacterales > Roseobacteraceae > Ruegeria > Ruegeria sp. CDSA077. The sequence continues at coordinate 949,242 of NZ_JBXWQG010000001.1, forward strand.
GGCAACGCTATCCACATGGCGTCGCCATCCTGATCGGCGCTGTGGCGCTGGCATTGCCACGACATTCTGTCTTGCCCCTATTGGGTGCACTGGCGGCGCTGACCACTGCGGTCATTGGTGTCTATCACGCTGGTGTAGAACGCGGTTTGTGGGAAGGTCCGTCAAGCTGCACATCAAGCAGCATCGGCGGTCTGTCGGCAGAAGAACTGCTGGATCAGATCATGTCGGCACCACTGGTACGCTGTGATGATATTCCATGGGAGTTTTTTGGTGTTTCCATGGCCGGATGGAATGCCGCTTTGTCTTTCGTTCTGGTTCTGCTCTGGTTCGCCGCGTGGCGTGAAGGCCGTTAGAGCTCGTCCAGTTCCGCATCCCAATAGAGAAAGTCGATCCAACTGTCATGCAGGTGGTTCGGCGGGAATTTACGTCCCACGTTGCGCAACGCCTCGGCATCCGGCTGGCGCGGCGGTTTGCGCAGCGACATTCGTGCCTGCCGCAGTGATTTCGACCCTTTGCGCAGGTTGCAAGGGCTGCAGGCCGCCACAACGTTCTGCCAGCTTGTTACGCCCCCCGCAGCGCGTGGGATAACGTGGTCAAAGGTCAGATCACCACGGCTGCCGCAATACTGGCAGCGGAATTCGTCCCTCAGAAATAAATTAAAGCGCGTGAAGGCCACGCGCTTTCTGGGTTTTACATAATCTTTCAGCACAACGACCGAGGGTATTCGTATCTCGGTGCTCGGGCTGCGAACAACTTCGTCATATTCGGCGACGATATCCACCCTGTCCAGCCAGGCAGCTTTTATGGCCTCCTGCCACGGCCAGAGCGATAGTGGATAGTAGGACAAGGGGCGGTAATCGGCGTTCAAAACCAATGCCGGATGATGCTTGAGCGCACCGGGTTCCCTGACAAATTCGGTCCTGAAGTCTCCGTCCATATCAGAATCGCTCCACGCTCTGCTCTGCCTCTTTTGACATCAGAGCGGAGAACCCCCGCCCCGGCCTTAGCTTTACTATATATCGTGTTAAAGCTCTGACAAGCCCTGAGTTTCCACAATATCTCGGGGATTGAGTATTCCGAATCCGTAACGGGCCGATGACAGTTATCCACAGGTTGCACCAATTCGATCGCCGGGCTATGGCGGGTGAATGTCCTGGTTCATCCGCTTCAATAAACCATTCAATGTATTGCCGCAGTTCACGGATCGCGCGAATGCGGAGTCTCCGCGCAGTACGCTGTCGGATTTCATTGATCTGCCGGACGTGTATCCGGCCGGGCGATTGGACCGTGATAGCGAAGGTTTGATGCTGTTGACGGACAATGGCCGTCTGCAGGCGCAGATTGCCGACCCCAAACATAAAATGGCCAAGACCTATTGGGTGCAGGTCGAAGGGCTGCCTGACGCCGCCGCCCTGAAGGCGCTGCGCGAGGGTGTTGAGCTGAAGGACGGCATGACCCGCCCCGCCAAGGCGCGATTGATGGATCAGCCCGACGAGTTATGGCCACGCGATCCGCCGATCAGAGTGCGGCAGACAGTGCCGGATTGTTGGGTTGAATTGGTCCTGCGCGAAGGCCGCAACCGGCAAGTGCGCCGAATGACAGCGGCCGTGGGGCACCCGACCCTGCGCCTGATCCGCGCCCGGATCGGTGACTGGACATTGGACGGGTTAGAGCCCGGAAAGTGGGACAGCCTGCCTGCACCAACCCTGAGCTCACCCCCACCACAAAAACGGGACCGGCGCCCGCGTCGGTGACCGAAACGCCCATTTGTGCTAGGATACAGGGATGAAGGTAACACCTGACATTCCGCAGCCAACTGGCCTTTTAGAGGCGTCACTTTATGTGGGCGACCTGGATGCAGCAGAGCATTTCTATGGTGATGTTCTGGCGCTAGAGCAAATCCAGCGCGTCGCCAACCGGCATGTGTTTTACAGGGTGGGCGGTTCGGTGTTGCTGCTGTTCAACGCGGCGGAGACGAAAAAGCCGCCGAGCAACCCGCGCCTGCCCGTTCCCGCACATGGCGCCGAAGGTCCAGGCCATGTCTGCTTTGCCATGGCGCGCGCCCAAATCGAGATGATGCGCAAACACCTGATTGACTGGAACGTGCCGGTAGACGCTGAATTCGAATGGCCGAACGGAGCATTGTCACTCTACGTTCGCGACCCGTCCGGAAACTCCATCGAATTCGCCGAGCCCACCTTATGGGGTTAGGATCACCGCAGCGGCTTCTTGTCGCCGCCGGTGATGCGATAGATCTGACTTTCGGTCACTCCGACCGTGCCCAGAACCTCCTGAAACCTCGCCTTATGCGGCGTGGCAAAATGCGCCTCGAGCGCGGCCTGGCTTTCCCATTCTTCGTAGATCCGAAACCGATTGGCATGACCCAGAATTTGGCTGAACTCATAAACCAGACAACCCGGTTCCTTGACTGTCTCGGCGACCATCTCTTGCGCGGCTTTGGCAGCTTTTTCAACACCTTCCGGCGCGACTTCAACTGTTCCCGTCACGATCAGCACAGCGTGTCCTTCCTCAGTTCATACCGTTTGGAAATCCGGTCGACCGGCGTTCCATCCTTTAACGGGACACCATAAGCCACCGAGTAATCCCGAAACCCCATCTTGCCATAATATCCAAGACCAGGGGCATTGTCGGCGCGAATGGTTGCGTTGAGATATTTCAAGCCGAGCCTTGCCGCAAATTTGGACGTTTCTGCAAACAGGGCACGCCCTGCCCCTTTCAAATGCGGTTCACGGCGCGAGAATGTGGCGATATCCCCGCAATCGTCGGGAAGCCTGTCATTCACCCCTAGCCATTGAAACCCGGCGACCTCTCCGGCCTGATCCAGCGCCACGTGGCAGCATATCTTATCCTGCCCCTCCAGATAGCTCTGCGCAAACTGCGCTTCAGAGAAAGGGGTTTCATTCGCGGTCGTACCACCAATGGCGATGATCTGGTTGAGCAAATCGCAAGCTGCTGCGACATCCTCGGGCATCATGGGGCGGACCGCAATCATTGCTTAAAGGCTCAGCTTGTCACGCATGAAAGCCAGTGCGACGCTAAGACCATCCGGGGCAATACCGTGGCCGGTGCCCTTCATGACATGGGCATAGACCTCTTTGAACTCAGCTGCTTGCAGGGCCTCGGCGGCTTCGGGCAATGATTGTGGCGGCACGACGTCATCGGCGTCGCCATGTACCAGTAGGACCGGCATGCGGCTGACTGTTTCATCCGGCAACAGATCGGGTTCCAGAAGGCGTCCTGAAATGGCTACTATCCCGGCCACTGGGTCCTCGCGGCGCGGGGCGACATGGAGGCTCATCATCGTGCCTTGCGAAAATCCGAACAGAACCACCTGCTCGGGCAGAACGTCTTCGTCCACCATCAACGCATCGAGGAAAGCGTCGAAGTCATCCGCCGCCATTTCCATCCCGCGGCGCGATTCTTCTTCGGAAGAGCCATCAATCCACGGGATCGGGAACCACTGAAAGCCATTGGGCATACCCGGGATCTGCTCGGGCGCGTCAGGGGCAACGAACAGAGTGTCCGGTAGATGCTCGCCCAACACATCGGCCAGCCCCAGCAAGTCGGCCCCGTTGGCGCCATAGCCATGCACGAACACCACGACCGAGCGTGTATCGCCCGAAACCGGCTCTTTTCGGAGCGCATTCAAAACCCGTGTCATCTGATCCCTTCTCGTTCTTTTGCGACCCGGTAATAGGCCCACAACACCCGCGCTGCAACCGACCGCCAGGGTGACCACGCTTCGGCCATCTGGCGCAGTTCTTTATCCGTAGGGCGCTTGGGTAAATCATAGAGGATGCGCGCGGCCTCTTGCAGCGCAAGGTCGCCCGGCGCAATCACATCGGCACGGCCCAGAGAAAACATCGCGTAAATCTCGGCAGTCCAGACGCCTATGCCTGAAACTTCGGTCAGGATCGCCACAACATCCTCATCAGGTGCGTCGCGTAACGCTTTGTAATCAATACGAGCCTCCGCAAGCGCCCGGGCATATCTGATCTTTTGGCGGCTTAGGCCCACCGCGCGCAAATCCTCATCCTTGGCCCACATGATTTTGCGTGGGCCGGTCAACTTTGCATCCTGCAGGCGTTTCCAAATGGCATTGGCCGAGGCCACGCTGACCTGTTGGCTGACGATCGCGCTGAGCAGCTGGGCAAACCCGTCAGGGCGCCGGCGCAGCGGCAGAGGTCCGGTCTGGTCCATCGCAAAAGCCATGCGCGGACAGATATCCGCCAGCCATTTGGCCCCCTCGTCCACGCAATCGGGGGTTTCAATGATACGTCCGACGGACATGCGCGCTCCGGTAATTTGGTCAGCAGCACGTTAGGGTGCTTTGTCGCAGATGCAACCGTCTTGTATGACCCGGCTTTCATCGCTACGCATTGGCGCATGACAATGACACCCACGATCCCGGATAACAGTCAGGCCAAGCGTAATGTCGCTGTTCTGGTCGCAGCTCAGGCCATTCTGGGATCGCAGATGCCGATGATCTTTATTGTTGGCGGTCTGGCCGGGCAGTCGCTGGCCACCAATGCCTGTCTCGCAACCCTGCCCATCTCGCTGATCGTGCTGGGGTCAATGCTGGCGGCAACGCCGATTTCCGCCATAATGCAACGCTGGGGACGGCGCGCAGGGTTTCTGGTTGGGGCAACGGCAGGTGCCTGCGGGGGTCTGGTTGGGGCCTACGGTTTGTATCTGGCCTCGTTCCCGGTCTTTCTGGCGGGCAGTCTGCTGACCGGCATCTATATGAGCGCGCACGGATTCTATCGCTTTGCCGCCGCGGACACAGCCTCGGACGCGTTTCGCCCTAAGGCAATCTCATACGTCATGGCCGGCGGTCTGGCCGCCGCTCTCATCGGCCCCCAAATCGTTAAGCTGACCTCAACCGCCTATGTGATTCCATTCCTAGGCACCTATCTGGCGGTAATTGCGCTCAACATTCTGGGCTCGGTCTTGTTTTTCTTTCTGGACATCCCCACGCCTGCAAAAGCCGCTGAGGGGGCCCCGACCGGACGCACACGGCTTGAGATGCTAAAGACGCCGCGCATCGCCGTGGCCATCATCTGCGCAATGGTTTCTTATGCGTTGATGAATCTGGTCATGACATCCACTCCGCTGGCAGTGGTTGGTTGTGGCTACACAGCCAATGACGCGGCAGATGTGGTCTCTTTTCACGTTCTCGCCATGTACATCCCCAGTTTCTTCACCGGCCAGTTGATTGCCCGTTTCGGCGTCGAAAAGATCGTAGCTCTTGGTCTGGCAATCCTTGCCGGTGCTGGCGTTGTCGCCTTGCAAGGGGTTGAGCTCGAGAACTTCTTCATCGCTCTGATCTTGCTGGGCGTCGGTTGGAATTTTGGCTTTATTGGCGCGACCACCATGTTGGCGGCATCGCATGATATCAACGAGCGTGGCCGCATGCAGGGTCTGAACGACCTGCTGGTATTCGGTGGTGTAACACTGGCTTCGCTTGCTTCGGGTGGGTTGATGAACTGCTCTGGCGGCTCACCGGTTGAAGGCTGGACCGCGGTAAACCTTGCCATGGTTCCATTGTTGACTCTGGCTGGGGGCGCACTGCTTTGGTTGGTTCTGCGCCCGTCCGATCCCGAAACGGTCTGAGGTCTACCAGCGACCCCGGACCACCTTCCACATCAGTGAAACCCGGCGCCGAACCTCACCCTGCATCAAATTCCCTGCGGCCACGCGATCTGGCTGAGCAATCGCCTTGCGCAACACCCATTCAGATTGCCAACCCGCCAAAAGCGCCGGGCGCGCCTCTGGTGAAATCGCCAGACGCTGTCCCTGTGCGCGCCGTAACCGGTCCAGAGCCTTTTGCGCCAGATCGCGCACTGCATCGGGTGTTCCATCCAACAAAGGAATACGCCCGCGCGCCTCAAGATCCGGGATTGCGCGCAACCAGTTCGCCACACCAACGGCATAGCCAAAATCCCGCAACACAGGCTCGTCGGCCTCACCCAAAGATTGCGCCGACGCCACCATCAAACTGGCCGAGCTGTGATTTAGGTAGGCCTCGAAATGGGCCTCGTCCTCAAAAGGATCGCGATAGATATCCCAGCGCCTTACGGCCACGTATTCGTCCAGCATCGCCGCCAGATGTGGGGAAAGAACCTGCGATAACGGCGTCACGACCTCATGTCGACGCACAGCCGGACCTTCAGCAATTTCCTGCAATGCATCGCGCCACCATTGCAGGCGCATTTCGGCGATCATCACCTCTTGCGTGACCCAGGGCGCTCGGGCGACCTCGACATTCAGCGCATAGATCGGAAACAGAACCGAACGTGCGGCAACCGGCGCGGCCATCGCCGCCATGAACCGGTCCGGATCGGCGCGATGCACCAATGCAGCACAAGCCTTCAGATCGTCATTGAACTGCACCGTCACTCGGCCACCACCGCCCGAGGACGGCAATCCCGTACAAGCTTCCACTGGATCGCATCCAATAGGGCCTCAAACGACGCATCCACTATGTTCGCGCTGACCCCGACAGTTGACCAGCGCCGCCCCTGCCCGTCTTCGCTGTCGATGATGACCCGCGTCACGGCCTCGGTTCCGCCTTGGGTGATCCGCACCTTGAAATCGACCAGATGCATGTCGTCCAATATCCGCGAATACTGCCCCAGATCCTTGGCCAGAGCCTTGGCCAAAGCGTTCACTGGTCCTCGGTCGCTGCCATCTTCGTCCAGAGACTCACTGACCGACAGCTTCTTTTCCCCGTCGACCTTCACCACGACAACCGCCTCGGACAGGCTGACCATCTTGTCGTATTTATTCTTCCGCCGCTCAACCGTGACCTTATAGCGTTTGACCTCGAAAAAAGCGGGCAACTGACCCAGCTCATCGCGCGCCAACAGCTCAAAACTGGCCTGGGCGGTGTCATAAGAATAGCCTTCGGCCTCGCGCTGCTTGATCCGGTCAAGAATGCGCCCCAGCGCCGGATCACCACTTTCCACGCTCAGGCCGGCCTCAGTCAGGCGTTTACGCAGATTCGACTGCCCCGCCTGGTTCGACATCGGGATGATCCGTGCATTGCCGACAGTCGCCGGATCGACATGTTCGTACGTCGACGGATCCTTCAGGATCGCGCTGGCATGCAGCCCCGCCTTATGCGCAAAAGCAGACGCCCCCACATAGGCCGCCTGCTTGCTGGGAACCCGGTTCAGGATTTCGTCCAACATACGGCTGACCCGTGTCAGACCCGCCAAGGCCTCGACGCTGACCCCAATATCAAACTGCGACACATAAGGTTCTTTCAGCAGCAAAGTGGGGATCAAAGCAGTCAGGTTTGCATTCCCGCAGCGTTCGCCCAACCCGTTCAGGGTTCCCTGAACCTGACGCACGCCCGCATCCACAGCAGCGAGCGAGCACGCAACTGCGTTTTCCGTGTCATTATGGGTATGAATGCCCAAACGATCACCTGGCAAGCCTGCGGCAATCACCTCGGATACAACCCGCGACACTTCACCGGGCAATGCGCCCCCATTGGTGTCACACAGAACAACCCAGCGAGCTCCGGCCTCTAAAGCGGCCTTGCAGACCTCAACCGCATATCCGGGATTGTCCCTGTAGCCATCAAAGAAATGCTCGGCGTCAAAAAGCGCCTCACGCCCCTGCGCCACGATATGCGCAACCGAGGCGCGTACGTTCTCGACATTCTCCTCCAGAGTGATCCCCAGCGCCTGGGTCACGTGGTAATCATGCGACTTGCCCACAAGACACACTGCCTTCGTGCCTGCGTTCATCACCGCCGCAAGAACATCGTCATTCTCAGCTGACCGGCCCGCGCGTTTGGTCATCCCAAAAGCGGTCAACCGCGCCGCAGTTTTCGGCGCGGCATCAAAAAACGCATTGTCAGTCGGGTTCGCACCGGGCCAACCACCTTCGATGTAATCCACACCCAACTGGTCCAGAGCCTGCGCGATCTGCACCTTCTCAGCGGTCGAGAACTGCACGCCCTGCGTCTGCTGCCCATCGCGCAAGGTGGTGTCGTAGAGGTAGAGGCGTTCGGTCACAGCATGGCTCCTTCTTAGGCCGCACTTGCATCTAGGTTCGCCCCCATCCTTGGGTCGAAGGCAAACCATTGTTGTTTGTTAGAGTGTCGCGAGCAGTTCTTTGAACTTGTTTTCGCCCTCAACATGAGCAAGCTCTAATTGGAGGCGGGTTTGCGGTACAATATTGCTCTGGCTTTGCTCGATACTTTCATCATTTATTTTTCCGTCCGGGGTCCTAATGACAAGTACCGGCGTCCAAACATATCCAACTTTTGTGTCTTTCACTTCAAAACCTAGCCCCTTTAGAACACGGTCTCTTAGATCAGATCGCAACTCAAAAAGTCGGTTACCGGCCTCTTTGTTGCCCGCCTTCATCAAACTCATCGCTTCCGTTTTGATGTTCGTTAGCAACGTCTGCCATTGCTCGATTTCCCACTCATAGTCGGCTGCATCAAAACTATCCTCAACTTCTGCCCAAGCTCCCATCTCCTCGGTCAACAAGCCAAGTAAATGTCCACTTGCCAACAACGCACCAACCTCTCCATTCGCAGCCAAACGGTGCATTTCGGCCAAGGCGCCCGCCGTGTTTAAATCATCGCTCAACGCAGCGATGACTGCGGGTGCCGCGCTGGCTGTGGGCTCGGTGTGCTTTGTAAGCGTCCGCCACTTCCGCAAGGTCGCTTTGGCTTCGCGTGCCTTTTTCTCGGTCCAGTCCATCGGCTTGCGATAATGGGTCTGTAGGAACACAAAGCGAATTATCTCACCTGGCACTTTCTTTTCCAAAAGGTCGCGCACGGTGAAGAAATTGCCCAGCGATTTGGACATTTTCTTACCCTCGACCTGCAACATCTCATTGTGCAGCCAAACCCGTGCAAACTCGCCATGCGGGTGGGCGCATTTGCTCTGGGCGATCTCGTTTTCATGGTGCGGGAACATCAAATCGTTGCCACCACCGTGAATGTCAAAGCTCTCACCCAACAGCTCATAGCTCATGGCCGAGCATTCGATGTGCCAGCCCGGACGCCCCCGGCCCCATGGGCTGTCCCAACCTGGCAGCTCATCGGTCGAAGGCTTCCACAACACAAAATCCATCGGGTTCTTCTTATACGGCGCAACCTCGACCCGCGCTCCGGCGATCATGTCGTCGACGGACCGGCCCGACAGGGCACCGTATTTCTCTTTCCAACTGTCCACCGCGAACAGAACATGCCCTTCGGCCGCATAGGCGTGACCCTTGGCAATCAGATCCTCGATCATCGCGACCATCTGCGCGATGAATTCAGTGGCGCGCGGCATATGGTCGGGTTTGAGCGCACCAAGCTCACCCATGTCGCGCAGATACCAGCCGATGGTCTCGTCCGACCGTTCTTTCACCAACTCTTCCAACGTCCCCGCGGCCCCCGCCTTTTGGCGTTCCAGGGCGGTCGCGTTGATCTTGTCATCCACATCGGTGAAATTGCGCACATAGGTCACATGATCTGCGCCATAAACATACCGCAGCAAACGATAGAGCACATCAAACACGACCACGGGCCGCGCGTTACCCAGATGGGCACGGTCATAGACGGTAGGTCCACAGACATACATCCGCACATTGTCGGCGCTGATCGGAACGAAATCCTCTTTTGTCCGTGTCCGTGTGTTGTGCAGTTTGATCGTCTTCATCTGTCGGCTCCTAAGAACGGCATAGCGTCTCGCGTTGGCGCGGGCTTAGCAACTTGTCTCAGGGAAGAAAACGAAAGAAACCGGCCCGCTTGATAAATCAGCAGGTAATGCAGCAGATAATGATGCAGGTCATCCGGTTCATGGATCATCCTCTAGCACGGCTATCCCGCCGCGCCAAGCCTTACGTTCTATCATGACCAGGGAGTGATTGGCGAACGCCTTGAATTGGAACAGGAAATTGACGCCATGTTCCGCAAACACCTGACCTTCTTGGTCGTGAATTCGGCAGCTCAGATCATATTCAATCTGGAAATCTTGCTAAAACCGGAATGTCGTACGCAGGTTGAACACATTCGAATCCAGCCCCCCATTCGATCGGGTAACGTCATTGAAATTCTGGCGCAGCGCCTCACCGCTGATGACGAAATTATTGCCAATCGGATAAGCGACACCAATGCCATAAACCGCTGCGGTATCGTTTTCGACCGTGGAATCCACGCGCGCCGCACCGATAACTACATATCCCAACGCATTACCGAAATCGTATCCGCCGCGCAGTTTCAGCCGGGTCATGCTATCCAGACTGCCTTCGCCCTGACCAAGATTCAGCGACAGCCGGTTATACTCAAGCTCACCACCCAACACGAACTTGCCGAAATCAAAGTCATACCCGAGATGAGGACCAAAGGTGGTGTCGCTGCCGCTTGAACCATTCGGCCCGTCTGCATCAGCATAGCCAAAGCTGAATCCCGCATAGGCACCGCTCCAATCCTCGGCCAAAGCCGGTGAGAAGCCGGATGTCGCCAGAGCAACAATTAATGCGATATGCACCTTCCTACGATTCACCAAAAACCTTTCAGCAATGCTTTCGAGTATTCAGATCAATTTGCTACAAACTGGGCCGCATTCGTTAAAAAAGTGTTTAGCCTAGAGGCCCAATTCAAGTAAGCACAGGAATTATAGCAGACTTCGACCGCCTCGGGGAAAAATATCTTTAGGCAACAATCACTTGAGAATTTGCTTCGCTTTTCGGCATCAAGGTCGCAAATAGAACAGATAATGCCGTTCTGAATTGGAACACTGCGGCCACTGGATGAGGAACCAAATGCAGAACGAATTTTGGAAAATCCACCTGATCAGCCGCACAATCGGCGCGGATCGGGGACGTGCTGCCAGGGGGCGGCCGTCAGGCTTTTTGTAAGGCCTCTCAAAATACGTTTCTCACTATTGGATCCTAAACATGAACGACCAACCCCGTAACTCTTCCCGCAGTGGCGGACGTGCTGCGCGTCGTGCTGCCCGCGCATCTGCTCTGCCTGATCATCTGCGCCCTATCCGCCCGGGAATGGAGGGCGGACGCTACAAGCCACTGACTCAGCCACAAGTCGAACGCATTCACGAGGCCGCGCTGCAGGCGCTTGATACCATAGGTCTGGCGGATGCTCCGCAAAGCGGGATCGACTATCTGGTTGGCGCAGGCTGCACACTTGGCGACGACGGGCGCATCCGGTTTCCGCGCGCGCTGGTTGAAGACACCATTGCCAAAGCCAACCGCTCGGTCACATTGTTCAGCCGGGATGGTCAAACTGACCTGGAATTGTCGGGGGCAAAGGTTCACTATGGGACCGCCGGTGCCGCTGTCAGTATGGTTGAAGTCAACGGCCGCGAATACCGCGATTCGACTGTGCAGGATCTGCACGATGCCGCGCGGATTTGCCAACAGCTGGACAACATCCATTTTGTCCAACGCCCGATGGTTTGTCGCGATATTTCCGACAATCTCGAGATGGACCTGAACACGATTTACGCTTGTAGTTCTGGTACTTACAAGCATATCGGCACATCGTTCACCGATCCTAGTTATGTCGCGCCAGCGATGGAATTAATCCACATGATCGCAGGCGGTGAAGACAAGTGGCGCGAGCGGCCATTCATCTCGAACTCGAACTGCTTTGTCGTACCGCCCATGAAGTTTGCCACTGAAAGCTGTCAGGTGATGGAGGAATGCATCAAGGCAGGAATGCCTGTTCTTCTTCTTTCGGCCGGAATGGCAGGTGCAACTGCTCCGTCCACGATCGCGGGCGCCATTGCACAGGCCACTGCAGAATGCCTTGCCGGTTTGGTTTATGTAAATGCGGTAAAGCCCGGTGCTCCGGCGATTTTTGGAACCTGGCCCTTTGGGCTAGACCTTCGGACAGGCGCGATGTCGGTCGGCTCTGGTGAACAGGCCCTGCTCAGCGCGGGCTGCGCCCAGATGCACAAATTCTACGACCTCCCGGGCGGAGCTGCAGCGGGTGCCTCGGATTCGAAGCTTCCGGATATGCAGGCCGGTTGGGAACAGATGTGTTCCAATGTCATGGTCGGCTTGTCCGGTCTGAACATGGTCTATGAAGCCGCTGGAATGCATTCTTCGCTCTTGGGTTTTTGCTTTGAAAGCTTGATCTTAGGAGACGATCTTATCGGACAGGCACTGCGCTGCGTCCGCGGGATCGAAGTAACAGACGAGACATTGGCATTGGATCAGATGGCCGAGGTTTGCCTGGGTGGTCCCGGTCACTATCTGGGTACCGATGCCACACTTGGGCGCATGCAGGCCGATTATGTTTACCCCGCACATGGAGATCGAACGTCTCCGAAAGAATGGGTCGAGCTTGGCAAACCTGACTTGATCGAAAAAGCGACCGCGCGAAAACTGGAAATCCTGTCGACCTCTTCGCCAGCACAGTTCGATCCGGCATTGGATGCGCAGATTCGCAGTAAATTCAACATTCACCTACCCCGATAAACACTTAGAAAGGCGGCCAGAATTTTCGTCTGGCCGCCTTGAAAATTTGTTAATCAGCCGTTTGTAGATGGCAGCAACCCGGCTTCCTGCGCGATTGCAATTTCATCCTGATCCAGCGCGCCGTCGCCATTTGCATCCATTGCTGCAAATCCGTTTGCGTCAACGTCTGGCACGACGGCCTGAACTTCTTCAATTGTCAGAACGCCGTCCCCATTGGTATCCGCCGCAGACTGCGCGACAGCCAAAGTCGGCAGAGCAAGAGCAAGTGCGGAAAATGTGACCAAAGTATTCAGTTTCATTGTGATGCCTCCTGATAGAGTTTGTGTGTTTTGTGTCCGGACAAGCATCAAGAACACGCAATCACCACCAGTTGTCAGCCACTGAGTACCATCGCTTTGATTTCGCGCCAAACTCCGCGTGTTTGCCAGAGTCGCATCCGCGATCTGTCGCTGGGTAAAACTCCCCCAAACACAGTCGGCGGTTCTTGCCCGATGGGAAACAGGCAATATGGCGAGGCTCTGCCGAGTTAACGGCTTTAGAACAAAAAGAAAGGGGGCCGAAGCCCCCTGTCAGTTTCGCCATCCAGGCTCCATTCGTTGACCGCCCGGTGTTTTGTTTGCCTGCGGCCTGGACGTCGCATGGAACGAGCGCACCCGTTCCGTGAAAGAGTGGGAAAGAGCAAATATTCCGCCCCACCCTGTTCCCGGCCAACACGGGCATGTCGGCCGAGTGGACCAAGGCATCGAAGGTAAGTCTCTGCGCCTTGCTCCGTATTCGTCGGGGCCGGTAACTGTGGCAGCTTCCGACCCCTGCACCCCGGAATGCCGGGGCGCTTTACTAGCTACACCCGCTTGTTGAGCCGCAGGTGTTGCATTTCATGCAAGTGCCGTTGCGCACCAACGTGTAGTTTCCGCATTCACCGCAAGGATCGCCCTCATAGCCCTGCATCTTGGCTTTGGTGCGGGCATCCATTCCGGTTGCGGCGGCGGATTCAACCACCGGAGCTTCGAAAGTGGCTGCGGTTTCGGCCATGCCGTTAACCACGGTTTGTCCGCCATTGAGAACCATCAGTTCCTGCGGCATCCGTTTGCGCAGATACCCGGTCGAGCTGATTTGTTTCAGAACTTCCAAAGACTTGGATGCAGCGCTTTCGCTGATCTCGGACACATTCGAGACACCCTCTTCCTCACCCCGACCCAGATCGTCAAAGCTTGCGCCTTCTGGTTTCACATGAGCCAGATCAGTACGATCCAGATAGGACACGGCCAATTCGCGGAAGATGTAGTCCAGGATCGACGTCGCGTTCTTGATCGAGTCGTTGCCCTGCACCATCCCAGCGGGTTCGAACTTGGTAAAGGTAAAGGCATCCACAAACTCTTCCAGTGGTACGCCATATTGCAGGCCAACCGACACCGCGATGGCAAAGTTGTTCATCATCGCGCGGAAGCCAGCGCCTTCCTTGTGCATATCGATGAAGATCTCGCCCAGCTGTCCGTCTTCGAACTCACCGGTGCGCAGATAGACCTTGTGGCCGCCGACAATCGCCTTTTGGGTATAGCCCTTGCGGCGATGGGGCAGTTTTTCGCGATGGCTGCGGATCATTTCCTTGACCACAACCTTCTCGATCACCTTCTCGGCCAGAACGACGGCTTTTTCCTGCGGCGTTCCGGTTTCCAGCACCTCGGCTGCCTCTTCGTCGTCCTCGACCAGCGCGGCGGCCAGCGGCTGAGACAGTTTCGAGCCGTCGCGATACAGCGCGTTGGCCTTCACACCCAGCGACCAGGACAGCTCATAAGCTTTCTGGCAATCCTCGATGGTGGCGTCATTCGGCATGTTGATCGTCTTGCTGATCGCGCCTGAAATAAAGCTCTGAGCGGCAGCCATCATCGTGATGTGGCTATCAACACCCAGGAAACGCTTACCTTTCTTGCCGCACGGATTGGCGCAGTCGAAGATCGAATAATGCTCTTCCTTCAGATGCGGCGCGCCTTCCAGCGTCATGGTTCCGCAAACGTGGTCGTTGGCCGCGTCGATATCCGCTTTGGTAAAGCCCAGATGGCGCAGCAGATCGAAGGTCGGGTCATTCAGCTTGGTCGCAGGGATGCCTAGAACCCCGGTGCAGAAATCCTCGCCCAGAGTCCACTGGTTGAACACGAACCGGATGTCGAAGGCGCTTTCCAGCGCGGCATCCACTTTGGCCAGTTCATTGGGGCCAAAGCCGTGACCCGTCAGCGAGGTGTGGTTGATCCCCGGAGCGTTGCCGATGGTGCCATGACCAACCGCGTAGCTGACGATCTCTTCAATCTGAGCCGAGGAATACCCCTGCTTTTCCAGCGCTGCAGGCACCGAGCGGTTGATGATTTTGAAATACCCGCCACCGGCCAGTTTCTTGAACTTCACCAAAGCAAAGTCCGGCTCGATCCCAGTGGTGTCGCAATCCATCACCAGACCGATGGTTCCGGTTGGCGCAATCACAGTGGCCTGCGCATTGCGATAACCGTTCTGCTCACCCAGGCTCAGCGCTTCATCCCAAGCTGACATCGCCAGATCAACCAAACGTTTATCCGGGCAGTTGCCATGGTCCAGAGGTACAGGCTTCACTGCCAGTTTCTCATACCCTTCAGTCACACCCTGAGATGCGCGTCGGTGGTTGCGGATGACCCGAAGCATGTTATCGGCGTTGCGCTCATAGCCATTGAACGGACCCAATTCGCCGGCGATCTCGGCCGAGGTTGCATAGGCTACACCGGTCATGATCGCGGTCAGCGCGCCACAGATCGCGCGGCCTTCATCCGAGTCATAGCTATAGCCCATGTTCATCAGCAGACCGCCGATATTGGCATAGCCCAAACCCAAAGTGCGGAAGTCATAGGAAAGCTGCGCAATTTCCTTGGAGGGGAACTGCGCCATGGTCACCGAGATCTCCAGCGTAAGGGTCCACAAGCGCGAGGCATGCATATAGTCCACTGCCTGGAACTCATCATCCTTGAGGAAAGTCAGCAAGTTCATCGACGCCAGGTTACAGGCCGTGTCGTCAAGGAACATATATTCCGAACACGGGTTCGATCCGCGAATCTCCCCATCTTTGGGGCATGTATGCCACTCGTTGACTGTGTCGTGAAACTGGATGCCGGGATCGGCGCAGGCCCAGGCCGCGTGGCCAACCTTTTCCCACAGGTCGCGCGCCTTGACAGTCTTGGCGACTTTCCCGTTTGTGCGGTTGACCAGCTCCCAGTCCGCGTCCTTCTCGACAGCGGTCAGGAAGGCGTTGGTTACGCGAATCGAGTTGTTCGAGTTCTGGCCCGAAACCGAGCTGTAGGCTTCCGAATCCCAATCCGTATCGTAGGTCGGGAATTCGATGCTATCGTGACCCTGCTTGGCGTAATCCAGAACGCGTTTGATGTAAGTCTCAGGGATCGCAACATTTTTCGCCTCGCGAACCGCCTTTTTCAGGCTGTCATTTATCTTGGGATCATACGCGTCTTCCTGCGCGCCGTCCCAGCTGCGGATGGCCTCGAAAATGCCGTTCAGCATCTTCTCGTGCATCTTCGACCCGGCAACGATCGAGGCCACCTTCTGCTCTTCGATCACCTTCCATTCGATGAATTTCTCGATGTCTGGGTGATCTGCATCGACGATGACCATCTTTGCTGCTCGACGGGTCGTGCCGCCTGATTTGATCGCGCCAGCGGCGCGGTCGCCGATCTTGAGAAAGCCCATCAAACCCGAGGATTTACCGCCACCCGACAGTGCCTCGCCCTCGCCACGCAGGTGGCTAAAGTTGGTCCCGGTTCCGCTTCCGTATTTGAACAGGCGCGCCTCGCGGACCCACAGGTCCATAATGCCACCCTCGTTCACCAGATCATCATCTACGGACTGGATGAAACACGCATGCGGCTGCGGATGCTCATAGGCGGATTTCGATTTGGTCAGCTTGCCTGTCTTATAATCGACATAGTGGTGCCCCTGTGCCGGGCCATCGATTCCGTAAGCCCAGTGAAGGCCGGTATTGAACCATTGCGGGCTGTTCGGCGCAGCACGCTGAGTCGCCAGCATATAACGCATCTCGTCGAAATAGGCGCTCGCGTCATCCTCGGTCGAGAAATAGCCACCTTTCCAGCCCCAATAGGCCCAGGCGCCGGCAAGACGGTCAAACACCTGCTTGGACGAGATTTCGCCCCCAAATTCAGCGTCCTCAGCCGGAACAGAACGCCACAGGAATTCAGGGACATCCTTTTCCTTGACCTTCTTCAGCTTGGTCGGAACGCCTGCCTTGCGGAAATACTTCTGCGCGATGACGTCGCTTGCGACCTGGCTCCAGCTGGTAGGAACCTCGATATCGTCCAGGCGGAAAACGATGGTCCCATCCGGGTTTCGGATTTCTGACGTCGCAGAAGCGAACTTAAGCTCTGCATAAGCATCCTGTCCCGATTTGGTAAATTTTCTGTCAATCTTCATGTCCGCCGCCCTAGATTCAATCAACTTGTCCCTTGGCTTTTGATCCCAATAAACGGACCATCTGCCCTAACCGAAAATCTTGGGCGCAGGAAACCGGCCGCTGCCCGAAGCAACGTGACCCCGTTCCGACGGACGCACGTAAGTATGATGTGCTCTCCAGCCCTCGCCCTGTGCCACGTTCTGGATTTTCTACCAGATTTAGTGGCAGCACTTTCGGCCTATACAATCTGGCGTATTCACACATAGATCGTCAACGGCCTTTTTCCGCCATTTTTGGAATCTTTTATGTTGACCGATCCGCACAGACAAACTGGTGAAGGACAGTTTCCGATTCCTCCACAGAGTTATCCGCCATGGTTCGCCATCACCTAGCCAAGTCCGTAATACGATTAACCGTTCTTTCCGGCTTACTTATCGCGATTTGATAAACCAGCCTTAAGATGTCTAGGTTGAAATAGAATCAGCATCCGGCCGATTTCGACATTACTCAGAGGTGCGCGTAAAAGCACATCCAACAAAGGGCAGACCGATCAATGACCGCGTTTCGAATAATTTCCCTGTTTGCCCTGATCGTGGCCTGCACACCACAAGAAACGCCCGCCACATCGCGCAGCGCGCAGTTCTCGACCTTTCCCGACAAGTTGTTTGCTACGTTCGAGACATCTTGCAACGGCCCGGGTGAGGAATTTAGGAAAATCGGAAATCGTCAGTTCGAGTGTCAGGAACTCCTGCCTCCGAAGACCACAGCCTACCTGATTCTCAACTATGACGGCTATCCACAGAACCTACCCAAAAGTGTGACTCGGCTGACCGCCGAAAAAAATACAGGTGGCTATCTGGTTGAAGCGGATCTGTTTTTTAATGTGCCGCGCGAAACAGGGCCTGCTGCAAAAGTCCCTGTAGAAAGCAAAGAATTGGATAAAACCCTTAGCGCCATCTATCGAACGATGGGTGGGTCGCCATTTTAATTTTTGAAGAAGTGGTCGGGGCGGCAGGATTCGAACCTACGACCCCCTGTACCCAAAACAGGTGCGCTACCAGACTGCGCCACGCCCCGAACCGTGCGCCTTCCTAACCGTGCCGTTCTGATTTGAAAAGCCCTAACAGGGCCAAATTGCCGGACCATGTGAAAAAACTTTGTGCTGGATCTGTGTTCCGGGCGTGATCAGATAACGATCTGCGAGACCAGCGTTGATTTCCAACACCGCGAATACCGAATCGCCCCCTCCGATGGGGGTCAAATCACCGGGAATCGCGTTGTGATGAACTTTCGTTACCATACCCGTCTTATCTATGAAGATCAGGTCCAGAGGAATCAGCGTGTTCTTCATCCAGAACGCAACAGGTTGCGGCGGGTCGAATACAAACAGCATTCCTGAACGTACCGGAAGCGATTCTCGAAACATGAGTCCGCGCGATCGCTCCTGTGGCGACACGGCGAGTTCAATATCAAAGCCGATTTGGGACTTATCATTTTTCAGGCTAACACGATCTGTACGACAGGCGGCGTCTGCGCCACCGGCCCAAAGTAACAAGACAACAGTCAGAACCTTGAAAAGCCCTGCCATGACAGATCAGTCATCCATAGCTGCTTCCCAGGCCATAACCTGGGCCGCCATCCGACCACGCTGTCCGTCTATGACCCGCATGGCCAATGCTTCACCGGGTTGCAGATCCGCAAGCCCCGAACGGCGTAGAACCTCAATATGCAGGAACACATCCTCGCCACGCCCGAATACATTAGCGAAGCCAAACCCTTTGCCCTTGTCGAACCACTTAACCCGCGCAGCCACCAAAGGGGCCGCTGCAATCTCAACTGGATCAAGTTCAGCAAAATCCGCGAGCATCATCGTATCGGCGCGCGCTGGCGGATCGACGCTGATGACTTCGACAGCCTGCACACCGCGATCAGTGCGATGCGTCATAATTTCGATGCCCGCCCCGTCTGCAACCGAGCTTTGACCGAAATTACGCAAAACGTTTACGTGCAGCAGAATATCCGGCCCACCTTCATCCGATACGACAAAGCCGTATCCTTTGGCAGGGTCGAACCATTTAACGTGTCCTCGGACGCGGTACATGTTGTTCAGATCTTCTGGCACTGTGGTCCCACTGCGTTTTTTTTCACTTTATTAAGGGTCCGATGTGTATGGGATTGACGCGCAAATTCAAGGTGAAAAATCCCTTTGTTATCTGCGCATTGCAATTCGCGACACGTGAACGTCATGGATTCAACCTCTGAATCTGCCATTCGGAAGCAGCGTCATCCCGGCACCACCTGAACCTGTCATGCAGACGAAATGCGCCGTCTGCCCAGAATTCGATTTCCGTCGGCACAAGCCGGTAACCACCCCAAAATTTAGGGCGCGGAGGGTTAGGGCCAAGCCTTGCGGTCACTTTCGCCACATCCGCCATTAGCGCGGAACGGCTGCTAAGCGGCTGAGATTGCTTGGACGCCCATGCACCAAGCCGACTTTTCAATGACCTGGAGGCATAATACTCATCAGCCTTTGGTCCATCCTCGCGCGTGATTGTACCACGAACGCGGATTTGACGCCGCAAAGATTTCCAATGCATCACGAAGGCCGCCTTGCCAGCATTGTCCAACTCGCCTGCCTTGGCACTTTCGTAATTTGTGTAGAAAACGAAGGCGTCGGCTTCAATCTCTTTCAACAGCACCATTCGTACATTGGGCATACCATCTTCGCCCACGGTTGCCAGTGCAATCGCGTTAGGATCGTTGGGTTCACTCTTCACAGCTTCGCCCAGCCACCGCCCTGCTATTGCAAATGGGTCGGTTCCTGCGAAGATGCCATCACGTTCGCTCATTTCCATCCCCTGGAAACTATTGAGGGATACCCTAGGGCGAGTTCCCGCCACGGGCAAGAGTGCACGGCCTTGAAGCAGACCAGCCAATGGCATAAACCAACGCAACATAACGCGAAGACAGGCGGAGAACCGAACATGTCAAATCAGTTGATGGCCGGAAAGCGCGGCCTCATCATGGGACTGGCCAATGACAAATCAATCGCATGGGGAATCGCCCGCGCCTTGTCCGAGGCCGGGGCCGAGTTAGCATTCTCATATCAAGGGGATGCCTTGAAAAAGCGCGTTGACCCTCTGGCGGCACAGCTGGGCAGTGAAATCGTCCTGCCCTGCGATGTCAGCGATGAAGCCTCGATCGACGGATTGTTCGATGCGCTGTCCGAGAAATGGGGAAAGCTGGACTTTGTTGTGCACGCAATCGGTTTTTCAGACAAGAATGAGCTACGCGGGCGCTACGTTGATACATCGCGGGCGAATTTCAACCTCACGATGGACGTGTCGGTTTATTCCTTTACCGCCGTAATGCAGCGTGCCGAAAAGATGATGACCGAAGGCGGCAGCGCCATCACCCTGACCTATTACGGTGCCGAACAGGTGATGCCGCATTATAATGTCATGGGCGTTGCCAAAGCCGCGCTGGAAGCATCGGTCAAATATCTGGCCGAGGATTTAGGCAAGGACGGCATTCGTGTGAATGCGATCTCGGCCGGGCCGATCAAGACGCTGGCCGCCAGCGGTATCGGGGACTTCCGCTATATCATGAAGTGGAACGAATATAACTCACCCCTGCGCCGCAATGTGACCATCGACGATGTGGGCAACTCGGCGCTGTATCTGCTTTCCGATCTAAGCGGCGGTGTCACTGGTGAGAACCTGCATGTGGATTCGGGGTACCACATCGTCGGTATGAAAGCCGTTGATGCTCCAGACGTTGAGAAGGGTTGAATCATGAGTGCCAAGGACCGCCTGCCCCACGAAAAAGGCTTTCACATCAGCTGGGATCAGATTCACCGCGATTCCCGAGCGCTCGCTTGGCGGCTGGATGGGCAAGGTCCGGATGATGGAGCCTGGCGTGGCGTCGTTGCCATTACCCGTGGCGGCATGGCACCGGCGATGATTGTCAGCCGCGAGCTGGACATTCGCACAGTCGACACGATCAGCGTGCGCTCCTACCATCATCAGGATCAAGGCGAAGCCGAAGTGCTCAAAGCGCCCGACGCTGACCTTATGGGCGACGGCACCGGAATCCTGATCGTCGACGATCTGGTCGACAGTGGCAAAACTCTGGAACTGGTGCGGGCGATGTATCCCAAGGCGCATTTCGCGACTGTTTATGCCAAGCCGAAAGGCCGCCCGATGGTTGACACTTTCATCACCGAAGTCAGCCAGGACACCTGGATTTTCTTCCCGTGGGATATGGCTTTGCAATATGTCGAACCCTATCGGGGCACGGATTGATCCGGCCCAAGCGCAGCAACTGACTGGGGCGCTGAGATGACCCGGACACGCACCGCCGCCACCTTTCCGCCCCCAGTCATGGAGGCGCGCCGGTGGATCGAAGGCGTGACCTTCCCTGAAGAGCGGCCCTTGATAAACGTAAGTCAGGCGGCCCCCATCGATCCGCCTCCACTTGAGATGCGTCAGGCGATGGCGGCTTATGCGTCGACCGAGGATTCCGCTCATCTCTATGGCCCGGTTCTGGGCAACAGCGCCCTCAGGTCTGAGCTTGCCAGCCAGATTACGGTTCATTATGGCGCACCTGTCGCACAGGAACAGGTTGCCATTACTTCTGGCTGCAATCAGGCCTTCGCCGCTGCGATTTCCTCCATCACAGACCAAGGGGATGAGGTCATTCTGCCCACGCCGTGGTATTTCAACCATAAAATGTGGCTGGATATGACAGGTGTTAACGCCATTGATCTGAGAACTGATGATGGACTGTTGCCAGAGGTGAACGCGGCGCGGGATTTGATAACGGATAAGACCTGCGCCATTGCTCTGGTCACCCCGAACAATCCCGGCGGTGTCGAATATCCCGCCGAACTGCTAAGCGCATTCTTCGACCTGGCACGCGAAACCGGAATTAAGCTTTTGGTTGATGAGACCTACCGCGATTTCGACAGCCGCAGCGGCCCGCCCCATGATCTGTTCGCTCAGCCGGGCTGGGATGACACTCTGATTCATTTATATTCGTTTTCAAAGGCCTACCGTCTGACCGGTCACCGAGTAGGTGCTGTTGCGACCAGTCCGTCGCTGCTGTCTGAGATTGAGAAATTTCTGGATACCGTCGCGATCTGTCCAAACCAAATCGGTCAGTTTGGTGCGCTTTGGGGGATGCAAAACCTGTCGCAATGGCTGGCCGATGAACGAAAGGAAATCCTCGACCGTCGCGCTGTCATTACAAGACAACTTCCCAAACTGACCAGTAAAGGATGGCGGTTGCTTGGGTTGGGCGCCTATTTTGCCTATTTCGAACACCCGTTTGACATCTCTTCGGATGATTTAGCCCGTCGGCTGGTCACGGATGCCAGCATTCTGTTGCTGCCAGGCACGATGTTCATGCCCGATCACGACCCGGCCGGGAAACGACAAGTCCGCATCGCATTTGCCAATCTTGATCGCAACGGAATTACGGAATTGTTTGACCGCCTGCACGCTCTCTCCTTCTAAGCTTGCCCCCCGGCGGTGCGCGTCGTATTCAGGGCCGCAACCGACAGGGCAAATACTTGCCGAATAAAACAAGAGGGCACCATGGCCGCAGGCATGAAAAATCTATCAAAGACCTTTGTCTGGATCCTCATGGGTCTTTTGATGCTGGGCCTTGCAGGATTTGGCGCGACCAGCCTGACTGGAACTGTGCACACCGTGGCGCAGGTGGGCAACGAAGATATCTCGATTGACGATTACGTCCGCGAACTTCAGCGAGAAATCCGCGCGGTCGAAAGCCAGACCGGCCAGCCCCTGCAAATGTCACAGGCCCGCGATTTTGGCTTGGACCAGCTAGCTCTGTCGCGCCTCACCGCGCTGGCGGCTCTGGATAACGAAGTTGGTCTGCTAGGTATTTCGATCGGCGATGAAAATTTGCAGGAAGAAATCGTCTCGATCCCTGCGTTTCAGGGGCCTGATGGTTCTTTCGACCGTGAGGCATATCGCTTTCAGCTTGAACAGGTTGGCATGACGGACACCGAGTTTGAAACCGATCTGAGGAAAGAATCCGCACGGACCATCGTGCAGGATGCCGTGGTCAGCGGAGTAGAAATGCCCTCGATCCTGACTGAAGTTCTGACAGACTTTGTCGGTGCGCGCCGCAGCTTTACTGTTGCAACCGTTTCGCCCGAAGCTTTGGCAGAGCCGGTTGCAACCCCAACCGATGAACAAATCCAGGCCTATTACGACGAGAACCAGGACCAGTTTTCCCTGCCCCGCACCAAAAAGCTGACCTATACGATTCTGTCGCCCAATATGCTGCTGGATAGTGTCGAGGTGGACGAAGATTCAGTTCTCCGGCTTTTCGAACAGCGCGCAGACGAGTTTCAGCAACCCGAACGCCGCCTTGTTGAACGCCTTTCTTTTTCTGATGACGCCGCTGCGCAAGATGCCATGGCACAGATTGAAGTTGGCGGGACAACCTTCGAACAACTTGTCCGTGACCGTGAGCTTGAGCTGAGCGACGTGGATCTGGGCGACGTTACCCGCGACGACCTAGGCGATGCGGCCGAGGCCATTTTCGCGGCTGAACTGGACACTGTTGTTGGACCTCTGCCCTCGGTATTCGGCCCTGCCCTTTTCCGTATCAACGGCTCGCTGGCTGAGAACAACACTCCCTTCGAAGACGCCGCCCCAGCTCTGCGCGAAGAGTTGGCCGCAGACCGTGCGCGGCGCCAGATCGAGGCTCAGTCCGAAGACATCAATGACCTGCTTGCAGGCGGGGCAACACTTGAGGAGTTGGCAGCCGAGACCGGGATGGAGCTGGGACAGATCGACTGGACTCGCGCCAGTCAGGATGGCGTGGCCGCATATGACGGTTTCCGCAGTGCAGCCGAAGCCGTGCAAGACGGGGATTTTCCCGAGATTGCATTCCTTGAGGACGGTTCGATCTTTGCGCTGCGCCTGAACGAAACGCTGCCTCGTCGGCCTGAACCGCTGGAATCAGCGCGTGATCGCGTTGCGGCGGCCTGGACACAGGTTCAAACTGACAAAGCGTTGGAAGACCACGCGAATGCCATGTTGGAGCAGTTGCAGGAGAACGGGGATTTCACCACGACCGGCCTACCTCACCGCGTGGAAAACGCTCTGACACGAACTGCATTTCTAGAAGATGTACCCGCAGGTTTCATGCCGGAAGTGTTCGACATGGAACTAGGAAGCTATCGTGTCGTTCCCGGTGCCGGGGTCGCGTTGATCGTTCGACTTGACGAATTGTTGCCCCCTGCCGAGACCGATGAACGCCGTCAGGTTCAACAAGCGCTTGCCGCTCAGCTGAATCAGGCTCTGGCACAGAACATTTTCGATGCCTATGTTCGCGACGCCCAGGCCCGCGCCCGTCCTGTGGTGGATCAGCAAGCACTGAACGCCGTTCAGGCGAGCTATTAAATAAGAGACCGAGTATGGCCCTGACCCCCGAGTTTGACAGCTTCGCCCGTGCTTATGAGGCCGGCGAAAACCAGGTCGTTTACACCCGTCTGGCAGCCGATCTTGATACGCCTGTCTCCTTGATGCTGAAACTGACCGGCGCGCAAAAAGACGCCTTTATGCTCGAGTCGGTAACTGGCGGCGAGGTCCGCGGACGGTATTCGATCATCGGTATGAAACCCGACCTGATCTGGCGCTGTCGCGCTGAGACCTCGGAACTGAACCGCTCGGCCCGGTTCGACCCGGACGCTTTCACGGCGCAGGATGGCGATCCGATGGACAACCTTCGGACGCTTCTGACCGAAAGCCGGATCGAGCTGCCTGACGACCTTCCACAAGCTGCGGCGGGACTATTTGGCTATCTCGGTTATGACATGGTGCGCTTGGTCGAGCATCTGCCGAACATCAACCCCGACCCTCTGGGCCTGCCGGATGCCGTCATGCTGCGCCCTTCTGTCGTCGCGGTTCTGGATGGTGTGAAGGGCGAAGTCACGGTCGTTTCCCCCGCCTGGGTCAGCGATGGCCAGTCGGCCAAGGCTGCATATGCCCAGGCCGCCGAGCGCGTCATGGACGCAGTGCGCGATCTGGAGCGGGCGATGCCCGCTGAAACACGTGACCTTGGCGATGCGTACGAAGTCGCCCCGCCCGTCTCGAATTTTACCAAATCCGGCTATTTGGAGGCGGTCGAGAAAGCCAAGGAATACATCCGCGCTGGTGATATCTTTCAGGTAGTGCCAGCGCAGCGCTGGACGCAGGATTTCCCGCTGCCTCCATTTGCGCTGTACCGGTCGCTGCGGCGAACAAACCCTTCGCCCTTCATGTTCTATTTTAACTTTGGCGGGTTTCAGGTGATCGGTGCCAGCCCGGAAATCCTGGTGCGCGTGTTTGGCAATGAAGTCACCATACGACCCATCGCCGGGACGCGTCCACGTGGAGCGACCCCGGAAGAGGACAAAGCTTACGAAATTGAATTGCTGGCCGACAAGAAAGAACTGGCCGAACATCTGATGCTGTTGGATCTAGGCCGCAATGACACCGGGCGGGTTTCAAAGATCGGAACGGTGCGCCCGACCGAAGAGTTCATCATTGAACGGTACAGCCATGTTATGCACATCGTTTCAAACGTTGTGGGTGAGCTGGCCGAGGGTAAAGATGCGCTGGACGCCTTTTTTGCGGGAATGCCTGCGGGGACGGTCTCGGGCGCGCCCAAGGTACGAGCCATGGAAATCATTGATGAGCTTGAGCCGGAAAAACGCGGTGTCTACGGCGGCGGCGTCGGCTATTTCAGCGCCGGCGGAGACATGGACATGTGTATCGCCCTGCGAACAGCCATCGTTCAGGATCAAAAGCTATATATTCAGGCCGGTGGTGGCGTTGTGTATGACAGCGATCCAGAGGCTGAATTCATGGAAACCGTCCACAAGTCCAACGCCATCAGACGCGCTGCGGCTGACGCGGCCCGATTTACGCTGTCCGGCAAGAATTGATAAAGGCAGCCCGTCTGGGCTGCCTGTTTCGGGGAAGGAAGCGACCGGGCCTATTTTGCCCCTTGCATCATCACCGCCGAAATAGGCGCCATTGCTACGCGGCCTCCGCGATCTTCCAGACCCCAAAGCAGCAAGGCCGATATGGTATCCGGGCGCAACCGGCCCAACATGACAACGGTGCCCTCCTGCCCGGCCCGGAACGCAGCCTGGTCCAGAAAACGTCGCATGATTTTTGCATCCTGCCGCGCGCCGTCGATATCTCTGAAAATTACCGCAGACGGAATTCCATTACGGGAGGCCAACTTCTGAACCGTGTTGAGCCCGTTATCCTGAGTGATCAGTCCTCGACCCGTTCCACCGGCGATGGCGGCGACCTGATCCGCCAGTTTCCGGTTACCCTGGATGCCGGATCCATCACCTTCAAGAATTCCTACCGTTTCGGGCAACGCTTCAAGCCACACCGAAAGCGATACCTCAGCATCCTGTGCGCTGGCCGCCTTGGGCAGGTCAGCAGTGACCATCACTTCGAACCCGGCCGCCCGATGTCGAGCCATTTTCTCAGCTGCATCGGGGTCTGATGGGCGCACCGCAAACGTAAGCGGATATGGGAAATCCTGAAGCGCCTCGGCGCCATATGCACCCTCATCGTCAATCAGAATGATCGACATGAGGGGTTTGGAATCCGGATTGTCAAACTTCTCTGCGAAGGCCTCGATCGGTTTACCTACAGGAACCTCTTCCTGCGGATCTTGGGCTGCTTCATCATCTCGTTCAGTCAAAGGCACTACACGACGCCCGATAGTGGTATTTCCCGACGTGTTGTCCTCTGCGCCGATCTGCGGAACCGAGGCGATACGCGGTAGCGGCTGACTGGGCAGCGTGTCCTCGTCCCCTTCCACTGCGATTGGGTTATCCTCCGGATTCACCTCCAGCTCGATTGATTCCGAAGGCGAGACTTCGGGCAAGGGCTCGGCAAGAGCAACCTGATCAGCCGGTGGCTCAGGGGCATCTTCTGCGGCATCTGGGCTGAGGTCGGCAAGCGGCGCAGGCTGAACGGGGACAGGCATTCGCGGAACGACAGGGGCCTCACTCGAGATGCTTACGGAATCCGCCTCGCTCGGCGTCGGCGCTTCGACCGGAACGCTTACGTCATTCACTACCGGCTGGCTGTCCGGGGCGTTCTCAGCTTCGGATAAACCGGCCAGAGAATCCTCTTCTTCGACTTCATTCTCGGGCGTCTGCGCAGGGAGTTTGAGCAGATCGGCATCTGCACCCGCCTCAGCGACAACCTCGGAGCTCTCCGACGTCTGCACCGGTGCAGGTTCTGGTGCGACTGTCGCTATGGACGGCTTTTTCGACAGCGGCGCGTTGAGCGATAAGACTGCCCCCAGCACCACAACGACAACTGCGCCTGCGATCATTCCGCCGACAAATCCGCCCATAATATTTGCCTCTCGCCTTAGTCCTGCTGCCTTGCCCTTGCACCATCTGTTGTGGCACCTGCCTGCTGGACCGCCAAGTTCGGGATGCACCCTTGACGCTGCCCCACAAGCCTGAGCATGTATGTGCCAACACTATACCGTGGCCTTGGGTTGCATCGCCAGCCCGAAATGCCCAACACGAGACAAGAGCCAAATGCTGCTGCTGATCGACAACTACGACTCATTTACCTACAACCTGGTACATTATTTAGGCGAACTTGGCTCGGAAATGGTCATTCGAAGGAATGACGCGCTGGACGTGCAAGAAGCGATGGCCATGAACCCCGCTGGCATCCTGCTCAGCCCTGGCCCTTGCGACCCTGACCGGGCAGGCATTTGCCTTGCCCTGACCGAGGCAGCCGCCGAAACACGGACGCCTTTGTTGGGTGTCTGCCTTGGCCATCAGACCATAGGTCAGGTTTTCGGTGGAAGAGTCACGCGTTGCCATGAGATTGTGCATGGCAAAATGGGAACAATGCACCACACCGGTAAAGGTGTGTTCGCGGGCCTGCCCACGCCGTTTGAGGCGACGCGCTATCATTCGCTGATTGTGGATCGCGATACTCTGCCCGATTGCCTGGAGATTACGGCGGAATTGGAAGATGGCACCATAATGGGCCTCCAGCACCGCGAACTGCCCATTCATGGCGTACAGTTCCACCCGGAATCCATCGCTTCCGAGCACGGCCACGCGTTGCTCAAGAATTTCCTGTCCGAGATGAAAGTTCCCGCATGAGCGACGCCCTGAAACCGCTGATCGGAGTTGCCGCCGACCGCCCCCTGACACGCGCCGAAGCGGAAGAAGCCTTTGGGATCCTGTTTGACGGCGCCGCAACACCCAGCCAGATCGGCGGGCTTTTGATGGCTATGCGCACACGCGGTGAGACCGTCGATGAATATGCCGCCGCCGCTGCCGTGATGCGTGCAAAATGCAATGCAGTTCAGGCACCAGCTGGCGCGATGGATATCGTAGGCACCGGCGGTGACGGCAAGGGAACGCTGAATATCTCGACCGCGACCGCCTTTGTGGTTGCGGGTGCCGGTGTCACCGTGGCCAAACACGGCAACCGGAACCTGAGTTCTAAATCCGGAGCCGCAGATGCGCTAGGCCAGCTGGGTATCAACGTTATGGTCGGCCCGCAAACCGTTGAAAATGCACTGCAAGATGTCGGAATCGGATTCATGATGGCCCCCATGCATCACCCGGCGATTGCGCATGTCATGCCCACCCGGCAAGAGCTTGGGACACGGACGATCTTTAACATTCTCGGTCCGCTGACCAATCCGGCAGGCGTCAAGCGGCAGTTGACCGGAGCCTTTAGCCGAGAGTTGATCCGCCCGATGGCCGAAACGTTGGGCCTGCTTGGGTCCGAACGCGCATGGCTGGTGCACGGATCGGACGGCACAGACGAATTGACCATCACGGGTATCAGTTGGATTGCGGCCCTCGAAGACGGCACAATTAAAGAGGTCGAGCTTCACCCAGAAGATGCAGGGCTGCCGGTACATCCCTTCGAGGACATTCTGGGCGGATCCCCCGAGGAAAACGCAGTAGCCTTCCGAGCTCTTCTAGACGGTGAGGCCTCCGCCTATCGCGATGCGGTATTGTTGAATGCCGCAGCAGCCCTGGTCGTCGCAGAGGCCACTGCTGATCTGCGCGAAGGTGTCGCAAAAGCCGCTGAAAGTATCGACAGCGGAAAAGCCAAAGACAAGATCGCGGCCCTGGCCCGCATTACTCAGGAGGCCGCATGACCGAAACGGTTCTGGACAAAATCAAAGCTTACAAGCTCGAAGAGGTCGCTTCGGACAAGGCCAATAAGTCTATGGAAGCTGTTGAAAACGAAGCAAGATCAGCCTCTGAACCGCGCGGATTCGCATCGGCGTTGCAAATGGCTGTACGTAGCGGGTACGGGCTGATTGCAGAAGTCAAAAAAGCCAGCCCCTCCAAAGGTCTGATCCGCGCTGACTTTGATCCACCAGCACTTGCACAGGCTTACGAAGAAGGCGGCGCTGCCTGCCTTTCCGTGTTGACCGACACGCCCAGCTTTCAGGGTGCCAAAGAGTTTCTGGTTCAGGCACGCGCAGCCTGTTCTTTGCCGGTTCTACGCAAAGATTTCATGTACGATCCCTATCAGGTGACTGAAGCCCGCGCTCTTGGGGCGGATTGTATTCTGATCATCATGGCATCGGTTGATGACAGCCAGGCGGCTGAATTGGAACAGACCGCCTTTGACTGGGGCATGGACGTTCTGATAGAAGTTCATGATGAAGCCGAGCTGGAACGTGCAACGCAGCTCAAGAGCCCGTTGATTGGGATAAACAACCGTAATCTCAAGACCTTCGAGACCACTCTTGATACGACACGCCGCCTGTCAAAACTAGTTCCCGCTGACCGGACCATCGTTTGCGAAAGCGGGTTGAGCACTCCAGCAGACTTGGCCGATATCGCCCGTTACGGTGCGCGTTGTTTTCTAATTGGCGAAAGCCTGATGCGTCAGGATGACGTCGCAGCAGCGACACACGATCTGCTGTCGCGTCCGCTCAGCCCGGGTGTGATGTGATGCCGCTGTCTCACTTTGATGCCCAGGGTCAGGCTCATATGGTCGATGTGTCGAACAAGCCCATCACGGATCGTGTCGCCGTCGCAGCGGCTCATATCACGATGGCACAAGATACGTTCGACTTGATCGCAGAAGGTCGCGCCAAAAAAGGTGACGTCTTGGGGGTGGCACGTCTGGCCGGTATCATGGGGGCAAAGAAGACACCCGATCTGATCCCGCTATGTCACCCACTGCCAGTGACCAAAGTTACCGTAGACCTGACACTGGACCCAGAATTACCCGGCATACAGGTACAAGCAACCGTCAAGACATCTGGTCAAACCGGCGTGGAAATGGAGGCGCTGACAGCGGCCTCAACTGCCGCACTGACCATATACGACATGGCCAAAGCCGTCGATAAGGCAATGGAAATTGGCGGCATTCGCGTCTTGCTAAAAGATGGTGGTAAGTCAGGCCGTTACGAGGCGAAATGATAACCGTTGAAAGCGCCCGGGCGCAGCTATTCGATCTTGTAAACACCCTCCCCTCGGAGACGGCTCCCTTGATGGATGCGGCGGGTAGAGTACTGGCCGAGAATGTAGCAGCCACACGCGATCAGCCGCCATTCGCTTCGTCTTCTATGGATGGCTACGCGGTAAAGTCGACCGAGGTCGAGCTGCACGCCATGTTCAAAGTCATTGGCGAGGCTGCGGCCGGTCGGCGATTTGACGGTCAGGTTGGACCCGGACAGGCGGTTCGGATCTTCACTGGCGCCCCTATTCCTGAAGGTGCAGATTTTGTTGTCATTCAAGAGGATGTTGATCGCCGAGGTGACCTAATCACCATTTCTGATCTGCCGGGCCCTAAATCCAACATTCGTCCAAAAGGCGTCGATTTCGAAATTGGCGCCAAGATGTCGGCCCCACGCCGTTTGCGCCCCGAGGATCTGGCGCTTTTGGCGGCGATGAATATCCCCATGGTGCCGGTTGCACGTAAACCCGTGGTCGCGCTGATCGCAACCGGGGATGAATTGATCATGCCCGGCGAAACACCGGGACCGGATCAGATAATCGCCTCAAACACCTTTAGTATCAAAGCCTTGCTAGAGGATGTTGGAGCGCATGTGCGGGTTCTGCCCATCGCCTCTGACACGGTTTCGTCCCTCGAGACCGCCTTTGCCCTAGCAGCCGACGTTGATTTGGTGGTTACGATCGGCGGTGCCTCGGTTGGGGATTATGATCTTGTCTCTCAGGTCACCACCGCACTGGGGTTGGAGCGGAGTTTTTACAAAATCCGCATGCGCCCCGGCAAACCGCTGATGGCCGGTCGCTTGGGCGATAGCGTGATGGTTGGACTTCCGGGTAATCCGGTCAGCGCAATGGTTTGCAGCTATCTGTTTCTTGCCCCGATGATCCGTAAGATGCTGGGCCTGGAACAGGTTCTGACCCCGCTTCAAAGCGCCAATTTAACTGAGGCTATCCCAGCGAATGGGCCGCGCGAGCATTACATGCGCGCTATCGTGACTGGTGATGGAATTAAAGCCTGCCAAAACCAGGACAGTTCGCTGCTCAGCGTGCTTGCCGAAGCAAACGCGCTTTTGGTTCGGCAACCCAATGACCCGGCACGCCTGGCCGGAGACGAAGTGATGTTCCTTCCGATCTGAGTCCCTACAAGATCATTGACACAAAACGTGAACATGCGTAGAACAAAAGAAAACGCATGAGCGACGAGGTGTGAGCAATGCTGACCAAGAAGCAGTTGGATTTGTTGGAGTTCATCCATAAACGCGTTCAGGCGGATGGCGTCCCCCCAAGTTTCGATGAAATGAAAGCTGCGCTGGACCTGCGGTCCAAATCCGGCATCCATCGGTTGATCACAGCGCTTGAAGAACGCGGCTTTATCCGTCGTCTGGCCCATCGTGCCCGTGCCATCGAAATCGTCAAACTTCCTGAAAGCCTGGGAGGAGAGCCAACAGTCGCTTTCAAACCCCGTGTTATCGAAGGTGACAAGCCCGAAGGCAAACGCCCCGCGAATTTCGAACCAGTGACCGTAGACGCAATGGAATTGCCGGTCATGGGACGCATCGCAGCAGGTGTTCCGATCGAGGCGATCAGCCATGTCTCGCACCGCGTTGCCGTCCCCGGAAGCATGGTTTCCGGCAGAGGCGAGCACTACGCACTTGAAGTACGCGGCGATTCGATGATTGACGCTGGCATCAACGACGGCGATGTGGTCGTCATCCGCGAAACCTCTGCGGCTGATAATGGCGATATCGTTGTCGCGCTGGTCGAAGATCAGGAAGCAACGCTCAAACGGTTCTATCGGAGAGGTCAGGCGATAGCGCTTGAGGCTGCCAACCCGGCCTATGAAACGCGTGTACTGCCCGAAGATAAGGTCAAGGTTCAGGGCCGTTTGGTTGGGCTGATCCGAAGCTATTGATCTTTAGTTGTCTGGCGACCACAGCCTTTTGCCTATGACTTCGGCACTGGTCATTACGTTTCCGCTGGACAGTGCAATACTTCCTGTCTTGTTCAACAACTCGGGATCAATCACCATACAGGTGCCGGACAGCTGGACCGGAACAGCAGAGATGACGATTTGGTCATCTCCACATTCGCTGAATTCGCGCGCAGATCGTTTGCCAGTGAGGTGAATCAGCTCTTTGCCCTGCCAGAAATATCTTTGCGACAGATCTTTCCCATCGGGCCAGCGATTTGCGGCAGTTTTCTGGCTCGCGCCGTCTCCGTCGTTTTCAAGCCATACGGTTGCAATAAATTTGCTGCCCTTTTCCTTGCTCAGCGCGCGCCCCTGATCAGTCATCACACCAACTAACCCACCGGAGTCTGCGACCAAAACTTCCGGACGGTTACCCTGCCCCCAAAGCGCAATCGCCACCATGCAAGGTGCGACGCCGACCCACCTTGCCCCACCGCGCCACAAGGCGATCCAGAGCGCGCCCAATGCAAATATGGGCAAGACGTAGGACGGTGGACTGACCACATAACCTTGCGCACCTTCCAGTCCCGAGATCCAGTCTGAAACCGCCAGAATCCATTCCAACCCTGCCCCCATGACCGCCAGCCCAAACCACTCAAGCCCGAATGGCGCCAGGATTGCGGCAATAACGGCCGCAGGAACCACGACGGTTCCCATCACCGGGACCGACAGCATATTCGCAACCAGCCCATAGTGAGACAGTGAATTGAAATGCGCCGCCCCAATCGGTGCGGTGGCAAGCCC
Source organism: Ruegeria sp. CDSA077 (assembly GCF_059612265.1). Classification (NCBI taxonomy): domain Bacteria; kingdom Pseudomonadati; phylum Pseudomonadota; class Alphaproteobacteria; order Rhodobacterales; family Roseobacteraceae; genus Ruegeria; species Ruegeria sp. CDSA077. The sequence goes on from NZ_JBXWQG010000001.1 coordinate 982,383, forward strand.
CGCTATGGCAGATGACATCAACACCCCGATAATGGGCCGTAGCCATTTTGGCCCGAAAGCAGAACCGAAACCGCGTAAGGCTCCGAAAACGGCCACCAGTGCCGTTGTTGCAGCAAAGGACATCTGAAAACCGGGACTTAACAGAGATTCTGGTCGCAACGACAGCACGATAAGGGCAGCGACGGCCACCGCGCGTAGCGAAATTGACCTTCTGTCGATCAAAATGGCCCCCAGCATTACGCTGACCATGATAAAGGCCCGCTCTGTTGCGACATTCCCGCCAGACAGCAATAGATAAACAACCGCCGCGACCAAGGCGCAAACCGCTGCAATCTTGCGGACCGGAAGTCTAAGAGCGAGCACCGGGACAGCAGACAGCGTGACCCTGCAAATTAGGTAAACAAAACCTGTCAACAACCCCATATGCAATCCGGATATCGCCAACAGATGAGCCAGATTAGATGCCCGTAGATTGTTCAGCGTTTCCTGACCCATTCCGCTGCGATCACCCGTCGTGACAGCCGCGGCGAAACCTCCGACCTCTCCAGGCAGCAATGCGCGCACATGTTCTGAGATCGCCATCCTCCACGCCGTGATGCGGAGATTGGTCCTGTCCGGCGGGGCAACCGACAACACCGGTACGCGCGTGTACCCGACCGCCCCTAAACGTTGAAACCATGCGTGGCGACGGAAATCGAAACCGCCGGGCTCTACCGGCCCTTGAGGCGGCGACAGATGACCTGTTGTCATGATCCTTTGCCCAGGAACCAGCGCGACATCCCCACCATGCAGGGAAAGTCGGACGCGCCGCGGTCGTCGATCCAAGGGCACGTCCCCTAATCGCACCCGATCGAGCGTCACCCGCAGCGCATCCGACGCAGAGCGGTCTATGGCGACAACACGTCCCTCGACCGGGCCATAGTACCGCCAAGATAGAACCGGCTCTGCCACCGTATGGGCACGTGCGCCGGCCAGGATGAACCCGGCAGCGATCAGTGCCCCCCCGATTGCCAACGGAGCCCAGCCAGACCGCGATTTGCGGGCCATCCCCATAGCCGCAACAATTACCGCGCTGAAACAGACGTAAATCTGCCACCCCGGCTCGAACCGGAGCGCGAAATACAGGCCGATGCCAATGGCCAAGCACACTGGTGACCACTGAAACAAACAGCCTGTCTGGTTCAGCAATGCGGTCTCGACCCGTGCCAGAACACGCATGGTTGCCCCCGTCCTTCGGGCTCGTTAGACAGGCGCCAAGTTAAGCCCGACACGGTTACCAAAAGGTTAATCCACACTATGTCCGATCAGGTCGTCACCCGTTTTGCACCTTCACCCACTGGTTTTCTTCACATCGGTGGCGCGCGCACTGCATTGTTCAACTGGCTCTTTGCTCGGGGACGTGGTGGCAAGTTCTTGTTGCGGATTGAAGACACGGACCGCGAACGCTCAACCCCAGAGGCTACTGCAGCAATTCTTCAGGGGATGTCCTGGTTGGGCCTGGACCATGATGGCGATGTGATCAGCCAATTCGAAGGCGCCCCGCGTCATGCTGAAGTGGCACATCAGCTGCTGGCGGACGGCAAAGCCTACAAATGTTTTTCGACCCAGGACGAGATCACAGCCTTTCGCGAACAGGCGCGTGCAGAGGGAAAATCGACGCTGTTCCAGAGCCCCTGGCGCGACGCTGACCCTTCGACCCAACCTGACGCCCCATATGCGATCCGCATAAAGGCACCTCGGGACGGGGTCACCGTGATCCGCGATCAGGTTCAGGGCGACGTGACAATCCGCAACGATCAGTTGGACGACATGATCCTGCTGCGCTCGGACGGAACACCGGTTTATATGCTGGCGGTTGTTGTGGATGATCACGACATGGGTGTGACCCATGTTATCCGGGGCGACGATCACCTGAACAATGCCGCACGCCAGATGATGATCTATGAAGCCATGGGTTGGGATGTTCCGGTCTGGGCACATATTCCGCTGATTCATGGTCCGGACGGCAAGAAACTATCCAAACGTCACGGAGCTTTGGGTGCCCAAGAATATCAGGCGATGGGGTACCCGGCCGCGGGTATGCGCAACTATCTAGCCCGTCTCGGCTGGAGCCACGGGGATGACGAATTCTTTACAGATGAGCAGGCGAAAGAGTGGTTCGATCTGACCGGAATCGGTAAAAGCCCTGCACGGTTCGATCTGAAAAAGCTCGAGAATCTATGTGGTCAGCATATTCCAATCACTGGCGATGCCGCATTGCGGCAGGAAATTCAGGGATACCTGGCGGCGGCGGGACTGCCCGCTCTCACCAATGCACAATCAGGTGATCTGGAACGTGCGATGTATTGCCTCAAGGATCGGGCACGCACTTTCCCGGAACTCCTTGAAAAAGCGCATTTTGTGCTGACGTCACGCCCGATTAAACCTGATGAGAAGGCTGCAAAGGCGCTGTCCTCTGTATCCGACGGTATACTGAGTGAATTGACGCCGCACGTGCAAAATGCTAGCTGGACCCGGAACGAACTGGAGAGTGCCCTGAACTCGTTTGCAGAAGCGAAAGGGCTAAAGTTTGGCAAGCTGGCAGGGCCATTGCGCGCTGCATTGGCTGGTCGGGCTGTAACGCCTTCGGTTTTTGATATGATGCTTGTGCTTGGGCGGGATGAAACCCTGGCACGGCTCTCCGACGCAGCGACATAACCAAAGGTTTCACATTTGGGTAACGCTGCTCCGCTAACACCCGGGCTGCGCCCCTGTGCGCAACCGTTGCCCGCCGAAACGGACGACGATCCGTTTCACGTATGAATGAGGAAGGGACATTATGACCGACAGCAATAAATCAGCCACTTTGACCGTACATGGTAAAACATACGAGTTGCCGGTTCATTCGCCTACCGTGGGACCTGATGTCATCGACATCCGCAAGCTGTACAGCGAAGCGGATGTGTTCACCTATGACCCCGGCTTCACCTCGACAGCCAGCTGCGACAGCACCATCACCTATATCGACGGCGAAAAAGGTGAACTGCTGCACCGTGGCTATCCGATCGACCAGTTGGCCGAAAAATCGCATTTCCTCGAAGTGTGCTACCTGCTGCTTTACGGAGAGCTGCCGGCGGCCAAGGAACTGGAAAAGTTTGAAACCACGATCACCCGCCACACCATGCTGCACGAACAGATGCAGTATTTCTATCGTGGCTTCCGCCGTGATGCGCATCCGATGGCGATCATGGTCGGTGTCGTGGGCGCGATGTCTGCGTTCTATCACGATTCGACCGATGTTTCGGACCCGCATCAGCGTGAGGTCGCATCCCATCGTCTGATCGCCAAGATGCCGACCATCGCTGCCTGGGCTTACAAGTATCACACCGGTCAGCCCTTCGTGTACCCGCGCAACGATCTGGATTATGCGTCAAACTTCCTGCGCATGTGCTTCAGCGTCCCTGCCGAGGAATATGAGGTGAACCCAATCCTCAGCCGCGCGATGGACCGCATCTTTACTCTGCACGCGGATCACGAACAGAATGCCTCTACTTCGACCGTGCGTCTGGCCTCGTCCTCGGGGGCGAATCCGTTTGCGTGCATTGCCGCTGGTATCGCGTGTCTTTGGGGCCCTGCCCATGGCGGCGCAAACCAGGCCTGCCTTGAAATGCTGGAAGAAATTGGCACGGTTGACCGTATCCCGGAATATATCGCCCGCGCCAAAGACAAGGCCGATCCGTTCCGCCTGATGGGCTTTGGTCACCGCGTCTATAAGAACTTTGACCCGCGCGCCAAGGTTATGAAGCAATCCGCCGACGAAGTGTTGGATCTGCTGGGGATTGAGGACAATCCCAAGCTGCAAGTCGCCAAGGCGTTGGAAAAACAGGCGTTGGAAGATCCGTATTTCTCCGAAAAGAAACTGTTCCCGAACGTGGACTTCTATTCAGGGATCATCCTCGAGGCGATGGGTTTCCCGACGTCGATGTTCACCCCAATTTTCGCACTGTCGCGCACCGTTGGCTGGGTCAGTCAGTGGAAAGAGATGATCGCAGATCCACAGAACAAAATCGGCCGCCCGCGCCAGCTCTATCTGGGCGAAACCAGTCGCGATTACGTGGACATCGAAAAACGCTGATTTCGATTCCCAACAAACCAAACAGCCCCGGACCAGAATCCGGGGCTGATTTGTTAGAACAGCGTCAACTGGTCCCCGGCTTGGGGCGGGATATCGAACAAATCGCACCGCAGCTTCGGGGTGCGCGTTGCAAGGCCTAGCCGCTTTACAGCCAGTGAAAACCGTTTAGCCACCATCTCGGCATATTCGCCCTCACCGCGCATTCGGTGGCCCCAACGCGGATCATAGTCCCGGCCCCCGTGCATTTGCCGAAGCTTGGACATGACTTTTTCGGCGCGCGTTGGCTCTTGCTCTTGCAGCCAGGTTTGCCAAAGTTCCGAAACTTCGCGCGGCAACCGCAGCATAATCCAGCTTGCTGCATCCGCCCCGGCATCCCTGCCCGCCTCTAGCAGGCTTTCCATCTCATGATCTGTCAAACCGGGAATTGAAGGAGAGGTCATGACCCGCACCGGAACCCCCGCTTCGGTCAGCCTGCGAATGATTTTCAGGCGCCGATTTGGCGCGGGTGCCCGTGGCTCCATTCGGCGCGATAAATCCGCATCCAACGTGGTCAGAGATATCCCGACCCGAACCAAACCCTGTTCCGCCATCTGTGCGAGCAGATCGAGATCACGTTCGATCAATGCCCCCTTGGTCACAATCGCAACCGGATGGCGAAACTCAGTAAGCACCGACAAACAAGACCTTGTGATTCCCAGGTTTTTTTCAACTGGCTGATAAGGGTCGGTATTGGTTCCAATCGCAATCGGCGCAACACTGTAACCTTTCGCAGAAAGCTCTTTGCGAAGAAGCTCGGCCGCATTGGGTCGGGCAATCAAGCGCGTCTCAAAATCCAGCCCCGGCGACAGACCCAGATAGGCGTGGCTGGGCCGTGCAAAGCAATAGATGCAGCCGTGCTCGCACCCCCGATAGGGGTTGATCGAACGATCAAATGGCAAGTCGGGGGAGCGGTTATAAGTGATTATGCTGCGTGCCGTCTCGTGCCTGACTTCAGTCCGCAACGGAGGAAGATCGTCATCATACCCCCAGCCGTCATCGCAGGGGATTGTATCAAACCGTTCGAATCTGCCTGCCGTATTTTCCGTGGCTGCTCGCCCCTTGGCAATGGCCGAAGGAAGGTTTGTTCTACTTTTGTTCATGTCATTTGGTATATGGAATATCGACCGGTCCGGCAAGCGGCACATTTACCTTGCTGAGACAGCATCAGAGCCCCAATCAGCCCCTGGACATTTGGTGCATTTGAACGAATTGCAGGATGTTCATGTGTAAAATGACGTCGAGATAACGACAAATTTGGCCTATAGGTCGGTCTCGGAACTGCCAAGGTCGCAATCGTCACAGTAGTATTACGGCGAAATGGCCAAAACGGAAAAAATGCCACCACGGGCGCAAGGCCCGAACAGCTCAGGGAAACGCCCCATGTCCGATGAAGAAGACATCGTCCTGTCCGAACTGAACGACGACGAACTGGTCGAACAGATGTTCGATGACCTTTACGACGGTCTGAAAGAAGAAATCGAAGAAGGTGTGAACATCCTGCTGGAGCGCGGATGGACACCTTATGACATCCTGACCAAGGCACTGGTCGGCGGCATGACGGTTGTGGGCCACGACTTCCGTGACGGCATTCTGTTCGTACCCGAGGTCTTGCTGGCCGCAAACGCAATGAAGGGCGGCATGTTTATCCTCAAGCCGCTGCTGGCCGAAACCGGCGCACCGCGCGTTGGTAAAATGGTGATCGGCACTGTTAAAGGCGACATTCACGACATTGGCAAAAACCTGGTGTCAATGATGATGGAAGGCGCCGGATTCGAGGTTGTTGATATCGGCATCAACAACCCCGTCGAAAACTATCTGGAAGCGCTTGATACCGAACAGCCCGATATCCTGGGCATGTCGGCCCTGCTGACGACGACCATGCCATATATGAAAGTCGTGATCGACACACTGATCGAACAGGGTCGGCGCGACGACTATATCGTTCTGGTTGGCGGCGCGCCCCTGAACGAAGAGTTCGGCAAGGCGATCGGTGCTGATGCCTATTGCCGTGACGCGGCCGTAGCTGTTGAGACGGCAAAGGATTTTGTCTCGCGCAAGCACAATCAGCTGGCGGGTTGATCGACATCTAAACCATTTCAGGGCCGTCCGGTTTTCGGGCGGCCTTTTTCATTTATTCACCCTACCCTGATCCGAAGCCGACATTATGTGTCGAATACGGGCTTGCCAGCCACCGAATAAGCCGATTTTCTAGATAACGAGAAAGAGGCGCGAAATGACTCAGGACCAACTTCCCGACGACGCCAGCCTGACAACACAGGGCTATTCAGACCATCACGGCGCAGGGCGAATTCTGTTATTGGCCTGCGGTGCGCTGGCGCGGGAAATCCTGGACCTAAAGCGTCGTAATGGCTGGGATCATATGGAACTGACCTGCCTGCCCGCCATCTTGCACGTCCACCCGGAACGGATCACGCAGGCGGTGGAAGAGGCCGTTGCCAAACACCGCGACCAATACGACAAAGTTTATGTCGTCTACGCAGATTGCGGCACCGGTGGCCTGTTGCAGAAAGCCTGCGAGGAGATGGGTGTGGAGATGATCAAAGGGCCCCACTGCTATTCTTTCTTCGAGGGGAACCAGGTCTTTGAAAATCGCGGCGAGGATGAAACTACAGCGTTCTACCTAACAGATTTTCTGGCACGTCAATTCGATGCCTTCGTCTGGAAGCCGCTGGGGCTGGATCGCCACCCCGAGCTTAGGGAAATGTATTTCGGCAACTACACGAAACTGGTTTATCAGGCACAGACTGATGATGCGGTTCTGACCGAACGGGCCAAGGAGTGCGCAGACCGAATGGGCCTGGCTTTCGAGCGCCGTTTTACCGGTTATGGTGATCTGCAATCCACGCTGAGCGACTGGGCCAGCCGCCCGCTTTAGGCGGCCTCTATCGCGACCTCGCGGATACGGTCGATCATCGCCCTCAAACCGTTAGATCGTTGCGCGGAAAGATGATCGTTTAACCCCAGCCGCGCCAGTTCGCCTCCTGCGTCAACCTGAGGGACTTCTTGAACCGGCAGGCCGTTATATAGGGATCGCAGGACCGCAATCAGGCCCCGCACGATCAGAGCATCACTGTCGCCGTCAAAATGAAAAGTCCCTCCGTCGACACTGGGATGCAGCCAGACCTGGCTGGCGCAACCATGGACTTTAGTTGCAGGCACCTTCAACACATCATCCAATGGCGCCATCGCTTTCCCCTGCTCGATTACATGGCGGTACCGGTCTTCCCAGTCCTCCAGGAATTCGAAATCTTCGACGATTTCTTCAAAAGCAGGTGTCGCCATCTCGGGGCTGTCCTCTCATTGGGTTCACATTTTTGAACTATGATCCTGACCAGCATCTGTCCAGCCCCCCACGTGGCTTTTCAAACCCGGAAAAGTGCGATAACTCATTGCCATATAGACTGCTCTGGGTGTTGTGACGATGAAGAAATCACTGTCTGTTCTTTTGGCTGCTGCCTTGACCCTGTCGGCTTGCAGCGCTTGGCGTGATTCTCGGGTCAACCCGACAAACTGGTTTGGGTCCAGTACTCCGGCACCCTCTGAAGTATCCGTGAATGATGCAAATGCGCTGGTTCCTCAACAAGCCGAAGGTGTTGGCATATTTTCAAAGCCGGAAGCCGTGGACATGAGCTTCCCGATCGCCAAAGTCGAAGAACTGCGGATCGATCCAATTCCCAATGGAGCTATCGTTTACACGACTGGGATTGCTGCAAGGCAGGGTGCCTATAATGCTCGGCTTGTTCGTGTTGAAAGCGAAGAGAATGCGAAAAATGGCATTCTCGAATTCACGTTCCGTGTCGACTACCCGTCATATGCGACAAGCCAGGGGACCGAACGGTCCCGAAGGGTATCCAATGCAATCAATATCAGCCGAGACGAGCTTGCAAACATTCGGCTGGTCCGCGTCAAAGGGGAACAAAATGCCCTGGAATCCCGCCGCAGATAATTCCTGCTAAAGCTCTACGACCGTGACGGTCTGCCCTTTAGCTGCCAGGGCGATTTTGCCATCGCACAGTTTCAGAGCATCTTCGCCGAATACCTCGAACCGCCAACCGGACATTGCAGGTAATTCCCGTTCACCGGCTGCGATCTGATCCAGTTCGGAACTGGTAGCAATCAGTTTGGCAGCCACGCCCGAGCTTTCCGTTTTTGATTTCAGCAGCACCCGCAATAGGTCGGCAAGCGCAGGATTTACCTTCAACTTGTCACGGCTGGTATCAATCTTGGGCAATTTTTCTGGTGGGCAATTAATACCCTTTTTGACAGCGGCCAGAATCCCATCCGCAATGACCCCTTTGCGGGCCTCGCGCAGCAGCAGGCGCGATCCACCCAAATCTGAGAAAGATTTCGGCTTGGTCGATGCCAGTTCGATCAGAGCGTCGTCTTTGAACACCCGGCTGCGCGGTACGTTGTTTTCCTGCGCATAGGCTTCGCGGAACTCGGCCAACTCGCGAACAACAGCCAAAAACTTGGCCGAGTTCGTCCGGGTTTTGATACGCTTCCACGCATTTTCGGGCTGGATCTCATAGGTGCCGGATTGCGTCAGCGTGCGCAGCTCTTCGGCGACCCAATGGCTGCGCTTGGTTTTCGTCAACTCGGCCGACAGATACTCATAGATTTTCCGCAGATGCGTTACATCTGCCAGGGCATACGTCTTTTGCGCCTCGGACAGTGGGCGGCGTGACCAGTCGGTGAATCGAGAGGTCTTGTCCACGCCTTCCTTACAAATCTTGCGCACCAGGGTTTCATAACCAACCTGCTCGCCGAATCCGCAGACCATGGCGGCGACCTGAGTGTCGAACAGAGGATTGGGGAACACACCCGCCTCAACCCAGAAAATCTCAAGATCCTGACGGGCTGCGTGAAAAACTTTGACCACGCTTTCATCGGCGAAGAGCTCGTACAAAGGCTCCAGAGTCATCCCTTCGGCCAAAGGATCGACCAAAACGGCGCTGTCTTCGTCGGGCGACGGGACCGCCAGTTGAAGCAGGCAAAGTTTTGAATAGTAGGTCCGTTCGCGCAGGAACTCGGTATCTACGGTTACGTAATCAAAGGCCGCAGCCGCTTTGCAGAAATCGGCCAGCTCTTGCGTCGTCGTGAGGGTTTTCATTCGTGGTGCTATTCTTGCTTTTGTTTTTAATCACCCGTCAGTCCTACACGTTTCCGGGCCGTCGGGCGAACCATAGGCCGAATGGCAACCGCGTGTAAATCACCCCGCGGGATTCACGGCAAAAGCACCGGCGTGCGGTCATTTCCGGCAAAGCGGCGCAATACGGCCGGATAAAGCCTGTGTTCGTAGGTCAGAACGCGCGCCGCCAAAGTCTCAGGAGTGTCTCCAGCCTCAATATTCAGGCGGGCTTGCCCCAAGATTGGGCCATCGTCCAGCGCTGCGGTCACTTCGTGAACCGAGCATCCATGCTCGATATCACCTGCTGCAATCGCACGGGCATGGGTGTTCAGACCCTTGTATTTTGGCAACAGTGACGGGTGGATGTTCAGCATCCGACCCTGAAAGCGCGAGACGAAATCACCGGTCAGCACCCGCATGAACCCAGCCAAACACACGATGTCCGGTTGTGCTTGCTCTAACGGTTTCAGCAGCTCGGCCTCAAAAGCCGCGCGGTCGCCCTTGAATGGCCGGTGATCTACGGCTGCCGTTGCAATTCCCCGATCAGCTGCCTTTTTCAGTCCCCCAGCCTCAGCATCGTTCGACAAGACCAAACAAGGTCTGGCCGGATGGTCACCGGTCATGCTGTCGACCAGAGAGACCATATTCGACCCCCCGCCCGAGAGCAGAATGGCGACGCGCTTATGGCTCACAGCAATTTGCCCGAATAGGCCACTCCTGCGGTGTCGGTTACGGTGCCAATCCGCGAAACCGTCTCACCAGCTTGGGCCAGCAGTGCCGACAGGTCGTCGGCCTGCTCTGCGCCGCAAACCACGATCATGCCGATGCCGCAGTTGAAAGTCTTGAGCATCTCGGATTCAGCAATACCGCCGGTTTCTGCCATCCAGCGGAATACGGGTGGCAAATCCCAGGAGTTCAAGTCGATCTGGGCACCCAGCCCTTCGGGCAGCACCCGTGGCAGGTTTTCGGTCAGGCCACCGCCGGTGATATGGGCGAGCGCATGCACCCCGCCTGTCCGGATCGCCTGTAGCGCAGGTTTCACGTAAAGGCGCGTCGGGGTCAGCAGTGCCTCGCCCAGCGATCCATCCCCAAAGGGCGATGCCGCATCCCAACCCAGGCCCGAGATCTCGACCAGCTTGCGCACTAGCGAATAGCCATTGGAATGCACCCCGTTTGAGGCCAGCCCAAGCAACACGTCACCCTGTTGAACATCTGCAGGAAGGTGTGCGCCGCGCTCCATCGCACCGACTGAAAACCCGGCCAAATCGAAATCACCATCGGGATACATGCCCGGCATCTCGGCAGTTTCGCCACCGATCAATGCGCAATCCGATTGAACGCAGCCTTCGGCAATGCCCTCAATAATCCGTGCGGCGGTCTCGGTATCCAGCTTGCCTGTGGCGAAATAGTCGAGGAAGAAAAGTGGCTCGGCACCCTGACAGATCAGATCGTTGACGCACATGGCCACAAGATCGATACCGACGCCATCGACCAGGCCTGTATCAATCGCGATCCGCAACTTGGTGCCAACACCGTCGGTGGCGCCGACAAGAATCGGATCCCGATAACCTGCATCCTTCAGGTCGAACAATGCGCCGAACCCGCCCAGCCCGCTCATCACGCCGGATCTGTTGGTCCGCTTGGCAGCAGGTTTTATCCGGTCGACCAGAGTATTCCCCGCATCAATATCAACGCCCGCATCCGCGTAGGTGATTCCGTTTTTGCTCGCTGTCATCGCCAACCTCTTTTGAATGGTTCCCGCGCGGGTTAGTCGATTGTTGGAGATGTTGCAACGGTCAGGCTTGACGCGGGCGTTCACCATGATAGGCAAAGCGCCTAGGCGGGCCTGTAGCTCAATTGGTTAGAGCAGAGCGCTCATAACGCTTTGGTTGGGGGTTCGAGTCCCTCCGGGCCTACCAAAATCCGCAAATTTCCATTTAAAAACAACGATCTATCAGCCCGAAAATCGAGAGAGATGCTCCACGACCTAACAATAGGTTGCGAGGCAAGTGCCCGACGATTTCAGGACATATCTTCGATTCCCGCTCGGGATATCCCGGTAACTTTTCAGGCGCTTGAATCAGTTTATCGGTCACTGAACATCCAACAATCCAAGATGAACTCACACCGGATTTGGCAGAGCAGAGGTCTGGTGCACGATGATCTAGCGACCGATGATAATATCGGCACACAGACCGCCCAGATGTTCGCTTTTGCCCAATCGAAGCACGCCGCCATGGGCTCGGGCGACATCTGCCACAATGGCCAACCCCAGACCAACACCGCTGCCTCGATTCTGGTTGCGCGCCGGATCCAATCGCGAGAAAGGTTTGACCGCTTCGGTGCGCTGCTCGGGCGGAATACCCGGACCATCATCTTCGACGCGGATACGCAGCGATTTGGAGGAGACCGACAGGCTGATTTCAGCGCGATTTCCGTACCTGACCGCATTCCCGATCAAGTTCTCTACCGCGCGACGAATAGACGTCGGGCGCAACATCGCGGTTCCTGCGCCATCAACCTTTACCAATTCGACCTTATGCCCTGCCCTGCACGCATCCTTGACGATCTGCCGAAGGAACCTCTCAGGGTCTACGGATTCCGGCGCCACCTCTGCCGCTCCTTTGGAAAAGTCCAAAAACGCGTCCAGCAATAGCTGCATTTCATCCACGTCCTGTTGCAATGGCGCTGCCTCACCTTCGGGCAACAAAGACAGCCCAAGCTTGAGACGCGTCAAAGGCGTTCGCAAATCGTGGCTGACACCGGACAGCATCATGGTGCGCTGCTCCATCTGACGCTCTATCCGGGCGCGCATATCCAGAAACGCACTGCCAGCCGCTCGCACCTCGATCGCGCCGCCTGGCGAATAAGGAACAACCCGCCCTCGTCCGAACGCCTGTGCAGCCTCGGCCAGACGGGTGATCGGTCGTAGCTGGTTGCGCATGTACAAAAACGAAATGGTTGTCATGATGATCGCAAAGAACAAGACGGTCACAATCAACTGATGCGGCGCGGTTGGGGACAATCGCCGACGGTCGAAAGTTAGCTGCAATACACCCAAATCCGTCTGCAGATACAATCGAGCCTCCTGCCCGCTTGGCAAGGCGACCGCTACAAGATCGGGAAGCAGGGCGCGCAACTCGGATTCGACTTGAGGTGCAATGAAATCATACCAGCGGCGATTCCCGATGACTGGCGTTTCGTTTATCCCGAGAAACCGCAGTTTCATATCAAGCGCGGCCAGATCGGGCCGAAGTTCGGCTACCGCCTGTTGCTGCGTTTCAGAATGTTCTATCACATCCGTAACCAGCGTAACCTCACGCGATGCGGCACGAGTCATTTGCGCAGTGACATCTTCTAGGTGCTTTTGCAAAAAGGCGACACTGATCACCAGCAGCATCACCACCACCGGCAAAATGAGAATCAAAGCCGCCCGTGCGTACAGGCTGCGCGGCATATAAAGTTTGAGCCATTGCGTCGTCATGGGTTAAACCTAACGGGCTGTTCAGACGAGAGAAAGAGTGCAGAATGCAAGCACCGGACGATTTCAATCCAATGCCAGGTCGAGATGACGAATTACAACCGGGCCTAAGGCGGATTCTCGCCCCCAACCCGTCTCCGATGACATATCGCGGCACCAATACATACTTGCTTGGCCAAACCGATCTTGCGGTGATTGACCCCGGCCCTGCCAATGCGGACCATCTGGGTGCAATCCTGAACGCGGTTAAACCCGGACAACGGATCAGCCACATCATTGTCACACATTCTCATCTGGACCACTCTCCGCTTGCTGCACCGCTGGCCGAACGAACGCAAGCAAAGATCATTGCTTTTGGAGGCCCCGAAGCAGGCCGCAGTGAGGTGATGTCCGAATTGGCTACTCAGGGGCTCGCAGGCGGAGGTGAAGGGATCGACACGGCGTTCCGCCCACATATCGAAGTCGAAGATGGTGATGTAATCGCCGCCGAAGGGTGGCAGTTGAATGTGATCCATACGCCTGGTCATCTTGGTAACCATATTGCGCTGGGTTGGGGGGATGTCTGCTTTACCGCCGATCATGTGATGGGTTGGGCCAGTTCATTGGTGTCACCACCTGATGGTGATCTGACCGATTTCATGGCGGCTTGCGAAAAGCTAGGACAACATAACTGGTCCGTATTCCATGCAGGGCATGGCGCACCGATTAACGACCCTGCCAAAAGGCTCGATTGGTTGATCACCCACCGGCGCGCCCGGGAAACACAGATTCTGTCCGCATTGGAAACCAGGCCAGGAACCGCCCGGGAATTGGCCGAGCGAATCTATACCGAAACCCCCGCTGCCCTGTTGCCCGCTGCCGAACGGAATGTATTCGCCCATCTCGTTGATCTTACGTGCCGATTTCTGGTTGCACCGCAGTCAAAATTATCTGTCGGCGCGATCTTCGCCAGAACCCCATAGATGCCGAGGTAAATTTTTTTCCAAAACCGCGCTTCCCCTCTGGACGGCGAAATTTCGGGTTGCTATATGGCGCGAACCGTTCCGGCGTAGCTCAGCGGTAGAGCAGTTGACTGTTAATCAATTGGTCGTAGGTTCGATCCCTACCGCCGGAGCCAATCTCCCCAAAACACACCGCAAATTATCATTGATGCCCGCTTTCGCTGTGCGCATGTTTTTTCGACGAAAAAACTCACGCCCCCCTCTGGACGCCGAAGAGTCGGGTTGCTATACGGCGCGAACCGTTCCGGCGTAGCTCAGCGGTAGAGCAGTTGACTGTTAATCAATTGGTCGTAGGTTCGATCCCTACCGCCGGAGCCAATCTTCCAAAATCTTTACGACTATAGAAACACCCTGCCTCAGGCCGTGCGCCATAACTCAGGGCAGATTATAAACGGTTTCAAAGGTTCATCTTCTAATTTTTCCATTCCCTTCAACTCAAAGTTGAGGGATAAGTTCCCAATTACATTTGCATTGAAGGACTTAGTCTGGGCCCAAGTTATTAGCAGGCTCAGGTGAACTTGAGATAAATTGAAAGAAGATATTATGCCGGTCACGCTTGTCCCAAAGTCAAACCAGGCAGATCAGAAACGCCACTGGCAAGTCGCGAAACGGACATACGAGCATAAGGAAGTATCATGAAGCAGGTGAACTGTTTGATCATAGGTGCTGGCTTTGGCGGCATTGGTATGGGCTACCAGCTCAGACAAGCGGGAATCGACAGCTTCGCAATACTCGACAAGGCCACTGAATTTGGGGGCACTTGGCAGCATAACACCTATCCCGGTGCGGAATGCGATGTGCCCTCGCATTTGTATTCTTACTCTTTCAGCAAAACGCCGAACTGGAGCCGAAAATGGTCGGGACAGAAAGAGATTCTGGATTACATCCGGGATTGTGCGGAAACATTCGGAGTGATCGCGCATTTACGCCTTGGCTGCGCCGTCACTTCAGCAAGCTTCGATCCGACAAGTGAAATGTGGACTGTAACGACCAAGGGCAATGGAGATGAAACCTATCTCTGCCGCCACGTGGTTTGCTCGGTTGGTCAGTTGCACTTTCCCAACCGTATTGGGATACCGGGGATGAAACTCTTCGGGCGAACCATATTCCATTCTGCCGAATGGCGCCATGATATCGACCTGAAGGACAAATCGGTTGCCGTGATTGGAAATGCAGCCAGCGCGCTGCAGTTCATCCCAGAGATCGCCAAACAGGCACGCAGTCTGACAGTTTATCAACGCACGGCAAATTGGGTCATGCCCAAAGGCAACAAGACCTATGGCGAGAGCTTCAAGTCGCTGATGCGTTCGATGCCTTTCCTTCAAAAACTTTATCGCTTCCGCCTTTGGGCCGAGAATGAATTCAAGATCTTTCCAGTCATGAAAGGATCGAAACTGCACGAGATGCTGATGCAGAACATACTGAACCGGCATCTGGAAAAGACGATATCGGACCCAAAACTCCGCGAGGAGCTTCGACCAAAATACCCGCCTGGCGCGCGTCGTCTTTTGGTCTCGGACAGCTACTATCAGACTTTAAACCAGGACAAGGTTGAGTTGGTGACGAACGGAATCGACTGTTTCACCAAAGATGGGATCAAGACCACAGACGGTACCGAACGCAACCATGATGTGGTCATTCTTGGCACTGGGTTCCAATCCAACCCCTTCCTGCAAGCTATTGATATCAAGGGACGTGATGGTATCTTGTTGCGCGATGTTTGGGATGAAGGTGGTGCGCGGGCCTATCTTGGCATCTCGGTTCCCAAATTCCCTAATCTGCACATTATTTACGGACCAAACACAAACCTTGGCCACACGACGGTACTGGCCATGATCGAAGCGCAAATCGGTTTTGTCATCCAACTTATCAAGGCGGCCGATCACGGCACGATCGAAGTAAAACCTGAGGCGGCATTGCGTTTCGCTGACGAGATGCAACAGCGTCTTGCCAAAAGTCAGTGGGCGCGGATCGAGCGCAGCTATTACAAAGATGGCGAGCGGATAACCACCAACTGGCCCGGCAGTTCATTCGAGTATTTCAGGCGCACGAGGAAACCCAAACTGGCAGATTTCAGGCGTGGAACTTCAGAAGGCTGAGGGGCTAGAGATCTACGTTCTCCGCGAAGTCAGGAACCCCGGCAAACAATCTCGCTTGTGTCTGCCAGGCCAGTGATTTTGCGCTAGGTACTCAGCAGACCTTTGAAGTCTTCCCTCAGGTTGCGTTTCAGGATCTTGCCAGTCGCGTTCAGTGGCAGCGCGTCCACAAAGACTACCCTGTCCGGGATCTGCCACTTGGCGATCTTACCACCAAAAAACGCCAGCAATTCTTCTTCGCTTGGGTTTGCCCCCTCGGCTTTCACCGCCACAAGAACGGGCCGTTCGTCCCATTTCGGATGCGGCACACCTACAACGGCTGCGCCTGCCAGCTTTGGATGTGCCACCGCGATATTCTCGAGCTCGACCGAACTGATCCATTCACCGCCGGATTTGATGATGTCCTTTGAGCGATCTCGGATCGTCATATACCCGTCCGGGTCCAGTGTCGCCACGTCGCCAGTGGCAAACCAACCGTCTTGCAACAGACCCTGATCCTGCATCATGAAATAGCTGTCCAATACCCAGTATCCGCGCACCATCAGGTCTCCCTGTGTTTCACCGTCGCGCGGAAGCTCATTGCCGAGATCATCAACGATTTTCAATTCGACCCCATAACAAGGACGGCCCTGACTTTCCCGAAGCCCATACTGCTCTTCTTTGGGCAGTTTTCCATGTTTCGCCAAGGGCTGGTTCGCGGTTCCCAGCGGGCTCATCTCGCTCATCCCCCAGGCGTGGACTGTATCGACACCATAGGTTTCGCGGAACGTCTCGATCATCGACGGCGGACATGCGGCCCCACCAATAACTGTGCGCTCAAGACTGGACAGTTGACTGCCCGACTTCTTGGCAGAGGCCAACAGACCCTGCCAGATCGTCGGCACGCCCATGGCCAGTGTCACCCCATAGCTGTCAATCAAATTGACCAATGCCTCGCCATGCAAATCTGGTCCCGGTAATACCATCCGAGACCCCGACATCGCGCAAGCGTACGGCGATCCCCAAGCGTTCACATGGAACATCGGTACAACTGGCAGTACCACATCCATCGCCGAATACCCGATCACGTCACGCGTGTTGGACCCAAAACTGTGCAAAACTGTCGAGCGATGGGAATAGAGCACCCCCTTGGGGTTTCCGGTTGTGCCCGAGGTGTAACAAAGGCTTGAGGCTGTGTTTTCGTCCAGTCTGGGCCATTGATAGCCGGAATCACCGGTTTCGATCAGCTCATCATAGAACTGTACCCCTGGAACCTGCACGATTGCGTCATCATTCCGCGGACCCATAAACACGAAATGCTGCACCTCTGTCAGGTGGTCCTTCAAAGCGGCGACAAGCGGGATGAATGTGGCGTCGAAAAACAGAACCCGGTCCTGCGCATGATTGATGATATAGGTCAGCTGCTCTGGAAACAGCCTGGGGTTTACGGTGTGGCACACGAATCCAGCACCCGAAGTGCCATAGTAAATTTCCAGATGGCGGCGGTTGTTCCATGCCAATGTCGCTATCCGAGCGTGCGGTTCCAGCCCAAGACCTAACAGTGCAGAACCCAATTTTCGCGCGTTTTCGGCGACTTGCGACCAGTTTGTTTCAGTTAAACTGCCGTCAGTTTCGACAGAATAAATCTCGGTTTGGCCATGATAGCGATCGGCATGCTCGATCAGTGACGAGATCAGCAACGGTTGCGTCATCATTTGTCCCAGCATGGACATCCTCCCTGTGTCGGGGCCGCTTTTTGCAGCACCTTCTTGTTTGCCACGCATCTTTGACTGTTGGCGCGGTCAAAAGAAATCCTGCCAAGCATTTAATTGTCTGACAATAGAAGAATGCGTCATGCAAGGGCTGCAAAGCTGGCTTTTATTCGGTTTCCCGGTGCAACATGGCATAGGCAACAAGGGCGGCGGTTGACCCGTCTTTGGTCTCGGTACCTTCTGCACCGTCCACGATTGGCCCCAGTGAAGTCGCCAGTTCCTTGCCCAGTTCAACGCCCCACTGGTCAAAAGAGTTGATCCCCAACAGGACCCCTTCGACGAATACGCGATGCTCGTACAGGGCAATGATCTGACCCAGAACAAAAGGCGTTAGCTTGGGGTACATCAGCGTGGTCGAGGGACGATTGCCAGCAAACACCCGATGTCGGGCCTGACGTTCGCATTCTTCACCCGTCAACCCTTTGTCGGCCATGCGCTGCCGCGCCTCGTCCAGCGATCGGCCGCGCATCAGCGCCTCGGACTGGGCTAGACAGTTGGCCAGCAGCAGCCGGTGATGGTGGGTCAGCTCGGGTTCATGTCCCTCGGCAGCGACCATGAATTCGCAAGGGATAACGTCTGTGCCCTGATGGATCAGCTGATAAAACGCATGCTGACCATTGGTACCAGGCTCACCCCAGACCACCGGACCCGAAGGAATGGTCAGCGCGCTGCCATCCATGGCAACGGATTTGCCATTCGACTCCATCTCGAGCTGCTGAAAATATGCGGGCAAGCGAAGGAGACGCTGATCGTATGGCAGCACGGCCCGGCTGGCATATCCCAGAACCTGCCGATGCCAGATACCGGTCAAAGCCAACATCACAGGCATATTCTCGGACCAATCGGCGGCGCAAAAATGTACGTCCATTGCCTGTCCACCGCGCAAAAACGCATCAAAGGCCGTCGAGCCTACGGCAATCATCACCGGCAGGCCCACAGGCCCCCAAACCGAATAACGCCCGCCGACCCAATCGGCGAAACCAAACACGCGCTGTTCGGGAATGCCAAAGGCCTGAGTCTTGTCCAAAGCACTGGAAACCGCTGCAAACTGTCGGGCCGGCTCCCCGCCGCCATCGACCATCCAGGCGCGCGCGGTGCGGGCATTGGTCATGGTTTCAATGGTCGTGAACGTCTTGGACGCGACAATCACAAGTGTCCGCGTCGGATCCAGCTGCCGTAGAACATCGGCAATATGTGCCCCGTCTACATTCGAGACATAGTGCAGCCGCGGCCCATCGTGATACGGAGCCAGCGCATGCGTGGCCATAACCGGTCCCAGATCAGACCCACCAATTCCGATATTCACCACATCGGTAAAGCTGCCCCCTGCCCCGGCCACGGCGCCACCGCGCACCTCTTCGGCAAAGACACGCATCCTTTGCAGCGTTTCCAGAACGCCAGGCATGACATCCAGACCATCCACGTCGACCGGACCGCCATCCAGATTCCGCAATGCCGTATGCAGAACCGAGCGTTCTTCGGTTTCATTGATTTTGGCACCCGCAAACATCGCGTCGCGCCTGTCGGCAAGCCCCGCCTCGTCGCATAGGCGGATCAGGGCCGCGCGAATATCCGTGTCAATCTGCGTCTTTGAATAGTCAAACAGCATATCGCCCGTCGAGGCCGAGAAAACATGTGCCCGATCCACGTCTTGTTCGAACAAGTCCAAAATGGAATGACTGCCATCTGACGCAAATGCCTTGAGAGTATCCAGGTTCATAACTCTACTCCGCCCAATGGACCGTCATGCCGCCCAACACAGCAGCAATCGGTGCCTCTTTGGGATGCAGGGACATGGCTCGGTCAAGCGCCTTGCGTTTGGTTTCCCCAAAAATCACCAGATGTTTGGACAATGCGCCGTCCAAGACCGGAGCCGTTAATGTAATCCGCGCCTCGGGCTGAACTTCTGGTCGGGCCACGGCCAAAGGTGGCGCATGCCCGTCCAATGCGGCGGCCAACCCGTCCATCCCCGGAAACAGCGAGGCGGTGTGCATATCTTCGCCCATACCCAGCATGAGAACCGAAAGAGGCAGCACGGGCGCAATCAAGCTCTCAATTTCGGGCAGCACCGATTCCGGATCTTTGCCATCCAGATACAGAGGCACATATTGCGCGACTGAGGCGCGATTGGTCAGCAAACGCTCTTGGATCAGCCGCGCATTTGC
This sequence comes from Ruegeria sp. CDSA077, assembly GCF_059612265.1. Classification (NCBI taxonomy): domain Bacteria; kingdom Pseudomonadati; phylum Pseudomonadota; class Alphaproteobacteria; order Rhodobacterales; family Roseobacteraceae; genus Ruegeria; species Ruegeria sp. CDSA077. The sequence goes on from NZ_JBXWQG010000001.1 coordinate 1,002,179, forward strand.
GCGATCGCTGTCGCTGGGCACGCACCGTTCATCCGTTGGCAGAATTCGGACCCGGTCCCAATCCAAATCAGCGGCACACAATCCGTCAAAGACCGGCCCGGGTGTGGTACCGCCCGGCACAGCAAAAGAGACCAGATCGTGATGCAGCAGCGCCGCCTCAAGATCTCCGGCGATAGCATTGGCCACGTCGATGGCTAGCATATCCCGGTCGGCGTATTCCTGAATTTTCATGGGTTTATCCCTTGCCAACGGCGACCGTCCCGTTTCATCAGCAGCTCGGCGTCGCCCGGCCCAGTGCTGCCGCTCTCATAAGGTTTCGGCACGTCGCCACGCGCCTGCCATCCTGCGATGATCGGGTCTGTCCAGGCCCAGGCGGCCTCGACCTCATCACCGCGCATGAACAGCGTCTGATTGCCTCGGATCACATCCATCACCAGACGTTCATAAGCGTCTGGCGGGTCCTGGTTCTCGGCGCCCAATGCCTCGGCAAAGCTCATATCCAGAGGCACGTCGACCAAACGCATACCTCCTTGCCCGGGCTCTTTGATCGTCACTTTCAGCGTGATGCCCTCATTTGGCTGCAGGCGGATCGACAGCGCATTCGCATGACGCCCGGCATCCGCTCCAAAGATCGAGTGCGGAGCGTCTTTGAACATCACGTTGATCACCGAAGACCGGGCCACAAGGCGCTTGCCTGTGCGCAAGTAGAACGGTGTTCCCGCCCATCGCCAGTTGCTGATATGCGCCCGCAGCGCCACATAGCTTTCCGTGGTCGAGCGCGGATTTCCAACCGCTTTGCGGTAACTTGAACTTTCGCCCTCAAACTGCCCCCGCACGATATGATGCGGCTTTACCGGGTCCAGAGCGCGAATGACCTTGAGCTTTTCATCACGCACCGCATCCGGGTCGAACTTGGCCGGAGGTTCCATGGCGATCAGGCACAAAAGCTGCATCAGGTGGTTCTGCATCATGTCGCGCATCGCGCCTGCGCGCTCGTAATACTCTTCACGGCCGTTAATTCCGACGGATTCGGCTACGGTGATCTGGATATGGTCGACATACTGGCTGTTCCAAAGTGGTTCGAACAACATGTTGCCGAACCGAACAGCCATCAGGTTTTGGACGGTTTCCTTGCCCAGATAGTGGTCGATTCGATAGATTTGACTTTCCCTGAAATGCGCGGCCAGCGTGGCATTCAAAGCCCGCGCACTTTCCAGATCATGGCCAAAGGGTTTCTCAACCACGATCCTCGTCTGCGGCGTGGTCAGATCATAAGCCTCGATCCGTTCCGCCAGAGGGCCAAACAACCGCGGCCCCACCGAAAAATAGAACGCCCGAACCCGATCCGGCTGAAGTTTCTGCGCAAGCTCGGCCCAGCCATGATCCGCAACAGCATCCAATGTCACATAATCAACCCGCTGCAAAAACGCGTTCAGCGCAGCGGTGTCCTGACTGTGTCGTCCGGCATGTGCCTCAAGCGAGTTGCGGACCAAATTGCGGAACTTGTCACGGTCGTAATCCGTTCGGGCCGCCCCGATTACTTGCGCGCCTTCAGCCCACTGGCCAGCACAAAACCGGCGAAACAGAGCGGGCAGGATTTTACCCTGCGCCAGATCGCCGGTTCCGCCAAAAATGACCAGATCAAAGGGGTCTACAGGTATGACGCGAGAAACCATGTGTTTTCCTTACCTTGCCCTATGCTCAATGTCCAATGTTAGCGCAACCATTATTGCGGATTTCCGCGACATCAATTCTCTGTCAGTTCACCCATGTCTCACTTTGCGAAACGGTCTGAAACCTCTAATTCAAGGTGACAACAGAAAAGAACCGGAAACCGGAATGAAAGACAACGCCCCTCAGATCGTCAATATCGGCAAGTTTCAAAACAAATTGGTGACAGCGGATGGCCAGACTCGTGCCTCGGTGGCGTTGACCAACCCCGAGACGCTCTGGTTCAATACCGGGACTCTGTGCAACATCGAATGTGTGAACTGCTATATCGAAAGCAGCCCGACCAATGATGCGTTGGTCTATATCTCGGCGGGTGAAGTGCGGGACTATCTGGACCAGATCGAAGACAGAAACTGGCCCGTGCGTGAGATTGGCTTTACCGGTGGTGAGCCGTTCATGAACCCCGACATGATCGAGATGGCACGCGCTGCGCTGGAACGCGGCTATGAGGTGTTGATACTGACCAACGCGATGCGGCCAATGATGCGCCAGAAGATGCGCGAGGGATTGACTGAACTTCAACGCGACTACGCTGGGAAACTGACGCTGCGGGTATCGCTCGACCATTATCGTGCCGACCTGCACGATAAGGAACGCGGCAAAGGCAGTTTTGACAAAACCGTGGAAGGTATGAAGTGGCTACGCGATGGCGGATTCCGGATGGCTGTTGCCGGCAGAACCGTATGGGGCGAGGACGATGAAAAAAGTCGTCAGGGATATGCTACGTTATTCAACCGCCACGGGTTTGGCATCGACGCGCATGACCCTGCGCGAACGGTCCTTTTCCCTGAAATGGACGAAACCGTCGAAGTGCCGGAAATTACCACCGCCTGCTGGGGTATCCTGGACAAATCACCCGCGACTGTGATGTGCGCCAGTGCCCGGATGGTGGTCAAACGCAAGGGCGCTGAAAAACCGGCCGTTCTGGCCTGCACGTTGCTGCCTTATGAGCCGGAGTTCGAGATGGGGCATACGCTGGCCGAGGCGGAAACGGACGTGCACCTTAACCATCCACATTGTGCCAAATTCTGCGTCCTGGGCGGGGCCAGCTGCTCGGGTTGATCAGTTCAGTTCCGGCGATTTCCAGAATTTTGTACCCGACGCGCCCGCTGCCACGCGCCACCCTGTCTTGGACAGTTCAAAAAAGGATCGACCGTCGGTGAATCGCACGGTTTCCGTCGTGTTTTCGTCGCCGTACATGGCACCGGTTTCGGCGGTCGCGTCATAGCCTTGAGTGATGAACTTATCCAGATCAGCAGCTGTTTCGAACATGATCACAAACTTGGATTCAAAGCCGCCGATGCCGATCGCGCCACCCACGCCGCCTGTTCCCATGTTCATATATGTGTGCTGGCCGGTATCCTTTGAAACCGCCACACCCCGCCCATACCCAGCCGAGACTGGAAACACCGTAACCTTGCGCGAGTCGAACACGGCATAGCCGGCACAGACCTCGTACAGTGATTGCGCTTCGGGATTTTCGGCCAGCAACTGATCCAGAATCTGCGTGGCCAATGTGTCCAGCTTGGCGCGCGTCTCTTCCGGAGTGGCCTCATTGCTTAGCAATTCGGTGGTCGAGTCGACCGTACCCTCAACAGCTTTCGCGCCTTTATCGATTGTCTCGCCAACGGTTTCGGCCCCTTGCCCGACAACGTCAGCCGCGTTTGCCGCACCTTTTTTGATCTTGTCCAAAACTCCCTCAGCGGCGACTGGCCCACCAAGCAAAACGGCGGCGACAAACAGCAACATTCTGGGCATGCGGCATTTCCTTAGCTGATCAATGGTTTGGACACGACCCTAGCCTAAGAAAATCAAATCGAACACGCCCTTTCGTTACACAGCCGATAATCTGTCAGGGCGGCTAATTCACCCGAAACTCGCCAACTTGATTGCGCCACTCTCCGGGCGCGATCATCTTACGGTGGGTGAATTTTACGGAATGTAAGGGGCCTTCGATCTCTCGCTGCCAGAAATCAATGAACTCGAACAGTTTCGGATGATCCGGCGCCAGATCGTATTCCTGCCAGATGAAGGTGTTCAGAACATGGATATAGTCGGGCATGTGGTAGAATAATTCCGCCGTTGTCAGCCCATAACCTTTAAGCATCAATTCCGTTTCGCTGCGCTCCATTTCGACCTCAATATTAATTGCAAGGTCCCCCTATTGTATCACGAAAACACCCTAATCCTTAGTTAACAATATGTTACCGTGATGTTACCGGAGTTTCTCACTTGCAAAATGGTTGCTTGCTTGCACCTTATGTGCCGGGTCTGATAAGGTGTATCCACAAGATATAGAGTCTGCATACAGAACGGGCAGTTTACGTGAGCGATACGCCAGAAGTTCCTGAAAATATGGATGAAAACCCACCAGAACGCCCCGTTTACGGTGGCCCGACGGTCTCCATCGAATCCGAAATGCGCACGTCCTATCTGGACTATGCGATGTCGGTCATTGTTAGCCGTGCGATTCCTGATCTGCGCGATGGGTTGAAACCGGTACATCGGCGCATCCTTTACGCGATGCACGAGACCGGAAACACCCATGACAAATCCTATCGCAAATCGGCCCGTCCGGTCGGCGACGTAATGGGTAAATACCACCCACATGGCGACAGCGCGATCTATGACGCGTTGGTGCGGATGGCTCAGGATTTCTCGATGTCGCTGCCGCTGCTGGACGGTCAGGGCAACTTTGGCTCGATGGACGGCGATAACCCGGCGGCCATGCGCTATACCGAAGTGCGGATGGACAAGCCCGCCGCCTCTCTGCTGGCGGATATCGAGAAAGACACCGTCGATTTTCAGGACAACTATGACGGTAAAGACAGAGAGCCGACAGTCCTGCCCGCACGGTTCCCGAACATGCTGGTCAACGGCGCTGGCGGCATTGCCGTGGGCATGGCGACCAATATCCCGCCGCACAATCTTGGTGAGGTGGTCGACGCCACCCTCGCCCTGATCGACGATCCCGATCTGACGTCCGAACAGCTGATCGAGTATGTTCCAGGCCCCGACTTCCCGACCGGCGGCGTAATGCTGGGCCGGTCCGGCGCGCGCAAAGCCTATCTGGAAGGGCGCGGCAGCGTCATAATTCGCTCCAAGACCCGCGTCGAGGAAATCCGCAAAGACCGCTATGCCATCGTGGTTGATGAGATTCCATATCAGGTGAACAAGGCTTCGATGATCGAAAAGATCGCCGAGGCCGTGCGTGAGAAGAGGATTGAAGGCGTCAGCCACGTTCAGGACGAATCCGACCGTAACGGCGTACGCGTTGTGGTCGAACTCAAACGTGATGCGACGCCCGAAGTTGTTTTGAACCAGCTTTTCCGTTTCTCGCCGATGCAGACCTCGTTTGGCTGCAACATGCTGGCGCTGAATGGTGGCCGGCCCGAGCAGTTGACCCTGCGCCGCTTTCTGACCAGCTTTATCGATTTCCGCGAAGACGTTGTTGCGCGCCGTACGGCTTACGACCTGCGCAAGGCCCGCGAACGCAGCCACATCCTGTGCGGTCTGGCCGTGGCTGTGTCGAATGTGGATGAGGTTGTCGCCACAATCCGGTCATCCGCTGACGCGGCGCAAGCGCGAGAAAAGCTGATGACCCGTCGCTGGCCCGCGGCTGAGATCGAAAGCTATCTGCGCCTGATCGACGACCCTCTGTCCAAGATGAACGACGACGGCACCTATAACTTGACCGAAGTTCAGGCCCGCGCGATCCTCGACCTGCGTCTGCAGCGATTGACCCAGATCGGTGTCAAAGAGGTTACGGACGAACTGGAAGAACTGGCGGGTAAGATCCAGGAATACCTGGATATTCTGTCCTCGCGAGAGCGCATCATGTCGATTATCGGGGATGAGCTGCGCAGCGTGCGTGAACAGTTTGCCGTGCCCCGTCGCACCGAGATCGTCGATTGGTCCGGCGACATGGAAGACGAGGACTTGATCGAGCGTGAGGATATGGTCGTGACCGTCACGTCGGGCGGCTACATCAAGCGTACTCCGCTGGCCGATTTCCGGGCGCAAAAACGTGGTGGCAAGGGCCTGTCGGGAATGCAGACCAAGGAAGAGGACGTCGTTACCAACCTCTTCGTGGCGAACACGCATACACAGTTGTTGTTCTTCACCACTGACGGGATGGTCTACAAGCTCAAAACCTGGCGTCTGCCGCAATCCGGGCGCACTGGCAAGGGCAAGGCCATTGTCAATATCCTGCCGATTCCGACCGGGGTGTCCATCGCGGCGATCATGCCCGTGGATGTGCCGGACGAAGAATGGGAAAACCTGCAGATCATCTTTGCCACCAGCGCAGGCGATGTGCGCCGGAACCGACTGTCGGATTTCACCAATGTCCGCCGCAACGGCAAGATTGCGATGAAATTGCCCGAAGGCATCGAACTGGTGAATGCACGCATCTGCTCAGAAGACGAAGATGTGATGCTGGTCACCAATTCGGGCCGCGCAATCCGGTTCCGCACCACTGATGTGCGCGTGTTCAACTCACGCGAATCCACCGGTGTTCGGGGTATAAGGCTGAGCGGTGGCGACCGTGTCGTCTCGATGTCGGTGATCCGCCACTTTGAAGCTGATCCGGATGAACGCGCCGCCTATCTTAAGATGCGCCGCGCAGTGGCAGGCATCGCCGATGACGGTGAGACGGATGAGGATGAAGCAACCCCCGGCACCATCACGCAAGAACGCTATGCCGAAATGTCCGCTGCCGAAAACATGATCCTGACGATTACCACTGGCGGTGCAGGCAAGCTGAGCTCCAGCCACGACTACCCGGTCCGCGGACGCGGCGGCATGGGTGTTGCGGCGATGGACAAGGCAATGCGCGGCGGAGCACTTGTGGCCTCGTTCCCGGTCGATATCGAAGATCAGATCATGCTGGCCACGTCCAAAGGTCAGTCGATCCGGGTCCCGATCGAAGGCATCTCGTTCCGCTCGCGGTCAGCAGGTGGCGTGAAGGTGTTCAACACCGGCAAAGGCGAAGAGGTTGTCAGCGTCGCCTGGATCGCCGATCAGGGTGACGAGGAAACCGAAGAAGAGTAAACACCATACTGGTGGGAACAGGGCGCCGCTCCATCGGGGTGGCGCCCTTTTTTATGCGCGCACCAGATCATCCACGAGCCAAAGACGGTCCTGCCCCCAAATGCTTTGTCCTGCAATGTGGAAACTGGGAACACCCCACAGGCCGGTCTCTTGCAGTCTTGCCTGATTGGCTTCAACCCGGTCGCTCCAGCCATGTGTGCCCAGGCAAGCGCGTGCCTCGTCCCAGTTCAACCCGGCTGCTGCAACGATACGCGCCAGGCCGTGATCCGTCTCTGGATCAACTCCTTCCGACCACACAGATCGCATGAAGACCGAGCAGAATGCAGCCATCTTCCCCTGGGATTCGGCATGATCCAGCAGGGAATATCCACGCTCCACACCCGCGCCCAACGGATCACAGATACGCCCGAACGGAATGCCCAACCTACGCGCCTCACGCGCGCAATCGCGTAGGATATAGCCCGATTTGACCGTGGGAACTGGCAGTCCACGCATCAGCATCGGCAGGACTGGCCGCAGGATCAGACGGGCGCTGTGACGGTTGGCAAGGGACTGAACACGGTCAAAGGCCAAGTAGGAATACGGGCTGCGGAACGAGAAAAAGAACTCCAGCTCTTTGCCGGCTGCGTTGCTGATTTCCGGTGAGGGATTTGGCGGAGCTATGATCGGTGGCGCGCTTTTGCCAAGCCCGGCCCCCTGCAATCTTTCTTCTAGGTAATGCAGCCGATCCAGACCCCAATACCATTCCCCGCCATAGTAGAACGTTCCGCCAAGATAGTGCCCCAAGGCTGCCAACGCACTGTCACCGGCATGCAGAGCCTTTGATGGGTCGATGGCCGTGCCCAATGGCAGATCACTGCCAGACAACAGAGCCCTGTTGACCCTATCCAGTTGGGCGGCAAAGTCCGACGCATCAAGGCAGGCCGCCAACAGACCATTGGCTTGCGCCTGCGCTTCAGCGCTGCACTTCAGTGGCACCTCCAACCCAAGTTTTGTCGCCAGCCGCGACGCGTCAGCAATCGCATTCTGCCGATGGGCGTCTGCGTCGGGAATAGCTTCCGATGGCGGCCCCGAGATCAGATGCGGGCGCAGCTTGACCCGGTAGCGGTCCTGAAACAGCGAAAGTATCTGCGCGGTCAGATGAGAAAAGGGATCAGCAACATCGTGGAAATAGTGCACCTCATGACCGGTGCCACGCACCCTGCGGCGAACCTCATGCGCCTGCCGTCGTGCAGTCAGAACCGCTTGGCTTGTGATGATCTGAGCAAGCCGGGATTTTACTTTGCGGTCAAGGGACAAGGGGCTCTCCGAGTGAGTGCTTTGCCTGCCACTTTAGCCGTGACCGCGTAAAAGACCACGCGCTTACACGGCAATGTGAGCAGGCATATCTAGACCCCGTAAAGCGCCCCGAATTTTGCCTCGAGATAGGCCAGCAGAGGTTCCGGCCCCGGCTCCATACCGCTGGCGCGTTGGATGATGTCGCGGGGGGCGAACAGGCCACCATGGCGCTGCACGTTGTCGCGCAACCAACCAGTGGCACCCGACGTATCGCCTATGGCCAGCTGGGCGTCCAGATCAGGCAGTGCGGACCTCAGGGCCTGATTCAAGCACCCTGCATAGACATTGCCCAACGAGTAGGTCGGGAAATACCCGAACAGACCGACGGACCAATGGACATCCTGCAAGCATCCGTTCGACGGCCTATCGACCGCATAGCCGAAATCCGCCTTGAACCGGTCGTTCCATGCACCCTCAAGGTCTCTGACCTGCAGATCACCGCTCATCAACGCGCGCTCAAGGTCAAAGCGCAGCATGATGTGCAGGTTGTACTGCACCTCATCCGCCTCGGTGCGGATATAGCCGTTATGGACCCGGTTGACCGTGGCATAGAACGCATCGGCATCGGCGACGCCGAAATTGCCAAAAGCCTCGACCATCTGGCCAAACAGCCAGCCAGTATAGGCGCGTGATCGACCCAGTTGGTTTTCGTAAATCCGGCTCTGGCTTTCATGCACGCCCATCGACACGCCCTGCCCCAGCGGGGTCAAAAGGTAGGCTGGGTCGATGCCCTGTTCATAGGCGGCGTGGCCGACCTCGTGAATGGTTGAATAGAAACAGTTGAATGGATCGGTCTCGCTGGTGCGCGTGGTGATCCGTACGTCCAACCCGCTGCCCGAGCTGAACGGGTGAACGGCCTTGTCGACCCGACCAGTGTTCATGTCGTAACCGAATCCGGTGGCCAGCTTCTGTGACAGTTGCATCTGGGTCGCTGCGTCAAACGCCCCGGTCAGGGCGGCCGGTCCGGGTTGATCCAGTACGGCTGCTCGCAATGCCACCAGACGCGGACGCATCTGGTCAAAGATCGCAGCGATCTGAGTGCCGGTCGTATAGGGCTCGTAATCTTCGACCATGGCGTCATAGACATCGCCGCCCTGTGCCAGGGCCTGACCTTCCTGACGTTTGAGCGCCACAACCTCTTCCAGTACGGGCAAAAAGGCCGCCACATCCTCATCGGCGCGTGCCTGTGCCCATGTGCCCTGCGCGGCTGAGGTAACGCGTGCGATGGTCTTGGCCAAATCGGCGGGCACTTTCACGGTCCGCTCATAGGACCGGCGTATCTCGCGCAGTTGCGCGCGGGCGACATCGTCCTGCGGGTCGGCCTGCTCCAGCCACTCTGCCACACGCGGATCAGACCGTCGGGCATGCAAAACAGCTTCGATCGCGGCCATTTCTTCTGCGCGCTGCGGTGCTGCGCCGCGCGGCATCACTGTTTCCTGATCCCATCCCAGACGCCCGGCAATCTGACCAAGGGCCGAAATTTCACGTTGGAAGGCCATCAGTTCATCATAGGCAGTCATCTGGGTCAGGCTCCGCGGATCGAAGTTGCGATGGGATAGGCTGTCAGGAAGCGCGCACGCAGGATCAGAGTCCACACGATCACGGCCATGAACTGGTGGAAAATGGCGATCTGCCAGGGGGCCGCGTAGATCACGGTCATGATCCCGACAACCACCTGCAGCGACAAGGCTGCGAACATCGTGTTGAAGGCAAAGCGCGTTTGCGGATGCGCACTGGAATTGCCACGCCGCCAGACAACGATGGCAAAGATGAACAGCAGATAACCCGCGCAACGATGGATGAACTGCACAAGCCCGGGGCTTTCGAAAAAGTTCCGCCACATCGGTTCCAGTATCGCCGCGTCCGGCGGGAAAATCTGCCCGCCGATCAATGGCCAGTCGGTATAAGACCGCCCAGCGTCGATACCTGCGACAAGTGCACCGATGAGGATCTGCAGGAATGCGAAATGCATCAGGCCGGTAGACAGGGAAAACAGTTTGGCCTCTTTCGCACGGCGGGCCTGCATCAGGTCACGCTCATCCCGGCCAAGTTCGAACATATACCAGGCGAGGAAACCCAAGATCACAAAGGCCAGACCCAGATGGATCGCCAGGCGATAGCTGGCAACGGCGATCATCCCCTCGCCCTGCGTCACGCCTGACGCAACCATCCACCAGCCAACCGCTCCCTGAATCCCACCCAAAGCACCGGGGATCATCAGCTTGCCGGTCCAGCCCGTTGGTATCTTGCGGGCAATAAGGAACCCGAAAAACCCAAGTGCCCATACCAGCCCGATCACACGGCCCAACTGCCGGTGGCCCCATTCCCACCAATAGATGGACTTGAAATCCGCAAGCTCCATCCACTGGTTCTGGATGCGCCACTGGTCGATTTGCTTGTACTTGTCGAACTCGGCCTGCCAGTCGACCTCGGTCATCGGCGGGACAGCCCCGGTAAGCGGTCGCCATTCGGTGATCGACAGCCCGCTATCGGTCAGGCGGGTCAGCCCGCCCACAGCAATCATCACAACCACAAGTGCAAACAGGATCATCAGCCAGGCCCGGATGGCCTTACGCGCACCACCGCGGCCCCGGTCAATCATACCAGGTTGAACCGCTTGTTGTTTTTCAGAGTCTGAGACCTCTTCGAAGATGCTGCGCTTGCCGCTCATGCGTTCCTCATGTGTCTTGAATTTCGTTGCAAGCTAGGACCACCATGGGACGAGGTCCAGCCTTACCCTTTGTCTTTCCAACGGACCATCTGACGCATGACCCCGTGCAACATCTGCACATCCGCCCGCGTCATCCGCATCCGTGACCACAGATTGCGCAGATTGGTCTTCATGCTTTCGGCTTTTTCAGGCGGGTAAAAGAACCCCGCCTCTTCCAGCCGGTCTTCATAATGTTCGACCAGTTTTTCGACCTCGATGCCTGTGGCCCAGTCGCCTTTGCCCAGATCGGTTGCCTCATGCACGACGTCGCCTGTCTGGCGCATCCACTCATAGGCGGTCAGCAACACGCATTGCCCAAGGTTCAATGAGGCATATTCCGGATTCACCGGGACCGAGATGATGGCATTGGCCTTCGCGATATCCTCATTCTCAAGCCCTGCCCGTTCCGGGCCAAACAGCACGGCGACTTTTTCGCCCGCAGCGACCTTTTCGGCCGCGATCTGCATAGCGCGTTCGGGGCTGAAGACCGGCTTGGTCAACCCGCGCTGGCGGGCCGTGGTGGCAAAGACATAGGTGCTGTCGGAGAGTGCGCCAGCCAAATCGTCAAACAGCTGCGCCTCATCCAGCAGACGGCCCGCCCCACTGGACATCGCCACCGCCTTGGGGTTTGGCCAGCCATCACGTGGGGCCACGATCCGCATCCGGTCCAGCCCGAAATTCCACATCGCCCGCGCGGCGGCACCGATGTTTTCACCCATCTGCGGGCGCACGAGCACAAATGAGGGCTGGGATTTGTCGCTTGGCATGGTTGTCTCCGAAAACTGCGCCTGCTGTAATCGTCGCGCCAACGCAGGGCAAGCCATTGGCGGCGCCAATTCTGCCTGAAACAGGCATAAAAGTTTGCTTCCGCCCCGCAATCCGCTAAACCGCGCAAAAGACTTAAAGCTAAGGACGCGCCGATGGACACCCCCGAGCAGCCGCAGATTTACCTGATTACCCCGCCGACCATCACGTTGAGCACGTTCCCCGACCAACTGGCCCGCGTTCTGGACAGCACCGAAATCGCCTGTATCCGACTGGCTCTTGCGGGAAATGACGAGGATACGATTGCCCGTGCCGCTGATGCCTGCCGCGAGGTTGCGCATACGCGGGACGTGGCGCTGGTGATTTCCAACCACGTCCTGTTGGCGCAGCGTCTGGGTCTGGATGGGGTGCATCTGGATGATGGCGCGCGCTCGGTCCGGTATGTGCGTAAGGAATTGGGTGCCGATGCCATTGTCGGCTGCTTCTGCGGCACCTCCAGCCATGACGGCATGTCAGCTGGTGAGGCCGGGACGGATTATGTGGCCTTTGGCCCGGTTGGCACGTCCTCCTTGGGTGACGGAACCGTGGCCGAGCACGATCTGTTCCAGTGGTGGTCCGAGATGATCGAAGTGCCGGTTGTGGCAGAAGGCGGCCTGACCCCCGAATTGATCCGTGACCTCAGCCCCTGCACCGATTTCTTCGGCATCGGGGATGAGATCTGGTCACAGGATGACCCGGCCGCTGGACTGAACGACCTGATCACCGCCATGGGCTGAGCAGGATGTGAGCGTTAACCCTTGCACCCACGCCGGGGCTGCGGCATGACGTCGACATGACTCAGAACAGCGAAATTCTTTGTATCGGTTCTGTCCTGTGGGACGTGATCGGACGTTCTGCTAGCGCCATGCGGCAGGGGTCGGATGTTCCCGGCAGGATCACCCGCCTGCCCGGAGGCGTGGCAATGAACATTGCCATGACGCTGGTGCGGTTTGGCATGACGCCCACCCTGTTGACCGCCATTGGCCGCGATCCCGAAGGGGATGAGCTGGTCAATGCCTGCGCCCGGCTAGGGATGGTAACGGATCACATCTATCGCTCGCAGGACCTGCCGACCGACCGATATATGGCTGTCGAGGGCGCCAATGGGTTGATTGCCGCGATTGCGGACGCCCATTCACTTGAGGCTGCAGGGGCAAAAATTCTGAAACCCCTGATGCAAGGCCCATTAGGCACAGAGACCATGCCATTCGATGGTCCTGTTGCTTTGGATGGCAACCTGACGCTGTCGCTTTTGGAAGAAATCGCGCAAAGCCCAGCCTTCGCCGGGGCCGACCTGCGCGTGGCACCGGCCTCTCCCGGCAAGGCCGATCGCCTGCTGCCTTTCCTCAAGCATGCCCGCGCGACGCTTTATGTGAACCTCGAAGAGGCTGGCATCCTGTGCCAGCGCGAATTCGCGGATTCGGCAAGCGCCGCCAAGGGGCTGCTGGATCGCGGCGCGCTGCGCGTGCTGGTGACTGATGGCGGCAGCTCGGCAACCGTTGCCAGCGCTGAGGAAATCTTGACCCAAAAACCCCCATCCGTTCTGGTCACCCGTGTGACCGGCGCGGGTGATACATTCATGGCGGCGCATATCGCATCCGAGGCCACCGGTGCCCCAAGCGATGAGGCCCTGTCACGTGCCCTGCATGCCGCCGCAACTTACGTTTCCGGAGAAACCCCACTGTGATCAACATTCAATATTCTGCCGAGGTCCGCGCCGCCAAAGACGCAGGCCAACCTATCGTTGCGCTGGAAAGCACGATCATCACCCACGGTATGCCCTACCCGCAGAACATCGAGGTTGCGGCACAGGTTGAACAAGACATCCGAGACGCGGGCGCTGTGCCAGCCACCATGGCGGTGATCAATGGTACGCTTCACGTCGGTCTGGAAGCCGAAGAGTTGAAAGCGCTGGGCCAAGCGCATGGGGTCGCCAAACTGTCCCGTGCCGATATGGCAGCCTGCATGGCAACCGGTGGCACCGGTGCAACAACGGTCGCCGCAACCATGATCGCCGCCCATCACGCCGGGATCGACGTTTTCGCCACCGGCGGTATTGGAGGCGTCCACCAAGGGGCTGAAACCTCGTTCGATATCTCTGCTGACCTGCACGAATTGGCCCATACCCCGGTCACGGTTGTTGCCGCAGGCGCCAAAGCCATCCTCGATCTGGCCAAGACGCTTGAGGTTCTGGAAACACTGGGCGTTCCGGTCATTGCCTATGGCCAGGACGAATTTCCGGCCTTCTGGTCGGCAAAATCCCCGCTGGCAGCCCCTCTGCGCATGGACAGTGCGGAAGACATCGCGCACGCACATGCGACCAGACGCGCGCTTGGCCTGCCCGGCGGCCAACTTGTCGCCAATCCGATCCCGGAGGCCGATCAGATTCCATCCGAGGAACTGGCCCCGATCATCGCCTCGGCACAGGCGGATGCAGATGCGCATCGGATCAGCGGTAAAGGGGTTACTCCCTACCTGTTGCAACGGATTTATGAGCAGACCGAAGGTCGTTCTCTGACCGCCAATATCGCATTGGTCCGCAACAATGCCCGTCTGGCAGCCGGGATCGCCCGCGCCCTGTCCGCCAAGGCGGATTAACATATAGCTATTGTACCAAGGCCAAGGACTGCTTAACTAAATTCGCAAGCCACTCAGGACCGTAATGAACACTCCTTTTGACGAAGAACCCAACCGACAGCCCGGCCTGTTCTCACGGCTGCGTGCGTCCTTTCTGACGGGCATCGTCGTTATTGCGCCGGTGTGGTTGACGATCTGGCTGATCTGGTCTGTTGTCGGCTGGATCGACAGTGCGGTTCTGCCGCTGGTTCCCCACCAATTCCAGCCTGAACAATATGTTGGCATCAACCTGCGCGGTGTAGGTGTCATCTTTTTTCTGGTGTTCACCGTCGTGGTTGGCTGGGTTGCCAAGGGCATCCTGGGCCGATCCTTTATCTCGTTCACCGAAAGCCTGGTGAACAGGATGCCGGTCATCCGGTCCATCTATTCAGGCATCAAGCAGATTTCCGAGACCGTCTTTGCCCAGACTGAACGGTCATTTGAAAAAGCCTGTCTGGTTCAATATCCGCGCCGTGGCATCTGGGCCATCGGGTTCGTCTCGACCACCGCCAAGGGAGAAGTCAACGAACGCGCAGAAGCGGGTGGCGATCTGTACAGCGTGTTCATTCCGACGACACCCAACCCGACATCGGGGTTCTTGCTGTTCTTTCCGATCGAGGACGTCATCCTTTTGGACATGTCGATCGAAGATGCCGCCAAGCTGGTGATTTCGGCCGGTCTTGTTTACCCGAACGACAAAGACCCGACCCAGCCACCAGAGTGACTATCCAAACATTTCCGGCAGATTGACCGTGCTGCGTGCACCCAAATCGGCCTTGTGATCTGTCAAAAACTGATCAGCTGCATTGCGGCCAGCTTCTTTGAGCTTATGGAGGACCACCGGGTTGGGCACCGTCTTGGTCGCGACCGAGAGGTCATTCATCAGCGCATCATCGGCAATCATGTGAACCAGAACGCGGCTCATTTCGCCCGTTTTCAGCTTGCCATCCTCCAGCAAGCGCTGAACGAAGCTTATGGCCCTCAGTTCCCGAAACAGCGATGAGTTAAAGCCAATCTCATTGATCCGGTTCTGGATCTGCTGCGGCGTCTTGGGGATTTCTTCCCGTTCCAGAGGGTTGATGTTCACGATCACCACGTCCTCGGGCAGATCGGAATTGAACAAGGGATACAGAGCTGGATTACCGGTATACCCGCCATCCCAGTAAGCCTCGGTCCGGCCCGATTTTGGATCGAATATCTCGACCGCCTGAAACAGGGTTGGCAAACAGGCGGACGCAAGGATGGCCTCAGTCGACAGCTCGTCCCCTGTGAACACCCGTATCTTTCCGCTGCGCACGCAGGTCGCGCAGACATACAGACGCGGACCTTCGGCAGCGCATATTTCATCGAAATCAAAGCGCTCAACCACGGGCTGCAAGGGATTACGGTAGAACGGCCCATAGGCATAAGGCGAAACCAATCGCGACCAGGCGTCGCCTACAGCAAACGGCAGCGAATTTTCGATGGACTGTGCGATATGTGAGGGCTCAAACGCACGCATCCAGTTGGTCAGGTTCGTATCGTCGACAGCCCCCATACGGGCCCAGAGCGCATCCAGATTGGCGCGCGCACCCTCCCGGCCGCCCCGTACCATGCCAGACTTATAGGCCGCACCGTTCAGTGCGCCTGCCGATGTTCCCGTGATCGCCGCGACTTCGATATCATCTTCGTCCAGCAGACGATCCAGCACACCCCAAGTGAACGCTCCGTGCGCGCCGCCGCCCTGCAAAGCCAGATTGATACGTATCACTGCCCTACTCCCCAAGGCTCAGAGCGCGGTCCACCCGCCATCAACTGAAATCGTAGTGCCGGTGATCTGCGCCGCCGCATCCGAGCACAGAAAGATCGTCGTACCGCCCAGTTGTTCGACCGTAGCGAATTCTTTCGAAGGTTGCCGCTTTAGCAGGACATTCTTCACGACATCCTCACGGCTCATATCGTATTCTTTCATCGTATTGGGTATCTGCTCTTCGACCAGCGGCGTCAGCACATATCCCGGGCAAATCGCATTACAGGTAATCGGCTCTTGTGCGGTCTCGAGGGCTACGGTTTTGGTCATCCCGACAACACCGTGCTTGGCCGCGATATAGGCGGCTTTGAAAGGCGATGCCGTCAACCCATGGGCCGATGCAATATTCACCACCCGTCCCCAGCCCGCCTTGCGCATCATCGGCAACGCGGCGGCAGTGGTGTGAAAGGCCGAGTTCATGTTGATCGCAATGATCGCGTCCCATTTGTCGGTTGGAAACTGATCAATCGGCGCCACATGCTGAATGCCGGCATTGTTGACCAGGATATCGCAGGCTCCAGCCTTTTCGATCAGCGCCCGACACTCGTCACCCTTGGACATGTCCGCTTTGATATAGCGCGCGTTGGTTCCGGTTTCCTGCCCGATCTCTGCGGCCAGAGCATGATCTTCGTCGCGGTCAGTAAAGGAATTCAGCACCACATCCGCCCCGGCCTTGGCCAGCTCGCGGGCGATGCCCAGCCCAATGCCCGAATTCGATCCTGTGATGATTGCTGTTTTGCCTGAAAGACTCATGGGTGCTCTCCGTCAGATTCCGTGTTGACGGCACAGTGCCATGCTGCACCTGCAAAGAAAACGGGGAAAGATTGGCCGCGCTGTATCAGTGAAAATCGCACAAAAAAAACGCCCGCACGAAGCGGGCGTTAAGTTATTGAGGCAGGTTTCATACAGGCAAGAAACCTATCGAGCAGTACGCCCTTTATAAGCAATTCCACGCCTTCGTCCAAGCTAAAAGTTTGATAATATGAAAAATCATGGCTACGGTGAATCCCAACAAAATAAGGCCAGAGCAGGATTGTTTCCAAAATGAGCCCCGATTTTCTTCGCCCCGTTCGCCCTATGATCGCGGGAATCGTTAGTGTTTTTGCCGTTGCAGCAGCCCATGCAGAATCGACCCATGGCATAGCTATGTATGGCGACCCTGCCCTACCACCGGATTTTGTGTCGCTACCCTATGTCAACGCTGATGCACCCAGAGGCGGCAAAGTCGTATTTGGAAATACCGGCGGCTATAACAGTCTTAACCCGTTTGTGCAAAAAGGCACGTCACCCTGGCAGTTGCGATTTTGGACCCATGAAAGCCTGATGGGGCGTTCCTGGGACGAACCTTTCACTCTTTACGGGTTGTTAGCCGAATCAGTTGAGACGGCTCCAGACCGATCCTGGGTCGAATTTACCCTGCGAGAGAATGCCCGATTCTCGGATGGATCACCGGTCACTGTCGAGGATGTCATCTGGTCATATGAGACTTTGGGAACCGAAGGGCACCTGAGATATCGCGGCCTTTGGGGAAAGATCGACAGTATCGAACAAACCGGACCGCGTTCCGTCCGCATCACGTTTAACGACCCCGACCGCGAGCTTGCGCTGATCGCCGGGATGCGCCCAATCCTTCAGAAGGCACAGTGGGAGGGTAAAGACTTTGCCGACGCGCCGCTGCAAGACATCCCCCTGGGGTCTGGACCGTATGTCATCGACGGGTACGAAGCCGGACGGTATGTGAACCTGCGTCGCAATCCGGATTACTGGGGCGCTGACATTCCGTTTCGGCGCGGCACCATGAATCTGGATGAGATGCGGATCGAGTTCTACGGGGATGGCACAGTCGCATTCGAGGCCTTCAAAGCAGGCGAGCTCTCAGCCGTGCGCGAGTTTAACGCCGATAAGTGGAACAACCAGTATAACTTCCCCGCGGTACAGCGCGGCGATGTGGTGAAAACCGAAATCCCGCATCGCAAGCCTTCGGGCATGACCGGATTTGTCATGAATACGCGCAAGCCACCCTTCGATGATTGGCGCGTGCGCGAGGCCCTGACTCTGGCTTTCAATTTCGAATTCATCAACGACACCGTCACCGGAAGCGCGCAACCGCGGATAACCTCGTATTTCTCGGGCTCGGATCTGGCGATGCAGCCCGGTACTGCCACCGGTCAGGTGGCTGAGCTGCTGCAGCCATACGCCGATACACTGTTGCCCGGTACGCTGGAAGGTTACGAGCTGCCGGTAGGTGACGGTTCGGAACGCAACAGGGCCAATCTGCGCAAGGCAACCAGGCTTCTGCAAGAGGCTGGCTGGACAGTTCAGGACGGCGTGTTGCGAAACGCAGATGGCGAAGCGTTCATCGTTGACATGGTCATCAGCCAGGGCAGCCTCAACGTTGTCCAGAATGTCGGAACGATCGCCGAAATCTATGCGCGTACGCTTGAACGGCTTGGCATCGAGCTTACAGTCGAAAAAATCGACGACGCACAATACACCTCTCGGATGGATGCCCATGATTTTGATATGACCCCATTTCGCCGGGCTCTTTCACTGTCGCCGGGCAACGAACAACGCCTGTATTGGGGCAGTGAAAATGCCAACACGGCAGGAACACGTAACCTGATGGGGGTTCAGTCACCAGCAGTGGACGGTTTGATCGATACGATGCTTGCCTCTGAAAGCCACGAAGATTTCGTGTCTGCGACCCGCGCGCTAGATCGCGTTCTAACCGCTGGCCGGTATGTCATCCCGATCTGGAGCTTTGACGTCGGCCGGATTGCACATGCGCGTGAGCTGAAACAGCCGGAAACCCTGCCCATATACGGTGACGGGCCGGAATACATGCCGCAGGTCTGGTGGTACGAGGAATAGCGCCTCAAAAGAGGCGGCCCTGTCCTTTCCTAATTGCTAACTGTCCGTGCCAATCTCGTTCCAGAGGATCGCAACCGCTGCAGATGTGATGCAATAAGACCCGTTCGGCGTTTGCTGTGTGGGTCTCATACCCTTCGGCGGATTCTGGCACAGACCCGCAGTACCACGACATGCAGGTAAATGCTGTAGGCATTCCGCTATAAATTGATGCGATCCCTAGTTTCAGACAAATTTGAAAAATTTCAACAAGGGGCTTTACGTAACGGGTTCGAAAGATATAGCCTGCGACTAGTACAAATGTATCCAATTTGAATTACGCCAAACATTACCGACACATAGCTGTGTTACAACATCAGGAACAGTATTTTCGGACCAGCCTCCACTCACTCAAAACTATTTGGTCCGTAGGCCCGTCTCAGATTTCCTGTGGCGGGCCTAACTGATTTAAACTTCGCACGCTCAAGGTGCGACATTTTGCCATAGCCCTACCTGCAAACACCATTCGTACCCTGAATTCAGGGCCGAGCAGATCTGTAGCCAGACAAACAGAAAGCCCAATATATGTTTAAGTGGAACGATCTGACGCAAGATTGGAATGAAATGTACGCCCGTGCAAAACGGCGGTTTCCCAATTTGCGCGACCGAGACATGGATGCGGTCGGGCGCGACCGTGCGCAATTCGAGGCTTATCTGGCCGAACGTCATCATCTGACGGTAAACGAAGCACA
Organism: Ruegeria sp. CDSA077; assembly: GCF_059612265.1. NCBI lineage: Bacteria > Pseudomonadati > Pseudomonadota > Alphaproteobacteria > Rhodobacterales > Roseobacteraceae > Ruegeria > Ruegeria sp. CDSA077. Next base: position 1,021,818 of record NZ_JBXWQG010000001.1, read on the forward strand.
TGAAGAGCTTGAGGATTTCCTGTTCACCGAAGCGCTAACCCGTGAAGTCACCAAACATCTAGGTAAGTGACGTCACCCACAGGATCATCGCGTCTTCTTCACTGACCGAAACGACATTATGCCCCATGCTGCCGTCGTAATAGGCGCTGTCACCGCGGCGCATTTCGACGGGTTCGTAGAACTCGGTATACAGGCGAACAACACCCGTCAGCACGTACAGGAATTCTTCGCCATCGTGGCGGACCCACCCTTCAAACTCATCCATCGACCGGGCACGTACACGGGCGCGATAGGGCAGCATCTGCTTTTTCGTAAGCGTCTCAGCCAGCAGTTCGTGCTCGTATGTTGTGGTTGCGTGGCTGGTACCTTGCCCCATCCGGGTCACAGCCATACGCCCGATCACCTGCTCGCGCTGTGGCGGCGTGAACAGCTGCGGAACAGAGATTTCCAGCCCGATCGCCAGTTTCTTCAGCGCATCGTATGTAGGCGACATCTGCCCATTTTCGATTTTGCTGAGTGTTGAACGCGCCAATCCCGCCTGATTGGCCGCTTGTTCCAAAGTCCAGTTGCGCGCCTTGCGCAATTCACGCACACGGACGCCAAGGTCCAGCGGTTCGACCTCTGTGTGCTCGCCCGAGTTTCGGGCAATTCGGATCAGAGATGTCTGCTCTTTGGTTCTCATGCGCCACTCTATAGGGCCAGCCTGTCCCGCTTGCAACGCAGCAGTTGCCGCGTTAGCCAGACGCCATGCTTTCCCTTTTCGATCAAGGCCCGCCCAAGGCCTGCCCCACCCCTTTCAATCTGGCCGCGCATGTGTTGCGTCAAGCAGATCGCAATGGCGACAAGATTGCCTTGTCGGTACTTGGCGCAACGTCGGCACAGAACTGGAGCTTTTCTGCGTTGAAACGCGCGATCCTTGCAACCGGTACAGGTCTGCTGCGGGCCGGTCTGAAACCGGGCGATCTGGTCTTGATGCGTTTGGGGAACACGGTTGATTTCCCAATAACCTATCTGGGTGCAATCGCGGTCGGCATTGTACCCGTGCCGACATCGTCACAGCTGACACAGCCGGAAACGGCAAAGATCATCCAAGATCTGAAGCCCGCCGCCATATTGCGCGATCCCGATATCGCCAGCGCGGATCACCCGAACCAGATATCTTTGAGCCAACTGCGCGAGATGCGCGATCTACCTCTGGTCGAGTTTCGGATGGGCGACCCCGAAGACATGGCTTATGTGGTCTATACGTCTGGCACCTCGGGCAAGCCACGGGCCGTTGCACATGCCCATCGTGCAATTTGGGCGCGGCAGATGATGGTGGATGGGTGGTACGGCCTGCAGGAAACGGATCGATTGTGCCATGCAGGTGCGTTCAACTGGACCTATACGTTGGGGACAGGACTGATGGATCCCTGGACCATTGGCGCGACAGCGTTGATACCGGAACCCGGCACCGATCTGTCGACCCTACCCGAAATGCTGCGCAATCACCGTGCCACGATATTTGCTGCAGCTCCGGGCGTGTTTCGGAAAATTTTGAACGAAGCAAACGATCTGCACCTTCCCGATCTGAGGCACGGCCTTTGCGCTGGCGAAAAACTCTCACGGCATCTGCACAAGAAATGGACACGGATCACCGGGCGCGAGTTGTATGAAGCTTTTGGAATGTCCGAATGCTCGACCTTCATCTCTTCAAGCCCAGCCTATCCGGCACGTGGCGATGCACTGGGGCAACCACAACCGGGGCGGCGTGTGGCAATTCTGGGTCCAGACGGGCCGGTTCCACAGGGGAAAGAAGGGACCATCGCCATCCACCGATCAGATCCCGGCCTAATGCTGACCTATCTCAACGCGCCGGACGAAGCGCAGGCCAGGATGCAGGGCGAGTGGTTTCTTACCGGCGATCAGGGTGCAATGGCAGTTGATGGTCAGATCACCTATCTTGGCCGAGACGATGATATGATGAATGCAGGCGGCTACCGGGTCTCACCGATCGAGGTCGAGGCCACATTGTCCCGATATCCCGGCATCTCGCAGGTCGGCGCGGCCGCCGTTGAGGTCAAGCAGGACAGTTTTGTCATAGTGGCATTCTATGCCGGGCCGGAAAAGCTGGACGAGGACGCCCTGCGCGCCTATGTCGAGACAAATCTGGCGCGCTATAAGCAACCGCGCGCCTTTATCCATCTGCCTCAGCTGCCAACTGGCGGCAATGGCAAACTTTTGCGCCGGGCGCTGCCGGCCTATTTCAAGGCGACCAATACATGACCCAGACCGTCAAGCTCGACATCATGTCTGACCCGATCTGCCCCTGGTGCTATATTGGCAAGACTCATCTGGACAAAGCGTTGGCTGCAACTCCGGATCATCCATTCATCATTGAATGGCACCCCTTTCAGCTGAACCCCGATATGCCGGTCGAAGGCATGGATCGGCGCGAATACTTGGAGCGCAAATTCGGCGGCAAAGACGGAGCCATCCGTGCGTATGCCCCGGTGGTCGAGCATGCCGAAAATGCAGGGTTGGGCATCGACTTTGAGGGGATGAAGCGCACCCCGAACACGCTGGACGCTCATCGGCTGATCCACTGGGCCGGGATCGAAAACAAGCAGAACGCTATAGTTGATGCCCTGTTTCAGGCCTATTTTGTACAGGGTCGCGATATCGGCGACCACGAGGTTCTGGCGGATATTGCCGACAGTCAGGGGATGGACGCCGCCGTCGTCATGAAGCTGCTGAAATCCGACGCCGACCGCACCGACATCAGCAACCGTGACGCGCATTCCCGGCAGATGGGTGTGACGTCGGTACCGACTTTTATCGTTGCCAACCAACATGCTGTCCCCGGCGCGCAACCACCGGAAATGTGGGAACGCGTGATCGGTGAGATCATGTCTCAAATCGAGGCTTCCCCTGCAAAATAGCACAGCCTCCTGTGCATTCTGATCACTGGCCGTGCCCAATCCGCTGTGATAGCGCGAACGGGTCAGGAGAGCCCCATGAGTAATCGCATGCCGCGCGGAGAATTTGTCGCTTTGATCGCAATGATGTTTGCGACAATCGCGTTTTCTATCGACTCGATGCTGCCCGCCCTGCCGCAGATCAGCGCGCAACTCAGCCCAGGTGATGCAAACAAGGCGCAGTTGATCCTGACCTCATTTGTGCTGGGCATGGGGATCGGCACCTTTTTCACCGGCCCTCTGTCGGATGCATTCGGGCGCAAGCCGGTAATTTACGTCGGCTCTGCGCTGTATATCCTGTCTGCCGCAGTTGCCTGGGCCACCTCCTCGCTTGAGATGCTGTTGATTGCGCGCATCTTTCAAGGCATCGGCAGCGCGGCCCCACGCGTGGTGGCCATGGCCATTATCCGTGACCTCTATTCCGGCCGTGAGATGGCCCGCATCGTCTCGATTGCCATGATGATCTTTACGCTGGTTCCCGCCATCGCGCCCATGATGGGTGCCGGGGTGATCGCTCTGGCCGGGTGGCGTGGCATCTTCGCTTCGTTCATGTTGTTCTCTTTGATCACCATCACGTGGATGGGCCTGCGTCTGAGCGAACCTCTGGCACCCGAAAATCGCCGTCCCCTGCGCCTGCCGCTCATGATTGATGCCGCGCGGCAGATGTTTGCACACCCGACTGTGCGGGTTTCGATCATGGTGCAAACGCTTTGCCTTGGGATGCTGTTCACCATGCTGACGATGGTACAACCTGTTTATGACATCATCTACGACAGAGCAGACAGTTTCCCATTCTGGTTTGGTTTCGTTGCTCTGATGGCTGGCTCGGCCAGTTTGTTGAACGCGACTTTGGTCATCCGATTGGGGATGCGCCGGATTGTAACCTGGACTTTGGGCGCACAGATCATCTTTACGTGTTTTGTCATGGTAATGAATGGTCTGGACCTTTCTGATGGCACCTCATTTGCGCTTTTTGTCAGTTGGCAGACTGCCGTGTTCTTCATGGCCGGTATGACGATGGGCAACCTGAATGCCATCGCGATGGAGCCGATGGGCCATATTGCGGGCATGGCAGCGTCAGTCATAGGCGCGGTATCAACCGTTCTGGCCGCTGCAGTGGCAGCCCCCTTGGGACAGTTGTTTGACGGATCGATCCTGCCCTTGGCAATAGGTGTCCTGACCATGTGCACGATGGGGTTCGGCCTGATGCTGTATATGGGCCGGATAGAAGACAGATTGCCCGCCTGATCTGTGCAGAGCGCGTGAAACACGTTATCCTCCCCTTGTTTCGAGGGGAGATTTTCAATGAGCGACTACTACGATCTGGGCACCCATTCCTGTCCGGTAAGCACCTCTTCGCCCGATGCGCAACAGTGGTTCGACCGGGGGCTGGTCTGGACCTATGGCTATAACCACGAAGAGGCCGTCGTCTGTTTTCAGCGCGCGCTAGAGCATGACCCGAACTGCGCCATGGCCCATTGGGGCGTCGCCTATGCGGCGGGGCCGAATTACAACATGCCTTGGGACCTGCACGATGACGCGGGCCGGCAAAAGGCGCTGGCGCTGGCCTATGATGCGACGCAGCTGGCCATGTCTCTTGCGGGCGAATGTACGCCGGTTGAACAAGCGCTGATCCGCGCGCTTCCCGCCCGCTATCCCCAGCGCGAAGCCATTGACGACATGCACAACTGGGATCACGATTTTGCCGATGCCATGCGTGCAGCGTTTGCATCGCAGCCCGCTCATCTGGACCTGCGCACGATCTATGTCGAAGCGCTTTTGAATCTCACCCCCTGGCAAATGTGGGATTTGACGACCGGCCAGCCCGCCGAAGGGGCCGCCACGGTCGAGGCGCAAAAAGCGCTGGAGGAGGCGATGGTTGATGATCAAGCAGCGATGTCTCATCCCGGGTTACTGCATCTTTATGTCCACCTGATGGAGATGTCTCCGACCCCGGAAAAAGCGCTGAAAGCGGGGGATGTTCTGCGGACGCTGGTTCCCGATGCGGGCCATTTGGTGCATATGCCCACCCATATCGATGTGCTGTGCGGCCATTACCAGAACGTCGTCCACTGGAACCAAAAAGCCGTTGAGGCCGACCTGAAATATTACGAACGCGAAGGCGCGTTCAACATCTACACCGGCTACCGCCAGCACAATTATCATTTTGTCATATATGGCGCCCTATTTCTGGGACAGATGGAACCTGCTCTGCGGGCCAATCAGGGATTGTGGGACACCACCCCCGAAGAGATGCTGCGCATAGAAAGCCCGCCCATGGCGGATTTCTTCGAAAGTTACATGTCGATGGGGCCGCATATCCTCATCCGGTTTGGCCGTTGGGAAGAGGCAATGGCGCTTGAGCTGCCCTCGGACCCCGATCTGTACTGCACTCTCACGGCAACCACGCATTATGCCCGGGCCATTGCTTTTGCCGCCACAGGGCAGGTCAGCGAAGCCGAAGCCGAAGAGCAGTTGTTCCTCGCTGCCAAGGCCCGCGTGCCAGAAACGCGATTGCTGCACAATAACCGCGTGATCGACCTGCTGGACATTGCCCGCGAAATGCTGCGTGGCGAAATCGAGTATCGCATGGAAAACTACGATGCGGCCTACGCCCATCTGCGCCGCTCGGTCGAACTGGACGACACCTTGCCCTATGACGAGCCATGGGGATGGATGCAGCCCACTCGTCACGCGTTGGGTGCATTGCTGTTCGAACAAGGGCATACCGCCGAAGCCGAGGCCATATACCGCGAGGATTTGGGGTTGGGCGGTACGCTCAGCCGTGCCTCTGTCCATCCTGACAATGTCTGGAGCCTCAAGGGCCTGCATGACTGCCTGAAGGCGCGCGGTGAGACGGTTGAGATCGTGCAGATCAGGCAACGGCTGGATTTGGCTCTGGCTCGTGCGGACCGGGCTGTCGGCGCGTCCTGTTTCTGTGCTCAAGCCGCCATGAGGGCCGCCGAATGAGATACGCCCTGCTGTTTGCTTTGCTCTGCAGCCCGGCGCTGGCGGATCGACAATCCTTTCCGCCCGTCGACGAGGCCGAGCGGGATGCCACCCTCGTCTCGTTCCGGGCAAACCTGCTGAACATGGTAGCCGAGCGCGACATCGAAGGCGTGCTGTCTGCTGCCTGCCCGGATATTTACCTTAGCCACGGCGGCAATGGCGGCCCGGACGAGCTGCGCGAGTATCTTACTCCCGGACCGGCAACGTCAGAGCAAGATGATGATGACAGCGAAAAGGTTGTTGAAACCTTTTGGTCCGATCTGGAAAACACCCTGACACAGCCTGGCTATTTCAACGAAGACGGCGAGTTCTGGATGCCCCACCAATGGCAGCTCACCCTACCCGCTTCGCTGGATCCGGCGTTGGCCTATTTTGTGACCGCTCAGGATGTAACTCTGCGCAACGCACCAAATCGAGGCGCGGCCATACTCGACCTCATCAGCTATGAGGTCGTCATCATCCGCGACGTCTCTTCCATCGTGCAATACCAGAGGGTTCTGCTGACTGATGGGGGTCAGGGCTATATGCACAGCGATTTCCTGTGGCCTATGACTGGTTATCGGGCGGCATTGGCAAAATCTGAAACTGGCGAATGGCAGTTGTGCACCTTTGTCAGCGGTGACTAGGCTTTGGCCTTTTTCTTTTCGGCCACAAGTTTTTCCGCCAGATCGCGGGCGATGGCAAAGGCCCCCTTGATCTTGTCGCTGTCCTTCTTCCAATCGCGGCGCACGACGATCTTGTTATCCTTGACCTTGGCCAACCCGCGCTGGTTCTGGATGAACTCGACCAGCCCCTGAGGCGAGGCGAATTTGTCGTTGTGAAACTGGATCGTCGCGCCTTTGGGCCCGCCATCTAGCTTGGCAATCCCTGCCCGTTTGCACATCGCCTTGATGCGCACGACCAGCATCAGGGTGTTGACCTCTTTCGGCAGCGTGCCAAAGCGGTCGATCAATTCAGCGGCGAAGCCTTCCAATTCCACCTTGGTCGACAGCGACGACAAACGGCGATACAGGCCCAGGCGGACATCCAGATCGGGCACATAATCCTCGGGGATCAGGACCGGGACGCCAAGATTGATCTGCGGCGCCCATTGGTCATCTGCATCCGACAGGCCTTCCATCTCACCGGCCTTGATCTTGGCAATCGCCTCTTCCAGCATCGACTGGTAGAGTTCATAGCCCACATCGCGCATTTGGCCCGACTGTTCCTCGCCCAACAGGTTACCCGCCCCTCGAATATCAAGGTCCTGAGACGCCAACGTGAACCCCGCCCCCAACGTGTCGAGCGAGCCCAGAACGCGCAGCCGTTTTTCGGCCGTGGCGGTCAGGCGGGCACGCGGCTTTGTGGTCAGATAGGCATAGGCGCGGGTTTTCGACCGCCCGACCCTGCCGCGGATCTGATAGAGCTGCGCCAGGCCGAACATATCCGCCCGGTGCACAACCATCGTATTTGCTGTCGGGATATCCAGCCCGCTTTCCACAATCGTGGTGGCCAGCAAAACATCGTATTTGCCGTCGTAGAACGCATTCATCCGATCGTCGAGTTCCCCCGCCGCCATCTGCCCATGCGCCACCATATAAGTCAGCTCGGGCAGTTGCTCTTTCAGGAATTCCTCAATCTCGGGTAGGTCCGAGATGCGCGGCACGACATAGAAACTCTGCCCACCACGGTAATGTTCACGCAGCAGGGCTTCGCGGATCGTGACCGCGTCGAACTCACTGACATAGGTGCGGATCGCCAGCCGGTCGATGGGAGGTGTGCCGATGATCGACAGGTCACGCACGCCGGTCAGGGACAGTTGCAGCGTTCGTGGAATCGGCGTCGCGGTCAGGGTCAGGACGTGGATATCGCTACGCAGCTGTTTCAGACGCTCCTTGTGGCCAACACCGAAATGCTGTTCCTCGTCGATGATCAGCAGACCCAGATTGTTGAACCGTATCGCTTTTGCCAGCAAGGCATGGGTGCCGATTACAATATCCACCGTGCCGCGCGCCAACCCATCACGGGTCTGTTGCGCCTCTTTGGCCGAGATGAAGCGGGACAGCTGCCGCACCTCAAGCGGGAAGCCCCGGAAGCGATCCTTGAAGCTGGCCGCGTGCTGGCGTGCCAACAGCGTTGTCGGTGCGATCACCGCCACTTGCACGCCCGACATTGCGGCAACGAAAGCGGCACGCATTGCGACCTCGGTCTTGCCAAAGCCCACGTCGCCACAAATCAGACGATCCATCGGCGCGCCGGAATGCATGTCTTCCATGACCTCACCGATTGCGCGCAGCTGATCGTCAGTTTCCTGATAGGGAAAGCGCGCACTGAACTCCTCCCACGCGTGCGGAGGCGGGTCCATAATCGGGGCCTTGCGCAAAGCCCGTTCGGCAGCGATGCGGATCAGTTTATCCGCCATCTCGCGGATGCGCTCTTTCAGCTTGGCCTTCTTGGCCTGCCACGCGCCGCCCCCCAATCGGTCCAGCAGACCCTCATCATGACCGTATCGCGACAGCAGTTCGATGTTTTCGACCGGCAGGTACAGTTTGGATTGTTCTGCGTATTCCAGCAGCAGACATTCATGGGCGGCACCGGCCGCCGTCACGACCTCCATCCCCAGATAACGCCCGATGCCATGATCCACATGAACCACCAAATCACCCGGGCTGAGGGATTGGGTTTCGGTCAGGAAATTTTCGGCCTTGCGGCGCTTTTTGGGCTGCCGGATCAGCCGATCGCCCAGCACATCCTGTTCGGCGATCACGGTCAGGTCGGGCGTTCCGAACCCGTGCTCCAGCGCCCAGACGGCCAGATGCAGCCCGCGTTTGCCGATACGCGTACCGTCGGGCACGGGGATCGCCTCGGCAAGGCCTTCATCCTCGATCAGCCCAGTCAGACGTTCGCGGGCCCCTTCGGAATAAGAGGCAATCAGAACCGGCCCCTTGGCCATTTTGTCGGTGATATGGCTGGCCAGTGCTCCGAACAAGCTGATGCTTTCCTGCTGCCGCTCGGGCGCGAAATTCCGTCCAATCCGTCCACCTGCGTCAATCACCCCGGGCCCAAGGGCCTGAGGCAATGCATTGAATTGCAGAACGCGCCTATCGCCGACAGCTTGTTCCCAAGCAGTGTCATCGAGATACAGTAGGCCCGGTGGTGTCGGTTTATACACCGTGTCCATGCGCGACCGGTTCTCAAGCGCGAGCCGCCGCGTTTCGTATTGATCCGCAATCGTGTCCCACCGCGCCAAACGCGCGGGCGTGACCTGATCATCCAGCGAGATGGTGGCACCGGGCAGATAATCAAACAGTGTTTCCAGCTTTTCGTGAAAGAACGGCAGCCAGTGTTCGATCCCCTGATGCTTGCGCCCTGCGCTAACGGCCTCGTACAGGGGATCATCTGTGCCCGCCGCCCCGAACTCGATGCGATAATTTTGCCGAAACCGGGTGATGGCCGCGTCATCTAGAATGACCTCGGACACTGGTGCCAGCTCCACAACAGCCAGCTTTTCGGTCGTACGTTGCGACATCGGATCAAACCGACGTGCTCCATCCAGAACATCCCCGAACAGGTCCAGCCGCACCGGCCCGGATTCGCCGGGCGGGAAAATGTCGATGATACCCCCTCGAACGGCATAATCGCCAGGCTCCATCACGGTCGGGCTTTGCGTGAACCCCATGCGCACAAGGAAATTCCGCAGCGCGGTTTCATCAATGCGGTGATCGACACGGGCGGTAAACGCCGCCTCTCTCAGCACCGCACGGGCAGGCACGCGTTGGGTTGCGGCGTTCAGAGTTGTCAGCAGCACATATTGCTGCGGCATCTGGTGCACAAGTGCGGCAAGGGTGGCCACACGCGCTGCCGAGATATCGGCATTGGGCGATACCCGATCATATGGCAGACAATCCCAGCCTGGGAACACAAATACCGGCATGTCAGGCGCAAAAAAGGCAAGCGCCGCGCGCATCGCCTCAAGCCGTTTGTCATCACGCGCTACATGGCACACCGGCCCGCCCGAGCGCGCCAGCTCATTCAGGACAAGCTGCGCGTCAAACCCTTCGGGGGCGCCGCCAACGATTACTTGGTTCGGACCCGTCATCGCCAAGCCTTTCTGATTTTACCAACCCGGGACGCCGATGGAAAAATTCTGGTACATGCCCCAAAGCGAAGTGATCAAGATCGAAATCATACCAACTATCTGGGTATAGATCCGGCAGCGCGTAAGAATCTTGGAAATATACTCCAGACTGGGTGTTTCCCGGCGCAGTTTCCGTGCGGCTGATACATTGATCAGCACGACAAGACAAACCGGAAACAGCAATAAAAACACGGCCTGCGCAAATTCAAGCCCGTAGTAGAACCCCAAAGTGGCGAGACCCGTGAACAGAAAACAACTAAACGCTAATATCGCGAGGCCGGATACCTCCAATATATAGAGCAATCGGTTTCCGTTAATGCGGACGATATCCATCAAATCCTGTTCCGATTGCCCGCCTACCCGTCTTGCGCGCACAACAAGGTCAAACGGCACGCCCATGGCCCAGTGGCTGGCCGATGACCACAACACCGCAAGCCCGATCCAATACCAGAGATTCGAAAAGCTGCGCATGTCGATGAGTTCAAAAATCGAAGAGTATAAGTCCACGCGTCAGCCCTTAATTTCCGTCTTCAGGGACCTTCTTCGCAAAGACGCGTCCATCGTTACCCTTGAGACTACACGGAATTCATGCCACCCAATGCTGGAATTTACAAGGAGAGCGCGTCATGAAACCGACCATTGCCCCCTATCCTCTGGCCCGTTTTCGTCGAACACGCCAATCACAGGCGGTGCGGGCGCTGGTCCGCGAGAATACACTGACCACCGATGATCTGATCTGGCCGGTTTTCGTCCGAGACGGCGAAGGTATTGAAGAGCCTGTCCCCTCGATGCCTGGTGTCATGCGCCGCTCGGTCGATCTGATCGCACAGGCTGCGGTCGAGGCGCAGGCCCTGGGTATCCCCGCAATCTGCATCTTTCCCTACACCGACGCCTCCCTAAAGACCGAAGATTGCGCCGAAGCGTGGAACCCCGATAACCTGTCCAACCGAGCCATTCGCGCCATCAAGAAAGCCGCACCCAATATCGCGGTGATGACGGACGTGGCGCTGGACCCATACAATATCAACGGCCATGACGGTTATGTGGTCGATGGTGAGATCATAAACGATCAAACGATCGAGGCGCTGGTAAAGATGACGCTGGCGCAAGCAGATGCGGGCGCCGACATCATCGGACCGTCAGATATGATGGATGGCCGGATCGGTGAAATGCGGCGCGCCCTGGAGGGCGCAGACCATCACAACGTGATGATCCTCAGCTATGCGGCCAAATATGCGAGTGCGTTCTACGGACCGTTCCGAGATGCAGTGGGCGCCTCGGGCGCGCTGACCGGAGACAAGAAGACCTATCAGATGGACCCCGGAAACTCGGACGAGGCGCTGCGCATGATCGAGCGTGACCTGACCGAAGGCGCGGACATGGTCATGATCAAACCCGGCATGCCCTATTTGGACATCTGCCGCCGGGTCAAGGACACGTTTGGCGCGCCGACCTATGCCTATCAAGTCTCGGGCGAATACGCGATGATACAAGCCGCGGCGCAGAACGGCTGGATCGACGGAGAGAAGGTCATGCTCGAAAGTCTGCTTGCGTTCAAACGCGCGGGCTGCGACGGGATCCTGACCTATTTCGCGCCTCAGGCCGCTCGGATTCTGCAGGGCTAATCCCCCGCGTTTCCGCGATTTTTCGCCGACTATCTTTGGTCACTGGGCAGCTTTCCCGTGACACGAGGCGACAATCGGCGTATTCTTGCGGACAAGATCGGGAGCACCCGACAATCAGGCATTTATACAGAGATAAAAAACATGAGCAGTTCCAAACCTACTCGATTAAGCCGTCGTGGCTTTGCTTTTGGCATGGCCGGTCTGTCAGTGACCGCCGCTTGCGGCAATGGCGTCGGCAGTTCCAACGCAGCGACGATTGACGCCCGTGTGGATGCGACATTGAACCAGATGTACGCCACCTACCCCAACACGCTCGAAATCGCGAACAAGGCCAACGGCATGCTGGTCATGCCTCTGATAACCGATGCCGGACTAATCGTCTTTGGCGGTGCCTACGGCACAGGCGCGCTACGCATTCAGGGCGCGACAGTTGATTACTATTCCGCAATTTCGGGAACCGCCGGCCTGCAAATCGGTGCCCAGCAATATGCGCATGTCCTGTTCTTCATGACACAGGACGCGTTGAACGATTTCCGCCGTTCCAGCGGATGGACCGCCGGGGCCGAAGTCGGCTACGTGGTCGATGCGACGGGCGACTCTCTGTCGACCGACACCACCACCCTGCGTTCGCCGGTTTTGGCGGCGGTCTTCGGACAGGCAGGGCTAAAGTTCGGCGCGACGGTCGAAGGCACGAAATACACCCGCATCATTCCCTGATACCGGACTACCCTCCCCCTTCAAGACACCCCGCTTTCGGCATCAGGCTCGAGGCGGGGTTTTTCATTCAAACCGCGGTAAACACGCATGTTCTCATGCGGTTCCTCTTTCGATCCGTGCGGCCATCCTCTAGTGTCTGCGCAATCATAGAGTGAACGGAAATGTGACCGCTGATGGGAATTGTCTTTCGCTGGCTAGTGCGTATCGCCTCGGGTCTTGTTCTGCTGACATTGGCGGCTGTAATGCTGGTGTATTTTCTGGCCAGTCAATCCCTGCCGGATTACGATCAGACCGTTAAAGTTGATGGCCTGACTGCGCCGGTTGAGGTTGTCAGGGATACTGCGAATGTTCCCCATATTCTGGGCGCATCAGACCCGGATGTCTTTTTTGGGCTTGGCTATGCCCATGCACAGGATCGCCTCTGGCAGATGACCGTTCTGCGCCGGACAGCGCAGGGCCGATTGTCCGAAGTCTTTGGCGCTCGCACTGTTCATATCGACAAGCTGTTGCGACGGTTTGATCTGTACGGGCTTGCACACCGGTCGGTACAAGCCCAGGACGACTATACCAAAGAGGCCCTGCGCGCTTATGCTGCCGGGGTGAATGCACGACTGGCCGAGATTAACGAAAACGCATTGGGCCGTGGTGCGCCAGAGATGTTTCTGTTCAACGCGCCTGTATCGCCCTGGCAACCGGGCGACAGCCTGGCCGTCATCAAACTCATGAGCCTGCAACTTTCTGGCCATCTTGAGGATGAAGTGCTGCGCGCGCGCACATCGCTTATGCTGGATGACCAGACCCGACTGGCGGATATTCTGCCTGATGTTCCCGGGCCGGGAATCGCCGCTCTGCCCGAATACGCCGCCCTGTTTCCCAACCTGCCCAGATATGCGGCCGGATCGTCGATGCCGGACACGCCCATCTCGCCCTTTCCAAAGCGCGGATTGGCCGGAGCATCGAACGCATGGTCTGCCGCGCCCACAAGATCTGCCAGCGGCGGGACGCTTTTGGCCAATGACCCGCATTTGGGTTTCACAGCGCCGGGCATCTGGTATCTGGCCCGTCTGGAACTGGCCAAAGGCGGCGTGATCGGTGCCACGATCCCCGGCATCCCGGCGGTGATGACTGGACGCAGTGATCGACTGGGCTGGGGTTTGACCTCATCCTATCTGGATGATCAGGACATCCATATCGAGCAGTTGAACCCGGAAAACCCCGAGGAATACCTGACCCCCGAAGGATACAAGACCTTTCGCAGCCGCCCTTCGATCATCGAGATCAAAGACGAAGCCCCAATCACTCTGACCCTGCGCTGGACCGAGAACGGGCCCGTGCTGCCGGGCACCCATTACGATCTTGGGACGATCACACCGCCGGGTCATGTCGCCTCGCTGTCCTGGACAGCCCTGAGCGCACAGGACACATCCATGTCAGCCTCAATGGCGCTGATGAATGCGGACACTGTCCGACAAGCCATCACCGCAGCCGAGCTGTTCATGGCGCCATCTCAGAACCTGTCATTGGTCGACAAGGACACGATCGGCATGAAGCTGATCGGTGCAATGCCGCACCGTGCCGCAAAGAACCAAAGTCGGGGGCGTATTCCGACGCCTGGCTGGCTGGCCGAAAACCGGTGGAAAGGCCGCCTGCCCTATGCTGACAACCCCGAATTCGTCACACCTGCGGGCGGCATTCTGGGCAACACAAACAACAAGATCATCGACCGGCCATTTCCCGAACATGTCTCATATGAATGGGGGGATACGCAACGCATCCATCGCTGGGAACGGCTGATGCAATCGCGCGAGGTACACACGCGCGACAGCTTTATCGAGGCACAGCTGGACACGGTCAGCTTTACCGCGCGCTCTCTACTTCCGCTGATCGGGGCTGATCTGTGGTACACCGGCGCCTCTGCCCCCGAAGGCACCCAGGAACGCCAGCGCCAGATCGCGCTGAACCTTTTGGCCGAGTGGAATGGCGAGATGAATGAACACCTGCCAGAACCCCTGATCTATGCTGCTTGGGTTCGGGCGCTGCAAATCCGGTTGATCGCAGATGAGCTTGGCCCCCTGGCGGCTGAATACAAACATGTCGAACCACTGTTCATCGAACGTGTCTATCGCGACATCGACGGAGCTTCGGCCTGGTGTAATGTGCGTCAGAGCGCGCCGACAGAGACCTGCACCGATATGGCGCGCATGGCACTGGACGATGCGCTGATCTGGATTTCCGAAAAATACGGAGGATCACTGGAATCTCTACGCTGGGGTGACGCGCATCAGGCGACGCATGACCACCCGGTTCTGGGATCGGTTCCGGTGCTGCGATTCTTTGTGAATATCCGACAGTCCACCAGCGGTGGCGACAACACCCTGCTGCGCGGCAGAACATCGGGTGAAGGCCCTGATCCGTTTCAGAACGTGCACGGTGCAGGCTATCGCGGCGTATATGATTTTGCGGATCCCGACAGCTCGGTCTTTATCACGGCTACGGGTCAGTCGGGTCACTTCCTGTCACGCTACTATGACGATCAGGCCCAGCTTTGGCGTCGGGGTGAATACATCCCGATGTCGCTGGACCTTGACCTGGCACATGCAGCCGCCGTCGGAGTGACCACCCTTATCCCCCGCTAAGGTCCGTGCTTCGGCAAGACCTCGCCCGTTTATTTTCCATCGCGTGGACGCTGAATGGCGTTTGGCATACGATCCAAAGGCCTAGGATTTGTGTGCGGGGGACCAAATGGCCAGTATCCGGGATAAGCTGAACAATCTCGCGCGGGATTATGCGATCGCCTGGAGCTCGGGCGACCCCGAGGCCGTTGCCAGTTTCTATGCTCCCGACGGACAGATCACGATCAACCGTGGAGAACCGATCATAGGCCGCGCTGCGGTGGCGGAAATGGCGCGCGGGTTTTACACTGATTTCCCCGATCTTGAGGTCCGCTGCGACATGTTTCGCTGGGCGGGAAGCCACGCAATATTTGTCTGGACACTTGAAGGGCAGCATTCCAAGACCGGCAACGACGTCGTGACGCGGGGTTGGGAAGAATGGGAAATGACCGACACCAATCAGGTCCAGACCTCTCTGGTTTGGTTCGATGCCGAGGATTTTCAGCGCCAGATTGACGGCTGATCACGGACCACTTTGTTCGATGGGTATAGGGGAATTCGCCCCCAGTCAGAGTTCAAAGCGCGGAGTATTGCGAGGCCTGTTTTTCTGTCCACAGCACGTCGATCACAAAGCCATCTTCGGTCTGCTTTTCGGACTGCACGACCTCCTGGCGGAACAACCACGCGCGCTTGTTGCCTTCGGCAAATCCCAGTTCCAGCGTTGCCTCAGAACGTACGCCCTGCAGCGTGACGGCAATTTCCGCCAAAAGCGGGGCGATCCCTTCGCCGGTGACGGCTGAAATCGCGAAAATCCCCTGATCCCGCTCTGCCCGCGCCATCGCGGCTTCGCGCTCATCCGGGGACAGCAGGTCGATCTTGTTCCAGACCTCAATCCGGGGCCGCGTATCGTCAATACCCAGTGAAGTCAGGATAGTTTCGACATCCTTCGCCTGCACCTCAGATTCATCGTGGCTGATATCGCGCACATGAACCACGATATCAGCGCCCAACACTTCCTCCAGCGTGGCCCGGAATGAGGCGACCAATTCGGTGGGCAGGTTCGAAATGAATCCCACCGTGTCCGACAGGATCACTTCGGGACCGTCAGGCAATTCGACCCGGCGCATGGTGGGGTCCAAGGTGGCGAACAACATGTCCTTGGCCATGACATCGGCCCCGGTCAGGCGGTTGAACAGGGTTGATTTGCCCGCGTTGGTATAGCCTACCAACGCCACAATCGGATATGGCACCTTGGCCCGCGCGGCGCGATGCAGCGTGCGGGTCTTGACCACCTTCTGCAACTGACGACGCAAGCGCACCAGTTGTTCATCAATGGCCCGGCGGTCCGCTTCGATCTGGGTCTCACCCGGTCCACCCACAAAGCCCAATCCGCCCCGCTGCCGTTCCAGGTGGGTCCAGGCACGCACCAGCCGGGTCCGCTGGTAACTCAGCGCGGCCATTTCCACCTGCAAAACGCCCTCACGGGTGCGCGCACGGTCGCTGAAGATTTCGAGGATCAGCCCGGTCCGGTCGAGGATCTTGACCTTCCACGCCTTTTCAAGATTGCGTTGCTGAACGGGCGTAACCGATCCGTCGATCAAAACCAGCTCGACTTCGTTCTCGTGCAACCGTTCGGCCAGTTCCTCGATCTTGCCGCTACCGAACAGAAAACCGGCCTGCGCTCGAGGTAAGCGCACAACTTCGGATCCGGTCACATCAAGGTCGGGCAATGCAGCGGCCAGCGCCACCGCTTCTGCCAGCGCCGGTCCTGGAACGCGGCGCTGTTCATCTGATTTGATTTCCGGATGCAGCACCCACGCTCGGGTGCGCACCCTTTCATGTTCCATCAAGAGGCGTCTTCGCCCTCATACAGGCTGATCGGCTGCGATGGCATGATGGTCGAAATCGCGTGTTTGTAGACCAGCTGCGACTGTCCGTCGCGGCGCAACAATACGCAGAAGTTGTCGAACCAGGTGATCACACCCTGCAATTTCACACCGTTGATCAGGAAAATTGTGACCGGGACTTTTGCTTTCCGTACATTATTCAGGAACGCGTCCTGCAGATTCTGTCTGTCCGAAGCCATATTCTTATAATCTCGCCATTGTTCTTGCTACGCGCTGCGGACCAACGCGCTCCCTCCGGCGGAGTATGGAGTGTCGTTAACCG
This sequence comes from Ruegeria sp. CDSA077, assembly GCF_059612265.1. Taxonomy (NCBI): domain Bacteria; kingdom Pseudomonadati; phylum Pseudomonadota; class Alphaproteobacteria; order Rhodobacterales; family Roseobacteraceae; genus Ruegeria; species Ruegeria sp. CDSA077. The sequence goes on from NZ_JBXWQG010000001.1 coordinate 1,039,024, forward strand.
ATATTCCAGATGAAAAATCAGTCACTAGCATGGTTATTGTTTCTTAACCCCTCAATAGAGCGGGTGTGATCAGGGCAATAATCGCCAGCGTTTCCAATCTGCCGATCACCATAGCGGCACACATGGTCAGCTTGGCACCGCCCGAAAGGTCGATCAATCGGATAGGAACATCGGTTGCCAATTCGATCAACGGTCCTGTCGTGCTCAGCGCGGCAACGCTAAGCACCATAGCGTGTTCGAACCCCGTACCCATGGCAGCAAGCAACACATTGAACACAGCAGCTGTCAGGGCAAACATCATGAAAAATATCCAAGCGATAAAGGCCCCATCACTTTGGATGCGGCGGTTTCCGCCACCTACTCCGCTGACCGAAGACGGATAAATCAAACGGTCAATTTCGCGCGCGCCATTAAGGTACAGAGCGAAAACCCGCAACAGCTTTACCCCGCCCGCCGTTGTTGCAACTCCACCGCCGATCAGCGCAAGCCCCATCAGGATCAATCCCGGGGTGCCCAGACCGGAAATTTGCTGGGCATCATCCCAGTTTGCACTTTCGAACCCCGCGGTTGTCAGAAATGACAAGACCGTAAAAATCATGCCCCAAATTACGCTCAACGCCTGAAGAGGTTCCATCTGGCCGCCAATTTCGCTGACGCCGGCAAGAACCCTGAAGAAAAGCAGCGCCGCTACGCCTGCAACGATCATGAGCCCGATCCGGAACTCGGGGTCCTTATCCAGCCGCGAATATCCTGAGGTAGCTGTGTCCGAGGAAAAGGTAAGCCGCGACAAAGCGAAGAACAGGAACAGAAACAGGATGGCCTCACCGGTTACGCCGGCCTGCGCTCCCTCAAGCCCACCAACCGGTGAGATACCCGATGTGGCCATGGTCGACATCGCATGACAGATGGCGGTCAGGCCCTGCTCTCCTGCGATCACGAGCAACAGCCAAATGACAGCGGTCAGCCCGACATAAACCGGCGTCAAAGTCAGCGTGACACGGATTAGACGCCCGCGCGGGTCTACCATCTCGCTTTGCGCCACGCCTGAAACCGGGCGACCGGGTTGACCGCGGGCTGTCACCTCGAACCCGCCCAGCGACAACGGCGCGAGGATCGCGGCCGCTGAAATCCACATCAAAAGCCCGCCCATCCATCCGACCTGAGCCCGCCAAAGGTGTAACGGCGCCGACAACCGGTCTGGATCAGGAAACAAATCAGCCCCGGTAGTGGTCAGTGCGCTGACCATGTCGAAATAGGCGTTGAGAAAGCTCGTATTGCCCAACGCATCATGCAGAGGGATCGCAAGAAACAAGGGCAATACGGTGAAACAGCCTAACAAGACCGCCAACTGGCCCAATGTCCCTCGGCGCGGCATTCTGTTGGATGTTGCCAGCGAAATGATCCCGACCACGAACAACCCCAGCAATCCGGAATAGAAGAACGACCGGGACGTGTCGTGATCATCCAGCACCAGCGCAAATATGGCAGGCATCCACATAGCGGCGGCAAAAATACCCCAGAGCAGAAGAAACAGCGGCAATCGCCGAATGAGGCTAACCTGTTTTTTCCGTGCATGCGCCATCAGAAGAAATCGATCGAGACCTGCATCAGCCGTTCCACCTCGGGCACGTCTTTGGCTAAGGCAAAAATCGCCACCACATCCTTTTCTTCAATCCTCAGGCTGCCTGTGGGACGCAACATCTCATCGCCTTTGCGTACGGCACCAACCAGCACACCTTCGGGGAAATCAATGTCGCGCAGCTTCTGCCCGGCCATAGGAGAGGTTGAAAGTACTTCGGCCTCGATCACTTCGGCCTCGGCATCTCCGATGGAATAGACCTGCCGCACGCGTCCGTGCCGAATATGGCGCAGAATCGAACTGACGGTGGTGGCGCGGGGGTTGATATAGGCGTCGATACCCAGCGGCCCCATCAGGGCAACCATGCTGGGATCATTGATCAGTGCAATCGCCAGAGCACAGCCTTCGGCCTTGGCACGCACGGCAACCAACATATTTACACGGTCATCATCCGTGACGGCCAACATTGCATCCGCGCGTTCGATGCCAGCTTCGCGCAGCAGCGCCGCGTCCAGACCATCACCGTGAAGGACAATCGTTCGCTCAAGCGCTTCGGCTGCCACTTCCGCACAGTGGCGGTCTCGTTCAATTATCTTGGCACGAACGCGGCTTTCACGTTCTTCCAATGTCCGAGCAACTTCAAGACCGACATTACCACCGCCGACAATCACCACCCGGTCCTGCCGTTTTTGCGCCTTGCCGAAAACCTCCATCGTGCGGTCCACGTCTTTGACATTGCTAAAAACATAGCATTCGTCACCGACAAACAGCTGGTCCTCGGATTCCGGTGCAAACAGCGTACCCTCGCGCCGGACACCCACCACGATAGAGCTGAGCGTCGAAAACAGATCGGTCAGTTGCCGCAATGGCGTGTTCACGATCGGGCAATCCTCGGCGATGCGTATGCCAAGCAACTGCGCTTTGCCGTCCATGAACATCTCGGTGTCAAAGGCGGATGGGGCAGACAACCGGCGCATCGCCGCTGCGGCAACCTCGCGCTCGGGGCTGATCACCACATCAATCGGCAGGTGATCGCGGCGATACAGATCCGAATGAATGGCCTCGAGATAGGATTTCGACCGAAGCCGGGCGATTTTGCGCTGAATGGAGAAAACCGAATGTGCCATCTGACAGGTGACCATGTTCACCTCGTCCGAATGGGTGGCAGCAATAATCATATCCGCATCGCGCGCGCCCGCTCGGTTCAGAACATCCGGATAGCTTGCAAATCCCGCAATCCCCTGAACATCCAAGGTTTCGGTCGCCCGTCGCACCAGATCAGGATTGTTGTCAACCACAGTAACGTCGTTCAACTCGCCCGAAAGATGCCGTGCAATCTGCCAGCCAACCTGACCCGCACCGCAAATGATGACCTTCATGCTATTGGCCCTTCTGCCTGAAATCTTTGAATGACAGATGCCCCCCAGACGGTCAATTAGTTTGTAACACAAGCAAAGCTGAGGCAAGGTAAGCGTATGAAAACAATAGCTCTCACGATTTCTTTGACTCTGTTGCTAACTGCGTGTGGGCCGCTTTCCCTGTATTATCAAGAGGGCGAGACAGTTTCGCAAATGCAGTCGGAAACGACCGGATGTCAGGTTCAGTCCCTCAAAGACGCCCCCGTTGCCAATCAGGTGCGACAAGGGGCACCAACCTATTGGCCAGGTCGCACCTACTGCGATGGTCGGGGAAGGTGTCATCGCACCGGAGGCTGGTGGCAGCCCGGTCAGATCTATACGGTCGATGTGAACAAAGGGCTGCGCAACAAGCTGGAAGCACAATGCATGGCGCAGAAAGGCTATCGCCCGGTCAGCCTTCCGCCTTGCAAGCAGGGCGTAAAGTCGCGTGTTGCTGCGGTCCCAACAACACAGCTGCCACCGCTCAGCACAGATTCATGTTTCGTCAAATTCGACAACGGAACGTTCCAGATCATTACCCCAGGTCAGGCAGGGTAAAGGCCGGCGGATCACTCCGCCGGTTCAGCCTCGTCCAGTTGCGCGATCCGCGCCCCCGATTTGTTCGAGGTCACTACGCCCAGAGATTTCAGCTTACGATGAAGCGCGCTGCGTTCCATGCCGACAAAGCTGGCGGTACGGCTGATATTGCCCCCGAACCGGTTGATCTGGGTCAGCAGATATTCACGCTCGAACGCCTCGCGAGCTTCGCGCAACGGCAAGGTCGCCAATGCCCCGGACAGAACGACGCGTCCCGATTCATCAGCTTTTTCTTCTTCGTTTGGAAGCTCACGCGCTTCGATCGGGCCCGTACCGTCACCCAGAATGAGTACCCGTTCGATCAGGTTCTTAAGCTGACGCACATTGCCCGGCCAGGTCATGGTCTGCAGCAACGCAACAGCTTCGTCTGAAATCTCGCGCACCGGCAGGCCCTGGGATTCATTGCACATTTCAATAAAAAACTCGGCAAGAACGGGAATATCCTCGCGCCGATCTTCTAGCGAAGGCACCGAAATAGGCACAACATTCAGACGATGGTAAAGTTCTTCTCGAAAACGATCAGCTGCGATTTCTGCATCAAGGTCACGATTGGTCGAAGAGATCACCCGCAGGTCGACCCGGACCTTGTCGGTACCTCCAACCCGTTGAAACTGTTGATCAACCAGAACCCGCAGGATTTTTGACTGGGTTCCCATGGGCATATCTGCCACTTCATCAAAGTAGACGACGCCACCATGGGCCTCTTCCAACAGGCCTGCCTCAACCCCGCGTTCGGTGGTTTCACGGCCGAACAGAACCTCTTCAACGCGCTCCGGCTCGATCCCGGCACAGTTCACGGTCACGAAGGGCGCATTTGCCCGGTTCGATTCTGCATGGATATAGCGCGCGGCGATTTCCTTGCCTGAACCGGCAGGGCCTGTCAGCATCACACGCCCGTTGGACTTGGTAACCTTGTCCAGTTGGCTCTGCATTGCCCGGAACGAGGCCGATTTGCCGATCATATCCGAGCTTGTGACCTCTTTCCGCTTTAGCGAGGCGTTTTCGCGGCGCAGGCGCGAGGTTTCCATCGCGCGGCGGATCACAACCATCAGCTGGTCGATGTTAAAGGGCTTTTCAATAAAGTCATACGCCCCCTGCTTGATCGCAGCGACAGCGATTTCGATATTCCCGTGGCCCGAAATGATCACCACCGGAATGTCTGGGTTGTCGCGCTTTACAGTCTTCAGAATATCAATCCCGTCCATCCGGCTGTCTTTCAGCCAGATATCCAGGATCAAAAGCCCCGGGGGTTCGGAATTGATGGCTGCCATACACTCGTCCGAGTTGCCAGCCAGCCGGGTGGAATAGCCTTCGTCCTCGAGAATATCGGACACAAGCTCGCGAATATCACGCTCGTCATCTACAATCAGAATGTCGCTCATCTTTGGCCTGCTTTCAGTTTGTTTGTATCAATTGCCTGCTTTTTCGGCGCTGAATTTGAGGAAATATTGCTCCCGGGCAAACGGATCACGGCCATTGCGCCAAAATGGTCCTGTCCGTCAAATACGGGGGCGTCCTCAAGTGTCAGCACCCCGCCATGTTCTTCGATAATCTTTTTGACGATCGGCAGCCCCAACCCGGTGCCCTCGTCGCGTGTGGTCACGTAAGGCTCAAACAGCCGCGCACGATCTTCCGGCAAGCCGATACCGTTGTCGGCAATGGTAATTACTGTGCCCGCATCGTCGCCGATCACAGTAACCTTAATCTGAGGCTTGAGGTTCTTAGGTGCCCCTTTTTGTTTCAGCGTTTCAATCGCTTCGCCTGCATTCTTGATCAAGTTGGTCAGCGCTTGATTCAGCATTGTTGCGTCTACATCACCTGAAATCGGCTGATCTGGAAGCATCGCTTCGATTTCGACATCCGGCTGACCGGCTTGCTGCAAAAGAACAGCCTCGCGCACCAACCCCACCAGATTCTCTTCGTGCCGATCCGGTTCCGGCATGCGCGCAAACTTTGAAAATTCATCCACGATCCGCCGCAGGTCATTCGTCTGGCGAACGATCACATCAGTCATGGATACAAGGATATCGCAATCATCCTCATCCAGTTTGGACGAAAACTTTCGTTTGATCCGCTCGGCGCTCAGCTGGATCGGGGTCAAGGGGTTCTTGATCTCATGTGCGATGCGGCGCGCCACATCACCCCAGGCTGCCATTCGCTGTGCACTGACCAGATCGGTCACGTCGTCAAAGGCAACCACATATCCTTCAAGCCCGCCATCTTCGCCGCGGCGGATCGCCATGCGGACCAACAGGTTTTCCAAATGGCCTTTTCGCGTGACTTTGATTTCACCCTGCACAGCCTCTTGCCCGCTGTCCTTGAGGCTTTCGAACAAAGGCATGAATTCGGGCACCGCAATGCCAATGGCAAGATGTTCCTCTCCACGGGACCAATCCAACAGGCGTTCGGCGGATCGATTCACAAACGTCACGCAACCATCGGGGTCGACACCAACAACACCGGATGTGACCGAGGTCAGAACCGAGTCGAACAGCCGACGCCGGCGTTCGATCTGCCGTGTGTTCTCCAAAAGGGTATCGCGCTGCCCTTTCAACTGTCGGGTCATCTGATTGAAATAACGGCCCAGCATCGCAATTTCGTCATCGGTGGCTTCTTCGATAACCTGAACGCCCAGATCGCCTGCCCCGACACGCTGCGCAGCGGTGGTCAGGCGTCCAACCGGGCGCGAGAGACGCTCGGCGAACCACATTCCCAGCGACACTGCAGCCAGGATCAGGATCACGGCAAAACCCAGATAAAGCAGGCCGAATTCAAACAATACCCGTCCGCGTTCACTTTCAAGCTGTTGATAGAACTGAACTGTTTCCTTGGTATCGTCCAGCAGCGTCAGCAACTGCCCGTCCACTTCCCGGCTGACATAGAGATACCGATCAAGATAAGCCTTCAAAGGCACAAGCGCCCTGAATTCACTGTTTTGCCAATCGGCAATGATCAGCAATTCATTCTCAGTCGCCTGGGCCATCTGTTCAGAGGTCGGCTTTTCGAAGTTGAACAGATAAGAGCGATCCCCCCGGGATCGGATTTCACCATTTCCATCAATGACATAGGCCTCACGCAGACCGCGCTGGATTTGCGCCTGCCCTTGCGCCAGAACCTCTCGCAGTTCAGCATCGGAAATATAGAAATCACGCGTCCGGGCATTGTCCAGAAAAAGCGCTAATACGACGGCGTCCTGAGTCAGGCCCTCTCGGTGTTCCTGTTCATAAGCTTCCGCAGCAGTAAGCGAGGATCCGACAACCTGCCTTACGCGGTCGGAAAACCAGCCCTCAAGACCAATATTCACCGTCAGACCGGCAAAGATTGCAACCGTGACAGTCGGCACCAGAGCCAACAGCGTGAAAGCTCCGATCAGTCGCAGGTGCAAACGGGACCCCGCGGATTTGGCCCGGCGTGCTGCGATCAGGTTGCCTACCTGACCCAGAACCAGCGCCGCAACCACGAGAACATAGACCAGATCCGCAAGCAGGATCAGGCGCAGTGAGGGCGCGGTTGCCCCCAGATCGAATGGACCAATGACCAGATAAGTGGTCAAAGCCAGCACCGGGCCCAGCAAAACCAGACCCAAAGTTCCAAAATTGCGCAGCCTTCGGGATTTTCGCCACCGATTGACTGATAAAATCAGCCCGCTCTGTGCTCGGGTTGCCACCGTCTGCCCTCATCCTGATGTGCCGCTTGCGCGACTTACCGCCATATGTCGTGGTCGTTGCCCGGTCGAAACCCGGATGCCACGCTTTGTGTGGCGATATTACATCAGTTTGCGCCGCCGTGTCACCTGAATATCGAGCTCTGTTATCTTTTTGCGCAGCGTATTCCGGTTAATCCCTAGAAGATCAGCACATTTTGCCTGATTTCCCCCGGTCGCATCCAGGGCCAGTTCAATCAAAGGCGCCTCAACCTCACGCAAAATACGCTGATACAGACCCGGAGGTGGCAACATATTTCCATGTAGATCGAAATAGCGGCGCAGGTGGCGTTCGACCGAAGCCGAGAGCTTTTCGCGTTCTCCATTGCCTAGCACCGGCTCGGCTTCGGGTTGGCTGCCCAGCACCGACTCGACCTCGGTTTTGGAGATTTCATCGGCGCGGCTGGTCAGGCTCAAACGACGGACCGCATTTTCAAGCTGCCGTACATTTCCGGGCCAGGAATAGCGCCGTACTAGCTCGACCGCATCCGGACTGAACCAGCGTTTCGCGCCATGTTCGCGTTCTTCACGCGCCAGAAAATGATCGGCAAGCAAGGTGATATCATCGACCCTTTCGCGAAGGGCCGGAACATGCACTGTCGCACCGCAAAGGCGATAATACAGGTCTTGCCGGACGCGCCCGTTCTCCATGGCTTCGGTCAGGTCCGATTGGCTCGTAGCCATGAACCGAGGAACATGATCGCCTGGAGTGTCCATCATCCGAACGAGACGCGCCTGTAATTCGTCATCAATATCCGCGATCTCGTCGATAAGCAGCGTACCGCCCCGCACCCGTGCCATGACGCGCGCCGGGCCTTCAAGATCCAGCAGGTCGGCGGCAGTGGCCGTTACAAATGGCAGCGTCCTGCGATCGGAAAAATCATGTATCGCTTTGGCGATCAACGACTTGCCCGTTCCACTCTCGCCCGAAATCATGACCGACAGATCGGTATTCATCACCCGCGCCACCAAGCGATACAGCGCCTGCATCACTGGTGTCCGCCCCACCAGAGGCAGCTCTTCCGGACGCTCTTGGGACGTGTTACCGGCATCTGACGGCGTGCGCTGTTTCTGTTCCAGCGCGCGCGCGGTACGCTTCATCAAATCCGGCAGGTCGAAGGGTTTCGGCAGATAGTCATAAGCTTCCGCCTCGGCTGCCTGGATGGCCGTCATGATCGTGTTTTGCGCCGAAATCACGATGACCGGTAATCCCGGTCGGTCCTGTGCGATTTTTGGCAACATCTCGAGCCCATTGCCATCCGGCATAACTACATCGGATATGACCACGTCGCCTTTGCCCTCGGCCACCCAACGCATCAAAGTGGTCAACGACGAGGTTGCATGCACCTTACACCCAGCGCGTGTCAGGGCCTGTGTCAGAACGGTCCGAATTGTGCGGTCGTCATCTGCAACCAGTACTGTTCCATCCATCAGGTGCTTTCCTTATTCTTGCTCTTTCCGGCGATTTATTGACTATTTCGCGTCACGCGGCGCGCGCCTCAGAGAGATGCGAAATTCCGTTCGTCCCGGAACCGACTCGGCCGAAATCCAGCCGTCGTGGTCCGAAATGATCTTGCTGACCAGCGCCAGCCCCAGGCCGGTGCCGTTTTCCTTGCCCGACACAAACGGATCGAATATCTCGCCCCGAATCTTCTCCGGCAGACCGGGGCCGTCATCGGTCACTTCGATTTGCAGTGGCAGAGAATGACCTGACCCGTCGCTGCGTCGCAGGCGGAAAGAATGTTCAAAATACGTCCTTAAACGTATGGTTCCCCCTTTAGGGTCAGCGGCTTCCGAGGCATTCTTTAACAAATTCAAGATGACCTGCAGAAACTGATCCGGGTCGCCATAAGCAAGTGGCAACGACGGGTCGTAATCCTCGATGATCGTCATATGGGCACCGAAACCCAACAGGGCCGACCGCCGTGCCCGATCCAGCACGTCATGTATGTTGACCGGTTTGAAATCGGGCTCAGAGAGATTTCCGAATTGTTCAACCTGCTCCAACAGTTTTACGATACGACGACTCTCTTCGACAATAAGATCTGTTAATTCAAGGTCTTGCTGCGAGATATTCATGCTGAGAAGCTGCGCCGCGCCGGTAATTCCTGCCAGAGGGTTCTTAATTTCATGCGCAAGCATCTCGGCCATGCCGATCGCCGATTGCGCAGCAGATTTCACCGTGTTTCCACGGGTCATACGCCCAGCAAGTTCACGCGGCGTGATGATCATGATCATTGACCCCGGATGTCCGACAAGCGGCGCGATCTGAAGCGCACATTGCAACGGCGCGCGGTTGCCTGACCCTACATCCACATCGTTCACAAATAGTGGCGTACCTTGCTGACGCGCTCTCAGAAACGCTTCTTCTAATGGAGCGTCCACGGCAATCTGATCCCAGACGGGATGCCCGATCACGGATTTGCGCGAGGCATTCAGGAACCCTTCACCGGCGGAGTTTATGTCTGCGATCCGGTCATCTGCATCTATGACAAAGGCAGGAACGGGCAGCGAGGTCCAGATGCTGTGATCCGAGGTCATGCCGCCACCTCTGCATCACTGCCAAGCGCAACACTCAGCAGGTGCATCACCTCATCCGTGTTGCGCGATGTCAGCACCGCCCGGCGCAACGGGGCCGGTGTTCCAGCCTCATCCATATACCAGCCGAGATGCTTGCGAGCGACGCGCAGGCCCAGATCCAAACCATAAAACCCCAGCATGGCCTGATAATGGGCACGAACCATGTCGATCAGATCACTACCAGCGGGAATGACTGGCGCCTCTGCCCCGTATAACTCATGCCCCATCTGCGCCAGAAGCCACGGTTTACCCTGCGCCCCGCGCCCAACCATAACCCCATCGGCGGCGGACTGATCCAGCGCTATGCGTGCAGCGCTAGAATCAACAATGTCACCATTCGCAATCACCGGAATCGAGACCGCTTCTTTGACCGCCCGGATTGCGCTCCAATCGGCATGCCCTTTGTAGAACTGGCAACGTGTGCGGCCATGGATCGTGACCATTCGTATCCCAGCATCCTGCGCCCGCCTTGCCACATCGGGCGCGTTCAGCAATTTGTCATCCCATCCCAACCGGGTTTTCAGCGTCACGGGCACGTCCACGGCGCTGACAACGGCGTCGATCAATGTCAGCGCGTGGTCAGGTGTCTTCAGTAGGGCCGAGCCCGAATATCCATTTGTCACCTTCTTGGCCGGGCAGCCCATATTGATATCAATCACGCGCGCACCCCGATCAGCGACCTGGCGGGCCGCCTCGGCCATCCAATACGCCTCGCGTCCGGCAAGCTGGACGGCAGTGTTTTCCACATCCGCAGACAGCTCGGCCCGTTCGCGCACACCGGGTTTGGCCTGCACCATTTCCTGGCTAGCCACCATTTCGCTGACCACCATACCGGCACCAAAGCGCATCACCAGATCGCGAAACGGGCGATCAGTGATTCCGGCCATGGGCGCCAGTAGTACGGGCGGGTTCAAATCTTTGTCGGCAAGTCGCAGAGTCAACGTGCTTAATCCTTGAGCAGTTGCAGCTTTGATATCGAATTGAGTGCATATGAACAACAAAACGGCCATGAACAAGCATGCAAAATCATCGTTTGCCTATTTTTTAAGCAGATGAAACCGAGTGATTGCCTCTGCTTTCACCGCACCCTAAACATTGCCCTTAACTTGTCGGAGAGCACGACACATGACGACTGCAGCTATCATTGTCGCCGCAGGACGCGGTCAACGCGCCGGAGGCGGCACGCCAAAACAGTGGCGCCATCTGGCAGGTCGTCGGGTGGCCGACTGGACCATCGACCGATTCCGCGGGCAAGTCGATCACATCGTCCTTGTGCTTTCGAAAGAGGATGCCCCCGCCTGGGAAGAATTTAAAAGCGCCGATCTGATCCTCGCGGAAGGCGGGTCAGACAGAGCAGGATCAGTGCGCAGCGGGTTGTCGGCGTTGAACGGGATGAATGTGACCCGCGTCTTGATCCACGATGTCGCACGTCCTTGTGTCAGCACCGAGATCATTGATGCCGTTCTGGCCGCTCTGGACAATTTCCCCGGTGCAGCACCTGGCCTTGCGGTGACGGACGCCTTGTGGACAGCAAGCGACACTATGGTCACAGGCACTCAGGATCGATCCGGGTTGCATGCAGCGCAAACCCCGCAAGGCTTTCACTATGACGCAATCGTCGCTGCTCACACCGCGCATCCCGGAGGTTCCGCGGATGACGTGGAAGTCGCGCGCGCCGCCGGGCTGGACGTCTGCATCGTGCCGGGCGATACGGACAACCTGAAAATCACCCGACCCGAGGATTTTGCCAGGGCGGAACGCATATTGGGAACGGATATGGATGTAAGGCTGGGGAACGGCTACGACGTGCATCGTTTTGGTGACGGGGATCACGTAATCCTGTGCGGTATCAAAGTTCCGCATAACCGATCGCTTCAGGGGCATTCTGATGCGGATGTCGGTATGCACGCAGTCACCGATGCGATTTACGGAGCATTGGCACAAGGGGATATCGGACAGCACTTTCCGCCCTCAGATCCCCAATGGAAAGGCGCGGCAAGCGAAATATTCCTGCGCCACGCGGTCGAGTTGGCCGGGCAGATGGGATATCGTATCTCGAATGTCGACTGCACGCTGGTCTGCGAATACCCCAAGGTCGGGCCTCACGCCGCGGCCATGCGGGCAGAGATGGCGAAGATCATGGAATTGCGCCAGGATCAGATTTCGGTCAAGGCCACAACCTCCGAGCGTTTGGGCTTTACCGGGCGTGGTGAAGGAATTGCTTCTATTGCAACAGCTTGTTTGGTGAAATCATGACCGTTGCACAACTGATTGGCACTGTTTGTGGCGTCGGATATCTGCGACCCGCCCCCGGCACCTGGGGGTCTTTGGTTGCCCTGCCCTTGGTATGGGTTCTGCATACTCTGGGCGGTTTCCCCTTACTGGTGGTCGCGACAGTCGCAGTGTTTTTCGGCGGTCTGTGGGCCACGCGGGTGATGACCGCCGGGCAAGAAGACCACGACCCTTCCGAGATTGTGATTGACGAGGTCGCAGGTCAGTTCCTCGCGCTTTGGGCGATATCCTATCCCAGTTGGGCGCACGGGATCGACATTACGGCGCTGTGGCCAGGTTGGGTAACTGGGTTTGTACTGTTCCGCCTGTTCGACATCCTGAAACCCGGCCCCGTGGGTTGGGCCGACCGGCGCGGTGATCCGATGGGCGTTATGCTGGACGATGTGATTGCCGGGGTATTCGCGGCCATAGGCATCATGTTGGCCGCCGGGTTCAGCCACGGAGTTCTGGGGTTGTGACCGTTTCCGACCTGCTAGAAAGCGCCAAAGCGAAAGGGGTGATGATCACCACCGCCGAAAGCTGCACTGGCGGGATGGTCGCTGCGGCTCTGACCGACATCCCCGGCAGCTCTGCGGTCGTTGAGCGCGGTTTTGTGACCTACACAAATACTGCCAAACAACAAATGTTGGGTGTCCGCAAGGAATCATTGGATGCCCATGGCGCGGTTTCTGAACAGGTCGCACGCGAAATGGCCGAGGGTGCCTTGCGGAATTCACAGGCGCATCTGGCAGTGTCGGTTACCGGCATTGCAGGCCCGGGCGGGTCCGAGTTTAAACCCGAAGGCCGGGTATGTTTTGGTGTGGCCGGTGACGGCATCCCACCCATGACAGAAACCGTCGAATTCGGCGCATTGGGCCGCGATCGGGTGCGCCGCGCTGCGCGGGATCACGCGCTGGCACTGCTGTCAAAGGCACTTTTCAGCACTGCCCAATAATCGGGCATGCTCGACAATTTGACGCCCAATTAATCAACTCTTCAAAAAAGGCCCCTGAAATAGGCTGCTTTTTTGGGCTCTGCCTCTTTTTTCCCCACTCGCAATCCGCTTCAAGCCCCGCCACGCATTCTGAAAAGGAGAGTGGCTGATGAATGGAGCCGATACCGCCTGGATCATAGTAGCAACCGCACTGGTCCTGTTCATGACACTTCCGGGCCTGGCCCTCTTCTATGGCGGCCTTGTACGCGCCCGCAACGTGCTAAGCGTGTTCATGCACTGCTTTAGCATCGCCTGCTTGATGAGCATTCTCTGGCTGGTCGCAGGATATTCCATCGCCTTCGGCCCCGGTGAAAGCGGGATTTGGGGTGGGTTGGGCAAGGCCTTTCTAAATCGTGTTGATGCCGACAGCCTGGCCGGCACCCTGCCCGAAATTCTGTTCTTTGCCTTCCAGATGACCTTTGCCATTATCACCCCCGCCCTGATCGTCGGCGCCTATGTCGAGCGGGTTGGCTTTGGCTTTGTTCTGACCTTCTCTGCCCTGTGGATGCTGCTGTGTTATGCGCCCGTGGTCCATTGGATATGGGGCGGCGGAATGCTGAGCGATGGCGGCATTTTTGGCGAGATTGGTGTGCGAGATTTCGCCGGTGGCATCGTGGTGCATGAAACGGCAGGTCTGGCCGCATTGATCATTGCCGTTGTACTCGGCCCGCGCCGCAATCGCACGACGCCTCCGCATAATCCGGGCTATGTCATGATCGGCGCCGCAATGCTGTGGGTCGGCTGGTTTGGGTTCAACGGCGGCTCGCAACTGGCGGCAGATGGTGGTGCGGCGATGGCGATGACCGTGACGCATCTTTCGGCGGCCACTGCATCCCTGACCTGGGCATTGTGGGAGAAAATTCGCTTTGGCAAAGCCTCGATGGTGGGTCTTGTGACCGGAACCATCGCCGGTCTCGCTTCGATTACCCCAGCATCGGGTTTCGTCGGCCCGGTTCAGGCGCTGATCATCGGCGGCGTCGCAGGTATCCTGTGTCAGGAAGCGGTCTATGTCATGCGCAACATTTTGAAAATCGACGATACGCTGGACGTGTTTGCGGTGCATGGCGTTGGCGGCATCTTTGGCACGATCATGATCGCCTTGTTCGGTCTGGGTACCTGGACCGCGCAGCTTGGCGGGCTGGCAATCGTGGGCGTCTTTACCGCTGTGGTGACCTTTGTGCTGATCAAGCTGGTCTCAGCCGTCACGCCGCTGCGTGTGGATGCCGAGACCGAGACCAATGGCCTTGACTTGTCGGTGCATGGCGAACGTGCCTACGACATGTCAAGCTAACCACCAAACCATTGTGAAAGCTTACAGCGGGCCCCATTCGGGCCCGCTTTTCTTTTGCCTGCCCTCTCGACTCTGACGGCAGCAGCAGGCTATCAGCCCCGAAGGTTTTTCAGCTCAGAGGTCCCGCCATGATCCCCAGTTCCTTTCCCGACAGCACCGAAATCGCCCGTCTGACCGCGCGGATGCTACTGGAGATCAAGGCCGTTCACTTCAATTCGCGCGAGCCATTCACATTGGCCAGCGGACTGCCCAGCCCGACCTATATCGACTGCCGAAAGCTGATCTCGTACCCGCGCATCCGGTCTACTCTGATGGATTTCCTGACCGTTACAGTGATGCGGGATGCGGGCTTTGAAGCGTTCGACAATATCGCTGGCGGCGAAACTGCGGGCATTCCCTTTGCCGCGATGGTCGCTGAACGCATGGCCTTGCCGATGACATACGTTCGTAAAAAGCCCAAAGGCTATGGCCGCAACGCCCGGATCGAAGGCGCGATGAGCGAGGGCGAGCGCGTGCTGCTGGTCGAGGATCTGACCACCGATGGCGGCTCAAAACTGTCCTTCGTTGATGCGATCCGCGAAACCGGCGCGACCTGCGGGCATACGGCGGTGATCTTCTATTATGGCATCTTCCCCGAAACCGAGAAAACTCTGGGTGATCATGGGGTGAAACTGCATTCGCTGTGCACCTGGTGGGATGTTCTGGCCGAGGCAAAAGCGCAGAAAGCCTTTGATACGGAAACACTTGACGGTGTCGAAGCCTTCCTGAACGACCCGCGCGGCTGGCAAGAGACCAACAAACCTTCCTAAACCTGTTGTGGATGGATTGGGGATAAGCGCCAAAGAATCGGCTGAGCATATACGATATCTGGTGACTTTTCCCCGCTTTCCTACATAATAGGCCAAGCACACCACATCGTCCAAACTGTCTGGAAAGTTATCCCTAGGCCTTACCCCCAGTTAGCCACAGGTATTTCCAGATAGCTTGCAGAGGCGTTTCGCGTATAGAACCTCGGGACGGGCAGCGGGGACAAAATGAACGAGATAAGCAGCATCGAGCAGGCAGCGGCACAGATCCAAAACGCCGATACCATGCCGCATTCTATAGAGGCTGAACAACAGCTTCTGGGTGCGATCCTGACCAATAACGACCTGTATGACAGGGTCGCCTCGATCATCGGGGCCGAGCATTTCTATGACCCAGTCCACGCGCGTATTTACGAGGTCGCCGCGACCCGTATCGCCAAGAACGCGCTGGCCTCGCCCGTCACGCTGAAATCTTTCATGGCCGAGGATGAAGGCCTGAAGGAACTGGGCGGTCCGGCCTATCTGGTCAAGCTGGCCGGGGCCTCGATCAGCGCCTTTGCGGTGCATGACTATGCCCAGATGATCTATGATCTTGCCATCCGGCGCGAGTTGATCCGACTTGGCCGCGATATCTCGGACAAGGCGGCGCGGGTCGATGTGGCGAGCGAGCCCAAAGAACAGATCGTTGAGGCTGAACAGCAGTTGTATCAGCTGTCTGAACAAGGCCAGACCGAACAGGGGTTTCAATCCTTCCTCAAGGCGGTCACCGAGGCTGTCAACGTCACCAACGAGGCCTATCAGCGCGGTGGTGGAATGGCCGGGATTTCCACCGGTCTGACCGATTTGGATAAACAGTTGGGTGGCTTGCACCCGTCCGACCTGATCATTCTGGCCGGGCGTCCGTCGATGGGGAAAACCTCATTGGCGACAAACGTGGCGTTCAACGTGGCCAAAGCGTACAAGCGCGGGCTGAAACCCGACGGCACCGAAGGCGCGATTGACGGCGGCGTTGTCGGGTTCTTCTCATTGGAAATGAGCGCCGAGCAGTTGGCGGGCCGGGTTCTGGCCGAAGCCTCGGAAATCTCGAGCCACAAGATCCGCCAGGGTGACATGACCGAGGGTGAGTTTCGCCGCTTTGTTGATGCGGCCAAGGAGTTGGAAGCCTGCCCGCTGTTCATTGACGACACCCCGGCACTACCGATTTCACAGCTCGCCGCGCGTGCACGGCGGTTGAAGCGGACTCACGGTCTGGACCTGCTGGTGATCGACTATCTGCAGTTGTGCCGCGGCATGGCCGAAAACCGCGTCAACGAAATCGCTGAGATTTCGATGGGTATGAAAGCCATTGCCAAGGAACTGAACATCCCGGTCATCGCATTGTCTCAGCTATCCCGGCAGGTTGAAAACCGAGACGACAAGCGCCCTCAACTGTCCGACCTGCGGGAATCAGGCTCGATCGAACAGGATGCTGACGTGGTGATGTTCGTGTTCCGCGAGGAATACTACAAAGAACGTGAAAAGCCCGGCGATCATGAGTTGGAGAAGATGGAAGAGTGGAAGCAGGCCATGGAACGCCTGCACGCCAAGGCCGAAGTAATCGTTGGCAAACAGCGCCACGGCCCCATCGGTACGGTCGAGCTGTCCTTCGAAGCACAGTTCACCCGCTTTGGGAACCTCGTCAAACCCTGGCAGCAGGACGGTCAGATCGAAGGCTACTGACCGTCACCAAAGGTCAGGTCGGTCAAACGCGCTGACACAGCGTGACGGCCCCACTATCGGATCAGCATGTGAACCAGACAGAGATTTCCCTAGCCATCCGATCGGCTGGCTAAGCGGCATTGGCGGCTGCGCGAATGCCTCAGAAATGGGCAGGAAACCGGTTTTGCCGTAATATGACGGATCTCCGTAGGTTATTGCAAAATCGACGCCTTGGGCCCGCAGTTGGTCCAGACCAAAGGTGATCAGCTTCTGCCCGACCCCACCCTGTTGCCGATCCGTCCGCACGGCCACGGGCGACATCAGAAACACCCGTCGCGGATCCTGATCAAAGGTCAGGCGCGAGAACATGATACATCCCAGAAGATCACCCCCATCAGTCGCAACACATCCCTGCAGATCCTGATCGGGCTCGGTTTTCAGCAATTCCCTGATCAAAGATTGAATGGCCCGTCCTTCCTCGCCCCCCTCTGAGGCAGAGAACACATCGTAAAAGAAATCAGGCAACCTACTGCTCTGGTTTTTGTACCCAAACGAGAGTTCAATCATGTTTTCATCCCAACAGGCCCCTTTGGGCATTAGTGAACGATCACCTTGACCCGATCATGGTTGACCACGATGTGCGCACAATAGTGATTTGTTGCCCTCAGATGATCAATACGCAGATTTACGCTGTTTCAACCCGCTTCCCGGCCTCAAGGTGCCGTTATGCGCAACGTACAGGTCAATTATCGCTGCGACCCCCCTTGACCTGACGCGATCCAATGTCATGAACAGACGCATGAGTACTGCACGCTTAACGATCAATCTTTATACGCTGGCCAGCAACTGGCAGGCGCTTGATGCAAAGACGTCCTGTGAAACGGGTGCCGTGGTCAAGGCCGACGCCTATGGCCTGGGCGCTGGTCCTGTCTCTGCCGCACTTGCTGAAGAAGGTGTCAGAAATTTCTTTGTCGCGGCCGCCGAAGAAGGCGCCGCCGTGCGCGAGGCTGTCGGGCCCGACGCAACGATAAGTGTTTTTTCCGGGCATATGGAAGGCGACAGCGACCTACTGCTCCAACACAATTTGACGCCATTGCTGAATTCGTCCGAACAGTTCCGCCGCCATCGTCAAGCCTTGCCTGAACACGCCTTTGGAATCCAGTTGGATACCGGCATGAATCGCTTGGGGATTGAGCCTGCGGACTGGGCCGCGTTGCGCACCGAGATTGAGCCACTTAACCCCTCGCTGGTGATGTCGCATCTCGCCTGTGCGGATGAACCTGACAACCCGATGAATCGCCACCAACTGCGGGTGTTCCACGAATTGACTGATGGAAGTGCGGCCCCCAGATCGCTTGCGGCCACCGGCGGTATCCTTCTGGGCAGCGATTATCACTTCGACCTTTGCCGTCCCGGTATCGGGATGTATGGCGGACAACCCTTTGCCGATGCGAAACCCGTCGTCACCGTCGACCTTCCGGTCATTCAGGTGCGCGAGGTCGAGCCCGGCGAAAGTGTGGGGTACGGCAACAGCTGGGTCGCGCGGCGCAGATCCCGTATCGCCACGGTTGCGGCCGGGTATGCGGACGGGCTTCACCGCGCTATCGGCGGTGGCATCGACGCCTTTGTAGGAGGCCAGCCCTGCCCCGTTGTTGGCCGGATCTCGATGGATCTGATCACCATCGACGTAACGGATCTGCCCGAGGATCCGGAACGCCTGCGCATTCTGAACGGGCACCAGACAGTGGATGATCTGGCCGAGGCTGCAGGCACCATCGGGTATGAAATTTTGACATCGCTAGGCGCACGCTACTCTCGGGGCTATATCGAATGAACCCTCTTTCAATACTGGGTGGGTTGGGTCGTACAGCCCTGTCTCTGCTTGCAAATTTCGGCAAGGTCGCGCTGTTCTTCGTGGACGCGATTTCACATATTTTCCGCCCCCCCTATTATCCGCGCGAATTTGCGGTCGCTCTGATGAATATCGGTTGGATGTCCCTGCCGGTGGTTGGCCTGACGGCGATATTTACCGGCGGTGCATTGGCGCTTCAGATCTATGCAGGTGGTGCGCGTTTCAATGCCGAAGCTGTGGTGCCACAAATCGTAGCGATTGGCATGGTGCGCGAGCTTGGGCCTGTTCTGGGCGGTCTTATGATTGCGGCGCGGGTCACATCCTCCATCGCCGCCGAAATCGCGACCATGAAAGTGACCGAGCAGATCGACGCGCTGGTAACTTTGTCCACCCATCCGATGAAATACCTCACCGCGCCGCGGGTGCTGGCCGCCGTTATTACCGTGCCGATTCTTGTTGCTGTTGGCGATGTGATCGGCATTGCAGGCGGATATATCGTGGCGACCCAAAGCCTGGGCTTCAACGCCGCGACCTACCTGCAAAACACCATGAATTTCCTCGAATTTCATGACATCGTCTCCTCGCTTACCAAGGGCGCGGCCTTTGGCCTGATCACTGCGACCATGGGCTGCTACTACGGCATGAATTCGGGCCGGGGCGCGCAGGGCGTTGGCGCTGCGACCAAATCTTCGGTCGAGGCTGCCGCAATCATGATTCTGGCTGCAAACTTCGTTCTGACAGGGGTGTTCTTCTCGATATGATCCGGATGGAGAATGTACATAAAGCCTTTGGGTCCAATCAGGTCCTCAAAGGCGTCAATATTGAGATCCCCAAGGGCACCTCGATGGTCATCATCGGCGGGTCGGGCACAGGCAAATCGGTGGCGCTGAAATGCGTTCTTGGCCTGATCAAACCCGATAGCGGCACGGTCTATGTAGACGGTAAAGACGCCACCAAAGGCGACCGCGATGCCTTTCTGGCCCGCTTCGGAATGCTGTTTCAGGGCGGAGCGCTGTTCGACTCGCTGCCCGTCTGGCAAAACGTCGCCTTCCGCCTGCTGCGCGGCTCGCTCAAACGCCCCGTGGACGAGGCGCGCGAGATCGCCATCGAGAAACTGCGCCGCGTGGGTCTGAAAGCGGATGTGGCCGATCGTTTCCCGGCCGAACTGTCGGGCGGTATGCAAAAACGCGTAGGCCTGGCCCGCGCCATCGCCGCCGAGCCCGAGATCATTTTCTTCGATGAGCCCACCACCGGCCTTGATCCCATCATGTCCGGCGTCATCAACGACCTGATCCGCGAGATCGTGACCGAAATGGGCGCCACCGCGATGACCATCACCCACGACATGAGCTCGGTCCGCGCGATCGCCGACAACGTTGCCATGCTGCACGGAGGCATGATCCAATGGACCGGCCCGGTCAGCCAGATGGACGCCTCGGGCGATCCTTACGTAGAGCAGTTCATCAGCGGCAGTGCTGAGGGGCCGATTGAGGCGGTGCGTTAGACAGGCGCACCTTTCCTTTCTTGTTTCAAGTTCTCGTAGGCTTCTTTTACATAATCTAGCCGCAGCAGGTATTTCCCACGCGGGACTACAAAATCTGGCGTCTGAATCCGAGCAAGCGACAATGTTTGACTCAGATGAGTTCCCGAAAACAGAACGTAATTGGGATCTTGCCCTGAAAATCGATTGTAAATTTTTCCACCGAACCAACGCGCCCTGCGTTGCGCCTGCAGTGCTTCATGGAGGCGAAAATGCATTACGCCGAACAACTGTTCGCGATCAAATGGCATAATGTCTGCAGCGACACTTCCCGCTGAAAGAACCCCCGCGAGGCCAGCAGTTATAGCCTCGTTGACCCCCTTCTGGGTTGGGGACGGGCCTTCGACAACTTTTATAACAGGTTCAGTCATATAAATTTTATTCGTAAACAAAGTGATGTGTATCAATAGCGTTTCAGATATCGGTATAGGCACAATACAGACTGAGGTTAAATATTCACCTCATAGAAAAGTCCGAAGAGTAACTATAATGACCCTCCGCCTCGTCACCCTCTCGCTCCTGATCCTCTACCCCATCGCGTGGTTCGCCCCGCTGATGCGCGCGGGGTTTCTGCCCATTTTCGGACTTTCCGAAATCAGCGTCATCACCGGGCTCCAGTCCCTTTGGAAGTCCGATATCTTCCTCGCGCTGATCGTCACCGTCTTCGCCCTTTTCGCACCCTATCTGAAAACCATCGGCACCGCCCTGATCCAATGGGACCTGCTGGATGCGCGCGTTCAACCTGCGCTGAACATCCTCGGCAAGCTGGCGATGGCAGACATCTTCCTGATCGCGCTCTATATCACTCTGGCCAAAGGCATCTCTTACGCGACCATCGAAACCGCATGGGGGCTTTACCTGTTTACGGCCTGTATTTTGGCCTCAATCGGCTTGGGTATTATTACCGAGATGACATCCAGATCACGAAATCATCAGACCTAATTGATTGAAAACACTTATCTGAGTATCATCTTAATATTTCGAGCAGCCAGTTTCTTGTAGTGATCGGTCCGTAGCGGATCAAAAATTATGTTCAACCTTTGTCCGCTTCGGACCGATATGTATCGGTTTGAGAAGGAGATCGTCGAACATGACCGCACTCCACACGTTAACATTACAGTTTCAAAACGCATTTTTACGACTGACATTTTTTCTGATTTGTTCCGCGGCTTTTCTGGCCGTCGCAACCACTATGCTATCCGCCATGGGCGTACTGCCCTGGCTCTCCATGCAAGCCGGACTGGCGGGCGGTACCATCATAGACGCCGGGATCTATGTTCAGATTGGCTTGACCGCTCTGATCCTGATGCTGGCCTTCTACCTTCCTGCGAATGCCCGGATGATGGCGCTGGAAAACGCGCACCGTAAATTTGCGCTGAACATGCACGACATCGCCCATGCCTATCAGCTGGCCCATGCGCAGGACCGCAGCGGGGCATTTATCCTGTCGTCCGAATTTGATGCGGTCAAAGAGCGGATGGCCTTCCTGCGCCAACATCCCAACCTACAATCGCTCGAACCAGAGATTCTGGAGTTGGCCGCGCAAATGAGCCAGATCAGCCAAGAATTGGCCGAAACTTACGGGGATACCCGCATCGCCCGTGCCCGCACATTCCTGCAGCAACGCCAGGAAGAGATCGAACTGTTTCAGCAACGGCTGGAAGAGGCGCAAACCATTCAGCACGAGCTGCGCCAGTGGACCCATGATGTTGAAATCGAGGAATCCATCGCTCGTTCTCAGCTAACCCGTCTGCGCGACGAACTTTTCGAACTGTTGCCGGAATTGTCGGCTCAACTGCAGCAGCCCAAGGACGGTGCATCGAAGCCGTCGAGCGTCATAGCTATGTCGCCACCTCGCGCCGCCGAATAGGCGCGACGGCGCCCGCTTTGGACAATGGCCCAAACGGGCCTGAGGATATGGCGCGCTACCGGCGGAGATGAAGGCCCACGAGGGCTTGAAGAACCGCCATTCCTCGGGCACCAAGGGCGCCATGGCAAAGACAACTTTTTCATGCTCGGCCTGCGGTGCCACTCATTCACGATGGTCCGGGCGCTGTGACGGTTGCGGTGAATGGAATTCCATCACGCAAGACGTACCCCTTTCGGCTGGCCCGGCCAAAAAATCCCTCGGTGGTAAGCGCGGCCAGTCTATCATACTCACGGACCTGTCGACCGAGGAAACGCCCCCACCCCGCACACTCTGCGGGGTTGAGGAGTTGGATCGCGTGCTGGGAGGCGGTCTCGTCCCCGCCTCGGCCTTGCTGGTAGGTGGGGATCCGGGCATCGGCAAATCCACCCTTTTGCTGCAGGCCGCGGCCCGGTTCTCGCGTGCGGGTGTGAAAACCATTTACGTCTCGGGCGAGGAAGCCAGCGCGCAGGTTAGGATGCGCGCGCGCCGGTTAGGGCTTGAAGATGCGCCTGTGCAACTGGCCGCCGAAACCAACCTGCGTAACATCCTCACCACGTTGGAAGCCGAGAAACCCGGTCTCGCAATCATCGACTCAATTCAAACCATGTGGGCCGACAACGTCGACAGCGCACCGGGTTCAGTGTCACAAGTCCGCGCCGCAGCACATGAATTGACCACGTTTGCGAAACGACACGGAGTTTCAATCATCATGGTTGGCCATGTCACCAAAGATGGTCAGATCGCTGGCCCCCGCGTGGTTGAACACATGGTCGATACCGTTCTTTATTTCGAAGGCGAACGCGGGCATCAGTTCCGCATTCTGCGCGCGGTCAAGAACCGGTTTGGTCCAGCCGATGAGATTGGCGTGTTCGAGATGACAGGCAAGGGTCTGGCACAAGTCACAAACCCGTCGGCCCTGTTTCTATCTGAACGCGGCAAGCCCAGCCCCGGATCGGCCGTATTTGCTGGTATCGAAGGGACACGGCCGGTTCTGGTCGAGCTTCAGGCGCTGGTTGCCCCATCCCCCCACTCTCAGCCTCGCCGAACCGTCGTCGGCTGGGACAGCGGACGGCTGGCAATGATCCTTGCCGTGCTCGAAGCCCGCTGCGGCATCCCCTTTGCCGGGCTCGATGTCTATCTCAACGTCGCAGGCGGGCTTAAAATCACCGAGCCAGCCGCGGACCTTGCCGTTGCTGCCGCGCTACTCAGCGCGCGCGAGGACACAGCCCTGCCAACGGACACCGTCGTTTTCGGAGAAATCTCGTTGTCCGGGGCACTTAGACCGGCCCCTCAGACAGAAAACAGGTTGAAAGAAGCCCAAAAACTTGGTTTCACATCCGCCATAGCTCCGGCAGGCGGGAAAACCGGTACTGTGGCAGGTCTGACACTCACCCGGCCCTCTGATTTGGTAGGGTTTGTTGGCGAAACCTTCGGAGCAGGTTAAGGTAACGCCTTGAGGGGCAGAAAAAATTACGGGCGAGGGCCATGGAAGGTTTTACAATAATTGACGGGGTAGTTGCCCTGATCATCGTTATATCGGGTCTGCTGGCCTATTCCCGTGGCCTGTTGCGGGAAATTCTCGCGATCGCGGGATGGGTTGCGGCGGCAGTTTTGGCATTCATTTTCGCACCACAGGCCGTTCCACTGGTCAAAGAAATCCCCGTTGTCGGAGATTTCCTGCGCGACAGTTGTGAATTGTCGGTTATCACCGGGTTCGCTGGCGTGTTTGCCATTGCCCTGATCGTGGTTAGTATATTTACCCCACTGTTCTCATCTCTTGTGCAACGGTCTGCACTGGGCGGCTTGGATCAGGCACTTGGGTTTTTCTTTGGAATCGCGCGCGGCATCCTTTTGGTGGCGATTGCCTTCTTCGTCTATGACACAGTCATGACGGGCCAATCCTACACCATCGTCGACGAAAGCCGGTCAGCCAAAGTGTTCGAACAATTCAGCGACAAAATCGAAGAGCAAAACCCCGAAGCCGCGCTGGGGTGGGTAACATCCCAATATGAAGAACTGGTAGCCAGCTGTGGTGAAAGCGCCGATCCATCCGACGCACCTGCAGCACCTGAAACGGAATAAGGCAAAAGCCCGGTCAAAGCCGGGCTTTTTCAATTCGGCTTAGACAAACCCTTCTCCGGCGCAAACAGTGCATCTGATGTTTTTCAGCCCAAAGCACCCTTCGCAACGGGACATGACGGGCTTGCCAAAAATGTCCCGACTTTTGATCACTTCACCTGCGCCTCCGCAAATCTGACAGGGTGCGCGCCCCATTCCACGGCATCGGTGGCACCGGCGTTTTACCGGTTCTTGCTTTTTCTGACCTTGATTGTTTTGCCACATGTCTGAAATCCGCTTGGCTTGAAGAAACTATTGTTTCGGATTGTTTCCTCTATGACAGCACAAGCTGCGAAACCTGTCACCTTTTGTTCGGCCATTGTGGCAAATTCCACCTGCGTCAAATCGCAAATGTGATCCTTTGATGACACAGCCTCCGTAAGGCTTTATGTGAAGTCCGAACTGACATGGAATCGGAGCTGCCGATCTTGCTGTATCTGTTTTCTTTCGCGCCTGCCGCTTGCGACCAGGGCGCGTCTGCATCCCAAGATCTATGGGAAGTATCAGGCAAAGACACCGCCATGCTGATGTTCCGAACACCGCCACAACTTAAATCGTCATAGTAATTTGGAGCCCGTACATGTGTGGGATTTTGGGGATCGCAAGCAGAACACATGATGTGTTTGCGGAAATCTATGACGGGCTTCTGATGCTGCAGCACCGGGGTCAGGATGCATCGGGTATCGTCACTTATACCGGAGAGTTCTTCCGCGAAAAGAAAGCCAACGGGCTGGTCAAGGACGTGTTTAACGCTCAGGACGCCGATACCCTGCTTGGAAAGGTCGGCATTGGCCATGTGCGCTATCCGACTGCCGGGTCGCTCAGTGCGGCCGAGGCGCAGCCGTTCTTCGTGAATGCCCCGTATGGCATCTACCTGGTTCATAACGGCAATATCACCAACACTGCCGCACAGCGTGAGAAGGTCACCGGAAAATACAGCCGCCACCTGCGCACAACGTCAGATTCGGAAATTCTGCTGAACGTTCTGGCGGACAAGGTCGCTGACGCAATCAAGGTCAATGGCAACGCCGAGCCCATTCGCAATATCTTTGCCGGTGTGAAGATGACGATGGAACGGGTACAGGGCGCCTATTCGGTGATCTGCCTGATTGCAGGTGTCGGAATGCTGGCTTTCCGCGACCCGCACGGAATTCGCCCGCTCTCGGTGGCCATCCGCGAAACCGAAAGCGGTGGCGACGACTTTGCGTTTGCCTCGGAAGATGTGGCCTTTGGCATCAACGGCTTCAACAAGATGCGCGACCTGCGCCCTGGCGAAGCGATCCTGATCGACCTGGACGGCAACATGCACGAATTCCAGGCGGTCGAAGGCAAGCTGACACCCTGTATCTTTGAATATGTCTATCTCGCGCGTCCGGATTCTCTGTTGGACGGCGTCTCTGTCTATAAAACGCAGATGCGTATGGGGCAGACGCTGGCCAAACAGATCCAGGAATCAGGGCTTGAGATTGATCGGATCATCCCGGTCCCAGACAGCGCCCGCCCGGTCGCGCTTGAGGCGGCCAAGATCACCGGCATTCCCTATCGCGAAGGACTGGTAAAGAACCGCTATGTCGGACGAACGTTCATCATGCCCGGTCAGGCCGAACGTCAGAAATCCGTGCGCCGCAAACTGAATGCGGTTCCGCTGGAGTTTGACGGCCACAATGTTCTGTTGATCGACGATTCCATCGTCCGCGGGAACACGATCAAGAAGATTGTGCAAATGTGCCGCGAGGCTGGAGCCAAGAAGGTCTACATTGCCAGCGCCTCACCGCCGGTGAAATACCCGAATGTCTATGGCATCGACATGCCCACCAAACATGAGCTGATTGCCCATGGCAAAAAGGTCGAGGAAATCCGGCAAGAGCTGGGTGCAGACGCCCTGATCTATCAGCATCTGGACGATCTGATCTGGGCCGCCAAGGAAGGAAATCCAGAAATCGAAGCGTTCGACTGTTCGTGTTTTGACGGAAAATACATCACCGGAAGCGTCAGCAAAGACTATCTGGATACGCTCGAGAGCAGTTCACGCGTTAGTAAGAAACGTGAAGACATGCAGGTGCCCGGCGGATCCTGGAACGCGGCCAAGCTGGCTTCGGGATAAGTTCCCGGCGAATCGGTAGCTCTCTGCCCGGTTCAAGCCGGGCGGTTTCCGACCTGCATCGGTGTAAATTCGCTTAGTTTCCACGCACAACTTTTTGGCGAAGGAAATGCAATCGCAATGGGTTCACCGACTGTCTTTTGAAAGTGACGGAACGGACAATTCACCGGACCTTTTGTTCCCTTGTTACGTTTGATAGTCCGCCTCCAACCACTCATCAAAAGGGGTTGGGGCCACGTGCCGCAACCGCACTCTATGTCAAACAAAACCGTCACAAGCGCGGCCACGCAACAGGGCGCGCTTAGCAAGAACTCTGTCACCCTGCTTGGGGTGTTTGGGCCAAAAGCCGAGATGCGCGCGCTGATGCGGATGTCTTCTGGCCGGGTCAAAGAGGTCAAGCTGGGCAGCCGTGTGTCTTCAGGTACTATTGTGGCCATTGATGCCGAGGGCATCATGCTGCGACAAAGCGGTCAGACGACGCGCATAGCGATCCCAGGCAGCTAATCCTGTCTTGACGCGCTGCGCGCTTGGGTTCAAACCGCAGTCATGACCGATCAGACTAAAATCGCCCTCATCACCGGGGCCTCACGCGGGCTGGGCGCTGCCCTGGCCGAGGCGCTGGCACCAGAGTACCACATCGTCGCTGTCGCCCGCACCACCGGCGGGTTGGAAGAACTGGACGACCGCATCAAAGCAAAGGGCGGTTCAGCCACCCTGGCCCCTATGGACATTGCCGACCCGAATGCGATGGCCACTCTGTGTCGTGGCATCCATGATCGCTGGGGCAAGGTGGACCTGTGGCTGCATACTGCGGTTCACACTTCGGCCCTGACGCCGACCCATTTCATTGACCCCAAGGAATGGACCAAAGCCATTAACACCAACGCAACCGCCACGTCGGTCCTGATCCCCTATGTTGCGCCTTTGCTGGGTGAGGCCGGCCAAGCGGTGTTTTTCGATGATCCGAAGGCGGGAGAGAAATTCTATGGCATCTACGGTGCCACCAAGGCGGCGCAGATGGCTCTGGCCCGTAGCTGGGCGCTGGAAACTGAGCGCACCGGGCCGCGTGTGAGCATCGTGGAACCGGCTGCCATGCCAACTGCCGTGCGTGCCCGATTTCATCCCGGTGAGGATCGGGAGGCATTGACCAGCACCGCAGATGAAGCGGCGCGCATTCTGGCTCTGTTATAGGAATGGCCCATTGGGCCACGCCTCCGGCGGAGGTATTTTTAGCCAGATGAAGCCGGCGGATTACGCGATGTGAACACCGTTTCTTCCGGCCAGATCGACGAAGAATTGCCATGCCACACGGCCCGAGCGCGCGCCACGTGTGGCCTGCCATTCGATCGCTTCGGCGCGCAGGGTGTTTGCGTCGACCGAGACGCCGTAAGAAGCACAATAGCGGTCGATCATGGCAAGGTATTCGTCCTGATCGCAAGGATGGAAACCCAGCCATAGCCCGAACCGGTCCGACAGTGAGACCTTCTCTTCTACGGCCTCAGACGGGTTGATGGCGCTGGAACGTTCATTTTCGATCATATCCCGCGGCATCAGGTGGCGGCGGTTTGAGGTGGCGTAGAACACCACATTTTCCGGGCGACCTTCGATGCCACCGTCCAGCACTGCCTTGAGCGATTTGTAGTGCTGATCATCGTGGCTGAAGGACAGGTCATCACAGTACAGGATGAACCGATGCGGCGCTGCACGTAGATGGTTCAGCAGACGCGCGACCGAGCCCATATCCTCGCGCTGAAGCTCAACCAGTTTCAGATCGGGATGTTCGTTCTGCAGGGTGCCGTGGACCGCTTTGACAAGGCTGGATTTGCCCATACCGCGCGCGCCCCAGAGCAGTGCATTGTTGGCCTTAAATCCCGCGGCAAAGCGGCGTGTATTGTCCAAAAGTGTATCGCGAGACCGGTTGATACCCACCAAGAGATCCAAATCGACCCGATTGACCTGCTTAACCGGTTCCAGGCGGTCGGGTTCGACATGCCAGACAAAAGCCGGAGCTGCGGCGAAATCGGGCGCGGCCAGAGGCGCCGGGGCCATGCGATCCAGCGCGTCGGCAATACGGTTCAGAGCTTGTGTATCCATTGGGGCCTCCGGTCGTGTCTGCAGGGTCTCAAACCATGTTCCGCACGGCACGACAAGTGCGACGCATGAAAAAGGCGCGCCGGGCTGGGCGCGCCTGTTCATTGCTTGATCGCAGCTTTATTTGCCGTCTTCTTCGTGGATGATATCGGCATCAGCCTCTTCTTCGTCGTCATAGTATCCTTCTGCGCGCAGTTCGGCTTCGCGCTTTCTCTCGACACGGGCGACAAGGAAGATCGACACCTCATAAAGACCATACACCACGACAAACAGGATGATCTGAGTGATCACGTCTGGCGGTGTCACAAGGGCGGCCAGCACCAGAATGCCCACCATGGCGTATTTGCGGACACTGCCCAAACCTTCGGCGCTGACCAGACCGGCCTTACCCATCAAGGTCAGCAGAACCGGCAGCTGGAAACACAGGCCAAAGGCAAGGATGAATTTCAGCGTGATATCCAGCGATTCATTCACCTTGCCGAAGAACGTGATCTTCACGCCCTCGGTGGTTTCGGGCACAACCACGATCTCTTCTGGAACATCTCCGGTAGTCGCCGACAACAGATTGGCGAAAATCGAACTGACATCCGCAAAGCCCAAAAAGAACTGCATGGCCAGCGGCGTTACCACGAATTGTGCAAATGATGCCCCAAGCAGGAACATGAACGGTGAGGCGACCAGGAATGGCAGGAAAGCGCCCTTCTCAGACCTGTACAGACCGGGCGCCACAAAGCGCCAGAGTTGATAGGAGATCACCGGGAAGGCCAGCGCAAAACCAAACACCATCGATATCCGGAACAGCGTAAACAGATATTCCTGTGGCGAGGTATATTGCAAAGTCGGAGAAGGATCGCCCAGATCGCGCAGCGTTGCCTCGATTGGTTGGACCAGAAATTGCAGGATCGGTTCCGCGACCGTAAAGGCCAGGACAATGCCTATTACAAAGGCAATGACCGCGCGGATCAGCCGGGTGCGCAGTTCCGCCAGATGCTCGATCAATGGGGCCGAGCTGTCTTCGATCTCGTCTGTGTCGGTCATGATTTGCCTTCGGTTTTCAGCGCGGCTTCGGCCTCTTCAGCCTTGGCCAGCGCGTCGGCGGCTTCTTTCGCCTTCCGCTCGGCCGCAGCGCGTGCGGTCGAGGCCTGGATCTTCTTGGCCTGTTCGGCCCGTTCGGCGGCCAGCTTACCGGTCTCGCTATCGGGGTCAAACTTGGTGGGGTCGATACTTTTGGCCAGGTCCTGCGCGGCTTCTTTCACACCATCCATGGCGCTGCCTACAGGGTTGGTGGCCGCGTTGAGACCTTTTTTGATGTCATTCACACCGGCCTGATCCGCCGCCTCGTTCATGGCACTGCTGAATTCGCGCGCCATGCCACGGGCCTTGCCGACAAAACGACCGACATTACGGAACAAAACCGGCAGATCCTTTGGCCCCACAACGATCAGGGCAACGACGCCGATGACCAGAAGCTCGGTCCAGCCCAGATCAAACATACCGGATCAGACCTTGTCTTTGTCGGTCTCGGGCGTGACGTCTTTGGCCAGATCGGATGCGTCCTGATCCAGTTCCTCTGCGCCTTCTTTGACGCCCTTCTTGAATGACGTAATGCCTTTGCCCACTTCGCCCATCAACGAGCTGATTTTGCCACGGCCGAATAGCACCAGAACCACAACTGCGATCAGCAGAATGCCGGGAAGGCCAATATTGTTGAGCATCTCTCTTCTCCTATAACGTCGGCGCCGTACGCCGGAAATGTGATCTGGGTCCGTGTCTACGCCCGCTGGCCCGCCTGCAAAAGTGAGTTGGTTCAAATCTGCGTTCAAATTTGATCCGATCCGATGTTTTTTACAGCCTCGGATTGATCAACTGACAGGTTTGTGTCAGTTGATAGGGGCTAGGTAGGCGGTATCGAAACCTGGTCAACGGAGATTCACATGACCCATGTTGCAGAAATCGTCACCTTCACCCTCGCCAACGGGACAACCCCGGAAGAGTTTGTAAAACTCAGCCAAGCGTCCGAAGCCTTTGTACGCGCGGCTCCGGGGTTTGCCCATCGTCAACTCAGTCAAGGCGAAGACGGGCGCTGGACTGACTACGTGATCTGGACCGATATGAAGGCCGCACAGGACGCAGCTGCGCAGTTCCCGCAGCAGGGTTTTGCGCCCGCACTGATCGCCGCGATCAACCCCGAAGGCATGCAGATGCGCCACGAGAACGTGCTATGGAACATGACCGCCTGATCGCGGTCAGAGCGGCGTGTCATGCGCCGTACTGATCGTCTGTTCGACATTATTCAGATCCTGCGCGACGGTGGCTTGCACCGTGCGCAGGACATTGCGTATCGGCTCGAGGTGTCGGTCCGCACGATCTATCGCGACATGGATACGCTGGCCGCCTCGGGCGTTCCGGTCGAAGGTGAGCGCGGCGTGGGCTATATGGTGCGTGAGCAGATCACCCTGCCCCCGCTGAATCTGACCCCGGCCGAACTGGAAGCGCTGAACCTTGGCATGGCAATCGTGGCCGAGGCCGCCGACCCCGACTTGAAAACCGCCGCCGAGTCTTTGGCTGAAAAGATCGACGCCGTGCTGCCGACACAGGTGATTGCCGAGGCTGACAGCTGGAAATTTGCGGTATACCCCTTTGCCGATGCCGCACGCGGGCTGGCGCATATGGCCCCGATCCGCGCCGCCATCAAATCACGACAAAAATTACGTCTGAGTTACCGCAGGATCGACGGCGTGTTGACCGAGCGCACCATTCGGCCATTGCATATGGAGTATTGGGGACGAGTCTGGACGCTGACTTCCTGGTGTGAACTCCGCGATGGTTTCCGGGTCTTCCGAATTGACCTGATCGAAACCGTCCTTCCCCTGCCCGAGATTTTTGCAGACGAGCCGGGAAAGCGTCTGAGCGATTACGACCCATACGCTTAACCCTGCCGTCATCGGGTTGGGATTATCCCTGCCAGCGGCATGGCCCTGACGGGGCCATTCTTATCATTTCAGATAGGGCTCTGGATCTACAGATTCGAAGCCTTTGCGCACTTCGAAATGGACATAGGCGTTGTCCCCGCTCCGCAGCGAGGCAATCTTCTGCCCTCGTCGCACGCGCTCCCCTTTCTTGACCGTGATATCTGCCACATTGGCATAGACGGTCAGCAGATCACTGTTGTGTTTAACAACGATGATCGGAACCTGATCTGCATCAGCAGTGATCGCCGCAACAGTTCCCGCCTCTGCTGCCATTACAGGCGATCCTGCGGCCGCTGCGATGTCGATCCCCTCGTTCTTTCCCTTTTGATAGGTGCGGATAATCGTACCGTTCACAGGAAGCCCAAGCGCCGAATTGCTTTGGTTTGTTGGTGCCTCGGCGGTCACATCAGGCGCCGGAGTGGCCGGGGAAATGGTTTCGTCAGGCAAGGGCTGCGTAGCACTGGGCGGCGTCGGTGTCGGAGACCCCTGGCCGGGCTGTGTCACATTCGTTGCAGGCACAGCAGCTTTGCGCGGTGCGGATTGGCTTTTCACCGGGATCAGAAGGAACTGGCCTTCGCGGACGGTAAAATCGGAATCCAATCCATTCCAGTCTGACAGCGCCTCAACGGGAACGTCATAGAGGCGTGAAATTGTAAATGCCGTTTCACCACGTTTCACCTTGTGGCGGATCGGTTCGGGACCGGTTGGTGCCGGTGCCGCCGCAGGTTTTGCGGGTTCAAGCGTTGATGTACGGACCGAGCCATTTGCGGGGACTTCGTCGATTGCCGTACCAGCTATCGTCGCAATATCGACAGAGCTTGCGGAACCGACCGTCTGGGGCAGTGCCACAACTTCGCCCTCGCGCAAGGAATCGGTAGGCATTAGACCATTGAAACGCGCCAGCTCTCCTTCAGGCAAACCAACCCTTGCGGCCAAGTCTCTGACAGTGTCACCGCGGCGAGCAATCGCCACTTGATAGGTCGGATATGTGATGACACCCCTGGCATCCGGTGCGGGCCGGTTGGTCGTTGCCGACTGTGCTGCTTCGGCGGTGGAAAAACCGCCTACCTGTCCGCGAAGATCATAGTCCAGCGGCCCTTCGCACCCAGCCAGGATTGCAAGACTAGCCACTCCTAACGCACAGCGGCGCATTGCTGAATTGGAAACTGCTCTCATTTTATTGTCCTCGACACCTGCCCCTGTTCATCGGGGTTCCGGCGCATTTTGCAGAATATTCCTTTAAGCTCCATCCTTCCCAAGCCCTTCTAACAAGGGCACAAAACGGACAGGCAACAATTCGTCATAGTCCAAACCGGATTCGGTGCGTCGGACCCTGATCAACGTCTGGACCGTATCCGACTGCCCCACCGGCAAAACCATGATACCGCCGATTTTGAGCTGCGCCAAGAGCGGCCCGGGAGGGTCCTCGGCAGCTGCAGTCACGATGATACGATCAAACGGGGCTTGCTCGGGCAAACCAAACGAACCATCCGACAACATTGCCGTCACATTCGTCAGCCCCAAATCACGGAACAACTGGCCGGTTTCGCGCACAAGTCGCTTATGACGCTCGACCGTGTATACCCGGCGTGCCAGTTTCGACAGGATTGCGGCCTGATAGCCCGATCCGGTCCCGATCTCGAGCACGGTATCACGCGGACGTACTTCCAGCGCCTGCGTCATCAGCCCAACGACAGACGGTTGGCTGATCGTCTGGCCGCACGCAATCGGCAGCGGCGTATCCTCATAGGCGCGTTCTGCAAACAGGCCTTTGACAAATCTGCCGCGATCTATCTGCTCCATTGCTGCCAGCACACGTGCATCCGTCACCCCGCGCGAACGCAGGGCAAACAGGAACTGCATGGTTGTTTCAGGGTCCAGTCCGCTCATTCGATCGACTTTAACGCTTCCAACGCGTCATGTGCCGTCAGATCCGCACGCATTGGTGTGACCGAGATATAGCCTGCCAGATTGACGGCAGCATCCGTCCCAGGTGCAGTCGGGTTGTGTTGATACCCGCCCTTGATCCACAGAAACCGCCGCCCCGAAGGTGAGCTGTGCGGCTCGACCGAGAAATGTGTGTCACGCCGATAACCCTGAGGGGCGATCCGGGTGCCCAGTACTTCATCCGCAGGCACTGGGGGGAAATTGACGTTGTAAAACAAACGGTAATCGCCTTGTTCTGCCGGCGTCGCCCCCAGTATCTTACGAACCAGCTCGGCACCAAATCGGGTCGCGGATTCGAACGGGTCATCCAGCCCCAAATTGCGCGGACCGAAATATTGAGACAGGGCAATAGCCGGAACCCCCTGCAGGGCCGCCTCCATCGCGCCCCCGACTGTGCCAGAATACAGCGTATTCTCGGCCGAGTTGTTCCCACGATTCACACCAGATAATACCAGGTCGGGTGGTGCGTCCTTCATCACATCGTGCAAACCGGCCAAGACACAATCAGCTGGTGATCCTTCCGCAGCAAAACGGCGTTCTCCCAGCTTGGCAACCATCATCGGGTGCGTGTAGCTGATGCAATGCCCCACGCCGGATTGCTCGAAAGCGGGCGCAACGACCCAGACTTCACCATCCGGTCCGGCCAGATCGGCAGCAATCGCCTCGAGTGCGATAAGTCCCGGCGCATTGATACCGTCATCATTCGTTAGAAGAATACGCATATGCCCCATCCACCGCAGCGTTTTTTCCTTGATAGACCCAGCCCCGCACTGCGGCAAGCAACCCGCAGGCGCAATCTGAGGCTTTCACGCACCACTTGCGCCTAAACTGCAGTTTTAGACCCTATTTGGGGAATACAAAGCACCGATCGCGGCGAATGGTCAGCCACATGACCCGCCCCGCTTGCGGGACAAACACGTTGGGAACGGTCGCTTTCAAGATTGAATCATCATAGTCCATACGGAATTCAATTAAGCTTTCGTTGCCCAGAAAACGCGCCCGTTCGACCACACCACGCGCGGCTACCCCGTCCGTCGGTGTCGGCAGTGGACCTTTGCCATTGCGATCAAAATCCAAACGGACGTGCTGAGGCCGAAATACAATCTCAACATTCGTTCCATCCGGCACACCCGGAGCAAGAAACTGACCAAATGGCGTATCGGCCAAAGCTCCGTTAACTTGCGCGCCTAACACATTTATATCGCTAAAGAATGCAACTGCAGCTTTGTCCGCAGGACGGGTGTAGACGTTGTAAGGCGCACCCTGTTGAACGATTCTGCCACGGCGCATCAGGGCGATCTCATCGGCCATACGCATTGCTTCTTCGGGTTCATGGGTAACCAACAGCACAGCGGCGTCCTCTTCCTTGAGGATCGCCAGAGTTTCGTCCCGAATTCCATCGCGTAACCGGTTATCGAGCCCCGAAAACGGCTCGTCCATCAACATGATCCGGGGGCGTGGGGCCAATGCGCGCGCCAAGGCCACCCGCTGTTGCTCACCGCCCGACAAGTGATGTGGAAAGCTGTCTGCGAACCGCATCAGGTCGACTTTGGCCAGCAACTCATCCACGCGTGCGCGTTTTTCATCTTTGCTACCCTTCAGGCCAAAGGCAACATTGTCAGCTACGCTAAGATGCGGGAACAGGGCAAAGTCCTGAAACATCAGGCCAATCTCGCGCCGCTCAGGCGGGACACGGAACACCGTATCGCAGATCAGCTTGCCATCGACATAGATCTGGCCTGTCTCTTGCATCTCGACACCGGCAATCATCCGCAGCGTCGTTGACTTGCCGCACCCTGACGGCCCCAACAGGCATGTCACCTGCCCCGCTTGCACGGTCAGCGAGACGTCATCAACCACCACCCGACCTTCGTACCGGGCGACCAGATTGCGAATTTCCAGACGCGGAGGAGTTGCGTTTACTGTCACCGATGGACCCCGTAGCCTTACCCGATCAAATCAATCGGGCTTGGGCGGGGATAGCAACACCTCCCTTTGGGTGCAAGGGATCAGCAGCAGCCGCCCGTTTCGGCCTGCCCGGTCGCCTCAAATGGGCTTTCACCACCGCAGCCTTCGAAGATGCCGTAATGGGTTGAGAAATCACCGATGAACTCGAAATGCCGCGCAAACCGCGTGTCTTTGAGCATCATCCATGTGTTGCCGCACACCGGAAACACCTTACCCGTCGCGATTGCGTGGTGGTCATCCAGCTCAAACATGTGCGCCGCATTGGGGACAGTGCCCTTATAGATCACGGCCTGACCATAATCTTCACAGGCGGGTTCCAACGCAGGTAACTTGAACAGACGATAGGTGGCTGACAGAAATTTGAGCGGTGCCACGCGGTCCTCAAGAACCGGATTTTCGATGGTCAAGGAGCGGTGCGTGACTCGACGCGGGTCGCCGAAACCGGCTTTGCGAGACATCGACAGAAAGTCATTCCAGTACAGCGCACCGGACAGACACTCGCCATACAGAACCTCATCCTCGGCCATTGCCTGCGGTACGCGACGATCCGCATAAACGTCCGAGAAATACATCTCTCCGCCGTCCTTAAGCAGGCGATGCGCACCGCGCAGAACGGCCTCCTTATCAGTGGCCAGGTTGATCACACAGTTCGAAACGATGATATCGAAAGACCCCGCCTTTAAGTCCAGTTCATCCAGCTTTTCGATGTAGCCGTGATGGAATTCCACGTTGCTTTGGGCATACCCAAAGGTTTCGGCGTGATATTCCTGATGCGCGCGGGCTATATCCAACTGCTCGGGCGTCATATCCACGCCGACCACTCGCCCTCTCTCGCCCACCATGGCAGACAGGGCGTATACATCCCGACCGGCACCACAGCCCAGATCAAGGATCCTCATCCCTTCCAGATCCAGCGGCGCGATCAGCCCGCAGCCGTAATAGCGGGTCAGCACGTCATCATGGACCTTGGCGAGGATCTTTTTCAGATGATCCGGCATATCGTCGGGCGTACAACACGCGTTGGTCTGCAGGTCCGCGCTGCTTTGCAGGACCTCGCCATAATAGTTCTGCACCGATTCATGCTTCATCGCTGTCATCCCCTGATCTGACTGATGTTGAGCTAACCCAGCACCGCGCACCGTGCAATCAAAAGCCGAGCAATCTGACGAAAGGTTGAGCTAGCCCAGCAGCTCAAAATCCAGATCCGCGCGCACCCGGCCATTCACCTGAATCTCCAGAAGATGTGCGCCGGGAACAAGCCTGAACGTGGTCGCATCGCCTTTGAGCTTGTGCTTTTTGCTCAAGGTCAGGTTTCCATTCTTTAGCGCGGCCTGTTTCAGCTTGTGTACTTTGGCCGATTTTTTGCCGCCAGGTCTTTGGAAATGGATGATATAATCAATCAAAACGGGTTGGTTCGCCTCACCAGCCAATGAAACATCAAACTCAAGCGCGCCGCCAATCTTTGCCTGCCCATTTACCGTGACCGAGACCTGTATATCGGCATCAGGGTCATATCCCAGCAACTTCATCGCGCGTGGGTGCCCGGCCTTAACCAGTCCGCGCAGGGTATGAGAGGTCATCCACCGCAGCTCGTCCGCGTCTTGACGCTGTGAACGAGACCAGCCCTGCAGGCGGTCCAGTACCAGATCCGGGTCTTTTTTGGAGATGTCGTTCAGATGGTTGGCCACCGACCGCGTCACATAGCGCGTTTGGTCCCGATGCAGCCGATCCAGCAGAGGCAGCGGATCGGTCAATTCCAGCCCCACCGCCTGCCCCCATGGCAAACGCGGGCGGGTTCCTTCGGACACCAGACGCCGCACGTGATAGCTGTCATGTCCGCACCAATCCTCCAGCCGCTCCATGACATGTTCGGGGTGGCGATTGAGAAAGGGGCGAATGGCCCATTCCATCGAAAACCTCTGCGTCAGTTCAGCCAGCACGTCCAGCGCGAGGTCAGGGTGATCAAGGCCGACATTCACGACCCAATCCCCCAGCGGCGCAAAGATGAAATCGCCAAAATCGTCGTCGGTCTTGTTCGGATCCAGCGGCGGCGGCAAGGCCCGTAAAAGGGTCGGAGCGACAGTTGGCAGCTCACCCGGAACCTGTTGCTGCAGGCAATCGGCGATCCACGCCATCCGCTCTTTCAACTCAAGCTCGAGAAGGCGTGACATCACCTGCGTTTGAAACGCCTGTGCATCGAACCCTGGATCAGCATCGGCAAAAAGCCCCGCCAGATAACGGGTTTTTTCCGCATTAAACAGCTGATCCTTCAGTGAAAATCCTTGCGCCATGGTCACATCGTCAGATTGGTCGCGCCACCATCCAACAGGATGTTCTGCCCGACGATAAAGCCCGCATGCTGCGAACACAGAAACGCGCAGGTTGCCCCGAACTCCTGCCGCGAGCCATAGCGGCGCGTGGGGATGGTTGCCTCACGCTGCGCGCGTGCCTCGTCAACGGAAATGCCTTGCTGCGCAGCCACACCACCGTCCAGAGAATCCGCTCGATCCGTCGCATGTATCCCCGGCAACAGGTTATTGATTGTCACACCATGCGGCGCGACCTGCCTGGACGTTCCGGCCACATAACCGGTTAGCCCGGTCCGTGCCGCATTAGACAGGCCAAGAACGGCAATCGGCGCCCGTACGGATTGCGAGGTGATGTTCACCACCCGGCCCCAGCCCTTATCCATCATGCCGGGCAACAGGGCCTTCATGAAGGCAATCGGGGTCAGCATGTTGGCATCCAACGCCTTGATGAAGTCCTCGCGCTGCCAATCCGACCACAGGCCCGGAGGCGGACCGCCAGCATTTGTCACAAGAATATCAACGCCCTGCGCGGCAGCAATCACTTGCGCCTGCCCCTCCTCCGAGGTCACATCACACGCAACACTCTGCACATCGACACCAAATTCCGAGCGCAAACGCGCGGCTTCAGCCTCTAACGCGTCGGCCCCTCGCGCGTTCATCACCAAATTCACACCAGCCGCCGCCAGAGCCTCGGCGCAGCCCAGACCCAAACCTTTACTGCTGGCACAGACCAGCGCGCGCTTTCCACCTATTCCCAGATCCATCTGTTCCTCCCCATCTGTGATTATCCGCATGTCTTGCACCCAGCAGATAGGGAAGACAGATTGATGACAAGGGGTTAGTAGAAGAACTCTTCCCGGACGATCTTGCCATCCGCGACGTGATACAGCGCAACTTCGCGCATATCGAAGCTCTCACCGCTTTCCTTGAACTTGCCCTGCACCTCAAAGATCACGGCAAAACGGTCTTCGCCATGCACCATCGGGTCACTGACGTTTCCGCCCGTCACTTCGGTCGAACTCTCCCACCAATCGTGCTTGCCACGGATCGCGTCGCGCCCATGCGCCTCGCGTCCCATACCGGATGCATCGACGGCCTCAACCGAAACGGCATCTGCCGCATACAGCTTATCCAGATTGGCCTTGGCCCTGTTTTCCCGGCATCCCGCCACCAGCTCATCGGCGATTTCTTTCAAATTCATTGATCCTCTCCATTATTTGTTCACTATATGTTCTTATTGCCACAGGCAGACGATTCGAACCAGCCTCTTTGTCTTGCTTCGGCAGAATTCCCCGCCTATACGCGCGACTATGCTTGATACCGCCACGAACCAACCCACCTTGCCGCCCGAGATCGCCCGGCGCCGGACATTTGCCATCATCTCGCACCCGGATGCGGGCAAGACGACCCTGACGGAAAAGTTCCTGCTGTATGGCGGCGCCATCCAGATGGCCGGTCAGGTACGCGCCAAGGGTGAGGCACGGCGGACACGTTCGGATTTCATGCAGATGGAGAAGGATCGCGGGATCTCGGTCTCGGCCTCGGCCATGTCATTCGACTATGGAAACTTCCGGTTCAATCTGGTGGACACGCCCGGCCACAGCGATTTCTCGGAAGATACCTATCGCACTCTGACCGCCGTAGACGCCGCCGTGATGGTGATCGACGGCGCAAAAGGTGTGGAAAGCCAGACGCAGAAACTGTTCGAGGTCTGCCGCCTGCGCGACCTGCCGATCCTGACCTTCTGTAACAAGATGGACCGCGAAAGCCGCGATACGTTCGAGATCATCGACGAAATTCAGGAAATGCTGGCCATCGACGTCACGCCCGCGGCCTGGCCGATTGGAGTCGGCCGCGACTTTATCGGCTGTTACGACATGCTGCGCGACCGGCTGGAGCTGATGGACCGCGCTGACCGTAACAAAGTGGCCGAAAGCATCCAGATCAACGGGTTGGACGACCCCAAGCTGGCTGAATATGTGCCCGAGCACCTGCTTGAGAAGCTGCTGGAAGAGGTTGAGATGGCACGCGAATTGCTGCCCGCGCTTGACCCCCAAGCGGTATTGGAAGGTCACATGACCCCGATCTGGTTCGGCTCGGCGATCAACTCGTTCGGCGTCAAGGAACTGATGGAAGGCATCGGCGCCTATGGTCCACAGCCGCAGGTACAGTCCGCGGAACCCCGCCAGATCGCACCGGAAGAAAAGAAAGTGTCCGGATTTGTCTTCAAGGTTCAGGCAAACATGGACCCCAAGCACCGCGACCGGGTGGCATTTGTGCGCATGGCCTCGGGCCATTTCAAACGCGGCATGAAGCTGACCCATGTTCGATCGAAAAAGCCGATGGCAATCTCGAACCCTGTGCTATTTCTGGCATCCGACCGGGAACTGGCCGAAGAGGCCTGGGCCGGAGACATCATCGGCATCCCAAACCACGGCCAGCTGCGCATCGGCGACACGCTGACCGAGGGCGAAGCGATCCGGGTAACTGGCATCCCCTCCTTTGCGCCGGAACTGCTGCAGACCGTGCGCCCGGGCGATCCGATGAAAGCCAAGCATCTGGAAAAAGCCCTGATGCAATTCGCCGAGGAAGGCGCGGCCAAGGTGTTCAAACCGTCGATCGGATCGGGCTTTATCGTCGGCGTCGTTGGCGCGCTGCAATTCGAGGTTCTGGCCAGCCGGATTGAGATGGAATACGGCCTGCCGGTACGGTTCGAGGCGTCTCAGTTCACCTCCGCCCGCTGGGTCAGTGGTGAAAAGGTTGAGGTCGAGAAATTCGTCAATGCCAACAAGCAGCACATCGCTCATGATCATGACGGCGACATCGTCTATTTGACTCGCCTGCAGTGGGACATCGACCGGGTCGTGCGGGACTATCCCGACCTGAACCTGACCGCCACCAAAGAGATGATGGCGTGACAGGGTCACGAGCTTCATATGCCGGATAATGTCCCAAGCTGGGGCATTGTATCAACGATCCGGGGCTCGGCCCCGGACATACTTCGGTTTGCGGCCTATCACCTCGATCTCGGGGCCGACCGGATGTATCTGTATCTGGACGAGCCTTGCCCGGCTGCGTTCAACGCCCTGAACCGCCACCCACGGATCGAAATACGCAACTGCGACGAAGGGTACTGGGCGAACCGAAAGCGCGAGAGGCCCGACAAACATCAGGTCCGGCAAACCGCAAATGCCAGCTTTACTTACAGAAAGGCTGAGGTCGACTGGCTTGCCCATATTGATCTGGACGAGTTCCTCTGGCCGCAATCCGACCTTGGCGTGATATTAGCGGAGATTCCGCAACATATCCCAGCGGTGCGCGTTCGTCCGATCGAGCCCGTAGGCGGAACCGAAGACCTGTACAAAGCCAATATCCCCGCTGGTCAGGGCCGTGATGGGATCGTTCAGGCACTATATCCGAATTTTGGCGGATTTGTTCTTGCTGGATTCCTCAGCCATGTTCAGGGTAAACTGTTTGTTCGCAAAGGCTTACCTAAGATCAATTTCCGGATTCACAATCTGTTTCAGGATGGCGAAATCCTCCCGACCAAGGTCGAGCTGCCCCACGTTGATCTATGCCACCGTCATGCACCTGACTGGGATCATTGGCTAGCCCATTATCGGTTCCGGTTCGAAAAGGGCTCGTATCAGCCAGGCATGTCACCCAATGTTCCGCGCGAACAAGGCGGGATGAACATGAATGAATTGCTGAGCTGGATCGAAGAAGAAGATGGGGCTCACGGCCTGCGGGCTTTCTATGATGAAATCAGTGGCGCCGACCAAGAAGTTCGCACCCGCCTCGAAAAGTTTGGGCTGATTAGGCACCGTCCGTTGGATTTGGATGGAAAAGTCGCGAAACATTTCCCGGGAAGTACCTGAATTGTTGCGATAAATCCGCATGGTCAGCCGGTGTTGCAGCGTAAAAGTGACTTCATTTGACCCTGCCCCGTGATTTTGTTATGTCCCGCCAAGCCGAAATGCACAAAACATCGCATGGCCATCCGGGCCCGGCACATTCTTTACGCGCGGGCCAGGTTTTAGTGTCCGCAACAACCGGACATACATGACAAAGTTTAACGAACTGAACCTGAACCCGAAGGTCCTCAAAGCCATTGAGGAAGCCGGATACGAAACGCCAACACCGATCCAGGAAGGCGCAATCCCACCCGCGCTTGAGGGCAAGGACGTTCTGGGTATCGCCCAGACCGGTACAGGCAAAACCGCCAGCTTCACGCTACCGATGATCACGTTGCTGGCCCGTGGCCGCGCACGTGCGCGCATGCCGCGGTCGCTGGTGCTGTGCCCGACGCGGGAACTGGCCGCGCAGGTGGCCGAGAATTTCGATACCTATGCCAAAAATGTAAAGCTGACCAAAGCGCTGTTGATCGGCGGCGTCAGCTTTAAGGAACAAGATGCGCTGATCGACCGTGGCGTCGACGTTCTGATCGCCACACCAGGTCGCCTGCTGGATCATTTCGAACGCGGCAAACTGCTGTTGACCGGCGTCCAGATCATGGTGGTGGATGAGGCCGACCGAATGCTGGATATGGGCTTTATCCCCGATATCGAACGCATTTTTTCGCTGACGCCGTTCACACGCCAAACGCTGTTCTTCTCAGCCACCATGGCGCCCGAGATTGAGCGGATCACCGATACATTCCTGTCGGCCCCAACCCGGATCGAAGTTGCCCGTCAGGCGACGGCCTCGGAAACCATCGAGCAAAGTGTGGTCATGTTCAAAGGTGGTCGCCGTGACCGCGAGGCCAGCGCCAAGCGCCAGGTCCTGCGTTCGCTGATCGACTCCGAGGGCGAAAAATGCACCAACGCGATCATCTTCTGCAATCGTAAGACCGATGTGGACATCTGTGCGAAATCGCTGAAGAAATACGGCTATGATGCTGCCGCGATCCATGGCGATCTCGATCAGTCACAACGGACGAAAACACTGGACGGTTTCCGTGACGGAACACTACGTCTGCTTGTCGCCTCGGACGTTGCCGCGCGCGGATTGGATGTGCCCTCGGTCAGTCATGTGATCAATTTCGACGTCCCCGGCCACCCCGAGGATTATGTGCACCGGATCGGTCGTACAGGTCGCGCCGGACGCGAAGGCAAAGCGATCACTATCTGTTCGGGTCGCGATGAAAAAGCACTGGCCGCGATCGAGAAGCTGATTCAAAAAGAAATTCCTCGCTTGGACAATCCGGTAAAGGAAGAGCCGAAACCCGAGAGGCCAAAGCCCGAGAAAAAGGCCCGGCCAACTGAGGTCCGACCAACAGAGGCCCCCAAAAGCGACGATAAAAGAGAAGATCGCAAGAAGGATAAAGAAGTCAGAGGCCGTGGGCGGCGCGCTGACAACGGTCCTTCGGTCGTGGGAATGGGCGATCACCTGCCCAGCTTTATCGCGCTCAGCTTCGACGAACGCCGCACGGGTTAAATAGACAAAACCAACGCCAGAATTGATGCGCCCAATAACGTCATCCCGGCGATCTCGCGCCGGGTGATGGTTTCGCGGAAAAACAAGATCGACGCGAACAGGCTGAGGATTAGCTCGACCTGCCCCAGAGCCTTGACGTAGGCGGCGTTTTGCAAGGTGAATGCCAAGAACCAGCAGAACGATCCGCACAGGCTGGTCAGTCCGACAAATACGCCCGTTCGGCGTGTCTGCCACACGGCGCGCAGCTCGGCCCTGTCTCGCCACAACAGCCACAGGCCCATGCTGACGAACTGGAGCGAGACAACGACTGCCAGCGTCACAAGTGCCCGAAACCACGCATCAATCTCGCCCAATTCAAGCGAGGCACCCCGATAACTGACCGAGGAAAACGCAAACAGCACACCTGATCCCAGGCCAAGCCGCGAGGCCCGGTTCGTCAGGTGTCGCCACCACGCCCCGTCTCCTCCGGGACTTTTCGACAGCAGCAACACAGCCGTCAGCCCCAGAAAGATCGCACCAAGCGCCCAGGACGAGACCTGATCGCCCAGGACCAGAAATCCAACGATGGCGG
The DNA here is from genome assembly GCF_059612265.1 of Ruegeria sp. CDSA077. NCBI lineage: Bacteria > Pseudomonadati > Pseudomonadota > Alphaproteobacteria > Rhodobacterales > Roseobacteraceae > Ruegeria > Ruegeria sp. CDSA077. The sequence continues at coordinate 1,082,754 of NZ_JBXWQG010000001.1, forward strand.
TCTGGATTACTTCGGTTTTCTTAAAAGTTATGCCGACAGCAAAATTGCGCTGTTTGAACAAGGCGACGACACAGATCGTGGCAAGGATCTGAGCCGTTCCTCCAATGGTGGCAAACACCCAGAACCGGGCGGTCAGCGGCGGCAAGGAATACCCCGTCAACTGCTGCGCCACGATCAGAGCGATTAGAACCAGCGGGATTGAATAGGCAAACCGGGCAAATGTCGCCCCGGCGGCCGTCAGCTTTACACTGCTCAGCGATTTTTGCAGCATGAACCGCACCGTCTGAAACGTTGCGGCGGCGATAGTGACAGGTATCCAGAGGCTCATGCCGCCTTTTGTGGCCGCAAATCAACCCTTTGGCCAGAGCGGATGCGCCACCGGGTCTTTTACCTTCCAGAAATACGCCCGGAAAACATCGGCATATGAAGGGTATACATAGGCCTTGTTCGTGGCCAGATAGCTCTCTTTATCCTGCTGGTAGATCTTCGGAAGTTGATACCAGGGGGTACGCGGGTTCAGATGATGAACTACATGTAAATTGTTGTTCAAAAACAGAAAAGACAGTATCCCGCGATCTTCGATGATAACGGTTCTTGCCCCCACATCTTCATGCGCACGGTGTTCCAGAAAAGTGCGTATTTTGACAAGGCCAAGCCCCAAATACGCGGACAGGACATAGGCCCAGACCGGCATGGGCGACAAGGTCACGATCCAGATAACCGCAACCACGCCTGCCATATGCAAAGCCCATGCGCGCAATATGTCCCATTCGCCACGCGCGGCCCCTCGCAACTCGTCCCTGACAAAGGCAACCTGCCCGATTGCAGGGCCCAAAACGATCCGCCCCAACAGAGTATTGTTCACCGATAACAATCGCCTGTGCCAATGACCTAGCCCCGACCAAACTTTTGGGTCCAGATAGTTTGATTCAGGATCATCATAGGGATCGGTCAGCGTTGCATCCCGATGATGCGCCAAATGCAGGTCCCTAAACCGCTGATATGGGATGAACAAGGTCAAGGGCAGCGCCATCAGCGCCTCGTTTAGCCATCTGGCGCGAAAAGGATGCCCGTGCAGTGCTTCATGCGTCAATGATGAATGTAACGCGGCCACCGCGCCCATCACTGGAACCGCTAACCAGATGGGCAGGAAGAAGATCACGGCCAACCAGGCAGCATAACAGGCCAGCATCAGCGTAAAAGTGCCCCATTCCGGACCCGGGCGCTCAGACATTGCGCCCCCACGAAATGCCCGCCCAGACCCTCTCATAAACCACATAGAGTGTCAGCCCGATCACCGTGTTTACTACGGCCAGAGTTCCGCCAATCGCGGCGGACCCCGTCGCAACCAGCCCAACCACCGACATGATGATCAGGCCCATCACGTTCCACAAAACCGCCTTCACGACCGATCTGCGTCGTGTTTCCATTCCGTCACCCATAATATTGTTATGGCTTTAGAATTAGGGCTTGCCGCTTAGGTTGAAAATTCCGAATATGATTAACAAAACTCATCAAACGTGATATTTATCACCACATGCAGGATAAAATCGACAAACGCGACCGTGCGGCTCAATTCCGTTTGCGCCTTGCCCGCGCAATGGAAGAACGCCAAATCAGCCGAAGCGCCCTCGCGCGCCAGATCGGTGTTGACCGCTCAACCGTATCGCAACTGTTGACTGATCACGGGGCACGGTTGCCGAATGCCCATGTTGTCGGAAGCTGCGCGACGGCATTGGGTGTTTCGGCGGACTGGTTGCTGAGCCTGTCTGACCGGCCGGAAAGCGCGGCCGAGTTGCTGGCTTTGTCGCTGAGCATGACTGAGGCCCCCCGCGCCTTGGTAGATGAGCGCATATTCGAGTGGCACCAAGAGGCAGCGGGTTACAAAATCAGATATGTTCCTGCGACCTTGCCCGACATGCTCAAGACCCGCACCGTTCTGGAATGGGAATACGCACCGCATCTGGGGCGCACGGCAGATCAGGCCATAGGTGCGTCCGAAGATCGACTGACCTGGATGCGCAGCGCCCAGTCCGATTATGAGATCGCAATGCCGATGTACGAAATCGACAGCTTTGCGCATGCAACCGGCTATTATCAAGGCCTTAGCCTTCGCAAGCGGCTGGATCAGATTGACCACCTTTTGGAGTTGTGTGAACAGCTCTACCCACGGCTGCGTATCTATCTGTTCGATGCCAAACGGCTGTATTCGGCTCCCGTAACGATTTTCGGTCCCCTTCTTTGCGTGTTTTACGCAGGAAGCCATTACATGGCCTTTCGCGATCGCGACCGGATTGAAATTTTCAGCCGCCATTTCGACACTCTGGTTCGCGAGGCGGTCGTGACCGCGCGGGACTTTCCAGAGCACCTGCAACAGCTCAGAGCAGCGATTTCCCGCGACATATGATGCATCCCCGTACAACCTGTGGTATCGTCGCCGGGCGCGAACTTTCGGGCATTCCGACCACAGACGGAGGACCACAGGAATGGACGCACTGAAAACAGCCCAATATGCACGGGCTTTATACACGGCGCACGGTGACCAGGCCGAGGCAGAAGCCGCAATGAAAATGCGCGAATGCGAGGCTGCCGGAAACGCTCAGCAAGCCCGCGATTGGCAAGCCGTTCGTCAGACCATCCGCCAGATCCGAGGCCCCAACCAGGGCTAGGTTACAGTTTCGGGTCGGGATTGACCGTGTGACCATCCACCGCGATCACCTGACCCGACACCAACCGCGCCGCGCCAGAGGCCAGAAAAACAGCCATATTGGCGATGTCCTGCGCTTCGACGAAACGACCCATGGACGTGCCCGAGGCATAGCCCTGATAGACCTCGTCCCGGCTCATGCCCTTGGTCGCCGCCTCGCGTGCCAGAACGCCTTCCATCCTTGGGCCCTCCACCGCGCCGGGACAAATCGCATTGGCGCGGACGCCGTGAGGGCCAAGCTCCATCGCCAGTGTTTTCATCAATCCGATCACCGCCCATTTGGCCGCGGCATAGGGTGCACGAAAGGGATAGCCATATTGCCCCGCAGTGGATGAGGTCAGGATGATGCTGCCCGCCCGGGCGGATTTCATCAGCGGCGCGGCGTATTTGGCCGCCAGAAACGCCCCCTCCAGATTGACCGCAACGCACCCCCGCCAGTCCTTGAGGTCAATATCCTCGATTGCGTTGGTCGGCCCGGCAATCCCCGCATTGGCGCAGAGCGAATCCAGACCGCCCGCATCTGAAATCGCGGCGAACACGGCATGCATATCACCCTCATCCGACACGTCAGCATGGTGGGCTGTCCAATGATCCGGCACGCCATCTAGCGCCGCCCGATCAATATCTGTGATCCAGACATCATACCCGGCCGCATCAAACGCCTCTGCCATAGCCCGACCAACACCCGAAGCGCCAGCCGTCACCAACACCCGGCAGGTCATGAGGGTTTCCTGATCGCAACCCCGGCCCCTTCGGGATAAGGCAATCCGGCCTGCGCTTCGGCGATGCGGGCCATAGCGGCCTCAATGCTGGGCGATGGCGGGCTGGGGCGGCGTGTTTCCAGGCTGACATGCAGCAAAAAGCTCTCCCCGGTCGCCAGCAGCGTCTCACCGCTATACATGCTGTGGAACACGTGCAGTTTCTTGCCCTGCCCCAACAGCATCTGGGTGCGCACCTCAATCTTTGCGCCGGCATGGACCTCATTCATGTAACGAATGTGGTTTTCCGCGGTGAAATAGCTGCCCCCGGACGAGATATATTCCATATCGCAACCGATGATCTCCATGAACCGGTCGGTGGCGTCGGCAAAAGCCTCAAGATACTTTGCTTCGTTCATATGGCCGTTGTAATCGGTCCAATCCAAAGGCACGGCACGGGACAGAGTCAGGATCGGTTGGCTCAGATCCGCTTGTTCCAGCGATGGCAGCGCACCCGGTTTCAGCAGCGCGTCATGCTGGTTCAGCACCGCCCCCGCGCCCCAGTTCTGCGCCTTGAGTGCGCGCATCATCCCCACGAGGTTGTTGTCGCGGATACGCTCCAGCTCGCGGATCGAATGCATGCCGGATTGCGCATCTGACTGATCCGCAATCAGATCGACAAGCTCGTCAGTGAATTCGGGCACATCCATCAGCTTGGTCCAGGGCCATTTCAGTGCCGGGCCGAACTGCGCCATGAAGTGCCGCATCCCGGCCTCGCCGCCGGCGACACGATAGGTTTCGAACAGACCCATCTGCCCCCAGCGGATGCCAAACCCCATACGGATCGCCTCGTCGATTTCCTCGGTCGTGGCGACGCCGTCCTTGACCAGCCACAGCGCCTCGCGCCAGACGGCCTCAAGGAACCGATCGGCGATATGCGCGTCGATCTCTTTCTTCACGTGCAGCGGGAAGAATCCGACCGATTTCAGGAGGTCTTGCGCCCGTTCGATCATCTCGGGCGGATTCGCGCCAGTTGGCACCAATTCGATCAGCGGCAGAAGGTATACCGGGTTGAACGGATGCGTCACCACGATCTGTTCGGGGCGCAGCGCGCCGTCCTGCAATTCAGACGGCTTGAACCCACTAGTCGAGGAGCCGATGATCGCACCCGGATCACAAGCCTCTTGCAAGCCCTTGTAAACTTTCAGCTTCAGGTCCAGCCGTTCCGGCACACTTTCCTGAATCCACTCGGCACCCTGTACCACATCGACTATATCATCATGGAATGACAACGCACCTTCAGGCGGCAACGGGACGTCGCTCAGCCCCGGCAGCGAGCGGCGCGCATTGTCCAGAACTTCTCCGATTTTACGCTCGGCTTCCGGGTCCGGGTCGAACACCCGAACGTTCCAGCCGTTCAACAAGAACCGCGCGGCCCATCCACCGCCGATTACCCCACCGCCAATGATTGCTGCTGTGTTTGTCATCGCTTTTTCCAACTGTTTGGCAATTCGATTTCCGCACCATTTATCGGCCAACCATTCTCGTCATAGCCAACACAAAGGTCGGGATTTGCAATTCTATCTTCGCGATAGTCGCGAGCGATATTCTCGCAGATCACATTCAGAGCATGATCCCCATCAAATGCGACGTCGGATTGCTCATTAGACTCGGGTGCCGAGCAAGCCGCTACAGCCAATGCTACGCAAATAAATGATCCTCTTTTCACTTCGGCGACCGTTTCACCAGCCCCAGTTTCTCTCGCACTTCCTGTGGCCCGATCACCCGTGCGCCCATATTCTCGATGATGCTACCCGCGCGTTCTACCAGTTGCCAATTCTCGGCCAGCACGCCTTTGTCCAGCCACAGGTTGTCCTCCAGCCCGACGCGCACGTTGCCGCCCGCCAGAACCGCAGCGGCCACATAGGCCATCTCATTCCGGCCCAATGAGAACGCGCTGAAGGTCCAGTCATCCGGCACGTTGTTCACCATCGCCATGAAGGTGTTCAGATCATCCGGCGCACCCCATGGAACGCCCATGCACAGCTGAACCAGAGCGTTCGGTTCCAGAACGCCCTCTTTCACCAACTGCTTGGCGAACCACAGATGACCGGTATCAAAGGCCTCAATCTCGGGCTTTACCCCCAGATCGGTCATCATCTGGCCCATCGCGCGCAACGCACCCGGCGTGTTGGTCATCACATAATCGGCCTCGGCAAAATTCATGGTGCCGCAGTCGAGGGTGCAGATTTCCGGCAGGCATTCGGCCACATGGGCCACACGCTCGGTCGCGCCAACCAAATCAGTTCCCGCCTCGGCCAGCGGCAGCGGGTTTTCGATACCGCCAAACACAATGTCGCCACCCATGCCAGCAGTCAGGTTCAGCACGGCGTCGACCTCAGCATCGCGAATGCGATCTGTGACCTCACGATACAGTGCCAGATCACGCGAAGGCGCTCCGGTCTCAGGGTCGCGCACATGGCAATGCACTACCGCCGCCCCTGCCTTGGCTGCAGCTATCGCGCTGTCGGCGATCTGCTTTGGCGAACGCGGCACATGCGGGCTGCGATCCTGCGTCCCACCCGATCCTGTGACGGCGCACGTAATGAAGACTTCGCGGTTCATTTCCAAAGGCATGGCGTTCTCCCCAGCTTATACCCGGTTAACCCTGAGTTTTCCCCAGGCTTCTCCACGGATTCCGATTTGCTTTCGCCCCCGAGTTTGGCGCAGCTTTGGTCAAACACTTGTCAGAATGCGAATCGAACTTGATGAAATCCGCAAAAAACATATTGCAGCCCGAACATCGTGCCCTGAAAACGGCTGTGCTAGTGCTGGACGAATGCAACACGCTCAGCTTTGCGTCGGCCGTTGATCCAATGCGCGCCGCCAACCGGTTGGCGGATCGTCCGGCCTTTGACTGGGATTATGTGACAGCCACCGCTGAACCGGCCATGCTGACCAGTGCGCTTTCGGTTCCGGGTGTACCTTTGGCCCGGCTGCAATCCTGCGATCTGATGATTGTCGTTGCCGGGTTCCAACTGGCCCGCCATGCCACACCCAGCCTGCTGGCCGGCCTACGCCGCATCGCCAAGACCGGCGCCACAATGGCAGGAATTGATGGCGGTCCCTGGCTGCTGGCCGAGGCAGGCCTGCTGAACGGCCACGCCGCCACCACCCATTGGGAAGATTTGGAGAACTTCTCTGCCCGCTTCCCCGAAGTGGACGTGCGCCCTGACCGGTTTACCGTTTCTGAAGGCCGCCTGACCTCGGGCGGGGCAATCCCAGCGGTCGAGATGATGCTGCATATCATCGCCGCCCGCCATGGCGCCGGATTTGCCGCCCGCGTCTCGGGTCTGTTCCTCTATGACGGTGCGCCTAATCCCACAAAACCACAAAGCCGCACCGGGGCGCCGCATCGCCACACAGCTTTGACCGCCAAAGCCAATACGCTGATGCAATCCGCACTGGACGACCCTATGCCATTGGCAGATATCGCCGAAACCCTGGGCACCAGTTCACGCACCCTGCAACAGCAGTTCCGACTGCGCCTGAACACCACGCCACAGGACCATTACCTGCAGCTCCGACTGGCCGAGGCACGCAGATTGGTGACGGACACCGATATGTCACTGATGGATGTGGCCCTGGCGACGGGTTTCGCCTCGCAATCCAGCTTTGCCCGCGCCTTTCGCACAGCGCACGGCCTTTCGGCCCGGGACCTACGGCAAGACAGGACACAACCCACACATCACTAAGCGGATCCGCTTTATCTGATTGAAAATACCGCGGGGGAGGCTCCGCCTGCGGAGACGAGGGCAGCGCCCCCTAGAACGGCATCGGATGCGCGCGATGCGCGTCGGTGATTTCAGTCAGAATTTCCCCGGAAAGGCGAAGTTCCTTACCGTCGAGAATATGCCCAAGCTGCGCCACCGTTGTTGCGCCGAAAATGGCCGACATCATGAAGGGCCGCGTCCGGCACCAGGCCAGCGCCATATGGACCGGGTCCAGATCGTGGCGGTCCGCGATCTCTAGATAGGCCGCAACCGCCTCAAATGCCCGTCTGCGATGGCGTCCTCCCACCTCAGGCACCAATGACATCCGCGAACCCTCGGGCACCATGCCGTTTTGGTATTTCCCGGTCAAAAAACCGGCGGCAAGCGGTGAAAAGGCCATCAGCCCAACATCCTCATGTGCGCTCAGCTCGGCCATGTCTGTATCGAAATGCCGGCACATCAAAGAATACTCGTTCTGAACAGATGCCACGCGGGGCGTGCCGTTGGCTTCGGCGATCCGCAACCACTGAGCGGTGCCCCAGGCGCTTTCGTTCGAAAGGCCAAACGCTCGGATATTTCCTTTGTTGACCTGTTCCTTCAGGGCAACAAGGCACTCGTGCATATTGTCCAGAACCTCATCGGTATTGTGCCCCGAAGGCGCATAGGTCCAGTTTTGCCGGAACATATAGCTTCCGCGGTTCGGCCAGTGAAACTGATAAAGGTCGATGCAATCCGTTTGCAGGCGGCGCAAGGAACCTTCGACCGCCTCGGGGATTGTCTGCGGTGAAATCGGTGCGCCATCGCGCGCATGTGCGAACCCTGCCCCAGAGTGCTTGGTTGCCAGAACATAGTCACCACGCCGTGACGGGTTGGCGGCGTTCCAGTTGCCCAGAATTTCTTCGGTCCGGCCCACCGTCTCTTTCGAGATGGGATTCACCGGATACATCTCGGCGGCATCGACGAAATTAAGTCCCCCATCAAGTGCCATGTCCATCTGAGTATGCGCGTCGGCCTCGGATGTCTGCGTACCAAATGTCATCGTACCCAGACACAGGTCTGTCACCATGATTCCAGTACGGCCCAGGGGCTTCATTTCCATCGCTCATTCTCCTGAAATCTGCGGAGGCCCTATGCCTCGGCCTTTTTTTCCCACCGGCCCGATTCCTCGGACCAATATTGCGCCGAACAGCCCGCCCCGGTCAGTGTTTTCCATTGCCCGCGGGCATGTTGGAGAGCCTGATCATCATTCCCATCGAACAGGATGCACACGCGTTCCAGCGCGTTCACTTCCTCGGGTTCAACCGTCGCGCCATCGACGGCCATCACGCAAGCCGGATCATTTGCGGCCTCGGCCCCTGTCGTCAGCAATATGGGCTGGTCCCTGTCATGCGGCCCCCCGGTGCGGCCATGTGGCAGGAACCCTTCCTCGGGACCCAGCCACAGCTTTTCGTCCAACCAATCCATCCGTGCGGGATCAGTTCCCCGCACGGCTATCTTCCACCCGGCCTGCCGCGCCTTGTCCAGCAACACGGGCAAGGTGTTTTCCAGCGGTTGGCGGGTCAGGTGATAGAAATAAACGGCGCCCATTGGATTATTCGAAATTGTCCTGCACGAACCGGCTCAGGGCGCGGACACCCCAACCGGTGGCCCCTTTGGGCGCATAGGATGTCTCGGCTGCAATCGAAGCCACCCCAGCAATGTCCAGATGGATCCAGGGGGTTTCGTCCTTCACGAACCGCTGTAGGAACTGCGCGGCAGTGATGGACCCGGCAGGTCGTCCACCGACATTCTTCATATCGGCGATGCGCGATTTCAACTGCTCGTCATAGGCTTTGCCCAGCGGCATCCGCCATGCGCCCTCATCCTCGGCCCCGGCAGCCTTTAGGAAGGCGTTGCAGAACGTGTCATTGTTCGAAAAGACACCGGCATTCTCATGCCCAAGCCCGATAATGATCGCGCCGGTCAGCGTTGCCAGGTCGATCATGCCCACGGGGGCAAACCGCTCTTGCGCGTACCACATCACATCGCACAGGACCAAACGGCCCTCGGCGTCGGTATTGATGACCTCGACCGTGTCGCCCTTCATCGACTTGACGACATCGCCGGGACGCGTGGCATTGCCCGAAGGCATATTCTCTACCAGCCCGACAAGGCCCACGACATTGGCTTTGGCCTTGCGCTTGGCCAGCGCCCGCATGGTGCCGGCGACCACACCTGCCCCGCCCATGTCCATGGTCATGTCTTCCATGCCTGCAGCGGGTTTCAAGGAAATGCCGCCGGTGTCGAACACGACGCCCTTACCCACCAGCGCCAGCGGCGCATCATCCTTGTCGCCTCCATTCCACTGCATTACCACAACCTTGGACGGGCTGACCGAGCCCTGCCCGACGCTTAACAAGGTGCGCATACCCAATTCGGCCAGTTTGTCTTCGTCGAGCACTTCGACGTCCAGGCCAAGCGCCTTCATTTCGGACAAACGGTCTGCGAATTCGGTCGTTGTCAGCACATTGGCGGGTTCATTGGTCAGGTCCCGTGTCATCCGAACGCCATCGGCAATCGCATACAGCGGTGCGAATGCGGCTTCGACCTCATCATGTTTCTGATGACTGATTGTTACTGATCCGGCTTCATCCGAATCTCGGGTTTTATGGGCATCGAAATCATAGCTGCGCAAAACGATTCCCAAAGCCAGTTCTTCGGTCCGGGCTTGATTTCCGGCCATGACCAACAAGGGCTGGTGATCAGACAATTTGGCCAGCTTCGCCCCGGCCTTGCGTGCCTCTGCAGCATCGGCACGGCGCGAAAGCACGAGAATATCAAGCGCTTCAGCGGCCATTCCGCCTGGCCAGGCAAGAGAGACTACATCGCCGGATTTCACCTTTTCGAACCGGTCGCTTTCGACAAGTCGCGCGACTGCGCCCCGGGTCAGACGGTTGGCGCGGCGTGCGGCTGGGTTCATCTTGCCTTCATCCGAGACAATAATCACGACGCGCCCTTTGGTCTGCGCCATCACGTCCACGTCAAAAGCCTTAAACTGAATTGGAACAAGACTGCTCATTGGGAACTCCTGAAATCTGTTTCCCAAGACCTAGCCCGCGGCGACCGCATTGACCAGATAGCAGTTTTCCCCGCCGGGCATTTGCATTACAGTCGCGGAAAAAGTTCCGGCAGGGTCGGAGAGCGGGAGGGCGAATTGGCAAATCGGGGCAGGCATAGGCCGTTGCGCGCTGGCGCATGTACCGCTGATTCTCTTAACTTCAAGGCCCCCGCTGCAGGCAACGCAGTGATGCCGAGGGCGCATCGGTGATCCTGGATCGATATTTTGCCCGGCGGTTCACCCAGAGCTTTCTGGTCATTGGCTGTATCTTTTTGACGCTGATGATTCTGATCGATCTGATTGAACAGGTACGGCGCTTCGATGAGGTCGATCTGTCATTTGGCCGGCTTTTGTATCTGACCCTATTGAATACGCCCGCCGCCATCGGTGAAATGCTGCCCCTGCTGATCATCCTGTCCACGATTGCGTTGTTCATCGGATTGGCTCGCAGCTCGGAATTGGTGGTGACGCGCTCGATCGGGCGGTCTGGAATTCGCGTCCTGCTTGCACCTGTAACTCTGGCCCTATTGATCGGAGCCTTGGCAGTTGCGGTGCTTAACCCGTTTGCTGCCGCAACTTCCGAAGAATTCCAACGGCTTTCCGATTCCTACCGTAACCGCACCAGCTCAGCTCTTTCGATCAGCAGTGAGGGTTTGTGGTTACGGCAAGCTACAGAAGAGGGCCAATCGGTTGTCCACGCGCGCAGAACGTCAAACGGTGACACCCTGCTGTTGAAGGATGTCACCATAATAACATTCGACGCGATTGGTCAGCCGACACGCCAAATCTCTGCCAAACAGGCCGAGTTGGAAGACGGTTATTGGGTTTTACAGGATGCCAAGATCTGGCCGCTTATGAACGGCATCAATCCCGAAGCTGGCTCGAAAGAGCATGATCGTCTGGAGATTCCGACCACCCTGACGCGTCAGCGCATTCTGGACAGGTTGGGCAAACAGGATTCGATGTCTGTCTACGATTTGCCCCAGTTGATCCGAGACCTGCGCGAAGCCGGATTTTCGACAAAGCAGTACGAGGTCTGGTTTCAGGTCCAACTGGCAAGACCTCTGTTTCTGGTCGCAATGGTCTTGATTGGCGCGGCCTTTACCATGCGGCATGTCCGGTTCGGCGGCACCGGAATAGCGGTGCTGACGGCCGTGTTACTGGGCTTCGCCATCTATTTCGTCCGTAATTTCGCGCAAATATTGGGAGAAAACGGTCAGTTGCCTATCTTCGTTGCGGCCTGGGCCCCGCCATTTGCGGCCATCCTTCTTTCTCTTGGCCTGCTGTTGCATGCGGAGGATGGCTGATGCGCAAATTCGCTCTGCTATTGCTCTCGGGTGCGGTTGCATTGTCTTTGCCTTTGGATGTCCTGGCCCAGACTTTGCCGGAACAGGATCAAACGACGAACGCGTCCCAGCAAGAGCCACCAGCCCTGCTTGTCGCCGACAAGATTTTCATTACCCCAGAGCGTGTGCTGATCGCAGAAGGCAATGTCGAAGCGTTTCAGGGTGACGTCAAAATGACGGCCAGCCGGATTTTGTACGACCGCGAAAGCGGTGAGCTTACACTGGAAGGACCGATCCGGATTGATCAAGGTAATCGAACGACTGTTCTGGCGGATTCCGCAGAACTCGACCGGGGTTTGCTCAACGGCCTTTTGATCGGCGCCCGAATGGTGTTCGACCAACAGGTGCAAATTGCCTCGGTGCAGGCGACACGTGCTGGCGGCAGATACACCCAGTTCAGCAAAGTCTCGGCGACGTCTTGCCATGTCTGCACGGATGGGCGGCCACCGCTCTGGCAAATCCGTGCCCGCAAGGTGACCCATGATCAGTTGGAACGACAGCTCTATTTCGAAGGTGCGCAATTCCGGGTGCTGGATGTGCCGGTCTTCTATTTCCCTTACCTGCGTCTCCCCGACCCAACGCTGGACCGGGCGACTGGTTTTCTGGTCCCATCGGTCCGCACCACCTCGCAGTTGGGCACAGGCATAAAGGTTCCCTATTTCTTCAAGCTTGGAGATCACAAGGACCTCACGCTGACACCTTACCTTTCCGGTAAGACCAGAACTCTGGGCTATCGCTATCGTCAGGCCTTTAAGAACGGACGGATCAAAATCGAAGGCGCGCATACTCGCGATGACCTTCAACGGGACGAGGCGCGCGGATATTTCTTTACCAACGGTTGGTTTGATCTGCCGGACGACTATCGCCTGACCTTCAACATCCGAACTACGTCCGACGATTCCTATCTGGCTGATTACGGCCTGCCCGACTTTGACCGTCTGCGCAGCGAAATTGCCCTGGAAAGGATCAAGCGCGATACCGCTTTCCGGACCAGCCTAAACCACTATAAAACCTTGCGAGATAGCGAGGATCAGGATCAGATTCCTTCTCGAATCTTCGACCTGAACTATCGCAAACGCTTCTTCCCGGCAGCTGTCGGAGGAGAGGTGCGGATGGCTTTCATCGGTCATGCCCATGAAAGAACGAGCAATGAGGACGTTATCGGGCGCGATGTTGCCCGAGCGACCTTCGATACCGAATGGCTGCGCAGCTGGATACTGGGCTGGGGGCTGCGTGCAGATGCCCAAGTAGGCGCGTCAATCGACACGTTCAATATCCGCCACGACAGCGCCTATCCCGATCAGGTGACCCGCACGACCCCGCGCGCCGCACTGACGCTGCGCCTGCCAATGACCCGCCGCGAGGCGTCGGGCGCAACCCAGTTGCTGGAACCCATCGCGCAGATCGGGTGGACGCATGTCTCCGACAATGATGTTCCTATCGACGAAAGTACGTTTCAGGAGTTTGACCAGGGTAACCTGTTATCCCTGTCCCGATTCCCTGCCGAGGACAGGCGCGAAGATGGGGTCAGCGGCGTTGTTGGGGTGAATTGGGCGCGTTATGGCTCCAGGGGCTGGCAAGCGCGTGCCACGATCGGTCAGGTCTTTCGTGCGGATGCTGATCCCGACTTTAACCTTACATCGGGCCTTCAGGGCACTTCGTCCGATGTGTTGATCGCCGGTCAACTTGAAACGCCCAACGGGTGGTCTCTGGCCGGGCGAGGTTTGGTGAACGGAGATTTCAGCTTTGCCAAGGCCGAGCTGCGTGCTGCATGGCAAAAGGAAACAACGGCCCTCAGCGGAAGCTATGTCTGGCAAGAACCCGATCCCGCAGAAAATGTCGACGATGAGATTTCTGAGATCTGGTTGCGCGGGCGGTACGACATCGATCAGAACTGGCAAACCCGTGCTCAGGCGCGGTATGACCTGAGCGAATCTGAACCGATCAGATATGGGTTGGGTATCACGTACCGGAACGAGTGTGTTCAGGTTAACATGTCGGTCAGCAGGCGCTATACCTCGTCATCAAGTATTGAGCCTTCGACCGAATTCGGCTTTACCGTAGCTCTGACAGGATATTCTGTCGAAGGTGGCGGCAAACAGTACAAGAGAAGATGCAGTTGATAACAGGTTTTTCACGTTTCTTTCGTTCCAGCCATATCGGGCTGGTTGCTCCGGCACTGGTTGCAGTTTCGATTGCCATAGCACCTGTAAAGGCAGTGGCGCAGAACCTGTTCTCGCCTGCCATAAAGGTCAATCAAGACATCGTGACCTGGTATGAGCTGGAACAGCGCCTGCAATTCCTGTCGATTCTGGGTGTTCCCGGCGCAACCGAGGAAGACGTGCGCAAAGCTTTGATAGACGATCGCCTGCGCAAACAGGCGATGCGCGAGGCTGGAATCGTGGTCGCCCCCGAAGACGTTCAGGTTGGAATTGACCAATTTGCAGCCCGCGGTCAGCTTTCGAGCGACGAATTCCTGCAGCTTCTGGCGGATGCCGGTGTTGACCGTGAGACAGTTCGGGATTTCATCGAGGATCAGATTTCCTGGCGTGAATTCGTCAGCGCGCGTTTTCTGTCGCAGGCGAGACCATCGGAAGACGAGATCAATCGCGCACTTGGACAATCTGGAAGTGGCGGCCTGCAAGTCCTTCTTTCGGAAATCATTATTCCTGTGAACCAACAAAACCTGTCACAGGTTCAACTGCTGGCCGAAGAGATCGCCTTGATCGAGGGCTATGATTCCTTTTCAACCGCCGCAACACAGTACTCGGCGGCCGGAACTCGCACCAATGGGGGGCGCCTTGACTGGTTGAACCTGACCGATCTGCCCCCGGCGCTGCAGCCGGTCATCATCGGGCTCAAAAATGGTGACGTCACCCAGCCCATTCCGCTGCCCAATGCCGTTGCACTGTTTCAGATGCGCGGTTTGCGTGAGACCGCTGCGAGTACGCCCACCTATTCCGAGATCGACTATGCTGTCTATTACATGCCCGGTGGTCGTAGTGCGGAAACACTGGCCGCAGCCGAAAAGCTGAAAGAAGAAATAGACACTTGCGATGATCTGTACGGTATCGTGCAAAACAAGCCAGCAGAAGTCTTAGAGCGGAATGTCAGCAAACCGTCGGAAATCCCGCGCGATATCGCATTGGAACTGGCCAAACTGGACCTGAACGAAGTTTCAACCACGTTGACCCGTAACAACGGCCAAACACTGGCTTTTGTGATGTTGTGCACACGTACCCGCAACCTTGGCGAAGAGACAACGCGTGCAGATGTCGCCAATGCTCTGACCCAGCAAAGGCTGCAAACACTTGCAGAAAGCCTGTTGGGGCAAATGCGTGCCGACGCAACTATTGTTGAACAATGAAGCCAATCGCGCTCAGCTGCGGCGATCCGGCCGGAATTGGGCCCGAGATCGCCGCAAAAGCCTGGGCCAGCCTTAGAACCACCTGCCCTTTCTTCTATATTGGCGATGCCGCGCATTTGCCGCCCGAGACACCGTCGGTACAGATCAGCGACGCCTCTCAGGCGGTCGAGATCTGTGGCTCTGCCCTGCCCGTACTGCAACTGGACTTTCCAGCCCCCAACCGGCCTGGGCACCCTAATCCAGCCAACGCCAGATCAGTTGTCACTGCCATTGAAACTGGCGTAGCGCTGGTTCAGTCCGGTTCTGCATCGGCGCTATGTACCGCACCGATCCACAAGAAAGCACTTATCGACGGGGCAGGTTTCTCATTCCCCGGCCATACTGAATTTCTGGGCGCCTTGGCTGGGTCCCAACGTGTTGTGATGATGCTGGCCAGCGACCAACTGCGCGTTGTACCAGCAACCATCCACATCCCGCTCTCACGCGTTCCTTGCGAGCTTACGCCCGAGCTTTTGCGGGAAACCATCGAAATCACCGCCCAGGGACTACAATCACAGTTCGGTATTGCCACCCCGCGGATAGCCGTCGCGGGCCTCAACCCGCATGCCGGTGAAGGCGGCAAGATGGGACAAGAAGAACTGGACTGGATTGCGCCGCTGATCGCGGAGCTGCCCCGCAAAGAGTATACCGTAACCGGCCCGCACCCCGCGGATACATTGTTCCACGCCGCAGCGCGCGCGCGCTATGACGCCGCCATCGCCATGTATCACGATCAGGCTCTGATTCCGATCAAGACGCTGGATTTCGATCGCGGTGTGAACGTCACACTAGGCCTTCCATTTATCCGAACCTCACCCGATCACGGGACTGCACTGGACATTGCGGGGCAAGGCCTTGCAAACCCGACCAGCCTGATCGAAGCGCTCAAACTTGCCCAGCAGATGGCACAAAGCTCTTGATCCTTCAGCGGGCTGTAAATATCCCGGCCAGAGGTAAAAATTCTCTGGCGCTCTCCTATCAAACCGCGCCACGGTGATCGGATCATGAGCACTATCGACAACCTTCCCCCTCTGCGCGAGGTTATCGCCTCGCATCAACTCTCGGCTCGCAAGTCGCTAGGCCAGAACTTTTTGCTGGATCTGAACCTGACCGCCAAGATCGCGCGGCAGGCCGGAGATCTTGCGGAATGCGATGTTCTGGAAATCGGCCCCGGCCCCGGCGGGCTGACCCGTGGGCTACTTTCAGAAGGTGCGCGCAAGGTTGTCGCGGTTGAAAAAGACACACGCTGTATCGCTGCCCTAAACGACATCGCCGCCGCCTATCCCGGTAGGCTTGAGGTCATCAACGGTGACGCGCTTGAGATTGATCCGCTTACGTATCTGACCCCTCCGATCCGTGTGGCGGCGAACCTGCCCTACAATGTCGGCACCGAGTTGCTGGTCCGCTGGCTGACCCCGCCGCAATGGCCTCCGTTCTGGCAAAGCCTGACCCTGATGTTTCAGCGCGAAGTGGCGGAACGGATCGTCGCCCAACCCGGCGGTAAAGCCTATGGTCGCTTAGCCATCCTTGCCCAATGGCGGGCCGACGCGCGCATCGCCATGTCACTGCCACCCGGAGCGTTCACCCCGCCCCCCAAGGTCTCAAGCGCCGTGGTCCACCTGATCGCCCTGTCGCAACCGCGCTATCCGGCTGATCCTGCCACACTGTCCCGCGTGGTCGCCGCCGCTTTTAATCAGCGCCGCAAAATGCTGCGAGCCTCGCTAAAGGGCGTGGCCCCGGATATCGAAGACCGCCTGATCGCCGCCGGAATCAAACCCACCGAACGTGCGGAACAAGTGCCTTTAGAAGCGTTCTGCGCATTGGCCCGCGAAGTGTCTTCCACTCAATCCTAATATTTCTGCTGTCAACTCACGGAGACAAACAGCGAACTCAAATCCACTGGCGTCGGAACTGAAAAAGAAGCTGGTTGTTGGAATTTCCGCACTAACCATCCTATGCTTTATACAGCCCCACTCCTCAAATGCCTCAGAAGTCACGCTGTTGTGCACCTTTCTCGGCGACCGTGAAGGGTGGTTTGCGCAACAGACTCGCTTCACAATCGATACCGGCTCCGAAACGGCCATTGTGGATGACCAATTCATACGCCACGTAAAAAAGGGCCCAATACGGGTTCCCTATAAATCCCTGGGCTCTGACGAGTATAGGCTTAAGTGGAATCTTACGCTGCCTGTTGTGTTATCGAGAAGATATGGAACCAGAAAAGGTATGCCCCAAAATGTCCAAAAGACCATTCGGTATACCGCATTTGTTGACACCAATTCTGCGACCGCGAACATAAGATCGAATGTACCTAACGCACCAAGACCGAAAGGCATATGCAGAACGGTAAGGTGACTGACACTCCAAAGATCCGAACAAAACACTTTTTGTTTGAAGGTCGGGGCAACACATCAAAAAACCCCGGCCCAGTACCGGGGTTTTCTATTATAAATCTACTGGCTGATTTACTCTGCCGCTTCAGGCGTATCACCGTTGCCAGAGGGCGCGTCCTCAGTCGCAGCAGGTGCGGCTTTGGGCTTGCGCGCCCGAGGTCGACGGGCCGGTTTTTCTTTTTTCTCGGCCTCTTCAGGGCTTTTGCTTTCAGGCGTTTCTACAAGCCCGGATTCCGGAGCAGCTGCGTCAGCGGCAAACCCCATCACATCAGGTTGAGGTGCCTCAGCGGGATCCGACTGGCGGACGGTTTCGCGTTCCTGACGCTCGGCACGCTCACGATCTCGTTCAGCCTGGCGTTCGCGATTCTGACGCTCTTGCTCCTCACGGCGTGCATCCATTTCACGCTGAGCTTCGCTAAGCAAACGCAGGTAATGTTCGGCGTGCTGCTGAAAGTTTTCGGCAGCTACACGGTCGTTAGACAACTGAGCATCGCGTGCAAGCTGATTATATTTATCAATAATCTGTTGCGGCGTGCCACGCACTTTGCCCTCTGGGCCCGAACTGTCGAAAACTCGGTTTACGACGTTGCCGCCAGAAGGACGATTGCGGTTATTCTTTGCCCGAGAGCGGGATTTGGAAGATCTCATCTACTTTAGTCAGCCTTGTCGTTCGCTGCCGATCAGTTCGCGTCTTGCACTGCTCAAGGGCTTAGCTATGACACGATGTCGGCTTTTTTGGGCTTGGCGTCAGGGGCCCGCTGTAACAGCGTCAACCTCTCTGACTACACCTGAGTAAACACGTCCAGAGCGTGCAGACAAGAGGTTTGTCCCAATTTTTGTACCTTTTTTATATCAATCGGCGCATTTCGGCCTCAGAACGTTCCGTCATGAAGGCATTCTGGCGAAAACGACGCGGTCGCGACCATCCAGATCGGGAATGATCCGTACGTCTGTCAATCCTGCTGCGTCAAACAAAGATGCGACGCTCTGCCCTTGCTCGGGTCCGATTTCGACAAGTAACCGACCATGGAGCAATAGAAAATCCGGGGCGGCGGCAGCAATCCTACGGTAGGCCCCCAAGCCGTCACCTTCGTCTGTCAATGCCATCCGCGGCTCATGGTCCCGCACTTCAGGTGCCAGGGTGTCCATTTCCGGAAGGGAAATATAGGGCGGGTTTGAAACAATCAGGTCAAATTTTGCTTCAATGTTTCCAAACCAATCGGATTGCTTAATTTCGATCCGGTTCTGAACATCGTGTTGCACGGCATTTGCACTGGCCTGTAGGCAGGCCGCCTCGCTCAGATCCACACCAATACCCGATGCACTGGTGCGTTCGGCCAGCAATGTGATCAGGATGCACCCCGATCCAACCCCCAGATCGAGGACATAGTCAAAGGGTTCGCTCAGCGCGGCCTCGATCAGAACCTCTGTTTCCGGGCGTGGATCCAGCACGTCCCGGCTAACTTTGAACCGACGGCCGTAAAACTCACGTTCCCCCAACAGGTGAGAAACGGGCACACGAATGGCCCGAAGCGAGATCAGTTGCTCGTATCGTTCAGCAATATCCGGTAAAAGCTCTTCGGGTGTAATCAGTGTAACGCGACTTGCTTCGATCCGGGCGGCGTGGGCCAGTAGAACCCGAGCATCCCGCGCCGGATCAGCCACACCAGCCGCACGCAATCTTGCCGTAGCAGCCACCATGGCCTGAGCCGCTGTCTGGCCGCCGGTCATTGCGCCATCTCGGCCAGGAGACGCGCCTGATCATCCGCGGTCAATGCGTCGATTACCTCATCCAGATCGCCCTGCATCACCTGATCCAACTTATACAGCGTCAGATTGATCCTGTGGTCCGTCATGCGGCCTTGCGGGAAATTATAGGTCCTGATCCGTTCCGACCGGTCGCCAGACCCGACCTGGTTCGCCCGATCTGCCGAGCGTTCGCTGTCAATCCGCTGACGCTCCTGATCATAGAGTCGAGTCTTCAGAACCTGCATCGCGATCTCGCGATTGCGGTGTTGGGATTTCTCGGAGCTGGTCACCACAAGCCCGGTGGGCAAGTGTGTAATCCGCACGGCCGAATCGGTGGTGTTCACGTGCTGCCCACCCGCACCCGAGCTGCGCATCGTGTCGATACGGATATCATTGGCGTCGATCTGAATATCGACATCCTCGGCCTCGGGCAGAACCGCCACGGT
Organism: Ruegeria sp. CDSA077; assembly: GCF_059612265.1. Classification (NCBI taxonomy): domain Bacteria; kingdom Pseudomonadati; phylum Pseudomonadota; class Alphaproteobacteria; order Rhodobacterales; family Roseobacteraceae; genus Ruegeria; species Ruegeria sp. CDSA077. The sequence goes on from NZ_JBXWQG010000001.1 coordinate 1,102,369, forward strand.
CGCCGCCGAGGTATGAATGCGCCCGCCACTTTCGGTCTCCGGCACCCGCTGCACCCGGTGAACGCCAGATTCGTATTTCAAACGGGCAAAGACGTTGTCGCCTTTGATATGGGCAACCACCTCTTTGATGCCGCCCAGATCCGACGCCTGCTCTTCGAGGATCTCGAATTTCCAGCCGCGCGCTTCGGAATACCGCTGATACATGCGCAGCAGATCGCCCGCAAAAAGCGCAGCCTCATCACCGCCGGTTCCAGGGCGGATTTCCAACATGGCCGGACGCGCATCAGCGGCATCCCTAGGCAACAAGGCCAGTTGCAGGGCGTTTTCGGCACCGGGGATTTGGGCCTGCAGGTTGGGGATTTCCTCTTCGGCCAGCTCCCTCATATCGGGATCGGCCAACATCGCCTCGGCCTCGGCAAGGTCAGTGACCAGCTGGCGCCATGCCATGATCTGATCGACCACCGGCTTGAGGTCCGAATATTCCTTGGCCAGCACAGCAATATCGCCGCCCAAAGCACCATCTGCCATGGCCGCTTCGAGGTATTGGAATCGCTGAGTTATCTGTTCAAGGCGTTCTTCGGGGATCATCCGGGCGGTGTCTCCTAATCCGGGGCTATGGTCAAGGGCTGTCCGTATGCTAAGCTGCCCCGCATGAGACGGTTGGTTCTGGTTCTATCGCTTTTTGCGACGCCCGTGATGGCCGATGTCGTCGGTCCCGGCGGCAAGGTACAGGACTGCTATTGCACTGACAAATCCGGGTCACGCGTTGAATTGGGCGAGATGATCTGCCTGCAGGTCGACGGTCGCATTTTCACTGCACAATGTCAGATGTCACTGAACGTTCCGATGTGGCGCGAGGTACAGGAAGGATGCCTGTCCTCAGGGCTGCATACGCGCGAGCCAGCCATCAACGCGGTTTCGGTTTACCCCAAAATCTGAGCGTCCAAAGCGCAACCTGCCATAGATGCGCAGTGTATCGCCGTTCTGCTGGGCGGTTGTGTAGTCCGGAAAACCTATCACTTTGGTACGGGTGATATAGGTGACCATCCCGTCATCAACTGACCCGGCCAGAACCTTTGTACGTGGTGAGGCCATTGCGATTTCGTTCAACTGCGCCAACCCGTCCGGCCCCGTTTCAAGTACTCGCGCGACGCCACCACGGAGGTCTCTGTTCGCGTCGCCGACGGGGGCATTGTGCCAGATGGCGGGATCAGACGGCGCAAGCCGTATATACGCCCCCACAAGGACAATCAGACCCGCAATCAGCCACAGCGTCATTTTCATCTTTTCCACTCTGTTAGATTGCGGAACCATATGCAGTTCCGCATAGCAAACAAGAGACTGCCGTGATCCCTACCGTGACGTCACGCCTGGCAATATGCACAGCAATTCAAACAGCAGATTGGCAGCGGTCAGCGCCGTATTGCCAGAGGGATCATACGGCGGAGAAACCTCGACCAGATCACACCCAACCACATTTGTCCCGCCCAGGGCATGGATCAGTTGCAGCGCCTGCGGTGTGGTTAACCCGGCGATCTCGGGCGTGCCGGTTCCGGGGGCGAAAGACGGGTCCAGACTGTCAATGTCATAGGTGATATAGACCGGATGATCCCCGATCTCATTGCGTATCTGCGCGCCCATGACCGTCAGGTTCTGCTGCCAAAGCTCCCATGCGGGGTATTGGCGAAAGCCCCACCCTTTGGCCTCGGTAAAGTCCGATGCCGCATAGCCAGAGCCTCGGATGCCGATCTGAAAGGTTTTTTCCGGCACGATCAGCCCTTCTTCATAGGCACGCCGGAAAACGGTGCCATGGGTTTCCTTTTCGCCAAACATCTCATCATTTACATCCGCATGGGCATCCACATGGACCAGCGCCACAGGCCCGTGTTTCGCGGCTATCGCCCGAAGGATCGGCAAGGTGATCGAGTGATCGCCCCCCATCGCCACAGGTGTCACACCCTGCGCCAGAATCGCGTCATAGCTCTCCTTGATGATCTTCAGGCTGTCGGACAGCGAAAAGGTGTTGATCGCCAAATCGCCGATGTCGGCGATTTGCAGGCTGTCGAAGGGCGCCGCAAAGGTGGCCATATTGTAAGGCCGCAGCATCGCACTTTCGCTGCGGATCTGTTTCGGTCCGAACCGTGTCCCCGACCGCCAAGAGGTGCCGATATCCATCGGTATGCCTATTACGGCCACATCCAATCCGGCCAATGTATCCGCCTGCGGCAGGCGCATAAACGTGTTTGGGCCGGAAAAACGCGCCAGATCGTTACCGCTGATTGGTTGGTTGAATTGTGTCATGCCGTTATGTCTTCCGTCCTGCCCTGCTGCTAACCTGATACCGGAAAGATGGCTAACCAAAGGTTAAGGCTTCAGCTTGTTCCATCCCAGCAGGCAAATGATTTGGGTCGCCACATGTGCGCCTGCAATCGCTGTCGCACCTGAGGTGTCATAGGGCGGCGAAACCTCGACCACGTCCCCGCCTTTGATGTTGATCCCAGCAATGTCGCGCAGGATGATCTGGGCCTGAATCGAACTCAGTCCACCCCAGACCGGCGTTCCCGTGCCAGGCGCAAAGGCCGGGTCCAGACCGTCGATATCGAAGCTCAGGTAAACAGGGTTGTCACCAAGAATGCCTTTGATCTTTTGCGCCACGGCGGCGGGACCGGACTCATACACCTCCCGAGCGTCAATGATGTTGACCCCCAAAGTATCTTCGTTCGTCGTACGAATACCCACCTGAACGGAACGCTTAGGGTCCACTATCCCTGATTTGACCGCCTTGTAGAACATGGTCCCATGATCCACGCGGGACATGTCGTCGTCAGCCCATGTATCCGTATGCGCATCAAATTGCAGCAAGGACATCGGCCCGTATTTCTCGGCATAGGCCTTCAGGATCGGAAAGCTGATATAGTGGTCCCCTCCAAGCGTCACCGAGGCCACGTCAGCGTTGAGAATTGTGCGAATGTGGTCCGTCAATGTGTCCGGAAAGGCAGGTATATTGGCGTAGTCATAAGCCATGTCCCCATAATCCACGATTGCCAATTCGCTTAGCGCATCAAACGGCCAGCCATAAGGCTCATCCGGGGATTGCAACGTGCTGGCCTCGCGGATGGCGCGTGGCCCAAGACGCGTACCGGGGCGGTTCGTCACCGCCTGATCAAATGGCACGCCGGTTACGGCGATATCAATCCCGGTCAGATCCTTGGTATACAAGCGGCGCAAAAATGACATCGCCCCCCCGAAAGTATTCTCGTACGAGACGCCTTTCAGTTCAGGATTGGTAAACGCCTCGTCGACGAAATTCTTTGAATCTTCCAGTGCCATGTCTTTCTCCTGTCAGCCCAAAGGCTGGGCCTTTTCGACGATCCGCGCAAAGAAAGACGCCCCAACCGGCGCGATGTCGTCGTTGAAGTTGTATTTCGGATGATGCAATCCGGCCCCCTCGCCTTGCCCCAGAAACAGGTAAGCGCCGGGGCGCGACTGCAGCATGTATGAAAAATCCTCGGCCCCCATCATCGCGTCGACATTGGTCATCACGCGATCTGCACCGGCAACATCACGCGCGATTTCTGCGGCAAAACCAGTCTTGTCGGCGTCATTGATTGTTGCAGGATAGTTGACCTCATAGTCCAGCCGCGCTTCGACACCATAGGATTGGGCTTGTCCTTGTACGATCTGTTCCATCCGCTCCATCACCATTTTCTGCACAGTCGGATCAAAAGTGCGCACAGTGCCGTTGATAAAGGCGGTATCGGGGATCACGTTATTCACGGTGCCGGTATGGATTTGCGTGACCGAGATCACCAGACTGTCCAAAGCATAGTTGTTACGACTGACGATGGTCTGAATCGCCTGGGCGATACCGCAGGCCGCCATCACCGGATCCCGGGTTTCATGCGGCATGGCACCATGGCCACCTAGGCCCTGAATGTGAACTTCGAACGTATCAACAGCAGCCATGATCGGCCCGGGGGTTGTCTGAAAGGATCCTTCGGGAATTCCAGGCGCATTGTGCAATGCATAGATTTGGGAAATGTCGAACCGGTCCATAATCCCCTCTTCGACCATGACGCCCGCGCCACCACCCTCTTCTTCGGCCGGTTGAAAGATCAGCGCCACGCGTCCACGGAAATTTCGGGTTTCCGCCAGATAGCGCGCTGCGCCCAACAGCATCGTGGTGTGCCCGTCATGACCGCAGGCATGCATGTTTCCGGGCTTGGTTGATTGGTACGCGACCCCTGTTTCCTCGGGGATAGGCAAAGCGTCCATATCAGCGCGCAGACCAATCGTCGGTCCTTCGCCCTGCCCGTTGATGATCGCAACGATCCCTGTGGTGGCGATGCCCTCGTGCAGCTCGTCGACACCGAACTCTCGCAGCCGGTCGGCAACAAAGGCCGCGGTTTCGTGGCATTCGAATGCAAGCTCGGGGATCGTATGCAGATGCTGGCGCCATACGGCCATATCGGCAGAGAAATCGGCAATTCGGTTGACGACGGGCATCTGGGGTGGACTCCTGATCGTGACTGCGGAATGGATGCATCTGACACCGGAACGAAAGGGTTCGCAATGGCCGAAAATCCTCTGATCCATGACAGCGATGCTGGCATCGAACGCTTGTTAGAGATCATGCGCCGACTGCGCGACCCTCAAACCGGCTGCCCATGGGATATCGAGCAGGATTTCGGCACGGTCGCTCCTTACACAATCGAAGAGGCTTATGAGGTCGCTGATGCCATCGAACGTGAGGCTTATGATGAGCTGAAGGGCGAACTTGGGGATCTGCTGTTCCAGTCTGTCTTTCATGCACAAATGGCCGAAGAAGCCGGGCATTTCACCTTTCAGGACGTGGTGCGCACCATGTCGGACAAGATGGTCGCCCGGCACCCTCATGTCTTTGGCGACGAATCCCGCGACAAATCGGCAGAGCAGCAAACACTGGACTGGGAAACCATCAAAGCGGCCGAACGTGCTGGTAAAGAACAACAAGGCGCGTTGGACGGTGTCGCCGCCAACCTGCCCGCCCTGCTGCGTGCTCTCAAATTGCAGAAACGTGCCGCCCGTGTTGGATTCGACTGGCCCGATGCCAGCCATGTGCTGGCCAAGATTACCGAAGAGGCTGCCGAGCTCGAAGAGGCACGCGACCGCATGGATGCGGATGCGTTAGAGGATGAGTTCGGCGATCTGCTATTCGTTATGGTCAATCTGGGCCGCCATCTTGGGGTCGAGCCCGAGACCGCCCTGCGTCGGACCAACGCCAAGTTCACCCGCCGGTTCGAGCAGGTCGAGTCGCGCCTGGCTGCACGGGGAAAAACCCCAACGGAAAGCACGCTGGAAGAGATGGACGCGCTTTGGGACGAGGTGAAGATCGAGGAACATCGGGCCAATGGCAAACTCCCGCCGGCAAAGGCCGAGGCCGGAACGTAAAACCGCTAGACAAGCTCTCGGACACTTGCGAGTGTCCCACCTTCACGACCTCCGGAGACGATCATGCCCGCTCGCAAAATCATTATAGACACCGATCCGGGACAGGACGATGCCGTCGCCATTCTGCTGGCGCTTGCCAGCCCCGACGAAATTGAGGTTTTGGGCATTACCGCAGTCGCTGGCAACGTACCCTTAGAGCTGACAGCCAAAAACGCGCGTATTGTCTGTGAACTGGCTGGCCATACCCAGACCCCCGTCTATGCCGGATGCGACCGCCCGTTAGAGCGCCCCCTGATCACAGCAGAGCATGTGCATGGCAAAACTGGCTTGGATGGGCCGGTTCTGCCGGATCCGCAGATGTCGCTGTCCGAAGGACATGCCGTCGATTTCATCATCGACACGTTGCGCGCGCATGAACCAGGCTCCGTTACGCTCTGTCCCCTTGGGCCATTGACCAACATCGCCACAGCGTTCCGCAAAGCGCCTGACATCGTGGACCGGGTTCAAGAGATCGTTTTGATGGGAGGGGCATATTTCGAAGTTGGAAACATCACCCCAACCGCCGAATTTAACATTTACGTCGATCCAGAAGCCGCTGATATTGTGTTCAAATCTGGACGGCCCATTGTGGTGATGTCGCTTGATGTCACGCATAAGGCTCTGGTGACCAAGACGCGTAACGATGCCTTCCGTAGAATTGGAAACAAGGCCGGTGTCGCGGTGGCCGAGATGACCGATTTCTTTGAAAGGTTCGACAAGAACAAATACGGCTCGGAAGGTGCTCCGCTACACGACCCTTGCGTGACTGCCTATCTAATCAAGCCCGAACTGTTTACCGGGCGGCTGGTGAATGTCGAGGTCGAGACCCAATCAGAGCTGACCCTGGGCATGACAGTTGCCGATTGGTGGGGTGTTACCGACAGAAAACCCAACGCCCTGTTCATCGGAGAAATTGACGCTGGCGGGTTTTTTGATCTGCTCACGGATCGGCTGGCCCGACTATGAGCGCCGCACTTCGCCTTGCCCGCCCCGAGGATCTGGAACGTCTGGTTGGTTTGGTCGCCGCCTTTCACGCCGAAGAAGGCATTACCCAGGATGCCGATCAGACGCGCAATGCGCTTGCCCCTCTTCTCGAGGGAATACCTTTTGGGTGCATCTACCTGATTGGCCCCGGTCGCGCACCCTTGGGCTATGTCATCCTGACCTTTGGGTGGTCGGTTGAATTCGGCGGCATGGATGGATTCGTGGATGAGATCTATATTCGTCCCGCCGTGCGAGGGCGTGGAATTGCCTCTGAAGTCTTGCTGGATTTGCCCAAGGCGTTGGCAAACGCGGGGCTCACAGCTTTGCATCTTGAAGTCGATCGTACAAACGAGACTGCGCAGAAACTGTATCTACGTACAGGTTTCAAGCCTCGTGACCGCTATATGCTGATGAGCAAAACCCTTTGATCCATTTCTGTTTGGCTGAACAACAAGGCCACCCGCGAAAGATTGAAAGACCCTATCGGGCCTCACCGCGACGGATGTAAACCGGAGCTTCAAGGTTTGCCACCGGATCGTCAGGGGACACTGCCGTACCGGTGATCGGATATGTTCCAGGCTCTGAGCAAGCAACCAGAAATACAGTGCTGAGTGCAGACGCTACCAGAAGAAGTTTCGAACCATTCATAGTGTTCCCCTTATCTGTTATTTCAATATGATACGAATGCGCACTACAGAACAAAAAGGAAAAAGTTCACACATCAGGATCGCCAGCGCAGGACCCCTATATAAGCCATTAATATATCTAGATAATACTATTCATAACCTCCCAAGTTTCTTCTGACCCAATCATGCTAAAGTGCCGGTTTGAGATTTAGACATGGGCAAAACCTGCAATCCAACACAATAAAGCCCGGCCCATTTCCACAGGCCAGGCAATCAAAATTCAGGCTTACAGGTTTCAGCGCTTGAGGATTGAGGCCCCTGCGTATTCGGCAATCTCACCCAGAGATTCTTCGATACGGATCAGTTGATTATACTTGGCTAACCGATCTGACCGCGCCAGTGATCCGGTTTTGATCTGACCGCAATTCGTGGCAACTGCCAGATCGGCAATCGTGGCATCTTCGGTCTCGCCCGAGCGGTGCGACATCACATTGGTATAGCGTGCGCGATGGGCCATATCGACGGCGCGCAGCGTCTCGGTCAGCGTTCCGATCTGGTTCACCTTGACCAGCATCGAGTTGGCACAACCGCGTTCAATCCCTTCCGCCAGTCGCGTGGGGTTGGTGACGAACAGATCGTCGCCCACCAGTTGCACCTTGTCGCCGATGGCGTCGGTCAGGGCCTTCCAGCCGTTCCAATCATCCTCAGACATACCATCTTCGATTGAGATGATCGGATAGTCGTTGACCAGCGCCGCCAGATAGTCGGCATTTTCTTCCGAGGTCAGGCTCTTGCCCTCACCGGACAGGATGTATTTGCCGTCTTTGTAATACTCGGTCGCGGCGCAGTCCAAAGCCAGATGGATTTCCTCACCCGGCTTGTAGCCCGCCTTTTCGATGGATTTCAGAATGAAATCCAGTGCCTCGCGCGTGCTGGCGATGTTGGGGGCAAAGCCGCCCTCGTCGCCGACACCTGTGGCAAGACCTGCCGACGACAGCTCTTTCTTCAGAGTATGGAACACCTCGGACCCCATGCGCACCGCGTCGCGGATATTCGCGGCCGAAGTCGGCATGATCATAAATTCCTGAATGTCGATCGGGTTGTCGGCATGTTCGCCACCGTTGATGATGTTCATCATCGGCACGGGCAGGATACGGGCCGAGGTGCCGCCGACATAACGAAACAGCGGCTGTGTGGTGAAATCCGCTGCCGCCTTGGCCGTTGCCAGCGAAACGCCCAGGATGGCGTTTGCGCCCAGACGGCCTTTGTTCTCGGTGCCGTCCAGTTCGATCATAGTCTGGTCGATCGCCACCTGCTCGGTCGCGTCGAACCCAACCAGTTCTTCGGCGATCTCACCATTTACGGCGGCAACCGCTTCGAGCACGCCCTTGCCCATATAGCGCGATTTGTCACCATCACGCTTTTCGACCGCCTCATAGGCACCGGTCGAGGCACCCGACGGGACGGCGGCACGGCCCATGGTGCCGTCTTCCAGGATCACGTCCACTTCGACGGTCGGGTTGCCCCGGCTGTCCAGAATTTCGCGTGCATGGATGTCGATGATGGTGCTCATGAGGCCCGTCCCTGTGGCTGCAATCAGTTGCCAGCCTCATATCAGTATAGGGCAAAAAGTAAACCACTCATGTTATCGCTAACACTGATCTGAGAGCCTGTTTGCGCAAACCTGCGACGATCCGTCAGGCCGCAAGAGCCAGTGACCGCGCCAGGCGTCGTTCGCGCAGGAAGGTATAGAGCCCCGACCCCAGGATCAGCGATGCACCGGCAACCGTCATCATATCCGGGCGTTCCCCGAACATCAGCATTCCGGCCGCGATAGAAAACACCAGCCGGGTGTATCGGAACGGGGTCAGGGCCGAGGCATCGCCAATCCGCATTGCACTGACAATCCCGTAATACCCCAGAACACCAAATCCAATCGCGCCCAGGAACGGCCCGAATTGCGCCTGGTTCAGTGCAACGACCGGCTGGCCGGCCATCGAGATCAGCACTAGACCGGCAAGCGTCACCGCTCCGTAAGCCTGCATCGCCACCACGGCTGAGGCCACGCGTGCGTCCAGTCTGCGTGTGATCAGATCGCGGGCGGCAATGGCCACAACGCTGGCCACCACGAACAGGGTTTCCGGCTGGAACCCGTCCAGCCCCGGTCGGATGATCAAGAGAACACCGATGAAACCGACGCCGATTGCGCTCCATCGCCGCCATCCAACCTGCTCGCCCAGGAACAACGCCGCCCCCATTGTAACGACCAAAGGCATTGCCTGAAACACCGCGGCAACCGTTGACAAATCGACCAGAGACAGCGCGGTCACAAAAGCCACGGCCCCGAACCCCTCGCAGAGCGCACGTATCAGGGGCAAAGTCTGCCACGCGGCAGCATCAAAGATGCGTTTGCGGGTGAACACCGCCATACCAACAAAGACCAGACCACAGGAAAGGCCCAAAAGAACCATGATCTGTCCTGTTGGCACTGTGACCGACAGGTGTTTGATGAACATATCTTCAAGTGCAAATGCCGCCATTGCGCCGACGACCAGCAAAATGCCGTTCACGTTGTTCATAGTTTTGTCCGTAGAATATTGCGGCGCGTTCAACCGACCCTATCCAAGCAAAAGCCGATGCCGGGCGGTCAGGCAAGCCTTATCCGCCTGGGAAATATGAAATCCCGTGCGCTGGCCGTTCGTTTTTTGTGATGGGTCAGTCGTGATCCAGCGGCACGCCGTACAGCTCTAGCCGGTGGCCTTTCAGCTTATAGCCCAGCTTGGCGGCGATCTTTTCCTGCAGCGCTTCGATCTCGGGGTCGACAAATTCGATGACCTCGCCCGACTGCATGTCGATCAGGTGATCATGGTGATCCCGTTCGGCATCCTCGTACCGGGCACGCCCGTCGCCGAACTCCAGACGCTCTAGAATCCCGGCCTCTTCGAACAGTTTGACGGTCCGATAGACGGTGGCGATGGAAATACCAGAATCAACCTGCGAGGCGCGCGAATAGAGCTCTTCGACATCGGGATGATCATCGCTTTGTTGCAGCACCTGTGCAATCGTGCGGCGCTGTCCTGTCATACGCAGGCCTTTGGCTTCGCAACGGGCGATGATCGTGTCGGACATAGGAACCCTCGGCATATATTCGGTTCTCTGTATTAAACCGTATGCGTGATCGGCGCTACAGGGGATTTACCGGCTAAGCTACAAGGCGTAGATCGGCCCAGATTGGCAAGTGATCCGAGGCGATATGCGCGGGTCGCACCGAATGCACGCCATGCAAAACAGCCTCAAGCCCCGCGCCGAGCGCGATCCGATCCAGCGCGCCCAGCGGCTGTGCCGCTGGAAAGCTGGGGAATGGTGGAAGAAAGTGCATATCCGGGGCCAGGTGATCCAGAACCGGCTGTCGGGACCATTCATTGAAATCCCCCGCCCAGACAGTTGGCAAATCCTCAAGATTCGCATCGCACCGTCTGAGGTGGGTGATTTGCTGACGGCGTGAGGCGGGCAAGAGCCCCAGATGCATGCCCATCACCCGAAGCGGACCGATTGGTGTGTCAAACTCGACCCTGACAGCTCCACGCGGTTCCAGCCCCGGTAATTCGTGATGCCCGGTCTGCCGGACACGGATCGCATCACCCCGCCAGATCACTGCATTCCCATGCCACCCCAAGCTGCCAGCCCCACCCAAATCGACGATCTGCCATCCCGCTTCGTCAAGCATGAAATGCGGCAGGGCCGCAGGGCGCGGAGGCAATCGTTTGTCGGCCTCTTGCAAGACGACAATATCGGCCTGCAGGCTTTCGATGACCTGAAGAATCCTCTGGGGCTGTCGACGTAGATCCAGTCCGACACATTTCTGAATATTATAGCTGGCGATGCGCAGGATTGCGGTCTGAGACATGGGTTCCTGAAAGTCCGTTTGAGATCGCAGGATTGCGCTGCTCATCGTTGATTGCAAGCCGGCTTCACCAAAGCAAGCGCATGGCGAAACACCGACGTAGCTGACTGCGAAAACAGGTGTGAGGAACTCATGTACCGCAGAAGGTCGCCTGAACAACCTCATCCTGTGCCGGTGGCCGTGTCAGATCCAAAGCGCCGGGTTGATCCTCATAGGGCCGGGACAGCACATTGTTCAGCCGGTGGAATGGGTCAAAATCCCCCTGTACCGCCGCCTGGATCATCTGTTCGACCCGGTGGTTGCGCGGGATAAAGGCCGGATTGGCCTTGTTAATCACCTCAGCAGGTTTTTTTTCACGAGACAGCCGCGACCGCCAACCGTCTGCCCATTGATCAAAGGCCTGCGGATCGGTGAATTGATCCCGCTCCTGATCGCCGCCCAGCGCCCGGAAGGTATTGGTGAAATCCGCCTTGTTCTGCGCCATGCGTTTAAGCAAGTCCGAGATCATCTCAAAATCGCCGTCTTCTTGCATCTCAAGACCGATCTTTGCCCGGAACTTTGTAAGCCAGTGCTGCTGTATCAGGTCGGGCATCGCATGGACGATCTCGGTAGCCTCAGCAACGGCGGCCTCTTTATCCTCGAACTGCTGGATCAGCGCGGTCGCCAGCTGCGCTGCATTCCAAACGGCGATTTCGGGCTGGTTGGAATAGGCATAGCGACCCATGCGGTCGATCGAGCTGTAGACGGTATTGGGATGATAGTTATCCATGAAGGCGCAAGGGCCGTAATCAATGGTTTCGCCTGAGATCGAGCAGTTGTCAGTATTCATCACCCCATGGATGAATCCCACACTCATCCATGCGGCAATCAACTGCGATTGTGCGTCGACAACAGCGCGCAAAAGACCCATCGGGCCGTCGGCCTGCGGGTAATGTCGCTGGATGGCATAATCTGTCAGTCGACGCAGACTGTCCAACTGTCCACGCGCGGCGAAGATCTGAAAGCTACCTACGCGCAGGTGGCTTTGTGCGACACGGGTCAGGATCGCACCAGGCATTGGACCTTCTCGAAAAATGGCCTCGCCAGTCTCAACGGCGGCCAGCGCCCTTGTGGTCGGGATGCCCAGTGCGTGCATCGCCTCGGACACCACATACTCGCGCAGCACCGGACCCAGCCATGCACGTCCGTCACCCTGTCGGGAAAACGGCGTCGGGCCTGATCCCTTCAACTGGATATCCCGTCGAACGCCATCCGTCCCAACTGTCTCGCCCAGCAAAACCGCGCGCCCGTCCCCAAGCTGGGGGTTATAATTTCCGAACTGATGCCCTGAATAGAGCTGTGCAATCGGTTCTGCCCCCTCTGGCAGGGCGTTGCCGGAAAAGGCCTCGGCCATTTCATGCACCTCGCCGGGCGTGATTCTCAGAATCTGCGCAAGATCGGAGTTGAAAGCAATCAAGCGAGGCGCACGAACCGGCACCGGCGCTTGCCGCGCATAAAAGCTGTTTGGCAAACGGGCGTAACTGTTGTCGAAGGGGATCATCAGAGTCATGTTCCAAACATATTCCTGATCGGGACGAATACCATAGCGGATCGTCCAATCCCGTGCATAATCGCCCTGAAACGACCGAGGCCCCATGACCGCACAAGAGATCATTCAACATCTGAATCTGCAACGCCACCCCGAAGGCGGCTGGTTCCGTGAAACCTGGCGCGCTGATAACCACGGCCGCGCCACCGGGACCTGTATCTATTTTCTGCTGGCCCAAGGCGAGGCCAGCCATTGGCACCGCGTCGATGCGACCGAGATCTGGCTGTATCACGCGGGGGCACCCTTGGTGCTGTCGCTCAGCGCAACCGAAACTGGCCCGGCGACCGACCACATGCTGACCCCGGACCTGTCGCAAGGCGCACCACAACTGATCGTGCCCAAGGATCACTGGCAGGCCGCGCGCAGCACGGGGGCCTACACGCTGGTCTCTTGCACCGTGTCCCCGGGGTTTGAGTTTGACGGGTTCGAGCTCGCCGCTCCAGGGTTCGACATCCCCCGAGGCTGACCGATGGATCACCGCGCCCTCATCGCATCACTCCCGGCCGAGGCCAAAGACCGGCTGCAGATGCGGTCTGACGCGGCGGGTCTGAGGCACTTGGTGCTGTATCTATTGGTGCTGAGCTCAACGAGTACAGGCATAGCACTGCAAATCCCGCTCTGGCCGCTGCTGATCCTGCCGCAAGGCGTGCTGCTGGTGTTTCTGTTCACCCTCAGCCATGAATGCACCCATAAAACGCCGTTTCGGACTGGCTGGATGAATGATGCGGTCGGGCATCTGGTCTCACTCCCGATCGCCCTGCCCTTTACCTGGTTTCGATACTTTCACCTCGCGCATCACAAATGGACCAACCACCCGGACAAAGACCCCGAACTGGGGGGCAAACCGCGGCCCGACAGCTGGCCCAGCCTGCTGATCTATCTGAGTGGTTGGCCTTATTGGTCTGGGATGATGAGCGTTCTGATCAGTAACGCAATGGGCCGGATCGAGGCGCCCTATTTGCCGCATCGCCAACATAAGGCCATGCGGATTGAGGCCCGTGTCCTGCTGGCCATTTACGCGCTTGCAGGGGCAAGCCTGCTGGTGTCACCTTTGATGGTCAGCTTATGGCTGTTGCCGGTCTTGGTGGCACAGCCCGTTCTTCGGCTGTACCTGCTTGCGGAACACGGCCTCTGCCCGCCGGTGGCGAATATGCTTGAAAACTCGCGCACTACGTTCACCAACCGATTGGTCCGATTTCTGGCCTGGAACATGCCCTATCACGCCGAACACCACGCCTTTCCAAACGTGCCGTTTCACCAGCTGCCAACGCTGCATGACTGGACCAAAGCACATTTGAAATCGACCTCTGAGGGGTATTCAGAATTTACGTCAGACTACGTTCGCTCGATGGAACGCTGACCATCCCGCCCCCGACCAGTGCCTTAACCCCTGTGGTGCCGGGGCAAGAGGTCGGCAGCCCGCGCGCGACACGGACAGCAAGATAGGCAAAGGCCTGTGCTTCCAGCATATCCCCATCCAGACCAACCGCTTCGACCGGCTCCACCGGACAATCCAGCGAAACGCGCAGCATCTCCATCAGGACCGGGTTATGCCGTCCCCCTCCTGTCACCAACACACGCGACGGCGGTTCCGGGCAATGCTCGATCCCTTGCGCAACTCCGGCGGCGCACATGCCGGTCAGGGTGGCAACCGCATCAGCGTCAGAGAGTTCCTGCACCAGGCGGATCATCTCGGCAAAGTCGTTCCGGTCCAGTGATTTTGGCGGCATCCTGTTAAAGAAGGGCTCTGCAAGAAACAACTCAAGCGCCCCGGCCTCGACCCTGCCGCCGCGCGCAATCGCGCCGTCGCGATCCATGGGCAGACCCAGACGTTCCTGCATCAGATCATCAACCGGTGCATTGGCCGGACCGGTGTCAAAAGCCAACAGCGCACCTGGTATTTCAGGGCCATCAAACCTGGGATCTACATAGGTCAGGTTCCCGACCCCGCCCAGGTTCAGAAAACAAAGCGGTTGGTTGGCCTCAATCCACTTGGCACAGGCAAAGTGGTAAAAGGGCGCAAGCGGAGCGCCCTCGCCCCCCATCGCCACATCATCGCTGCGGAAATCCCAAACGACGGGGACACCCAAGGCCTGCGTCAGGCCATCGCCGTCACCCACCTGCAACGTACCGCGCCCGCTTGGTTCATGTGCTAGGGTCTGACCGTGAAACCCTATCAGGTCAATCTTGTCGAAGTCGGCCAGTATTTCGGCATGGGCAAGCGTGACCAATTCCGCCGCGGCATCCACATCATGGCCATGCCACTGCCCCAGTGCTGCGCGAAGCGTTTTCCGCTCTGCATCTGAATAGGCGCGGTATCCGGTGGGCCCAAAGCCAAGAATTCTGTAACCGTCCGTTTTGATCACCGCCGCGTCCACGCCATCCAGCGAGGTCCCCGACATTGCACCCAATGCAGTCAATACGCCTGATTTGCTAATTGCCCGACCCACGCCAGCCCTCTTTCGCCTGTTCGCGCCCGTTATGTCGTCGCGTTGCCCACAACCTGCACGTTAACGCAAACCCAAGGCAAGCCAGATCACATAAGCGGCGTGTTTTTCTTGGATAAGGTGCCTTTTCCTTGTCATCCCCACCGCCTATACACTGCCCCGCAACATTAACCCAAAGGGCACGATATGACCTACCACCCCAAATCGGATTTCATCGCCACGATGATCGAGCGCGGCTTTCTGGCTGACTGCACCGATTATCAGGGCCTTGACGAGGCGCTGATCAGCGGGTGTCAGTCGGCGTATATCGGGTTTGATGCAACGGCAAAGTCCCTACATGTGGGCAGCCTGATCCAGATCATGATGCTTCGCTGGTTCCAGAAAACAGGTCATAAGCCGATCACCCTGATGGGCGGCGGCACCACGAAGGTGGGCGATCCGTCCTTCCGGTCAGATGAGCGCCCCCTGCTGGGCCCGGACCAGATCAACGCCAATATCGCAGGCATCAGAAAGGTGTTTGCCGCCTATATCGACTATGATAGCGGCGCAGAAAACGCAGCACTGATGCTGAACAACGAAGAGTGGCTGGACGACCTAAATTACCTCGACTTCCTGCGCGACATCGGCCGGCATTTCTCGGTCAACCGGATGTTGGCCTTTGAATCGGTGAAATCCCGGCTGGACCGCGAGCAATCGCTATCCTTCCTCGAATTCAATTACATGATCCTGCAGGCCTATGACTTCCTTGAACTGAACCGTCGCTATGGCTGTGTCCTACAGCTTGGCGGTAGCGATCAGTGGGGCAATATCGTCAACGGTATCGACCTGACCCGTCGCGTGTTGGATAACGAGATCTATGGCCTGACCTCACCACTGCTGACCACCAGCGATGGCAAGAAGATGGGCAAATCGCAAGACGGTGCGGTCTGGCTGAATGCCGAGATGCGCTCACCCTATGAGTTCTGGCAGTTTTGGCGCAACACCACCGACGCGGATGTTGGGCGGTTCCTTAAGCTGTACACCGAACTGCCTGTGGATGAGTGTGACCGCCTTGGCGCATTGCAGGGGTCCGAGATCAACGAGGCCAAGATCCGCCTGGCAAACGAGGTCACCTCCTTGCTGCACGGGGCCGAGGCTGCGGCAAACGCCGAGGCCACCGCTCGCGAAGTGTTCGAAAAAGGTGGCGTCGGGGACGATCTGCCGACCCTAACGGTCGGCGAAGCAGACTTGCCGATATCCATCGTGCAACTGATCGTACAGTCTGGCCTGGCGAAATCTGGCAAAGAGGCCAAGCGCCTGATTGCAGAAAACGGCGCCAAACTGGACGACGCTTCATTAACAGACGCGGGACTGATGATCGACGCAGGCGCCTTGTCCTCGCCCATCAAACTGAGTGCGGGCAAGAAGAGGCACGCGCTGGTTCAGTTGGGATAACTAAGACCTCTGAAAGAAAAACGGCCACCTAATTGGGTGGCCGTTTCTGTTTCGGTACGGACATATCTGCCAAGTGTGGGCTTATCCCTTGCCCCCTTTGCCGCCGCCATGTCCATGACCGCCGCCACCATTACCGTGGCCGCCGCCATTCCCGTGGCCGCCGCCGCCGTTACCGTGGCCTCCGCCGTGGCCGTTGTTACCTCCACCGTTTCCGGTGCCGGGGCCAGAGCCGCCGTTATTGCCCCCGCCATTGCCGGGGTTTCCAGCGTTTCCATTGCCGTTGCCAGGGCCGTTACCGCCCTTACCGGGGCCGTTCCCGCCTTTACCTGGACCATTGCCCCCTTTGCCGGGGCCATTGCCATTTCCAGGTTTGCCGGGGCCATCGCCACCACCATTGCCGGGATCATCACCTGGGTTGTCGTCACCGGGATCATCCCCGCCACCGTTGCCGGGATCATCGCCAGGGTTGTCGCCACCCGGATCATCTCCGCCGCCGTTGCCGGGACCGTTACCGCCTGACCCTCCGGACCCGGTTCCACCGCCGCCAACCGGCGTGAGCGGTGAACTTGGGTCCGAGCTGCGGTCTTCACCCGCATTTGCCGCGCTTACGATCGATGCTGTCGGAAAGTCGGTCAACAAGGCAGCCAACCCCGGGCATTGCGCGGATGTGTTTTGCAATGTGGTTTCGAAATCCGCACGTTTCTGCAAGCGCTCTAGAAAGCTGGGGGTTACCTGCGTGCACTCACACAT
Organism: Ruegeria sp. CDSA077; assembly: GCF_059612265.1. Classification (NCBI taxonomy): domain Bacteria; kingdom Pseudomonadati; phylum Pseudomonadota; class Alphaproteobacteria; order Rhodobacterales; family Roseobacteraceae; genus Ruegeria; species Ruegeria sp. CDSA077. The sequence continues at coordinate 1,119,571 of NZ_JBXWQG010000001.1, forward strand.
GGTCGCATAATCGCCGCTGTTTGCAGCATCCCGCGCCGTTTTCCAGTTGCAGACCTCTGGTGCAGCGGCCGCACTTCCAGCCGCCATAATCCCCAGAAACGGAGCGGCTACCAAAGCGGAAAGCCCTGATTTGGTCCCAATTCGCATAGTTTGTCCTCCTCAAATGCGCCACCCAGACGCTCGATTGCGTCCAGTGTCGATTTGAGATTCCAACATTAAGAACGCCTGAAGCTGACCTGAGAAAGCCTTGAGGAAGGGTCGCCTGCCCGACGCCCCCCTATGGACACTGTCCCTTGGCTGATATTAAATGAACGTATGTTCATATCTTTTGAAAGGAAATCCAGATGCACCTGTCGACCACCGCAGCCATTGTCACCGGAGGCGCCTCGGGGCTGGGTGAGGCAACGGCCCGCTTTTTTGCAGAAAACAATGCACAGGTAACCATTCTGGATCGCGATGCCGAGCGGGGTCACCAGATCGCAACAGAAATTGGCGGGCATTTCGCCCAGACGGATGTGACCGATGAAACATCCGTGGCCGCAGCCATCGCCCATGCCCGTGAGAAGATGGGAGCGATCAACGCGGCAGTGAATTGCGCCGGGATCGCGGTTGGCATGAAAACCGTAGGTAGGGATGGCCCGCACCCGCTTGATGCATTTCAGCGCACGATCGACATCAACCTTGTGGGTACATTCAACGTTTCACGCCTTGCAGCCGCGGAAATGGCAAAGAACGACCCAGAACCGGATGGCGCGCGCGGTGTCATCATCAATACAGCCTCAATCGCGGCCTTTGATGGGCAAAAGGGTCAGGCTGCCTATGCGGCTTCGAAAGGTGGTGTGGTAGGTATGACCCTGCCCATGGCACGGGATCTGGCCTCGTCCGGAATCCGCGTGATGACCATCGCACCCGGAATCTTTATGACTCCGATGCTAGCCGGTCTGCCCGAAGAGGTGCAGCAACAACTGGCCTCTGACGTTCCCAACCCTGTGCGCCTTGGCGACCCCCGCGAATACGGGCGACTGGCCGGGTTCATCGTCGAAATGGGTTATCTGAACGGCGAGGTCATCCGTATCGACGGCGCGCTGCGAATGCGCTGAGCGTGGCTGATCACCTACCGATGAAAACGGCTCACTCAAATGAACTGTGGTCGGATAGCCGGCCACAGCGCGAAAGCTGATCTAGGCGCCCTCGGCCTTTTCCTCGAGGATCAGCCACTCTTCCTCGGCTGCGGCCAGCTTTTCTTGCCGCTCGACCAAAGCCTCGGTCGCTTTCTGAAATTTAACAGGTTCACGGCTGAAAAGCTCAGGATCGGACATCAGCTCTTCAAGCTTTCCGATTTCCGCCTCAAGCCGCTCAATCTCGGCAGGCAATTTCTCAAGACGGTGTTTCTCTGAAAATGATAGCCCCAGTTTCGGCTGCGCCTCCTGCTTTACCTTTGACTTGGAAGCTTTTGTTTTTACTTCTTTCTTATCAGACACCTCGCCGCGCTGAGCGAGATAGTCCGACCACCCCCCGGCATAGACGGTTGCACGGCCGTTACCCTCCATCGCGATGGTCGTTGCGGCCACACGGTCCAAGAAATCGCGGTCGTGGCTGACCAGCAAAACGGTACCGTCATAATCGTCCAGAAGTTCCTGCAACAGATCCAGTGTTTCCACATCCAGATCGTTGGTCGGTTCGTCCAATACCAGCAGGTTCGACTGTTTGGCCATCAGCTTTGCCAGCAGCAAACGGGCTTTTTCCCCACCTGACAGTGACTTAACGGCTGCTCTGGCCTGCCCCTCGTCAAACAGAAACTCCTTGAGGTAGCCGACCACATGCTTGGGTTGGCCACCCACCATCACCTGATCAGCCTTGCCGGAAACACGCATCTCGGGGTCGCCAGTCAGGCTGTCCCAAAGGCTCATTTCGGGGTCGAGCTGCGCGCGGGCCTGGTCGAATACTGCAATCTCAAGATTGGTGCCCAGCGTGACCGAACCCTCATCCGGGTTCTCTTGTCCCAACAGCATTTTCAGCAATGTTGTCTTGCCGACGCCGTTTGGGCCAACAAAGGCCACGCGGTCGCCCCGCTGTACCAACAGGTCAAAGTTGCGCACGATCTGATGATCACCAAAAGACTTGGATAGGCCTTTGGCTTCAAACACTTTTCGCCCTGATTTTGGTCCAGCCTCAAGGGTCATCGCGGCCGAACCCTGACGTTTTATCTGTGCGGCTTTTTCAGATCGAAGGTCCTGCAAGGCGCGGACCCGACCCTGGTTGCGCTTGCGACGGGCGCTGATGCCCTCGACGGCCCATCGCGCCTCGGACTTGATCAGACGGTTCAGCTTATGACGTTGCTGGTCCTCTTCCTCCCAGATCTTGTCGCGCCAAGCCTCGAATGCCGTAAACCCCTGCTCCTGCCGTCGGACCGCCCCACGATCGATCCACAGCGTCGCGCGGGTCAAGGCGCGCAGAAAGGCACGGTCGTGTGAGATCAGCACATAGGCCGTCCGTGTCGATCCTAGCTCACGCTCGAGCCAGGCGATGGCTTCGATATCAAGATGGTTGGTCGGCTCGTCCAGCAGCATCAAATCCGGGGCTTCGGCCATCAGCTTGGCCAGCGCGGCACGGCGGCGTTCACCGCCCGAGGCCGTCTCAACAGCGCGCGCCGGGTCGAATTTCAGCCCTTCGCCTGCGCGTTCGACTTTGTAAAGCTCACCCGGCTCTAACCCGCTGGAGGCATAGTCGCCGAGCGTAGCAAACCCTTCCATTCCGGGGTCTTGCTCCATGTAACCGACTGACTTACCCGGGGGAATTACAATCTCGCCCTTGTCCGGTTCTACCAAACCGGCCATCACCTTCATCAAGGTTGACTTGCCGGATCCGTTCCGCCCAACCAGAGCGACGCAGTCGCCTGGTTGAACCACCAGATCAAGGTCTGAAAAAACCGGATCGCCCCCGAAAGTCAGGGAAATGCCGGACATCTGCAATAAAGGAATTCTTGCCATGCCCGCCAGCTACCCCCGCAGCGTCGAGCCGTCAACGGCGATTACCCGGCAACGGCCCGCAGCAAACGTTTACGTGCGGGCGGAATCGCGCAGATTTCGAGGCCGGTAAAGACATGCAAAGTGTTCATGTGACGGTCAACGACTGCGTGGTCACTGACCCAGCCGCCCATCATCAGGTAAGTACGCAGCAAAGGGGGCATGCGCATCATGGCTTTTTTGGCATCCGGGCGCCGACGCAATCTCGCGGCGAACTGGAAAACATCTGGGGCCTTGACCCGTGGCAACCAGCGTTTCGGGGCCAAATGGCGATGTTTCAACATCGCAAAAGCATCAAGATATTCCGCCGTTTCTGTACCCGCAAACGATGAGCAGCCAAACAGCATCTCAACATTATTCTGATCGACAAATGCAGTCATCGCCCCCCAGGCAACACGCAGAATGTCTGGGTCGTTTTGACCAGGATGCACGCAAAAGCGCCCCATCTCGACCATACGCCCCTTAAACCCTTCAAGTGCCGAGAGGTCATAGAACTGGGCGGAATAGCTTTGGCCAATCTCGGCCCCGCGCTCCATCATCAACATGCGAAAGCAGCACATGAGTTTACCGTTGGCACGCATATCCTCGACCAGAATATGCGTACAACGGCTGTCGAACTCATCCTGATCAGGCTGATCAGTCCCGAAAGCCAGTGTTCGAAGACACTGCGCCGCCGCAACATCCTGCGGTGTTTGCGCCTGACGCGCACGGTACCGGCCCTTGCCGAGCAATAGTGCCATGGTCGCATCCTCCTGGGTTGCTGACCTGTTTCGTCTTGCAGGGTCAATAACACAGGATTTGTGACCGCCCTGTGAAGTTGACAAGACGTGACTATGAATTAGTTGGTCGCGCCAGGAATGTTTGCCGGGTTGAAGTTGCCGATATTGCCAAGCAGCTGCCGCAGGAACCCACGGTTCTGAACTGAGGATTCGGTAATACGACGATCCAGCGTCACGACGTTTCCATCTTCAAGGCCAAAGCGTTCAATATTGCGCACAACACCCCGGTCATCGAAGCTGATCGCCACAAGCTCGCGCGAGACGATTTTCGGTCGTTTCGGACCATAATGACGAACGCGTGATGTCACATAATAAAAGCCGGAATCGCGAACGACACCTGAAGTACTGGGCGCGCCAACGGATTCGAGTACGCTTTCACGTGTATCGACACCCACCTGAATTTCGGCCAGGTCCTCGGCTGTGGGGACATATCCGTGTTTCTTGAAGACCGGAGCACACGCACCAGCAGCGGTCAGACAGGCCGCAAATACGAGCGTTCTGGACGCTGGTTTCAACCTGCTCATAACTTTCAACATTCACACCCTCTTGCCTTGGGACCGTGCGGCCCCTATCCGATTACATCAAACCGCCACCCCGGTTCAACACACGAAAGGGCCACGTATGAGCAACCAGACATCTTTACGGGTCGCCGACCTGCCTCAGAACGCACCGACGCCCTTTGAAATTCGCCCTGACGCACAGGAGTTGGATGTCTTAAAGAACGAGTTGAGCCTGCTTGGGCTGCGTAAGCTGAGTTTTGTCGGCGAGGTGCGTGCGCATGGAGAGCGTGATTGGGCGCTTTCAGGAAAACTGGGGGCAACCGTGATTCAACCCTGTGTCGTGACGCTGACACCGGTTACCACGCGGATCGACATTCCGGTGACCCGGATGTTTCTGTCAGATTGGACAAACCCTGACGAGGAAGAGTTCGAAATCCCGGAGGGTGACGAATCTGAACCGCTAGGGACCGAAATCGCTCTGACCGAGGTCATGTCCGAAGCGCTGGCGCTTGCCCTGCCCCAGTATCCCCGGAAAGAAGGTGCCGAATTGGAACAGGCGGGCTTTACCGAACCCGGCAAACAGGCAATAACGGATGAAGATGTCAAACCCTTTGCGGGCTTGGCCGGGCTGCGCGATGCACTGAAAAAAGACGAGTGACACGGGCCTGAAATCCTGTCATAGCAGGCGCTCAGAAAAATCGCTTGAACATGCTGAGAATCGCAGTATTTTCGCGCGCTCATCGGAATTTGGGTTGGACATCGCGGGGCCCGTCCCCTAAACGCGCGTCAAACCACGAGAAAAACGAAGAATGAAACCTGGCCCGCAGCGAATCTGCCGGCCCTTAGTAGACAAAGGTTGAGACCATGGCTGTCCAACAGAACAAAGTTTCCAAGTCGCGTCGCAACAACCGCCGCGCGCACGACGCTCTGGTTGCTGCAAACCCGAACGAATGCGCCAACTGTGGTGAGCTGAAGCGCCCGCACCACGTCTGCGCGTCCTGCGGCCACTATGATGACCGCGAAGTCGTCGCTCAGGCCGACGAAATCGACCTGGACGAAGACGCGGCCTAAGCCCTAAAAGCGCAGGCCAAGCATGACAGAACAGCCCACGCACGCCGGACGGATTACCATCTCGGTTGACGCAATGGGCGGAGATTCGGGGCCCGCTGCTGTTGTGGCGGGGATCGCCAAATCGGCGGATAAGAACCCCGATATCGCGTTCATCTTGCACGGGCCTGAGGCCATGTTGCGCAAACTTGTCGCAAAACGGCGTGTCCTGAACGGGCGCGTCGTTTTTCGTGATTGTCCCGATGTGGTCACGATGGAGGACAAGCCCAGCCAGGTCGTCCGACACGGCAAGCAAACCTCGATGTGGTCCACACTGGAGTCGGTACGTCAGGGTGAAGCCCATGGCGCGGTCTCTTGTGGCAATACCGGCGCATTGATGGCCCTGTCGATGATGCGTCTACGTAAGCTGCCGGGGGTAAACCGCCCGGCAATCGCTATTTTGTGGCCCTCGCGCAATCCGCAGGGTTTCAATGTAATGCTGGACGTAGGCGCCGATGTGCGCGCGGACGCCAAGGACCTGCTGCAATATGCTTTGATGGGTGCCTCTTATGCCCGAAACGGCATGGCGTTGGAACGTCCCCGGATCGGCCTTTTGAATGTGGGCACCGAGGAACATAAAGGGCGCGCCGAGCTAAAAGAAGCGCATGGCATGATCTCGGATTTTGCGGATCAGGCCAGCTTTGACTTTGTGGGTTTTGTCGAAGGCAGCGACATCCCGGGAGACAAAGCCGATGTCATTATAACAGACGGGTTTACAGGCAACGTCGCCATCAAGACCGGAGAAGGCACAGCCAGCCTGATCGGAGATCTTCTGCGCGAGGCGTTCAAATATTCTCCGCTTTCACGACTGGCCTCGATCCTTGCAATCACATCTTTGCAGCGGTTGAAGAAACGAATTGATCCTCGGCGCGTGAATGGTGGGGTTTTCCTTGGCCTGAACGGAACCGTCGTCAAATCACATGGTGGTGCAGACTCGACCGGCGTGTCAGCCGCTGTAAAGCTGGCCTTTACCTTGGCCGAGTCGGGCTTCGCCGAAAAATTGGCAGCACGGGTTGCATCGACAGCCGAGCTTGCACAAGATGCCGCAGACACGCCGTCGAAGGCCGGTGAATAACAAAAAAGGCAGTACCCCAGCATGGCAGGCCGTTCAATTATAGTTGGTGTCGGGCACTATTTGCCAGAGCGCATCGTCCCGAATTCCGAGTTCGAAGAAACGCTCGATACGTCTGATGAGTGGATACGGACACGTTCCGGGATCGAACGCCGGCATTTTGCAGCGGAAGACGAAACCACTTCGATTATGGCCACAAAGGCTGCCATTGCCGCACTGGCCGATGCGGGTCTGGAGGCAGATGATATTGATGCGATTATTCTTGCAACATCGACCGCTGACCTGACGTTTCCCTCTGCCGCAACAATGGTTCAATCGCAGCTTGGCATGACCAAAGGCTTCGCCTTTGACGTACAGGCGGTTTGCGCCGGATTTGTCTATGCCATGACCAATGCCAATGCGCTGATCGTGTCAGGCCAGGCCAAACGCGTGCTGGTCATCGGCGCCGAGACGTTCTCTCGTATCATGGACTGGACCGACCGGTCGACCTGCGTGCTTTTCGGCGACGGCGCCGGGGCAATAATCCTTGAACAGCATGAGGGCGCAGGAACCTCGGACGATCGGGGCATTCTGGCAACCGACCTAAACTCGGACGGGCGCTATAAGGACCTGCTCTATGTGGATGGAGGCGTCTCGACCCAGTCCACAGGCTATCTGCGGATGAAAGGAAACCAGCTGTTTCGGCAGGCAGTTGAACGACTGACCTCTACCGCAGAAACCTGCCTAGAGAAGGCTGGGCTAAGTCATAAAGATGTGGATTGGATAGTACCGCATCAGGCAAACATTAGAATCATCCAGGGCACAGCCAAGAAATTGGGCGTTCCTATGGAACACGTTGTCGTTACCCTGCAAGACCACGGAAATACCTCGGCTGCATCGATTCCCCTGGCAATGTCTGTTGCGAAACAGCGTGGGCAGTTCAAACAGGGTGATCTGCTGGTCACAGAGGCAATCGGAGGTGGTTTGGCCTGGGGCTCAGTCCTCTTGCGGTGGTAACAAGCGCAATTCAGCTTACACACTCGCCCGCAATTCATTGATATTGACAGCGAATTTGCCCTGACCCTATGCTCTGATAGCAACAGGGGAATTGGCATGAGCGACAAAACACTGACCCGAATGGATCTGAGCGAGGCCGTATTTCGTGAAGTTGGCCTTTCACGCAATGAAAGCGCGCAACTGGTCGAGAGCGTTCTGAACCATATGTCCGACGCATTGGTGCGCGGTGAACAGGTAAAGATCTCGTCTTTTGGAACGTTCAGTGTTCGGGACAAGACAGCTCGTATCGGCCGCAATCCCAAGACAGGCGAAGAGGTTCCAATTCAGCCTCGCCGTGTTCTCACCTTCCGCCCGTCGCATCTGATGAAAGATCGCGTCGCCGCAGGGAACCGCAAATAAGATCAGGACGGCACGAATATGAGCAAGTCCCCAGACGCCTTTCGCACCATCAGTGAAGTTGCGGACTGGTTGGGTGTGCAGCCGCATGTTCTGCGATTCTGGGAAAGCCGCTTCAATCAGGTGAAACCGGTAAAACGGGCCGGTGGGCGCCGATATTATCGCCCCAACGATATGCGCCTGCTGGGCGGCATCAAGAAGCTTTTGCATGAGGATGGGATCACCATCAAAGGCGTACAGCGCATCTTGCGTGAACAGGGCGTGGCGCATGTTTCTTCAGTGTCCCAGAGCCTGGATGAAATGGCGAATCTTGAACTCGCACCCGATGCAAATGTCGTTGTGCCATTCACGGCCAAGACAGCCCCTCCGCAAGAGCAGATACATCTGGATCTTGGCGACGCTCAAAAACCCGAACTGCAACCTGCTCCCAATTCGCCAAATGCGGAACCTCAGACGCAAACCCAGCCGTCTTATCCCGACGCCTCGCCATTGTTGGGCGGAATCGCGACATTGGCCTGGACTCGAAACTCATTCGATGACCAGTTGCTCAGCCAGATAGCGCCCATCGCGCAAGAGCTGCGCAGCGTGTTGAACCGAATAGAAAACCGATCAGCGGGATAAGAAAAAAGGCGATGATTTCCTCTTGCCCCCGCCGGGAAAGTCTTTATGAACACCTCAACGTCGGGCTATGGCGCAGCCTGGTAGCGCGTCCGTCTGGGGGACGGAAGGTCGCAGGTTCGAGTCCTGCTAGCCCGACCAAATCACACCGACGTTTATGGCACACAGGCCAGATCCCGCTCTGGCATCAGGGGGGATCGGAATGACCGGCGTATGCCCGAACCAGCAGATAGAGGCGATGATCGCGCGCGGTGAGATTACCGCAAGCCCAGAGGTCATCCCCGCCCAGATTCAACCCGCCAGCCTTGATTTGCGTTTAGGTACAGTTGCTTACCGGGTACGTGCCTCGTTTCTGGCAGGCGAAGGTCGCACCGTAGCCGAACGTTTGTCGGAATTTGAGATGCACCGCATCGATATCTCTGAAGGTGCTGTGCTGGAAAAGGGCTGTGTCTATTTAGTGCCGTTGATGGAATCGCTGGCCCTGCCCCAGGGGCTGAGCGCGGCCGCCAATGCAAAAAGCTCGACCGGGCGGCTGGATCTTCTGACGCGCACGATCACCGATGGCGGGACCGAGTTTGACCGGGTGCCTGCAGGCTATACCGGCCCTTTGTATGCCGAGATCTGCCCCCGCTCATTCTCGGTTCTGGTGCGTCCGGGAATGCGGCTGAACCAAATCAGGTTCCGGCAGGGCCAGGCCGTGCTGAGCGATACCGATCTAAGCGCCCTGCACGCCGAATCCCCGCTGGTCGATGGCCCCGCTGTCATTCAAGACGGGCTCGGGTTCTCGGTGGACCTGCGGCTGCCCGACACCGATTTGGTGGGCTACCGCGCCAAACCTCATACCGGTGTCATTGATCTGGACCGGATTGGCGAATACGACCCGCAGGAATATTGGGAAGAGGTGCGTACCACCGATGGGCGCATCATCCTCGACCCCGGTGCGTTTTACATTCTAGTCAGCCGCGAGGCGGTGCATATCCCGCCGATGTATGCGGCTGAAATGGCCCCCTATCTGGCGATGGTCGGGGAATTCCGGGTGCATTATGCCGGTTTCTTCGATCCCGGTTTTGGCCATGCCGCCGCAGGTGGCGAAGGATCACGCGGAGTGTTGGAAGTCCGCTGTCACGAGGCCCCATTTGTGTTGGAGCACGGCCAAGTCGTCGGGCGGCTGGTGTACGAGCGGATGTCAGAAATGCCCACGCAGCTTTATGGTGCGGGCATCGCCTCGAACTATCAGGGACAAGGATTGAAACTGTCCAAGCATTTCAAAACGGTAACCTGATCAGAACCGGATAAACCGGCGCATCTGATTGGCCACTCGCTGGGCTTGACGCATATTTTGACGCTGGCGGTTTCCACCCGCCTGCAACTGGCCAGACGCATCAGAGCTCTTATCCGGTTGCTGCTCTTGCCCCGGCTTCTGGCCCACGCGGCTGGCCATGTCGAACCCCTTATCCACCCCTTTGGTGACAAGCCGCCGCATGACCTGTCGCACGATCATGTCAATGATACGATTGGCATTCATTGCTCAACTCCGATTTCCAGGCTTCTAAATAGTCGATTTGTGCGGCAACAAAAGGGCCACGTGATCACTCTTCCTCGAACAGTTCGGTTTGATCTTCGTCTTCCTGCCCCTCTCCCAGTGGGATCGTTCCCGGAGGTGGTCTGTTCTCCAGCAAACCGGCAGCGCGCAATTCTTTCAACCCCGGCAAATCTCGGGCGTTCTCCAGCCCAAAGTGATCCAGAAACTGCGGAGTCACCACGAAAGTCACCGGACGGCCCGGCGTCATCCGACGACGACCCAGTCTGATCCACTCCATCTCCAACAGTTGGTCGATGGTCCCGCGCGAGACCGATACGCCGCGAATTTCTTCGATCTCGGCACGTGTACAGGGTTGGTGATATGCCACAATCGCCAGCGTTTCGATCGCGGCCCGGCTGAGCTTGCGGGTCTCAACCGTTTCTTTTTGCATCAGAAAACCCAAGTCTGGGGCAGTGCGAATGGCCCAGGATTCACCAACCTGAACCACACGAACACCACGCCCTTCATAGCGTTTCTTAAGCATTTCCACCGCCTGTGACGCGTCGCTGCCATGGGGCATCCGCACTTCAAGATCGGCAATCGTCACCGGCTCGGCACTGGCGAATAACACGGCCTCAACCATGCGTTCCTGCTCGGCCATAGGCGGGGCTTCGAACAGGGTGCCGGTACCTTCTTCCTGAGGCGCGTCAGTCACGGGATTGGGTCCTCTTGCGTAGTTGTATCGGAGCAAAAGTTTCGCTCTGCTGTATTTCCATATGCCCTTCTTTCACCAACTCAAGTGAGGCCGCAAAAGTAGCCGCCGTCGCGGACCGCCTGCGCACCGGATCGGCATCCCAGCCTTCGGGCAGATAGGTCTCCATATCCGTCCAGGCTCCTGCAAAGCCGATCAGCGGGCGCATACGTTCCAGCGCCTGTTCCATCGTGAATACGGCGTCACGGTCCATGACAAAGGGGCGGAATTCGTCGCGGGTACGAATGCGGGCATAGCCCTGCATCAGGTCCAGCAGCGTGGCGGAATAGGTCACGGTGCGGATGCGCGTGACATCCTCGCCCTGCCCACGTTTGAAGAAATCGCGCCCCAGCTGATCGCGCCCCATCAATCGGGCGGCAGCATCGCGCATGGCCTGAAGCCGCTCTAGCTGAAACGCCAGATGCGCGGCCAGTTCTTCGCCCGAGGGGCCTTCGTCATTCGGATCCGGAGGCAGCAGCAAGCGCGATTTCAGAAAGGCCAGCCATGCCGCCATCACCAGATAGTCGGCGGCCAATTCGATCCGCAGCGCCCGTGCCTTTTCAACAAAGGACAAGTATTGCTGCGCCAGCGCCAGAACCGATATTTTGCGCAGATCTACCTTTTGCGTGCGGGACAGCATCAGCAGCACATCGAGCGGGCCTTCAAACCCGTCGACGTCTACGATCAATGCCTCTGCCGCAAGGCGATCCGCGACCGAGACGGGGTCTTCGCTAAAAAGATTATCCGACATACACCTGCCCGCCCATTAGGCGAGAAAGTTCGGCTTCGGCGGCTTGGATGTCAAGTTCCTGCGGGGCTTTGCGCATAGCCAACGCCCGTTCAGCGCGTTTCTGTGCCTGTTCGGACATCTTTCCGGCGGTGCTCAGCACCTTAACACGGGCATCAAAAGAGCCGTTGCAGTACAAAACCACATCGCATCCGGCAACTAGCGCCTGATTGGCAATCTCTTCTGGATTTCCGCTGAGGGCCTTCATCGAGATATCATCCGTCATAATCAGCCCGCCAAACCCGATCGTTTTGCGGATCAGGCTGATCATGGTCCGAGAAATCGTAGCAGGTTGAGGGTCAATCCGGTCATAGACCAGATGCGCCGTCATCCCCATTGGCAGATCGTTCAACTCCCGAAACGGGCCGAAATCTGCTTCGGTCAGCTCCTCTTGCGCAAGATCGACATGGGGCAGGTCATGATGGCTGTCCAGCGTGGATAAACCATGACCTGGCATGTGTTTGAGCACCGGCAATACACCGCCATCCAGATGCCCCTCGGCAACCGCACGACCGATCCGGGAAACCATTTTGGGATCAGACCCATAGCAGCGGTTTTTAAGGAACGGATGCGTCTCGTTCCGGGCCAGATCCACCATGGGGGCGCAGTTGCTGTCGATCCCAAGCTCGAACAGTTCATTCGCAATCAGACGATAGCGCAGATACATGGCACGTTCGGCCTGCTCTCCGCTCTGGGCCACGTGATCCAGCGGCGGCATCCATTCCCGTGCCAGCGGTGTGCGCAGTCGTTGCACGCGTCCACCCTCTTGATCAACAGTGATCGGGCAGTTCCGCCCCACAGCCTCGCGGAAATCGTCGCATAGGGCGCGCACCTGATCCGCAGACTCGATATTACGGGCAAACAGAATGAACCCGAATGGGTTCATCTCTTGGAACAGTTTTTTCTCATCAGGCGTCAGGCGCAGACCTTCAGCGTCGGCAATGACTGCGCCGAAACTCACCGCGCGGCAACCGGAATGCAATCAGCGCCTTCGGCCTGCAAAGCGGCACAGAATTGGCGCGAGTCGCTCAGATCGTCAAACCCCAGAACCCGAAGACGATAGAAGGTTCGCCCACCGCTTGAGGTTTTCTGTATAACTCTCTGTTTTCCATCCATATAATCTCTGAACCGCCCATTCATGCGGTCCCATTCCGAGAGCGCGACATCCGAACTTTCATAGGCCCCAAGCTGGGCCATACGGGTGCCCTTGGTCAGGGTTTCGGGATCCACATCCAAGCCGACCGCAGCTTTGACCGCCGCGTTGATCGCGTCTTCGGTAGTGCTGTTTGACGTAATCGCGCTGCGCACACCGCCAGCGGGGCGCAGGACCGGGCGCAGCGACCGGCGCACACCAGGCAAAGCCGCCAGTTCTGGGTCTGGTTGCGATGCAGCCAGATCAGCCGGATCAATAGCAGGCTCTTCCTCGGGGATGGTCAAAGAGGCCAACTGATAACTTTGCTCGCCAACCTGACCGGAATTTTCCGCCTCTCCCGCCAGTTCAGCAACCAGTGTATCAACCGCGCCCTGGCGCATCTGTGTGCCCGTCCGGTCAGAGACTTTTTCCTCGACCACATGTACGGCAGGTGTCGGTTGCAACGGTGCCACCGGAGTATCTTCATCTGTCAGGGAAACCGGGCGCGGTGCAAGGATCAGCCGATCAGCAGGCGGCGCTGCTGTGCCCACTGCCGCAACCGTGTTCACGGCCAAACCCTGATGATCCGCAGGGGTGCCACCCGGGCTTTCGGGCTGAATACGCATTGGTCCATCTAAGGACCGAACAACCGGTACGCCACTGACATCGCGCATTACCAAATTGTAACCCCAAACACCGATGCCAGCGACCAGCGCCAAAGATGCAACAGCACCCAGTGCACTAACAATACGACCCAAACCCGCGGAATGGGGCGTTTCGTCATATCCGTGCAAATCATTAGGGAAGTCATACCCATCCTGAGGATGAGCTTGATTCGTATAATGCATCTGCTCGGGGCGCATTTGCCCCGGGTAATCGTAACTTGCCATGTCCGCCTCACCGCCCGTTTAGCGCCGAAAATAAGGCGCGCGGGTCATTTCTTGCCTACCTCGTACCGGCGGTTCGGACGGTGTTGTTCACCGCATCTCCTGCGCCGGGGTAACGCCAAGAATACCCAAGCCTGCTGAAATCACAACAGAAACGGACCGGGCCAGTGCGATTTTTGACTGGCTTGTGGCAACATCGCCATCCTGAATAAACCGCAGCTGGGTTTCATCGTTGCCCTTGTTCCAAAGCGCGTGGAAATCCCCTGCAAGTTCATACAGATAGAAGGCAACCCGGTGCGGCTCATTGGTGCGTGCGGCGATCTCAACCAGACGCGGCCATTCGGCCAGCTTCTTGGCAACAGTCAGCTCAGAGGCATGGTCGATCTTACCCAGATCGGCGCTTTTAAGCGCTGGGTCCTGCGCGTCGATCCCGGCCTCAGCTGCACGGCGCAGAACACTCATCACGCGGGCATGGGCATATTGGACGTAGAAAACGGGGTTCTCGCGGCTTTGTTCCAAGACCTTGTCAAAGTCAAAATCCAGGGCAGCGTCATTCTTGCGGGTCAGCATCACGAAACGGGTCACATCCGGGCCAACCTGATCGACCACATCACGCAATGTGACGAAGTTCCCTGCCCGCTTGGACATCTTGAACGGCTCGCCGTTCTTCCACAGTTTCACCAGCTGGGTCAGCTTTATATCCAGCGGTACCTTGCCATCGGACAGAGCCGACACGGCCGCCTTCATCCGTTTGACATAGCCACCGTGGTCAGCGCCGAACACATCGATCAACGCGTCAAACCCACGGGTCACTTTGTCATAGTGATAGGCGATATCCGGGGCAAAATAGGTCCAGCTCCCGTCCGATTTCTTGACCGGGCGATCCACGTCGTCGCCATGCTCGGTCGATTTGAACAGGGTCTGCTCACGTGGTTCCCAATCTTCGGGCTTTTTGCCCTTGGGCGGTTCCAGCACGCCCTCATAGATCAGGCCCTTGTCGGTCAGGGATTGCAACGCAGCTTCAATCCGACCCGTGCCATAGAGCGACTTTTCCGAGAAGAACACATCCATCTCAACGCCCAGCGCCTTCAGGTCGGCACGGATCAGGTCCATCATCGCTTCTGTCGAAAACTCGCGCAGATCCTCCAGCCAGTCGCTTTCCGGCTTGTCGATCAGGCTGTCACCGTATTTCTCTTTCAACGCCTCGCCAATCGGGATCAGATAGTCGCCAGGATACAGGCCCTCGGCGATCTCGGGGCTCAGCCCGTTGGCCTCGCGGTACCGTTCATAGGCCGAGCGCGCCAGCACATCGACCTGCGCACCGCCATCGTTGATATAGTATTCACGGGTCACGATATGGCCGGAATAGGCCAGCAAGCTTGCCAGCGCATCGCCAAACACCGCGCCCCGCGTATGACCCACATGCAAGGGGCCGGTCGGGTTGGCCGAGACGTATTCCACGTTCACCTTCTGCCCATGCCCCATGGTCGAGCGGCCATAATCCGTGCCCTGTTGCAGCACCGCAGCCAGAACACCCTGCCAGACTGATGGCGCCAACCGCAGGTTCAAGAACCCCGGCCCGGCAACCTCTGCACTTGTGATCCGATCATCCTCTGCCAGCTTTCCAGCCAGCGCATCGGCAATGTCGCGCGGCTTCATCTTTGTAGGCTTTGCCAGCACCATAGCCGCATTCGTCGCCATGTCGCCATGCGCCGCATCGCGCGGCGGTTCAACGGCCACGTTGTCAAAGCTCAGCCCTTCGGGCAGCGCGCCTTCGGACTGCATCTGTGCCAGCGCGTCCAGCACGAGGCTGCGGATCTCGGAAAACAGGTTCATTTCGAATGTCCTTTTGCTTGCCCGGCGGTTTACCACGCGGTGCAGCAAGGTCAATGGACGGCGCCAGAATGCGCTTGGAATAAGAGCCGCCGCCGCTAAGGTCGGTCATATCTATCTAAACGGAGATTCCCATGCGCCTCGCCCTGCCCCTGTGCCTGCTCTTGTCGACCGCCCTTCCGGCTTTTGCTGAAATGCCTGCCCCGCAAGGCCATGTGCTGGTCACCCTTGGCGGCGCGGTTGAGGAAACCAATCTGCCCGCGCGCGGCGAGAATGACGGCGGCTTGCTGGGGTATCTTGAGGTCACTCACGACGGAGCCGCCGGCTTTGACGCGATATTGCTGGATAGTCTACGTCAGGTCGAGATCACAATTCCCTACGGCCCCGAGGACAACCAGCGCGACATCACCTTTAGCGGACCGCTTTTGTCGGATGTGATGGTCATAGCCGGTGCCGAAGGTAAAACGGCCAAACCGATGGCAATGGACGGGTATCAAGCCGAAATTCCCTGGCATAGTATCTCGACCTATCAGCCTATCCTCGCCACCCACGCCGACGGCGCCCCCATGGGGATCGGAGGGTATGGCCCAACGATGATCGTCTTCCCACCCACCGACGACGCTGAGGCGGCGCAGGATCAGACGGGCCAACAAGTCTGGGCTTTGGCCTATATCGGGGTCGAGTGATCCGCCGGTATCGGGTGGCCAGTCAGTCTGGCATGATCCTGTAGCGCAAACCTGTCGGTCATCCCGGCAATATAGTCCGATACGATCCGGGCTAAGGCAGTCTCATCCTCAGCCTCTTCAATGTCCGCGTGCCAGCGCGCGGGCATTTGCTTCGGATCGCCAAGGTAGATTGGAAACAAATCCTCGACCACTTTGCTGACCTCCGCGCGCACCGTCATCACCGACGGCGCCCTGTACATCCGCGAAAACAGGAAAGCGCGAATTTCCTTCAGTTGCGCCCAAAGACCTGTTGAGAACTGAATGACCGGATAGCCAAGATGCCGGATCTCTTCGACGCTCTGGGCACCGGACCCTGCGATCAGAGCCCGAGACGTGTCGATCACGTCCGACACCATAACCCCAAACACCCGCCGCAATGCCTCATGCCGACGGCGATAGGGGTCGAGGCCCGGGTACTTGCGATCCACCTCCGCATAACAGTCGCCCACGATCGGCAGTCGCTGAATGTCCTCGTCGCTGAACAACTCCGCCCTCAGCCCGTCCAACAGGTCATGATTGTTATAGGCGATGTCGTCAGACAAGGCCGCCACCTGCGCCTCTGCGCTTGCGTGCGTGTGCAGTTCAAGATTAAACGCCGCATTGCACTCCGCCAGCGCCCAAGGCAGTTCCCCTTCCACCGGTCCGTTATGTTTTGCAATGCCTTCCAGGGTTTCCCACGTAAGGTTGCACCCATCGAACTCGGCATAATGACGCTCAAGCCGGGTCACGATCCGGATGGCCTGCGCGTTATGATCGAACCCACCATACGGCTGCATGATCTCGTGCAAAGCATCCTCGCCAGTATGTCCGAACGGCGTGTGGCCAAGATCATGAGCCAGGGCAACCGCTTCGGTCAGTTCTGGATTCAAACCCAAGGCCCCGGCAATCGTCCGCGCCACCTGCGCGACCTCAATCGAATGGGTCAACCGGGTCCGATAGCTATCCCCTTCGTGCTCAACAAAAACTTGGGTCTTGTGCTTGAGCCGCCGAAAGGCGCTGGCATGAATGATCCGATCCCGGTCGCGCTGAAAGCATGACCGGAAACTGCTTTCTTCCTCTGGCACCAACCGCCCTCTTGCGCGGTCGGGATCCGAGGCAAAACCTGCTCTGTCCAACGGTCTTGTCCTTGTCGCCTGTCCTTGGGCTTTCTATATGGTAGAGTGGTTAAGAAATAAACCTTTGGAGTTTGGCATGAATCTGCCCCCGACAGTTACAGAACGCGCCTTTGACCGCCTTGCCGAGATCGGCGCGGCCGATCAGGGTCAAGCCCTGCGTGTCGCTGTCGAAGGCGGCGGGTGTTCGGGATTTCAGTATGAAATTGCATTGGACCAACCCAAAGACGACGACCTGGTTCTTGAGGGTAAGGGGCAGAAGGTCATTGTCGACGCAATCTCCCTGCCATTTCTTGAAAATGCGGTGATTGATTTCACACAAGAACTGATCGGCGCACGCTTTGTGATCGAAAACCCAAACGCCACTTCTTCCTGCGGCTGCGGCACTTCGTTTTCAATGTGATCACCCGTGGGGGTTTCACCCCCACACCCCCAAGGTATTTCTAACCAGATGAAGCAGGGATCCGCTCTCCGATTTCCAGACCGGAGAGCTTCACCTGGCGCGGTCATCGGCGCCTCTGCCTGTACCGCCAGCTGATTTTCGGGGATTCTGGTTAACGATCCGTTTCTTCATCTGGCCAAAAATACCTCGGAGCGCGAGGCAGCGCCTCGCAAACCTGTTCTCCGCCTTGCCGTTGGGCCCGTTCTGAGCGATAGGTTGCCAAGGACTGTCGGAGGGCCGCGCATGAAAATCGCCACATTCAACATCAACGGCATCAAGGCGCGGGCCGAGGCTTTGCCGCGTTGGCTGGATGATGCTCAACCCGATGTTGTGCTGCTGCAAGAGATCAAGTCAGTCGACGATAACTTCCCCAGAGAGATCTTTGAGGCGCGCGGGTACAACGTGGAAACGCACGGTCAGAAAAGCTTTAACGGCGTTGCCATTCTGTCGAAGCTACCGCTTGAGGATGTCTCACGTGGGTTGCCCGGTGATGATGAGGACGAACAGGCCCGCTGGATCGAGGCCACGGTCGTCGGCAAACAGGCGCTGCGTATCTGTGGGCTCTATCTGCCAAACGGCAACCCCACCCCGGGGCCAAAATACGACTACAAACTTGCCTGGATGGAGCGGCTCTATCATCGGGCCCGCGACCTGATGAACAGTGAAGAACCCGCTCTGATGGCAGGTGATTACAACATCATTCCCCAGGCCGAAGACGCAGCGCGTCCCGATGCCTGGCGCGAGGATGCATTGTTTCGCCCTGAAAGCCGGGCCGCATTTCGGAAAATTCTGAATCTCGGCTTCACCGAGGCCTTTCGCGCTGGCACGCAAGGTCCGGAACATTATTCATTCTGGGATTATCAAGCGGGTGCGTGGAACCGAAATGACGGGATTCGTATTGATCATTTCCTTCTGACCCCTCAGGCCGCTGACCTTTTGCGCGATTGCAAAATAGATTCCGAAATTCGGGGGCACGAAAAACCGTCAGATCATGTTCCGGTTTGGATAGATCTAGATCTGTAATCGGCTAAGCCGTGGCATCGAACTCATAGATCCAATCATATTTTCGGCCCAACCGCGATCCAATTGCCATCAACGCCAGTTGCGCCCCGACACGCATAGGGCCACGTAGATGGAAGTTGCGCGCGTTGGCTCCAGCGGCAGCGACCACCCGAGTTGCCCGCTGGCGACGGGTCGCTTCATAGGCGGCCAGTGCTTGCGAAACGCCGGATTGTTCTTCGAAAGACCGCCCCAGAGTCCAGGCATCTTCTAGTGCAAGGCAAGCACCTTGGGCCATGAAAGGCAGCGTCGGATGAGCTGCGTCGCCCAAAAGCGCCACACGCCCATTCTGCCAGCATTCAGCAACAGGGCGCAGGAACAATGCCCAGATATTCGGGTCCTGAACCTCTTGCAAAATCTCTTTGACCAAGCCGCCAAAACCTGCAAATCGCACCTTCAGCTCTTCGGGGTCACCGCGCAGACGCCAGCCTTCTTCCTGCCAGTCAGACCGCTCTTCGATTGCCACGATGTTCATCAAGGTCTGATCGCGCAAAGGATACGTTACTACATGCCGTCCCGGCCCCATGGTTAGCACAGCGCAAGGGTTCTTGTTGCGTCGGTCCCATGGAATCGTCGCGCGCCAGGCAACCTGATGTGTGAATTTCGGTGTTTCCCTGCCAGTCAGGTCAGCACGAATTGCACTTTGGCCGCCGTCCGCGGCGACTGCACAATCAACCCGAAATCTCGCCCCCGTATCGAGGGTAATTTCGGCCTCGGACGGGTGCTTTCGCACCCGTTCCACACGCGCACCAAGGTGAAACTCTACCCCTTTTTGAACCGCCGCTTTGTAGAGAAGATCAAGCAGGTCAGCGCGATGGTAATAATAGGTAGGCCCGGCAGAGGGTGGCACGATTTTGCAGACTAGCCGCCCTGCCCGGTAATCACGAAGGACCGTTCCATGGGACAAAAGCCCAGCCTCCGGCGTGTCCGCAACAACCTTCAGCGCACGCAGCACAGCCATCCCGTTGGCGCTGATCTGAAGGCCCGCGCCAACCTCGGTCAATTCTGGTGCCTGCTCAAACACGGTCACCACGGCGCCGCGCTGTCGCAGGGTCAAAGCAGCCGCGAGGCCGCCAATGCCACCTCCGACTATGCCGAATTTCGATCCGCTGATGTTCATGTCACCGGCTTAACGCAAAAACGCCGGAGCAAAAGGCCCCGGCGTCTATGTTATCAGATTTTCCCAGCGATCAATCGTCGCGGTGGACCTTTTCGCGACGCTCATGCCGTTCCTGCGCCTCAAGCGTCATGGTCGCGATTGGGCGCGCATCCAAACGTTTCAGCGAAATCGGATCACCGGTCATCTCGCAATAGCCGTACTCGCCTTCATCAATCCGGCGCATGGCAGAATCGATCTTGGCAACCAGCTTGCGCTGACGATCGCGGGTGCGCAGTTCTAGCGCGCGATCGGTTTCTTCGCTTGCGCGGTCAGCGACATCCGGAATGTTACGGGTATTGTCCTGCAGCCCTTCAATCGTATCGCGGCTGCCAGCCATTAGTTCGTTTTTCCAATCCAGCAGCTTGCGACGAAAATACTCTAGCTGCCTGTCATTCATAAATGGTTCGTCTTCAGCTGGACGGTAATCTTCAGGCAGAAAAACTTCCTGCTTCATTTTTGCTCCCTCGGTGTGGCCTGCAACGCCGGTCACTCTCTCATTACCTGACATGCGGCAATCCCCTTCTGCGGAGCGTTTATCTGACAGCGCAGTAATTGTCACTATGCAAACGTCGCCCCGGCGCCGCGCCATTGCGCGTGATCTAAATACGTCCAACCAAACAACAAAACCTTGTTTTTCTGTGAAAATTAACTGACCATTTCAGGGCAACGCCAAAAAGACGGCACCGGATGTTAGCGCACGAATCAACCAAAAGCATTGTAGTTACTCGGCAATTTCCCTTCATGCGACGCAGCGACCTGGCTTGTCAAAATTTCTGCTGCGCGGTAACCCCAAGGGCGCATTTCGCGCGACACTTGATGAGGGGCCAATGACCGCACGTTTCCAAGGAACAGCCGAATACGTCGCCACAGACGATCTGACCATTGCGGTAAATGCCGCCGTGACGCTGGAACGTCCCTTGCTGGTCAAAGGTGAGCCGGGAACTGGCAAGACCGAGTTGGCCAAGCAGGTGGCCGGAGCGTTGGGGCTGCGGATGATCGAGTGGAACGTGAAATCCACCACCCGCGCGCAGCAGGGACTGTATGAATACGATGCCGTCAGTCGTCTGCGCGACAGCCAGTTGGGTGAAGAGCGCGTGCACGACGTGTCGAACTATATCCGCAAGGGTAAATTGTGGCAGGCCTTTGAAACCGATGAAAAGGTCGTGTTGTTGATCGACGAGATCGACAAGGCCGATATCGAATTTCCGAACGATCTGCTGCAAGAGCTCGATAAGATGGAGTTCCACGTCTACGAGACCAGCGAAACGATCCGCGCCAAGAACCGTCCGATCGTCATCATCACATCGAACAATGAAAAGGAACTGCCCGACGCCTTCCTGCGCCGGTGTTTCTTTCACTATATCCGGTTCCCTGATGAGGCCACGATGCGCCGCATCGTCGAGGTCCATCATCCCGGCATCAAAGATGCGCTTTTGACAACGGCTCTGACCCAGTTCTATGAGATTCGCGAAACTCAGGGCCTGAAGAAAAAGCCATCAACCTCAGAGGTGCTGGACTGGCTCAAGCTGCTGCTGGCCGAGGACCTGACCGCCGAAGACCTCAAGCGCGATGGCGCCAATGCCCTGCCCAAACTGCACGGTGCGCTGCTTAAGAATGAACAGGACGTGCACCTGTTCGAACGCCTGGCATTCATGGCCCGCAACAAACGCTGAGCCGGTAAACCCTCGGTGATCGCCGCTTGCCTTAGCAAGTCTCGGATGCAAGCATTGGTCTCAGGTTGCCCGGCTTGTCCGGGCAATTTACCATCAGACCCAACGGGACTCAGCAATGCCAGAAACAGTAACAATTCGAGCCTTGCATCCGACTGATCGCGAGGACTGGGCGGATATGTGGCGGGATTATCTGGCGTTTTATGAAACCACGGTTCCGGATTCCGTCTATGACAGCACATTCTCGCGACTGCTGGGGGATGATCCGAACGATTTTTCTTGTTTCGTCGCGCAGGCCGACGGAGGGCTTGTGGGTTTGACCCACTTTCTGTTCCACCGCCATGCCTGGAAGGAAGAAAGCGTGTGCTACTTGCAGGACCTATTCGCCCGCCCCGAGGCGCGCGGCATGGGGGTCGGTCGCGCTTTGATTCAGGCCGTCTACGACGAAGCGGACCGGCAAGGTGCACCGTCTGTCTATTGGCTGACGCAGGATTTCAACCATACCGCGCGAAAGCTCTATGACAGGATCGGCAAACAGACACCTTTCATCAAGTATCAGCGCCCATGACGCGATGGCTCGCAATCTTGATCAGCTTTGTCCTGACCGCATGCGCCACGATTGAGCCTGCCGAAAGCCCATCCGAGATTGTGGACGTCGAACCACCCCTGCCCCCTGCCAAGTCCTTTACGCGTGCATACCCCTCGCCTCCGGCGCGGTCGAATGAGAACATGGCAGCGGATTTCATCTCTCTGCATTTCGCACTGGAAGGGGGTACGGAACTGCCTGTTTTTACGCGGTTCGAAACCCCGATCACGGTGCGGTTGACCGGGGCTGCGACGCCCTCGCTTCAAAAGGATCTGGGCCGCCTGCTGGCCCGTCTGCGCACCGAGGCCGGGATAGACATCAAACAGATCAAGGACGGTCAGGCCAACATCACGATCGCGGCGGTCAGTCAAAAAGAGATTCAGGCCATCCTGCCTCAGGCTGCATGTTTCGTGGTACCCAATGCCTCAAGCCTTGAGGAGTACCGCCGGGATCGGTTCAAACAGAAAAGCAGCTGGACCAAACTGAGCAGCCGTCAGCGACTGGGCATCTTCATTCCCGCCGATGCAAGTCCGCAGGAAAAACGTGACTGCCTGCACGAAGAGATCGCACAGGCGCTTGGCCCGCTGAATGACCTGTATCGCCTTCCTGACTCGGTATTCAACGATGACAATATCCACACGGTCCTGACCGGGTTCGACATGTTGATCCTGAAGGCCGCATATTCATCCCAACTGCACAGCGGTATGACACGTGAACAGGTCGAAACGGCCATACCCGAAATTCTCTCGCGTCTGAATCCGCGCGGTGATGCGGTGCCGGTACAGCCCATGTCGGAAACTCCACGAGCCTGGATTTCAGCAATTCAGAAATCCTTGCAATCCAATCGCAGCCAGCAATCGCGCATGAGGCAGGCCCGCAAGGCAGCCCGAATTGGCAAGGAACAAGGTTGGACCGATCACCGGCGCGCTTACCCTCATTACCTGATGGGCCGAATGGAACAGTTCGATGATCCGCATGAAGCCTTGCGCCAATATGATATTGCCCTGCAGTTTCTGCGCGCTACACCGGGCACCGAATTGCATCAATCCTACATCACGACCCAACTGGGCGCCTTTGCGCTTTCGCAGGGCAATGGGCCAGAGTTCCTACCCGAAATCGACGACGCTATCAACGTGATGACACGGGCCGAGAACGCCTCGCAGCTTGCAACGTTGTTGTTGCTGAAAGCCGAGGTCCTGAATGAAGTCGGCCGTTCCACAGAGGCACGTTCCGTCAGACTGGACAGTCTGAGATGGGCACGATACGGCTTTGGCTCGGATGTAGTGGCCCGGTCGCTTATGCAGGACGTCGCAGAAGGACCAGTCAATTAACGGGGGCGATTAACGCATGATAGTGGTTCTGGGACTGGCGGTGCTGGGTGCGCTCCTTGGGGCGCTGACCGCGCGCAAACGCAACGGCAGCGGCGCCGATATCGCGCAATATGCAGCCGGATATGGAATCGCCTTTGCGCTGGTCGGGCTCATTCTGTCCTTGGTTCTGGTTCGCTTTGTGGTGTAGCCCATGTTTGTTCCCTTTTTCGAAAACCTTCGCAAAGCCGGTATCCCCGTATCCCTGCGGGAATATCTGACCTTTCTGGAGGGTATGAAAAAGGGGCTGGCAACCTATGATGTCGAGGCGTTCTATTACCTCGCCCGCGTGTCGATGGTGAAGGACGAACGCAATATCGACAAGTTCGACCGCGCTTTTGCCGCCAGCTTTGAAGGGCTGGAACAGATCGGGTTCGAACAGGTCCTCGAAGCCGTCGACATCCCTGCCGAATGGCTGGCGAAGATGGCGGAAAAGCACCTCAGCGAAGAGGAAAAAGCCGAGATCGAGGCCCTTGGCGGGTTCGACAAGCTGATGGAGACGCTGAAAGAGCGGCTCAAGGATCAACAAGGCCGCCACCAAGGTGGCAACAAGTGGATCGGTACGGCCGGAACGTCGCCCTTCGGAGCCTACGGGTACAACCCGGAAGGTGTGCGGATCGGCCAGAAGGAAAGCCGTCATCAGCGCGCGGTCAAGGTTTGGGACAAGCGTGAATTCAAGAACCTAGACGACACGGTCGAGCTGGGCACGCGCAACATCAAGGTCGCGTTGAAGCGCCTGCGCCGCTGGGCCCGCGAGGGTGCGGCGGAAGAGCTTGATCTGGACGGCACCATCCGCGCCACAGCCGAGCATGGATATCTAGACGTCAAAACCCGGCCCGAACGGCACAATGCCGTCAAGGTGCTGTTGTTTCTGGACGTCGGAGGCTCAATGGATCCACATATCAAAGTGGTGGAAGAGCTGTTCTCGGCCGCTAGAACCGAATTCAAGCATCTGGAATATTACTACTTCCACAACTGCCTGTACGAAGGTGTCTGGCGTGACAACATCCGCCGCTGGGACCAGCAGACGCCGACCCATGAGGTGCTGCGCACCTATGGTCCCGATTACAAATGCATCTTCGTCGGCGACGCCTCGATGAGCCCTTATGAGGTCGCCTATCCCGGCGGTGCCAATGAACACTGGAACCAGGAGGCTGGCCAGATCTGGCTGCAGCGGGCGCGCGACCAATGGGCATCGAACCTGTGGATCAACCCAGTGCCTGAGAAGTATTGGGAATATACCCACTCAATCGGAATGATCCGCGAGATTTTTCAGGATCGGATGGTGCCGATGACTCTGGCCGGGCTGGAAAAAGGAATGCGCGAGCTGACGCGATAACGCCAGCCCGCGGATCAGGTTCTGCCAAGGCCGGGATTACCCGGCGATGGCCTGAATGCCCAGAAACAGAACACCCGACAACACAGCCGCCGCGGGCACGGTAATAATCCAGGCTGCTATGATCGTCATAAAGTGCGAGCGGCGCACCAGCTTGCGCCGGCGGCGTTCTTCCGGTGCCAGAACCGTCCGCTCAGGCACTGTAATGCGGGCTTTACGCAGCCGTCTTTCAGCATCCCATTCCCGGAAGAAGCCGACACCAAAGACGGCACCCACTGCAATATGGGTCGAGCTTACGGGAAGACCCAGCCAACTGGCCACGATAACGGTGATGGCTGCGGACAGCGCAACGCAATAGGCACGCATCGGGTTAAGTTTGGTTATTTGGCTGCCAACCATTCGGATCAGTTTTGGCCCAAACAGGAACAGGCCAAACGAAATGCCAAAGGCGCCGATGATCATGACCCAATAGGGAATACTGATCGCCTGGGTGAAATCACCCGAGGCAGAGGCTTGCACGATGGCTGCCAAAGGCCCAACGGCATTGGCCACATCATTGGCCCCATGTGCAAAGCTCAGCAATGCGGCGGATACGATCAGAGGGATGCCGAACAATACTTTGAGGGATTTATTGCGGTTCTCCAGACCTTCGGATTGACGCCGAATAACCGGAATCATCACGGCCCAGACCAGCCCACCACAGGCGGCCCCGATCAACAAAGCCGTGCCGAGGTCGATCTTGACGATCTTCTTGAGCCCCTTCAGCGCCAGATAGCTGGCAAAAGCCGCCGCCATGATACCAACCAGCATCGGCACCCATTTCCGGGCCGCTGCGATCTTGTCGTCCTGATAGATAATCCGGGACTTGATGAACCAGAGAAATCCTGCGGCGACCAGACCGCCAAGCATAGGCGAGATAACCCAGCTGGCCGCGATCTTGCTCATCGTCCCCCAGCTCACTGCGCCAAAACCGGCTGCGGCGATCCCCGCCCCCATGACGCCTCCGACAACCGAGTGGGTCGTGGACACAGGCGCTCCGACCCAGGTCGCCAGGTTGACCCAAAGCGCTGAAGACAACAAAGCCGCCATCATCGCCCAGATGAATACAGTCTGCGTTCCCATGCTTTCAGGAGCGATAATGCCCTTGGCGATCGTGGAAACAACGTCACCTCCAGCGATCAGCGCGCCGGCACTTTCGAATATGGCAGCAATCGCGATGGCGCCCCCCATGGTCAACGCATTGGCCCCGACCGCCGGTCCCATATTGTTGGCAACATCATTGGCCCCGATATTCAGCGCCATATAAGCCCCAAACATTGCCGCAAGCACTACGATCAGCGTGTTGTTGCCTTGTCCGAACAGGAAGGCTGCCACAAGACCTGCGACAACGATAAAAGAAAGCGCGATGCCAGACCCGACAAATGGGCGACCCACCTGGGAGGTTGCCACTTCTAGCCGAGAAAAGCGTCTAAGGTCGCGGTCAAGCGTTTCCAGGTGACGGGCTTCGTGGTCATTGTTGGACATTGTGTATTCTCCGACGAGTTCCCGTGCGGATAAGGCGGCAGGCGGCGTTTTTCAACAGTTAGAATCCGAAAGAACCCAGTTTCCACTGCGTCATGGCAGCTAGGAGACCTTTCAGGCCCACGGAAACGCTGATGCCTTGCCCTTGTGTCTGCTTATCCCCATATCAGAACCATGCTCCGAATTACTCCGATTCTTCTGGCGGTTCTGTATGCCGTGGTGATGTACCGGATCTCGGTCTGGCGCACCCATCGCGAGCTTGACCTGAAATCGACCGAACTGGCCGATCCCGCCCTCAAGCGTATGACTGACCGGCTGGCGGCGGCGCTGGGGATCGAGAGGGTTCCGGTCTATATATATGAAATCGACCCGGTGAACGGGCTTGCGGCTCCGGATGGACGAATATTCATCACACGCGGGTTTTATCGCAAGTTCCTCAATGGCGAGGTTTCCGCCGAAGAGATGGCGAGCGTCATCGCACATGAACTGGGGCATGTGGCCTTGGGTCATGCACGTCGACGGATGATTGATTTTTCTGGACAGAATGCGTTGCGGACAGCCTTGATGCTGCTTCTGAGCCGGTTCGTCCCATTCATCGGTGCGATGATTGCAAACGCGCTGACTGCGCTTTTGGCGTCGCGCCTGTCACGTGGGGATGAATATGAAGCAGATGAATATGCCGCCGCCCTGCTAACCAAAGCCGGGATCGGCATCGGCCCGCAAAAGTCTCTGTTTCACAAGCTTGAGGATTTGACGCAGCAACGCGCAGGCGTTGTACCCGCCTGGTTGATGAGCCATCCCAAAACGGATGAGCGGATTGCGGCGCTGGAAGTGCTTGAGCAGCGTTGGGCGCGTGGCTGAGGCTCGGCGGCGAGAGGCCAGCCTCTCGCGCTCTCCGAGGTAATTTTAGCCAGATGAAGCAGGGATCCCACTTAGCTGGCGAGCGCTTTACCCAGACGCGGCAGGCGGGCTTTTTTCATCAATCCACGCAAAGTCCATGTATCGCCTGACAGGCGGTTTGCTTCGGCCAGTACCTGCTGTGCAAGCTGGTCCAGCCCTTGCGGGTCGTTATACCAGAAACCATACAGCAGACTGTCAGGGTCACGCCGCTCAAGCCCTTCTTCTGCAAGAATATTTCTGGGGAAATCCTTGGCGTTGACCGTGACGATGGTATCCGCTGACGCGGCTACTGCAGTGGCCAAAACGTGGATATCAGCGGCGTCCGGCAGCCAGAGTCGAGCCTGCAGACCGTCATTGGCAGGGCGTTCTGCCTTGGGCCATTTGACCTGCGTCAGGGCAATCTCGGCACGGGCCTGTGCCTCGCCTTCGGGGCCCAGCTTGCGTGCGGCGCGGGCCCATTCTTCGAGGATGCGCGCCGACCATATAGGGGTGAAATGGCCCAGCCGGGCGGTGCCCAACAGCATCTCTCGCATCACCGTGGGGTAGATCACGCAGGTATCGAGTACAGCCTTCATAACCGGTAGAACACGGCCTTGAGGTAACCGCTTTCAGCCAGCTGCGGCAGTTGCGGGTGATCGGGCCCGGCAAAGCCCGTATGGATCAGTTGGGCTGAGCGCCCGGCGCGCCCGATGCCACGGGATGAGGCGTCGCGGAAGCGGCCCAGATCAGCAGCGTGCGAGCAAGAGCATAAGCCCAGATATCCGCCCGGCTTGACCAGTGTAGCGGCCAATCGCGCAATGCGTTCATAGGCCCGCAGCCCTGCATCCAGCGCCTGCCTTGATGGTGCAAAGGCGGGAGGATCACAGATAACGACGTCAAATTTAGCGCCTTCGTCGTTCAACTGAGCCAACACATCAAAGGCATCGCCTTGGCGCGTGTCGAATTGATCGGCAAAGCCAGAAGCCTCGGCCCCTTTTGCGGCCAACTCCAATGCCGCGGCCGACCCATCGACCGACAGCGCCTGTCCGGCGCCACCCGCCAGCATCGCCAACCCGAACCCTCCGACATGGCTGAAGACATCCAGTACCTGTGCCTTGGGTTGAACCAGCTGCGCAGCAAAGGCGTGATTGGGGCGTTGGTCATAGAACAGGCCGGTTTTCTGACCGCCCGCCAAATCCGCCATATAGGTTGCACCGTTCATCAACACGGGCAAAGGCGCATCCGGGACAGTGCCGCGCAAGGTCAGGTTGACATCATCCAACCCTTCCAGACCGCGTGTCCGGCCCGAGGCGTTTTTCAGCACGGTCGTCACGCCGGTCACAGCGACCAGCGCGTCGGTCAACATATCCAGATGCGCCTCCGCCCAGGCAGCGTTGGGCTGGATCACACAGGCCTCACCGAACCGGTCGATGATGACACCCGGAAAGCCATCCGCCTCGGCATGGATCAGGCGGTAAAAGGGCGAGTCAAACAGGCGTTCGCGCATATCAAGCGCGCGGCGCAGACGGGTTTCGAACCAATCAGCCGTCAGCTCGGCGTCAGGATCGCGGTCCAGCACACGGCACATGATTTTCGATTCAGGATTGACCGCCACCAACGCGATCGGCGCGCGATTTTCATCCTCGAGCACGGCCAGCGCGCCAGCAGGGATTTTGCGCGTGCGACGGTCGGTGACAATGTCATTGGCATAGACCCACGGGAAGCCATGGCGCAGGCCGCGCGCATTGGCTTTGGGTTTCAGGCGGATACGGGGACGGACTGCAGTTTGGGTCATGGCGACCTCATAGTCGCGAACGCGCCGAGGGGAAAGCCCTAGCGGTTGCGAGACCGCCAACCACCGCGCCGTTTCGGCACCTGAGCAGATTGCAACCCTTCGGTCAGCACCTGTGTCATTGGGTGATCGGCCTCATCTTTGGCATAGATGGCGTGCAGGTCAGACAGGGCTTGCCTCTGATCACGCCCCTCCGGAAGGCTTAACGCCCAGTCCAGAAAGATACTGCGACATTCGGGCAATGTGATGCCATCGATGCGATAGGCCTCGCGGATCAGGCCTTTGTGATCGTTCGGATCGTCATTGCGCGGCATCTTTATCCTCCTGAACCACGCGGCCGATAATTTCGGCGGCGATATCGTAGCTTTCCTGCAACGCGGCCTGCAACTGTTCGACCTGCTCATACCCGGTGGCCCGACACAGGAAGGCGGAACCGCCCTCTCCGATTTTATCGGCCTCGATAACCTTACCTGACAACAGCCGAGCTGCGCATTGCACAGACCAGCATAGATCGTAGCAATCCTTCAACGTTTGCGCCTGAGCGACATCCAAAAGCGCGGCTGCGACTGCACCGTCCAACCCGGCATGTACATCGCGCTTTGCAACACCGGACAGTAAAGCGCCTGTTTCGGCCATCAGCTCTATGTCCATCATGCGCCCGGCCCCATTCTTGGCATCCCAAATACCGGCAGGGGTTTTCGCGGCTGCCAGACGCGCGCGCATTTCGGCAACTTCGCGCAAAACCTGCGCCTGATCGCGGGAGCGCGAAACAAGCTCTGTTCGAAAGCTCTCGATATCGTCGGCCAGTGAGGGCTCACCGGCGACGGGATTTGCGCGCGTCAGGGCTAGGTGTTCCCACACCCAGGCCTCATTCTGCTGATAGTTCGTGAAGCTGGCCCAACTGGTTGCCACCGGCCCCTGATTGCCCGAGGGGCGCAGCCGCATGTCGACCTCATAAAGTCGCCCCTGCGACATTGGGGCCGACAGCGCCGTGATCAGTGCCTGCGTGAACCGGGCATAGTAGGTCCGCGTGGCAAGAGGCCGTGGGCCCTCGGACATGTCCTGATCCAGCGGGTCGTAGATCACGATCATATCAAGGTCAGATTGCGAGTTGATCCGCCCTGCCCCCAGGGATCCCATGCCCAACACAGCGGCACCGCGACCGGGTGCGGGCCCGTGTTTGCTGGTGAACTGGTCCACAACACATGGCAGGATCGCAGCGATCACCGCGCTTGCAAGTTCGGCATATTGCTGCCCCGCCTGCACGCCGTCGATCAACCCGCGCAGATGGTGAACGCCGATCCGGAAATGCCATTCCTTGCACCAGCGCCGCGCCAGATCAAGCTGGCTTTCGTAGTCCTGCTCCTGCGAGAGTTCTCGCTCCAATTCGCCCTGCAGCACCGTCCGGCCCGGCCAGTCGTCAAAGAAGCTGCCGCCAATCACCGCATCAAAGACCGAGGCGTTGTGCGACAAATGCGCGGCCAATGCATGCGACGTGCCTACTATATCGACAAGCAGGTCGATAAGCTGCGGGTTGGCCTCGAACAGAGAAAACAGCTGCACGCCCGCAGGCAACCCGCGAAGGAACCCGTCCAGTGCCAGCAGCGCCTCATCCGGTTGGGCAGTTTTGGCAAGACGCGTCAGCAGCTCTGGTTTCAGCCGCTCGAAAATCCGCGCCCCGCGCTGAGAACGCAGTGATGGGTAGGTTGTCCAGCGCGCCAATATGCTTTCGTCAAATTCAACTTCTGGCAAAGGTGCACGGGCTGTCGGGCCGGGGGCGAAAAAACCTTCGGTCAACTCATGAACCTCGGTCAGCCGCCGTTTCAGATCCGCAGTCAGATCGGCGCTATCAATCCCCATCAGGCATGCAATCCGCTCAATCCCGTCCGAGGATTGCGGAATCTTATGGGTCTGCGCATCATGGATCATCTGAATGCGGTGTTCGACATCGCGATGCGCGCGGTAGTGATCGGTAAGCTTTTCAGCCACGTCCTCGGGCACCCACCCTTTGCCGGCCAAAGCCGCCAATCCCGGTACAGTGCCACGCACGCGCAGGTCCGTATCGCGACCTCCGGCAATCAACTGTCGGGTCTGCGTGAAAAACTCGATCTCACGTATCCCGCCCTGCCCTAGTTTCATATCATGACCCGGAATGGTGAGCGCACCGCCTGTCCCTTTGTTTTCGCGGATACGCAAGCGCATGTCATGGGCATCCTGTATAGCCGCGAAATCCAGATGCCTTCGCCAGATGAAGGGGCGGAGCGTATCCAGGAAACGCTGCCCCGCAGCGATATCGCCAGCGCAGGGACGCGCTTTGATATATGCGGCGCGCTCCCAAGTGCGGCCCAGACTTTCATAGTACCGTTCGGCAGCTTCCGCAGCCAGACAAACTGGCGTCACCGCAGGGTCAGGCCGCAGTCTTAGATCCGTGCGAAATACATATCCATCCGCTGTCTTGTCACTGAGTGTGGCGCAGAAATTCCGTGTCGCCCGGACCATCCCTTGCCGCGCTTCATAGAAATCGTCCGGATCATAGCGCGTTTCGTCAAACAAAACGATCAGGTCGATATCAGAGCTGTAGTTCAACTCATGCGCACCCATCTTGCCCATGGCCAATATGATCATTCCCGCGGCAGAGGCGACATCATCTTCGGTCATCCCCGGCAATTTACCTCGCCGGATCAAGGTTGCAATCTCGGCCTTGGCGGCAACATCCGCTACCATGGCCCCGAAATCGGTTAGTGCCCCTGTAACTTTTTCCAACGGCCACGCCCCTGCCAGATCCGCCAGGGCGGTCAACAGCGCCAAACGCCTCTTGGCCTGCCTCAGCCCCGGCCTGAGTTGATCCGAAGGCAAGGTCCTTGCGGTTTCCATAATGGATGCAAGCATCGCGTCCGGTTGCGCCAAAGCTTGCGGTAGCCAGTCGGCTTCCAGATCAATCAGGCCTTTGAGATAGGGGCTGGAGCCCGCAGCCCCTGCGATCAGTTCCCCCTGCTCAGGTGTAATGCCGCCCACTGCATCGCGCGCTTCGGAACCAAGTGAAGGATCAAAGGCGCGCGGTACACGGTTGACGGCAAGAAGTCCTGTCATTTCATCTCCGATGGCGTGGTTTTTAGTATTTCTGTGACCAAATTTCTAACCCGACATTGCAACAATTAGGCGCTTAACTCAAAACAGCGCCGCAGCAGACAACCCAGTCAATGATTGAAAGAAACCGTGGTGCGTTAGACTGAAATTGCGCTTGTTCAGATGTCAGGTCAACCATCCGAAATTCAGAAATGTAAATCATTTTCACATTGACCTCTTGTAACTGGGTTTGGTGCCCCCATCTATTCAATGTGAAAACAATTTACATCTAACCCGGAGAGCACCAATGACCGCATTGACAGAACACGCCGTCCCTGAAAACCCGGGATGGCTCAGCCGCGCAGAGGCCTGGCTTGACGATAAAGGCAAAGGGGCCTGGATCGCTGCCATGGTCCTTGGCTTTATCTTTTTCTGGCCCGTCGGCCTGGCCCTTCTGGCCTACATGATCTGGAGCAAACGTATGTTCAACAAATCCTGCAGCCGTCGCAAATCCTGGCACAGCCACATGAGCGCAATGAAGCCCTCGGGCAACAGCGCATTCGACGCCTACAAGTCCGATACTCTGGCTCGGCTGGAGCGTGAGCAACAGGAATTCGAAGCGTTCCTGCATCGTCTGCGCGAAGCGAAAGACAAGGCCGAATTCGACCAGTTCATGGATGAACGCGTCCGCGAGAACCGCGAAAGCGACGAATCCGGCGATAACGCCTGATCGACCTTGCCCTGTTCCGACAATCGGGACAGGGTATTTGAAACATCTACCGGAATGACCCGTATGCACTCTTTGCCAGACCCGAACCGGCAGCCCGAGTTTTACCAGTCCGTCACGACCAAACGGTTCCTGGCCTGGCTGTTCGATATTGCCTTTATTTCGCTGCTTTGTACCGTCGCCATCGTCCTGACCCTCGGGCTAGGCGTACTGATACTCGCCCTGATTTATGCGGTGGTCAGTTTTGTCTATCGCGTCGTCACAATCGCCAACGGCTCTGCCACTCTGGGTATGCGTTTCATGGGGGTCGAACTGCGCGACGCTTTTGGTGAACGAATGGACACAGGTAAAGCGGTCGCACACACAGCCGGTTATTTTGTCAGCATGGCATTTCCGGTGCTGCAAATCATTTCAGTCATCATGATGCTAACCGGCGCGCGCGGCCAGGGCCTGACCGACACCCTTCTCGGCACGGTTATGATTAACCGTCGCGCTTAAAAGACTGTCGCGTGAATCACTTGGCGGCTCCGGGAACGGTTGTTATCATCCCGTTTCAGGAACCATAGGACATTCATGCGACACACGCTGCCAATCGCGCCGCAATTCTACGTTACGGCCCCTCAGCCTTGCCCTTATCTTGAGGGCAAGATGGAGCGTAAGCTGTTCACAGCGCTGCAGGGCGAAGGCGCGAATCAACTGAATGACTCCCTTTCCCAGCAAGGGTTTCGACGGTCTCAGAACGTCCTATACCGCCCTTCCTGCACCGATTGCGCCGCGTGTTTGTCCGCGCGGATCGACGTTTCGGCCTTTCAACCCAGCAAAAGCCAGAAACGCGCGGTCAGGCGGAACTCACATCTGCGACGCCGGGCGAATTCCCCATGGGCTACCGACGAACAGTATGACCTGTTCCGCACCTATCTTGACACCCGACATGCGGATGGCGGCATGGCGGATATGGACGTCTTCGAATTTGCAGCCATGATCGAAGAGACCCCCATACGCAGCCGAGTGGTCGAATATTCAGACCCGGAATCCGGCAATCTGATCGCTGTCAGTTTGACCGATGTCTTGGATGACGGGCTGAGCATGGTCTATTCATTCTATTGCCCGGAACAGCCTCAGAATTCATTGGGCACGTACATGATTTTGGATCACATCGACATCGCACGCGAGGCGGGTCTGCCCTATATTTATCTTGGCTACTGGGTGCCTGGCAGCCCGAAAATGGGATACAAATCCCGCTTTGCAGGGCTGGAAGTGTACAGTCAGGGCGAATGGAAACGGGTCAAGGATCCCTATGACATTGCACATGACGGCCACCACCCGCTGTCCACCGCCCCCATCGCCGAACAGGTTGCCAGCATCCAATTGCCTGATCGTCACCCGACCAAAGGCTGAAACCTGATGCAACAAAGCCTCCACGCCGTTACGCTTGTCGTGCCGGATTACGATGATGCCATCGCCTTTTTCACGCATACACTCAGCTTTTCCCTGACGCAGGACATCGACTTGGGCGCTGGAAAAAGATGGGTCCGCGTAAGCCCACCCGGATCCACCGGGGGCTCACTTCTACTCGCCAGGGCCGTCGATGCAGATCAGAGAACCGCAATCGGCAACCAGACAGGTGGTCGGGTCGGCTTCTTTCTGGAAACAGACAATTTCGACCGCGACTATAAGGACATGCTGGCCAAAGGCGTCCATTTCGAAGAAGCCCCGCGCCATGAACCCTATGGGACCGTAGCAGTCTGGCAGGACCCTTTCGGCAACCGCTGGGATCTGATCCAATTCACCTGATCCGCATCTTCATCTGGCCAAAAAATACCTCGGGGTTGAATTGGCCGCAGGCCAAGAAGGGGCTGGCCCCTTCTACCTACAAACAAAGCAAAGGGGGCCCGCTGGCCCCCTTTTCATTTGAACACCTGATCTTTGATCAATTCGGGATCAGATCCGGCACGATGGTCACAATCGCAGGGAAGAACCAAAGGATTCCGATACCGACCACCTGGATCAGCACAAACGGTACAATCCCACGATAGATATGGCCGGTAGTCACTTCTTTCGGCGCGACCCCGCGCAGATAGAACAGCGCAAATCCAAAAGGTGGCGTCAGGAACGAGGTCTGCAGGTTCACCGCCACCATGATCGTCACCCATTTCGGATCAAAAGACCCGCCATAGATTACCGGGCCCACAATCGGGATCACGATGTAGATGATTTCCAGGAAATCCAGTACGAACCCAAGGAAGAACAGCACCAGCATCACGATCAGGAAAACCGTGAATTCATTATCAAAACTCTTGAGGAACTGCTGGATATAGTGCTCACCGCCAAACGAGATCACCACAAGGTTCAGCAACTGAGACCCGATCAAAATGGTGAACACCATTGAGGTCACCTTGGCGGTTTCCCGCACCACCGGGGTCAGCACGCCGCTGGAATACAGAACCCAGCAGCCGAACAGCAAACCGAACAGGGCATACAGATAGGCCGCATAGGCTATGATGAAGGCAATCCAGGTTTCGGCCGAGGCGCTGCTCTGATTGATGCGCAGATCAAAATTGACCCCCATCAACAGGGCAATGACCACGGCGAAGGTGGCCCAGATGATGACCTTGCCGGACCGCTCCTGATCTTGCAGCTTGCGATAGGCCGCCAGCATGATCGCACCACCCGCGCCCAATGCCGCCGCCGGTGTTGGGTTGGTCACCCCACCCAGGATCGACCCCAGCACCGCGATGATCAGAACCAGCGGTGGAAAGACCACCCTAATCAGATCATTGGTGGCACAGCGCGCCGCAGCCTCTTTGCAGCCATAGATGGCCAAGGCAAAGGGCAACGCCAGCATCACAAAGGTCAACCCTGACGATGTTGTTGGCGACACGAACAGAATATCGACAAGCAACATCAGGATCAGACCAATGGCCCCAAGGATCAGCGGCTGCGGCGACCGAGACGGCGCGATGCCCCGACCCATCACAATGGTCAGACCCAGCAACAGAACCATCACCGCAACACCCGTTCCAATCGGAGCGGCGTTGGCAATCTTCTCCTGCTGCGCGGTGGCAAGCTCTTCCTCGGTCAGACGAGTTGATTCTGCGGCACCACCTGCGTCATCAATGGCCGTTTGCTCGGCCACGGCCTGATCCCAAGCGGATTGACCATGCAGCTCGATCATCGAGGCTTTGCAGGTTTCGGAAACGTTGGTCCGCAGCGATGCGCCCTGCCCGATATCGGAGAAGGCCGAGACCGAGACGTTCTGGCTGCCGATAACCCCCAGATTGCCCAGTAGAACTGTACCCACGATCAGCGCGACAGGCGCACCCAGCAACCAGGTGAAACCTTCTGAACGGGTAATGGGCTCTCCGCTGCCGCCGGTCATGGGCACCGCAGGCGCCTTATGCGGGTTGAGCAGCGCATAGCCAAAGGCATAAAGCGCATATAGCAGCGCCAGCATGATCCCTGGCAGCAAGGCGGCCTGGAACAAAGTACCAACCGATACGACCGCAGGCTGACCTAGATAGGTCAGCGCGTCTGTACACCCGGCATCAACCGCGCGCGTCTCTTGCGCGGTGGAATACAAGTCACCGGCCAGAGTTCCCAGCAAAACAATCACGATCGAGGGCGGAATGATCTGCCCCAGCGTTCCCGAAGCCGCGATGACACCCGTCGCCAATTCAGGCGAATAGTTGTTGCGCAGCATGGTTGGCAGCGCCAGCAAGCCCATGGTCACCACAGTCGCGCCCACGATCCCGGTTGAGGCCGCAAGAAACGCCCCCACAACCACAATCGAGACGGCCAGACCACCCGGCAACGGTCCAAAGACGCGCGCCATTGTGGTCAGCAGATCATTGGCGATCTTCGACCGTTCAAGCGTGATGCCCATCAGCACGAACATCAAAACCGCCAGAAGGGTTTCGATAGACTGACCGGCCAGAACCCGCTCGTTCATGCGATTCACGATGAACGACACGTTGCGGTCCAGCGCGGTTTCCCAGCCCGAGACAAAAACAGGCTCGGCAATCCTTGGTAAGTCCGGGAAGCGGAACACTGATATGGTATCGGGTTTAACCCCGGTGCTGACCAGATCCCGATACGCCGCAGAGCCGGTGTCGATCGCCTGATGGATCAGCAGCCCTGCGCTGTCCAATGCGGCAATGATGCCGAATGAAATCACCCCTGCTCCGCCGATGGCGAAGGCCACCGGAAAGCCGGATAGAATACCTCCGAAGAGGCAGAAAAATACGATAATGAGGCCTATCTCGACGCCATCAAGTCCGAATAGCATTGTCTGGTTCTCCGTCCCTAATGCGCGCCTTCGTAGGCTTCTTCACCCTCGCCAAGGCTGTCCTTGTCGAGGTATTTTCCAACACTTTCCGGGCCTTCCACATATTCCAGATACGAGCGGTACAGGAATGCAATCGCGTGCAGG
Source organism: Ruegeria sp. CDSA077 (assembly GCF_059612265.1). Taxonomy (NCBI): domain Bacteria; kingdom Pseudomonadati; phylum Pseudomonadota; class Alphaproteobacteria; order Rhodobacterales; family Roseobacteraceae; genus Ruegeria; species Ruegeria sp. CDSA077. The sequence goes on from NZ_JBXWQG010000001.1 coordinate 1,156,847, forward strand.
AACACCATCGCTGCAAAGGCGATCAGTAGGATCTTGAACAGGAAATAGCCGTTGAATCCGTTGGGGCTGAACCCGATGGTTTCCACGTTCCAGCGCAGCGCGCGGGACTTGGCCACCAGCCGGTCCAAAGTATCACTGGCCGAGGGCTTCGGCACGATCAGATGCCGCCACATGAAGTACCAACCATACATCCAGGTCAGCACCGCCATCGGCATCATGAACAGTATGGCACCACACATGTCGACCACACGTTTGGCGCGGTGGCTGATGCCCGCATAGATCAGGTCAACGCGGACATGGCCGCCCTGTACAAAGGTGTAGGTGCAGCACAGGCACACGACCATGGCGTTATACAGTTTCAGCTCTTCCGCGAACCAGCTGATATCCATCTGAAACGGGATACCCAGCCCAAAGGACATATCCGGGCGGGTAAAGACCCGCTGCATGAACACGATGATGATCTGCTGAACCACCATCAAAAGGCCTGCCCAGGCGAAGAAACGCCCCGTCGTGTTGGCAAAGCCTTCAAGCCCGCGCACCATCGCCCACATGAAGTTGCGGTAGTACAGACCAATGGCCGTCAACACCAGAAACAGCGTGAAAACCACAAAGAAGAACTCGACCGACCCGCCGTAATAGACAAAGCGCATGACTGCTTCTTTGTCCGACCAGTCCAGCCAGAGTTGCGGATGCGTGATGGCGTATCCGAAATTAATGAAGGCTTCGGCAATGCTCTGAATGAACCATATCAGTCCATTCCACAGGGCGCCGAAGAACGAGATACCGTTTTCGTCCTGCATGTTGTCCCCAGGTCGCGTCAGTTGCACATTCGAGAGTTACAGTTTGTCCGACCGTCAGATGCGCAACGGGAAAGGCCCCCCCGACATGCGGGGGAACCGATTTCAAAGATCGAAGTGACTTAGCCGCGAACGCGGTCGCGCTGCGAGGTGTAGACACCCGACGACAGATTGTTCCAGGCCGAAGACGCGGCCATGGATTCCATCGCGCTGTCGTGGATGCGCTTGAACAGCTCGTCGCCCATGTTTTCGTCCAGGACTTCCTGGCTTGCGGCACCAAACGCGTCCCAAACGCTGTCCGGGAACTCCATGACCTTGACGCCACCAGCCTGCAGACGCTGCAGCGCCGCGCCGTTGTTGGCCAGGAATTGCGCTAGGTTCCACTGATGGCATTCACCTGCGGCGATCTCGATGATCTTCTGCTGCGAGGCAGACAGGCTGTCATAGACCTCGCGGTTGGTTGCCAGCGAAAGACCCGCACCCGGCTCATGGAAGCCCGCGGTGTAGTATGTCTTGGTGATTTCCTGGAAACCGGCTTTTTCGTCAGCCCACGGACCGATCCACTCGGTTCCGTCGATCGCGCCGGATGACAGCGCCTGATACACTTCGGAGCCCGGAATGTTCTGCACGGATGCGCCCAGTTTACCCAGAGCTTTACCGCCCAGCCCCGGCATGCGGAACTTCAGGCCGTTGAAATCTTCGGGGCTGTTGATCTCTTTCGAGTACCAGCCACCCGCCTGCGCACCGGTGTTACCAGCCAGGAAGGATTTAAGGCCAAAGATTTCGCCCAGCTCGTCATGCAGTTCCATACCACCGGCATGGTAGTACCAGTTCACCAGTTCCTGGGCGGTCATACCAAACGGAACAGCGGTAAAGAATGCATAGCCCGGATGCTGACCCACAAAATAGTAGTCTGCCGCGTGGTACATGTCGGCCTGACCGGATGATACCGCGTCAAACACTTCGAACGCGCCAACCAGCTCACCGGCTGCTTTGATCTCAACGTTCAGGTTGCCGTCCGACATGGTGGTGATGCTGTCGGCGCAACGCTGCGCGCTGTCGAACACACCTGCAAGGCCACGGCCCCAGGATGTGACCATGGTCAGCGTGCGCTTGCCCTGTGCATAGGCCGGTGCCGCCAGCGTGGTCGCTGCAGCAGCCGAGCCGCCCAGTGCGGATGTTTTCAGAAATGAACGACGGTCCATATGAGTGATCCTCCCCTTCATAATCATGACCCGGATTGTCCGGGCCTGTCGTATTCAACAGCGGCAAGACTAGTCACAAGGAAGTGAAAGGGAATACCTACTACTGCGTAGAAACGCGGCTTTCTGCGCGAATTGCACAGGCAATAACGGCCCAATCATAGCAAAACAGGGATTTTTGGTGCCGTTTTCCCGCCAGACGCCCAATCTTTTTGCAATTTTGCTGTGGCTTGCGTATCGATTCGTCCATGCAAAGACTTCGACAACTGGTCTCGTTGACCTATGCTCAAAAGCTGTCGCTGGTGGCGGCGATCCCGCTGGTCGTGGCGGTGGCCGCGATTGCGGTGATGGTTGCCTATGAGGCGCGCGCCACTGCCGAGCGCGAAATTGAAGCACTGGAACGCTCTTTGATTCAGGCCAAGAAGGAAGAGCTGCGCAACTATGTGACTCAGGCGCGCAATGGGTTTGCCTATATCTACGGGCGCGCGGCTCCGGATGACACCGCCGCCAAAACTCAGGTCGCGCAAATCCTGTCGGCCATGATCTATGGGCAGGACGGGTTCTTTTTCGTCTATGACTATGACGGCACCAATCTGGTCAGCCCCCGTCAGACTGAGTTCATCAACCGAAATTGGGAGGGTCTGACCGACAGCGACGGCACACCGGTGGTGAATGAGTTCATCCGCCTCGCCAGGCAGGGTGCGGGTTGGCACAGCTTTATGTGGCAAAAGCCCTCGACCGGGGAAGAGGCGCAGATGATCGCCTATGTCGTCGGCCTTCAGGATTGGCGCTGGGTCGTGGGCACCGGGGTATTCATCGATGACATCGTTGCTGCAGTTGCCAGCGCACGGGCCGAGGTTGAAGCGCGCGTGCAGCGTACCTTCATGTATATCGGTGCCATTGTTCTGGCCGCTGTTCTGATTGTCTTTGCCTCAGGCATGTTGCTCAACATCCGCGAAAGACGTCTGGCCGATGCCAAACTTAAACAGCTGACCCAGCGGGTATTCGATGCGCAAGAGGAAGAGCGCGGCCGTGTGGCACGCGAGCTGCATGACGGGATCAGTCAGATCCTTGTGGGCGTGCGCTTTGCGTTGGACAACGCCCGCCGTCGCCTGTCGCGCGGCGATGATGTGGGCGCGCATGATCCACTGGACAAGGGGATCGAGCATCTGGGAACCGCCATCAGCGAGGTCCGCCGCATTAGTCGCGACTTGCGCCCCGGCGTGCTGGACGATTTGGGCCTCGGCCCGGCGCTTGAGGCTCTGACAGATGATTTCCGCGAGAGAACCGGGATCGAAACCGATTTCTCGACCGTTGTTTTCCGCAACCGGCTGGATCAGGATAGCAAGATCGCCCTCTACCGCATCGCCCAAGAGGCCCTGACCAATATCGAACGCCATTCCGGAGCCACCCATGTCACCATCGATCTGCGCGGGCACAAGAAAGGCGCGACCATGCGAATAACCGACAATGGCCGCGGTTTGCGCAACTCTCCGGGTCGGGGCAGTACCGGGATTGGGTTGCGCAATATGCAGGAACGGATCGAGCAACTTGACGGATCGCTGCGTATTCTGTCATCACGCGGCCACCGCAGCGGCACAGTGATCGAGGTCAGCCTGCCACTCAGCCACCTGTTGCCACCGCAGGAAGACGCAACTCCGAACCGAAAGGCCGGTACATGAGCGACCAGACGATTCGGGTCCTGATTGTCGACGATCATCCAATGGTGGCCGAGGGGATCCAGTCGATCCTCGAAAGCTATGACGACATCACCGTGGTCGGGACACTCAGCAGCGGAAAGAAAGCGGTTGACCAGGTTGCCGATCTGAAGCCTGACGTCATCCTGATGGACCTGAACATGCCCGGGCTAAGTGGCCTGAGCGCAACCGAGATCATCCTTGAACGCATACCGGACACCTGCATTCTGATCCTGTCCATGCATGACAGCCCCGAATATATTTCGACTGCTCTCAGCCATGGTGCAAAAGGGTACGTGCTCAAGGACGTCCCAACGGATGAAATCAAAAAGGCCATCGATGCCGTCATGCGGGGTGAACAATACTTGTGCACGGGCGCAAGCGGTTCCCTCAAACCCAAAGGCGACACAACGCGCGAGGCTTTGACCGGGCGCGAGCAGACGATCTTGCTGGAGCTGGCACAAGGGAAATCGAACAAGGAAGTCGCCCAAACGCTTGATATCTCAGTGCGAACGGTCGAGACCCATCGCAAGAACATCAAACGAAAATTGGGCATATCCTCAACTGCCGGCCTGACCCGCTATGCGCTGGAGCACGGCGTTCTACAGGGCACCAGCCCAGGGTTCTGATCCCGTAGCGCGGCACGCGCTGCTCGGCCTAGCCTCCGCAGGCAGGCGGGCAACGGGCGAGAGAACTCTTAGTTACCGTCAATCCAGAAGGGCGTCACGCCGGACTCCTTCCTTGTCATGGTGATGCTGAAGAACACGCCCATATAACTGACGGGTCCGTTCCACCCCACCGCACATGCCTTCGGTTTCGACAAAAGAAAAGATCCCGACATATCGTCTGCGCTCTCCTTTCACGGGAGCGACCCGGTGCAAGGAAGAGCGCCCTTTGAAAATCTGCAGATCCCCTGGGTTCAACACCAACTGGTGCACCCGTTTCCGATCACCGTCCAGTACTGCAGAAACAGCCGCGAAATTCTCATCCTCGGCGCTTCGTAGGTTGGGGGCATATTCGAATTCACCGCCGAATTCTCCATTCTGAATGGCCAGCGTCACGGTGTAGTTGTTGGTGTCAAAATGCCAGGGAAACCCCTGCCCTTCTTCGACCACGTTGATGATGACATCAGCCAAAGGATCATCGTAGCGAAAGAACCGGTCTTCGGACTCGTTCAATGCCGTTCGAATGAAAGGTAAAAAACCAGCGAACTCATAAATACGTCGCAGCGGTCCGGATTTGGAAAAACTGTCCGCTGGCACAAAGGCATTCGACCGATCATAAAATCGACGCACCGGATGGCTTGGCGCCAATGCCGGGTCGTCTTTGGTGAAATACGCATTCGTTCGGCTAAATGACCTATGTGCACCAACGGCAGTCTTTTCGGCTTCTTTCAGCAAACGCGACACGCCATCCTCGTGTACGAAACCTGGAAGAACAGCACAGCCGTCCCGATCCAGCTCGCGCCTCAGATCACCTATCAGTTGCTCATATGCCCATGAACCGGGGCGGTCTATCGGGTATCGCCCGAGATCAACCAGATCCTGCAACATGTTCGGCCTCCCTCGCCACTGCAATTAAGTCCAGCGTGACTCAGCCTAAAATCACGATCATGCCCGTTTCGGACATCGGCATGACGCATTTCGACACTTCCGTGCCACTCGCCAAGCATTGCAAAGGGGCGAAAATCCCGAAAGTTCCGAACATGCGTCAAAATGCGCAATAAAATGTCGCAAAATACCACCCAGAAGTTAGAAAATTGGTGCAATTGCCTGTTGACGCCCCTTTCCACCGCCCATAATGTCCAACCCACGCAAAAAGGAGCCTCTGGCGATGAGAACGCTAGTCGTAATCGTAGGAACCACGCGCATGGGCCGGTAACGGTAAACCATAATCGAACCCATGCGCCTCCGAAAATCTCGGGGGCTTTTTTTATGCGAAACGCAAGACACATGTCGCCAATGGAGCAAAGCAGATGACACGTGAGATGACCGGCGCAAAGATGGTAGTTCAGGCCCTCAAGGATCAGGGCGTGGACACGGTATTCGGATACCCCGGCGGCGCCGTGCTACCGATCTATGACGAGATCTTTCTGCAAAACGACATTCGCCACATTCTGGTGCGTCACGAACAGGGTGCGGTTCACGCCGCCGAAGGCTATGCCCGCTCGACCGGCAAGCCCGGCGTTGCGCTTGTGACCTCGGGCCCCGGCGCTACCAATGCGGTGACCGGGCTGACCGATGCGCTTCTGGACTCGATCCCGATTGTTGTTCTGACCGGACAGGTTCCAACCTTCATGATCGGCTCGGACGCCTTTCAGGAGGCTGATACCATTGGCATCACCCGCCCCTGCACCAAACATAACTGGCTGGTAAAGGACACGAATTCGCTGTCCGATACCTTGCACGAGGCGTTCCATGTCGCCACCTCGGGCCGTCCTGGCCCGGTCCTGATCGACATTCCCAAGGACGTTCAGTTTGCGTCCGGAGAATACAGCGCACCGAAACCATCTACCTCACACTATCAACCTGTTCTGAAAGGCGATCTGGAAGAGATCACCGAGCTGGTTGCTGCGATTGAGACCGCGAAAAAGCCAGTGTTTTACACTGGCGGTGGAGTCATCAATTCGGGCCCGGCAGCCAGCCAGTTGCTGCGGGAACTGGTAGACGCAACAGATTTCCCGATCACTTCGACCTTGATGGGCCTGGGCGCCTATCCGGCGTCTGGCAGGAATTGGCTGGGCATGCTGGGCATGCACGGGTTGTATGAGGCCAATCTGGCGATGCATGATTGCGATCTGATGATCAATATCGGCGCTCGTTTTGATGACCGCATCACTGGACGGATCGACGCGTTCTCGCCCGATTCCAAAAAAGCGCATATCGACATCGACCCGTCTTCGATCAACAAGGTGATCCGCGTTGATATCCCGATTGTTGGCGATGTGGCCCACGTGCTTGAGGACATCCTCAAGGTCTGGAAATCGCGCGGTCGCAAGACCAACACCGCAGCTATTGCGAAATGGCAGGAACAGATCGGCGAATGGCGCAAGGTGAACTGCCTTGCCTATACCAACAGCGAAAAGACCATCAAACCGCAATACGCGCTGCAACGCCTTGAAGAACTGACCAAAAAACATGACCGTTACATCACGACCGAGGTTGGCCAACACCAGATGTGGGCCGCACAATACCTTGGCTTCGAAGATCCCAACCGCTGGATGACCTCAGGTGGTCTGGGCACGATGGGTTACGGATTCCCGGCCTCTATCGGTGTTCAGATGGCACATCCCGACGCGCTGGTGATCAACGTGGCCGGTGAGGCCTCGTGGCTGATGAACATGCAGGAAATGGGCACCGCTACGCAGTATCGTCTGCCGGTAAAGCAGTTCATCCTGAACAACGAACGCTTGGGCATGGTGCGCCAGTGGCAGGAACTGCTGCATGGCGAACGGTATTCGCATTCCTGGTCCGAAGCGCTGCCTGATTTCGTCAAGCTCGCCGAGGCGTTTGGCGCCAAGGGTATCTTGTGTTCTGACCCCGCCGATCTGGACGATGCGATCATGGAGATGATCAACTATGACGGCCCCGTGATCTTCGACTGTCTGGTCGAAAAGCACGAGAACTGCTTCCCCATGATCCCGTCGGGCAAGGCCCATAACGAGATGCTGCTGGGCGAGGCCGAGACGCAGGGCGTGATCGATAGCAAAGGTTCGGTTCTGGTATGACAGCGCAGATGATCAGTTTTGACGCAACGCGCTTCCAGCCTACCCCGGACGAGTTGAACGAAGAAGCTGATGATTTCATCAATCCGGATGTGTTTGGCAAGGAACTCAGCATCTTTCTGAGTAAAGAGCTTGCCGCATCCGGGTTTGAGGTTTCCTTCGCCTGTGCCGAGGACTGGGGATGGTATCACGAAATTGATCACGACGAGCCGTTTGCCCTGGTTTTCGGCTGCTCAAACTATGGTGATGGCCATTTGGTTCAGTTCTCACCAAAGACCGAGCATGTGAGAAAGATGTTCAAGAAATACCACGCAGCCCCCAAGGTGGATGCATTGCGTGGCGCAATTTGGAAAATTCTGGAGAATGCCGAAGGTGTATCGAACCTTCGCTACGAAGAGGACTAGCTCAGCATGTCTGCCCTACATATCAAAAAAGGCTCCACCCGCCATTCGGCCTATAACCTACGACCCACGTTTTCCGACGTACAGGAACGCCATACCATCGCAGTTCTGGTCGAGAATGAACCGGGGGTTCTAGCCCGCGTCATCGGCCTGTTCTCGGGTCGTGGTTATAACATCGAAAGCCTGACCGTCGCCGAGGTGGACCATACCGGCCACCTCAGTCGCATCACCATCGTCACCACCGGCACACCGCAGGTGATCGAACAGATCAAGGCGCAGCTGGGCCGGATCGTGTCGGTACGCGACGTGCATGACCTGACAGTCGAAGGCGCGTCGGTCGAGCGGGAATTGGCCATAATCAAGGTGGTCGGCGACGGCGACAAGCGGGTCGAGGCGCTGCGTCTGGCCGATATTTTCCGTGCCAATGTCGTGGACAGCACGTTGAATTCGTTCATTTTTGAGATCACTGGCGCACCTGACAAGATCGACGCCTTTGCCGATCTCATGCGCCCACTGGGTCTGATCGAAATCGCCCGGACCGGCGTTGCAGCCCTGTTGCGCGGCGATTGACCAAAACTGCCCCGCCGGCGCATCCAGTTGGCGGCGGGGTATCGGCAATACCCAATTTGCAAGATCACAATACGCCAAACGTGAACATCAACGTCACATTTGCCTAAAAAGTTTAAGCTAAATCAGAATTAACCTATTGCGTCTGTGCATCATCGCGTTAGCCTTTAAGGGTAGCGCGGCGTTGGGATGCGTCCGCTGGGTCATCTGTACGATTTCAGACAGCGCCTGGTTTGTTGGCCAGTTGTGTCGCGGTTATTCGGAATACACACAAGTACCGGGACGAAAATGACGAACGACAGCCGCAGCCCCGACGACCTACGCAGGATGTTCGGCGCCAATCTGCGAACTCTTGCTGGACAATATAATTCAGTTTCCGAACTGTGCCGCCAGCTTGGAGTGAACCGAACTCAGTTCAATCGCTATCTTGGCGGCGAAAGCTTTCCCCGACCCGATGTCCTTGACCGAATATGCCGCTTTTTTGATGTTGATGCTCGGATTTTGCTCCATCCCTTGGATCAGATTGACCAACCGTCCAAGCACCCGGCTGCGGTCGCCCTGACCGAGTTTCTGGGGTCCACCCCAGCCACCCTGACTGAAATACTGTTTCCCGGCGGATTCTATTATGCGACCGAGACAGAGCTTGATGGCACAAAACCCCTGAGACACAGGCTTTTTCACGCCCGGAGGTTACCGCAATGTACTTTGGTGAGAGGGTTTGAACCAATTTCCGAGACACTCGGAGCATCAGTCGCAGAGCGCGAAGTCCAGGGTATCGTGGCCTGTGCCGGGCGGCAGATTTATATGCTCATGTCCTGTCGTGCGTCTCAGAAAAGCAGGATCTATCTGGTGACACGTGGAATTGAAAATCAAACAAACTGTTGGCGCGGTGTCGCAATTTGCCTGTCAAAAACTACAGCTACCGCAACGACGACACGGCGGATATTGCTCAGACATCTAGGGGACGACACCTCGACAGTCCTGGCCGCCGCGCGCATTGCACGCCGACCAGAAGCCATGGCCCGCGCTTGACGACGATCCTGCCGTGTTAACCCGCACTTTCCCCGCCCTGAGAGATCAGCCAGTAAAGGTGCCAACTGGCGTGCCCCAATAGCGGCAGTACGATCAACAAGCCGAAAAACCAGGGAATCATTGCGGCAAACGTCAGAACCGCAATCAGCGCGCCCCACCCCAGCATCAATCTGCGATTTGCGGCCACATAGCTATAGCTGGCAATCATTGCGGTCACAAAATCCAGCTCTCGGTCCAAAAGCATCGGAATTGAAAGCACCGTGATCATGTAGAGGATGGTCACAAAAATCGCGCCAACAGCTGTTCCAACCGCCAACATCGTCAACCCGTTTGATGTAAGGAACACCTCAAGGGACGAAGACACATTGGTCATGGTCGATAGCCCCATAAAAAGGGCAAAGATCATGTGGCCAAGAAAGAACCAGAACAGAAACATCACAACGATGATGGCGCAGATCGAAGGTAACTGACGGCGGCTTTGACCCAGGATTACGCCAAATATGGCCCGAGAATCCAAACCTTCACCCTCTTGAATGCGCCGCGATACCTCATACAGCCCCACCATGGCAAAGGGGCCCAGCATCGGGAAACCGATTGCGGCCAAAATCAGCCAATAGGTCGTTCCGGTCGTGAGAGTGACCCAAACCATCAGCCAGCCCATCAATACATAGAACCCGGAAAAGAGCAGCCCAAAGAGCGGAGCGCGGCGAAAATCGCTCCAGCCTCGCCTTAGGGCCTCGTGCAGCATTTCGACATCTACCCGCCCCATGTTCGGAACACCAAACTGTTTGTCCATGGCTTTTATCCTTCGTATCCGGTCGATTTTCACGCGGGTCGTTTTTGCGGCCAACTGGTGGCAGAATGATATGCGGATCCGATGGACAAAATACGAGAATCCGCTCCGCGCGGACCGAAGATCTGCATCCCCATCGGCAAGCCTTCGGATCCAAATCCAACAGGAACCGAGAGGCAAGGCAGTCCGATCAGGCTGACCGGCACCACGACCTGCATCCAACGGTGATAGGTATCCATCCGGGTGCCGTTGATTTCGGTGGGAAATGCAAGCTGCAAGTCGAATGGCCAGACCTGGGCCGACGGCAGGATAAGCGCATCATAGTCCTGGAAAACTTCGGTCGTACGTCGGAACCACTCGGTTCGCACAACACTGGCACGATGGACCTGCATCGCTGTCAGCGCCAGACCACGGTCCAGTTCCCATTGCGCAGTATCCTTCAGTGACGCGCGGTGTTCTGTCAGAGACGCAAGACCGGCGGCCACGCTCCACGAACGCAATGTAATCCAGCTATTCCACATCTGGTCTGCGTCAAAGGGCGGTGTGAGGGGTTCGACCTTGGCCCCGAGTTGAGTGAACACCTCGAGCGCGTCACGGCAAATCTCGCGGATACCAGGTTCGAATGGAAAGGCTCCGCCCCAGTCATCCAACCACCCGATACGCATTCCGGTCAGATCAGCGGGTTGGACCGGAGACACGCTTTCCCCCGGATGACCCAAAGGTTGAGACAGATGAGTGCCGCTGATCACATCAAGCAATAGACCAATATCTTCGGGGCTCCGCGCCATCGGGCCCAATGTAGAAAGCTGGTGCAAGTACCCGTCACCGTCGGGTTCGTTTGGCACCCGCCCCCAACTGGGCCTGAAGCCGTAGACGTTGTTCCATGCCGCAGGGTTGCGCAGGCTGCCCATCATGTCAGACCCATCGGCCAGCGCCACCATGCCAGACGCCAGCGCGACTGCAGCCCCGCCGGATGAACCGCCGCAGGTACGCTCGGGGTCATATGGATTGCATGTCACGCCATATACTGGGTTGAACGTATGTGAGCCCAACCCGAATTCCGGGGTATTGGTTTTACCGATCAGGATTGCCCCGGCCTCTTTCATCCGCTGGGCTAACAGATCGTCTGTTTCCGGAATGAACCCATTCAGGATTGGTGATCCTTGGGACGAAACGACGCCCGCAACATTCACCAAGTCTTTGACGGCAATCGGCAGACCATGCAGCGGACCACGGTTTGGTCCGGCATCAACAGCACGGGCCTCGGCCATCAAATCATCAGGATCACGCATCGCCACGATTGCATTCAGGCGCTCGTTCACTGCGCCGATCCGCTCTAGCGTCAGTTGCATCAGCTCAGCCGCCGATAAACGCCCAGAGGACAATGCACTCAACAATTCGGCTGCTGTTATTTGGCCTAGATCCATCCCTGGGCTCCACCTTTTTGGTCAGCCTAGCCGGAGCGTATCCTCATTTAAACCCTCAGTTTGAATGCATCTTTTTAGCAAAGACCACCCGAGGTCACTTGGATCGAGACTCAAAATGCAAATTGCTGTCGTGCCCAAGAAAGTGTTTTACGCACAAAAGGATGGAAAGGACGCTTAACACAAGCCAGATCCCGCCCCACATCATGGTCGTGCCGCCGAATTCTTGGGCCAGCATGTAGGCATCCGAGCGGACACCCGAGCGCCGGATCGTGTCATCAAAGATATCATAAGGCACATAGATCACGCTGATCAGCCCGATCACGCGTAAAGCCAGATCACAGATCGGCCGACTTAGATAGAACGCCATGCCGATCATTACCGCCCCAACACCTGCACAAAACGCCATGGCAAAGGGATCGCGAACATAAAGCGCTGTCACCAACAGCATCACGCCGCCAAAACCACCCAGCACCGCCCGGTCCCAATGCGTGCGCAATGCAATCAGCAACAACCCCATCCCTAGCGCCAGCGACCCGAGATAACCGGCGGACAGGCTGAAGAACCTTTGCCCGCCGCGCGCTGTGACAAGACCACCCTGCTGCGGTGAGATCGAGAAGTTCTCGACCGAACCACCGGTTAGGACGACGGCTATCGCGTGCGACAGCTCGTGCAGGAAAACGATGAGTATCTTCAGAGGCACCACAACCGGCGTAGACCAGAACACAAACACCAAAGCGACAAGCGCAATCAGTTGCCAATGTCCTTTGATCAGCTTCATCATGGGCATCGAACGCGCTGCTATCAGCCTTCGCCCTGCGCTTCGGAGCGGCTTTTTCCGGCCACGTTCAAGGCCAGTGTAGCGGCCATGAACCCGTCAAGATCCCCATCCAAAACCCCCTTGGTATCCGAGGTCTCATAGTTGGTCCTCAGGTCCTTCACCATCTGGTAGGGCTGCAGAACATAAGACCGGATCTGGTTGCCCCAGCCCGCATCGCCCTTTGCCTCGTGGGCTGCATTGATGTCAGCATTGCGGCGGTCCAGCTCTTGCTGGTACAGGCGGGATTTCAGCGCTTTCATCGCAATATCACGGTTCTGGTGCTGGGATTTCACGGATGATGTAACAACGATCCCGGTCGGGATATGCGTGATCCGCACGGCCGAGTCTGTCGTGTTCACGTGCTGGCCTCCTGCCCCCGAGGACCGGTAGGTGTCGATGCGAATCTCGGACGGGTTGACCTCGATCTCGATATTGTCGTCCACCACCGGGTAAACCCAAACCGAACTGAACGATGTATGCCGTTTGGCCGCCGAGTCATAAGGTGAAATTCTCACCAGCCGATGCACGCCGCTCTCCGATTTCAGCCAGCCATAGGCGTTGTGGCCAGAAATTTTGTACGCTGCGGATTTAATGCCCGCCTCTTCGCCCGAGGTCTCGGATTGCAACTCTACCGTATAGCCCTTTTTCTCGGCCCAGCGGACATACATCCGCGCCAGCATCGAAGCCCAGTCGCAGCTTTCGGTGCCGCCTGCGCCCGAATTGATCTCAAGGAAAGTGTCGTTGCCGTCGGCCTCTCCGTCCAGCAGCGCCTCAAGCTCTTTCTTGGCGGCCTTGGCCTTCAGCTTTCTGATTGCCTCTTCGGCGTCGGTGACGACTTCTTCGTCCTCTTCCATCTCGCCCAGTTCGATCAATTCCATATTGTCGCTGAGGTCGGTTTTGATGGATTCATAGATTTCAATAGCATCGACCAGCATCTGCCGCTCGCGCATCAGTTTTTGCGCATTCTCGGGGTTGTCCCACAGGTTGGGATCCTCAACCCGGGCATTGAATTCCTCAAGGCGATGGGGTGCGGTTTCATAGTCCATGCGCTGCGCCAGCAGCTCTAGCGACTTTTCAATTTCCGCCACGGTATTCTGGGTTTCGGCGCGCATGGTTACGTCCCAACTTGCTCAATCAGGCCTGCGTGATAGCAAGAGCGTGGGGCCACCACAAGACAGCGGAGACCTGAATGCATATTGTTCCGGGTGATATCATGGATTGCTGGGGATTATGCCGTACCACTCTGATCGCCGAAGCCCAGCATGCGTTAGTCTGGAAAGTTCACGCGCGGGATTATGGGTCGGCCGCGCTAAAGCTATACCACCGCGCAGATCGCGGGAACGAAGCTGCTTCGACCCGGCTTTTGTCGCTCTGGCGGGATCGGGGCGCGGTTGCCATTTATGCCGAAGCGGGCAAAGCCGTATTGATGGAGTGGTTGGAGGGTCCGACACTGGGTGACATCGCGCGTGACGGAAACACTGAAAGCGCGCTGCAGGTTTTCTCGGAGATGGCCCACCGCCTTCACCAAAAGCCCACGGTTGCGTTCGACGAGCTGCGACCTTTGCACGAGGTATTCACTCCCCTGTTTGACTGCACGTTTGCCCGCGATTGCCCCGATGCGCTACAACGCGATGTGATCCGCGCAACGGAACTGGCATCAAACCTTCTGACGAGCCTACCGCAGGTGGTGCCGCTGCATGGTGACCTTCACACCGATAACGTAATTCAAACGCCTTCAGGGGCACGCGTAATTGATGCAAAGGGGTATCTGGGCGATCCTGCTTTTGAACTTGCAAACGCATTGCGGCACCCCAAAGGCATGCCCGATCTGGTTCGCAGCCGCGACCAGATCGAACGTTGCCTCCAGCTTTACTCCGGAGCGTTAGGTGTGTCGCGGAAACGTCTTGCCCAATGGGCCGCTGCAAAAGGTGCGCTATCCATCATGTGGCGCGGCCACGGGACAGTTTCAGCTGCGCCCGAGGCAACGCTCTTGAATCTGTTGTTGCGCGCGGCGGATCAGTAAAGCCCGCCGCCCTGCAAATCGCCCTGGCTGGCATTTGGGCCAACGGTGATGGTGTCGCCGGTCGACGTGGTCACCTGACGACCCGAGCTGTTGACCTCTTCAAACAGCGGTAGGTCGGAACCCATCGCAAAACCACCGTCATAGATGCGGTCGATAAAGCCGTCGGCGCCATCGCGGAAATACTCGGCCACGACAAAATCTCCAGACGCATCAGATGGCAAACGTGCACCGCTAAACCGGTCGATTTTGATAAAGTGACCACCTGGTGGCACCTCGAACGGACCTCCGCCGTATTTCTCGACAGCTGTCTCCATGAAGCTTTGGAACACGGGACCGCACAAAGTGCCGCCATAAGCGCCCCGGCCCATCGGGCGCGGACGGTCGTAGCCGATATAGCAGCCAGCAACGATGTTCGAAGTAAAGCCGATGAACCAGGCGTCTTTGGATTCATTGGTTGTCCCGGTCTTACCTGCGGTCGGCACCGGCAGATTGACAACACGGGATGCCGTGCCACGATCCACGACACCTTTCATCATCGACGTCAGCTGATAAGCGGTGATCGCATCCATGACCTGACTGCGGTTTGTCTCGATCGTGGGGGATTCATCAGGTTCCAGCCAGGCCGAATTACAATCCAGGCACTGGCGGTCATCGTGCCGATAGATTGTCTTGCCGAACCGATCCTGAATACGGTCAACTAGAGTGGGTTCAACCCGCTCGCCGCCATTTGCGAACATCGCATAGGCCGCAACCATCTTGTACAGCGTCGTCTCTTCGGACCCCAGCGAGTTGGCCAGGAAAGCACCCATCCGGTCATAAACGCCAAAGCGTTCCGCGTATCCGGCAACCACCGGCATCGTGACTTCTTGCGCCAGACGGATGGTCATCAGGTTCCGCGACTGTTCAATCCCGGTACGCAATGGCGTCGGCCCGTAGAATTTGTTGGTCGAATTCTTGGGTCGCCACAGGCCCTGCGGTGTGTTCACTTCGATCGGAGCGTCGACCACAATGGTCGCAGGGCTATACCCGCTGTCCAACGCAGCGGCATAGACGAAAGGCTTAAAGCTTGACCCGGGTTGACGCTGCGCCTGCGTGGCACGGTTGAACACAGAATCCTGATACGAGAATCCGCCCTGCATCGCCAAAACCCGGCCCGAGTTCACATCCATCGCCACAAAGCCGCCCTGAACCTCGGGGACCTGACGGGCCGACCATTGGCCTTCTTCCCCGGCCACTACCAGAATGACGTCACCGCGTTTGAAGTTGTCGAAGAAGCTGCCCTGCATCCACTTGATGTCCGAACGCGGGATGATGCCGTCAGCCGGACCATTTTCAATGCCGACGGTCAGGGCCTGCTCACCGACATCCAGTACTACGGCGGGATACCACTGCGTTGGCAGAACCACATCACGGGGGATTTCCAAAATCGCCAAGGCCTCACGCCACTGCACCTCATCCGCCAGAATTTCTTCGGCGATCACTTCGTCAGTCCCGTGCCATTTTCCACGAGACCGGTCGTATTTCTGCAGCGCCTCGCGCAGGGCGTGCGCGGCTTTGACTTGCATTTCCTCGTCCACAGAGGCGCGGACAGTAAAACCACCAGTGAAGAACTCGCCCTCGCCGAAATCTTCGCTCAGCTGGCGGCGGATTTCGTCGGTGAAATAATCCCGCGGCGGTAAGGCGGTGCGGAAACTTTCGAAATCACCATTCTGGACAGACCGCAAAGGCATCTCGACCTCGGCCTCATAGGTCGCCGTGTCGATATAACCGTTTTGGTTCATCTCGCGCAGCACGTAATTGCGCCGGTTCACAAGGCGTTCTTTCTGCCGAACCGGGTGATAATCCGACGGCGCCTTGGGCATAGCCGCCAAAGTGGCGGCCTCATGCGGAGCCAATTCCTGAAGGGTCTTGTTGAAATAGGTTTGCGCTGCTGCGGTTACACCATACGAGTTCTGGCCCAGAAAAATCTCGTTCATGTAGAGTTCTAGGATCTGTTCCTTATCCAGCGTATTCTCAAGCCGTGTGGCCAGGATGATCTCTTTGATCTTGCGCTCGGCCCGACGGTCCCCCGACAACAGGAAGTTCTTCATTACCTGCTGTGTGATCGTCGATGCACCCCGTACATTCTCGCCTTTGGATTTCACTGCCTCGACACCGGCGGCAATAATCCCGCGCGGATCATAGCCCTTATGGTTATAGAAATTCTTGTCTTCGGCCGAAATAAAGGCCTGCTTAACCAGTTCGGGGATTTCTTCTGACGGGGTGAACAGACGGCGTTCCTGCGCAAATTCGTCGATCAGCTGACCCTCGCCGGAATAAATCCGGCTGATCGTGGGCGGCTTGTACTGCGCCAGGGATTCGTGACTGGGCAGGTCGCGCCCATACATCCAGAACACCGCGCCGATAACCAGCGCAGCCATAAAAATACCCAGGGTCACGAGGCTGAATATCGCCCCGAAAATCGAAAGAATGAAACGGATCACGTTACTGCCTTTTGCTCGCGGTGCCGCCTATATAGTGTCGCACCTGTGCAGGGTCAAAACACCATGGCCAATAATAGCCGGTTTGCGCCACGGGGTCACTGTCCAATCAGGGATCGTTTTACCATATCGTCCTGGCGCCATTTCTCTAGCCCATCCCGAATACCGCGCGCCATTCCCATGCGCCATTCCTGATTTCGTATATTTTTCAAATCTCTAGGGCTGGAAAGGAAGCCAAGCTCAATCAGAACGGAAGGAATATCCGCTGCCTTCAGAACCGAAAATGAGGCGGTGCGAATTGGCTTGTTGTTCATCGGACCGCCCTGTTGCGTCATTCCATTCGCCAGCATTTGTGCCAACGCATCCGTACGCGGCCTGGTTTCCTGACGCGCAAGGTCCAGCAGAACATCTGCAACCTGATCATCCGCACCGCTCAGATCGACGCCCGAAATCAAATCACTGCGGTCGTGCCGCTCGGCCAGTTTGTGGCTTGCCACATCCGAGGCATCTTGCGACAGCGTATAAACGGCCGCGCCATGAGCCCGCCCTTCTGTCAGAATGTCGGCATGTAAAGAGATGAACACATCTGCACCTGCGCGGTGTGCCAATGCAATACGACGTTCAAGAGAAACGAACTGATCATCGGTCCGCGTCATCTCAACCTCGTATCCGCCCGTGCGCAATAGCATCTCGCGCAGCTCTCGGGCAAAGGTCAGCATCAGCGTTTTCTCATCATCACCGTCAACTTCGGCGCCGGGATCAATTCCTCCATGCCCGGGGTCCAACATGACAAGCAAAGTTCCGTTGCCCTGCCCCACCGGAGCGACCGATGTCTCAGCTGGTTCGGGCAAATCCCATCCGGATTGACGGGGCGTTCCGGCGCTGGCCGCGAAACTGTCGAAATCTGTCCCTTGCAGTCCGAGCGTCAAATGTGCAGCCCCAGTCACAGGGTCGACCCGCATATCCGCCGTCTCGACCATCAGAGGCGCGCCCAACTCTAGCACCATGCGGGACCAGCCCGGTACATAAGAGCCGAATTGCACACCGCTGATACGGCCAGTCTGTAGAAAGCGGTCACGGTCAAGACCGGTCCAGTCTACCTCCTGGAAATCCAGGATCATCCGATACGGGTCGCGCAGGGTAAAAACGCGATAAGGCACCCCCTGGCTAAGCCCGAGCTGGATGCTTACACCGGACCGCCCGTCATCAACAATCGAACTTTGGTCTGGCAAAACACGGGCGAGTGCGCTGAAATCCTGCGCAACTGCGGCATTGCCTAGCGCCCAGATCAGCGCGATGGCGTAGATAATTCTGCTCATGGCCTCAAGTTTTCCCGAGATCGTTTGAAGCGCAGCCTACCCGACCCGCACTTGGATGTGAACGCTTTAGACTTGGGCAGAAATCAAGCCTCGATCAGCCATGAAACGCTGAAGCCGCCGAAGCCCCTCTTCGATATCCCCGGTCGAGCGTGCATAGGAAAAACGGATGGTGCCGTGCCCACGCAGAGGATCGAAATCCAGCCCCGGAGTGACCGCCACGCCGACCTTATCCAAAATCTCAGCCGCAAAGGCACGGCTGTCGTCGGTCAGGTCAGATACATCGGCGTAAACATAGAATGCCCCATCAGGTGGCGCGATATTGGTGAAACCGGCTTTGGGCAGACCATCCAGCATCAGCGCGCGGTTCCGCCGATAGACATCCAGATTTGCCTGCAATTCTTCATCACAATCCATCGCAGCCAACGCCGCCACCTGGCTGGCATGGGGCGCGCAGATAAACATGTTCTGCGCGATCCGTTCGACAACGCGCACCTGGTCCTCGGGCACAACCATCCAGCCCACACGCCAACCTGTCATAGAGAAATACTTAGAGAATGAGTTGATCACATAGCACTCATCTGTCAGCTCCAGCGCGGTGACGGCTTTGGCTTCGTATTCCAGACCATGATAAATCTCGTCACTGATGAAAGACGCGCCCTGGCTGTGTGCGGCGTCGATCAGCGCACCCATCGCGGCATGGTTCAGCATGGTTCCTGTCGGGTTGGCGGGCGAGGCCACCATCAGCCCTTGCAAATTTAGCCCGGCGAAATCGGCTGGCACTGGCTGCAGGCGGTGTTCCGGAGCGGTGGGCAGATCAACCGCGACCAGCCCCAGGGCCCGCAATATCTGCCGATATGACGGATAGCCGGGGGCCCCGATACCCACGCGATCCCCGCCGTCGAACAGCGCGGTAAACGCCAGCAGGAATCCGCCTGACGAACCGGGGGTTATCACCACCCGTTCGGGATTGAGATCGACATTATACCACTCGCCATACATCTGCGCGATCCGGCGGCGCAGTGCTGGCAGACCCAATGCAACGGTATATCCCAGCGGGCCTTGCTCCATTGCCTTAGCCAATGCCTCGGTCGCCCCTTTGGGTGCGCCGGTTCCAGGCTGGCCGACCTCCATATGGATGATGTGGCGGCCAGCCTCTTCGGCTTTGCGGGCAGCCTCCATCACGTCCATCACGATGAACGGATCGACCCCGGACCGGGTTGAGTTTCGCATGGCCATCTCCCATGTTGCAATCATGGCTTTTGAACGCGTATCCAGGCTGGCGTCAATCCCGGCCCTGTTGCTGTTTGCAGTGACTTGGCTCGTAGGCGCTGTTCAGGCCCAAAGCCTGATCCGTGATCCAGATATTGAACACGGTCTGCGAGAGCTGGCCTTTCCCGTTCTGCGCGCCGCCGGTCTAAATACCAACCGGGTCCAGATACTGGTGGTCAATGACAGCACGTTCAATGCCTTCGTTTTGGATTACAATGCGATCTATCTGAACTATGGGCTAATCCTTTCAGTCGAAAGCCCCGAGATGTTGCAGGCGGTTATCGCACATGAGGCGGCCCATATCGCCAACGGGCATCTATCGCGCCGTTACGAAAACCTGAATGCAGCACGGCAAAAAGCCGGGCTTGGGACGGCTTTGGCACTGATTGCTGCAGCTGCTGGCGGCGGCGAGGCTGCATTCGGAATTGCGGCCGGTACTAATTCGGCAGCTCTGCGTAGCTTTCTTGGCCACACCCGCGCTGAAGAATCCTCGGCGGATCGCAGCGCAGCAAACTATTTACGTTGGGCCGGTATCTCGCCCAGTGGCATGGTGTCTCTGCACCGTAAATTCGCGGGGCAAGAGCTGTTAAACACGGTCAACCAGGACCCATACATGCGATCACACCCCACCAGCCGCGAGAGGTTGCGCGCCGCCGAGGCGTTTCTGGAAGAGTTCGGCGATAAAGCCAAACCCAGCCAGAATGCCGATTACTGGTTCGCAAGGGCGAAAGGTAAACTATCGGCCTTCATCCGCTCGCCCACATGGACGATGCGGCGCGCCAAAGAAGAAACCGCCCAGGACATACGACTGATGCGCGAGGCAGCAGCCCACCATCAAAACCGTGATCTGACCAAAGCGCGCGCTGCGATTGATGGTGCATTGGCAATCCGGCCCAATGACCCCTATTACTATGACCTCAAAGGCCAGATCATGCTTGAAAACCGTCAAGTGGCTGATGCGGTAGCAGCATATGGCAAAGCCGTTGAATTGGCGCCGAATAACCCACTTATCCTGGCCGGATACGGGCGGTCCCTGTTGGTTCAAGGTAAGACAGTGGAAGCCTTGGCCATTCTTGAAAAAGCGCGGGCCAGAGATTTTCGTAACGCAAGATTGATGCAAGACCTGGGTGCAGCTTATGCCAAAACAGGCAATACTGGCATGGCATCGGCGGTTACAGCCGAAAGATATGCCCTGCAGGGCCGTTTGGATGACGCCGGTATTCACGCGAAACGCGCGGTTGCGCAGTTGCCGGTCGGATCACCGGGTTGGCAACGGGCCCAAGATGTGTTGATTGCGTTTGAACAAGCAAACAAGAGTAATTCGAAAAGGAAACGGAAATGATCCTCAGACACGCTGCACCAGCCCTTCTGGGGCTTTCCCTGATCGCAGGATCGGCGCAGGCCCTGGACCTGAGCCAGCTGACCGACGCCGAAAAACAACAATTCGGAGAGCAGGTACGCGAATACCTTCTGGAAAACCCCGAAGTCATCATCGAAGCGATCAACATTCTGGAACAACGCAACGCCGTTGAAGAAGCGCAGGCGGATAAAGAGCTTGTCGCCAGCAATGCTGATGAGCTTTTCAACGACGGGTACAGCTGGGTGGGCGGCAATCCGGACGGAGATATTACTCTGGTCGAATTCATGGACTATCGCTGCGGATATTGCCGCCGTGCGGTGCCCGAAGTGGCCAGCCTGCTGGCCGAGGATGGCAATATTCGGCTTGTGATCAAAGAGTTTCCGATCCTCGGAGACGCGTCGATGATCTCATCCCGCTTTGCCGTTGCCGCTAAACATGTTGCCGGGGACGATGCCTATAAGCAGGTTCACGATGCCCTGCTCGAATTCACCGGGGAACCGTCGCCGGTTACTTTGCGCCGTATCTCGGACGGGCTGGGTTTGGACAGTGACGCGATTCTGGCGGCAATGGACAGCGAACAGGTCACCGAGGAAATCCAAAAGACCCGTGAATTGGCGCAGCGGATGCAGATTTCGGGCACGCCTTCGTTTGTGCTGGGCAGCGAAATGCTGCGCGGGTACCTGAAAGCAGATCAGATGCAGCAAATTGCGAACGCCGTTCGCGCCGAGCAAGGCTGATTTGGCAGGCCGGTTCCGCAACAGGAGCCGGCCTTTCCGTCAGGGCATCGGGTCGCCAGCAAGGTGGCTTAGATATTCCTCAAGATTTGACCAGCCATCGCCGTCCCGGTCCGCCCAGACATCAGAGGGATCATTCGGGTCCAGGCCAGTCCGCCCTGTTTCCCAAGTATCAGACATTCCGTCCCGGTCAGTATCAACTGCCGCGTGAACAATGGGCAAATCCGGCCAACCGCCCACCTCGCCCGGATCGTTTATCCGATGTCCATCACAGCTGCGGACGTTTTCGATCACCATCGCATCCAGACTGTCCAAAGCTTGGTCATCCCCGTGCCGGGCCCCCACGGTTCCAAGAACGGTTTCGTATGTCGTGCTCACCTCGGCAGGTTCAACCGACAGCGGCTGGTGAGGTTCAGCCACAAGGAATTCGACCGCCGCATCATCCGCAATCTTGCCCTTCACTGATCTGTCGCATAGCAGCTCAATACGGCTGTCCAGATGCAGGTTATCTTGTTCGAAAACCGAGATGCTGAACCCTTTGTCCGCGCCATAAGGGAACACCTCGAATGCGGCGGGGGGCGGCCTGTTCCGTGTACTGGGGCCCGGCAGGACCACGTTTCCCACATAGGCGATCCATGTGTCGCCGTAATGGTTCCAGAACTCACCGAATTGCGAGGTCGCGTCGTAGAACACGTTGTTAATAATGTCGACTTGCCCAGATGGTGACGACTGGATGTCTGGATTTCTGTCGCGGTTATGGGCAAACAGGTTTTGATACAGGGTGACCCGCCCACATTGCCTTGCCGTTCCATCATCGGAACACAGCAGAGCTCCTTTTGAATGCTTTCCCTTTGTATGGGTGGACTTATCCAGAGCCAGGGCTGAGATGCTGCGGGCAATCGTGATATCTTCGCTTGGCAGGTTTTCCGTTCCAACGCCCAGATTCTCATCCGTGGCAAATTGGATCGAGACACGGTCAACGTAGATATTCGAACTGCTCTCTATGGAAAGCCCGTCCACGTTCGACGAGGGCTTGTAACTGGGTCCGGGCCGAAATTTGAGGTTCCGCAGCAAAACGTCCTGCGCCTCAAAAATCATCAGGGGTGAATCCAGAACCTTGCCAAGTTTGATCTGCACCCCTTGTCCTGGCGCGGTCTGTCCGGCGATATAGGTGTTCGAAGCCACTTTCATCTGAGTGTCTACGGTGATCGTCCCCGAAATATCGAAAACGCAAACCCGTCCGGAGCCGTCATTTTCGACGCACTCACGCAGGCTGCCCGGGCCGATATCGTCCAGGGTTGTGATATGAAACACTTCGCCGCCACGCCAACCCGTAGCGTTCTGCCCATATCCCACCGCACCGGGAAATGCGGGCTGATCGGCCACTACGCTATCTGCCACCATGAAACCCGAACACCCGGCGATAACTACACCCAGGCCGAAGGCTTTCAAGTTACGGCGCATTGCATAAGCCCCCTGTAAGAGTTCGGACCGCAAAGACCGAGGGCCGAAGAGGCAGGAGACAATCTAATCTTCAAACGATCACTTGCTGGCATACGACTAAGAAACCCTTGAAACAAAAACAACAAATCTAAGCGGGAATGAAAATCTCATTCCTAACAATAATGTGGACCAACAGCGTCGCGTTTACAATGAGGTGTCTGGGATTGGGGTCCACCAGATACACGCGGCCAATAACATGCAGGCCCTATGAATTGACCCTGCATGCCTGCCGAACTGGTCATTCAATGGCCAATCAAGCTGGAAAATTACTCAGCGGCTTCCTGCGCGGCGTCCAATTCAGCGGCCTTCTTCTCGACCTCTTCAACAATGTGGTCGACCATCTGATCGTTGGACATCTTGTGGCTGGCCTTGCCCGCCAGATACACCATACCCGATCCGGCACCGCCGCCGGTAAAGCCGACATCGGTCATCAGCGCTTCGCCCGGGCCGTTCACGACACAGCCGATGATCGATAGGCTCATTGGTGTTTTGATATGTTCAAGACGCTGTTCCAACGCCTCGACCGTTTTGATCACATCGAACCCCTGCCGCGCACAAGAGGGGCATGAGATGATATTAACCCCGCGATGGCGCAAGCCCAGAGATTTCAGGATCTCGAACCCCACCTTGACCTCTTCGACAGGATCCGCAGACAGGCTGACGCGGATCGTGTCGCCAATGCCCATCCACAGCAGATTGCCCAGACCAATCGCCGATTTGATGGTGCCCGAAACCAGTCCTCCGGCCTCGGTAATACCCAGATGGATGGGGGCGTCCGTGGCCTCGGCGATGCCCTGATAGGCAGCTGCCGACAGGAAGACATCGCTGGCTTTCACGCTGATCTTGAATTCGTGGAAATCGTTGTCCTGAAGAATCCGGATATGCTCTAGCCCGCTTTCAACCATCGCTTCGGGGCAAGGCTCGCCGTACTTCTCAAGCAGGTGCTTTTCCAGGCTTCCCGCATTCACCCCGATCCGGATCGAGCAATTATGGTCACGCGCGGCCTGAATGACCTCTTTCACCCGACTTTCATTGCCAATGTTGCCAGGGTTGATCCGCAAGCATGCTGCGCCTGCCTCGGCGGCCTCGATCCCACGGCGATAGTGAAAGTGGATATCCGCCACGATTGGTACCGGACTTTCGCGCACGATCTCTTTCAGCGCCTTGGACGAGGCCTCATCCGGGACCGAAACGCGCACGATATCCGCACCCGCCTCTGCGGCGGCCTGTACCTGAGCCACAGTCGCCGCAACATCCGTCGTCAGCGTGTTGGTCATAGTCTGCACCGCAATCGGCGCGTCACCTCCGACGGGGACGTTTCCAACCATGATCTGACGAGATTTGCGGCGGTAGATATTGCGCCATGGGCGCACGTGATTAAGGGACATGTGGACGGGTCCAAGACTGTCTGAGTTGGTCTTTAAATAGTCAGCCTAACTGGCCACTGCAATGGTCAGATCATTCTGTCGGTGCGGCAGAGCTTTGCGCCTGAAGTTCCGCCACCAATTGCTTGAGGGCGACGTTTTGCTCGGCCTCAAGATCAGCTACCGTATAGCGTTCGGAAACCGCATCCTTGGACAGAACGACACCTTTGGCGACAGTTCCTGGTGCCCCGACCGGGCCGAAATGGTCACCATTCATCGAGAAATAGACAGATCCGGCGGCACCTGCACGTAGGTTAGGCGGTTCTTCTGTCAGCGGTACCTCGAATGTACTGCCCTGTTCGACGGTCCCAAGCGTACCCTCGAAGATGATACTTCCATCCGCAGCGGTGACCCGCATCCACGCCGGATCAACGGCGACGATTTTCAGGGTCGTATCAATCTGTTCAACCACCTGCGGCAATGCCGGGCGAAGAACGGTATGGACTTCGGCAACCTCAACCTTGGGCGGCTCAGGCGGCTGGAAGGTACCAACGGTACGCGGGTCCAGTGTAGAAATCGGTGCATCACGGGCAACGAGCACCGGCAAATCCAGGGCCTGTGGGCGATACAGCCTATCCAGAGCCTCAGCCGAGGGGGTGTCGATCAGCGCGACTTGATCTTCGGTGGTGCCACGCGCCGCCTCAAGCGGGTCCAAATCAGACAAGACAACCGGAGCCTGTTCAACCGGGCTTACCTGCACTTGCTGAATCCGGTTCAGGACGGACCATCCGCCATATCCAATACCGCCGATCACAGCCAACAGAACCAGAGACGACCCGATAGCACGCGGCTCTATCTGGCTGACCAACGATTCCCGTCCGGGAATATAGGGAGTGTTTGGCGAGATAAACGGATCGCGGCCCATCGGACCGCGAGCCGGCAAGCTGCCCGAGGTCTTTCGAACCACCGACGCCTCGGCCGACATGCCATGCGCGACCTCAAACCCACTTTCCTTACAAAACGCAAAGAAAGTTTCGTCAGGGTTCATCCCCAGATAGCGGGCGTAAGAGCGCACATACCCAGCGATAAATCCGGGCGTATCGAAGGCGTCCGGGTCGGCATCTTCTATGGCTGCAATGTAGTTGGCTTTGATCCGCAGTTCGCGCTGCACATCCAGTAGGGATTTGCCCATTGTTGCGCGTTCACCACGCATCATGTCGCCCAGCCGCACCTCATAGTCGTCAAAGCCCTTGGGCCTGACGTCAGTGTCGCCTTCGGATCCGCGCTGTGATCTGCGCCCAATCATCCCTGCTGCCCCATTCTGCCTGTGCGTGTTTCACGCCGTGGTCGAATCATTAAAAGAATGATTCGCGCCGTAGTTTTGTTAGCGTAATTTTAGCACGCGGCATACGAATTGCACACTTTAGCGTTAGGTTAACCGGCAAGTTCGGCGCGATTTAGCGCACAATGTGACCAAAGTTCGTCCATCGCCTGGATCAAACGGTTCATTTCGTCAGGTCCATGAACCGGGGACGGTGTGAAACGCAGGCGTTCTGTTCCACGCGGAACAGTGGGGAAATTGATGGGCTGAACGTAGATTCCATAGTCATCCAGCAGCATATCGCTGAGTTTCTTCGTGTGCACGGGGTTGCCAACAATCACGGGCACAATGTGGCTGCCGTGATCAATCAGTGGCAGGCCCATCCCCTTGAGCCGAAGCTTGAGGATCTTTGCTTGCGTCTGATGCTGCTCTCGCAATTCGGACGCAGTTTTGAGGTAGGCAACCGAAGCTGCGGCACCCGCAGCAACGGCAGGTGGCAGGGAAGTCGTAAAGATGAAGCCCGGAGCATAAGACCGCACAGCGTCGCACATTTTAGTGCTGGCCGCGATATAGCCCCCCATGACGCCATAGGCTTTGGCCAATGTGCCGTTGATGATGTCGATCCGATGGGCCAGACGATCACGCTCGGTCACGCCACCGCCGCGCGGTCCGTACATGCCAACGGCGTGGACCTCATCAATATAGGTCAGCGCACCAAATTCATCGGCCAGATCACATATCTCTTCAATCGGGCCAAAATCGCCGTCCATCGAATACACCGACTCAAAGGCGATCAGTTTGGGCGTTGCGGGATCATCCGCTTCAAGCAGTTCGCGCAGCTGGGCGACGTCATTGTGGCGGAAGATGCGCTTGGACCCGCCGTTGCGGCGCACCCCTTCGATCATCGAAGCATGGTTCAATGCGTCAGAATAAATGATCAGACCAGGAAACAGTTTCGGCAAAGTGCTGAGTGTCGCGTCATTTGCGATATAGGCGCTGGTGAACAGCAACGCAGCTTCTTTGCCGTGCAGATCGGCCAGCTCGGCCTCAAGCCGTTTGTGGTAAACCGTGGTGCCCGAAATGTTGCGGGTTCCACCTGATCCGGCGCCTGCGGCATCCACGGCCTCGTGCATCGCCTCCAACACCACAGGGTGTTGCCCCATGCCAAGATAGTCGTTGCCACACCAGACGGTGATATCTTGCTGCGATCCATCGAGGCGCGTGCGCACCGCATGCGGGAAATGACCATTGCGACGTTCGATATCAATGAAGGTCCGGTACCGTCCTTCGTCATGCAGCCTTGCGATCGCTGAATCAAGCTGAGCAGTATAATCCACCGGTTTCTCCTTAGTTGCCCGACCGATATTACGGCGACCGAACGTCTTCTTCTGCGCAGGATACGAATCTGCACCAGAGCATTTCCCACTGCCTGCTTGATACCGCAAGCACAGTGAAAGCTTATTTGATTTGCATCAAATATCCGCTCTGACCCTGACCGACAAGTAAAGTTACGCCCCCTGGACGCGAGGAAACGACGCAGGCACAGCACATTATCTCATCCGGGTTTCCGATATTATACCAGATTCCTGTCCTTGCGGGCTAGACGGCAAAAGTGGCGCTGATAGGGTTCCGGAAAATCCAAATCAAGCAGGAGCCCTCTCATGTCGCTGGACGCTGTTCTGAACCGCATCGACGCCGATTTGCCGACCTCAATCGACCGCCTGATGGAACTGCTCCGCATTCCGTCAATTTCAACCGATCCGGCCTTTGACCAACAGGTCAACCAGGCAGCTGACTGGCTGGTATCTGACCTGAAAAACATAGGAATTCAGGCTGAAAAACGTGAAACCACCGGACATCCCATGGTGGTCGGGCATATAGGTGAGGACAACAGCGCGCCCCATGTTCTGTTCTATGGCCATTATGACGTGCAACCCGTTGACCCGCTGAACCAGTGGAACCGGGATCCGTTCGATCCGGCCATTGAAGAAACCGAAAATGGGCCAGTTATCCGGGGTCGAGGCTCTTCGGACGATAAGGGACAGTTGATGACCTTCGTCGAAGCGTGCCGCGCATGGAAGGCCGTCCATGGCACCCTGCCCTGCCGCATCACCTTCTTCTTCGAAGGCGAAGAAGAATCCGGTTCGCCGTCGCTGGTCCCGTTCCTGCGTGAAAACGTGTCCGAGTTGAAAGCGGATCTGGCATTGGTATGCGACACTTCGATGGTGTCGCGTGGGGTGCCATCAATCGCGTCACAGCTGCGCGGGATGCTCAAGGACGAGTTCACCATCATCGGTCCGCGGATCGACCTGCACTCGGGCCATTACGGCGGACCGGGGCTAAATCCGCTGCGAGAGCTGTCCAACATCGTCGCCTCGTTCTATGACGACGAAACCGGTCGCGTCGCTGTCGAAGGCTTTTATGACGGGGTTCATGAGGTCCCGGCCGAACAGTTGCGCCAATGGGAAAACTGCGGGTTCGATGAGGCGGATTATCTGAACTCGGTGGGGTATTCTCAGCCACATGGCGAAAAAGGATATTCGACATTGCAGCAACAATGGGCGCGCCCGACGCTTGAGGTAAACGGGCTTTGGGGCGGTTATAACGGCGCCGGTTCGAAGACGGTCATTCCCTCACAGGCGCATTGCAAGATCACCTGCCGTCTGGTGGGTGACATGAACCCTGACGCCTTGCGTAACCAGATTCGCAAGCATGTAGAAGACCGCCTGTCACCCGACGCGAAAGTACAGTGGGACAACGATCTTGAAGGCGCGCCCGCATCCGTCATGAATATCAACCGCCCCGAATTCGAAGCCGCCCGAGGCGCATTGTCCGATGAATGGGGGCGCGAAGCCGTCTTTACCGGAATGGGCGGGTCAATCCCTGTCGTTGGCTACTTCGACACGGAACTTGGCATGGATTCCATGCTTGTGGGCTTTGCCAATGATGATGACGCAATTCACTCACCGAATGAGAAATATGACGTCAAGAGCTTTCACAAAGGCATCCGGTCCTGGGCGCGCATTCTCGACGCTTTGACCCGATAACCAAATCCGGGAATCAAAAGGCCAGATGAAGCTTGGTTCGCTGCTTCATCTGGCCAAAGATACTTTTGGTAATGTGCCGCAGATCGGCAGAGGTACCCCCTGCCCTGAGTTACATATGGATCACACGCCCGTAAGCGTCCAAAACGCTTTCATGCATCATCTCGGACAAAGTCGGATGCGGGAACACTGTGTTCATCAGATCCTCTTCGGTGGTTTCAAGCTGCCGCCCGACCACATACCCCTGAATTAACTCAGTGACTTCCGCGCCAATCATGTGGGCGCCCAACAGCTCTCCGGTTTTGGCGTCGAAGACTGTTTTGACCAGCCCTTCGGGCTCTCCAAGCGCGATTGCCTTGCCGTTGCCGATGAAGGGAAAACGGCCGACCTTGATGTCATAGCCAAGCTCTTTCGCCTTTGCCTCGGAATAGCCGACCGACGCAACCTGCGGATGGCAATAGGTGCAGCCCGCGATGCTTTCGGGTTTGACCGGATGGGCATGTTTACCGGCGATCAGATCGGCCACCATGACACCCTCATGGCTTGCTTTATGCGCCAGCCAAGGCGCTCCGGCAATGTCACCGATGGCGTATAGGCCATCGACACCGGTGCGACAGAATTCGTCAGTCACAACATGGGTCCGGTCGATTTTGACACCCAGCGCTTCTAGCCCCAGATTTTCAATATTGCCAACGATGCCAACCGCAGAAATCACGGTGTCAAAGTCGTGCTTTTCAACCTTTCCCTTCACCTCGATATGCGCAGTGACTTTACCCTTAGCGCGGTCCAACTGCTTGACCATCGCCTTTTCCATGATCTTCATGCCCTGTTTGATAAAGGCTTTCTTGGCGAAGGCGCTGATCTCGGCATCCTCGACGGGCAGAACCCGGTCCATGACTTCAACCACCGTCGTATCTGCACCGAGCGTATTGTAGAAGCTAGCGAACTCGATCCCGATTGCACCCGACCCGATGACCAGCAATTTCTTTGGCATCCGCGGCGGCTGCAGGGCGTGTTTGTAAGTCCAAACCAGATCACCATCCGCTTCCAGCCCGGGAAGCTCGCGGGCGCGCGCGCCGGTTGCCAGAACGATGTTCTTGGCTGTCAACTCTTCGCTGCCCTTGTCGGTCTTGACGGAGACCTTGCCCTTGGCCGGAATCGTCGCCTCGCCCATGACAACCGTCACTTTGTTCTTTTTCAGCAGGTGACCGATACCGCCCGAAAGTTGCCCGGCGACACCGCGCGATCGCTTGACCACAGCATCCAGATCATATCCAATCTTCTCGGCCTTCAGCCCAAAATCCTTTGCGCGCTCCATCAGGTGAAACACTTCTGAAGACCGCAGCAGCGCTTTGGTTGGGATGCAGCCCCAGTTAAGACATATCCCCCCGAGATGTTCGCGCTCGACCACGGCGGTTTTCAAACCAAGCTGTGCTGCGCGAATGGCTGCGACATACCCGCCAGGACCAGCGCCGATTACGATCAGATCAAAAGATTGTGCTGCCATGTTTCCCTCTCGGAGCAGGTCATTTCCAAATTAGTTTACCATTAAACTAATACCAGCCACCCTTCAACACTTAGTCCCCGCGACAAAAGCTACGCAGGGTAAACCCATACGGATTGCAGAGGTTCGAGCCTATACCGCACCCGTTCAAAACGCTAGAAGATAGCTAAGTATCCCAGTTGCTCCATTCTAAATCCATTTACGCGAAAGGCATAACATGGCTAAAACGCTGAAAGATCTGGTCCTCGCCCTAATCAACGCCACGCTTATCCTGGTGGCCTTGTGTTTGTTTTTGGGTTGGAAGCTGACCACAACAGCGCAGTCCCTGATGTCTGATTTTTCACAGAAGGTTCAGATCGTCGCCCCTTTGCGCGAAGAGGTTCAAGGGGTGCGCAGTGAATTGGCAGCACTTCGCACTGAACTCGCGACCATACAAGTCAATGGCGCGCTTGCCGACACCGCCACCGCCCAACGGGTCTCGCAAACGCTCGACCGCCTGAGCCAAATCGAAGATACGCTGCAGGCGGCGCAGTCTCGTATCGTTGCGGTTGCCGAAACGCCTGACGCCATTATCAGCACCGCAATAGAAAAAACGGCCGACACTGTGGCCGACCGTATTATCACAATCAAAGGATGTTCGGTCGAAGGCTAACCTGCGGCCTGAAGCTCTCGGACGGTGGATCCGTACCCGCCCATGTTTACATAGGCGGCCTCATGTTCGGTCATGGGGCGAGACAATGCTTCGTTACGATAGGGGAAACGGCCGAACTTTCGGATCACCTCCCTATGCGCCCTTGCATGCAGCAGGTTGGTTGACTTGGATTCGTCGATATTCTGGCACATCAGGCGTACACAACGCTCTTGGTCACACAGATTTTCCGAGTGCATCAGTGGAAGATAAAAGAACTGCCGCGCGGGTTCGTCAATCTTCAGATCCCAGCCCTTGTCGATGGCGCATTTCGCTGCCGACAAGGCCGCCTTGTCAGTGGCGAACGCCTTACCACTGCCGCGGAACATATTTCTAGGAAACTGGTCCATCAGAATGATATAGGCCAGTGCCCCGCTGGGGTATGTCAGCCAGAGAGAGAACTTTCCCTCATTAGCAATTTCCCATGTGGAAAGAAATTTTTCGCGGATCTCTGCGTCTAGCGCTTCATCCTCAATATACCAACCATCTGGACCCACTTGATCCAGCCAAAAACTCAATACTTCTTCAGGCCCTACCATTGCCTTGCTCCGTCGTTTTGCCCTCCCCAGGGACGTAAACTCATTTAAGGCTGATTTACAGATTTGTGACAGTAAAAATTTGCAACACTTGCGACATAATTTCGTGTCCTAGGCTACATCTTGCGTTTCCTGATCGGCTTCGGCGGCTTCGATAGCCACCTCTTGCGCCAATTCGAACGCCACCGGCGAGGCCGTTGGGTAAAGCGGAGACATGGTGCCCGTCTCATCCACAGGAATCGCCGCACGCTGTGTCATGCGATACATCGCATAGACAGCAGTGGCTGCAAGCAGTGCAAAGATGATCAGGAAAAAGCCCGACGGTCCGAACACGTCATCGCCCATCAACCACCCGGTAATCAGCGGGCCGGCAATGGCGCCCATTCCATTGATGAAGACCAGTCCGCCAGAGGCCGCGGCCATATCCTCATGCTCCAGAAAGTCATTCGTATGCGCAATCAGCAGCGAATACAGCGGGTTAGACATGCCGCCAATCACAAAGGCCGAGGCCAGAAGGAACGGAAATGAGGTCGACCCGAACATCATCGCAGTGGCCGCCCCGCAAGCACCAATGATGCCCGCCAGCATAATCAGGAACCGGCGATCCATCCGGTCCGAGAACCAACCCAGCGGATATTGCAGCAGTATTGCCCCGACATAGAAAGCCGCCACGAAGGTCGAAATCTCAACCAGCGTCAGCCCAGCGCGCGCGCCATAGACCGCCGCCATACCAAACTGGGCCGAGAACACTCCGCCCAGCAGGAACATGCCCACGCAGCCCAACGGCGACTTCCCCATCAGTTCACGCAATGTCATGGGCTTGGTCGTGTCAAATGCCGGTGTCGGTGAAATCGACAGCAGAATCGGAGCAAAGGAAACCGAAACCAGAATGGATGCGATCACAAAGGTTTCGTAACCAGCAGGATCGCCAACCAGCATAAGCCCCTGAGCGGTGATGATCCCAGTCATCTGTACGATCATATAAAGCGAAAGCGCCTGGCCCCGGTTCTCGTTATTGGCCGCGTTGTTCAGCCAGCTTTCGGCGGTGACATACACGCCCGAGAAACAAAACCCGATCACGACACGCCCCAAAGCCCACGCGACTGGCTCGGTCAACATCGGATACATGATCATCACGGCCGAAATAAATGAAGCGAGCGCAGCAAAGACCCGCACATGCCCCACCCGCCGGATCATCTCCGGTGCAAGGCGAGAACCTCCGAGGAAACCTACGAAATAAGCTGACATCACAACAGACATCTGAAGGGTCGAAAACCCTTCGATCTCGCCTCGGACGCCCAGGATTGTGCCCTGTAGGCCATTGCCAATCATAAGCAGGCCCATGCCAAGAAGAAGTGACCACGCGCTGGTAATGACCTGAAGCATAGGGGCCTCCGAGATTGCTAACCTGAACTAGAGATTCGTTTTAATATCAAAAACGGCTTTGAACCCGCTTGTCTACGACATCGAAAAGCAACGATCCCGACAACACGCCGCTCAAGGGATCAAAAGCGACCCATCCCCATATGAAAAGAACCGATAGTTCTGCGCAATCGCGTGCTCATAAACCTCTTGCATCCGATCCTGCCCCATCAAAGCTGAAACCAACATCAGCAGCGTGGATTTCGGCAGATGGAAATTGGTGATCAGCGCATCCGTGACGTGAAACTGAAAGCCGGGATAGATGAAGATGTCAGTATCGCCTTCCCAGGGTACGATCTGTCCACTGCGGGCGGCGCTTTCGATCAATCGCAGCGCGGTTGTGCCCACCGGAATGACACGGCCACCTATGGCTTTGGTTTCACGAATTTCACTGACGGCTTCCGCACTGACCCTGCCCCATTCTGCATGCATCTTATGGGTCGTCACATCCTCGACCTTGACTGGCAGGAACGTTCCGGCACCAACATGAAGCGTAACGTAGGAAACAGAAACACCGTGCGCGGTAAGCGCCTGCATCAGCGCTTCGTCAAAATGCAGCGACGCGGTGGGCGCGGCCACGGCCCCGGAGTTGCGCGCCCAGATCGTCTGGTAATCCGTCTTGTCCTGCGCATCGGCTGGACGCTTGGCGGCAATATAAGGCGGCAGCGGCATCGCGCCGGCCTGTTCCAGCGCAGCATCGAAATCCTGCCCCGTAAGGTTAAACCGCAGAAAGGCCTGCCCGTCCGCCACCCTATCCAACTCAGCGCTCAGTTGATCCGAAAACCGGATCACCTCACCTGTCTTGACCTTCTTGAGAGGCTTGATCAACGCCGCCCAGGTGCCGTCTGCCTGCGGATCAAGCAACGTCGCTTCGATCGACGCAGACACCGGCCCTTGCGCACTGTCGCGATGACGCCGCCCGCTGAGGCGTGCCGGGATGACCCGCGTATCATTCAACACCAGCCGGTCACCGGGTCGCAGCCAGTCTGGCAGGTCAAAGACATGCGCATGCGAGATTGCATCGCCTTCGGCCACAAGCAAACGCGCCGAAGAGCGCGGGTTGGCAGGCCGGGTGGCAATCAAATTTTCGGGCAGGTGGAAATCGAAATCGCTGAGTTTCATGGGCGCGCCTTACAGGGTCGTATCAGATTCGGCTATATCCCTGTTCAGTTGTCTTTTGGCGGCGATCCAAAGGTGCGCTTGGGCTCATCCGGCTTGGCTTTCTGTGCATTTGGCCCATCCTGAACCTTCGGCGCGGGCTCCCTTAGAAGGTTGCGCAAGAACAATGGCGCAAGCCCTGACAGAGGGTTGACCGAGACAGAGGGTGATTTCAAAGGGCCGGTCAGAGTATAATTGAACGCGATCACACCTTCACCTTTTTTGGTGAAGACACTTCCAATCGCATTCACCAGATAGATTGGGGAAATCGCGCCACGCAAGTTCAGCATTTCGCTAACCGTGTCGATTGTCCCGTCGAAGGACAATCCCATCGAAGGACCGACGGCGCTGCCGCTGAGAACCTTGATTTCGGTCGGCGTAATCCGCATTCGGCTTTCGATGCTCGAGAAAAAGATGCCTTGCCCAGCCATTTCATCCACAAGCCCAACAAGGCTGATTGCGTTCAGCAAGGCAGCCATGGCCGGGGCGTCATGAATTCGGGTGTTCACGATCTTCATGATGACATCGAAGTTCCCGGCCCCGCCGACCGGTTCCAGTTGCAGGTCCAGTTTGCCACCGCGCGCCTGGGTTATCATTTTGGCCGATCTCAGAACGTCGCCTGCATCACCAGAGATTAGATTGACTGCACTGCGCCCTCCGCGCGGGGTCACCTGTCCGCGCACAGCAGCACCGCCGTTTACATTCGCCGTGAACGCGCCGCTGACACCGCCAGTTGTCGCAAATTTTCCCTTGAACCCGGTCAGGGCGATCGTCTCTGTAATCTGGAGGCGATCCAACACTACATCCAGCTCGGGCCCCTGCCCGGAACCACCGCCACCACCTTCGGAGGATCCAAAGGTCGCGCCCCCCAGATTCATCACGCCCCCCAGAACCCTGATGTCGGGCAAAGCTGACCCCCGTGAAATCAGCTCCGCCGGAACCGCTAGCCAGTTCCCCAGCTCGAAGGAGCTGAACTCAACACGATCGAAAGCACCATTTTTGAAATTAATGGAGGCCAGGCTTCGCAACCCCGCCGCATCCAGCCGAAGTGTATCCACGCGCATCTGATCGCCCAGCGTTGCCTCGACATCCATCGACCCCTTGGTACCAGCGCCTTTGCGCCACCCGAGCTCGGGAATGGACAGCACAACGCCTTCCAGATCCGATGTCGCCGTCAGTTTCGGGGGGCGGCCAGCACCGATGCCCAAGGTTATGTCGGCAACGCCTTTTCCGGTCAGCATACCCTTTGGTAACCCGGCACGCAGCTCGGTCACCAACCGGGGCGAAATCTCGATCTGCCCTTTCAGTTCACTGGGTTTCGGTTCTCGACCCCCAATAGGCTGGCGCCAGGTTGCCTGCAGGGGCACGTCGCCGAAATATCCGTCGCCACCGACTTCGACAGCGGATTGGTCACCTGAAATAGTCAA
Source organism: Ruegeria sp. CDSA077 (assembly GCF_059612265.1). NCBI lineage: Bacteria > Pseudomonadati > Pseudomonadota > Alphaproteobacteria > Rhodobacterales > Roseobacteraceae > Ruegeria > Ruegeria sp. CDSA077. The sequence goes on from NZ_JBXWQG010000001.1 coordinate 1,192,456, forward strand.
CTGAGGCGCGCTGACGACAAAACCTTTGACCAAGCGATCACTGTGCACATCACCAATCTTACCAGTAAAGTGAAACTGGGTTTCATCGAACTTCAGCCCCTTCTTCATCGGCAGAGATAAGGTGCCTGACAGTTCCACATCGCCAGAGGCCACATCCACGGGCAAATTTGCCTTTGTCATCAGCTGCAGAGGGGGACGATCCATCAAAGACAAGGCGGCCGTTGCCGAGCCCTTGGCCTTGACGCGCACAATCGCCGGCGAAAGCTTTTTGATCGACGTATCCGGAATAATGAAGGATGTTCCTGACCCGTCTATCGGGCCGCCCTGATCGGCAATGACAACCGCTTTCTCGGCTGTCACGGTAAACCGTTGGTTGATCAGGCTGGCCTGCCCCTGAGCGTCCTGGACCGGAGGTAAAGTTTTGGCAAAGCGGATTTTGGCGTCGTCGAACCCGAAGTCCAAGTAAATGTCCGGCTTGGTGTCCGGCTTCAACCGTAATGCAAAATCGACATCCGAGAGCCGGCCTTCATATAAATTGTCGGACACCCATTTACGCGGCTTTTCGGCAAGTAATTGGGGCCAGTATCTCAGCAACTGGCCTGACTCCAACTCGTCCAGATGGGCCTCGAGGTACCCCGACCAACCTTCGGCTTCACCAATCAGATTACCCCTAGCACGCAGCGTTAGGTTTTCGTCTTCAACCGTCATCTGTCCGAGGCGCAACTCGAACGGGGCCAGCTTCATCTTCAGATCAAGGTCGGCACGCGCCAACTTGAGGGGTTCCGGAAACAGACCAGCCGGGTTGATGTCGATGCTGCTGAGACGGAGTTGAGAGGTCAGGCTTTCCAGCAGTCCATTCTCGATACCTCTCAAAAAGGCCCTTCCCTCGGCCTGAACGGACCCCCAGGCGGAGACTACAGAAACCTCGTCGAAATCCAGCTCCTGCCGACTTGGGTCATAGCTGAAATAAGCCCTGGCGGATTCAAACGGGATCGGTTTTGTCTCTTGGTTGGCTTGCACCGCGCCTGCCGCAAGGTTCAGGGTCGCAAATAACGGCCCCAGCGCCGCGTTGCCATCAACACTGCCGCGCACCGCGCCCGAGATCGGAGCGTCAAGGACCTGTAACCATGACAAGGCAAGGCTTTGACTTGCAATATCCTCGGCAGGCAGGTCGGTTATGGCAAAGCCAAAGCTTGCCTGGGGCGTTCCAAGTACGCTGGTATAATTTACCTCAATCGAACTGGCATAATCGCGCCCTGTCAGAACAGAGAACCCAGTGGACATGCGCATTTCGTCACCGGTACGGATGATCGAAATATGTCCGCCGTCGAAAACCCAGGCGCGCGACAGGCGCAAATCCTGATAGTCCAGCGTCAACGACTCAAGCTCGACCGACCGCAGGCCCGACAGCAGCGGTGACAAAAAGACATCGTCAGATTCCTCGATCAACTCGATCAATGTCCGCGCCCGCTGAACCGGCGCACTGCCAGAACCGACTGTCAACGAAAGCGCCCCGTCCAAGCCGCGGGTCAATGCGATTTGGGCATCGCGCAGGGTAATCGTGCGCGGCCGGATTTTCCCCCGTAGCAGCCACCGCATCGACAACCGTGTGCGCATATCCGCCACTTGCGCGATCTGTTGTCCCGCCGCGTCGCTTATGGTCACATCCGTCAGTCGCAAACGTGGCAACCAGTTTTCGTTGACGATAAAGCTAGCATCGCCAAAGCGGATCTTGATCCCCCCAAGGCTTTGATCCAGCCGTTTTTCGGCCTGGGCCCGCATCCAGTCAGGCGCGTGCAGCTGTTTGCCAATCAGAAAGAACCAGCCGCCAAAGGCCAGCAGGCAAAGCAACAGGAAGGTTCCGACGATCCCCCACGCAGCGATACGGCGGCGTGACCGACGGCGGCGGGGCTTCCCGTCCGGGCCTTCTTGTGTATCTTCTTGCCGCGCCAAATTCCGACCCACGCCCTATTACCTGCTTGCACCAAACCATGATGTCAGGCAGCACTTAAAAACCTTTAGCGGAGTTTCCAATGCCCGACGTTACAGACATCGCCCCCGGTTTCACTTTGCCCCGCGACGGCGGTGGTGAGGTTACGCTGTCAGACCTGCAAGGCAGCGCCGTCGTTTTGTTTTTCTATCCCCGCGATGATACGCCGGGCTGCACCAAGGAATCCATCGGTTTCTCGGAACAACTTCAAGCCTTTGCCGATGCCGGTGCCCAGGTTTTCGGCATCTCGCGCGACACGGTGGCAAAGCATGACAAATTCGTCGCCAAACACGGTCTTACAACGCCGCTTCTGTCCGACGAAGGTTCGACCGTTTGCGAGGATTACGGCGTGTGGGTCGAAAAGAACATGTATGGGCGCAAGTCGATGGGGATCGAACGCTCGACCTTTCTGATCGACGCCGAAGGCAAGATCGCCCGCCTCTGGCGCAAGGTCAAAGTACCCGGCCATGTGGAAGAGGTACTGGAAGCCGCGCGCGCGCTGTAACCCTCGTCACCGCGGTCGTCATCCGGATTATGACCCGCACAAATCTTGAAAGCGGAGATATCCCGGTGTCGAAAACACTGACCCAAATGGCGACCGAAGTTCTGACCACCGCAGATGGGCGCGAAAAGACCACCCTGTCCAAGCGCCATGCTGCGGCTTGGTTTGCCGCGCGATCAGGGGAAGCTCCTGCGATAGACGTTGGCACGGCTACGCCACCGCTGAACCCGGCCCGACCGGACAAACCCGAGTTGCTGTCCCCCCGGGATGTGCCGAAGCGCCGCCCCGGCTCCGAGGCTGGGCGCATCGCCCTGCTACACGCGGTCGCCCATATCGAACTGAACGCGGTTGATCTGCATTGGGATATCATCGCCCGATTTGGCCATGTCCCTATGCCTATCGGTTTCTACGACGACTGGGTCAAATGCGCCGAAGAGGAATCGCGCCACTTCGAAATGGTCTGCGATTGCCTGGAACAGATGGGCAGTCATTACGGCGCCCTGCCCGCCCATGCGGGTATGTGGCGCGCTGCCGAAGATACAGCAGAAGATTTGATGGGCCGTTTGGCCGTAGTGCCGATGGTGCTTGAGGCGCGGGGTCTGGATGTGACCCCCGGCATGATTGACATCTTCCGCAAGGCCAAGGCTGAACAGGCCATTGCAGCGCTCGAGGTGATCTACGCCGAAGAAGTCGGGCATGTTGCTTACGGGTCCAAGTGGTTCCATTTCCTTTGCGGACGCGAGAACGCTGACCCAAAGGGTATCTTTCACGATCTGGTCCGGCGCTATTTTCATGGCGCTCTTAAACCGCCCTTCAACGAAGAAAAGCGGGCCGAAGCCGGATTACCACCGGATTTCTATTGGCCGCTGACTGAAGGCCTGCCGCCGCCCGGCTCTGCCCGCTAGGTTGGCATGCACGGCAATAGCGGTCTTTGAAACATCCTCCAGCTGATGTAATCGGCAATTTCTCGCCGAGAATTGGCGGGATTAACCCTGTTTGTTGTGTGAACTAGTTAACAAACTTGCCCAAATCGGACGTCCCCTCTATGCAGTTGCCCCAAGGGACGGAGACCACTCACAACCGATCCCGAATTTGGGGATCGAGAGGTAAGGCGCGTGCGAACACGTCTGGCAATCAAACTACATTCGCTGCTTGAGCAGCACTTCCCGGAACGCCGGGTATTTCTGAAATCTGACAATGACACACGGTTCATCCGGCTCAGCTCAGAGACACAGATCTTTGCAGTTGCTGGTGTTGCCCTGTTTGTTGGCTGGACTGCGGTCACTACGGCAATCCTGTTGATGGACAGCATCGGATCAGGCAACTTCCGGGAACAGGCCAAGCGCGATCAGGCGACATATCAGGAGCGGCTGAATATCCTGTCAGCAGAGCGTGACGTGCGCGCTCATGAGGCTCTGATGGCTCAGGACCGGTTCAACGCCGCGCTTGAACAGATCTCTGCGATGCAATCCGAGCTGCTGGCGTCCGAAAACCGCCGCCGTGAATTGGAAACGGGGATCGAGGTTATCCAGTCCACCCTGCGCACCACCATGAAACAACGGGAATCTGCCCGTCAGGAGCTTGCGGCGCTGCAACAATCAGATTCTGATGATGGGCTCGTGTTGGCAAACACTGCCAGCCCCGAACAGATGGAATTTATGACCGTTGCTCTGACCCGCACCGCGCAAGAGCGTGATCAGATCGCAGCCGACGCCCGGAACGCACTGGATCAGCGGGACGATCTCGAGCTTGAGATCCGGCTGATGCAGGAACGCAGCGACGAGATTTTCCGTCAGCTAGAAGAAGCAATGATCATCTCGGTTGAACCGCTCGACAAGATGTTCCGACAGGCAGGTATGCCAACTGACCGTATCATTGAAGAAGTACGGCGTGGCTATAGCGGCATGGGTGGCCCCCTCACCCCAATTTCCTTCAGCACGCGCGGTGAGGACCTGACCCCCGACGAGATCCGCGCGAACACTCTGTTGCAACAGATGGACCAGCTGAACCTCTATCGTATCGCAGCAGAAAAGGCCCCTTTTGCCAGCCCGGTAAAAGCGGCTGTCCGCTTTACCAGTGGCTTCGGCACGCGCCGTGACCCTAAAACGGGCGGTCGCCGCATGCATAACGGTTCCGATTTCGCCGGTGCACATGGAACTGATATCTTTGCGACCGCCGACGGCGTAGTCACCCATGCGGGCTGGCAATCGGGTTTCGGGCGTCTGGTCAAAATCCGGCACGCCTTCGGAATTGAGACACTTTACGCTCATAACACCAAGTTACGGGTTAAGGTTGGCCAAAGGGTCTCGCGCGGGGATCATATTGCTGATATGGGTAACACCGGACGGTCGACCGGAACGCACCTGCACTATGAGGTCCGCGTAAACGGAAAACCTGTTAACCCAATGACTTACATCAAGGCTGCAAGAAATGTTTTCTAAGAGCAAAATCAACGAGCCCGGAACCAATGCCCCAGAGGCCGCCAAGCCTGCCGCTCCGGCCACTCCGGCAACCCCTGCACCGACGGAAACCAAGGCCAGCACCGCGCCCAAACCCAAGCCACCTGCATCGGTCCTGTCTTCGGATCTGCACATCACCGGCAACCTGAAAACCTCGGGTGACATTCAGGTCGAAGGTACGGTGGAAGGTGACATTCGTGCGCATCTGCTGACCATCGGTGAAACGGCGACCATCAAGGGCGAAGTCACTGCAGATGACGTTGTCATCAACGGCCGTATCGTTGGCCGCGTGCGTGGCCTGAAAGTGCGCCTGACCTCGACCGCACGGGTCGAAGGCGACATCATTCACAAGACAATCGCCATCGAAAGCGGCGCGCATTTCGAAGGCTCCGTTCAGCGTCAGGACGATCCTCTGAACCCTGGCCGCAGCGGAAAACCGGGCGCTAACCCGGCTGCTGACGTCAAACAGTAATCCTGACAGACTGACAGGAAACAAACGCCGCGGGACAGCCTGCGGCGTTTTCTTTTGCAATTCTGACCGAAGTGCTTTCACTGATCAGGTTGGTTCCAGGTCGCATTGGCCTCGATCACTTCTGCGACCATCAGCGCCTTTTCGGACAATTCTGGTGGCGTGCCATCATCAAAGGCAAGCTGCTGCATTCTTCGATACATGACTTCAGACGTGTAAAAATCAAATGCAGCCGTGCCGTCCGGGCTTTCCCAGAAGGCCGTGATCCAAACCGAGGGCGCATACCCGTAACACCAGTCCTGCCAGAACCGTTCTGCCAAAGTCGCCGTTTTAACTGCGGCTACCTGCGCCAAAAGGCCATCCATTGGCCACCCCCCGAGGCGAAACATGCAAAGCGTATCGTCCAGACATTCTTCTGAGCCCCCTTCGATCGCCTTCAGAAGAAAGCGTTTCTGAAAATTGTCCAGGACACGCCACTCCTCCGACGACCAGTTCCGGGCCTGTCCCGTCGGATACCGGCTTAGGCTGACTTCGATCCCGACAGAGCTTACCTCTTCGCCACAGGCCAAGACCTCTAGCACACGCGGCAAAAGATAGGCCCAGGTATTCTTGGCAATCCCTCCCGGATCACTCGCTGCAAAATACCAGTCCTGAAGATAGTGCAACGGCAGTTCCTGAATGGGCGGGTGAAAGAAATCAGCCTCGATATCCGGTTCCATGCAGCACCCTTCGCAGACCTCGATACTGCTTGGCTTTGGACGTTTAAAAACGCGATAAGCATCCTGAATGAGCGGGACGAACGGATCATCCGGCAATAACTTGGCCTTAACCGGCTTATTCGTCTTTGACGTCATCGTAGGCTGAACCCATATTTCCATGCCACACCCATAGGTCTATCTGCCCCCTTTTGACGTGGCAAGCGCGCCCAAATACCCCTTCATTCTCCGCCGAATTTCTATGTGTGATGAGTAGCTTCGATATTTCTGCGTTTTGGATTACACTACAGCCCATTGGTTTTCGGAGGACTTTTCATGTCAACAAAACTCATGGCTGAATTTTTCGGTACATTCTGGTTGGTGCTTGGCGGTTGCGGCAGCGCTGTTTTAGCGGCTGGCGTCGCGGATGTCGGTATCGGCTGGTTGGGCGTATCTTTCGCCTTTGGCCTAACAGTGCTGACTATGGCATTTGCCGTTGGCCACATTTCAGGCGGGCATTTCAATCCGGCAGTCAGTCTGGGTTTAATGATCGGCGGGCGGTTCCCGGCTAAGGACCTGCTGCCCTATTGGATTGCTCAGGTCATCGGAGCGATTGCAGCAGCGGCTGTTCTGTATCTGATCGTCAGCGGCGCACCAGATTTCGCCGGGGTTGGAGGCTTTGCGTCCAATGGCTATGGCGAGGCTTCACCCATGGGCTATTCGATGATGTCCGCCTTGGTGATCGAGATCGTGCTGACGGCATTTTTCATCCTGATCATTCTGGGCGCGACCTCAAGCGGTGCTCCGGCAGGGTTCGCGCCGATTGCCATCGGTCTGGCGCTGACGCTGATCCACCTGATCTCGATCCCGGTGACCAACACATCTGTCAACCCGGCACGGTCAACCGGTGTTGCCCTGTTTGCCGATGGGCCGGCGTTGACTCAGCTATGGTTGTTCTGGGTTGCCCCGCTGATAGGCGGCGCGATTGGTGCGCTGATCTGGAAGGCCATGTCTGACGACTGATCCAAGCGCACGCTTACAAAAAGACCCCGGCACCTGACCAGGCACCGGGGTCCTTTTATCTATTCGGTCACGGTGACCTTTTTCATCGCATCCGGCTGGCCGATTACGGCTCCGTTCGGGCCTTCGCCCCGCTTGATCGCATCAACAACGTCCATACCGTCAGTGACCTGACCGACAACCGTATACTGACCGTTCAGGAACGGCCCAGGTTCAAACATTATGAAGAATTGCGAGTTGGCACTGTCGGGATCCTGCGCCCGGGCCATGCCAATAACACCACGATCAAAGTTATAGTCCGAGAACTCAGCTGGCAGATCCGGCCGATCCGAACCACCAGTACCGGCACGACGCATATCGCCACCGACCCGACCGTGTTCAACGTCACCGGTCTGAGCCATGAAGCCGTCGATCACGCGGTGAAACACCACGCCATCATACTGACCAGCAGCGGCAAGGGCGCTAATTTGTTCAACATGCTTGGGGGCAATATCGTCAAACAGATCAACGGTTACGGTGCCATTGGCCCCCTCGCCCTCAATCTCGATCTCAAGGCCCGTGGCCAGTGCAGGACCAGCCAGCAGGACAAATGCGGCGGCCAGCTTATACATCGGCAGCCACCTTAACGCTGATCATACGATCCGGGCTTGCGGGAGGCTCGCCCCGAACGATGGCGTCCACATGCTCCATCCCGTCGATGACACGGCCATAGACCGTGTATTGGCCGTTCAGGAAATGGTTGTCGCTAAAGTTGATGAAAAACTGCGAATTGGCCGAGTCCGGATTCTGCGACCGAGCCGCGCCTAACGTGCCGCGATCATGCGGCAGTTTCGAAAACTCTGCCGGAACATTCGGCAGCGATGACCCGCCTGTGCCTGCACTGCGCAGGTTGAATCCGTCTTCCATATCGCCGTGCTGCACGTCACCGGTTTGCGCCATGAAACCGTCGATCACACGGTGAAATGCCACGTTGTCATATTCACCGCTGCGCGCCAGTTCCTTCATCCGAGCGCTATGCTGCGGGGCCACATCTGGCAGCAGCTCGATGACGACATTGCCGCCCTTCAGCTCGATGATGATTGTGTTTTCGGGATCCTTGATCTCGGCCATGTGGCCCTCCTGTCGTTTATCTTGCGCAAATACCTATGCGCCACGCATGCGAAAGCCAAGTGACGCATTGACCTGAGGGCAAAATGCAGGAAAAGAACCGCCTAGATCGGTTGCCAAACACGAGGATCGCGCGATGGGCTGGAAAACACTGGACGATATGGACCTGAACGGTAAGCGCGTGCTGGTGCGCGTGGATATCAATGTGCCCGTGGTGGATGGGGTCGTGACCGACGCTACCCGGATTCAGCGCATCGTACCCACAGTACGCGATATTCTCGCTGCAGGTGGCAAGCCTATCCTTTTGGCCCATTTCGGACGCCCGGGCGGAGAGCGGCGCGAAAGCCTGTCGCTGAAACAACTTATCCCCACATTGGAAAGCGCCTTTGGTGCGCAGGTTCTGTTCGCAGCCGATTGCGTCGGAACCGAGGCCGAGCTTGTCGCAGACACCCTGCAAGCCGGGCAAGTATTGCTGTTGGAAAACACCCGTTTTCATGCTGCTGAAACCAAGAATGATCCTGATCTGGCCGCAGGCATGGCCAAACTGGGCGAGGTCTATTGCAACGACGCCTTTTCCGCTGCGCACCGCGCCCACAGCTCAACCGAAGCCATCGCTCGTCTGCTGCCTGCCTGCGCTGGTCGGCTGATGCAGGCCGAGCTGCAGGCACTTGAAAGCGCTCTTGGCGCGCCCGAGCGTCCGGTAACAGCAGTGGTCGGTGGGGCAAAAGTGTCAACCAAGCTGGAGCTGCTGGGCAACCTGATCGACAAGGTGGATCACCTGATCATCGGCGGTGGCATGGCCAACACCTTCCTAGTGGCACAAGGTATCAGTGTCGGCAAATCGCTGGCGGAAACCGCGATGAAAGACACTGCCGCAGAGATTCTTGCCAAGGCGGAAAACTCTGGTTGCCAGATCGTTCTGCCGTGTGACGTGGTTGTTGCAAAAACCTTCCAGGCCAATGCGCCGCATCAGGTTTTACCCGCAGACCAATGCCCCGAAGACGGCATGATCCTGGATGCAGGCCCCGAGAGTGTCGCCGCTATCACTGAAGTCATCAGCCAAAGCCGAACCCTGATCTGGAACGGCCCTTTGGGCGCCTTTGAACTGGAACCGTTCGATGCCGCAACGAATGCGGCCGCACTGAAAGCTGCCGCGCTCAGCCGTTCGGGCCAGTTGGTCTCGGTCGCGGGCGGTGGTGATACCGTAGCCGCCCTGAACGCGTCCGGCGCGGCGCGGGATTTCACCTATATCTCGACAGCAGGCGGCGCATTCCTGGAATGGATGGAAGGTAAAACCTTGCCCGGTGTCGCCGCGCTGGAACAATAAATTCAGCTGCACGGGTAATTTTGCGAATCGGGGGATTCACAAGCCGAATCACCTGTGACATAGTGCAGTCAGATGCCAAGCATAATGGCACGACATTGAGGCAGACTTCATACGGCGGTAAACAGAGTGTCCCGTTCCCATCGGCCCGGTTTGGGCTCAGTTGCTTTTTTCTCGGTGGCTTTCATGCTGGGTGTGTATTTCACCTTTGCTGCCGTCCAGGGAGACTATGGCCTGTTTCGACGGGTCGAGATTGCAGCGGAACGGGATGCTCTGTCGCGCGACCTTGCAGCGTTGAGCACCGAAATCGCCGAAATGGAAAATCTGACCCGCAGGCTTTCAGACACCTATCTTGACCTCGATTTACTGGATCAGCAGGCGCGCTCGATCCTTGGTATGATCCGCTCGGATGAGATTGTCATCCGCTGAGCGGGACCAAATTTCTTCGTCGGAAATCCCTGCTGTGGTAACGCATACGTCCCTACCTGAACGGTTTTCCGCGTGTCAAACCACAGCGCAATATTTCCACTCGCCAGAAAGCCTCAAATGTTCTATTAGATAGTTTAACGCTAAACTATCTTGCCGAGAGGGGGAGATCGCCACAATGGCTGCGCGAAAAACCACAAAGAAACCAAACGTTTCTGCGGAAGAACTCAAGACCTATTACCGTGAAATGTTGCTGATCCGCCGATTCGAAGAAAAGGCTGGCCAGCTATACGGCATGGGTCTGATCGGTGGTTTCTGCCACCTGTATATCGGTCAAGAGGCAGTTGTTGTGGGACTGGAAGCAGCCGCCGAAGAAGGTGACAAGCGGATCACCTCTTATCGCGATCATGGGCATATGCTGGCCTGCGGCATGGATCCGGGCGGCGTAATGGCAGAACTGACCGGGCGCGAGGGCGGATTGTCCAAGGGCAAAGGCGGTTCGATGCATATGTTCTCGAAAGAGAAGCATTTCTATGGCGGTCACGGCATCGTCGGGGCGCAGGTTCCTCTGGGTGCCGGTCTGGCCTTTGCCGACAAGTATCAGGAAAACGGCCGCGTCACCTTCACCTATTTTGGGGACGGCGCCGCAAACCAGGGGCAGGTCTATGAGACCTTCAACATGGCCGCGATCTGGGAACTGCCGGTGATCTTTGTGATCGAGAACAACCAATACGCCATGGGGACGTCCCAGGCGCGCTCGACCTCAACCAAGGACATCTATCACCGGGGCGAGGCGTTCGGCATCCCCGGCGAGATCGTCAACGGCATGGATGTGCTGGCGGTCAAAGAGGCCAGCGAGAAGGCCGTCGCCCATTGCCGCGCGGGCAAAGGTCCGTACATTCTGGAAATCAAAACCTATCGCTATCGCGGACACTCGATGTCCGACCCGGCCAAGTACCGCACCCGCGAAGAGGTTCAGAAGGTGCGCGAACAAAGCGACCCGATCGAACATGTCCGCGAGCTGCTGCTTTCCGGCAAACACGCGACCGAGGATGACCTGAAGGCGATCGACAAAGAGATCAAAGAGATCGTCAATCAAGCCGCTGAATTCTCGAAAGAAAGCCCCGAGCCGTCGCTGGACGAGCTTTGGACAGATATCTACGCCTGAGAGGACGATTAAGACATGGCAACCGAAATTCTCATGCCCGCCCTTTCCCCCACGATGGAAGAGGGCACGCTGGCCAAATGGCTGGTCAAGGAAGGCGACACCGTATCAAGCGGCGATATCATGGCCGAAATCGAAACCGATAAGGCCACGATGGAGTTTGAAGCCGTTGATGAAGGGATCATGGGCAAGATCCTGATCGCTGAAGGCACAGAAGGGGTCAAAGTAAATACCCCTATCGCCATCCTCGTCGAAGAAGGCGAAGACGCCTCCGCCCTGCCCGCGGCTGCACCCGCAGCCGCAGCGACGACCGAAGCCGCCCCTGCTGCGGTTGAGGCCCCTGCTCCTGTCTCTGCCCCAGCCGCACCTAAGGTAGATCTGTCCCCAGATTGGCCAGCTGATGCCGAGATGAAATCCGAAACCGTGCGTGAAGCCCTGCGCGACGCCATGGCCGAAGAAATGCGCAATGACGGTGACGTCTACCTCATGGGTGAAGAAGTCGCCGAATATCAGGGCGCTTATAAAATCTCGCAAGGTTTGCTGGATGAGTTTGGCGCCAAGCGCGTAATCGACACCCCGATCACCGAACATGGTTTTGCCGGGATCGCAGTTGGTTCGGCCTTTGGCGGGTTGAAACCGATTGTCGAGTTCATGACCTTCAACTTCGCCATGCAGGCGATTGACCAGATCATCAACTCGGCCGCGAAAACGCTCTATATGTCCGGTGGTCAAATGGGCTGTCCCATCGTGTTCCGCGGGCCCAACGGTGCCGCCGCCCGCGTGGCCGCCCAGCACAGTCAGGACTATGCGGCCTGGTACATGCAGATCCCAGGCCTCAAGGTCGTCATGCCCTATTCAGCGGCAGACGCCAAAGGCCTGCTGAAATCCGCGATCCGTGACCCGAACCCGGTGATCTTCCTGGAAAACGAAATCCTCTATGGTCGTTCATTCGAAGTACCGCAGGTGGATGACCTGAGCATCCCGTTGGGCAAGGCCCGCATCTGGCGCGAGGGCACAGACGTGACCATCGTCAGCTTTGGCATCGGCATGCAGTTCGCACTGGAAGCCGCCGATAAACTGGCCGAAGACGGCATCAGCGCCGAAGTGATCGACCTGCGTACCATCCGCCCGATGGACACTGGTGCAATCATCAATTCGGTGATGAAGACCAACCGGCTTGTGACCGTCGAAGAAGGCTGGCCGCAAGGCTCGGTCGGCAGCTACATCTCATCGGTGGTGATGCAGGAAGCGTTTGATTACCTCGACGCGCCTGTCATCAACTGCACCGGCAAGGATGTTCCGATGCCCTACGCAGCGAACCTCGAAAAACTGGCGCTGGTGACCACCGACGAGGTGATCGCAGCCGTCAAACAAGTGACCTACCGGTAAGGGAGCAACAGACAGATGCCCACCGAAATTCTGATGCCCGCCCTTTCACCGACGATGGAGGAAGGCACGCTTTCCAAATGGCTGGTTAAAGAGGGCGACACCGTCTCCTCCGGAGATCTGCTGGCCGAGATCGAAACCGACAAGGCCACGATGGAGTTCGAGGCCGTGGACGAAGGCACCATTGGCAAGATCCTGATCGCTGAGGGAACCGAAGGGGTCAAGGTCAACACCGCCATCGCGGTTTTGCTGGAAGAAGGCGAAAGCGCTGATGATATCAGTGCAACGCCTGCAGCGGCTCCGGCGGCGGCGCCAGCCGCCACGGACAACGAGGCTTCCGCTCCAGCGGCGTCCGAAGCGCCCGCCCCCGCTCCGGCTGCTCCTTCCAAGGCAGATGGCGGTCGCATCTTCGCGTCCCCCTTGGCTCGTCGCATCGCCGCGCAAAAAGGTCTCGACCTAGCGCAAATCAGTGGATCCGGCCCACATGGGCGTATCGTCAAGGCGGATGTCGAAAGCGCAACCGCAGCCCCTGCTGTGGCGGCTGCCCCTGTACAGGCCGCATCAGCACCAGCCTCCACAGCCGCGCCAACCGGCCCCTCGACGGATATGGTCATGCGGATGTACGAATCCCGCGATTACGAAGAGGTCAAGCTGGACGGGATGCGCAAAACCATCGCCGCGCGCTTGACCGAGGCCAAACAAACCATCCCGCATTTCTATCTACGCCGGGATATCAAGCTGGACGCACTGCTGAAATTCCGCGGTCAGTTGAATAAGCAACTTGAGGCCCGTGGCGTCAAACTCAGCGTCAATGACTTCATCATCAAGGCCCTGGCCAATGCGCTGCAACAGGTGCCCGAATGCAATGCCGTCTGGGCGGGAGATCGGGTTCTGCAGCTGAAACCCTCGGACGTGGCCGTTGCCGTCGCGATCGAAGGTGGCCTGTTCACGCCGGTCCTGCAAGACGCCGACACCAAGTCGCTGTCAGCGCTTTCAACCGAGATGAAGGACCTGGCTGCCCGTGCCCGCGAACGCAAGCTGGCCCCGCATGAGTATCAGGGCGGCACATTTGCGGTCTCGAACCTGGGCATGTTCGGCATCGACAATTTCGACGCTATCGTGAACCCACCGCATGCGGGCATTCTGGCCGTCGGCACTGGCGCAAAGAAACCAGTTGTTGGTGACGATGGCGAACTGACGGTTGCAACGGTCATGTCGGTTACGATGTCGGTCGATCACCGGGTCATCGACGGTGCCCTCGGTGCGCAGCTGCTGCAGGCGATCGTCGACAATCTGGAAAACCCGATGGTCATGCTGGCCTGATATCTGGTTAAAAAAGGCCGCCCTCTTCAGGGCGGCCTTTTTCTTTAAGAACCTTCAGATCTAGTGATTTTTGCCCAGCATATGATCCATCGAGATCGAGGGCTGGTCACACCCTGCTTCACCGACGATCTTGGCCGGAATACCGGCAACGGTTTTGCAAGGTGGCACCTCTTGCAGCACCACCGAACCGGCGGCAATCCGGCTACAATGGCCCACTTCGATATTGCCCAAGACTTTGGCGCCGGCGCCGATCAAAACTCCATCACCAATCTTGGGGTGACGTTGCTCCTCTTCTTTCCCGGTCCCACCCAGCGTGACCGAATGCAACATCGAAACATTGTCGCCAACGATGGCCGTTTCACCGATCACGATGGAATGAGCATGGTCGATCATGATCCCCTTGCCGATTTTGGCAGCCGGGTGAATGTCGATACCGAAGATTTCCGAGGACCGCATCTGGAAGAAATAGGCCAGATCATATCGCCCCTTGAGCCATAGCCAATGGGCGACGCGGTAGGCCTGCATCGCTTGATAACCCTTGAAATACAGGATCGGTTGCAGAAGACGGTGGCAGGCCGGGTCCCGCTCGTAGACCGCCATCAGATCTGCGCGGGCGGCCTCAATCAAATGGGGATCGTCAGCATAAGCTTCGTCCACGATCTCACGCAGAACCATCATCGACATTTCGTTCGAGCATAGTTTAGCGGAAACGCGATAGGACAATGCTCTGGTCAGGCTGCGATGATGCAGAATACAGGCGTGCACCAATCCACCCATCAGTGGTTCATTCTCGACCGCGGCCTGAGCCTCGGTCGTGATGCGATCCCAAACGGGATCTACGGGTGTGACATGACTGCGCTTTTCCAACATGGCTTTTGATCCTTTGCTGCGCCTAGAATGCCATTTAGTGGCAAAAACGCCAAACGCAAACCCGTGATCGGCAAAGCAACGAAAATGAATGAGGCTGACCTGAAGCAAATCAACGAGAAAATCCGTGCCAGGCTGGACGAATTGGCGCGCCAGTCGCAGGCCGGGAAAGATGCGCAATCTGTTGTTGAACTGGATCAACAATCTATCGGTCGTCTGAGCCGGATGGATGCGCTACAGAACCAGGCTATGGCCAAGGCGCACCAAGTCAGTCGGGACCTGGAGTATCGACGCCTTTTGGCCGCGCTGAAGCGGATTGAAAGTCAAGAATACGGATTCTGCGAAGATTGCGGCGAGCCGATTCCAAATGGCCGACTGGAATTGGACCTCGCCGCAACCAGATGTGTCAGCTGTGCTTCTGGTTGATGCGGAACCGGATCAAATGACGCAGCACCGTCTCAAAACACCGGCAATACTGCAGATCATCGAATGAGGGTTCGGCGGCAAGGCGCCGGTTTCGCGCCGCAGCCATTAACGAACCGTTGCCGAACAACGGGTGTAGCCGCCCTGTTTTACTTACATGGCCATCAGCCGTTTCAGCTTCGGCAATCATACGTCGGCATAAGCGTTCACGCTGATCGGGCGGCGCGTTCAACAAAACACGCGCCGCCGCGCTGACATCTCCGTGCAATACGGGCCGCACCGCGCCTATCCGACCTGCAGCCTGACAGGCAATCCGGGTCCGTAAGCCGCAGATATCTGCGAAACCGACACCTCATAAGACCCTGTAACAGTATCCGTGGCCTTCATGGATGACGTATAGTGCCAATCCGGCTGGGCAACGACCTCTTCGCGGATCAGGCTACCATTCTGCCGGACCTGAACAAGGTAGGCTTCGGTTTCTTCATTCAACGGCACATCCAGCCCGGACCAGTCATCGCCATCCAGACGTGTCCGCCGCACCCATGAGAACACGTCCCTCGAGCTGGATTGCTGCACGCGAAGATGAGAGGGGGCATAGGGCCGCAAACCATTGCCTTCAAAGGCCTCGACCAGATGCTCGTAAGAGGGATCTTCGTACCCTCTGGTTGCAGGGCCAATGCGATAATGTTTGGTCAGGCCACGTTCTGACCGCAACAACCCTGTCTGGAAGACACGTTCGTCCAACAACACGAACATTGATCCTTCGGGCCAGAGATCGGGCATAATCGCATCTGTCCCCAGCTGACCGCGCAACCGCCTGGACACGGAGTAGGCACCTGTCGATTGCAAAGCCGCATCCGCGAATTGGAACACCTCCCAGTTGTCCGGCGTTCCGTCGCCAATCGCCGCAAGATTTGCCCCGCTTAACAAGGCAGAACGTGGACGAGATTCCAACAGGCCATCTACCAGATTGACCTGCAAGGCATCGCCCTCGTCCCAAAGTCCGGCACTGGCCCTTCGCATCGGGCTTTCGGTGAAACCTATGACGGCCTGCCCTGTAATCACCTGTTGCAGCACATAATCTTCGTCTCCGGGTGCGGCATAGACTGCAACGCTTCCGGGCCAGGGGTCCGCTGCAACAGCAAGATAGGGCGCATGCGGCACTTCGGAACCGGTGATCAGAGGCAGGTCCAAGAACACGGGCAGCACCGGCACCGGAGCGATGAATGGCTTCGCTGTAACTTCATCAGCGGGGGCATCTGGCGGTGTGTAAACGCCGGGCTCGATCCTGACAGCCTCGGCCAGTTGCATTTCGGCCTGTTCAAGCCTGTCAATGCGATAGCGCGCGTCCTGCCCACCACTGACCAGCCGCACAACATCCCCTGCCCCGACATTCAAAAGCGAAGGCGGTAATGCAAACCTAGCCGTTTCACGCGAGACACGCGCCTCACTCAGCCAGCGTTCCACCGTTTGACGCCCCTCGGCCCGCGTCATGGACAACGGCATCTCATTTACCGATACCGAATGGGTTTCATCATCAGGCAACACAGCCTCTTCCGAGGCTATTTCATGGTTGGCATCAGACTGGACAAAGCGCAGCCTGACACGGCCAGACATTTCCGCCTCAGCCTCGCGACGATATTCCACGTGTCCGTCAATGTCCGAAGTGATGGCCAACTGCTCTTCATTCAGGGTCAGGGCACGTGCGCCATCCCGCATCTGAAAGATCAGCTTTCCTTCGCGTTCAAGCGCATCGAAACCATACCGCAGCATGAGCGGTTGCAATGCCGAACGGGCATCCGAAACCTGTTCAACCGCATAGCCCTGAACGGAACCGTAAAGGCCCGAGACATCAATCTCGGTAACACCGGCAGCATGGCAAAGCTCGGTTACAACAGAGGCCAGCGTTCGTGAGCCGGAACGCCCATTAAGCCAATGGCCGCGGGCATAGTTGGCCCCGTCGCTCCACTGGCTGCGCAGGTTTGGAAAGGTCGGATAGGGCCGCGCATCCCACGCCCAGACATAGGCATTGGACACGTCCACCATCGGGCCGCCATAGCTGGATGAAACTGGATTGATATCTGCGTCCGACCAATAGCCAAGGACCGCCCTGAGGTATTGCGTCTGCAGAAAGTCGTCCCGAAGCCCGTTTGAATATTTCGGCAACCCGGATTCTGAAGATTTTGGGTCTAGAAACTTGTTGGGCTGGTTGGTGCCTTTGTCTACTGCCGCACAACCGAGCTCAGTGAACCAGATGGGCTTGGACTCTGGCAACCAGTCAGTCGGGTTGTCGCTACGCACACCATTGATTCGCTCGTGATGCGGTTGTGACCACCAGTTGCGAACGTCCTTATAACGCCAGATCCACGGCTCGTTATGTGAACCATCTTCGATCGGCGTACGGATTTGTGCCGCCTCTTCCTCAGGCGAGGCATAATACCAGTCATAGCCCTCGCCACCTTCGATGTTCCCACGCAGATAGGAAAGATCGTAGATGGATTTTGCGCCGGCATCCGCATCCACGTGATCTTCACCGTCCCGCCAGTCGGACAGAGGCATGTAATTGTCGATACCGACGAAATCTATGTTGTCATCCGCCCAAAGCGGATCGAGGTGGAAGTAGCGATCCCCACTGCCATCATTTGGCTGGTAGCCGAAATACTCGCTCCAGTCCGCCGCGTAACCGATCTTTGTGTCTGGCCCCAGAATACTACGCACTTGCCCTGCCAAAACGCGCAGCTGCTCAACGGCCGGAAATCCGTTTAGGCCACGAATCTGGGTAAGACCACGCATTTCCGAACTGATACAGAAGGAGTCCACCCCACCTGCCGCCTTACACAAGGCAGCGTAGTGAAGAATAAATCGGCACAACCCCCATTCCTGCGGGCCAGAGTAGGAAACCGTGCCGTTTCCGATAACAAAATCAACCGCTCGCGCCTGACCAAAGAAATCGGACACCTGAACATTGGCCTCAGCCATCTGGTCCGGAGACCCGTCCCGCCCAGGTGCAACGCTCAGGGTGATGCGACCGCGCCAGGGAAGGTGCGGCTGATCGCTGGCGTCTGACCACGGGTCGGGCAATCCGTTTCCACCGATCTGATCCATCAGGATAAACGGGTAGAACATGACCCGCTTCCCCTCTTGCTTAAGGTGTTGGATCGCTTGAATGACCGACGCGTCCGCTGGTGTCGCGCCATAGACGGGCTCGTTATTTTCCTGACGAACGATCTGGGCGGTTGCCCTTGTCAGCCCCGCGACACCCCAGGGCATATTTTTGCCTTCGATACCATTTTGCAGAACCTTTGGTTGTATCTTGCATTGACCGCATCGCAGATCACTTCCGAACCAGGACACAACCAAAGAGGCGGCTTCACAGCCCGGAAGTTCACTTTTCAAGGCTTGTGTGGACGTCACGAGATCAGGCAAACCAGAGGTAGAATTCACATTGGCCGCCCAACTGCGGCCGCGGCCTTTTGTGTAATTCACCTGCTGGGACGCCAATGCATATTCACCGGTCCCAGGCATTAGCGCCACGCCTCGTACCATACGTGACAGGGAATTTTCGGTATCAGGCAAACTAGGCTGCTCTTGCCGCACGACCTCGAACGAGAACTGCGGGACGCGGTTTCCAAAAGCGCCCAGCTTCAAATTCTCGATCACAATATAGGCGGTGCCACGATAGGCCGGGACATTTCCAGTACCTTCGATTGCTTCGATCAACGGATCGGGCAGTTGATCGTCGGTGCCAGGATAGACGCGCATATTCAAATTGCTGCGCTCAATCTCTTCGCCATCCGCCCAGACACGCGGCACGTCAGATATTTGCCCCGCGCCCAACGCGACCGCTAATGAAACTGAATAGCTGTAGCTGTTGGTGGTCGTTGTAACCTCGGGCTGCTTGGGGGATCCCTTGCCACCCCCAACCGATTGCGTGGTAGAGCTGGTGCTGCGGGTTTCCAGAAAATCCGAAGCCCAGATAACCTGCCCCCCGACACGCATCCGACCAAAGATGTTGGCGACAGCGGCGCCCTCGCCCGTCTGAGTAAGGCGAAAACGGTCCAATCGGCCCGTTTCTACAACTTCGCTGCCGCTGCCCATGACCGACTGGCTCATCAAACGCTGGTCGATGACACGCCCAAGAGTGGCACCAATGGCTCGGCCGATAACTGCCGTAGACAGCCCTGCAACCGTGCCGCCAATGGCTCCGCCAACTGCGGCACCCGCCGCAGACAGTAATATCGTCGCCATCTAGATATCCTCCGTGGGGAACTCAAAACAAGAAACAACCCGCCGTCGCCACGGGTCGCTCAGGGCGCTTTCAACAACGCCATGTCCGGAATAAGCGTGAATGAACCGAGGGATGTCTCGACAGGTGCTGACAATCCCCAAATGCTTGGCAACGCCACTTTCCCGCATTCGAAACAGCAACACGTCTCCGACCGAAAACCATGCCGGATCTTTCTCGACAAGATGGCGGCGTGCTGCGGCCCACATACGCTCTTCGCCCTGCGGTTCAGACCAATCCATGCTATAGATCGGGACGGCCTCGGGTTCGTGCCCAAGCACCGAACGCCATACGCCACGTAGCAACCCCAGACAGTCCGTACCGGCGCCTTTGACCGACGCCTGATGGACATACGGGGTGCCCAGCCAGCTTCTGGCCTCATCAACAATGCTTTGCTTTGTCGGGATCATCGTCTGCTGCCCCCCCTGTTTGCCCCGTTTTTCTTGGGAACCGCCATCACCCAATCTTCGGAAGGCAGGTCAGGAAAGCCCTGAAAATTCGTGATATTATTGAACTTCAAGCGGCAGGTCGTCATGCGCTTGTCGCAACCTGCGGTCAGCCTCACCCTGTCGCCTTCGGCCAATCCTCCGCTGATTGCAGACCACAGAACGACCGATCGACCTGTGTCGGTCTTTTGGTCCTTCTTGACCGCCCCCCACAGCCCAGCCGCACGGCCTGTCACCACATCAAGCCGTCCACGTTCAAACCATGCCTCCAGGTGAGATTCGGCCCCTCGCAGCTGCAAAATACTGCCCCCCGTCAAAACGACGATCTCGGCTTCGTCAGAATATCCCGGGGCATCGGTGTTGAACCCGCACGCCTTGTCGCCCAGCACGGCTGTGCAGGGCTTTTGGTAGATCCGGCCCAAAGGTCGGTTCAACTTATCTGTAAGACCCCGCAGTTCGGCGTGAAAAGCCCCACCTGCCCGTCGCAATTCACCAATTGATCCGCGGAACTGCAACATTCGCTGCGATGGATCGGCCCAGTTCACAAGCCATGCCCGCACCTCGGCCCCGTCGAAACGACCGGATTCGATATCCTCTTCGGTTACCGCGACATCCGATAACGCCCCCATTGCTTCCGAGTTATCAATGGACAGCCCCGTTGCCTGCTCGATCGCGGCCGCCGTCAGACCCGAACTTGCATTGAAGTCCAGGCCTTCAAAGCTCAGCTTCAGGTCATGGTCGGTAAAGCCAAACTGAACACCGTCTGTGCGCGTAATCGCCCAACACCGACAGGTCGTTGTCAGACCACTCTGCAGATGGGCCTGCAGTGCCTGTTTGTCACCCGCCATCAGACACGCACCTCGACCACTGGCACGTTCGGAACGTCCCCTGCCTGAAAACTCGCGACACTTGTCTGGATCTTGTCGGTGTCAAACCTCACTGGCACATCGAATTCAAAGCCGGCGGTGATATCAACCCGTTCAGGCGGAGGCGAATAGAACGTGACCAACCCTGAGTTCAGATCCACCTCGAAGTCGACACCTTCACGCATCTCGTCCTGCTCGACGCCCACGCGGACGGTTCCCAATACGGGTTTAACGACCGGCCTTACATAACTGAATCCACCCGAGGAATAGGTCTTTACCAGCTGGAATTTTGTCGCTACGCCATCACCTTGCGCAATGATCTGGTCGCCTAGGGCAACTTCGCCCGTAGCCGCACCAGATTTGAAATCGGACCAGTCTTTCCAGCGAAATCCAAACATCTGTCCCTGCCTCGCCTCGAAGAACGAGATCAACGTTTCGATGTCATCCAGGGACCGCATCCCCAAACCGGCATCATAGCGCCGCCGCGAATTCGCCCAAGGGGTATTGCGTTCTTCGAACCCGTTTGCCAGCGTCACAATATCCGTGCGCCTCTCGGGCCCACCGACCGAACCAAAACTCAGGCTGGCCGGAAATCTCACTTCGTGGAAATTCATGGTCTGCTCCCTGATCTACCTATTGCGATTGCCACGGCCCAGCGCGCGGCTCATCTGGGCCGCGATCTGGCTTTGGCTTCGACGAAAACCCTGCACGTCCGGGGTCGTGATGTTCATCACCACGTTCACCGCAGAGCCGCCGCCAGACATGCGCAC
Organism: Ruegeria sp. CDSA077; assembly: GCF_059612265.1. Taxonomy (NCBI): domain Bacteria; kingdom Pseudomonadati; phylum Pseudomonadota; class Alphaproteobacteria; order Rhodobacterales; family Roseobacteraceae; genus Ruegeria; species Ruegeria sp. CDSA077. Next base: position 1,213,979 of record NZ_JBXWQG010000001.1, read on the forward strand.
GCCTAATTTCCCATCGGTACCGCGGGCCAGCGGCATGATGGCCTCGGGGCCAGCCTCGCCCATCAGCCCGGTGCCGCCACGCATTGGAAACGTGGTTGGACCGCTGATCACTCCACCGTTGGCAAAGGGCATCACCCGTCCTTGGCTGAAGCTGCCGCCGTCAGAAAAAGGAAGAATGCCCTTCACAAAACCTCCGATCCCATTGGCTAGAAGGCCGCCGAAATGATCCGTGACCGGTTTGATCGCAGCAGAATAAGCGGTGCGGATCATCGAGTTCTTCAACACGTCCAGCGCATCGGACAGGTTCATTCCGTCCATCACGACGCCATCGAACGCCCGTCGCAGGCCACCGGACATGCCACGCTCCAGCGTTGCAACATCCTTGCCCGTTTCCTCAAAGGCTGCTTTGATGCGCTTCATCTGCCCATCAAATGCCGCAGCCATCGATGCCGCATCACCCAACGAGTCGCCAAGCGCCTCGCCCCGCTCCTGCAGGTCTTCCAACCCGTTACGATCCGTCATCTCGCTCTCCTTTTGTCTTGTCCGGATAGGCCGCCAGCAACGCATCCAGACCCATCCTGTTCATCGAAGGCATGCCCGCGCCATGCCCCAGCATCAGCCGCAACTCGGCCGGGGTAAGGCTCCAGAATTGATCCGGTGTCAGGCGCAGGCTGAGGTATCCGGCCCGCATCAATGCGGGCCAGTCGAACCCGCTCATGCCTGCCCCGGCACCATGAAGGCCCTTGCCAACAGCTCGGCCGCTGCACGTGCGCCGTGCATTGGCCCGCCCTCAATCTCGGCACTCAGCAGATCGGTGCGGGTGACATTGGCCCCGCCCCCCCGCAGCCCGGCGACGATAAGCGCCAGAACATCACCGCTTGAATAGGCGCCGCCTTCGAACCTTTGCACCAGTTCAACCAGTGTCCCTGTGCCCAATTCCCGTTCCAGTTCCGCCAAAGCGCCCAAGGTCAGCTTCAGAACCCGTTGCTCTCCATCGATGGTCAGTGCCACCTCTCCCGTCCACGGATTGGCCATCGTTACAGCGCCGTAAAGGTCAGAGCACCGGCGCTTGCCATGCTCATTTCATAGGTCGCTTCGCCATTGTGAGAGCCCGCATATTCGATGCCGGTCACCTGGAACGCACCCTCAACAATCCCGAAATCCGGGATGATGATCTGGAAACCCGGTGTCTCACCGTCAAAGAACAGCTGTCGCGCGCGCTCATCCGTTCCCGCGTCCTTGAATACGCCCGAGCCCGAAATCGAGGCCGACTTGACCCCCGCGCCCGACAAAAGCTCGCGCCAACCACCCTGGCTTTCCAGGCTGGTCACATCGACACTTTCCGCGTTGAAACTGACCCGCGTGGCACGCAGCCCCGCAATGGTCTCGAACAGGCCTGAGCCGTTCATATCCACTTTGACCAACAGGTCTTTTCCGTTCTGGGCAGCCATTTGCTCTCTCCGTTGATTACTTATTCGTCTTCCACGCGGGCGCGGAATTTCAGGTCGATCTGGCGGATCGCGCCGCCCGTTCCAGTCCGACGGGCCGAGGCACGTTCGAACCACAGCCCGACCAATCGGCCTCGATCCAGGGTCAGCCCCCCACTGTCCAGGGCGCCACAAACCGCCCCCGCCAGCGTTTTTGCTGCACCGAACCCGGCAGCTTCGGACACGACGGACACCGTGAAACGATGGACGGCACCGGTCCCCGATCGGTCCGAGGCATCGCGCACCTCTTCCGGGCCCAGCGTCACATAGGTTTGCGGAACTGAACCCGCTGGAACGGCGTCATAGATCGCTCCACCTGAAAGAGTGCTGATCTGTGTGTCTTCCGACAATTTCTGGTAGATCGCCGCCTGCAACGCGGCTGAAACGCCATAGCTCATACCGCCACCTCCTCATCCGCAAAGCAGATCAAGTACTGGCCGCGCAGGTCCCACTCGGCGACGGCGCGGATAACGAAACGGCGTGTGCCTTCCGCAAACCGCTGATCCGGCGAGGGGCGCATGGTCGATCCTTCGGGCGCGCCACGAACCACAATCCGGTAGCCGACACGCGAAACCGGCAACCCTGCAACATTTCGCTCTGACCCGCTGCGCGCAGTGACTTCGGCCCAAACCGAGCCCAAGGCGACCCATGTTTCCAGATACCCACCGGCGCCATCAGCGGTGCGCACGGAGGATTCAAGCAACAGTTTTCTATTCAGCCGGGGCGCCTTCATTGGGCCACCCCTGCACCAAAACGAACCACACGATAGCGTTGGATCAGGCTGGTCACGCCAAAGGGCATACAGCCGGCACCCAACGTAGTCTCATCCCGGTATTCATAGTAATGCGCGGCCAACAGCAGAACTGCCTGCCCAAGATCTGCCGGCAAGTTTGACCATTCCCCGGCAATACCGGCGATAAACGCGATCTTCACGGATCCACCGGTCGAAATAGCGGGCAAGACAGCCCCGGCAGCGCGTATCCGCGGGCGCTGGCTATCGCGATCCAATCTGTATCTGTCAGACGAAACGGCGGTTTCAGTACCCGCTGCATCCATCAAACTGACCGTATTGATGGTCGAGACCGGCGCCACAGGCAGCACTTCTCCCGCAGGGTCACGCCAACTTGTAAGGCTCCAGGAAAACTCACGTGTTATAAGTACCTTCCCGGTACGCGCCTCAATCGCAGCAATCGCCGCCCTTAAGAAGCCCTTGAGCACCTCATCCTGCACGCTGGCACCAGTAAAGCCTGTTCCCAGCCTCAAATGCGCCTTGAACTGATCCACCGGCAGCGCCGCATCCGCGATGGCGGTTTCTTCGATCAACATCATCCATTCACTCCGCAATCTCGGACCCCTCCGGGGCCGTAACTTCAGGAATTGACGGGCACGCGCCGCCCCACGTTGCTCGGACGGAGGGGAGCAGCTAGACAACGCAGGGGATCTCACCCCGACCCGCGCCCGCCGCCCCGAGGGGCAAAGGCCCCCCAGGAATTCAGCCCGCTTTAGGCGGTGCCGAATTTCACCAGCTTGATCGCAGCAAAGTCGCTGACATCGCCGCCGACGCGCTTGGTCGCATAGAACAGGACATGCGGTTTGGCGCTGAAGGGATCGCGCAATACGCGCAGGTCCGGGCGCTCGGCGATGGTATAGCCCGCCTGGAAGTCACCGAAGGCAATCGAGAAACTGTCGGTTCCCGCATCCGGCATGTCTTCGGCGATCAGCACCGGATAGCCCATCAGACGTGCCGGCTCACCTGCCGCCAGACCGTCCGACCACAAGAAGCGGCCATCGCTGTCTTTCAGCTTGCGGATCAGACCAGCAGTTTTCGAGTTCATCACGAAGGTCCCGTTGACCCGGTACTGCGCACCCAGAGCATAAACCACGTCCACAATGGCATCCGCCTCGACACCGCCATCGATGCCGGTGGGGACATAACCAATGTTCCCCCAATCCCAAACATCGTTGTCGACCTTGGCGTGGTTCAGAATACCCTTGGGTTTGTCCGCACCGTCGCCGTTGATAAAGGCCGAGGCCTCGGCGCGTGCAAACTTGTCCGCGATACGACCGGCCAGCCAACCCTCGACATCGAACGCGCTGTCATCCAGCAGTCGCTGCGAGGCTTTGGGCAGTGCGCTCAGCTCGTGCAGCGGGATCGAGATCCGGTCAATCGACGGGGTGCTGGTTTCGCTCGCCGCAGCATTTTCATCTGCCCAGCCCGCACCGACATCCGTGTGGTCGATCAAAACATCGAACGAGTTCGCCTCGACATTTACGATCGAAGCAATCGAGCGGATAGAGGCCGTAGATTTCAGCACCGATTTGATGATCTCGGCGGTTTGCGGGTCAATCAGGTACCCACCGTCACTGTTCACAGCGCTCGAGAGGGATTTCACCTCCATCTCAAGCCCACGCAGGCCGTCATCCTCACCCGAACGCACATAGGCATCAAAGGCCTTCTGATGCGGTGCGCCGTCCTCGATTGAGGCCGCAAGATGCGGACGTGCCGCGATGGTTGATTTACGATCCAGCATGGTCAGTCGCTCTTCTGTCTGTTGCAATTTGGTCTTAACTTCAGCCTTGAGGCCCTTGAATTCGTTCACGAAGCCAGTCATCGCCTGCTTCACCTCCTGAACCAGGGGCACACCCTCTCCGGTCAAGGCCGGGGTTTCGGTCTTGCTCATCAGCACTTCCTTTTTGGGGGTGAGGTTTCGGCGCGCTAGGTTCGCGCCAGCTCCTGCCGGGCGTGATCAAACACCTCGGCAATACTGCGCCAGGTGTTCTCGGCCTCGGGGTCCACTCCCTTTGCCGCCACCCGCGCACTGGGCAACATCGGGAAGGTCACCAAAGACACTTCCCACAGCTCCAGTTCGGTCAGGACCCGCTGGCCCTTGTCATTCTTCACGGCGCGCTTGGTACGATAGCCAATCGACAGGCCATCCATTGCGCCCGCCCGGATCAACTCGGCCGCCTCGCGACCTTTCTGAGTGCTTTCCACCAGACGTCCCTTGACCCATAAGCCCCGGTCATCCTCGTGCACCTCATTCCAGACACCAATGGGCTGCGCCGGGTCATGCTGCCAGAGCATCTTGACCCGTTGACCCGCTTTGGCCAGCCCCTCAAGCGAACCGCGATACGCACCTTTCTGCACTACGTCACTGCCCTGATCTATCTGTCCAAACAGGCTGGCATAACCTTCGATCACCGCGTCCTCGGTCACCGAAAGACCCTCTCCGAACCGTGCGAACTTATGCTCCAATTCCATAAACTTCTCCATGTAACTTACTGAATTCATGGCGTTACTGAAAGGAATGACTGAAACGCCTGCGCCAGGATCACCGCTGCCACGCCATACACCGTCAACCACAACCGCCTCTCCAGCCGCTCCATCATCTCTTCGATCTGATCCAGCCGCTGGCACAAATGCGCATGCTGGATCTCGGCCACCCGCTCATGCGCGGCCAGACGCAGGCCCGGCGCGCATTCGAACGGAGGATATGCGTCACCCATCCGCACGCTCCGGCAGCCCCAGCAAGGCGCGCTTTTCGGCATCGCTCAGGAATTCGGCCCCATTGACCCGCGCCCATTGCGCGTCCCGTTCCGCCGACAGCGCGGGCACCTGATCCAGATCGGGCTTCAGCACCAATTCTTCACCGGAAAAACCCGCCAGCCACTCCGACACCGCCGCCGCCACCCGCGTCACCAGAGGCAGCACTGTCAGGCGATAGAACGCCCGGTTGGCCTCCTGATAGTTCGAATAGGTCGCGTCGCCTTGTATCCCCAGCAGCATCGGCGGGACCCCAAAGGCCAGCGCGATCTCGCGGGCGGCGGCTTCTTTAGTCTTCTGAAACTCCATGTCAGAGGGCGAGAAACCCATCGGCTTCCAATCCAGCCCCCCCTCCAGAACCATCGGACGACCCGCATTGCGCGCACCGCGATAGTTCTGCTCAATCTCATCCGAAAGACGCCTGAACTGATCTTCAGCCATGACCCCATGGCCATCACCGCCCTTCCAGACAAGCGCCCCCGAAGGCCGCGCCGCATTATCGAGCAGCGATTTCGACCACCGAGACGCGCTGTTATGCACATCAATCGCCATCGCCGCCGCCTGCATCGGCGAGAACCCATAATGATCGTCTTGCGGGTGGAACGACTTGATATGGCAGATATTTTCCGCCGCGAACCGGTGCTTCTTACCGCCCACAGCGTAATCATACGCCTTGGGCCACCCATCCGCCCCCGGCACCACGCTCATCCGGTCCGAGCGCAACACATGCAGCTCAACCGGCAGCCCTTCTTCGGCCTGAACCGCCTCAACATAAGCATTGCCCGACAGCAGCAACTGCCCGAACAAGGTCTCCATCAACTCCGCCCGCCCCTGCGCCGCATTCGGGCGACGCATAAGGCTCAGGATCGGATGGGTATCAAACCGCTGCGCCTGATCCTGCAGCACCAAAGGCAACGCCGCCGCCGCCTCGGCAATCAACTTGACCGAGCGGAACCCGACCGGGTTCCCCGAAAACCCCGTTCGCGTCAGTGACACCGCATCCCGAGGGCTCCACGCCACGCGCCCGCCCGTCTGCCACGCCACCACAGGCCCCGCCGCGCTCGCCTTCGCCTCAGGCGCTGCCTCAGCCGATCCACGACGCAAGAAATCGAATACCATCTGTGCTCCTTTCTGCCGCCGCTCTGCCCGGCTTGTTGAAAGGAGTTATGACAGAAAGAAGTTTAAGCCTTGGGAATGGGGCGTACGGAGGGTGGGCAACGGGATAGCTGTAGCTGCATTGAGATGGGGCTATGCAGCCGAAACGAGGTCAAATCTAATGCTCATGACACTCCTGTGGTATCCGCTACATCACGCCGTCAAGATCGGATCATTGTGAGTAGTTCCTCAGCCTCCGGAACATAGTCCAACAGTATAGGGTAGTATGTCCTGCCAAAGAGTATCGGATGGCCGGGATGGGACAGCCCAAGCCCGAATGGTTGCACCTGCTGTTCGGAAAGAAGAATGCCAACTTCAAGTGATGGATAAGGGCGACTATCGACTATTGAATACGGAAACGTCGCTGAAAGTTCACACGAAAAGACATAGAGCCGGACACCTAGCCTCCAGTTTCTACCTCGCCGGCAAACAATTACCCGCCTGTTCGTAACAAAATAGGCCAAATTATACAGGACGTAGTGCCGCTGACTCGCGATGCTAAACGAAAAGGCAACGAAAGCGAACGTTACTGCTCCGTATATCCAATACGCCTCAAAACGGCCAAACTCGGCATCGGCATTGATGAATGGAATAGTAGCCCACATGACGACCGAAGCGACCAACAGGAAAACATGAATCTTCCGCTCCTCACCTACCGCCTGAAAGAACTTGCGTCCGTATCCGGGTTCACCCGACCAGAGCAACTTTTCGCCGGGGGCGAGAATATCTTTTAAATCAAATCTGTTGGTACTGGTTACTGTGACTTTTTGCATAGCTTAGCCTTTAAACTGTCAAATCTGCAGAAACCAGCCGCAAACAGTTGATAGCAAAGCTTGGTTAAAGCTCTGTTGTCGTCATTCCTTCCTGATCGCTAAGCTCACAAACTCCTCACTCTCGGCCGTCGAAACGCCCTCGCAGGCCCGACAACCAACTCATGTAACGCCCAGACCAGCGCGTCGACCCGGTCAGGCGAACCCTGCCCCTCGAACCCGCGCGCAGTCATCTGGCACATCTGCTCCTCCAGAGCATCCAGCCCCGAGACATGCGCCACCCGCCCCTGCTCGTACAGGGCCGACACAGGCTCCGCCCGCGCGACCTTGCCGCGTGACGCCCGCACCGCCCGATAAGGCACCAAAGGGTCCACCTGCCGCACGACCTCTTCCACCAGTTGCCCACCCTGATTGACCTCGGCAACCAACCGCTCGGCCCCAAAATCATCCATCGCGTCAATCGCCGCCTGCGCCCAGCCCGCCGGGCCAACGCCTTGCACCGTCCGGTCGGCCAGCACATAGGCGCGCCACTCCTCAGGCGGCCCCTGCAACCGCGCGCCCACGACCACGATCCCGCAAGCATCCGCAGCCGCCCCCGCCGTCACCGCAGGGTCCAGCGCCACCACGATGCGGTCCAGCTCGGCCACCTGTGCACAGCGCGCCGCCTCCAGCATCGATCCGGTCCACAGCGCCCCTTCGGCGTCGGACAGCAGCACCCCGTCCAACTCCTGCCGCCCCAACCGCGTGCCCGCGTACCGCGCGCGCACCTCTTCCAAAAACGAGCCCGCCAGATTGGCCCGGTTCGCCTCGGTAGGCGCATGAGTCTGCACCGTGGACGGCGACGCCAGCAGATCCTTCAAAACCTTCACATTGCGCGGCGTGGTCGTCACACAGACCCGGGGCTGATCCCCCAACCGCAAAGCAAACTGCAGCATATCCCATGTCTCCCCAGCCTTTTTCCACTTGGCCAACTCGTCCACCCAGGCTGCATCGAATTGCGGCCCCCGCAATCCCTCGGGGTCATGCGCTGAAAACGCCTGCGCCTCGGCCCCGTTGGGCCAGATCAGTTTGCGCTCCGACGCCTTCCAGACCGGCCGGCGATCCGGTGGTGAGCATTGCAATATCCCACTATCGCCAAAGATCATCACGTCGCGCACCTGATCAAACGTCTCGCCAAGCAGAGCCACCCGGCGCGCCTTACCCGTGTCCAACGGCAAAGACCCCTCAACCATCGACCGAACCCACTCGGCCCCGGCCCGCGTCTTACCAGCGCCACGCCCCCCAATGATCACCCATGACCGCCAATCGCCCTCGGGCGGCAACTGATGCGGCAGAGCCCAGAACTCAAACAGGAAAGGGAGGGCGCACAGCCCCCCCTCCCCGATCTCACTCAGAAATCTGTCCTGCACCGCAACAGGCGCGGCGGCGAGCCAGCCTGCACCCGATCTCAGATCGTGCCCGATCAAGGTCGAGCGCATAGCCCCCTTGGGCAATTCCGGCTTGTCTGTGATGTTGTTCGACAAAGCTTGTCTCCACTTTTTGGCAACTTCGGATCAGCCCCTCAAGCTGTCCCAGTTGCTTGCCCGTACCAGCAAGATCTGCATCCTCCCCGGCACCGATCTGCCTGCGCAGTTCTTCCGCTGCTTTGCGCAGACCGCGAATGGATGTCTCAAGTGACTGCAACAAGTCAGCCGTTTGGGAAATCCGCTCTTCCGGGGTAATCAATGTCATGTTTGCGTATTGACCTCATGCGTGAGTTTTCTCCGCACGAGAGAAACGAAAAACGGCCGCCGGGTGTTACCCCGGGGCCGTTGCCCACTTCTTCTAGCATGACACAGTTCGTACCAAATTAAGTCCGAAAAGTCAATGATTTGCGCAACACCCACGCAACAGGGAACGTGCGGTGCAGGTTAATATTTTCTTCCCTGCCGGAGTCTTTAGCTGCTGCCAGTCAAATCCTGCGCCAGCATCAGCGCATTCATATCCGGATCATAAAACGTGGCCGTGCTGACCATCCCTTCGATCGTTTCCGTCGCACCGTCGAATGCCACCCCTGCATCCTCTAACGCACTGCGCGCGGTAGTGATATCGGCGACCTCAAACACTGGAACACAATTGCCCGGTGAAGGCTCGGCCTGCTCTCCTAAACCCAATGTGACGCCATCCACATTGGTGCGCATCTCACTCCAACCCGCCTCATCTATGTGATGGGAAAGTTCAAACCCCAATTTGTCGCTGAACCATTCGGCGCTTGCATGGCGGTCCCGAACCGAAATCGCAAGGGTGATCGTGTTTTTCAAAGAAACAAGGGGCATCAATCTTTCCTTTTGAGCTAAATTATATTAACTATACTTTATGGACATTAATTTGCTTGTCAAGCTGACCTCCCGAGCTTGGTCGCTGAATATTCTGGCACTCATGCATTCCGGCACTCCTGGCAGGCAGGCCGCTCTGCTTGCTGCCACCAGCGCAGGAAGAACTGCCTTCGCGGCAAGCCTGGACCATCTCATACGCCTTGACCTGATCGAAAGGAATCCGGGCCACGGGCACCCATTGCGCCCTGAATTCCGATTAACCCTGCCGGGGATCGAAGCCGCCAGTATGGCCAGCGCAATCGTAAACGCCGTTCCGGATGACACCAAGTTCAAGCTCGTCCGTAAATCCTGGACCGTCCCGATCCTGGCACTCACCGGCACTCCGCACCGCTTTTCCGCCATCAAATCGGATTTAGTATCGATCACGGATCGGGCGCTGTCGTCGTCCCTTCAACAGCTAGAGGCGCTCGACTGGATCCGCCGGGACATTGAAACTGCCGCGCGGATGCCCTTCCCTACATATCGAGCTGTAAGAACAGGTTTTGCGATCAACCAGGCGGTCAATCTCACTGCTTAAAGGTTGCAGACAGCCCACAACGATCCTTTTCGCCGGATGTGATCTATAACGCACAGCTTGACATTCCGCCCCGCAACCTGCATGAGCGCCTTAACAAAGCGCTGACGCGTGAGCATTGGCAGGTCCGACCTGCTCCACAGCGCTCGATTCACCCCATAGTTCCCCTTCACGCAGGGTTCTGAATGCAACGGCCGGATGCCGCAGGAAACGCCTGTGCATCCAGAGTCTTAGCGTAACCCTGTTGGCATCGCATATTGCGCTGCTGATTTATGTCGTCCGTGGTGATGCATTCACCAGGGGCAAAAAAGGAATGATATTTGTTCGACTTTGATATGCTGGGCCTGGCCCCGGCCCTGAACGACGCTTTGAAACGCGCCAATTTTTCACAACCCACTCCGATTCAGAACCAGGCAATCCCCATGGCATTGCAGGGGCACGATATTCTGGGCCTTGCCCAGACCGGCACCGGCAAGACGCTGGCTTTTGGCCTACCTCTGATCGACCACCTGCTGGCTCAGACCGGCAAGCCTGCGCCGAAAACCGCCAAGGCTCTGATCCTTGCCCCGACCCGTGAACTGGTCAACCAAATCGCAGATAGCCTGCGCAATTTGACCACGAATACGAAGCTGCGTGTGGCGACAGTTGTTGGCGGTCAGTCCATCAGTAGGCAGATTTCGTTTCTGGCACGCGGCACAGACATTCTGGTTGCCACCCCTGGTCGTTTGATCGACCTGATGGAACGCAGAGCGGTCGACCTCGGCTCGGTACGTCATCTGGTACTGGACGAAGCCGATCAGATGCTGGACATGGGCTTTATTCATGCTCTGCGCCGGATTGCACCGCAGTTGGGCACGCCCCGCCAAACGATGCTGTTCTCTGCCACTATGCCCAAGCAGATGGAAGAACTCAGCCAGGCCTACCTGACAAACCCGCAACGCATTCAAGTGTCCCCTCCGGGTAAAGCCGCCGACAAGATCACCCAATCGGTTCATTTCCTGAGCCGCGCGGAAAAACCGAGCAAACTGCGGGAGATTTTATCTGCGGATAAAGAAGCTCTGACGCTGGTGTTTTCGCGCACAAAACATGGCGCCGAGAAGCTGATGAAGGGCCTCGTAGCCGACGGCTTCAACGCCGCCTCGATCCATGGCAACAAAAGTCAGGGACAGCGTGACCGGGCGATCAAAGCTTTCCGCGCAGGCGAGATAAATGTCTTGGTGGCAACAGACGTGGCCGCTCGCGGCATCGACATCCCGGGCGTTGCCTATGTCATCAACTACGACCTACCCGAAGTGCCGGATAACTACGTCCACCGCATTGGCCGAACCGCCCGTGCCGGTCGCGAAGGCGAAGCGATCGCTTTCTGTGCACCGGATGAACTGGATCAACTGAAGCAGATTCAGAAACTGATGAAAATTGAGGTTCCGGTCGCCAGCGGCACAATGCCCGAGTTCGCCGAACCCGCAAAATCGCGGAAAGGCGGAGGGTTCCGTCGCCGTGGTCCAAAGCCGCAAGCAGCTAACAAGTCGGGCAATCCCGGAGGCCCAAAACGTCGGCGACCGCGTCGATCCTCCGCCGCCTAAATCTAAAAGGCGCCGCTATTCGCGGCGCCTTTTTTAGTTTCCGGTGCTTTGGCGCTCGGCCTCAATCTCACGCCATTTGGCGACGTTTCGATTATGCTCATCCAGTGTCTCGGCAAAAGCATGTCCGCCGGTGCCATCTGCAACAAAGAAAACAAAATCAGTCGCTTCGGGCGAAACTGCGGCTTCAAGACTTGCAAGACCAGGATTTGCGATAGGTGTTGGCGGGAGCCCATCAATCACATAAGTGTTCCAAGGCGTTGCACGGCGCAGTTCGCTGCGGCGCAGGCCTCGTCCCAACGCGCCCTGCCCCTTGGTGACACCATAGATTACAGTCGGGTCCGTCTGCAGCTTCATGCCTCGCTCAAGCCGGTTTACAAATACGCTGGCAACCTGTCCACGCTCATGCGGAACACCAGTTTCCTTTTCGATGATTGACGCCAAAATCAGCATCTCTTCGGGGGTATTGATTGGCAAATCATCCTGCCGCCCTTCCCAGGCGGCGTTAATGCGCAGTTGCTGCTTATCCTGCATCGACTGCAGGATTGCCGCCCGATCGGCACCTCGCACAATGTCATAGCTGTCCGGTGCCAGCGCCCCTTCGGCCGGTATTTCAGGGATATCTCCCGTCAACGCGTCGATCTGCTTAAGACCCTCGACCACCTGCCAGGATGTAACACCTTCAGCAATCGAGACCCGGTACCGTGTGTCTGAGTCTTCGCGCTTTTGGGTATAAGCCGCGGGTATTTCTTCTTCCGCTACATCGAACGATGCGATTTCATCGAAGTCCAATGTTGCGGGGTTCAATTCGCGTACACGGGTTTGTATGCGGGTTACACCGATCCGGTACTCAATCTCGGATCCGCAGGTACTGGCCCCGCTCCGCGTAATCTCATCAATGATCTGCTCCATCGAAGCACCCTCGCGGACCAGAAAGCTGCCTGCCTTCAGCTGAGGTGCCTTGTCGGTATAATCCGCCGCCATACGGAATATCGTAGCGCTGCTGATCGCGCCCTGATCCTCCAGCTGTCGGCTGACCTGCGTCATGTTCGAGCCACGTTCGACCTGCAAACACATCGCAGCTTCCAGAGGGCCCGCATTCTTGTATCGCGCCTGCCCCCACAAAATCAGTCCACCGGCAAGAAACAGGCCGACCACCAGGATGGTCAGCATGTTGGAGGCCAAAGCGCGCCACATTTAGCTGGCCTTTCCGAAGATCACACTTGCATTGGTGCCGCCAAATCCAAACGAGTTTGACAACGCCACATCAATCTTGCGCTCACGCTTAGCATTCGGAGCCAGATCAATCTGGGTCTCGACCGCTGGGTTGTCCAAATTGATCGTCGGTGGCGCAACCTGATCGCGGATTGCGAGGATCGAGAAAATGGCTTCGATCGCGCCTGCAGCGCCCAACAGATGGCCCGTGGCCGATTTGGTCGAACTCATCGTTACATTCGCCGAATGCTCGCCCAGGAGACGCTCGACCGCACCCAATTCAATGGTATCGGCCATGGTCGATGTGCCATGCGCGTTAATATAGTCTAGGTCCTTCGGCTCCAGCCCCGCGCTGCGTAGCGCTGCGTTCATAGAACGCTCTGCGCCATCGCCGTCCTCACTGGGTGCGGTGATATGATAGGCATCACCGGACATGCCATAGCCCAGAACTTCGGCATAGATTTTCGCGCCACGCGCTTTTGCGTGCTCGTACTCTTCCAGAACAACGATGCCCGAACCTTCACCCATGACAAAACCGTCTCGGTCGACGTCATAGGGGCGGCTGGCTGCTTTGGGGTTATCCGCGTATTTGGTCGACAGCGCCTTGCAAGCGTTGAATCCAGCGATACCGATTTCGCAAATGCACCCTTCGCCACCACCGGCAACCATTACGTCAGCGTCACCGGCACGGATAATGCGGCTTGCGTCACCAATAGCGTGAGCACCGGTCGAACATGCAGTCACAACCGAATGGTTCGGGCCTTTGAATCCATGGCGGATCGACACCTGACCCGAGGCCAGGTTAATCAGCGCGCCTGGAATAAAGAATGGCGACACCCGTCGAGGGCCCTTGTCGCGGATCAGGTTAGCCGTTGCTGCAATGGAGCCCAGCCCACCGATACCTGAACCGATAAGAACGCCGGTGCGCAAGCGCGCCTCTTCATCCTCGGGCAGCCAGTCGGAATCCTTGCAGGCCATTTCAGCAGCTGCAATCGAGTACAGAATGAAGTCTTCGATCTTGCGCTGCTCTTTCGGCGGCATCCAGTCGTCAGGATTGAATGTCCCGTCGGTGCCGTCGCCTCGCGGAACTTCGCAGGCATACGTTGTGGTGACCCCACTTGCCTCAGCATCAAATTGCGTGATCGGGCCTGCACCGGATTCCCCATCCAGCAACCGCGACCATGTTTCCTCGACCCCGCTGGCCAATGGAGTGACCAACCCAAGACCGGTTACAACGACTCTGCGCATAAAATGCCTCTTGCCTGCTTCCTGTTTGAGAAACGCTCATACCCCGGGCCGGGGTGCGGGGGCAAGAGCAAGGCGCAATCATCACACAAGCAGATTGAGCGGAACACCTACAGTATACACTCTTGCAATGCGGCTCCTGGCCAGATGAAAGCCCGCCCTTTCACTGGACGTGAAAGGGCGGAACCTGTTGTTTTGGAAGAAATCTTACTGAAACGCCGCAACCGGTTCGTGCGCTGTGCTGGCAACATTCAGCGCATCTGAAAGCTCGAGCGTCTTTCTGAACAGCGCGCGGCCAACCAAGGCGCCCGAAATATTCGGGATATAAGCCAACCGCGAGATATCATCTGTCGTGCGGACCACACCGCTTGCGATGATCGGTGTGCGAGATGTCTCTGCCAGCCCCGAGATCAGGCCCAGCTGTGCCTCAACGTCTTCCATGTCGCTATCGATATCAGTGACCAGAATTGCCGCAAACGGCGTCTCTGAAAACGCTTCGATAAAGGCCTCTGGTGTAAACGCACTTTGACTACGCCAACCGTCGGTCATCACTAAGCCTTGCCAAACGTCTACGGCCAGAACGATTTGGTCCGGATAGAGTTTGGCCAATTCTTTCACCAGATTTGGATCCCACGCAGCCAAAGTGCCGATAACAATCCGGCCTGCGCCCTTGTCAATCCAGTGCTCGACTTGCTCGCGCGTTCTCATACCACCTGCCAACTGCACAGGGATTTCGGCAGAACGGATGATCTCTTCAACCATCTCCGAATTGGTATCGCGCCCTTCAATCGCGTCAAAATCGGTCAAGTGCATCCACTCGGCTCCAGCATCGGCCCAACTGCGTGCCGTTTCTGCGGGATTCACGTGCCAAATCATGGCCTCATCCAGACGACCCTTGTCCAGTGTGACACAGCGGCCGTTCTGCAGTTCCATCGTAGGGTAAATCCTCATGAGCTTGCTCCTCCGCTCAATCGCAACGTCAATAGAGGATACCATACCCTCAACTCTATCGGCGAGAATTTCCAGTTTCGGCAAACCAAAGGCAATTTGCGGCACGATCAAGGAGAAAGGTTAAGCCAGTTTGGGCGGCCCGTTTCTTTTCAGCAGGTTCACCTGACTTCCCATATAGTCGCGCTCGGCCATGAGCTCATAACCCAGCTTTGCCGCCAGATTCTGCGACGCGTGGTTTTCAGCATCAATCAGGGAAACCAGTGGTCCAGGCATTATTCTGTCAAACCAATCATGTGCGGCCTGTGCCGCTTCAAAACCAAATCCCTGCCCCTGGGCTTCTGGTGCCAATAGCCATCCGGCCTCGGGAAAGCTGTCGAAGTCGTCGCCTAACCCTCGGTTACGATAGAAAAAGCCAGCTTGACCTATCATCTGACGATTCGACTGTCGAAAGACGGCCCATTGGCCAAAACCGGCCATCTGCCAGTGGCCGGCATTCCTCAGAAAGGATTCCCACGCTTCGCCCCGCGATAGCGGTTCCCGGCCAAGATGGCGCACAACACAAGGGTTCCGCCAAATCTCAGCGTAACGACTAAAGTCGTCGGGACGCATAGCGCAAAGCATCAGACGTGCCGTATTTATCATCGGGGTGGATCGTAGCATGCCCTGCCCGCTCAGAATTTCCTGCCTCGCGTAAATGGTTGCGGGTCAATAGCTATCTGGCAAGCGCGAATTCCGGCTGGGCAAAAAAAACGGCGCCTCCGTTGCCCGGAAGCGCCGTTTTAGCGGATAAAGAAGGTCTTAAGACGCTTCAGAGATGAATTTGACGGCGTCGCCAAAAGTTTGGATGGTTTCGGCTGCGTCATCAGGAATCTCGATGCCGAACTCTTCTTCGAAGGCCATAACCAGCTCAACAGTGTCCAGGCTGTCTGCACCCAGATCGTCGATGAAGGACGCGTTTTCGGTCACTTTATCTTCTTCAACACCCAAGTGCTCAACAACGATCTTTTTAACGCGATCTGCGACGTCGCTCATGTCTATTCCTCATTTCATTTCAGGGCATAGTGCCCGGTTCTGCCCTTGCCCGCTCAGGCTGGCCTTGATGTGCCCGTTCTGGGCGGTTTAGGTCCCCGATTACCGGGTAAGTAGAAGGTTGACCATCCGGCCAGCCCCTGCATATGTGCGCCGCCTATAACACAGACAACGCCCGAGGCAAACGCTTTCGCGCCCACCTCGATCCGCGCTCACAACATGGCCATACCGCCGTTCACATGCAAGGTGGTTCCGGTAACATATCCGGCTTCGGCACTTGCAAGATACAGCACAGCCGCAGCAATTTCCGAGGGGTCACCCATACGACCGGCAGGAACCTGCGTCAAAATCCCAGATTTCTGATCCTCGGTCAGTTTGTCGGTCATCGCAGTCGTAATGAAACCGGGTGCCACCGCATTGGCGGTGATTCCACGGCTGGCAACCTCATAGGCCAACGATTTGGTCATGCCCACCATGCCTGCTTTGGATGCAGCATAGTTGGCCTGTCCCGGGTTCCCTGTCGCACCCACCACCGATGAGATATTAATGATCCGGCCCCAGCGCGCTTTCATCATGCCCCTCAAAACGCCTTTGCACAGACGGGCAGTAGATGTCAGGTTGACGTCGATCACGCTCTGCCATTCTTCATCGGACATGCGCATGAACAGATTGTCTCGCGTGATCCCGGCATTATTCACCAGAATATCAACCGATCCCATTGCCTCAGCAGCCTGCTTCGGAAGGGCTGTCACCGCCTCGGCATCACTCAGGTTGCAGGGCAGAACATGGGCGCGTTCACCCAATTCGTCGGCCAGAGCCTGTAGCGGCTCAACTCGCGTTCCAGACAAAGCCACAGTTGCACCGGCCGCATGCAAACTTCGCGCAATTTCGCCACCGATCCCGCCCGATGCACCGGTGATCAGTGCATTCTTACCTGTCAAATCAAACATTCGGTTTTCCTCTTGATGCTCGGTGTCTTACGATTCGGCCTGAGTCACATTCTGCACGTCATCAGGCGTACCGACAGCTTTACCAACGATCGCACGGTCAATTTTGCGAATCATACCGGACAGAGCCTTGCCCGCCCCGATTTCCCAAGTTTCACTCACGCCTTGCGCAACCATGTACAGTACGCTTTCGCGCCAGCGAACCGAACCTGTGACCTGCTCGATCAGCAACCCACGGATCAGATCGGGATCTGTGACAGCCTCGGCCCGCACATTGGCAACCAATGGCACGGCAGGAGCTTTGATTTCGACATTCGCCAGGGCTTCGGCCATGACATCAGCGGCAGGTTGCATCAATGCACAGTGGAAAGGTGCGCTGACGGGCAACATGACCGCGCGCTTGGCTCCTTTTTCTTTGGCGATTTCTGCGGCGCGTTCCACAGCAGCCTTTGCGCCTGATACCACGACTTGTGTGGGATCATTGTCATTGGCAGCCTGACAAACTTGACCCTGCGCAGCTTGGTCTGCAACAGCGCGCACAGCATCAAGATCCAATCCAAGAATAGCGGCCATTGCGCCCTCTCCAACGGGAACCGCACTCTGCATCGCTTGCCCGCGGGTGCGCAAAAGGCGTGCCGTATCAGCGACCGACAATGCCCCTGCCGCAGCGAGCGCGGAGTACTCCCCCAGCGAATGCCCAGCGACAAAACCAGCATCCGCAATCGAAATCCCATTGGCCTCCAGGGCTCGCATCGCAGCCATCGAGGTCGCCATTAGCGCTGGCTGCGCGTTCTGGGTTAGGGTCAGGTCCGCAATATCACCTTCCCAGATCAGATCGCTCAGCTTTTCCCCAAGCGCCTCGTCCACCTCGTCGAATACAGCCTGTGCAGCCGGATAGGCCTCGGCCAGAGCCTTGCCCATACCGATAGTCTGGGCACCTTGCCCCGGGAAAACAAATGCGCGTGTCATTGCAACCTCTTGGATGACGTTAGGTTGCCGCGGGGTGTAAACCGACAGACCGCGCGGCACAAGCTTTGCCTGATCTCTGCACTTTGGCACCGGCTCTGTGCATCCCTTGCTATTGTGTCCTAGGCTTGTAGCGGTAGGTTGTTGCATACGATCCACCTTCCGGAGCCTCAGATGCCTTCGTCAAACACCTTCTCAAGCTATGGAAGCGTAACCAAGACTTTTCACTGGCTGACAGCGTTACTTATCTTCACCGCATTCCCTCTGGGGTGGGTCGCCAACGGATTGGCCCATGCGATTTATGATCCGGCCATAGCCACAACCGAAGATGACATTGCACGCGCCGCCAGCCTTTTTTCTCTCCATAAAACCGTCGGGGTCACTGTTTTCTTTGTCGCGCTCGCGCGTATCATGTGGGCGATAGCGCAGACCAAACCCGGTCTATTGAACGCCGAGAACAAGCCCGAGGCCTTTGCAGCTGAAACCGTGCATTGGCTGCTTTACGCATCTTTGGTTCTGGCCCCACTAACCGGGTGGACCCATCACGCTGCCGCCGAAGGTTTCGCTCCGATTTTGTGGCCCTTCGGGCAGGGCCTACCCCTTGTACCAAAATCCGAGTATCTGGCAGAGCTGACCGGAAGCCTGCATTGGCTGTTCGTCTGGACACTGGCCGGTTCAGTCGCGCTGCACGTCGCCGGGGCGCTAAAACACCACATTATCGATAAAGACAGCACGCTGCGCCGAATGATGCCGGGCGCCTCGGATGCACCGGAACCGCCAGAGCAAAGCCATTCAATGACCCCCGCATTGGCCTCTTTGGCCATTTGGGGTGCCGTTCTGGTCGGAGGATGGTCAATCGGCGCGTTTGACCACCAATCTACAGCTGGCACAGAGGTCGCAGAACTGACCCAGGTGCAGTCCGACTGGAACGTCCAGGAAGGCAATCTAAGCATTACCATCACCCAGCTGGGCAGCCCGGTAACCGGCAGCTTTTCCGATTGGACCGCTGCAATCGCTTTCGAAGATCCACCCATGCCGGGCCTAGCAGGATCAGCAGATGTCACAATCGCGATAACATCGCTCAAGCTCGGGACAGTCACAGATCAGGCAATGGGTGCTGATTTCTTCGACAGTGCGCAATTTCCAACCGCTCAATTCAAAGCTGATCTCTTCAAAACTGAGGACGGGTACGAAGCGCGCGGCGCGTTGACCATTCGCGACAAGAGTGTGGACGTAGTGTTGCCATTTACCCTCGACCTTCAGGGTGACAGCGCAGCTATTTCAGGACAGCTTGAACTGAACCGGCTGGATTTCGACATCGGCACTTCGCAGTCGACCGAGGATTCGCTGGGTTTTGTTGTTACAGTATCAGTTAATCTTACAGCAAAACGTGGCAACTAAGAAAATGGGCCGCCGAAGGGTTACTCCGGCGGCCTCGTTTCAACTCGTTGTAATGGTACTAGTCGGCCTTCTGGGCTTCGACTGAAATCTGAAGTTCAACTTCGTCGCTTACGAATGGCGCAAACTGACCAAGGTCGAACTCACTACGCACTAAGGTGGTGGTTGCGTCGAAACCGGCCCAGGGCTTTCCTGCCATAGGATGTTCACCCACCTGGTTCAGCTTGGCATCCAGAACAACCGATTTGGTCACGCCGTTCATAGTCAGATCGCCAGTGATGTTGGCAGTGTTTTCGCCCGTGACTTCGATACCAGTAGAGGTAAAGGTCACCATTTCTCCTTCGGTCACACCAAAGAAATCCTCGGACATAAAGTGGTCTTCACGTGGCTTCCAACCGGTAATCATCTCGACCACTGGCATGGATACTGTAACACTGGATGCAGCCGGGTTTTCCTGATCGAACATGATCTCGCCTTCAAACCCCGAGAACATGCCATGGGTGGTCGAGAAGCCAAGGTGGTTATAGCTGAAAAGAACTTGGCTGTGGCTGGAGTCCAGAACGTATTTTTCGGCGCCGGCAAATGCCGTTGTGGCCGAAACCGCGAGCGCTGCTGCAAGAAGGGTGGATTTCATGATAATCTCCGCAATTTTGTAGATGCAAACCTCTTGGGTTGCTCGACAACGAAAATGTGCTGCCCTAGGGCAGCACACAAGTAATATTATTTCACAATATCTGTTCTTAATTGAACAGAATAAAACTCAGGCGAAAATTGTTACACTTCCGCTAAGTTGACCTTTGAGCGCTCGGCTGACATCCGCCGATTCAAGCGGCAATTTCATCAACAGGCTGCCATCCACATCGAACAACTCGATCTGGTCTTCAATGAAACGGGCACCACCCAGGCTGTCATAGCTCCGGCGCAAAACTGTCTGCGGGCGGCCATTTTCATTCTTTTGCAATACCCGGACCTCGCGGCGGATCGGGTCAAAATACGCATCAGGACGCGCGTCCAGAACTTCGATGGTCAGAAGGCTGACACCTACCAGAAGGAACATCAGCGAGGCCGCCAATTTGATCGGCCAGACTTCGGTGGCCATTGCCGTGCTGGGCATCAACCACATGGAAAAGGCAGAAACTATCAGTAGCGCACCGGCCAGACGGGCCAGAACCATCCGAGCTTTCCAATTTGGTGCAAAGCTAATGAGCACCGGCACTGACTTTTCAAAACTTACGCCTGTGGCGGATTTCTCGAAGGTATTTGTGTTAATCGCGGTCATTTTCAGTACCCTGTTTCTCAGGTTGCCGTTCCAACTTTTGTCAGTCCGGTTAATTTCCGGTATACAAAACAACTTTGAGCCGAAAAGCGTCAGGAATTGGGCAGCGCAGAGGAAATAGCGCGACTTCACAAAGGCATCTGTGGCAGGCCTTGCCCCCAGCGTACAAACGTGTATATCGGGCCATCCTTCGCAAACGACATGAATCGCGCAGCCTCTCGTGGCAGGGTCGCGAAGGACGAAACGGCCCCGCCTATGAAATGCGCCTTGATAGAAACAGGAGTGCACATGCCACTATATGAGCATGTAATGATCGCGCGTCAGGATTTGTCCAACGCGCAGGCAGAAAGCCTCGTCGAGCATTTCGGCACCGTTCTGGCTGACAATGGCGGCAACGTCATCGACAGCGAGTACTGGGGTGTCAAGACGATGGCCTACAAGATCAACAAGAACCGCAAGGGTCACTATTCCTTCCTCAAGACCGACGCTCCCGCTGGCGCCGTTCAGGAAATGGAACGCCTGATGCGCCTGCACGACGACGTTATGCGCGTTCTGACCATCAAGGTCGACGAGCACAACGAGGGCCCTTCGGTCCAGATGCAGAAGCGCGACGAGCGCGAAGGCCGCCGCGAGCGCCGTTGATTAACGCCTGAAGAAAGGACACTAAACCATGGCCGCAAAACCATTTTTCCGCCGCCGCAAGGTCTGCCCGTTCTCGGGTGAGAACGCGCCGAAGATCGACTATAAAGACACTCGTCTGCTGCAGCGTTACATCTCTGAGCGTGGCAAGATTGTACCTTCGCGCATCACCGCCGTTTCGGCGAAAAAGCAGCGTGAACTGGCCCGTGCTATCAAGCGCGCCCGCTTCCTCGCCCTGCTGCCCTACGCCGTTAAGTAAGGAGATACTGACATGCAAGTTATCCTGCTGGAACGCGTTGCGAAACTGGGTCAGATGGGCGACGTCGTTGACGTCAAGTCCGGTTATGCCCGCAACTTCCTGTTGCCTCAGGGCAAAGCGCTGAGCGCATCGGACGCCAACATCGCGTCGTTCGAAGCCCAGAAAGCGCAGCTTGAAGCCCGCAACCTGGAATCCAAGAAAGAATCTGAAGCGCTGGCTGAGAAGCTGGACGGACAGCAATTCATCGTGATTCGCTCGGCCTCGGATGCCGGCGCACTGTACGGATCGGTCACCCCGCGTGACGCCGCAGACGCCGCAACCGAAGCAGGTTTCACTGTCGACAAGAAGCAGATTGCCTTGATTGCACCGATCAAGGACCTGGGTCTGCACACAGTCGCAGTTAAACTGCACCCCGAGGTTGAAGTGAAAATCGAAATGAACGTTGCTCGTTCGCAAGAAGAAGCCGAACTACAGGCATCGGGCAAATCGATTCAGGAACTGGCCGCCGAAGAAGAAGCCGCCGCAGAATTCGAAATCGCCGAGCTGTTCGACGATATCGGTTCCGCCGCTTCCGACGACGACGATCTGGTTGCTCAGGATGCTTCGGCCGAAGAAGACGAAGCCAAAGCCTGATCCTCGGGTTTCGAATTGAACAAGAAAGGCCGCACGATCTGTGCGGCCTTTTTTATGCCTCCGCCCGGCGAAATCCAGCTTGGGCCCCGGCCTTTGCTTGCGGTCATCAATAGGTTTCCTATCATCGCATAATAATTATTCGGAGACGATCAATGACATTTCTTCTGCGCCGCAGTGTATTGGCATTATTGATAATTGCACCCTTTGCGGCGTGCGGAGGGCCCGATACCCCAACCCAGAACACGTTTGATCCTCCGCTCTATCCCAACGAAACACCGGAACTGCGGGCCTCCATAAACAAATGGGCCGACCACTACGAAGTGCCGCGCGAACTGGTGCACAAGCTAGCAATTCGCGAAAGCACTCACCGACCTTGGGCTGTGAATCGGCCTTATTATGGCTTGCTGCAAATCCTGCCGGCCACAGCTCGTTCAATGGGATATACTGGAAACGCCAAAGGCCTTTTGGATGCAGACACAAATCTCGAATTTGCCGGGAAATATCTACGGGGCGCTTGGCTATTGTCCGACGGGGACCAGCAACGCGCCATATTCCTTTACGCAAAAGGGTTCTATCCCGAAGCAAAGGCGCGTGGGATGCTGGTCGAAACAGGGTTACGTCCAGAATAACCGGATTTACCCCCAAACGAATCATCTGAGACATGCTGTTTCGGACCATTCTGTTGCCATTACATCGCAATATGACTACACAAGGCGAACAATTTGCTTGCACAATGCCCTGTGGTTGACGCAACGTATACCCCTAAGGACAAGTCTGGCATGTCTTGGGGGAGAGATATGCCGCCACAAGGGTTGGACAGGTGAAACTTATAGATTTGGCCGCGGTCGACCACACAGAGAAGTCGGCCGCTGACGTTATAAACGCCGTCTGCGAAGAGCTTGGCTTCGACTATGCGTCTTATGCCACCTTTAACCCTGTGAAAGGTGATGTGCAGGGCTATGCAAACTATCCAGATGAGTGGAAAATCCACTATGGCAGCCAAGGCTTTCATCACTTCGATCCGACGCTTTATCAATCTGTCCTAAGCATTGCACCCGTTGATTGGGGACGCTTTGATCAGGACGAGAAGTTCAACGCGGTATTCCGTGACGCCCATGATTTTGGCATTAGTTCCAGGGGGTTAACAGTTCCCGTTCGTGGACCTTATGGTGAATGCGGACTGTTAAACGTTACCCGGGACTGTTCGGATTCCGAATGGGATAAGCTAAAGAAACATGTCATGGGTGATCTGCAACTTGCTGCCGTTCAAGCCCACGATACTGTTATGCAATCCGGCTTGCTGGCCAAAGCTCTTTACCTGCCCACACTGTCCACACGCGAACAGGAAATCCTCCAATGGGTAGCTGATGGAAAGTCGCAACAAGATATCGGTGATATTTTGTCTATTTCACACCGTACCGTCGAAGTTCATATGCGGTCCGGGCGTGAAAAGTTGGGCGCACTGACCACCTCACAGGCTATTGGTCGTGCGATCGGCCTGGGCCTAATTGCCCCTGGTTAATCAAAAAAAAAGCACTTCTACGGGAAATCCCTAATAGTCTGCGCTTATTTCTTGGTTAACCTAAACCCTACGGTAACCAGACTGTAGGGGGATGGAAATGATCATCGTTATTGATGGTATTAATCAACATAAGTTCAAAGATGTCTTGGATGACATGTTCAAACTGCGCGCTCGTGTTTTCGGCGATCGCCTTGGTTGGGAGGTCAATATTGAGGATGGGCGCGAGCGCGACCACTTCGATGATCTGCATCCAGCACATGTAGTCAGCATCGACGACGAGGGGGACGTTGTCGGGTGCATGAGACTACTGCAAACCAAAGGACCGCATATGCTGTCCGATGTTTTCCATTCGATCCTGGATGGAGAACCTCCAATTCGGAGCGCGCAAGTCTGGGAAGCCACCCGGTTCTGTGTCGATACTAAAAAACTGGGCCGAGGACGCGGTGAAAACTCTGTATCCTATGTGACCAGCGAAGTTATGATTGGCTCTTTCGAATATGCCAAAGCGGCTGGCGTTCTTGACTCGATCGCGGTGATTGATCCAGTTATGAACCGCGTTCTGCAAAGGTCCGGTAACGCGCCTTATGACTACCTCGGTAGCGCTAAGCCTATGGGTAAAGTCGTCGCCATGGCCGCTTTGATGGACTGCTCAGATGAGAGAATTTCCGGAATTCGGGAATATGCGAACATCGCTCACGATGTATTCCTGACGGACGAGCAGGCAATAGATCTGTATACCAGAAACAAAACACCGGCAGATACAGGTGTGGCGAATTACGACCACCAACCACTAAGCCAGATGGAAAAATACTTTGTCGAACAGATGAATTCGGCAACCACAAAAGCCGAAGTCGAAGCTGTATTGAACCTGATCGAAGCAGTTTCGGATCGGTTCACCCCAGAGCAGAAAACTGCTCTGCTAAGGACCCCCCGTGCTTTTGCTCATGAGGCCTGACCCCCTCACCTCATAAGCATAAAGCCACCCACACGGAGCCGTCTTTTTCAGACGGCTCCGTTTTTTGTGCCCATAAGAATTCTATGGGCAGAAGAGGATTACTCCTCTTCCAATGCCTCTACGGCTTTCTGCAGGTCGTCTTTGCTGACTTCTTTATCCGCAACCTGGGCCAGCTCGACGATATAGTCGATGACTTTGTCTTCGAAGATCGGCGCGCGCAGTTGCTGCTGCATCTGAGCGTTCTGCTGCACGAACTCAAAGAACTGGCGTTCCTGACCAGGGTATTGGCGCGCCTGGTTCATGATCGCTTGGGTCATCTCTGCATCGGTGACTTCAACTTCGGCCTTCTGGCCCAGTTCGGCAAGCAACAGGCCCAAACGCACGCGGCGTTCGGCCAGCTTGTTGTGCTCGTCGGTCGGCTCGATCTCATCGTGGTCGTGGCCTTCCACTTCCGGGTTTTCTTCGTGCCACAGCTGGTGTGCGATCTGCTTGGCCTCGGCATCTACCAGCGACGGTGGCAGATCAAACGAAACCTTCACGTCCAATGCGTCCAACAGAGCACGCTTCATAACCGCCCGCGAAGCACCGCTATATTCCGCTTCCAGACGTTCTGAAATCTGGCCTTTCAGCGCTTCCAAGTCTTCTGCACCAAATTTGGTGGCCAGCTCGTCGTTGATCTCGGCGGCGACGGGTTCTTTCACATCCTTGACGGTGCAGGTAAACACAGCATCTTTGCCGGCCAGATGCTCGGCACCGTACTCTTCGGGGAAAGTGACGTTTACGTCTTTTTCTTCCTCGGCCTTTACGCCAACCAGCTGCTCTTCAAAACCGGGGATGAAGCTGTTGGAGCCCAAAACCAACGGATAGTCTTCAGCGGATCCGCCCTCGAACTCTTCGCCATCAACTTTGCCAACAAAATCAAACACAATTTGGTCGCCGTCCTTGGCTTTCGAGCCTTTGCGGCGGGATTTGAAATCCTGCGCAGTTTCGGCCAGGTTGCCCAGAGCTTCTTCAACGGCCGCGTCATCGGCTTTGACAACCAGCTTTTCCAATTCAACCGATTTCAGGTCGACCTCAGGGATGGCAGGCAGGGCCTCATAAGACATCTCGACATGTACGTCGTCGCCTTCTTTCCAATCCTCATTGGTCATCTTCACCTGAGGCTGAAGTGCCGGACGCTCACCGCTGTCTTCGAAATGCTGGTTCATTGCACCGTCGATGCTTTCTTGCATCGCCTCGCCAAGCAGACGCTGACCGAACTGCTTTTTCAACAGTGCCATCGGTACCTTGCCTTTGCGGAAGCCCTTCATCTCGACTTCAGGCTGTGCTTCGACCAGTTTCTCGTTAACTTTGTCGTCCAGCTCAGCTGCGGATACGACAATGTTATAGCCGCGTTTCAGACCTACGTTCAGCGTCTCGGTAACCTGCATTATGGTAGTCCCCATAGGATTCGGGGCGCGCAAAACGGCGCGCCGGGCAAATTTGAGGCCTTCTATTTGCCCAGCCGCCCGCGTGCAAGGGGCAAAGCCCGGATCAGCCTTGTTTTGCCGCCGATTTGACCAAAAAAGCGCCCCGGACCTGGCCGGAGCGTTCTTGAGGAATTGTTCGCGGGATCAGAACTTCCAGCGCGCACCCAGCACCCAAGCCTCGTTGTCATCGAAACTCGTGGTGTCATCGAAATCATGGTTACGGTATTTCAAATAGGCATCGGTATTGATACTGTCGATGCGCTGTACGACAGCAATACCCCAGGCCTTCGTACTTGAGCCGTCGATCGAGAAATCAGATCCGTCGAAATAGTCGATGCCGATACCAGTCTTACCCCATGACACCCAATCGTCTTCATACGCAAGCTTCGCATACCAATAATTCGGGTCACTGGCACCGCTGGGAGTGTCATCTCTTGTACCCAAAGCTGCGGTTACGCTGAAACCACTGGGCAGCAGAACCGAGGCGGACCCGATTGTGTCTTTTCTCTCCCCGGATCCGCTATCGTAATCGCGCACGGCGTAGGCGAGGGATGCAGCAATCTCCACCCCGTTGGATAAGGTATTTCCATAGGACACCGACACATCGTAGTAATCATCGTCATCGCTGCTGGACAGGATGTTTTGACCATAGGCTATGGCTGCTGAAAACCCATTGAAATCCGGCGTGTCATAGCGAATGCGCCCGCGCCGTGATCCATCGAAGTTATCAGAGGTGTCACCAACGGTAATGCCGCTGAGCATACCATCAGCCTCACGGTAGAAAAATGCGCCGTTCTCATCGTTGGTAAAGGAATAGAGCGCGGTACCAACATAGGACAGATCGGATTCTGCCGCCCCGTCCGAGGCCATGCTGCCCTGCCCGGCAGAAAATTTACCATAGCCGCCCTTCAACGCAAAATCGACGTGCCGAATATCTTCACGGTTCCAACCATCGGCATTTGTCCCATCCTGGTTGGCGCTCCCCGTGCTCGGCAGGCCCAGACCGGATTCGAAACGGAAGGTAAACTCATTGCTACCGTAGGGTTGCATCAAAAACAGCCCTACCCGGCTGTTGGACAGATCATTGTCCAGCAAACGGGTTTCCGTCTCATCCCCGTCGTCAACTGAGACAATTACGGGGTTGAACTGGCCATACAGCTCAACATAACCGCCGCTGTTGTTGTTATATCTAAGCTCCGCCGCTGCTGGGATGGCCGATGCAGCGGTCAGACAAGTCGCAATCGTGCTTATCGATACTTTCTGGGTCATAGTCATTCACCATAATGGATCCATTTACGGGCACTGCTCGCTTGTGCGCGATTTCTCTATGATCCCCTGTCTCGGGCCCATTCAGCTCGCGCATCTTGTGCGAATATAACCGCAGCTGAAGGGTGTTAATTTGATCTACTTCAAAACGATAGAATATATGTCATCCAAGTCACCCAGACCGCTTGCCGCAATACTGACGCCTGACCTGAATTTCACCATACGCTCATTTTGGGACATCGAATACTGCAGCGGCGGATTTTCGCCGAGGCGATTAAGGACCTACTTCCCGCAAAACCCGTGGCAACTGTTCGGGCAAATCTTCAGCGATCAACCCCGGCCCGAAGGATCGCGCACATTCCACATGCAGCCATGCCGCAGTTTCCGCGGCCTGCAAAGGCGAGAACCGCCGCGCCAGCAACCCGGTGATAAACCCCGCCAACACGTCGCCGGCCCCGGCTGTCGCCAACCAGGGCGCCGCACGTTCATAAACGGCCGAATTCACTGAGCATCGGCCGTTCGGATCCGCAATCACGGTATCGGGTCCCTTGAACAGAACCACGCACCCTGCCCGCCTGGCAGCCTCTCGGGTGGCGTCAACCTTAGAGTAGGCCGGGCCTTTGGTGGGAACCGCCTTCAACTTTTCCGAGATATCCGGGAACAGCCGCGCGAACTCGCCCCCGTGCGGGGTCAACACGCAACCGTCATGCAGCATGTCGAACAACGTCAGCGGGTCGTCTGCAAACGCCGTCAGTGCGCCCGCATCCAAAACTGTCGCTCGTTTTGAGGCCAAGGCAACAGGCACCAAATGCCGTGCTCGCTCCAGACCTAAACCGGGGCCAAGACACAAAGCATTCAAGCGCTCATCTTCAAGGGTTTCCGACAGTGCATTATCATCTTCAACCCGCCGCAACATGATCGCGGTTACCTGCGCCGCAACTTCCATCTGTGCCGCCGGAGGAACACCCAATGTCACCAACCCGGCCCCAATCCGCAAAGCACCCCGCGCCGCCAATCGCGCCGCGCCGGTCTTGCCAGAACCACCGGACAGGATCAGCGCATGTCCATGGGAATACTTGTGTTGTTGTTTGAATTTGGGCAAGCGATAAAGCGGCAACCCAACCCATGTTCGCTCGTCCTTCACGCGGCCAGGTGCTTCGGCAAGGGTTAGAAAAGCAGGTCGGCTCGCCCTGCGAAAAGGCTTGGGACCTAATGTGAACGCACTGTCGTATGGTTCACCGTTAAAGCGGCAACGCTGCGTGGAAATACCGATGTCTTTCACAACAAGCTTGCCGCACAAATCCGGTCCTTGCGCCAGAAAATGCCCAGGCTTTGGGCTGTCAAAACACACTGTCAACCAAGCAAAACGGTCATGCAAAGCACGCGCGCCGCCCGCAGGAGCTACCTTGTTTCGCATCTCTGCGGGTACACCGTCCAAAAATTCGCGAGGCCATAGGTTCAATGGCTCTTGATGCAACACCCGCCCGCTGTCCAAACACAAGCCGGATGGGGCATCTATGCTGACCAGGCGGTCGGTATAGTGGTCCCCGTTCACACCAGAAAGATGCCGAACGACCTTGAACAATTCTCCGTCCAAGCCGCGCTTCAGCCCCGTCCCAAACAGAGCATCAACGTAAAGATCGGCAGAACCACCCTTGCGCATGTCCTTTTCAGTCAGCGGTATAACTTCCCCCAACTCCTGCCACCGCTCATAATTCACCCGCGCATCCGGCGGCAGCTTCTCTAGGTCGCCATACAGAAACACCGCGACTTCCCACCCTTGCTCCCGCAAAAGCCTGGCCACGACGAACCCGTCCCCGCCGTTGTTTCCTGGCCCACACAAGACAACTGCCCGCAACGGATCCTCTTCATCTGGCCCCGGATACCTCAGAGAACGCGAGGGGCGGGCCCCTCGCCTGTTCAACTCTGGCCACTCCTCGAAAATCGCCTCGACAACACCCTGCCCAGCCCGTTCCATCAGCTCAAGACCGGTCACCTCACCGGACTCAATGGCCGCTTGTTCGATCGCCCGCATCTGTGCTGCAGTCAGTAAATCTGTCATGCTGAACCCTCGTGCGATTCTATTTTGACTATTTTTTGTGCAAACTGTTCAAAATTTCACCGGCCATCCAATTTCCATGCAACCTGGCATCGCCATTTTCTCATTCACATTGCCGCCCGATCTTAGACGTGGTCAGTGCCATCCTGACAAGAGTTAAAGGGAGCCCGGTATGAAGAAGATCGAAGCGATCATCAAGCCGTTCAAACTGGACGAAGTGAAAGAGGCGCTGCAGGACGTCGGAGTCCAGGGCCTCAGCGTGATCGAGGTCAAGGGGTTTGGCCGTCAGAAAGGTCACACTGAACTTTACCGCGGCGCGGAATATGTGGTCGACTTTCTGCCCAAGGTGAAGGTCGAGGTTGTGCTGGACGACGATCTGGTCGATGCCGCCATCGAAGCCATCGTTTCCGCCGCCAAAACCGACAAGATCGGCGACGGCAAGATCTTTGTCTCACCCGTCGAACAAGCAATTCGCATCCGTACCGGCGAAACCGGTTCGGACGCACTGTAACAAGACCAAATCTTCAATTCAGAGGAATCAAGAGAATGAGCAAGGACGCAGTTCTTCAGCTAATCAAGGACGAAGGCGCCGAGTATGTCGACGTCCGCTTCACTGACCCGCGCGGCAAACTGCAGCACGTCACCCTGGTGGCCGATCAGGTAGATGAAGACTTCCTTGAAGAAGGCTTCATGTTCGATGGCTCTTCCATCGCTGGCTGGAAGTCCATCGAAGCCTCGGACATGAAACTGATGGTCGATACCAACAGCGCCTATGTCGATCCGTTCTACGCAGAGAAAACCATCTGCGTGCATTGCTCAGTTGTCGAGCCCGACACCGGCGAAGCTTATGAGCGTGACCCGCGCGGCACCGCCCAGAAAGCCGAAGCCTACTTGAAGGCAACCGGTATCGGCGACGTGGCCTATATGGGCCCAGAGGCAGAATTCTTCCTGTTCGACGATGTGCGTTTTTCCAACAGCATCAACAAAGTATCCTACGAAGTTGATGCAACTGATGCGTCCTGGAACACCGACACCGAATACGAGATGGGCAACATGGGCCACCGCCCGGGCGTTAAGGGCGGTTACTTCCCGGTCAACCCGATCGACGAAGCCCAGGATCTGCGTTCGGAAATGCTGTCGACCATGAAGCGTCTGGGCATGAAGGTCGACAAGCATCACCACGAGGTTGCGTCGTGCCAGCACGAGCTTGGCCTGATCTTTGACAGCCTGACCAAACAGGCAGATGAGCTGCAGAAGTTCAAATACATCATCCACAACGTGGCGCATGCATACGGCAAATCGGCGACCTTCATGCCGAAGCCAATCGCAGGCGACAACGGTACCGGCATGCATGTGAACATGTCGATCTGGAAGGACGGCAAGCCTCTGTTTGCTGGCGACAAGTATGCTGATCTGTCGGACGAGGCACTGTTCTTCATCGGTGGTATCCTGAAGCACGCCAAGACATTGAATGCCTTCACCAACCCGGCGACCAACAGCTACAAGCGACTGATCCCCGGATTTGAAGCCCCCGTCCTGCGTGCTTACTCGGCTCGTAACCGTTCGGGTTGTGTCCGTATTCCATGGACCGAAAGCCCGAAAGCCAAGCGCGTCGAAGCCCGCTTCCCTGATCCGGCCGCAAACCCCTACCTGGCGTTTGCCGCGCTGCTGATGGCTGGTCTCGACGGCATCAAGAACAAGATCGATCCGGGTGAAGCCATGGACAAGAACCTGTACGATCTGCCGGCCGAAGAGCTGGCCGACATCCCGACGGTTTGCGGTTCACTGCGTGAAGCTCTGGAAGCCCTGGCATCGGATCACGACTTCCTGCTGCAGGGCGACGTGTTCACTAAAGACCAGATCGACGGCTACATCGCACTGAAGATGGACGAAGTCGAAACCTACGAACACACGCCGCATCCGGTTGAATACGGCATGTATTACAGCTGCTAATCCAGCATTTTCGACGAAAATTCTATAGGGGCGTCCATCAGGCGCCCCTTGTTTCGTTTGGCCCGATCTTTCACACTTGCCATTACCCCGGTTAGGAGAGATCGCATGTCAGCCGAAACCGCATTCGCCCCGTTCTCGGATTTCGTCACTTCGAAAGAGGAACTGGAACGCATCACCGGCGCGCCCCTTCCCCAGATCATCGCCAAGGAACAAGCCGCGCTGGACGACATGTGTCGCGACTTTATCGCCAAGTCGACCTTCTGCCTGATAGCTTCGGCCAATCCGGGTGGTTATCTGGATATCTCTCCTCGTGGGGATCCCGAAGGGTTTGTTCGGGTGATCTCAGACACTCTGATCGCCATTCCCGACCGCCCAGGCAACAAGCGGACTGACACGTTTCACAATATAATACAGGACCCGCGTGTTAGTGTGATCTTCCTAGTGCCTGGCAAGTTGGAGACTTTGCGCATCCGAGGAACCGCGCGCATATGTATTGACCAGGACTTGCTGAACAGTATGGCAGTGAATAATCGCGCGCCTAAGCTAGCCCTTATGATTCATATCGAGACCGCTTTTGCACATTGCCCTAAATGCGTCATCCGGTCGGATCTGTGGCAACCTGAAAACTGGCCAGATTCATCAGGGCTTCCCAATATGAACGCCATGATGGTCAAGCACGCCAAAATCGACAAAACGCCGGATGAATGGTTTGATAGCCTGAAGGGCACCGGGGAACTCGACCTTTATTAACCCCTTTTCGTGTGCGGCTTCCCTGCCTAGGCTGCCCCTGTCATTTCATTGGATCGGATTACAAGATGCTTCGGCTTGCTCTTATTTTGGCAATTTCTCTACCTGGCTTTGCGGCAGCGGCCCCCTGTGGCAACACCGGGAATGGATTTGAGACCTGGAAGCGGGATTTCGCGAAGCAGGCCCAGCGCGCGGGAGTAAAAAAGAAGGGATTGCAGGCGCTGAGCCAAAGCCAATATGCCACCCGAACCATTGCTGCGGACAGAAACCAAAAGAGTTTTAAATACTCGCTGGACAAATTCATGCAGATACGCGGCGCGGATACTATCGTTGCACAAGGCCGCAAGCGCAAAGCAAGGAACCCTCAGTTCTATGCGACGCTTGAGCGTCAGTATGGGGTACCAGCAGGCGTCCTGATCGCTATCCACGGAATGGAAACAGGATTTGGGAATTTCATGGGCGACAGTCAGGTTGTGTCAGCAATAACCACTTTGGCTTACGATTGTCGCCGATCCGAGTTCTTTGTCCCTCACGCCATTGGAGCACTGAAACTGGTCGATCAAGGCAGCATTACGACCAACACCGTTGGTGCCAAACACGGAGAACTGGGACATACACAGTTTCTGCCGGGCAATGCCCTGGAATACGGTGTGGATGCCACGGGTGACGGTCAGGTCGATTTCTACAATATGACCGATGCGCTGGCCTCGACCGCTAATTTCCTGCGTAAAAAGGGCTGGAAGCCCGGACGCGGATATCAACCGGGCCAACCGAATTTTGCGGTCATTCAACAGTGGAATGCCGCGACGGTGTACCAAGAATCCATCGCAATAATGGCTGCTCGAATCGACGGATGATTGTGTCGGTCTGTCCTGTAGGGCGACCGCAATTCAGACACATTGTCGCCACAGACGCTAAATAGCCCTTAAAATGCCTAGGTTTCCAATGCGTAATCAATCTTGCCGATTTCTCATTTTTTTCCATTTCCGCCCAATTCTTTCCCTTATCTGTTGATAATTTGAGTCATCTGACGGAATGCACAAAGGAATGCGCAGTGACTCCGAAGCACAGCTATCACGGCGGCCTGCAGTTCACAGGCAAGACCAATGGCGCGATCGAGCGGTTTGGTGCCATCGTGGCGGCGACCCTGGAAGATTACGGCCATCTTGTTGAGCGCAAAACGATCCTGAACACGACCGAGGCGAGCATCGTCTCAAGTCAGTACCTTGTGCGCCTTACGCTGGATACCCAACTGGCTGAAACAGAAGACCGGTTTGAACGGCGGGACCGTGCGGCCGGTCTGAGAACCGTCTCGAAACCCCGGGTGACCCTGCCCGAAAACCGGTTGACGGTCACAATTACCCCTGTATCCGCCTTGCTGGACGACAGCGAGATCTCGGAGCTTATGCTTGTTGTGATCCTGTATCGCATGGTTGATATCTGTGCGACTCAGCGCGTGGAATGGCTGTCTCCGAATACAGTCCTGACCATGGAACAATTCATGAGTGCCTTTGACACTCTGGCGCCCGTTAAACAGCGGGACAGAAAACAAATTTTCGAATCCGTTTCCGGGCCGTTTGCAGGTCTTGAATTAACGGAGACAGAAGATCTGGATGAGCTAAGAAACAAAACGCAGACCTCACATGCGCGGCCAATCCAGCTGTCAGACGAGCAGTTGCTTAGCATTGCTTTTCGGACAGAACCGATCGAGCAGAAACCGGATGATCGGACCGACACTCCCCCCCTCGACCACGAGAAACCCAGTGATATCCTGCGACTTACCAGTTGGGGACTTACGGGGGCCGTGGCCAGCGTGTCGGTCCCGATCGCGGCCTCGATGGCTGCCGTCAACCTGATCCGAGGTGAAGATTTCCGCCTGAATACTCAGGTACTTGCCTATTCAGTTGCAATATCAGCGCTCAGCACCAGCGGTGCCTTTGCGGGTGTGGCAACTGCTTTAGGCATGTAGACCAATTCCAATAAGACCCTCCTAGGAAGCCCCGCCGTCAGGTGGGGTTTTCTTTTTGGCGAAGGCTTCCAGCCTCAAGAACATAGGTGTGGATCGAAAAAACCACAGCCCGCGTTTTCGGCAGCCGCAACAATGTTTGCCTCTCGCTGCGCAAATAGCACGCGGCTCCGGGTGAACTGACCTGGCGCGGTTCTGTTGCGCTTCGAGGCTGATGCAGATCGGCATCCTCATACCACAGCGCATTAAACCGCCAGAGCGGCTTATCGGGCTGAATTCCATCAAACAACCGCTGGACACGGCGCGCGATGCTTTCGTCGTAGCTGTTGACCGGTACATGGATGTCGATCAGGGGACGCATGAATTTTTCTGACAGTCGCCAACTGGCTGGAAAACACAAAACCGCGCCAGTCAAAACATGTTCGTCCCCTTGCTTTTGCAAGATACAGATATCCTCCTGCACCAGTCTGCAAAGGGTTTCCATTGGGGCCTGCCGATCAATCTGGACCTTCTGCCCATCTGCTCTCGTGACGAGGTCTGAGCATCCGGGATACGCATATTGCAACACCAGGTCCAAGACTTCTTGTGCGGCTGGTTCGGCTTCGGGCGCCAGCGCAAGAACATCGGCGCGACGCTCTTTCAACAATGCTTCCCGATATTGCATCTGGGCCGCGAATGCTTCGTCCTGATGCAACCAAGTTTCCATACTGGCGGGCTGAATACCCGGCAGCGGGCGGGGTTTCAAAGGATCATAGGGTGTAGAGGTCTGCAAAATGGTCGTCATGAACCCGACCTAACATCGGCACTTCGACTTGTCGGTCAAAAAGCGACGGATGGCGGTCGCAAATTATCAAGACGCTGAAAGAATGCTTCTTCACGCTCGATAGACAGGCAGGGAGGGCTACTATGAACCGTCACCATAGAGATATCCGCAAGATCGACCCCACCAAAGGCACAGCGCTTGGGGACGGCACTCCCAATGATTTGGACCGGATCGAGATCGGCCCCACACAGCTGGCCTTCGCCGAATGGGAAGCCGCCGGCCTGTCCTTGCCGAACCTTGAGAGGATGCGTGAGTATCGGTGGAAACGTCTGACCAAGGCCATCGTTGATCGTGGCTATGGTGGCTTGTTGATGTTTGATCCTCTGAACATTCGATACGCCACAGACAGCACCAACATGCAGCTCTGGAACACGCATAACCCCTTCCGCGCAGTGCTGTTATGTGCCGACGGGTATATGGTGATCTGGGACTACAAAAACTCACCTTTTCTAAGCCAATTCAACCCTTTAGTGAAGGAACAGCGGTCGGGCGCCGACCTGTTCTATTTCGATCGCGGCGACAAGGTCGATGTTGCCGCGGATGTACTCTCGAACGAAGTGCGGGCGCTGATTGATGCGCATGGCGGCGGCAACAAGCGGCTGGCTGTGGACAAGATCATGCTGCACGGTTTGCGCGCCCTTGAGGCCCAGGGGTTCGAGATCATGGAAGGCGAGGAAGTCACTGAAAAGTCCCGCGCCGTGAAAGGCCCGGACGAAATTCTGGCGATGCGATGTGCCAACCACGCCTGCGAGACCGCGGTGGCCGAGATGGAGGCATTTGCCCGCGCTAATGTCGGAAACGGAAGAACCTCGGAAGACGACATCTGGGCCATTCTGCATGCCGAAAACATCCGGCGCGGCGGGGAATGGATCGAAACCCGCCTGCTGGCCTCGGGCCAACGCACCAACCCGTGGTTTCAGGAATGTGGTCCCCGGATCACGCAAAAGAATGAAATCATCGCCTTCGATACCGATTTAATCGGGTCTTACGGCATCTGCATCGATATCTCGCGCACTTGGTGGATCGGGGACGAGAAACCCCGCCCGGATATGGTCTATGCCATGCAGCACGCGCATGAGCATATCATGACAAATATGGAGATGCTGAAACCGGGCGTTATGATCCCTGAACTGACCGCCAACAGCCATAGGTTGGATAGCAAGTTTCAGGACCAGAAATACGGCTGCCTGATGCACGGCGTTGGCCTGTGTGACGAGTGGCCTCTGGTCGCCTATCCGGACAAGGCCGTTGCAGGTGCCTACGATTACCAACTGGAACCGGGCATGGTTCTGTGCGTCGAAGCCGCGGTTGGCGAGATAGGTGCAGATTTCTCAATCAAACTCGAAGATCAGGTTCTGATCACTGAGGATGGGTATGAAAACCTGTCCACCTATCCCTTTGACCCACAGCTTATGGGGCTGGCCTGACCCCTCAGTTCGGCCAGTTTGACCGTTTGACGTTCCCATGCCAGTCCTCGATTTCGGTGCTGGCAAAAGATGTCGGCTGTGTCCAGTTCTGACCCGCGGCAAAACTGACGACCGCAGTTACGGCGATAGCGATCAGTAAATCTACTCGAAGATTTGTGCCATGTGGCTGAGAAGTGAGATGTACCATTGTTGCCTCCGTGGCTGGTTGTGTTCGACAGGCTCAAGATGAGGGTGGCGTTCGCTTTATTAAAGTGAATGTTTGACTGGTGATGCATCACAAAAGTTGATTCAATCTATCGCACCAGAACTCCGCCCGCCCCTGACCCAGTCTCACCTTCCCGTGAC
The DNA here is from genome assembly GCF_059612265.1 of Ruegeria sp. CDSA077. NCBI lineage: Bacteria > Pseudomonadati > Pseudomonadota > Alphaproteobacteria > Rhodobacterales > Roseobacteraceae > Ruegeria > Ruegeria sp. CDSA077. The sequence continues at coordinate 1,250,494 of NZ_JBXWQG010000001.1, forward strand.
GCTTCTTACATAGGGGTTGAGACCCCTCGCTGGCGGCCACAATATTGAGGCACCTCATGACGTAAGGAACTGCCATGCCCACCGAACGCATCACCTTTGCCGGTCACGACGGCCACCAACTGGCTGCGCGCCTCGACCTGCCGGACGGGCCTGTCCTTGCTACGGCATTGTTTGCCCATTGCTTTACCTGTTCAAAAGATATCCCGGCCGCGCGCAGGATCGCAGCCCGTCTGGCAGCGATGGGTATCGCGGTATTGCGGTTTGATTTCACAGGCTTGGGTCATTCAGACGGCGAATTTGCAAACACCACTTTCACCTCGAATGTTGAGGATCTGATCGCCGCCTCACGGTATCTGGCTGGACGGAACATGTCCCCGTCTCTGCTGATCGGGCATTCTCTCGGAGGGGCAGCGGTTCTGCGCGCCCGAGCTGGTATTTCGAGTGTTAAGGCCGTTGTTACGCTGGGCGCGCCTGCCGATCCAGGGCATGTCTCGCACCATTTCGACGCCGCACTGTCGGAAATCCAACAAGAGGGATCGGCCGAGGTCACTTTGGGTGGTCGCCCGTTCCGTATTGGCAGAGCGTTCGTCGAAGATATCGCCCAATCCGCGCTAACCCCTGCGATTGCGGATTTGAAGGCCGCGCTGCTGATACTTCATGCGCCACGCGACGAAACGGTTAGTATCGACAATGCAAGCGCGATCTTTCTGGCAGCCAAACATCCCAAAAGCTTCGTGACGCTGGACGACGCTGATCACCTGATTACACGCGCGGCGGATGCGGAATATGCTGCAGATGTAATAGCGGCTTGGGTTACGCGCTATGTGGTGCTGCGCCCGCCTGCCCCACCACCGGGTGCGCCCGAAGGCGTAGTGCGGGTGACTGAGGCCGATCCCAACGGATTCCAGCAAGACATTCAGTCCGGCCCCAAGCATCATGCTGTTGCGGACGAACCGGCCTCATATGGAGGCACCGACCGCGGTATGTCGCCCTATGGCTTTGTGTCATCGGGTCTGGGAGCCTGTACTTCGATGACAATCCGGATGTATGCGCGGCGCAAGGGCTGGCCACTAACAGGCATCACTGTCGATGTTTGCCATAACAAGGTCCACGCACAGGATGCGGGTCTGATCACTGACAACAAGGTCGATCTGTTCCGCCGCAAAATCCGGCTCGAGGGCCCCTTGGATCAGGATCAGCGCGCACGTCTGCTTGAAATCGCCGACAAGTGCCCTGTTCACAGGACACTTGAAGGAACAGCGAAAATCACGACGGAATTGCTGTCGTGATCCGCATCAGCGCCGCCGCGGTGACGGGCGGTGAATAGGCGGCCGGGCAACTGGCGGCCGGGCAACCGGTGGACGTGCCGGGGGCTTGGCGACAGGGGGGCGTGGGCGCGCCGGGGGCTTGGCGACCGGAGGTTTGGGTTTGACCGGAGGCTTACCCTGCGGTGGACGATTTACATCAATGTCCACATCAACGTCGTGATAGTAGTCGTTCCAAAGCATCGAGTCATAGAACGGATCATATCCGTATCCCACACCAACCGTCACGCCGTCGCAGGCAGACAAGGTGATACTGGTCAAACCGAATACCAGCGCGGCGATCGACCGTTTCATCAGCTTACGAGTCATCCAAACCTCCTCACTGAAGCGACCGGAATGACGCGAATACGGCATTCAGGTCGTCCACATAGCCAGGATCGGCGCCGTCTCTTAATACGGCCACTGCGACAGCCACGCGATCACGCGGCAAGTCAATCACTGTGGCCGTGAAATTTATCCCCCGCCGATCACGGGTGCCGGTACCGCGGATAACCCGCGCTGGCAGACCTCCGATCCGGGTTGCGACTGTTTCCGAAACGATCGGATCTTTGACCAGAAACTTGTCGATATCCTGAAGGTATCGCAGGCCACCGTCGATGGATGACACACCAGATGGCGAGACAAATCCAATCCATACGCTGTCATCCGTTACCGGTTTGATCCCCATGACTCGGGCAACCGCGCGGGGATCGTTCAGCTCGGTGTCATCGACCTCACGCGGGCCGCCAGTACGAACCGACCAAAAATCTGGTACCGCAAAGCTGAACAAGGCGCGCCCTTCATCAGTATAGGTGATCGGTGTTTCGGCTTTTGCACTCCCTGCCCCGGCGCAAACAACCGCGCAGGAAAGGGTTACAGCCCTCAATAGATTAGGCATATCTGAATAACCTGTTGTTTCTATTGCTACAGCTTGAACTGTGTCGACCGGTTTTGTCCAGCCTCTTGTTGGCGCAACAAAAAACCGCGCCGGGATCGCTCCGGGCGCGGTTCATGTCAACTAGGTTGACTGTGGTTTAGGTGCGGGCGTCGCCCACCAGCTTCCACAGGCCGGGGATCAGCAGCGCGGCCAGCGCGAGCTTGATCGCATCACCCACCAGGAATGGTGTCAGGCCCCATGCCAGGATCGGCTGGTCCCAGCCATAGAGCTGGCCCAGCCACAGCAGGCCGGGGACATAGATCAGAACGTTGGCCAGAACCAGCGCCAGCGCCATTTTCACGACCGAACGGTCCCAGCCGCGCGCGGCCAGCGTACCCAGCATCAGGGTTGCCAGCACATATCCGACTAGGTAGCCGCCTGTGCCACCCATCATGTAAGTAAGGCCGAATTTTTCAGCCGAAGAGCCCGCGAACACGTCAAAGCCCAGCGCGCCGATCAGCAGATAGCCCATCATGGTTACCAGACCCAGCCGTGCGCCATAGGCGGTGCCGATGGTCAGAACCGCAAATGTACCCATGGTGATTGGAACCGGCCACATCGGCACTTTGATCTTGGCGGCGACGGCCAAGGCAACGATGCCCAAAGCAACCAAAACCACCTGTTTGACGCGCAGCGCCGTCCCTTCACGTGGGCCAAATGCATTGGCCAATACGTTCGCATTCATGTTGTTTCTCCCTAAACGGACCGAGATTCTGCAACAGGAATGCCCTGTCAGCGCCGCATCTGCAAGATGATTACGCTACCGCAGCATGTATTCCGTATTCATTTCGTATGATTTCCGGGGGCCGGACACGGTCCAACGGACCCTCCAGCAGGGCCAGCCTGAGAAATCATAGACTGCGTCATAGCTGTCTGGCGAGCAATTATGATGGTCCGCAGCCTGCGTCACACCCAGCCTGAGCGTGTGAAAATAGCGCCCGTCATCAAAATGCACCGCAACGCTTTCGCCCTTGTCGTGCCACAGGTAGCGGCGCGTTCCCATCATTTCGGGCTGGCCCGGAATGCGCAGAGTTACCGTCTCGTCATAGATCAGACCGTCTTTGGACCTGATGAATCGCGCAGAGCCATCGGCCAAAACCACCTGCCCGGCCCGCGCATCCCGAATGGTGCGTGACAGGCTCCAGCCTCCTTCGAAGTCGGTCAGTTCGTTTGGAAAGGTCATTCGGGATAATACCCGTCTGTGATCTCGCCTGCGCCGTCAATAAATCGAATGATGACACCGCTTTGCAGAACATCATAACACGCCCAGATATCCGAAGGCGGCCAAACCGAGCAATACTGATCGCCCTGCACGGCCCACTTTCCGGTGCTGGGACGACCCGAAAAATAATGGGTCACCCCGCTTTGGTCGAATGTTTGCCAGATGCCGTCGCCATAGCTGAGTTTTTTGCCCGACAAGGCGGTCACGATCTCATCCCCGGTCAGCGGCCAGAACTCAGTCGCCGCTGCAGCACCCGGCCAAAGGCATAAAATCAGGGCAAACCGTCTCATCACCGCACTCGCGCCTTGTTCCGTAGGGCGGCTGGGTTTAAACCGCGCCGCAACGACCTCTGCCAAATCATAAAAAGGTGCCGCTGCCAATGATTCCACGTTATTCCCGCCCCGACATGGTCGCCATCTGGTCGCCTGAGACGAAGTTCCGCATCTGGTTCGAGATCGAGGCCCATGCCTGTGACGCCATGGCCGATCTGGGCGTGATCCCGCGTGAAAACGCCGAGGCCGTGTGGAAGGCAAAGGATGTGGAATTCGATGTGGCTCGCATTGATGAGATTGAGGCCGTCACCAAACACGATGTCATCGCTTTTCTGACCCATTTGGCCGAGCATGTCGGCAGTGATGAGGCGCGTTTCGTGCATCAGGGCATGACCAGCTCGGACGTGCTGGATACCTGTTTCAACGTTCAGCTGACCCGCGCTGCCGACATCCTGATCGCCGACCTCGAAGGTTTGCTGGCCGCTCTAAAACGCCGCGCGATCGAACATAAGGACACTGTCCGCATCGGCCGCAGCCACGGCATCCACGCCGAGCCCACCACAATGGGCCTGACATTCGCGCGCTTCTATGCCGAGATGGATCGCAACCTGTCCCGCATGCGCGACGCACGAGCCGAGATTGCAACAGGTGCGATCAGCGGCGCGGTCGGCACCTTTGCCAATATCGACCCTCAGGTCGAAGAGCATGTCTGCGACAAGCTGGGACTGGTGCCCGAACCGATCAGCACGCAGGTCATCCCCCGCGACCGCCATGCCGCGTTCTTTGCCACGTTGGGCGTGATCGCCAGCAGCATCGAAAACGTTGCCATTGAAATCCGTCACATGCAGCGGACCGAGGTTCTTGAGGGGGCCGAGTTCTTCTCGATGGGGCAGAAAGGGTCGTCGGCGATGCCGCACAAGAAGAACCCTGTACTGACCGAGAACCTGACCGGGCTGGCGCGCATGGTGCGCGCGGCGGTGATCCCGGCGATGGAGGATGTGGCGCTCTGGCACGAACGCGACATCTCACACTCCTCGGTGGAACGCATGATTGGGCCGGACGCCACGATCACACTGGATTTTGCTCTGGCTCGACTGACGGGCGTGATCGACAAAATGCTGATCTTCCCCGAGAACATGATGGAGAACATGAACAAGTTCCCCGGTCTAGTGATGAGCCAGCGGGTTCTGCTGGCGCTGACGCAGGCAGGGGTCAGCCGGGAAGAGGCTTATGCTATGGTTCAACGCAACGCGTTGAAGGTCTGGGAACACCGCACAGACTTCAAAGAAGAACTTCTGGCGGATACTGACGTGACCGCCGCGTTGAGCAAGGAGGAGATCGAAGAGAAATTCGATCTCGGCTATCACACCAAACATGTCGATACGATCTTTGCCCGGGTGTTTGGCGAGTAAATTTTCGTCAAGCTCACGCAATACAGACCCGCACAATGATCTTGTGCGGGTTTTTCTTTGTCTGGTTACGTCGAGATTGGTCGAGCTTTCAAACTTGTGAATAAATTCGCGCGATCAGTTGTTAGCTTTTGTATAGAACGCGCTATGCTTATTCTGAGCAGCCCTACGAACGGAGACCAAATATGCGCCTCATCCTAGCTTCGGTTATTGCAATTCAGGCCCTTACATTTGCCCCCATGGTTCATGCCGCAGGTGGCGGCGGGGGATCGACGCCGCCAAAAACAACAAACACCACCAAGAAATGTCTGTTCGGACGGGTCTATGATGAGGCCGCGGGCAAATGCGTAAAGCCCAGCAACACCAATCTCACTCAGGAGCAGCTGTACCACGCCGTGCGTGAACTGGCATATGACGGGCAGTTCAAAAACGCCCAAGGCGTGCTGCGCGTGATGGACCAGAATGACGATCGCGTCATGACCTATTGGGGCTTTACCTATCGGAAGATGGGCAAGCTGGAACTGGCGAACCTGTTCTATGAAGGTGCAATTAACGCAAATCCCGACAATATCCTGGCACGTTCCTATATGGCGCAAGGCTTTGTTGCCGAGGGCAAAACCGATCTGGCGATTGCCCAGTGGCGTGAAATCAAGGCGCGCGGTGGCGAAGGAACCTGGGCAGAGGTTTCCCTGCGCGAGGCAATCCGCACCGGACTGACCTACAACTACTAAGCTTCAGCCTTTCTTTACCCGACTCTCTGTAATCTGCCTGTGGAACAGGAACTTTGGCACCGCAGGCAGATGCAGAACACAAACACATTGGTACAGGTGGCCCCGGGGGCTTCTGCCCAGCTGGCCAAAGAAAACGATAACGACCTTCGCTTGGTGGCCCGCAGCCTCAGCAGCCGACAAAAGGCGGCGGTGGTTGTGCGTCTCTTGCTGAATGATGGGGCGGACATTCCGCTGGAAGAGCTCCCCGACGATTTACAGGAAAAGCTAACCCACCAACTGGGCAAAATGGGCCTTGTCGACCGGGTTACCTTGGACGCAGTTGCCGGTGAATTTGCAGATGCGCTGGACAGTGTTGGCCTGTCCTTTCCACATGGTCTGGCGGGCGCTTTGGATGTGGTGAACGGCAAAATCGCCCCGGCCACTGCGGCGCGTTTGCGTAAAGTGGCCGGCATACGCCAGATCGGCGATCCTTGGCAGCGATTGCGAGAGATCCCTATAGAAGATCTGGCCGAAATGGCGCAGGCCGAAAGCACTGAGATTGCGGCCGTGATGCTATCGAAACTTGAAACCGCCAAAGCTGCGCAACTGCTAGGGCACCTTCCCGGCCCAGTTGCTCGGCGTATTACCTATGCGGTTTCGAAAACTGCAAATGTCAGCCCAGAGGCCGTCGAGCGGATCGGATGGTCGCTGGCGGCTCAGATGGATCAGCGCCCTGCCACAGCGTTTGCCGACGGACCGGGTGCCCGCGTTGGCGCGATACTGAATCAGTCCGCTGCCTCGACCCGGGACGGCCTGCTGAGCGCATTAGAAGAAGAAGACGCCGATTTTGCCACCATAGTTCGCCAATCCATTTTTACCTTCGCCCATATTCCGTCTCGCATTCTGCCCCGTGATGTACCGGCCATTCTACGCGGTGTGGAACAACCCGTCCTGGTTACAGCGCTCGCCGGTGCAGAAACGGAAGGAGACAGGGCATCGGTTGACTACCTGTTGTCCAACATGTCGTCGCGTATGGCCGAAAACCTGCGCGAAGAAATGGATGAGGTCGGAAAAATCAAACAACCCGATGCCGAGGAGGCGATGACCCAGATCATTGGCGCCATCCGGACACTTGTCGATGAGGGAACCATCACGCTCCGGGATGATGACGGTGACGAATAAAGAGAGTAAGCGCGCCTAAATCTCTGGCCGAGCAGAAAGCTTGTGGTTACCGCGATCGGCTTGTATGTCTGACCCGGCAATTCACAACAGACGCCGAGACCTTCTGATGCCCGTTGAAAAGTCTGAACTAAGCAGGTCCGAGCTTGGCAAATACTATGTATCCGGCATGTTCCTGAAAGGCGTTATCAAGGCGTTACGGTTGCTGCCCTATGAGACACGCATTGCCACAATGGGCGCCATAGCGAGAAACCTTGCGCCGTTGGTCGGGTTCTCGAAAAGAGTACGCAGCAATCTGAAACTCACCTGCCCGGACCTGACTGAATCCGAAGTGAAACGCATCTGCAAGGCCGTTCCTGACAACGCCGGGCGCGCGATCATGGAGCACTTCTCGCCCGAGGATTTCACAGAACGCCAACGCTTTGCCAAAGTCACGGGTACGGGCCTTGCTGCCTTTGATTCCGCCTTGGCGGAGGGGCGACCTGTGATGATGATCACTGCGCATTTCGGCCATTACCTAGCCGCGCGTATCGCCCTTCAAGAACGCAGCGGTCAGCCTATTGGCTGCCTCTACCGTCGAATGGCGAACCCCTACTTCAACGACATGTATGTCGATGCGTTCTACAAAACCGGCGCCCCGATGTTCGAACAAGGCCGTCGCGGGATGGTCGAAATGGTGCGGACACTCAAAAAAGGCGGGATCATCGCTATTGTGTCAGACCTGCACGCACATGGCGGGGAAGAGCTGACTTTTTTCGGCAAACCGGCCGTGACGTCGGTTTTGAATGCTGAACTGGCCATGAAATACAAAGCCGTCCTGATTCCGTGCTATGCGGTGCGTCAGCCCAATGGGGTTGATTTCGAAATCATCCTGCACGAACCGGTCCCACATACGGATCCAAAGACGATGACCCAGTTCACCAATGATGACCTCGAGGCGGTTGTCCGACAGCATATGGGTCAGTGGTTCTGGATTCATCGTCGCTGGAAAACCTGGAACGGGCTAGGCGTCCAAGCCAAAGACATGCCCTGATCAGCGAACGCGTGCTGCCGCAATAATCGGCCCATGGCCAACCCCTTGCACCAACACAACGGCCGGCAAATCTGACGTCAAAGATACCTTATAGGTCTTAGGCGCTGTCCCGTCCCATTGCCCGGCTACCGTCCAGGCCTCGACCACATTGGCATAATCCAGTTCTTGTCCGGCCAACTCTCCGCGCCGGATCGAGGCATGGCGCATCGGCGTGTATTGCACCACCCGGATGTCATAGACCTGATCCGGTGGCAAACTGATCGAGGAAACGTCGACAGTTACGTTATCTCCTGTACGCGAGGCCGAAACCGACGCCAGCGGAGCGGCCTTGGAATGGTCGCCGATCAGGTAATCCAGCTTTGCCGTATCTGCCCCTACAATATCCTGCTGACCATTCACTACCATCTGAGGCGTATAGATCACCGTACGCCCGGAATTTCCGGCATAGCTGCGCTGACGCTCAGTATGGGTGGGGTCGGCATATTCATCCTCCCATCCGATATAGTCCCAATAATCCACATGCAGCGCCAACCCGATGACGTCATCCCGATTGGCCAGATCGTGCATGATCCGGTCAGCCGGGGGGCAGGACGAACATCCCTGCGAGGTGAACAGCTCCACCACTACGGGTCCGCTTTCTGCAATGGCCGAAGTAGCTAGGAACAGGGATGCCAACGCGGTTGCGGTTGCAGATTTGAACATGTTTGCTCTCGGGTTTCATGGGGTACATTACTGGTTTAGACGGAACGCTGATCAAGCACCAATCAAGGTTTCTTGAGACTGGTGACACAAGGTTTTCTCAAAAATGTGTGCAATGGTATACAAAAATTGCCGCACCTGGTCTGTTGGACCTTGAACCGCGCGCTTGGGTGATGCAGATAGCCCTCAGCGAATCCCATATTCCACGTCATTTGAGAGGGAGGCCACAGATGCCCATCAAAGTCGGACAGGATACCGCCAAGACACGCCGCAGCCTGAGCGTGAATGGCAAGTCCATCTCGTATTACTCGATCCCCGCCGCGCAAGAGGCCGGCCTGGGTGATTTCTCGAAACTGCCCGCCGCCCTGAAGGTGGTGTTGGAAAACATGTTGCGGTTCGAAGATGACGGATTTTCCGTCTCGGTCGACGACATCAAGGCGTTTGCCGAATGGGGCGCCAAAGGTGGCAAGAACCCCCGCGAGATCGCCTATCGCCCTGCCCGCGTGTTGATGCAGGATTTCACCGGCGTTCCGGCAGTGGTCGATCTGGCCGCCATGCGCGATGGTATCAAGGCTCTGGGCGGCGACGCGCAGAAGATCAACCCGCTGAACCCGGTTGATCTGGTCATCGACCACTCGGTCATGATTGACGAGTTTGGCAACCCGCGCGCGTTCCAGATGAATGTTGACCGCGAATACGAACGCAACATGGAGCGGTATCAGTTCCTGAAATGGGGTCAGGGTGCCTTCAACAACTTCCGCGTTGTGCCCCCCGGAACCGGGATCTGTCACCAGGTGAACCTGGAATATCTGGCGCAGACCGTTTGGACCGACACGGATCAGGATGGCAACGAGGTTGCCTATCCCGACACGCTGGTCGGCACTGACAGCCACACCACCATGGTCAACGGTATGGCCGTTCTGGGCTGGGGCGTTGGTGGGATCGAGGCCGAAGCCGCTATGCTGGGTCAGCCGATCTCGATGCTGATCCCCGAGGTTGTCGGCTTTGAGCTGACCGGCGACCTGGTTGAAGGCACCACCGGCACCGATCTGGTTCTGAAGGTCGTCGAAATGCTGCGCGCAAAGGGTGTTGTGGGCAAATTCGTCGAATTCTTCGGCGAAGGTCTGGACCGTCTGCCGCTGGCCGACCGGGCAACCATCGCCAACATGGCCCCGGAATATGGCGCGACATGTGGTTTCTTCCCGATTGACGGTGAAACGCTGCGCTATCTGCGTAACACCGGCCGTGACGAAGATCGCATCGCGCTGGTCGAAGCCTATGCCAAGGAAAACGGCTTCTGGCGCGACGCAGAATACGCGCCGATCTACACCGACACCCTGTCGCTCGACATGCGCACCATCGTTCCCGCGATCTCGGGCCCGAAGCGCCCCCAGGATTATGTTGCTCTGACCGGTGCCAAGGCGGCGTTCACCAGGGAAATGGCCGAGACGTTCAAGCGACCCATGGGCAAGGAAGTCGCCGTCAAAGGCGAAGACTATACCCTAGAATCCGGTAAAGTTGTGATCGCCTCGATCACCTCCTGCACCAACACCTCGAACCCGTATGTCATGATCGGCGCTGGTCTTGTGGCCCGCAAGGCCGCAGCCTTGGGTCTGAACCGTCAGCCTTGGGTCAAAACTTCACTGGCACCGGGATCGCAGGTTGTATCTGCTTATCTTGAGGCCGCTGGCCTGCAGGAAGATCTGGACAAGATCGGCTTCAACCTCGTCGGCTACGGCTGCACCACCTGTATCGGCAACTCGGGTCCAATCCAGAAAGAGCTCTCTGAGGCGATTGCCGAGGGCGATTTGGTAGCCACGTCGGTCTTGTCGGGTAACCGCAACTTCGAAGGCCGTATCAGTCCGGATGTTCGCGCCAACTACCTGGCCTCACCGCCACTGGTCGTGGTCTATGCGCTGGCCGGTACGATGGATATCGACCTGACCTCAGAACCGATCGGTCAGGACAAGGACGGCAATGATGTCTTCATGAAAGACATCTGGCCAACCCAGCAAGAAGTGGCGGAATTGGTCGAACAGACGGTCACCCGTGAGGCGTTCCTGTCGAAATATGCAGACGTCTTCAAAGGCGACGAGAAATGGCAAGCGGTCGATACCACCGATGCCGAAACCTATGACTGGCCACCGACCTCGACCTATATCCAGAACCCGCCCTACTTCCAGGGCATGGGGACCGAGCCGGGCACAATTTCGAACATCGAAGACGCCAAGGTTCTGGCCATTTTGGGCGATATGGTCACCACTGACCACATCTCGCCTGCAGGCTCGTTTGCCACGACAACACCGGCTGGCAAGTATCTGACCGACCGTCAGGTGCAACCGCGCGAGTTCAACTCTTACGGGTCGCGCCGTGGCAACCACGAGGTCATGATGCGCGGCACCTTTGCCAATATCCGCATCAAGAACGAGATGCTGGACAGCGTCGAAGGTGGTTACACCAAAGGCCCCGATGGCGAGCAGACTTCAATCTATGACGCGTCGATGGCCTATCAGGAACAGGGCACGCCGCTGGTTGTCTTCGGTGGTGAGCAGTACGGTGCGGGATCGTCGCGCGACTGGGCGGCCAAAGGCACGGCTCTGCTGGGTGTCAAAGCGGTGATCGCCGAAAGCTTTGAGCGTATCCACCGCTCGAACCTGGTTGGCATGGGCGTTGTACCGTTCGAATTCACCGGTGGCGACTCGCGCAAGACGCTGGGCTTGAAGGGTGATGAAACCGTCTCGATCCACGGTCTGGATACGATCCAGCCGCTGCAAGAGGTGCCCTGCACCATCACCTACGGTGACGGTTCTGAGAAAACCATAACCCTTAAGTGCCGCATCGATACCGCGCCCGAAATCGAATATATCGAAAACGGTGGCGTGCTGCATTACGTGCTGCGGAACCTGGCCAAGGCCGACTAAGATCTCTGAGCAAACTAAAAAGGGCGCCCGGTCGGGCGCCCTTTTGACGTTCCATTTGCGCCAGGATGCTGTGCCTGGCGTTTTCACCAACCTCCTACTTGGGTCTGCCCAACCAGAGGGGCTACGGTGACAGCACCAAGATGGATGATTGTGACCAGATCATTCAGAAGACTGGTGTTTCTTCCCTCACCCTGCCGCGTTAATCGGCCTTAGCCTTTTCCAAAGCGGGCCGAATAGTTCCTTCGATGACGCGCTGGGTAATCGGCCCAGCAAAGCGCAAGATAATGGTTCCGTCGCCGTCGACCACATAGGTTTCCGGTACGCCGTAAACGCCCCAGTCCAGCGCCATGCGTCCCTGTTCATCCCGGCCGATACCCGTATAGGGATCACCAAGTTCGTTCAGGAATGCCTCGGCATTTTCCAGCTTGTCCTTATAATTGATACCGTAGACAGGAATGCCTTCATCCGACAGAGCCTGCAGGTTCGGGTGTTCTACCCGGCAGGGCGCGCACCAACTGGCCCAATAATTCACAAGCTTGATCTGTCCATCGCGCAGCGTTGCGTCGTCAAATTGTGGCTTGCCTGCAAAATCTGTTAATACAACCGGTGGCGCGGTTTGGCCCTCACGGGCCGAGGGCAAAGCGTTTGGATCATCACGGAACATGCCAATACCGGCAAGTACAGCAAAGGCACCAAATATCAACGGAGGCGCAATCATCAGGGGCGAGATCTTAGCCATTGCGCTTTATCCTCTGTTCAACTTTTTCCAGTTCAGCCTGGCTCTTGCGGCCCCGCATCACGCTGACCAGAACCAGTGCCAGCAAAAGCCCGATGGAAACCACATAGGACCAGAGCACCGTATCGGCATATTTTCCAAGATCAGGGATCATCCGTTTGCCCTTTCCCGCGCCAGCAGAGTCTTGGTCCGACGCGTGCGAATTTCAGTACCCGTGCGGTAAAGTACCAAGGCGATGAACAACAACACGAACCCGACAATGCACAGCAGCAGAGGATAGAAATAGATATTGCTGACCTTCTCTTCAGTATCCGCTCCAGTCACAGCACCAGCCCGCAGGACAGAAGCGCCCTGATGCAGCCCCTGATTCCAGAAATTCACTGCATAACGGCTGAGGATAGCAAAGACCGACCCCACCAGACACAGGATCGAGGTCAGATCGGCAGCCGTATCAGGGTCTTCGATCGCCTCCCACAAGGCGACATAGCCCAAATAGAAGAGGAACAGGATCAGGAATGAGGTCAGACGTGGATCCCAGGCCCACCAGGTGCCCCACATGGGCTGCCCCCAAATCGCCCCGGTTGCCAACGCAATCAATGTCATCACGATACCCACAGGTGCGGCCGCGCGCGCAGCCAGCGCACTGACATGATGACGGCGAACCAGCCAAACCAGAGAGGTCGCCAGCATCATAAGCCAGCAGTTAATCGCCATCAGCGCGGCGGGCACATGCAGGTAAATGATCTTGACGGTCGATCCCTGCTTGTAATCATCGGGTGTGAAGAAAAATCCCCACACCAGACCAATGACGATGCAAACCAAAGCCGCGCCCCAGAAGAACGGCATCACCCGTTCACTGGTGGCAAGAAACTTGCGCGGATTGGCATATTCCCAGAGGGTATTGGCTTTGGCTGCGATAGACATGGGCCTTATCTAGTCCGAGTCGGGTTCATTCTCAATTGACATCCGTCAAAGTTACACTGTGTCACCGTAGGTTAATGCGCAACACGGCGGCGCTGGCAAAAGGTAACAGGGCAATCGTCGCCGCAGTGATCCCAGCCAGCATCAACAAGGGTGTCTGCGTTTCCATTCCGGTTGCGCCGCGGCGCGCGACTTCGGCCCCGAAGATCAATGTCGGTACATAAAGAGGCAGCACAAGAAGCGACAGCAGCAATCCGCCGCGTTTCAAGCCGACCGTAAGAGCAGCACCAAAGGTTCCGATGACACTCATCGCGGGCGTGCCAATCAAAAGTGAGACGACAAGCCAGAAAAAGCCGGGCAAAGGCAGATTAAGCAGAACGCCCAGGAAAGGCGCGGCCAGAACCAGTGGCAAGCCCGTGGTCAGCCAATGCGCCAAAGACTTGATCGTTACGACCGCTTCTAACGGCAGGGGCGCCGTCGCCAATAGGTCGAGCGAGCCGTCCTCCCAGTCCAGCGCAAGCAGCCGGTCAAGTGACAGAAGGCAGGCCAAAAGTGCCCCCAGCCATAGCACGCCAGGTGCAATCGTGGACAACAACGCGGATTGCGGGCCAACTGAAAAAGGCACCAGCACGGTGACGATAAGAAAAAACGCCAGGCCAAGGCCAAACCCTCCGCCCGCACGGAAGGCCAGTTTCAAATCACGTAATAGCAGGGCGATCACAGGAAACCTCCGTCGAGATCATCGACAGGTTTCGGTTTAGCCTTGTAGGGCCCCACATCCAGGACCTCTCCGTCCAGACCAAGGTCGATATGGGTGGCAATCAGGGCAGACCCACCCTGCCCCAGATGCGCGCGCACCGCGTCAGCAAACATCTGCACTGCATTCTTATCCAGCGACACTGTGGGCTCATCCAACATCCAGATGGGTCGTTCGGTGACCAACATCCGCGCCAACCCCAATCGACGTTTCTGGCCTGCCGACAGATTGCCTGCATGGCGATCCGACAGCTCAGTCAAAGCAAACGCATCCAGGGCCGGTTGAATGCTGTGACTGCCGAAGACCTGCGCCCAGAACGACAGGTTTTCCACCACGGTCAGAGTCGGCTTGAGTCCGTCGGAATGTGAGGCATAGGCGATCCGGTCCTCAGCCCCGTCGATCTGCCCCTCAAGCGGAGGCTGCAGGCCCGCCAGCGTTCGCAGCAGCGTTGTTTTACCGATCCCGTTCGGCCCGCGCAGGATAAGCGCCTTTCCGGGCTCCAGCGAAAAGCTGAGATTTTCCAGCACAGGAACGCCCCCTCGGGCGATCGACAGGTCGGTCACGGTCAATGTCATGAATCCCGCTTATCCTATTGCCGTCAGAGGCAAAAGGCGGGATTTGCCGCAGCATACCGACAGCAACGTATTTGGGTGGCATCTAAGCGCAAGGCCAGAGGAAAAGAATCCGATCAGACCGGTAGCAGCGCCAGCGCAATACGGCGCCCTTCGGATAACAGGATATTGTATGTGCGGCACGCGGACGGAGAGTTCATGATCTCAACCCCGATCCCCGAATCTTCCAAGGCGGCGCGCAGATCAGAAGGAATATGGGCCAGCTCAGCGCCGGTTCCGATAAACAGCACATCGACCTGACCCGCCAATTTCAACAGACCATCCCTGTCGTCGTACCCGCCCCATTTCGCTGATCCTGCAGGGCCGGTCAGCACCGACCCGTCATAGACCTGACCACCGATGCGGAAAAACCCAGGACCATATCCGTCAACAGGGGCCGCATTGTCATAAGAGATTTCATTCATACGCATAGGAGGCATCTAGCCCCAAAGCGGTAGGCCCGACAAGGCTGCAAGCGCTATCGCCAGATACGCAGCGGCACGATACAGCTTTTCCCGCTCGGGCCGGAACATCCAACCACCCAGCCAATTACCAGCCAGATTGGGGACCGCCAGAGCCAGACCCAATATCACAGCAGGCAGCGTAATACGGTCCATGCCAGTCAGGTACCCGAGCAGCAGAAAATCAAAGGCGAACAGGTATAACAGGATCGTCGCACGGATCACGGCCACGGGCAGAGGTCGAGACATATAGAACAAGATAACGGCCGGTCCCGGCAGGCCCGCGACACCGCCCAAAAACCCACCAGCGCCTCCTATTCCCAAAACCATTTTGCGGCTGACATGACCGTGATAGCGCAGACCGAACACCAGAATAGCCAGCATAAGAAACGCCAACAGGCTAACGGTATAGCGAAATACATGTGGATCGACCGTGGTCAGCAACCACAGCCCCAATGGCAGAGCGAGTGCGCACCCTCCCACCAGACGGACCAGATCACCCCTGTCGACCTCGCGCCAGGCCCGGCGAAGGTTGGGCAGCGGGCCCAGAATATCCATGATTGTCAGGCAGGTCAGCGCCTTGAAAGGATCAAGGAATGGGGTTGCGATAGGCAGGAAAATCAGGGCGGTTCCAAATCCGGAAAAGCCGCGCACTACACCGCCAAGAAAGGCAGCAAATACTATGATGGCCAGCCCTGTGGGGGACTGGCCAAAATACTCAGGCATCGATGTTGGCAAACTGGTTGCCAGAAGTGTTTGATGGCTTGGACCAGTCGCGCTTGACGCCCAGCCACAGCAGGATGGTTGATGCCACAAAGACGGACGAATAGGTACCTACGATCACACCCCAGATCATAGCAAAGACAAACCCGCGGATCACATCCCCGCCCAGAACATAGAGCGAAATCAACGCCAGCAAGGTGGTGACAGAGGTCATGACTGTCCGGCTGAGCGTTTCGTTGATCGAAAGGTTCAGAACCTCTTTCAGGTCCTTCTTCTTGTACTTCCGCAAGTTCTCGCGCACCCGGTCGAACACGACCACCGTATCATTCAACGAATAGCCCACGATGGTCAGCAGCGCAGCGATGATCGCCAAATCAAAGCGGATCTGCAGTTCGGAAAAGATGCCGATAGTCAGGATGACGTCATGCACCAGCGCAGCGACAGCCCCCAGCGCAAACTGCCATTCAAACCGCAGCCAGATGTAGACAAGCACCGCCCCAATGGCGAGCACCACCGCGATCACGGCGGTCTGGATAAGCTCTCCCGAGACTTTGGGTCCAACAGATTCGACGCTTTCGAAGGGCAGTTTCAACCCAGGGTCCGCTGCGGCAAGAGCTTCACCAATTTGTTTAATCGTGGCCGCATTGACAGCCTCAGCATCATCCTGCGCCTGAATGCGGATCATCGCGACATGTTGATCTGGCCCGAAGCTCGGATCGAAAATCTCGGTGATCGTCACGTCGCCAAGTCCAAGCGGCGCAATAGCGTCACGATATGTGCCGACATCGATTTCCTGCGCGCTTTGGGTCCGAATGGTGGTCCCTCCACGGAAATCAATGCCGAAGTTCAGGCCCTGCAGCATGAAGGACGTAAACGCGACAATCATCATCAAGGCCGAGATACCCAGCCAGATCTTCCAACGACTGAAGAAATCGAACGAGGTATTCTGGGGTACGAGTTTCAGTCTCATGTCAAACCTCGATCGTTTTCGGACGGCGGCGTTCGAACCAAATCACGATCATCAGGCGCGTCACGAAGATCGCGGTGAAGACCGAGGTCAGAATACCCAGACCCAAAGTGATTGCGAACCCGCGCACTGGCCCGCTGCCCATAGCAAACAGGATTACAGCGGTAATGAAGGTGGTCACGTTGGCGTCCAGAATGGCCGACAGCGCTTTTTCATAACCCAGCTCAATCGCGCGGGCAGGACCTTTGGCAGATTTCAGTTCCTCTCGGATACGCTCGAAGATCAGTACGTTGGCATCCACCGCCATACCTACCGTCAGAACGATCCCCGCGATCCCAGGCAGGGTCAACGTCGCCCCAATCAGGGAAAGCAGACCGAACAACAGGCCAACGTTGATGATCAGCGCAATATTGGCGAAGATACCAAACAGGCCATAGCTGAGCGCCATGAATGTCAGCACCGCGACAAAGGCCACGATGGTTGCCACCTTACCCGCGTCGATACTGTCCTGGCCCAGCTCGGGACCGATGGTTCTTTCTTCCAGAAACTCCAGCCCGGCGGGCAGTGCCCCTGCGCGCAACAGGACAGCCAGATTTGTACTTTCCTCAACGGTGAAATTACCGGTGATGATACCAGACCCACCGGGGATATGACTTTGGATCACCGGGGCTGAGATCACTTCGTCATCCAGTACGATGGCAAAGGGTGCCCCGATGTTTTCCAGCGTGTAATCACCAAATTTGCGCGCACCTGAGGTGTTAAAGCGGAAACTCACCGCCGGGCGGCCATTCTGGTCAAACGCGGGCTGCGCATCGACCAGTTCCTCGCCCGTTACAACAGGCGCGGCATCCAACGTGTAATAGACGCCATTTTCGTCAATCGACGGCACCACCTCTTCGCCAACGCCCGCTACCGCATCGGGGTCGGTTCCGCGCCCAACGACGGGGTTAAAGGTCAGTTGCGCGGTCGTGCCGATGATCTCTTTCAACTCTCCTGCGCTGCCGATACCTGGCACCTGGATCAGGATACGGTCGGTGCCTTGCCTTTGGATGGTCGGCTCGCGGGTGCCCACCTCGTCAATCCGGCGGCGAATGATTTCCAGCGATTGACGCACGGTGCGGTCGTCTGAGGCCAGCTTCTCGGCCTCAGAAAGTTGCACAATGATCGTATCACCTTCGGCGCGAGCCTCGATATCCGTGGCCCCTACACCGCTGAGGGTCTGCACCTGACGGGCCAGACCGC
The DNA here is from genome assembly GCF_059612265.1 of Ruegeria sp. CDSA077. NCBI lineage: Bacteria > Pseudomonadati > Pseudomonadota > Alphaproteobacteria > Rhodobacterales > Roseobacteraceae > Ruegeria > Ruegeria sp. CDSA077. The sequence continues at coordinate 1,268,598 of NZ_JBXWQG010000001.1, forward strand.
GGACAACCTCCAGCGCGCGGGACATGCCCTCGGGCTGACTGATGCGAAGGCGAATCTCAGCAGGCGCCGAGTCCTGGCGACGGATGGTGCCCACGGTGGCACGTTCGTCCCGCAGCGCATCCCGAATTTCGGGCCACATGGCGTCCATGCGGGATTCGTAGACGTCACCCACCCGAACTTCGGCCAAAAGATGCGCGCCACCACGCAGATCCAGCCCTAGATTGACCAGCGACGACGGCAGCCAGTTCGGCCATTGCGCCGCCTCGGCCTGCATTTCAGGAGTGTCGACGCCAAGCTCAATCGCCGCCTTGGCGTCATTGGATTGTTCAACGCGCGTATAAAACGCATTCGGCAGGGCCATCAGCAAGCCAGTCACGCAGACCAGCCAGATCAGAACCCGCTTCCAGGTATCAATTTGCAGCATTACCCTGCCTTTTCAAGGGATTATATCGCGAAGTTACTTCGCCGGCTCAGTCTTGTTCAGAACCTGCGAAATGGTCGATTTAACCACGCGGACTTTGACTCCCTCGGCGATTTCAACTTCGATCTCGTTGTCGCCTTCTTTGACCTTGGCCACTTTTCCAATCAGCCCACCCTGGGTAACGACCTGATCGCCCCGGCGCACGGCCTCGACCATGGCTTGATGTTCCTTCATTTTCTTCTGCTGTGGACGGATCAGCAGGAAATACATGATCGCAAAAATCAGGATCAGCGGGAGAAACTGGGCGATTGCGCCACCTTCCATGGGATATTCCTTTTGGTTTGGTACTGCGAAAATGCTCCGCAAATTTTGCGAGAACCTATTCTCTGAACCACCTGTTTGCAAGGAATGGCAGCACAGGTTTTTACAATGATTGGCTCATAATGATCAAAGAAATACACCGGGGTCGCAGATCGGTCCTTTGATCCGGGCTCGGCTGGGATATAGTTGGCCGGCAGGAGGACCGATGATTCAATTAATCCAAACGCTTGGCACGCTTTCGCGCATCTGGTTCACGCTTGTCTGGATTATGTTCAGCACAGCGATGGCGCTAGCACAGGATGCGCCAATCGAAACGCCTGAAACCTCTGAACAATCAGAGAATTTCAAAGCGCCGGTCATCATCGACGGCGAAAGCCTGTTTTTCCTGCGCGGATCCAGCGCCCTGCCCGCGCCCGAACGGGCCGAGACCGTTCAGAACAACATTATTCAAGTGGCCCTGTCCTCGGAAAATCCCGAAGTTACTGTCACTTATGAGGATACGGAACTGGGCACGCGTATTCTGGTTGATGGCGTGCCGGTATCGACGGTCACCGTCGCCGATGCCGAAATGGACCAGATGGAGCTGGACGTCATCACCTATCTCCATGGCTCGGCCATCCATGATGCGATTGTCGCTTACCGCGCAAACCGAACCGAACAGGCGCGTGTATCCGGCGCGCTTGAGGCTTTGGGCTGGACGCTGGGGTTTGCCGTATTCATCGCCTTTATTCTGTGGCTGCACCGGCGCATCAGACGGCGTACGCTGAAATTCGTATCGCGCCATCTGAAGGACGTGGAAACGGCAACAGCCAAAAGCGTTCAAGCCGAAGCCATTGCAGCCCTCGTCAGTTACGGTCTGAACTTCATATTGCTGGTCGTCTTCTTTCTGGGCTTTTACTACTACCTGTCTTTTGTTCTGCTTTCCTTTGCCGAAACCCGGTATTTCGCTCAGCTGTTGCTGACCTATCTGACCGAACCGGTTCTGCTGATCTTCAAAGGAGTGGTCAGCTATATCCCCAACCTTATCATGCTGGCGCTGATCGCCTGGTTGGCGATGTATATCATCAAAGGGATGCGCGTGTTCTTTGACGCGGTCGAGGCCGGCACATTCGAACTGGGCGATTTTGAAAGCCATTGGGTAAACCCGACATTCAACATTGCCCGCGTTTTGGTCATCCTGATCGCATTGGTGTTTGCAGTACCCTATATCCCAGGCTCGGATTCCGCAGCGTTTCAGGGGCTGACTATTCTGGTGGGTGCGATGCTATCGCTTGGCGCGAATTCGGTGGTCTCCAACATGCTGGCTGGGCTGTTTGTGATCTACCGCCGCTCAACCTCGATCGGCGATCGCATCCAGATCGGCGACCACATCGGCGACGTTGTACGGATCAAGCTGATGGAGACCCACCTGAAGTCGATCAAGAACGAGTTGATCTCGATCCCAAATGCGCAGTTGATGAATTCGGATGTGATCAACTTTTCAAAGAAAACAGATGGTAGCGGGCTGTTGCTGCATACGACTGTTGGTATCGGCTATGAGGAGCCTACGGAGAAGGTCGAAGCGATGCTGATCGAAGCCGCGCGCCGAACAAAGGCAATCAAGGCAAAGCCAGAACCATTCGTTTTGTGGACCGCTCTGGCCGACTATGCGATCAATTATCAGATCAACGGCTATACTACGCGGGGCAGCATCATCCCGAAAATTCGGTCAGACCTGCATCGCAATATTGTGGCTGTGTTCAATGAGAACAATGTGCAGATTATGACCCCGTCTTACATCGCCGATCCACCCGAGCCGAAAATCCCCACTGAAGGCTGGGATGGCCATCTGGCACATGAAGCACACGAGGGAACGGATAAGTCGTAACCGGTGCTACACCCTGCCTTTCATATGGTGCATAAGCAGGTTCAGTGATTCACGCATTTAAGGACCTGAACCATGCACGACATCCGCGCCATACGCGAAAACCCAGCCGCTTTCGACGCCGCCCTTGCGCGCCGTGGGGACGCGCCGGTGTCGTCGGACCTGTTGCGCCTGGACGAAAGCCGCCGTGCCAAGATTCTGGCCGCCGAAACCGCTCAGGCCGAGCAGAACAAAGCCTCTAAAGAGGTGGGCGCGGCCAAGGGGCGTGGCGATGAGGTCGAGTTCGAGCGCTTGCGCGCGCTGGTCGCCGAGAAAAAGGCCGAGATTGCCCAGATGCAGACCGAGGCCAAGGATCTGGACGCCCTTCTGACCGATCAACTGATCCGCATCGCCAACCTGCCCGCCGAAGATGTGCCCGAAGGCGCGGATGAAAACGACAATGTCGAAGTCAACCGCTGGGGCACTCCGCCCACGCTGGATTTTGCGCCCAAAGAGCATTTTGAGATCGAAGCCGTCCAGACCGGTATGGATTTTGAGACCGCCGCGAAACTGTCCGGCTCGCGTTTTGTGCTGCTGTCCGGTGGCGTAGCCCGCATTCACCGCGCATTGGCGCAGTTCATGCTGGACACACATATCAACGAAAACGAACTAACCGAGGTCAACGGCCCGGTTCTGGTTCTCTCCGAAATGATGCAGGGCACCGGGCAACTGCCGAAGTTTGGCGAAGACAGCTATCAGACCCGTGAAGGCTGGTGGCTGATCCCGACCTCCGAAGTGTCGCTGACCAATATCGTCAATGAAACGCTGATCGAAGAAAGCTATCTGCCTCGCCGCTATACCGCGCATTCCCTGTGCTTCCGGTCCGAGGCTGGCAGCGCTGGCAGAGACACCCGTGGGATGCTGCGCCAGCACCAGTTCGAAAAGGTCGAGATGGTCTCGGTCACCCATCCGGACAAATCGGATAAGGAACAAAAGCGCATGTTACGCTGCGCCGAAGGTATTCTGGAAAAATTGGGCATACCCTATCGCACCGTGATCCTGTGTACGGGCGACATGGGCTTTGGCGCGCGCCGTACCTATGACATCGAGGCGTGGTTGCCCGGACAGGATACCTATCGCGAGATCAGCTCGGTCTCGACTTGTGGTGATTTTCAGGCCCGCCGCATGAACGCGCGGTTCCGCCCCGAAGCGGGTGGCAAACCGGAATACGTCCATACACTGAACGGCTCCGGTCTGGCTGTCGGTCGTTGCCTGATCGCCGTGCTGGAAAATGGTCAGAACGCAGATGGTACCGTGACCTTGCCCAAGGTTCTGGCCCCCTATCTTGGCGGTAAACTGACCTTACAGCGGGACGGCACGCTGGTATAAGAAAACCGGCGCTAACCAACTGCGCCGGTCCTGAGAAAATCAAAAGGTGGAGGAGGTCTACTTCTTCGCCTTTTTCTTATCTTTTTTCTTACTCTTCTTCTTGCCGACTTTCTCTTTGGCGTCCTGTTTCTTTTGATCTTTTTTCTTGTCGTCCTTTTTGGACTTTTTATCCTTTTTGGCTTTGGCTTTCACCTTGTCCTTTGCCTTTGAGAATGCGGCCTCCATTTCCAGCAGCTTTTTGGCAGCTTTCTCAGCCTTGGCTTTTGCCTTGGCCTTTTTTCGCGCTTTGGCTTCAGCAGCGGCTTTCTCTTCAGCAGCCTTCTGGGCGGTTTCCTCAGCCCGCTTCCGGGCGGCGGCAGTAACGCCCTTCCGAGCAGCTGGGCGCTTGGTTGCCGCGCGCGCAGTCGTGGTTTTGGCTGAAACAGCTGCTTTCGCCGCCGCTATAAGAACCGGTGCCCGTGCCACACCAATGCGGGGAACTTTGACGAGCTCTGCGGGTTTCGCGCTCGCAAGGTCTTCTGCGGTCTTGAAGCCATTGGCAATCAACGCTTGCCCAAGCACCTCGCCTACCCCCTTAACATCGGTCACTGCAGTCATCAAAGTTCCCTTCCTTCTCACATCATTGCGGGTATCGGCTAGCTGCTATGGGCCAGCCCCCGGGATTGATCTTTGGGCGGGAAAGGCACAAGCCGTTTAGTGTCCTCATCCCAAAGTTTCAGATTCAAAGCCGCTACCGCCTCGGGGAATTTGATCCGACGCGGCGTATACTCGGACGGCAGGTTATAGTGGCATTCCCGCAGCCGGTAAGACGGGATGCGCGCGTTGAAGTGGTGTATGTCGTGCAATGTGATGCAGGCCACCGCATTATCAAACCACCAGCCGAAATCCAGCGCCGACGACCCCTGCAGCGCGGCCAATTTCGGATCCAGATCTGGGCGACGGTCCCAGTATGTGTCTTCGAAATTATGCTGAAGATAGACTAGGAAAACTCCCAGCATCCCGCCAAGGAAGGAAAAGGCCACCCAAACCAAAATACCGGTCGCACCGGCGATCAGATACAGCAGGCCCAGGAAAATCAGGATCGACAGGTTGTGCAGCAGCACGCCTTTGACGCCGAACCGCATCGTATTCTTGGGCCAGCGGTAGCGAATGAAATAAGTAAACAGTGCTCCGACCGGTACCAGCACAAACGGGTTGCGGTATAGGCGATAATACAGCCGCGACCACCAGTTCGCCGCATTCCATTCCCTCACGGTCATGGTATGAATTTCGCCGGTCTCACGATGTTCCAGATTGCCGATGCCGGAATGATGCAGGTTGTGGTTTTGCTTCATCACTTCGAATGGAGCGAAAGTGAACGGGGAAAGCCCATGCCCTGCCCATTCATTCTGTGCACGCGTTTCAAATAGCGAATGATGCCCGCAATCGTGCTGCAGCACGTAAAGGCGAACAGCGGAAAACGCGAAAACCACCCCGGCAGGCATCATGACGTACCAGCGGTCCACATAGATGATGGCTAATGCCAACGATGAGAAATAGACCGCGAAAGTCCCAAAGTAGCTGATCGCGGCCAATCCATTGTCCTGAACCGCGTATTGACGTGTGTATTCTCTCAAATCCATTCCGTCGGCTCCCCACAATGGCCCGTTGCAATGTGATTCTAAAAATGGGTGCGGTCTTCCCGCAAACAAGCGACACGCTTGGAAACAAAAGCGCGCCAGCGAATGCTAGCGCGCCATCAAAGGGCTGTCACGCCCCGAGATGAAAAATGCAACAGATTGGCGCAGTTACGCGCGTCCCTTCAAATGTTTGGCCAAGGCACCTGCGTTTTTCTTACGCCGTCCCTTATAAGGGTTCTTGTCTCCCTGTCCGCGCAAGGTCAGTCGGATGGGGGTCCCGGGCATATCGAAACTCTCACGCAGGCCGTTGACCAGATAACGGTTATAGCTTTCAGGCATCTTGTCGGGGTGCGAACACATAACCACGAATCCAGGGGGGCGGGTTTTGGCCTGAGTCATATACCGCAGCTTGATCCGGCGACCCTGCGGCGCTGGCGGCGGGTGCTGTTCCAGCATTGCGATCAACCAACGGTTCAAAGCAGCAGTCGGCACACGGCGGTTCCAGATATCATGGGCGCGTAGGATAGCAGCACGCAGGCGCTCAAGCCCCCGCCCTGTTTTGGCGGAAACCGTGACCAGTGGCGCGCCGCGCAACTGCGGCAGAAGACGTTCGAACGATTCTTTCAGATCGCGCAGTTTTTCCTGCTTGTCCTCTTCGATATCCCATTTGTTAATGGCGACAACTACGGCTCGGCCCTCGCGTTCGGCCAGATCCGCGATGCGCAGATCCTGCTGTTCAAACGGAATCGCCGCATCCAGCAACACCACCACAACCTCGGCAAATTTTACTGCACGCAAACCATCCGATACAGAAAGCTTCTCTAGTTTTTCCTGTACCTTGGCTTTTTTGCGCATCCCCGCAGTATCGAAGATCCGCATCGGTGTGCTTTCACCCTCGGGGTCGGCCCAGTCGATCCGCAGGCTGATTGCATCGCGTGTGATCCCAGCCTCGGGTCCGGTCAACAAGCGATCTTCGCCAACGATCTTGTTGATCAGGGTGGATTTTCCGGCATTCGGGCGACCAACAACGGCAACTTGCAACGGCTTGGCGTCGGTGATCAACGGGGTTTCGGCTTCGCCGTCTTCATCAAGCTCGATATCGGTTACGGGCGCTTCTTCGATCGCTTTTTCCGCAGCAGCATCCGCCAGAGGCATTAGATGTGCGTAAAGATCGGTCATCCCCTCGCCATGTTCACCCGACAGGCGGACCGGCTCGCCCAGACCCAGATTATAAGCTTCGAGCACACCGGCATCAGCCGCCGAACCTTCGGCTTTGTTGGCCGCAAGGATCACGTGCTTCGATCGTTTGCGCAGAATCTCGGCAAACATCTCATCTGTGGGCGTCAACCCCACACGCGCGTCGATCATGAACAGGCACACATCAGCCATGTCCACGGCGCGCTCGGTCAGGCGTCGCATCCGGCCTTCAAGGCTGTCGTCTGTCGCATCCTCAAGACCCGCCGTATCAATAACGGTAAAGCGCAGATCGCCCAGACGCGCTTCGCCTTCGCGCAAATCGCGCGTAACACCTGGCTGGTCGTCGACCAATGCCAGTCGTTTGCCGACGAGGCGGTTGAACAAAGTGGATTTGCCCACATTGGGGCGCCCCACGATAGCGAGGGTCAGGGACATGTTACTCAACTTTCAAGACTCAGACGCGCCCTTTAGCGCATCTTGTCGTCAACGGAAAGCGTGCAGTTCACCTTTGGTCGAAACGACGTACAAGGTTTGCCCGGCAACAACTGGCGCCGTAGTGGCACCGCCGGGAACCTCGACGCGGTGAACCAGCGTGCCGTCGAGCGGGTTATAGAACCTTAGATAACCATCGTTCGATGCAACAACGATACGCCCACCAGCCATGATCGGCCCGTAATGCGCATAGATTGCGCCACGCCGACCAGGCTTGTCCTTGACGAATCCAGGCAAGTCCTGCGCCCACACGATCGAGCCATCCGAGGCATCCAGACGCACCAACTGACTGCGGTCACTAATCAGGAAGATGCTGTTTCCAGCCGGCCAAACCGTATCAACGGCGCCTTCATCCGCGGTCCATCTCCGCTCACCCGAAGTGGAATCGAATGCCACGGTGCGGCCCGAATGGTTGCCGATATAGATGGTATCGCCGACCACCATCGGGCCGCCTGTTACGTCAACGATCTGTGCTGCGGCGCGCCCGCGACGCCCACCAGCAACCGACGCGTTCCAGCGGCGAATACCACCTCTGCGGAACGTTGCAGCAATATCGCCCGAGCCAAATGCAAACACCGAGAAATCCGAGGCAATCACCGGCGCAGGCGCGCCCAACACATTGCCGACGCTTGGGGTGCCCTGAACCTGCCAGAGGATGCGCCCATCTTTTGTATCAATCGTCCATCCGGTTTCATCTCCGGCGACAAGATACAGCAGGCCATCATTGATCAGAGGTGAGCCGCTGCCCGTAGCATTCAGGCGCTTTTGCCAACGAATGGCACCGGTTTTGCCATCCAGAGCGGTCAGGCGACCAAAACCAGAAGACACATAAAGAACGCCATTAGCATAGGCCAATCCACCGCCGGTCGCATCTGAATCCCCGTCAGTGCCGGGCAGGAGATTTGTGCTCCAGGCAACCTGCCCCTGCGGTGAGACCGCTGAAACGGTCGCGCCGGAATCCAGCGTGTAGATCAAGCCACCTGCAACGACCGGTTCGGCCGTGATGCGCTGCTTGCGCGAATCTCCATCACCGATCGAGGTGGACCACAGTTTCTGCGGCGTATTGCGCAAAGAGGCATTTGTCGTCCGATACGCCGCGGTTCCCGGGCTTTGTGACCAGTTGGCATTGGCCGTCTGGGCAGGAAGGCTGATTGGCTTGGCTCCCTGGGTCTCAACCGTTTCATTGTCGGATGTGGGTCGGATGTCCTCACGAGCTCCGGGCAGGATGACTTCGGGCTCCTGACAAGCCGCCAGCAATGTCAGGGAAACAACCGCGACCGGCAACCCAATACGGGGGAAGAGACTAATCACCATGATACTCCGAACTTGCCTGTCATTTATTTTCTACCGGTTCAGCTTTGCCGTGCGACCAGCGGTTCCGGTTCACCACCCAGCGCAACAATCAACTGTGTTGCGCGTTGCTGCAGATCTACGCCGATTTCAGCGTCCTGCCGCATTGCCTGCAAACGGGAAATGGCGGCATCGACTTGACCTTCGGACACTTCGATCAGTGCCAGTTGCTCCTCTGCCAGCAACCGCAATGGGGCTCCCGGCACGGCCAGCGCTTCGAATTGCTGACGCCGGTCTGCTACCGGCATTGTCTCGCTTTGCAGCAGCAAAGCCTTGAAGGTCGCGATGGCCCGGTAAATTTCAGGCAGATCACCCTGAACCGCAATGGCGTTCAGACTCTCAACAGCGCCCTGCCCGGACTCGATTTCGGTCTGCGAGGCAGAAAGCAGCATCTTTACAATCGCATCTCCACCGGGTGTTGGTGCAGGTACCAAGGCAAGATCATCGGCACGATCGGCGGACTCATTCTGTGCCATAGCGGCCAGAATCGCATCTCCCAGATCCTGTGCCTGACTGGTTGCGCGCGCCTTGCGCAGTTCGTTGAACGCGGCACCACCAACGATCAGAACAACCGCCACTACGCCAACCCAACCCCAACGGCGCAAAAGCAAGAACAGACGGTCGCGGCGCACCTCTTCGGTCACCTCATCAATGAAACTGTCGACGTCGCTCATCCCTGCTCCCCGGGCTTGTGTTCTGTGATATTGGGCAATGTCATACCCCGCTGCCATTGCCAAGCCAAGGGTCCGATTTCATACAATTCCCCCACCTGCGGATACCCTTGCAGAAAAAAGTGAACCGAACTATTCAGTTTAGTGTGGAAAAGATGAGGCCCCGCCCCCATTTCTAAGCATGCGCGCCGAGGGACAGTCGGCAAAGAATTCTGGGAGAGACCCTGTATGCGTTTGATTTCATTCGTAAACGCCTTTTTGGTGATTGTTGCCTTGTTCTATTTGGTATTCGAAAGGGATGCATTATTAGCATTCGCCGGCCGCGATGATTCAAACCCGGGCACTACGTCCGAGGCAGAATCTTCTGAAATTCCCGCAGAGGATCGGCACGTAATCCGTGTGGTTGCACAGCGCTCTGTCGCCCGCGAAGTAGACAGTGCAGTGACTCTGCGTGGACAAACCAGAGCAAATCGCGAAGTCGAAGTTCTGGCCGAAACGACGTCAACTGTCGTATCAGAACCCAAGCGCAAGGGCAGTTTTGTCGAAGCCGGTGATTTGTTATGTGAGCTGGATCCAGGCACCCGTCCGGCAAGCCTGGCCGAAGCAGCAGCCGCCAAGCTTGAAGCCAAAAGCCGGGTGCCCGAAGCCGAAGCGCGTCTGCTGGAAGCACATGCGCGCGTGGCCGAAGCCGAAATCAACTTGAAAGCCGCACGAAAGCTATCAGAGACCGGTTTTGGGTCGGAAACCCGCAGGATTTCCAGCGAGGCAGAAATGAGTACAGCCCAGGCTGGTATCAAAAGCGCCGAAGCCGGGCTGGAAGCAACACGTGCCGGTATCGAAGCGGCATCAGCCGAAGTCGAGGCCGCCGAACGTGAAATCGAACGCCAGACGATCGAAGCTCCATTCAAGGGTCTGTTAGAAAGTGACACAGCTGAGCTTGGAAGCCTTATGCAACCAGGGTCGCTGTGTGCGACTGTGATCCAGTTGGACCCAATCAAGTTGGTCGGGTTTGTTCCCGAGGCAGATGTAAACCGGATCATCGTAGGGTCCGAGGCTTCGGCCCAGCTGATCTCGGGGCTTCAGGTCTCTGGGCGGGTCACATTCCTTAGCCGGTCGGCCGATGAGACCACCCGGACCTTTGAGGTCGAGATTACCGTTCCTAACCCCGACCTGACAATTCGGGACGGTCAGACTGCGGACATCCGAATCTCGGCTGAAGGGACCAAGGCACATCTGCTGCCTCAGTCCGCACTGACGCTGAATAACGATGGCAAAGTTGGTGTACGGACCGTTGGAAATGGGAACATTGTGGATTTCCTTCCGGTCACTTTGTTGCGCGACACCTCCGAAGGTGTCTGGGTTGACGGGTTGCCGGAAACGGCGGACATCATCATTGTCGGGCAAGAATTCGTGACTCGCGGCGTGATGGTTGAGCCAACTTATCGGGATGCAGTGCAATGACCGGAATAGTAAGCTGGGCCGCTGGCCGAGCCCGAATGGTTCTGGCATTTATCGCGATTTCCTTGATCGTAGGTGGATACGCCTATGTTGGCCTGCCGAAAGAAGGTGAGCCGGATATCGAAATCCCTGCGCTTTTCGTCTCGGTTCAGTTCCCCGGCATTTCCGCTGAAGACTCGGAAAACCTGCTGGTCAAGCCGATGGAAACCGAGCTGGCTGATCTGGACGGTCTCAAAGAAATGACGTCGACGGCTGCCGAAGGCTATGCCGGTGTCGCGCTGGAATTCGATTTTGGATGGGACAAGACGGCGATCATGGCCGATGTCCGCGACGCCATGAACAGCGCCCAGGCCGACTTTCCTGAAGGGGCTGAGCAATATACCCTGACCGAGATCAACTTTTCTGAATTCCCTATTGTGATTGTCAATCTGACCGGGGCTGTTCCTGAAAGAACAATGGCCCGCGTCGCCAAAGACTTGCAGGATGATCTGGAAGCATTGGATTCCGTGCTTGAGGCAGGGATAGCTGGCAATCGAGACGAATTGCTAGAGGTGATCATCGACCCGCTGCGGCTGGAAGCGTATAACGTTACCGCCGCCGAGCTGATCAATGTTGTTCAGAACAACAACCAGCTGATCGCCGCTGGTGAGGTGGAAACCGATCAAGGCACCTTCTCGGTCAAGATCCCTTCGTCTTTCAAGACCGCCCAGGACGTGTATGACCTACCCGTCAAGGTCAATGGCGACCGCGTCGTGACCATGGGCGAGCTGGCGCAAATCAACTATACTTTCGAAGATCGCGAAGGCACCGCCCGCTTCAACGGCGAGGCCACCGTGGCACTGCAGGTCGTCAAACGCAAAGGCTATAACCTGATCGACACGGTCGACGAGGTCAAAGCCTCTATCGCAGCGGCCCAATCCAAATGGCCAGCCGAGATGCAGGCGGCGATCAAACTGGGCACCTCGAACGACCAGAGCCGGATCGTAGGGTCGATGGTCAGCCAGCTTGAGGGTTCGGTTCTTACCGCTATTGCGCTGGTTATGATTGTCATTCTGGCCTCGCTTGGGACCCGTGCCGCCCTGCTGGTGGGTTTTGCGATTCCAACCTCATTCCTGCTGTGCTTTGCATTCCTTGCGGTGATGGGGGTCAGCATTTCGAACATCGTCATGTTCGGTTTGATTCTTGCGGTCGGAATGCTGGTCGACGGGGCCATCGTGGTGGTTGAATATGCCGACAAGCGGATCAACGAGGGCGTGGGTCCCATGCATGCCTATGTCGAAGCCGCACAACGGATGTTCTGGCCGATCGTATCCTCGACAGCTACGACATTATGCGCCTTCTTGCCTATGCTCTTTTGGCCCGGCGTTCCGGGCGAATTCATGGGGATGCTGCCAGTTACGCTGATATTCGTTTTGTCGGCGTCGTTGATCGTTGCATTGATCTACCTGCCCGTGATGGGCGGCGTTTCCGGCCGCCTCAGCCGCGTGTTTGACCGGTCGTCGAACTGGCTGAGGGCGCGAACAGCCTGGTGGGTTCGGGCAGCGATGGTTCCCCCGTCGTTATACCTGATCTTCCTGGGGGCGATGCAGACACTGAACCCAGACTACCTGGTCGATTCAGGTAGTTCGGTTCTTGGAATGATCCTGTTCATGCTAGGTGCGTTTGCCGGGTCGGTCACCCTGAGCGCGGCAAAAATCGAACGCGCCCCGGTTGAGCATGTGCAGACCAGCCGCGAACACACACGCTTTGGGCATGTGGTGAAATTCCTTGTGGGCAACCCGATCATGCCGATTGTATCAATTGTGGTGATTGGCCTTGCTGTAGCTTCAGTCATGACCGCATTTGGGAAAAACAACCGCGGTGTTGAATTCTTCGTTGAAAGCGAACCAGAGCAGGCCACGGCCTATGTCCGAGCGCGCGGCAATATCTCTTTGGCCGAAAAGGACCAGATGGTACTCGCCGCAGAAGAGATTATCAGTGCGCACCCGGCTGTTATCAACGTTTTTGCATTCGCTGGTGAAGGTGGTTTGGACACCGGTGGACCCGGTGGCCAATCCCCGGCTGATACCGTTGGTCAGGTTCAGTTCGAAATCATCCCTTGGGAAGACAGACCGAACGTCTCGGAACCGATTTTCGGAGGATTGTTGGACCGGCACACAGTAGCGCCAGACTATGACGGCGACTATGTTCTGGAAGAGTTGAACAGGGAACTTGCGCAGCTACCGGGCATCATCGTTGAGACCTTGCCGCTTGAGCAAGGGCCAGGCTCTTCCAAACCTGTCCATCTGCGGATCAAGGCCGATGGCTGGCAAGAGCTGACATCAGCCACTTTGGCCGCACGTGAGGCATTCGACGCCACCCCGGGCCTTATTAAGATCGAGGACACGCTGCCCCTGCCCGGTATCGATTGGCAGATTGACGTTGATGTCGCCAAAGCAGGCCGGTTTGGCGCAGACGTAGCCACCGTCGGTGCGATGGTACAGCTTGTTACGCGTGGCCTTTTGCTGGGCGAAATGCGCCCGGACAACGTGGATGATGAAATCGAAATCCGTGTTCGCCTGCCTGATCAGGATCGTGTCTTGTCAACGCTTGATACGCTCAAGGTCCGCACGGTCGATGGTTTGGTGCCACTGTCCAACTTTGTCTCGCGCAAACCAGTCGCCAAACTGGCCGAAATCAACCGTGTCGATCAGGAACGTTATTTTGACGTGAAGGCGGATGTTGAGCCCGGCCTGAGCAATGTTGTGGTCACAGGACCGGATGGGGCCGATCAAAGATTGGCAGTGGTGCGTGAACTCGCAGAGAATGAAAGCCCCACAGCTAGCGCATTGGCATTTCCCGATGGGACTCAGTTCGAACTAATCATGCTGACCGAGGCAGAAAGCACCGATGATTTGCGCACGCGGATCGAATCCGGTGACGCGCGCACCAGTCTGATTAACCCGAACGAACGGATTGTTGTGTTGACTGAATGGCTGGAAACCGATCCTTTTGGCAGTACCGTCAGCTGGACATGGACAGGTGATCAGGAGGATCAGGCCGAATCCGGGGCGTTTCTTGTGAATGCCTTTATGGGCGCGTTGGGGCTGATGTTCGTTATTCTGCTCGCGCAGTTCAACTCGTTCTACAATTCGATCCTAGTTCTGCTGGCCGTGGTACTGTCCACAACAGGTGTTCTGATCGGTATGATGGTGATGCAACAGCCCTTCTCGATCATCATGACAGGAACGGGTATTGTGGCTCTGGCGGGGATCGTGGTGAACAACAACATTGTTCTGATCGACACCTATCAGGAATATAGCCAGTACATGCCAAGGATCGAGGCGATCATACGCACCGCCGAGGCACGCATTCGTCCGGTTCTGTTGACCACACTCACCACGATGGCTGGCCTTACCCCGATGATGTTCGGGCTGTCGCTGGACTTTATCAACGGCGGGTATTCGATCAACAGCCCCACAGCGCTGTGGTGGAAACAGCTGGCAACCGCAGTTGTCTTTGGCCTTGGTATCGCGACGGTACTGACGCTGATCGTGACGCCTTCGCTTTTGGCTATGCGGGTCTGGGTGACAACCTATGCCATCTGGTTGGGTAAGATTTTGGCCCGCGCTACAGCAGGAAAATCCAGCCAGGTGGCGCTGGATATGGCCATCGGTAAAGCCGCGATGAATGCTCAGGCAACCGAAATGGTCTGGGATGATGAGCTGCGTACCGACGATCCGAGCGCTGACAGTTCCGGGAAAGAACCGACCGGTTCACCGCTGAAAGCAGCCGAATAAAGAGCAACAGGGTTGGGCAATCCAGCCCTGTTTTACTCGCGCGTCCAGGTTTGATGCGCACAAATGTGATGTTCACACCCTTTGACCATCAGAGTGTCACCCTTCAGCGTCATTTGCGGAACTGCATCAACATCCACTAACGGCACCCAGAATTCACCCCCGCCATATTTACCACCGCCTTGGCTGCCGACATCCCAGAACAGTTTCTTTCCGATATTCGGCGTCTGTACTGCTTTTCCGCTGGCGTCATATGCAGATAAAATCTGACCACAGAACTTGTCACCGCAGGCTGTAATTTTGATGTCAGAGACGAGGTTCTTCCGGTCCGGCTCGGTCTTCCAAATTCCAATGATGGGGTCTCCAAGCGCATAGACCGGTGTAAGTGTGGCAACTGCCGCTATGGCTGGCACAATGAACTTGCGGAAATATTTATGCATAACAAAACCTCAGATGAGTGATCTGTAGTGTAACATAGTTTGGGCCGCCTATCAGGCCGCCTGCATATCCGATTGCTGGCGATTCCAAAGCTGGGCATAACGCCCCTCACGTTTCAGCAACTCATCATGCGTGCCTTGCTCCAGGATTTTGCCACGCTCTAGCACTACAATACTGTCTGCCTCGGCGATTGTGCTCAGGCGATGGGCAATCGTCAGAACCGTACGCCCCTCGCCCGCATGGGCCAAAGCATCCTTGATGTCTTGTTCGGTATCTGTGTCCAGCGCCGATGTCGCCTCGTCCAGCAAAAGGATCGGCGGGTTTTTCAGCAGCGTTCTGGCAATACCGACCCGCTGCTTTTCCCCACCCGACAGCTTTAGCCCGCGCTCACCGACTGTCGTGTCATAGCCTTCGGGCAACGTGACTATGAAATCGTGGATCTGGGCAGCCCGGGCGGCGGCTTCGACATCTTCCTGCGTGGCCCCGTCGCGTCCATAGGCAATGTTGTAGCGAATGGTATCGTTAAACAGCACGGTATCCTGTGGCACCACTCCGATTGCCGCGTGCAGGCTGGTCTGCGTGACATCGCGCACATCCTGCCCATCAATTTTCAGCGCGCCCCCGGTGACATCGTAGAACCGGAACAGCAACCGACCGATGGTGGATTTACCCGACCCCGTCGCACCCACAATCGCTACGGTTTGGCCCGCAGGAATGGTTAGGGAAACACCTTTGAGAATTTCCCGCTCAGCATCATATCCGAATTGTACATCATGCAAGGTAACCTCACCCCCTGTTACATCCAGATCCGGTGCATCGGTCTTGTCGACCACTTCGGCGGGTTGTTCCAACAGGTCAAACATCTGGCCCATATCGACCAGAGATTGGCGGATTTCCCGATACACAGTACCCAAAAAATTCAGCGGTACGGTAATCTGGATCATATAGGCGTTGACCATAACGAAATCGCCCACGGTCAGCGTCCCGGCCTGCACCCCGATGGCTGCCAAGACCATCACACCGATCAATCCGCAGGTGATCAGAAAGGACTGCCCGAAATTTAGAAACGCCAGAGAATACGCCGTCTTGAGAGCCGCCCCCGCATAGGCTTTCATTGACACATCATACCGTTCAGCTTCACGCGTTTCGGCATTGAAATACTTGACGGTTTCAAAATTCAGCAGGCTGTCGATGGCGCGCTGGTTCGCCTCGGTATCCTGATCATTCATCTCGCGGCGCAGTTTCACGCGCCACTCGGTCACCGCAAATGTGAACCAGATATACAGCGCGATCGTTGCCGCGACGACCACCAGATACCAGACATCAAACAGCCACATCAGAATGATCGCAACAAGCAGCAGTTCAAGGATCAAAGGCCCGATGGAAAACAGCAGGAAACGCAAGAGGAACTCGACCCCCTTTACGCCGCGCTCGATAATACGGCTCAGACCGCCCGTGCGCCGCGTCACGTGATAGCGCATCGACAACTGGTGGATATGCTGGAAAGTCTCCAATGCCAGTGCGCGCAATGCTCGCTGCCCGACAGGAGCAAAGGCCGCATCCCGCAACTGCTGCAAACCAACAGTCATCATGCGCGCGACACCATATGCCACCGTCAACCCAACAGCACCCAGCGCAACGGGGGGAACGCCCTCGCCCGCCAGGCTATCAACCGCGCCTTTGTACAAAATCGGGGTGTAGACCGCGATCAACTTGGCCAGAACCAACATGCCCATTGCAATCAGAACGCGGCGCTTTACCCAGGGTTCATCCTCGGGCCAGAGATAAGGCGCAACTTTCCGGATTGTACGCCAGCCAGAGCTGCGCGCGTCCAATTTTGGGATATTGTCGGAATTCATCGGGGCTACTCGTCTCTTCACGTACCGGAACTGCGGTCAGAGAGTGCCCCTGACCCCGGAAGGTCAGAGGTACAGGATTATTCCGGAATGGTGAATACCTGCCCCGGATAGATCAGATCCGGGTCGCGGATCGCGCCTCGGTTGGCCTCGAACAGTTTGACATACAAGACACCATCGCCAAATCGTTCCCGAGAGATAGCCCAAAGCGTATCACCCTTTTGTACTGTAACCGAACGGATGGCCGGTGTTTCCTGAGAGGGTGCTGGCCCATCGTCCACTTCGGCCACGCTCAGAACTTCTAGAGGCTCACGCTTGAACGGGGTTTCCAGACGGCTTTTAACCGTGCCGTCCGAGGCTACCTCATCCACACGCAACGTATACACACCGGGATCAATGCCTTCGATCTCGCTGCGCCATTTTCCATCATCCGTGGGCTGCATATCAGCGACCAGTTGGTTGTCCAGGTACACGCGTACCGCGGAACCATCAGCTACGCGGCCGGTCAGCTCGACCTCACCCGTGTCTGAATACCCGATCGTATCCAACGCAACCTGATCAGGTTCGGTGCTCTGAGGCGTTGCAGGTTGGACAAGCTCGACCCCGTCTTCCCCCGATCGCAGGATCGCAACCTGTTGTCCTTGCGTGGAATCTGTCGTTTCTTCAGAAGATGTGTCGTCGGTTTGAGCGACCTGCCCCGCCTCGGTTTCATCGCCGCCTGCGGATTCGTCGGCTGCGGTGGTTTCTGCAGTATCGACCGATGCGACCTCTGGTTCAGGTTCGGGCAATGCAGCAATCAGATAGTCATCAGAGCGTACAGGTTGATCGACTCCATCGGTTTCCAGCGTCAGACCGCGTGCGGCGGTGGAAAACGGGATCGACACGAATTCGGCAAACTGCCCGCTGTCATCAACGGTAAAGCTGTGAACTGCCTCACCGTCCAGCAATACCCGCACCTTGGCGCCGGGTTCTGCATTTCCGGACAGAACAGCATTCCCGTCAGGCTCCACGAAGATCTGATCCAGGGCCGGAGGCGTAACTTCGGCAACATTTTCAGCCGGTTCAGCGGTCTCGTCAGCCTCTTCGGTCGGAGCCTCGGCTGCTGCCGTATCCGTATCAGTCGCAGCATCGGCCTGCGCGGTTTCCTCGGAGTCAGAGGCAACAGAGGTGCTCTCGGAGGCATCCTCAGCCACATCTTCCTGCGCTGTTGGGTCGAGAGGCGTGCCGTTAAACGCGCCGGAAAAATATGCGCCGCCGACGCCCAACAGAACCAGCAAACCGGCGATCACCCCCCAGGTGAAAGATCTGGGGCTCTCGCTTCCCGAATTGGAATCCATACTCTTCCTTTCACTCCGCAGCGCAAATGCCTTATCTACAACGCATTCTGCCTGACGGTTGAGCCAATCTATCAATACCGCTATCACGGGTCAAAACCCCAGATACAACCCCGGAGAAGCCTCTCGATGTCTCAGAAATCCGTCTGTGTGTATTGCGGGTCACGCAATGGCGCCCAAACCAGCTATTCCGACGCCGCCCGGACCTTTGGCCAGCTTCTGGCGCAGGAGGGCTGGCGACTGGTCTATGGTGCTGGCGATGTGGGCCTGATGGGCGAAGTTGCGCGCGCAGCGCAATCCGCCGGAGGCGACACATTCGGCGTAATTCCCGTTCACCTGTTAAAGCGCGAGATCGGCAAGACCGACCTGACCCGTTTCGTGATTACCGAAACGATGCACGAGCGGAAAAAGGTCATGATCATGAACGCCGATGCCGTGGTCGTCCTGCCAGGTGGTCCGGGTTCACTGGACGAATTGTTCGAAGCCCTGACATGGCGACAGTTGGGTCTGCACGACAAGCCCATTCTGGTCATGAATGTTGATGGATATTGGGATGCTCTGCATGATCTTGTGCAGCAGGTCATCGGCCAGGGATTTGCGGACACATCTCTGGCCGATTTCATAACGTGGGTCGACAGCCCGGAAACGGCGATGTCGACCCTGAGGGCGATGCTGGTCCCGCATAAGGGCTAGTCGGGCAGTATGGTCCGTCCGCAGATCGCCGGATACTCAACTGGCCGGTTTTAGACGGCTGATCAGAACCTGTTCCACTTTGTTCAGCGGGTGGTTGGTCAGGGTCTTATCAACCTCGGCAACCACTTTCCTTAAGACTTCGCTGTGCAGGCGGCGACGCAGAAGGCCCAAAACATGGGGGCTGGCGACCAAAACCAGGCGTTTATATACCCCCTTCAAACCTTTGCGATTCAACAGGTTAGCCACATCCTGCACGAACAAAGACTTGGCCTGAGATTTCCACTTGGGTTCTTCGACCGCTGATTTCTGATTTGGGCCATTGTCCGAGCGCCGCCCCGCCCGATCAGAGGGCCTAGCGTTTGGGGCATCGCTTTCTTCGACCGAGACAACCACCAGATTGGGGTCTTCGGCATCCGTGATATTCTCCATGAACAGCGCCTTTTCCCCGTCGGCGATGACAATCCATGTTCCCTGCGTTAATGCGACCATTGTGATCTCCTGATTTGGTTTTTCTGAGACCATCCCTCGGGTTTCAGGCACGGCTAACCGTTTGCGCAGCTTTGTTTTTCGCCGCGCCGCCTGTGTTTTTTGCAAGTGATTTGCGGCTCTCTCCTCCGCTCCCTTTAAGGTAGGCACTGCGCGCCATCTTACAATCCGGCCGGGCACCGAAACTGCCGCTATAGGCGGGTTTTCACCGGTCAGGAGGACAGTTCGATGACCGTAATCTCGGGCGTTACGCCAAAACGGACGGGCAGGATCGAACATCCGATGCCCCCGGACACGACCAGATCACGATTGCCTTCGCGCACGTGACCATAGGCATAGCGATTGCCGAATTTCGAGGGCACCACCGGCGACCAGCCAAACAGCCTTACCTGCCCTCCATGAGTATGACCCGACAGGGTCAGGGCCACGCGATCAGGAACTTTGGGGAAGATATCCGGTTCATGCGCCATCATCACCACCGGGGCATCATCCGTGATCTGCCCAAGCGTCGCAGGCAGGTCATCCAGCCCTTGGTATCGACCATTGCCCGTATAAATCGCCAACTGATCTTCAAGGCCTGCAAGCCAAATCCCGGCACCATCCAGTTTGAAGGCCTCGTTTGAAAGCACCCGGATACCATTCCGCCTCAGCGCATCGCCGTACAGATTCGGCCCGCCCCTGCGCTTTTGGGCTGACCGGTCATCCCACCAATCGTGATTTCCCAGAACCGCATAGACACCATGCTTTGCCTGCAACCCGGACAACACCGGCGCCAGATCGGCAATTTTAACCGGTTGTAAATTTATCCTGTGCCCGGCGGCATAGTCACCCAACAGCAGGATAAGGTCAGGTGACAGAGCGTTTGTGCGCCGAACGATCTGCTGGACTCTTTTCAACCCCACATAGGGCTCACCCACATGCAGATCAGCCAGCACCGCGATCCGCAGCGGCGGTGCGGTCCAGTCCGCGCGCCGGATCCGCCACTTACGAACACGCAGGCGCAGCGCGGGTTCGATGAAGAAACCATACGTGGCAGCAAAAAGGCCTGCCAGCATCACTGCCAGCAGGCCCTTTATGAACCCTCTACGGGTCACTGGATCACATCCGCGAAGCGACGTTTTCCCAGTTCACCAGATTGTCGAGGAAGTTCGACAGGTACACCGGACGCTTGTTGCGGAAGTCGATGTAATAGGAATGCTCCCACACGTCGCAACCCAACAGAGCAGTCTGACCAAAGCACAGCGGGTTCACGCCGTTTTCGGTCTTGGTCACTGCCAACGAACCGTCCGCATTCTTGACCAGCCACGCCCAGCCCGAGCCGAACTGACCGGCACCAGCTGCGCTGAACTGCGACTTGAACTCGTCAACCGAGCCAAAGCATTCGACCAGCGCCTTTTCCAGCTCGCCAGGCATGGCGTTGTCGCCGGGGCCCATCATCTCCCAGAACTGGTTGTGGTTCCAAAGCTGACTGATGTTGTTGAAGATGCCGTTTTGCGCGACGGCATTTGCGTCGTAGGTGCCGGTGATGATCTCTTCCAGCGACTTGCCGTCCCACTCGGTACCGGCGATCAGCTTGTTGCCGTTGTCGACATAGGCCTTGTGGTGCAGGTCGTGGTGAAATTCCAATGTTTCGGCGGACATGCCCTTGGCTGCCAGCGCGTCGTGTGCATAAGGAAGATCAGGAAGTTCAAAAGCCATCTCGGCCCCCTGTTGAAAATGAATGTTGCGGTTTCCAAAGGTTAAATGCTTTGGCAAGTGCCGCAGGTCAAGGGCAGAGATCATAAAACCCGGAGGTCCGCGATGCTAACTCAGGCGCGCAAGATGTTTTACCGCGCCCGCGGATACTATGCGGGCAGCCTGAATGGCGAGCCTTTCCGGCTGGATCCCTACCACTCGAAGTTCTGGCGCAAGGCCTCGGCCGGCGCGTGGGAGCCCGAGACTTTTGCCGTGCTGGATAGATATCTAACGCCGGACAGCGACTATCTGGACATCGGGGCATGGATCGGCCCAACGGTGCTGTACGGTGCCCGCAAAGCCCGCCACGTCTGGTGTTTCGAACCAGACCCCACCGCGTTTCGGCATCTGGCGTGGAATCTGGACCTGAACGACATTCGCAATGTTTCGGCATTTGGCGTCGCATTGTCGGATCAATTCGGCGTGGCCCGTATGGCATCCGTTCGCGGTGTACCCGGGGATTCCACCAGTTCACTGTTGCATGACGGGGTGCATGGGACAGATGCATTGACCATCGAGTGGGATCAGTTCGAGGCCGTAAATGACCTATCGGGTGTATCTCTGGTCAAAATGGATATTGAGGGGGCTGAGTTTTTTGTACTGCCGACGATCCTGCCCTGGTTGAAACGGACGCGACCCACTCTGTACCTCTCGCTCCACTCACCGCTTTTGGCCGAAAAGGACAGACACCAGCGGACATCCGACCTGCTGAACAGCCTCTCCTTTTATTCTAAAATTACTGACGAAACCGGACGCCCGCTGGATGTTCAGAAAGCGCTCAGCCCAACGGAAATGACACGATACCATACGGTTTTATTTACTGGGTAGTAATGCGGCCATTAGCCCTGTCGAAGTAGGTGTTTCCCCACTTGCAACCCAAGCGTGAGCTGGTTGAAGTGCGCCCACGGATTAGTTTGAAGGATAACAAAAATGAAAGCTTCGCTTATGGCGATTGCAGCGATGATCGTTTCCGCGCATTCAGTTTTAGCTGGTACTGTTGAATACAAATGTGAAATCACGAAGCCGGACGGCCACGGCTGGATCGCGCCCGAATATTTTTTTCAAGTAGATACTGACACGCGCGAGGCCAAAGTTGTCAGCGGCCATCACGATTGGACCAGCGCCCAACTCAAAGTGAAAAAAAGTGGCGAATATCGCTTGCTTTGGAACGTCACCCTCCGGTCAAGCGAAGGACAAAATCTGCGCATGAAATATCAGGCAAATCTTAATTCAGCAAAAAACACTGTCAAAGTTCGCGCCAGTTTTGCTCATATAAGCGCTGCCAACAAGCCATATGGATCTGGAGTCTGCAGCGTATTCACCGGGTAAAGAAAGCCCCGGTGTGACCGGGGCTTTTTAGTTCACTTCGGTTCAGTAAATCCCGATGCCGCTGCCGGGCTGCGCAGCAACTTTAAGCAGCTTGAACACGTAGTCTGCGGTTGACCGGAAGCAGACGACGCGGAGAGTTTCGGCGTCATCCATCCAGAACGCACCGGCAACCTGCGCCAAGCGCGAGCGGCGGATTTGGCCAGGTTGGAAGGCGTCAGCCGACAGATCTACCGGGGCCAGTTTGCCCAGAACTTCGCGAGCGTTCGCGCCCGAGATGCTGAACACCGCGCGGGCATCCGAGACGTTGACCGCCAGGGCATGCACACCGCTCAACGCGTTGGTCATCGCGGCCAGTTTGGCCTCGACCTCGGCATATGGGACAAGCACAAGCAATTCGTCGGTGGACATCCAGCAAACACCGCAGTCTCCGTCGACAAATGCCTCGCGCTGGCCGGGTACTTTCTGGCCGGTGGCGTCTTTGACGGCCTTCACCAGAACCTTGTCGGACAGGTCGCCGCGCAGGGTGATCATGCCCTGCAGGCCGCATTCTTCAACCTTGGCGATGCCCTCATAGCTGGCGTGGTTCAGTGCGCTGATGGGTTCAGACATTCTGCTTCTCCCCGTCCTTGTCGAAGAAGATCGGATCCACGATCTTTGCTTTGTAGGATTTGCCATCGGTGCCGGGGAACTCGACAATCTCGCCCATGCGGTCAGGACCATGCTTGATCAAGCCCATGGCGATGCCTTTGCCCAGATTGGCCGAATAATAGGTTGAGGTCACACGACCGATCATGTTGCGCTGACCGTTGGCGTTGACACCCTCGCCCACTGCGTAAGCCCCATCCGGGATGACAGAACCATCCACAGTCTCAAGACCCACCAGTTTCCAACGCTCGGGATCGGCCATATGGCTGCGGGAATGAGCGCGCTTGCCGAGGTAATCCTCTTTCTTTTTCGACAGCGCCCAATGCAGCCCCAGATCCTGCGGGATCACGGTGCCGTCGGTCTCGTCGCCGATCATGATAAAGCCTTTCTCGGCCCGAAGGATGTGCAGACATTCAGTGCCATAGGGCATCACGCCGAATTCCTTGCCTGCCTCTGTCAGCGCATCCCAGAAAGCCTGCCCTTGGGATGCAGGAACGGCGATCTCGTACGACAGCTCACCCGAGAACGAGATGCGATAGGCCCGGCAATCAAAGTCGCCGATCTTGCCATCGCGCCACTCCATGAAGGGCAGCGCCTCCTTCGACACATCCATGCCGCCGAGCTTTTCAAGCACCTTGCGGGCGTTGGGGCCAACAACGGCGACCTGCGCATATTGCTCGGTCACGTTGGCAACATAGACTTTCCAGTCCCACCATTCGGTTTGCAGCCATTCTTCCATGTGACCGTGGATACGTTCGGCCCCGCCGGTGGTGGTGTGGCACAACCATGTGTCTTCGTCGATCCTGGCAACAACACCGTCATCGATCAGAAAGCCATTTTCGGAACACATCAGGCCATAGCGGCATTTGCCGATCTTCAGCGTAGACATCATGTTGGTGTACATCATGTCCAGGAACTTGCCTGCGTCCGGCCCTTTTACGATCAGCTTGCCCAGGGTCGAGGCATCCAGCAGGCCGAGGTTCTCGCGGGTGTTTTTCACCTCACGGTTCACGGCGTCATGCACGGATTCACCCGGACGAACATAGGCATAAGTCCGGCGCCAGTGGCCGACCGGCTCCCAATCGGCACCGTTCTTGTCGTGCCAGTTATGCATCGGAGTCTGGCGGATTGGCTGGAACAACTCACCACGTGCCTCACCGCCGATAGATGCCATTGAAATTGGGGTGTAAGGCGGGCGGAACGTTGTTGTTCCAACCTTCGGGATTTCGGAGTCCAACGCATCAGCTAGGATCGCCAATCCGTTGATGTTACTCAGTTTACCCTGATCCGTTGCCATGCCCAGAGTGGTGTAACGCTTGGTATGTTCAACGCTCTCATACCCCTCACGCGCGGCAAGTTGCACGTCCGAAACTTTGACGTCGTTTTGGAAGTCCAGCCAGGACTTCATCCGCAGTTGAATATCCGCGTTCGCAGGCATCAACCAGACCGCAGCCATAGGTGCCTCGGACGTAGTTTCCCCGACAGGCGCTTTGGTGCGTTTGGTTTTGAATCCAGCCGCTTTGGCTGCGGCCTTACCAGCTGCATCGGCATCGGCCAGCACATCGACCAGCGCGATCGGGCCATTCGATGCCCCGGCGGCTACGACGAACCCTTCGCCATCGGCCCCAAGCGGGGGTCGTGCAGGATCCGGCCGGAAATGCGCATTGGCATCGTCCCAGATCAGCTTGCCGCCGCAATGCGACCACATATGCACGACCGGAGACCAACCGCCCGACATCGCAACCGCATCGCATTCCACCTCTTCACGGGCGCCACCGATGCCGTCCTGATTGCAGATGGCAACTTTCTTGACGCGTTTGCCGCCTTTGACTTTGGCAATGGCCTTGCCCACATCGACGCGGATACCCAGTTGGCGCGCCTCTTCAGCCAGAGGGCCCGAGGTAGCCCTTGCGTCAACCACACGCAAGATATCCACACCGGCCTGTTTCAGGGTGATCGCAGTCCGGTAGGCGTCGTCATTATTGGTGGCCACAATCACCTTTTCACCGGGTGTCACACCCCAGTTCACGACATAGTCCCGCATGGCCGAGGCCAGCATGACACCTGGCACATCATTGCCCGCAAAGGACAACGGACGCTCAATCGCACCGGTAGCAGTCACGACCTGTTTCGCCCGAATACGCCACAGACGATGGCGCGGGCCCTGTGCACCAGGCTTGTGGTCTGTCAGGCGTTCATAGCCCAGCACATAGCCATGGTCATAGACCCCTGCACCCATGCAGCGATTGCGCAAGATGACGTTGTCCATTGTTTCAAGTTCGGAAACAATTTGTTCCACGAAATTATCCACAGGCTCATCATTGATTGTGCCGCCATCAACTGGGGCACGGCCACCCCAATGCGCGGTCTGCTCAATCAACATGACCTTTGCACCGGACTGAGCGGCCACTTTGGCAGCCTGCAAACCGGCCACACCGCCACCGATCACCAACACATCGACGAAGTTGTAGAAATGTTCATAGGTATCCGCATCACGGCTGTCCTTGTCGGGGGCTTTGCCCAGACCGGCAGATTGGCGGATGAACGGCTCGTAGACATGTTTCCAGAACGGCTTGGGATGAATGAACATCTTGTAATAGAAGCCAGCCGGCAGGAACCGCGACAGGTGCGTATTGATCGCACCGATATCAAATTCCAGGTTCGGCCAGTGGTTCTGCGAGATCGAGGTCAGACCGTTGAACAGCTCGGTCGTGGTGGCGCGCTGGTTCGGCTCGAACCGATTGCCCTGCCCCAGACCGACCAGAGCGTTGGGTTCTTCCGCACCACTGGCGACAACACCACGCGGGCGGTGATACTTGAACGAACGGCCCATCATCATCTGATCATTAGCCAGCAAGGCCGAGGCAAGCGTGTCGCCTTCGTAGCCCTGCATCGAAGTGCCGTTGAAGGAGAATGTGACCTGTTTCGACCGGTCAATCAGCCGGCCTTGATTTGCGAGACGGGTGCTCATGATGCGGACCTTTCGCAGGCGGAATTACGGGTGGTGGCGCGGATCATTTGTATTCTCTCCACGTCCAGCCAGGGCGCTTGGCGGTGATCGCCTCGCGAATTTCTTTGGGCGGCTCAAACACCTGGGCAGAGTAGGTGCCGAAAACTTCGAGCGTTTGCGTGCAGCGCGCCGCGTGGAACCACTTGCCGCATCCGTTCGCATGACGCCAGCGTTCGAAATGAACGCCTTTAGGGTTTTCACGCATGAACAGGTAATCGTGGAAGTCACCATCCGACGAGCCCGGACCGAAACGCTTCAGATGCGCCTCGCCACCGGCGGCCAGTTCGGTTTCTTCGGCATCGACGCCGCAGTAGGGGCAATTCAGGATCAGCATATGTTCATCCTTTCGGCAGCAGGCGAGACCATGCTGCATGCGAAATCTGAGTAACGGGCGCGCGAGATTTTTCGCCGAAAAATCTGCATCAGTGCGCCACCCCGGCCGCGACGCTTTCGTCGATGAAGCGGCCTTCTTTGAAACGATCCAACGAGAACGCCTCGGTCAGCGGTGAATGACCCGTGGCCATCAGCTGTGCCATGCCCCAGCCGGACCCCGGAATGGCCTTGAAGCCACCGGTGCCCCAGCCACCGTTGATGAAACAGTTCCCCAGGGGTGTTTTTGACAGGATGGGCGAGCGATCGCCGGTCATATCCACGATCCCGCCCCATTGCCGCAGCATTTTCAGGCGTGAGATCATCGGGAAGGTCTCGACCAGCGCGCGCACAGTTTCTTCGATATGGTGGAAGCTGCCGCGTTGGGTGTAGTTGTTGAACCCGTCGGTGCCGCCACCGATCACCATCTCTCCCTTGTCGGATTGCGACATGTAGCCATGCACCGTGTTGGCCATCACGACCACGTCCATGCAGGGTTTGATCGGCTCAGACACCAGCGCCTGCAGAGCAATCGCCTCAAGCGGCAGACGGAAGCCCGCCATTTCGGCCAGTTGACCGGAATGGCCCGCAACCACGATGCCCAGCTTGTCACAGTCGATCGCACCTTTGGTGGTGTCGACACCGACAACACGACCATCCTGTGACCGAACCCCGGTCACTTCGCATTGCTGGATGATATCCATGCCCATGGCGGAACAAGCGCGCGCATAGCCCCAAGCCACCGCATCGTGACGGGCGGTGCCACCGCGTTCCTGCCACAGCGCACCCAGAACCGGATAGCGCGGGCCTTCGAGATTGATGATTGGCACCAGTTCCTTGACCCGGTCAGGTGTGATCCATTCAGTCTTTACACCCTGCAGCGCATTCGCATGAGCCGTGCGCTGATAGCCGCGGATTTCATGCTGGGTCTGCGCCAGCATCATCACGCCGCGCGGGCTGAACATGACGTTATAATTCAGGTCCTGGCTCAGATCCTCATAAAGGCTACGCGCCTTTTCATAGATCGCGGCAGACGGATCCTGCAGATAGTTCGAGCGGATGATGGTGGTGTTCCGACCGGTATTACCCCCGCCCAGCCAGCCTTTTTCGATCACAGCGACATTCTGGATGCCATAGTTCTTACCCAGGTAATAGGCGGTTGCCAGACCATGGCCACCCGCCCCCACAATAATGGCGTCATAGCGTTTCTTGGGCTCGGGCGAACGCCAGGCGCGTTCCCATCCGGTATGATAGCGCAGCGCTTCGCGCGCCACAGCAAAGGCTGAATAGTGTTTCATAAGCGAATCCATCCGGTTCGGTGATTGGCGCAGGTATGCCGCGTAACCGCCTTTGGCCCCTGCCGTGCAACGCCATAATATCGCACTATTGCGACATCGCCCTTATTATTGCGACATGAAGCCCCCTCGCGGCCATTTGTCCCTTTTTTCCGCCCCGCCACAGGTCTAAGTCAGGACAGCCATCTTGGAGTTATCATGACCTTCTGGGCCCTCATCATAGCCACCGCTGTTCTGATAGCGGTTTTTCTTGGGATTTCGATACTGCGTAGGCGAGATACGCGCGAACCATCCACAGCGTATGACTTGCAGGTCTATCGTGAACAGTTGGCCAGCGTAGATCGAGACCTGGCCCGTGGTGTCATCGCTGACGCAGATGCCGAGCGAGTTCGCACGGAAATTTCACGCCGCATTCTTGCGGCTGATGCGCAGATGCAATCTTTGTCTGAACCGCAAGGGCCGTCCAAATGGATCTCGGTTGCGGCATCCATATTTGTCGCGGCCATCCTGGTTGGCGGAGGATCCTGGATGTATCTGAAGCTTGGTGCAGCCGGGCTCCCCGATCAGCCCCTGTCATTGCGGCTAGAAATGGCCGATGCTCTGCGCACAGAGCGCCCCAGTCAGGCCGAGGCAGAAGCCGCCACGCCACCCGCACCACTGCCACAGCTTGACGAAAGCTATGCCTCTCTTCTCGGGCAACTTCGCGAAACCGTTTCCGGTCGTCCTGATGACCTACAAGGACATATCCTTCTTGCCCAGCACGAGGCGAACGCAGGTAACTTCCATGCCGCCTACAAAGCGCAGCAACGTGTAATCGAACTGTCCGGGAATACTGCACCCGCAGATGCCTATTCGCATCTTGCCGAGATGATGATCCTTGCTACCAACGGATATATCTCGCCCGAAGCTGAAGACGCATTGAAACAGTCATTGCAGCGTGATCCACGCCATGGTCCGGCTTTGTATTACCTGGGACAGATGATGGTACAGGTCGGACGACCTGATATCGGTTACAGGATCTGGGTGGATGCACTTGGAAGCGCGCCGACAAATGCACCCTGGGCAACGGCCATTCGCGCACAGATGGACGATCTGGCCTTTCGTGCGGGTGTGTTCAATGCCGCCCCTATACCCGCAGGGAACCCAGGCCCCGGTGAGGATGACATCGAGGCCGCTGCATCTCTGACCGCACAAGAGCGCCAAGAGATGATCCTTGGCATGGTCGAGCAACTGTCAGACAGGCTTGCAACCGAAGGCGGTTCCCCCGAAGAATGGGCCCGGCTGATCGGTGCCCTTGGGGTGATTGGCGACATCGACCGGGCCACCGCGATCTACGCCGAAGCCCAATCCGTATTCTTGGACAATGACAACGCACTGGATATCCTTGGTGCAGCAGCAGCTCAGGCTGGGGTGACCCAATGATCCATGACATTTTTGAGGAATTTGCAGGCTCGCTTGCGCCTATGAGCGCGTTGATCGGTCTCGATCTGGGAGAAAAGACTATCGGGGTTGCAGTCTCGGACCGGATGCGCGGTGTTGCTAGCCCGCTGGAGACCGTAAGGCGCAAGAAATTCACTCTGGATTCTGCCCGTCTGCTGGAAATCATAGCCGACCGTGAGATCGGGGGTATCCTACTGGGTCTGCCGAAAAACATGGATGGCAGCGAAGGGCCGCGCTGCCAGTCCACCCGTGCCTTTGCCCGAAACCTGTCCCGTTTGACCGAAGTTCCGATCGGGTTCTGGGACGAACGGCTCAGCACGGTTGCGGCAGAAAAGGCACTGCTTGAGGCGGATACGACACGAAAGCGTCGCGGACAGGTTATCGACCACGTCGCGGCAGGCTATATTCTGCAAGGCGCGCTGGACAGAATGCGCTTTCTTTAAGGATCGGAAAACGCTGATGTCGAACATGGTTTGGAAAAGGAACGAGGTCGAAAGCCCGTGCATCCAGATCTGCGTTGTGCACCCGACCGAGCGTATTTGTACCGGTTGCTACCGCACGATCGACGAAATCTCTCGCTGGTCAAAAATGGACAGCTCTGAGCGCGCCGATATCATGGCAGACCTACCGTCTCGCAAACCGCTGCTTGCCAAACGGCGCGGCGGCCGGGCGGGGCGGCTCAACAAGGCCTGAGATTTCCACAAAAGGATGTGATTGCTGAATCTGCACCGCTGCGGGCTGGTCTGAACTACGAGGGGGTCAAGTTCGTTGACAGTTGGCGAGTGAGTGGCAACCCACAGCGGCGCGTTTCAACAATCGATCCTCTGCAGTGGCTCGGCAGAGGAGTTCGATCTGTGTACGTCTTTTTTGACCAATCGATCAAGAAAAATCCTCGCTGATATTTCTGTGCCCTGACGTAAATGTCACAGCAGGCTCAAGCCGCTGCGTTTCTACCCAGACGCAAGCCATGTTTTGGCGTTCTGAATTTCCTCGGCGGGAAAGAACTGAGTGCGTGTGCCAAGGATGTGACTGGCCACCCGTTGGGCCAGATGTTGCCAGGCTTTGTCGCCAACAACCGCTGCCCGATCCAGATTGCCAATATGCCCCCGGGCCAGCCGAAAATGCGAGGCAAGCGCCGTAAGGCCTTGCCATCCGTCGAACTTGGACAGATCAATCAGCAGGCGAAACCCCTGTTTCTCCTGCAAAATGTACTCCAGATCGGTTTCGGCCTTTTTGAATTCGTCAGGGTCGAGTTTTCCCATCAGGCTGACCTGCACGCAGGGGCCGCCCAGATCCATAACGTGAATAGAGCCCAGAGATTCGCGCAACCATCGGCGCGCTTCTTCAATATTCGCGTGATCGAATACCTGCACAGGGCAAGGGAAAAGTGGAGCCGCAAGCCGGATACTGGTCTGAACCCAACCCTGATCCGCCACCACTCCAATTCGATCAAAGCCGCGCCAGTGGCTGAGGCCCAATTTTGTATCCGACCAAACCGCATTCAGATCGTACCCTTTGAACTCTGGCTGCACGATCGCCAACAACCGCACCGTATCGTGTTCGGCCAGTGCGGCCTCAATCGCCGGGATCAATGTTGTGGAATAGTCCGTACCTGTCACTTCGCCGGAAAGCTCGATTTCAATCAATGCTCCGTCAGAGTTTTTGTGGACAGCAATCATCAAAAAATCCTCCAAATCTGTATAATGACAGAACGTTAGGAGGATTTGATCCATTCGGCCACACCGCCAGCGCATTCAGGCCGAAAATAGGCGATCATCCGGCCATCCGACCCAGCCTCAGCCCCGCTGCCCCATGGCGCTACCCCGTGCAGGCAGTGGCGGTGCAGCAGATAGGCCTCGCCCGGACGTGCGGGCAGTACGATGCGACGGCAAGTATCAAAGACCTCACGACGGGCAGCCTGATAAACATCTGTTATATCCACCTGATCCAGAGTGTCCGGGCGCTTGTCTTCAAGTGCATCCGCAAATGCAGCCTGCATGATCTTGTGGCTACCTTCCCAAAGAACCATCGGGGACGCATTCTCGCTGGCATCGCTCAATGGAATGCCCAGAATCCACGCATGCGGTTCCTCGACCCTGCGGCGCCTGTCCGGGCCGGACGGGCGTAAACCATCCACATGGGCCGCATCCCGCTTTGCTCGATACCGGGCAGCAGCCTCGCCCTCTCCGCGTCGGGGCAACGGGTAGCCGGGGTAAATGACCGAGACCTGGGCTTTGTGCAATGGCAACGACCCATAACGCGACACTATGAAATCCATGACGGCCCCGGTCAGAACCGGGGAACCCTGGACCCTGCCCTCGGTGTCGTTGTTCAGCGCGTCGACCCCAATGAACCAAGTCCCTTCACAGTCCAGCCAATGCGCGAATTCCGGATCCGCCGCAGCAGCGCGTGCTGCGGGCAGCGCATAAGATACCCAGTCCAGAATAGCCCGGTCGTGGGGAAATCTAACCCACCCCTTTTCCTCGAAAGAACTCAAAAACCCAACGCCTTGCGCAACATATTCAGTGCGACCAGAGTCAGGAAGACCGCGAATATCCGCTTGAGCGGCTTTGGATCCATCGCATGGGCCAACTTAACGCCCCAAGGCGCAGTGATCATGGTCATGGCGACCACAATCCCAAAGGCAATCAGATTGACGGCGCCGATGGTAAAGGGCGGGCGGTGTTCAGGGGCAATTTCGAGAAACAGGAACCCCATGACCGAGGGCACAGCGATGATCACGCCAAACCCGGCCGCCGTGGCCACAGCCCGGTGAATTGGCGTGTTGAACAAGCTCATTAACGGCACGCCAAAGCTGCCGCCGCCGATACCCATCAGAACGGATAGGAAGCCGACCGAGGGCGACAGGAGAGCGCGTTTCAGGCCCTTGGGCATGGCGTCTCCAAGCCGCCATTCGGATTTACCCAGACCAAGATAGGCGCCAATCACCATACCCAATACACCGAACAGGGCTTGCAATGCCTCGGTCCGAAGAGCGGATGCCACCATCACGCCCAACACCGCACCGATGGCGATGCCCGGACCCCAACTGCGCAGGATATCCCAATCAACGGCACCCTTTTTGTTATGTGCCAGAACCGACCGTAGTGAGGTTACGATAATCGTTGCCAGTGAGGTGGCGAGGCACAGCTGCATCAACTGCGGGCCGCCATATCCAAGGGTCTGAAACGCACAGAAAAAAGCAGGGACGAGTACGATGCCTCCGCCGACACCCAACAGACCCGCCAAAACGCCCGCCAGCGCTCCGATCACCAGCAGAAGAACCAGCATCTGAGCAAGCAACATTACTTCGGGCATCATTCCCCCCAATCGACCTTTTGCCGTATTGCCACCATTCAGGCCTCGGTCAGAGGCGCGACATGATCCAGTGCCTGCAACATAACCTCGGGGCCCGCCCCGTCATGCACTGCACCTTCAGACAGGGTCCGCCGCCAAGCCCGCGCACCCGGCCGCCCTGCGAACAGGCCCAGCATATGTCGCGTAATCTGGTGCAAGCGCCCTCCGCCAGCAAGATGGCATTCGATATAAGGCACCATTTTCCGGACAACAGCAAACGGGTCGGCGGCCTGACCGACCCCAAAAATCACAGGATCCGCTGTGGACAGAACATCTGACGGCTGATGATACGCAGCCCGCCCGATCATGGCACCATCCAACCCTGCGTCCAGATGCCCGCGCGCCTGTTCCAGATCAGCAATGCCACCATTTATCGAGATGTGCATATCCGGGAATTCCGCCTTCATCCGATGCACGAGATCATAATCCAGGGGTGGAATATCCCGGTTTTCTTTGGGGCTGAGCCCTTGCAGCCAGGCTTTGCGCGCGTGGATCGTGACCCGTGTGCATCCCGCTTGCCTGATCTGGCTCAGAAACTCAGGCAAAATGTCTTCGGGCTGTTGGTCGTCGACTCCAATGCGGCATTTGACCGTGACATCTACGTCCACGGCTTCGCGCATTGCGGCAACACAATCCGCAACGCGGTCAGGGGATTTCATCAGCACCGCACCAAAAGTGCCCGATTGCACCCGATCAGACGGGCACCCACAATTCAGATTGATCTCATCATAACCGGCATCCGCCCCCAACCGGGCCGCTTGCGCCAGTTCGTCAGGGTCTGACCCACCCAGTTGCAGAGCCACAGGATGTTCCTGTGGGCTGTAGGCCAGCAAATGCAGCGCTCCGCCCCGAACTAACGCAGGTGCGGTGACCATTTCGGTGTAAAGAAGCGTCTCAGCACTCAGCAGCCGATGGAGATAGCGACAATGTCTGTCGGTCCAATCCATCATCGGGGCGACGCTCAGGCGTGCGGCTTGTCTTACCTTGTCATTCAATGCTGAGCCCTCGTCGCATCCGGGATCCAATCAGTCTGATCGAATCCGCAAATTCCTGCCCCTCGAATCGGGCAGCCCGGGGTTTAGCATATTCGAAAGAGGGCGTCGCTGTGCCTGCCAACCGCGTCACCGATTGTCGATACCGTACCGGCAGATCATCATTTCGACGCTGCGCTGAATGGTATCAGACATTTCTTCCTGACTAAGTACGGACCCGCAAAAAACCATAGGCCAGAATGCCCTGCTCTTGATTAAACCGATGAATTCACGACCCGCGATGTCGTGGTTATCGATGCGTAGCTGACCATCCTCTGCCGCATCTTTAAGCATGGCCGAGAAGATGGCAGTTTTGTCCAATTTGCCCTGCGCGGCGACCGCAAGGTCGGGATTGCGCAAGGTTTCGCTGATCACCATACGCGACATCGCCATCACCTCGGGTGACATCAGAATGCGTCCCTCGGCCCAGGCCAGATCGGTCAGTTGCTCTTGGATATCCCGGCCCTTTTCGTATCTGATATCCAACACCTCAGAGAAGCGGTTCGACAGCTCAACCACGATTGAGCGGAACAGGTTTTCCTTACTTTCGAAATACTTGTACAACGTGCGCTTGGAGACCTCGGCCCTTGCCGAGATCCGATCCATGCTGGCTGCCGAGAACCCCTTTGCCTGGAATTCAGCTACGGCAGCCTCGATGATCTGGGCATGCTTTAGTGCTTTCGGTGCGCTGAGGTCATTCATGCTCCAAAGCTATAGACCCTTTGACACGAGCCGGTCAAACGCTAGGTAAACTCCCGGGTTTACAACGCCCTGCCCCCTGCCTAAGGTAAACCCGCCAGTTTACCGATTCAGGTAGCCAGCCCAACAGGAGATCCCCCCAATGGCTTTGACATTGAAACTGAACGGCCAGACCCACACGGTTGAGGCCGAGCCCGGCACACCCCTGCTGTGGGTGATCCGGGACGAACTGAAGATGACAGGAACCAAATTCGGCTGCGGTGTCGCCTCGTGCGGGGCCTGTACCGTGCATCTGGACGGAGAGCCGGTGCGCTCGTGCCAGACATATATCGAAGATGTCGAAGGTGCCGAAATCACCACGATCGAAGCGGTGGGCGAAAATGATATCGGCGCTGCTGTCCAGCAGGCTTGGGTCGAGCTGGACGTGGTTCAATGCGGCTATTGCCAGTCGGGTCAGGTGATGTCGGCGGTCGGGTTGCTGTCCGAGAATCCAAAGCCCAGCGTTGAAGAAATCGACGATTACATGTCCGGCAACGCCTGTCGCTGTGCCACCTATCAACGCATCCGCGCCGGTATCCAGCGCGCATCCGAAATTCTGGAGGCCTGATCCATGACCATCAACACCTCTCGCCGTGGTTTTCTGAAAGGCGCTGCTGCTACCGGTGCCGTCTTGCTGATTGGCGCCCGCCCCGATGGCGTTCTGGCTGCGGCCTCGTCCGAGACGACGCAGCTCAACCCATTTGTGAAGATTGACGCAGACGGCACTGTGACCGCCATCGTCAAACACTTCGAAAAGGGTCAGGGCCCCGCGACCGGCCTTCCGACGCTTATCGCCGAGGAAATCGGCATCACTATGGACCAAATTAAATACGAATTCGCGCCGTCGAACCCCCAAGTCTATAACAACCTGCTGTTCGGCCCCTTCCAGGGCACCGGCGGCTCGACCGCGATGGCGAATTCCTGGCTGCAATACCGTCAGGCTGGCGCTGCCGCCCGCGAGATGCTGATCAATGCCGCCGCCCAAAGCTGGGGTGTGGATGCATCAGGCATCACCATTGAGGAGGGTATCGTCAAAGCAGGCGATCAATCCGCCCCGATTGCCGATTTTGTGGCGGCCGCTTCGCAGATTGAGGCGCCGACCGAGCCGCGCCTGAAAGACCCCTCGGAATTCCGCCTGATCGGGAACGAGGCCGTGCGTCGCACGGACTCGGCCATCAAGGGTAACGGGCAAGCCATGTATGCCATGGATGTCCACCTGCCCAACCAGATGGTTGCGATGATCAAACGTCCGGATTCGCGGGGCGGTATTGTCATCAGCTTTGACGACAACGCATCGAAAGAGGTCAAAGGCTATATCAGCGCCGCTGCATTGCCCAATCAGGCGGGCGTTGCGGTCTATGCCGAAGATACCTGGGCCGCGATTCAGGCGCGTGACGCGCTTGAGGTCGAATGGGACATGTCCGGCGCTGAAACCCGCCACTCGGATCAGATCAAGGCCGAGATCATGGACGCGCTGAATGCCCAGCCGACCTATAACGTGAACAAGGCAGATGTTGCCACGGTTTCGGCTGCGATCGACGCGGCGGATACGGTCGTAGAAAAAACTTTTTACTACCCGCTTCTCGCCCATGCTCCGATGGAGCCACTGAACTGCACAATCGAACAGACCGCAGAGGGTGACATCGTTCTGCATGATGGCGCTCAGATGCCAACCGGCCCGCACATGGCGTATCAGCAAATCTTTCAGCTGCCACCCGAGAAAATCCACATCAGAACGATGCTGGCCGGCGGGTCTTTCGGGCGTCGCGCAACACCGGATGCGGACTATCAGGTTGAGGCCGCATTGGCCTTTGTTGTCACCGACCGCTCGCGCCCGGTCAAACTGGTCTGGACGCGGGAAGACGACATTCGCAGCGGGTATTACCGCCCGGCCTTCGGCCACAAAGTTCGTGTCGGGTTGAATGCGGCGGGGAATATCGTGGGATGGCAGCATCAGGTTGCTGGGCAATCGATCATGAAGGGCACCCCGTTCGAAGCGGTTGCAGTGCATGACGGCGTCGACCACAGCTCGATCGAGGGCATCGCAGACAGCCCCTATGATATTCCGGGGATGGCGCTTGGACTGACCGACACACCCAAGGCCACATCGGTCCTATGGTGGCGGTCGGTAGGACATACCCACACTGCCTATACGATGGAAACAATGATGGATTTGGCCGCCACCGCCGCGGGCCGTGACCCGGTTGAGTTCCGTCTCGCACATCTGGCGGATGCGGGTAATGCAGACCAACAGCGCAAGGCCTCAGTTCTGAAACTTGCGGCCGAGAAAGCAGATTGGGGCAACGTCCCTACCGGTCGCGCGCAAGGTATTGCGGTGCACAAATCCTTTGGTTCTTATGTGGCTGAGGTGGTCGAAATCTCGGGCGATCCGGATGACGGCATCAAGATCGAAAAGGTTACCTGTGCTGTCGATTGCGGTATCGCGGTGAACCCCGACGTGGTGCGTGCCCAGATGGAAGGTGGGATTGGCTATGGCATCGGGCATGTGATGCGCGATCAGATCACACTGACCGGCGGTTCCGTGGATCAATACAACTTCCCGGACTACGAACCCCTTCGGATCGGCGATATAGCAACAATCGACGTCCACATCCTGCCCTCGGCCGAGGCCCCTACAGGCGTGGGCGAACCCGGCACGCCGCCCTCGGCCCCCGCGCTCGCGAACGCAATCAAGGCAATGTCCGGGACCTTGATTGCCGATCTGCCGATGGCCGAGAACGGCATAAGCTTTGCATAAGGTCCCGACCCCGCGCCGAAAAAAACGGCGCGGGGATAATTTGATCAAATTTCGTGACAAGGCGCTTTGTGTCGATTAAACCTCGGGGTACCAGAGTGATGGAGACGCCGATGGACCTGAACGCCCTACACAGTTTTCGCGTAGCGGCCTGCGACCTTAACGGTCAGCTGCGCGGCAAACGCGTGCCTCCTTCTTATGCTGACAAGCTGAGTAAAGGTGTGGTGCGGATGCCCTTTTCGGCATTGAATGTTGATCTGTGGGGCGCGGATATCGAGGATAGCCCGCTTGTGTTTGAATCAGGCGACGCGGACGGCATATTACTGCCAACCGAGCGTGGCCCCGTCCCAGTTCCCTGGCTTGAAACCGAAACAGCGCTGGTGTTGATGTCCCTGTATGACGATCAGGGCAAGCCCTTTGCCGGCGACCCTCGCCATGCTCTGACCTCGGTGCTGCAACGCTATGCCGAGCGTGGCTGGTCTGTTGTTGCGGCGACCGAGCTTGAATTCACGCTATTGGACTCATCAGGTGCACGACCGGTGCCTCCGATCAATCCTTTGACGGGGCGACGGCTGGTCGACGAGGCAGTCCTGTCCATGGCGGAAATGGATGCGTTCGACGCCTTTTTCACAGACCTCTATGACGGATGCGAGGCAATGAGCATCCCGGCTCAAACCGCCATTTCCGAAAGCGGGATTGGCCAGTTTGAAATCAACCTGAACCATCAGGACGCCATGCGCTGCGCAGATGATACGTTGCTTTTCAAGGTGTTGACTCGTGGCCTTGCACGCAAACATGGGTTTACCGCAACTTTCATGGCCAAACCCTATGCCCAGGATGCGGGCAATGGGATGCATGTCCATTTTTCGGTCGTCGACCAGGATGGGCAAAATATCTTTGACAATGGCGGGCCTGAAGGCACTGATCTTTTGCGCTCGGCCATAGCCGGATGTCTGTCTGCAATGCCTGGTTCAACTCTGATTTTTGCACCGCACGGGAACTCCTACACCCGGCTTGTCCCCGGCGCCCATGCCCCAACTGAGGCATGCTGGGCTTATGAAAATCGCACTGCCGCGCTGCGCGTTCCCGGCGGCGCGCCCTCTGCCCGCAGGATCGAACATCGCGTTGCTGGTGGTGACATCAATCCCTACCTCATGCTGAGCGCCGTGCTCGGTGCGGCGCTGAACGGCATCGAGGACGGAACTGAACCGCCAGCTCCGATCACGGGCAACGCATATGAGATCGACGGCCTGCCGCAACTCGCTGGCGACTGGGCTTCAGCCATCACCGCCCTTGAAACCGATCCGCAAGTTGCGCGCATCTTTCCCGCCCCGCTGATCAGCAATCTCGCCATGACAAAGCGACAAGAGATCCTGCGCTTTGACGAACGCCCACCCGAGGAGCATTGGCTAAGTTATCTCGAGGCGGTTTGAGCCCCTTGCCCGCTTCGTTCTGCTCAGCTAGAATAAATTTGATCAAATTTGGTGACCCATGAAAATCGGTATCCTTGTAACCGGCCACCCCCCTGACGAATTGCACGATCAGTTCGGTGAGTATGACGGCATGTTTCGCGCGCTGCTGGATGGCAACGGCTTTGAGTTTGTGACCTATGCGGTTGTCGACGATCACTTTCCGCAAAGTTTTGACGATGCTGATGGATGGATCATCACCGGCTCGCGCTATGGCGCCTATGAGGACCATGCCTGGATTCGCAAGCTCGAAGCGCTGATCCGCGACATCCATCAAAGCGGCAAACCACTGATCGGCATATGCTTTGGTCATCAAGTCATTGCGCAAGCCCTTGGCGGGAAAGTTGAAAAGTTCAAACAGGGCTGGGCCGTGGGGCGGACGGACTACGATTTGGACGGACAGATCGTCACTTTGAATGCCTGGCATCAGGACCAGGTGGTAGAGCTGCCCGCCGGTGCACAAGTAACCGGTTCGAACGCCTTTTGCCAGAATGCCATGCTGGCCTATGGCGACACGATCTGGACCGTTCAGGCCCACCCGGAGTATGGCGACAGCTTCATCGAAGGGCTGATGGACACACGCGGCAAAGGTGTCGTTCCAGACAATCTGATGCAGGCCGCCGCCGACCGCCTGCCCACCCGCGACGACAGTCCGAAGATCGGACAGTTCATGGCAGAGTTTTTGAAGAAAGAGAGGGCCTGATGGCCGATTGGACAGAACAACTGCCACAGGCAGCCCGTACCTATTTTGAAGGTCACCGATTGGATGAGGTCGAGTGCATCATCTCTGACCTGCCCGGCATCGCGCGCGGGAAAGCGGTTCCGGCCACCAAATTTGCACGCCAGTCCTACTTCCATCTACCCGATAGTATCTTTTACCAGACTATCACCGGGGACTGGGGCGAAGCCGCCGGAGAGGACGGCTTCATTGAACGGGACATGATCCTTAAACCTGACTTTTCGACTGCTTCCGCTGCTCCTTGGACGGGTGACTGGACGCTGCAGGTGATCCACGACGCCTATGACCGGGACGGAGAGCCGATCCCGTTCAGCCCACGCAACGTGTTGAAGCGCGTCGTAAAAATGTATCACGACAAAGGCTGGAAACCGATTGTCGCACCAGAGATGGAGTTCTTTCTGGTCGCCCCCAATGTCGACCCCGCGCAGGGGATCAAACCGATGATGGGCCGTTCGGGTCGTCCTGCGGCCGCGCGGCAGGCCTATTCGATGACCGCGGTGGATGAATTCGGCCCGGTGATCGACGACATCTATGACTTTGCCGAACATCAGGGATTCGAGATTGACGGCATCACCCAGGAAGGCGGCGCCGGACAGCTTGAAATCAACCTGCGCCATGGTGATCCGGTCAAGTTGGCAGATGAAGTGTTCTATTTCAAACGCCTGATCCGCGAAGCCGCGTTGCGACACAACTGCTTTGCGACCTTCATGGCGAAACCGATTGCGGATGAGCCCGGATCGGCCATGCACATCCACCACTCGATCACCGAGATCGAAACCGGACAGAATATCTTTTCCGGACCTCAGGGCGGCGAAACGGATGCATTCTATAACTTCATTGCAGGGCTGCAAAACCACTTGCCTGCAGGCCTGGCAGTCATGGCACCTTATGTGAACTCGTACCGCCGCTATGTGAAAGACCATGCCGCGCCGATCAATCTGGAATGGGCTCGTGACAACCGCACGACCGGCATCCGTGTTCCCCTGTCCGGCCCCGAGGCGCGGCGCGTTGAAAATCGTATCGCAGGCATGGATTGCAACCCTTATCTGGGCATCGCCTTGTCGCTTGCCTGCGGCTATCTCGGCCTGACCCAGCAGGAACGCCCGCGCCGTCAGTTTTATGGCGACGCCTACGAAGGTGACGGTGATATCCCGCAGGTCATGGGCAATGCGCTGGACCTGTTCGACGAGGCCACCGCCCTGCACGAAGTGCTGGGTCCGGAATTTGCCCGCGTCTATGGCATTGTCAAACGTGCCGAGTATGAAGAATTTCTACAGGTCATCTCTCCGTGGGAGCGTGAGCACCTGCTCATGAACGTTTAAGCCGCGATGAATCTCCTCTATTCCAACGACCGCAAGGCCGAGTATCCGGCCAGCTGGTATGCCGCGACGGCCAACACGCTCGACCGTTTTCCAGCGCTTGCTGGGGATACCAAAGCTGATGTCTGTGTGGTCGGTGGCGGCTATACTGGCCTGTCCGCCGCGCTGCATCTGGCCGAGGCCGGGTTCGACGTCGTGCTGCTTGAGGCGCATCGCGTTGGTTTCGGAGCGTCAGGCCGCAATGGCGGGCAGCTGGGCAGCGCCCAGCGGATGGATCAGGAAGACCTTGAACGCCTGGTCGGCGATGACGATGCCGCCAAGCTGTGGGATCTGGCCGAAGATGCCAAGGATCTGGTCAAATCGCTGATCGAAAAGCACAAAATCGACTGTGATCTGAAACCGGGCGTGGCGGTTCTGGGCCTCAGCGCCGGGGATCAGAAAGACCTCCACGATCACGCCGCGCATCTGTCGGCGCGATATGGCTATGACCATATGGAGCTGCTGGACGAAGGCGCGGCGCATGGCTTGTGCCCATCCCCAACCTATCGCGGAGGTTATCTGGACATGGGGGCGGCCCATCTGCACCCGCTGAACTTTGCCTTGGGGCTGGCTGATGCCGCAGCCAAGGCCGGCGTGCGCATCTTTGAGGGTACCGAAGTCACCGGGATCGACGAGACCGATCCGGCCATCGTGCAAACCCCACAGGGAAAGGTGACGGCCAACCACGTCATATTGGCCTGCAACGGGTATCTCGGCGATCTGAACGGCAAGGTGGCGTCGCGCGTCATGCCGATCAACAATTTCATCGCCGCGACCGAGCCTTTGGGCACCGATGCCGCCCGCGTCCTGACCCGGGATGTCGCCGTCGCTGATACCAAGTTTGTGGTGAACTATTTTCGCCTCAGCGCCGACAACCGCATGCTATTCGGCGGCGGGGAAAGCTATGGCTACCGCTTCCCGACAGATATCGCCTCCAAGGTGCGCAAACCGATGACCGAGATTTTCCCGCATCTTCGCGATGTAAAGATCGACTATGCGTGGGGCGGTACTCTGGGTATCACCATGCGGCGAATGCCCTACCTGACACGGGTTGCCCCGAATATCCTGTCAGCCTCTGGCTATTCGGGTCACGGTGTTGGCACAGCTACACATGCCGGGCAACTGATGGCGATGGTCATTCAGGGCCAAGCCGAAGGGTTCGACACCATGTCCCGCGTACCCGCCCTGCCCTTTCCGGGCGGCGCAGCCCTACGCAGCCCGTTGCTGGTGCTGGCGATGACATGGTTTTCCCTGCGGGACCGGCTTGGCCTGTGATTGCAAGGCACTCAGAGGGTTTATTTCAACTCCCTCAAAACGCGGAACCCTTTAGACGTAGAGCCGACATCATCTGAGCCACCGCCTCGGGCCGCAACGCGAGAAAAATCCATCGCGATCCAATATGTGCCACCGCGTGAAACACGACGCTCACAGCCCGGCGCAAGTGCCATTTTCAGGTAAACGCTGGATCTATTCCACTCTTTGTGCGTTTCCGTCCAGCAGGACATTGTAACTTCCGCAACGTTCCCCGACATGTGACGCAATCCCCAAGCATTGGCTGCATCCAACGCATCAACGGGCACCGGATAGCCGCGGCGGGCCAGATCAGGTCGCTTCACCCCCAACATTTCTTCCGTTGGTTTGCCGTGGAAGTTGACCTGATCCGTCGAAACCTCTTCTCCTTGCGCAAAAGGTGTTTGTGTCCCAGCACGAGCGGCATATTCCCATTCAGTTTCCGTAGGTAGACGATAAACATCCGCACCAATTTTGTCGTTTAGCCACCCAGTGTAGGACACGGCATCCTGATAGGATACGTCTACAACCGGATGATTTCCCTTGATTTCAACGCAGGGACCGTCACGCTGCAAAATGCAGTCTCGCGGGATATACCCACCACAACCGCCATCAATCACACAAGCCATCCACTGATCATGCGTGACTTCATTCCGCCCCATGGCGACGGGCATATCTATCGTGACCTTGTGAACCGGACCTTCATGATGTGCAATATACGGCTCTTCAGGTGTCGCGGGGCGAAGCCCTTTTTCATCCCAATGAAAGTTTCGTTTCGATTCTCCCGGCGGTCCACCCATCATGAACTCACCCAAAGGCAAGACAATCATCTCAGGGCAAACATCGCATTCCTGAAACATCTCAAGCGGCGCAACTTCTGTGCCGTTCGAAAGAT
This sequence comes from Ruegeria sp. CDSA077, assembly GCF_059612265.1. Taxonomy (NCBI): domain Bacteria; kingdom Pseudomonadati; phylum Pseudomonadota; class Alphaproteobacteria; order Rhodobacterales; family Roseobacteraceae; genus Ruegeria; species Ruegeria sp. CDSA077. The sequence goes on from NZ_JBXWQG010000001.1 coordinate 1,311,396, forward strand.
CATAATCCGCGTGAACCGCCGAAGCGAAAGTTGAAAGCGCGCCCCAGAGCGCCAAACGAATGATAGTCAATGCAGTGATCCAACCCATCATACGAGAGCAACGTCAAAGAAGATCCATTGCCACCTTACTTCCCCCAAAGCTGCAAGTTCAAAAGAATTTCCCGCTACGCAGGGTAAGCCAACCTGTGTCTCTCTGACTACGACAGAATAGTGAAATTTCGCCACCCTGAAGATTAAGGGCTTGGATTGACACTTCATTAGCTTTATCTTTCCCAAAGATAGAATTCAGGAATGCCAAATATGACGCTGCCTCCGAACGTCCATGACGCCGAACCCATCCCCGCGGCCGCCCGCGACGCCATTGATGCCCTGATGCAGTCAGGCGACCTGTTCCGCTACACTGCGCCGCAAGACGCTCCGGTTGCGCTGCTCGAGTCGGAATTCGCCGAACTGCTGGGCACGAAATACGCGCTGGCTGTATCGTCCTGCTCGGCAGCGCTGTTCCTGTCGCTCAAGGCGCTGGGTTTGCCGCGGGACGCGCGGGTGCTGATACCGGGCTTTACCTTTGCGGCGGTGCCCTCATCGGTCATACATGCGGATTGCATCCCCGTATTGTGTGAGGTGGGTGACAATTATCGCATCGACATGGATGACTTTGCCGCCAAACTGGATAACGTGCAGGCCGTGATCATTAGCCATATGCGCGGACATACTTCGGATATGGACGCGATCATGACCCTGTGCAGCGCGCGCGACATTCCGGTGATCGAGGACGCAGCCCATTCGCTGGGGACAACTTGGCATGGCCGCAATATTGGGACGATTGGCAAGATCGGCTGTTTCTCGTTTCAGTCCTACAAGATGATCAATGCGGGCGAAGGTGGCATTCTGATAACCGACGACGCTGATCTGGTGGCGCGTGCCGTGATCATGTCCGGCGCCTACGAACATAACTGGAAGAAACACAAAGGTCCGCGTGGCGACAACTCATCGGAACTCGAAGAGGCCTTTGGCCGCTGGCAGAACCAGTTGCCGCTGTATAACCTGCGGATGAGCAACCTGAGCGCTGCAGTAATCCGTCCCCAGATGCCTGAATTGGCACGCCGTGTCCGCGATGGGTTGCAAAACCACGACTATGTGGCAGAGCGCCTGAACTCATCGCCCTATATCAACGTGCCTGCCCCGCTGGCGCCAGAGCGCCGGGCGCCGGACTCGATCCAGTTCAATCTGGTTGACCTAAGCGATGATGATATCCGCGCCTTTGCCGCAGCATCCGAAGCACGCGGGGTGAAAGTTCAGGTATTCGGCCTGAGTGAAGACAACGCCCGTGCCTTTTGGAACTGGCAATTCCTGCCGGAACAGATCGAACTGCCACAAACGCGAAACATGCTGATGAAAGCTTGCGACGTGCGCCTGCCTGTACGCCTGACAGGCGCGGAACTGGATGTGATCGCTGATATTCTGTTGGCTTCAGTAGGGGAAATTACCGCCCCGAAAATCGCATTTGGAACCTGAATAAGCTGAATTCAAACGAAAAGGCCCGCCAGCGGCGGGCCTATTTCATTGTGTGGACAAATTCAGTTCAGTTTAGACAGCTTTTGCTGCAACTCCGCCAACTGCTTCTTGATGTCGTCCAGATCCTCACTCGACTGGGGTTTGGCCTCGCTATCCGTTTCCGAACCGGACCAACTGCCGGAAATGCCGCTGGTCATCGCCTTCAGAAATGCCTTTTGCTGCGCTTGCAGTGCTTCGAAACCCGGAATCTGGGTCATCGGATTCATCGCAGACATGTTTTCCATCATTTTGCTTTGGCTTTCGCGCAGCATTTCGAACGAGCTTTGCAGGAATTGCGGCATCACTCCTCCGCCCGGCAACATATAGCTGCGCACAAGATCGTTCAGCACGTTCACCGGCAGGACATTCTCACCGCGGCTTTCATGCTCGGCAATGATTTGCAGCAGATATTGCCGTGTCAGATCATCCCCAGTCTTCAGGTCTATGATCTGAACTTCGCGACCGTCACGTATGAATGCCGCAATATCTTCGAGCGTGACATAGTCACTGGTTTCAGTGTTATACAGCCGACGGCTGGCATATCGTTTGATTAGCAACGGTTTTTCTTGTTCTGACACCGTCTACCCTCCCCAAGGAATGATGCATTGCAGCAGAGATTATGCGAGTGCAGAACAAAAAGAAAGGGCAGGTCTTTCGACCCGCCCAACGCGATTGCACCAAATGGGAGGAGTGGGTGCACCTCGCTATCTTACCTTACTTGGCGCCAGCTGCTTTTTTCGCAGCAGTGGACACGTCGTTGGTTGCTTTTTTGACAACGGCAGTTGCGTCTTCTGCAGCGTTTTTGCCAGCAGCCATCAGCAGCTCAACGGTTTCCGACTGAACTTTTTTCGCGATTTCAGCGAAAGCAGCCAGGTTTTCAGCAGCAACTTCAGCCGACGCGCTTGCGTAGTCGGTTGCAGCTTTTGCGTAATCTGCAGGGTCAGATTTCGCTTTCGACATATCGGACAGTTTGGCCAGGGTTTCCTTGGTCCATTTGTTCGAAATCTCAGCCGATTTCTCAGCCGCTTCCAGAGCAACGCCCGACAGCTTTTCGTTCAGGGTCGCGGTGGTGTTGAACGCACCTTCCAGAGCAGTGGTGTCAACAGGGAATGCACCCATCATGTCTTTCAGGGTCGCGGTAAAGTCTTGAGTCTTTGCCATTGTCCAAATCCTTTGCTTGCCGATCCGGGCCAACCCCGGGCTTCATCAGCTTGAGGACAATATCGTTGCTGCATCGCAGCATTGCAAGTTTTTTCTTGCTGCACTGCAGCAATATTTTTCTAAACTGTTAAAAATCAATCTGTTGCCTTCACCAAAACATAGGTTCCTGGTGCCTCGGCCAGGGAAGCGTATCCCGAATCGCCCACTTGGCGCGCAGGGATTTGCTTGCCGGATCTCTTCTTCAGCCAAGCTTCCCACTGCGGCCACCAGGACCCTTTATGAAAATCGGCCTCTTTCATCCATGCATCGGCATCTGCATTCAGATCAGGGTTGGTGTAGTGGCCGTATTTCTTCTTGCTCGGCGGGTTCACGATGCCTGCTATGTGACCGGATTCCGAAACGACAAACGTCTTCGAACGTGACCCCATCTGCTGCACACCCCGATAACAATCTTTCCAGGCGGCGATATGGTCGGTTTCGCAGCTGATGGCCATCAAAGGAACATCAACGTCGCGGATATGTAGTTTGTGCCCAAGCAAATCGAAACCGTCGGTCACAAATTGATTTTTCTGACAAAGCCCCCGCAAATACTCGATTGCCATTTTGCCCGGAAGATTTGCGCCATCCCCGTTCCAGTAGAGCAAATCAAACGCCGGAGGGGTCTCGCCCATCATATAGCTTCGAATGGCGGGGCCGTAGATCAGGTCATTCGATCGCAGGAACGACATGGTACGACCTATGACCCATGCTTTTAGGATACCGTCTTTAGTCACTTGTTCTTGAATGCCATCGACAAAGTCATTCTGTAGGAACGGCGTGAATTCCCCCTGTTCACCGAAATCGGTCAAGGTTGTAAAGAAGGTCGCCGATTTGATGGATTTGTCGCCACGCTGTTTCATCAGGGACAGGGTCAGGCTCAACGTGGTGCCGGCAATGCAATATCCTACCGCATTGACCTGCTTGACCTTACAGATCGACTTGACGGTCTCGATGGCGGTCAGAAATCCCTCTTCGACATAGTCGCCCATACCGACCTCGGCATGAGAAGCATCCGCATTTACCCAACTCACAACAAACAGGGTATAGCCCTGCTCGGTCACCCATTTGATGAGGCTGTTCTGCGCCTTAAGGTCCAGAATATAGTATTTGTTGATCCAGGGCGGAAACAGAACGATCGGGGTTTCGTGTACGGTCTCGGTCGTGGGTTTGTACTGGATCAACTCCATAAGCCTGTTGCGATAGACCACGTCGCCCGGAGTTGTTGCGATATTTTCGCCAAGCTTGAACGCGGATTCATCCGCCAGTCTGACAACCATTTCACCATTATTGGCTTCAAGGTCCGCAACTAGATTCTCTAGCCCTTTGATCAGCGATTGCCCTTCCGTCTCGACCGCCTTTTCCAGCGCGTCGGGATTGGAGGCCAGGAAATTCGTCGGAGACATCAAGTCAATGATCTGTTGCGAAAAGAAATGCAGCCTCTGCTTGTCCTTGCCGTCCAGATCGTCGACCGAAGCAACCGCCTGCGCGATTGCATCGGCATTTGTCTGATACTGCTGGCGAATAAACCGGAAATAGGGATTGGTGTCCCAAAGAGGGTTTGAGAACCGTTTATCCTTGGGTCCGGGTTCGCTGTCCTCGACCCCGCCGGCGGCCAGCGCCTGCTGAGCCTCAGCAAAGTTCATAACGGATTGTCCCCAGAATGCGACCTGATGTTCCAGAAGCTTGGCGGGATTCTGCCACGCTTCGGCGAAATACGAAGTTGCTGCTCTTGCGAAAAGATCTTGATTCGGACCGTCCAACGCGGGAGTGTGCGCCTCTTTGCCAGCCATCACATCGATCAGCCTTTTCGACAATTCTTCGACTTTCGTCATATTTTCTCTAATCCGTTCAAGGTGTTCCTCGGACAGCTCTGGCGCGTTATCTTCACTTGTTGTCATTTTAACAATTCCACCCTAACCTCGCTGCTATGCAGAATAACGTCGTGGGCGTCGGGGGGCAAAGCGACGAATGGTCCGAATTATCAGGCTGACACTCAGGAGGCCCATTTCATGCGCTACATGATGACCTACGATCTGATGGAAACGATGCGCAACACCAATCAGTGGATGGGTGCTACGGCAAGTGCCATGGCTTCCTATCCGCTGTTTTCGATGGTGCCCAACCCTGCGTTCAGCATGATGGCCGCCTGGGGCGAGGTGACTGAGCGGACATTCCAGCGCATGGTTGTAAAACCCGACTGGGGAATCCGTACATTCACTTGCGAAGACGGCAAGGATCATCTGGTCGATATTGTCCCGGTGATCGAACGCCCTTTTGGTGATTTGATACATATTCGTGTCAATGGCCGCGCCGAACAGCCCCGCAAGGTGCTGTTGGTCGCCCCGATGTCTGGACATTACGCCACTTTGCTTCGGTCCACCGTAAAAAGCCTCTTGGTGAATTGCGAAGTTTATATCACTGACTGGCATAATGCGCGCGATATCCCCGTGTCCGAAGGTAAGTTTGATGTAGAGGATTATACACTTTACCTTGTCGATTTCATGAAAGAATTGGGACCGGACACCCACGTTGTAGCCGTCTGCCAACCGGCGCCGCTGACTCTGGCCGCCACAGCCTATCTGGCCGAGGTCGAACCCAAAGCCCAACCCAGCACGCTGACATTGATCGGCGGACCTGTTGACCCGGATGCCACACCTACCGACGTGACCGATTTTGGCCGTCGCGTGACAATGGGGCAGCTGGAAGAAACCATGATTCAGCGCGTCGGCTTCAAGTATAAGGGCGTCGGGCGCATGGTGTATCCCGGCCTGCTGCAGCTGGCCTCGTTCATGTCGATGAATTCGGACCGGCATTCTCAGGCGTTTTCCGAGCAGATCCAGAGGGTTATGCGGGACGAGGCTTCGGATCACGATGCCCATAACAGATTCTACGATGAATACCTCGCCGTCATGGACATGACCGCCGAGTTCTACCTTTCAACCGTCGAACGCGTCTTCAAAAACCGCGAAATCGCGCGCAACGAGTTTGTTGTTGCAGGGCACAAGGTAGATATCGGCAAAATTACAAACGTTGCTGTCAAAACAGTCGAAGGTGCGAATGACGACATCTCGGCCCCTGGCCAGTGCATTGCTGCGCTCGAGCTGTGTACAGGGCTGCCGGATTCGAAAAAAGCCAGCCATGTCGAACCTGGCGCAGGTCACTATGGCATCTTCGCCGGCCGCAGCTGGCGCGACAATATCCGCCCATTGGTGATCGAATTTATGAACGCCAACGCCCGCAAACCCTCGCGCAAAGCGGCCAACCGCAACAAAGTAGCCTAACGCCGATGGGAAAGAAAGTCGCCAAACAGACGGCTTTCGCCTGCAACTGTGGAAAACTCTTTGGCAGCATTACAGCCAGAGGCGTTCAGTACGGGACGCATGTAGTCTGCTTTTGCCGTGATTGCCGGGCCGCGCAGATATATTTCGGGCAACCGGACCCTGCGCCGGAACCGGTGGACATTTTCCAAATGGCCCCTGAAGAAATCAGGATCGACGGCGGCATCGAACACCTGGCCGCGATGCGCCTTGGCCCCAAGGGGATGCTGCGCTGGTATGCCAGCTGCTGCAATGCACCGCTGGCGACGACATCAAATACTCCAAAATTTCCGTTTGCGGGCTTTGATGTGAAACGAGTTTCCGATCCGGACTGTTTAGGGCCGGTTACGACCCAGGGGTTCATTCCGCAGGCCGATGGAAAACACAAACACAAGCGACTGGGTTACGCTGTCGCCGGGATTGTTACGCGGGTACTAAAATCCCGGCTTTCTGGCAGCTGGAGGGACACCCCGTTCTTTGATCAGAATACGGGCCAGACGATCTCAACCCCGGTCATTCTAAGCAAAGAACAGCGTAAAGCGCTCTACGCGTAATCCAGCGCAGGCTTCACGCTGAGCCAGGTCTTCAGCGCCTCGGTGACATTTTCAGGCGATTCCAACGTAGGCAAATGTCCTGCATCCTTGATGACGTGCAGTTCTGCATTTGGGATCAGGTCCGCCATGAACGCATGCCTTCGCACCGGAACAACTGTGTCATGCGCCCCGCATAGCACCAAAGTCGGGGCCGTGATCCGGCGCAGGTTGCCCTGCTGGTCCGGGCGACGCTGCAGCGCGCGAATCTGACGCTCGAACACCTGCGGTCCCAAATCCAACGCCATCGAGATGACATCAGCAAGAATGGGAATACGTCGAGGCCCCGGGGCCAGCGAATCCGATCCAATCAGCCGACGCATCACTTCCTCTAACCGACCCATCTTGGCGGCGACCAACAGCTCCTCCCGCGCGGCTGCGGTCTGGGGCGATTCCGAATGCGCATCCGAAGCCATCAGACACAAGCGCGACACCCTCTCGGGTGCATATCGGACAATTTCCAAAGCGACTACGGCGCCCAGGCTTAGGCCCGCCAATGCAAAGCGTTGTGGCAACTGAATCAATAGGCCCCGCGCGATCTCTTCAATCCGCTCGGCGGTCGAAACCGAAGCGACCGTCACGGCGCGATCACGTGACAGGGCGCGCATCTGATGCTCAAATACCCGCGCATCACACATCAAACCGGGTAAAAGAACCAACGGCTCGATCAAACAACGCCTCCTTTGGAAAAGTCACTCAAATCGTCGTCATTAGTTTCAGGATGAGAGGTTTTGTATGGTTCGGCAAGTTAAAGTTCAGGGGTAGCGGATACCGCGAAAAGCGGGGAAGTCCGCATATCGTCTTTGCCGCTCAAGGTCACCCTCGCCAGGCGCGCCTCCTGGGCGCAGAAGGCAGCCCCGCGGCGCGATATTGCTGTCGATGCGCTTATGAGGCACAGGCCTCCAGACCAGATTGAAAGCACAGAGTTTTGGAAAGAACCAGATTTCGGAATAATCCAGATGGTCGTGCATCCACCACGCCAAATCCCGCCAATCCCGCCCCGCCTCATATTGATCCGCAAACCATGGGATCACGATCGATGCCCCGGCAATCCGATCATCACCGACAGCGCGATCCCAGATGTGACATTCAAGCGGGTTATCATTTCGCGCGCAATTCAGCCGGTTTTCATTACCGAAACGGTTCAATGATGCCGAGCGATAGCCGGATCGTACGGCAATCCGGCCAAAGGTCTCCTCAAGCGGGTCCAGCAGGGTTTCGCAAAGCGCCTTTCCGGTTTCGATGGCAAGGTCGGGATCGTCTGGAAAATTCTGCTTTTCGTGAAAATTGCTTATTTCCGAATACAGAAAATCGCGCATGAAAAAATGACGGGACAGACGCACACGACCGAGGGTTTCAAGGCTCCACATACTGCCTGGTCTGCGCATTATTTCTTCCTCACTCGATCCCCAAGGTTTTCAGCCATCTCAGGATACCAGCCACCACTTCGTCGGTCTGCCCTGGAGACATCAACCGCCCGGCGATCACATGGGAATTAGGATCGTCCCCGGGCCCCATTGTTACCAGCTCAACCGACGCAGGGGCGCCCCATGCCTTGGCAATCTCGTGGGTCAGGTCGGCACGCACGACCTGATCTTCATTCGAGAACCAGAACAACGCGGGAACCTTTGCGTCTGAAAAATCCAGCGCATAGACCACATCCACCAGCACTGTCATCGGCACCACAGCCTGCCAAGGGTAGACCGCCGACCAGAATTTGTTCATTTCCGGGTTCACCCCTGCGACGCCCCGGGTTTCACCCATCATCAGGGGCAACCAAATGCGCGCCCAAGGCAATCCGGGTATCCATGCTCCGGCCGCTTTAACGCCGAAATTCGGAGAAACAAATACGATCCCTGCAACGTTTTGGCTCAGCTCTTCATTCAGTGCGGCCGCCGCTGCCAACGTGCCGCCGGTTGATGTCGAAATCACCACGACCTTATCCCCAACCGCCCGTGCAGCAGCCAGCCCTTCGGCAAGATCCTGCATCCAACCCGAGGCCGTCGCCTCACCCATTGCATCCCCGCCGCGACCATGACCCTGCAGCCGCGTGTAGACCAGATTGGCGCCCAACGTTTCGGCGAGCAGATCGGGAACCGGTCGGATCTCTTCGGATGATGCCGAAAACCCGTGCAGATATAGAATCGAAACAGGTGTTCGCTGCTCTTTATAGCCCTCTTGCCAAATAACTCGCTTTTCGACCCCCGGAATGATGTCGGCGAATGCAGATTCCACACTTTCGAAATAGACCTGCACCCCTTCACCGAATTTGCGCGCGTCAAATGTTGGGGCCAGATCAACCTTCTCACGCGGGCCAAGCCAATAGATCAGGCCAAACGCAACGATCAATGTCAGAAAAACGCGACCCAATATCCGCATTATTGGGCTGCCATCACATCGAGAACGGCTTGTTCGATCAACCCAAGGCATGGGCCATCCGAAAAGCGATGATCGGCGTGCTTGGTCAATGACAGGCGCATATCGGGCCCGAACGCATGTTCAATCAGGCGCACTGCTGTTCCGATTGAAACCGCTGTGTCTTCGGTACCTTGCAAAAACCGCACGGGAAAAGGCATATGCAGAGGCTTGCGCAGGACCAAATGTTGGCGACCATCTTCGATCATCCGTTTGGTCACGATGTAAGGCTCCATATAGTCCGAAGGCAGCTCGACATGGCCAACAGTTTCCAGTGCCTGTTTCTGGTTTTCCGAGAATGAAGCCCAATACCCGTCCTCGGTAAAATCCGGCGCAGCAGCGATGGTCACCATTCCCTGAATCCGATCTGGCAGCGCTTTGGCCAACAGCAGCGCCTGCCACCCCCCCATGGACGAGCCAACAACAATCAGCGGTCCATCCGTCAATTCCGTGATCGCGGCCAGCGTATCCTCATGCCAGTCACCAATGCATCCTTCTTCGAACGTGCCCCCGCTTTCACCGTGACCTGAATAGTCGAACCGCAGAAATGAATGGCCACGCCCCTTCGCCCAGGCCTCCAAATGCACCGCCTTGGTGCCTTCCATATCGGATTTGAGCCCGCCCAGAAACACGATGGTCGGCCCGATGCCCTCGCTTTTATGATAGGCCAGCCGCCGTCCCTGCGCCGTTTCCAGAAAATTCGTCGCTGCCATGACACCCTCTTTTCTTTTTCAGATATCATGCACGCCCCACCCCCAAGTGCAATTCCCAGATCCCCCTTCATCTGGCCAAAAATACCTCGGGGAGCGTGAGGGGCCGGCCCCTCGCGCCGGCCCTTGACAGGTCCACCCCCACCTGACAAATGAAGCGAACACAACATAACCCGCAACCGGGCGTTCAGTGGGCGCCAAACCGACGAGGAGAGCCAGCCATGGCCTTGGACGCACAGTCAATCTCTCTCACTTTTCCTGACGGCAATGCACGATCCTATGACGCGGGTGTAACCCCTGCGCAGGTGGCCGCCGACATCTCGACCTCACTGGCCAAAAAGGCCATCTCAGCCACGGTGAATGGCCAGCATTGGGATCTGCAATGGCCCATTGAATCTGATTCCGAAATCGCCCTGCACACCATGAAAGATGAAGATCAGGCAAACGAGCTGATCCGCCACGACCTCGCCCATATCATGGCCCGCGCCGTGCAGGAAATCTGGCCCGACACTAAAGTCACCATCGGCCCCGTCATCGAAAACGGCTGGTACTACGATTTCGACCGGGCCGAGCCATTTACGCCCGAAGATCTCGGCGCGATTGAGAAAAAGATGAAGGAAATCATCAACAAGCGCGACACCGTGACCACCGAGGTCTGGGACCGTCAGCGCGCGATTGATTTCTACACCGAAAACAACGAGCCCTATAAGGTCGAATTGATCGACGCCATCCCGGGCGACGAGCCGTTGCGCATGTACTGGCATGGCGACTGGCAGGACCTGTGCCGTGGCCCGCACCTTCAGCATACCGGCCAGGTTCCGGGCGATGCGTTCAAGCTGATGTCCATCGCCGGGGCCTATTGGCGCGGTGACAGCGACCGCGCGATGCTGCAACGCATCTATGGCGTGGCTTTTACCGGCAAGGAAAAGCTGAAAGCGCACCTGCACATGCTGGAAGAGGCTGCCAAGCGTGACCATCGCAAGCTGGGCCGCGAAATGAACCTGTTCCACATGCAGGAAGAAGCTCCCGGCCAGATCTTCTGGCATCCGAATGGCTGGAAGATCTATACCACCCTGCAGGACTATATGCGCCGCATGCAGGAGCGTGACGGCTATGTCGAAGTCAACACACCGCAGGTTGTTGACCGCAAATTGTGGGAAGCCTCGGGCCACTGGGACAAGTATCAGGAAAACATGTTCATCGTCGAAGTCGACGAGGAACATGCCCGTGAAAAGGCCGTGAACGCCCTGAAGCCGATGAATTGTCCCTGCCACGTGCAGGTGTTCAATCAGGGTCTGAAATCCTATCGCGATCTGCCTCTGCGCATGGCCGAGTTCGGGTCTTGCGCGCGGTACGAACCCTCTGGCGCGCTGCATGGTATCATGCGGGTGCGCGGCTTTACCCAGGACGATGGGCATATCTTCTGCGCCGAAGATCAGATCGAATCTGAAACTGCAAAATTCATCGCGTTTCTGTCGAAGGTCTATGCCGATCTCGGTTTCCATGATTGGACCATCAAGCTCTCGACGCGCCCGGAAAAGCGCATCGGGTCGGATGAAAGCTGGGATCTGGTCGAAAAAGCCCTGGGTGACGCCTGCAAGGCCGCAGGATACGACTATGAGCTTCTCGAAGGCGAAGGCGCCTTCTACGGACCCAAGCTTGAATTCACCCTGACCGACGCGATCGGCCGTACTTGGCAATGCGGCACCCTTCAGGTGGACCCCAACCTGCCCGAGCGGCTGGACGCCAATTTCATTGGCGCGGACGGATCGAAGCACCGCCCCTTCATGCTGCATCGTGCAACACTGGGTTCGTTCGAACGGTTCATCGGCATCCTGATCGAAGAACACGCGGGCAAATTGCCCTTCTGGCTGGCCCCGCGTCAGGTCGTGGTCGCTTCGATCACCTCCGAGGCTGACGGTTACGTGCAGGAAGTGGTTGAGACACTCAAGGCCGCAGGTATCCGAGCCGAGGCGGACATCCGCAACGAAAAGATCAACTATAAGGTTCGTGAACACTCGGTCGGCAAAGTTCCGGTCATTCTGGCCGTCGGTCACCGTGAAGTTGAGGACCGCACAGTCAGTGTCCGTCGTCTTGGTGAGAAACAGACACAAGTGCAGCCGCTTGAGGCTGTAACAAATGAACTGTCGCGGGCCGCTACGCCGCCCGACCTGCTGTAACAATCAGCGGCAAATTGCACAAAATCCGGCCCCCTCTGAGGGGTCGGATTGAAACATTTGTGTTTTATCTCTTCTAAAACAAACTATTAGTTTGCAAGATGTCATGACAGTCATTGACGGGCTCGTGAGACACAGGCTCGTGAATTCAACTGTGACCTGCAACCCATTACCTTTGTCATTGTCGAACACAGACATACGCAGTCATCAAAAGGATAACCGAGATGTCGAACACCGCTAAATCCCTTGTCATCGCAAGCGCCGTAGCCGCAGCCGTTTCAGGCATGGCCACAACCGCATCCGCACAAGCCAAAGAAAAGTGCTATGGCGTTTCTCTGGCCGGTCAGAACGATTGTGCCGCCGGTCCCGGCACCACGTGCGCGGGCACCTCGACTGTTGATTATCAGGGCAATGCCTGGACGCTGGTAGATGCCGGCACCTGCGCCGATATCGACCTGCCTCAGTCAGCTGACGGCGCTGCCCGCAAGGGATCGCTCGAGCCGCTGGAGCGTGACCTGCCGGCATAAGCCTGAGTTTTTGCCAAATCTGAGGGGCGGGCAAGAATCGCCCGCCTCTTTTTTCAAGACCGCGAGGTTACCAGATGCTGGACAGCACAATCCGATCGAACAGGCTGCCTGCGGCACCAGGCGTCGGCTATAAGCCTCAGCATTTCCAGCAGATTCTGGATCACCCGCAACCGGTCGCATGGCTGGAAATCCACGCCGAGAACTACATGGGCGATGGTGGCCGACCGCTGGCACAGCTGCGGCACTTGTCGGAACACTTCCCGATTTCCGTCCACGGCGTTGGCCTGTCCATCGGCGGAGAAGGCCCGCTGGATACAGACCACTTGGCCCGCTTGAAACACCTCGTCGGCTGGCTCAACCCCGCCAGCTTTTCCGAACATCTGGCCTGGTCGACACATGACAGCCACTTCCTGAATGATCTGTTGCCCCTGCCCTATACCGACGCAACCCTTGCACGGATTTGCGATCACATCGACCAAGTTCAGAATGTCGTTGGGCGACAGATGCTGCTTGAAAACCCGTCAAGCTATCTAGCATTTGATGAAAGTACGTGGTCCGAACCAGACTTCCTGCGCGAAATTTCGGGCCGCACCGGATGCGGGCTCTTGCTGGATGTGAACAACGTTTTCGTATCGGCGACAAATCTCGACTTCTCACCGCAGAGCTATATCGACGCCTATCCGCTGGACAAGGTTGGTGAGATCCACCTTGGCGGGCATGATGAGGATGAAGACGACCACGGGCTTCCCTTGCTGATCGATAGCCACGGACGAGAAGTGGTTGATCCGGTTTGGGCGCTTCTGAACTATGTGCTTGAACAATCGGGACCAAAACCTGTTCTTGTGGAATGGGATACCGACGTCCCTGATTGGCCTGTCTTGCGCGCAGAAGCCGATCGCGCCCAAGCGGCACTGGACCGCATTCCAGCATGAGCGTGTCGCAAGAAGAGTTTCACCTTGCTTTGCTGGATCCAGCCATGTCGGTGCCTGAGGGCCTTGTAGACGCGTCGGATCAGCCGGCGGGACGGCGTTTCAGTGTCTATCGCAACAATGTTGCCGTTTCGCTGACCGAAGCCATGCATCAAGCCTTCCCGGTTATCGCCAAGTTGCTGGGTTCGCAAAACATGGACGGGTTGGCCGGGCTTTTTCTGCGCAGCCACCCACCGACCTCGCCGTTGATGATGTTCTATGGCGAAGCGTTTCCGGATTTCCTGGCCGGGATGGATCAGCTGTCGCATATCGGGTACCTGCCCGATGTGGCGCGACTGGAACTGGCCCTTCGCCGATCTTACCACGCGGCGGACAGCGTGCCAGCGTCGGACGACGCGTTAGCCGTGCCACCCGAAGATCTGTTCCGGGCCCGATTGGAATTCGCACCTTCGATGCAAATCTTGCGCTCGGACTGGCCCATCTTTTCGATATGGCGGTTCAATACCGAAGACGGCGCACCGAAACCCCAAGCTGGTGCTGAAGATACCCTGATCACGCGCCGCGAATATGATCCTGTTCCTCAGGCCCTGCCGCAAGGCGGGGCGGGTTGGATCGCCGCGATGAAGGCCGGAAACACAATCGGACAGGCATTTGAAAACACTACCGAAACCACCCCGGATTTTGATCTTGGGGCCACTCTGGCGCTGCTGTTACAGGGCGGCGCTATCACTTCTGTGACTATTGAAAGGCTGGCAACATGACTGCCCTGATCTCTCTTCATAACAACGTCCTGGGACGGATCGACAGCTCGGCCAACTGGCTGACACCAACCCTGGCGCGTCTTGTCTTTGTTGCCGTGTTGCTTGTCTACTACTGGAACTCAGCCACCCTGAAAATCGACGGGTCGATTTTCTCTCCGTCAGCGGGGGCGTTTGGGCAGATTTTCCCCAAAGCGGCAGAGGCCGTACTTTATGACGTAACCCAGATGACTTTTTTCCAACGCGTCGTAATCTTTCTGGGAACAGTCGCCGAATTTGTCCTACCAGCCTTGTTGCTGGTCGGCCTGCTGACCCGGGTGGCAGCCCTTGGGATGATTGGGTTTGTTTGGGTCCAGACCATTGTCGACGTGACCGGTCATGGCGTCAAATTGGGAGGCCTGTTCGACAACGCACTTACTTTGATGGATCAGCGCGTGATGTGGACTTTCCTGTTTCTGGTCATCGCGATAAACGGCGCAGGCCCGATCTCGATCGATCGCATCCTGCGCCTGAAGTAACTCAGAAATGTGCCTTGGGCTCGTCCGGTTTACCCGCGGCCAGCCCAAGGAGACCCGCCACGGCGGCAAAGGCGACCGGGAACATGGTGAACACATTGAACCCGAACGCATAATACATCCCAGCCGCAGAAATCAGCAGCAACACGCCACCAATCAGAGCGCGGGCATGTGCCATCGCCCCGCCCGCAATAGCCAATAAAGGCGCAAGGATCGCCGCGGTTCGGATCAACTGCGCATTGTCCACCTGCTCGGCAATCCCGTCGATTTCGCCAAACCTGTCGATCAACTCGACATATCCATAGCCAACAAACCCGACCAACATGCCGATCAGACCGGCAACTACCCCTAAAATCATCGCTGCGTTACGCATTTAGAACCCTCTAGCTTGCGACCAACCACATAAGTACCCACTCAGCCAACGCCAAGGGCTGCCTGCGTTTCAGCCGTCCAGCCCAGATAAAGTGCACCGTCTTTCTCAACAAGCGGTCGCTTCATTAAGGTTGGGTGTTCCTGCAAGAGTTCCAGCGGCTCTTTTTTGCGCTGCTCTGCATCCAACCCGCGCCACGTTGTCGACCTAGTATTGAGCAAAGCCTCGCCGAAACGTTTTAGGGCCTGCGCCAGTACCGCATCCGGCACACCTTGCGCGCGAACATCGATAAAATCCGAACCCTCAAGCGATTTCAAAGCCTTACGGCAAGTATCGCAAGTCTTCAATCCATATACGCGCATTTTCGGGCTGCTCCTGTTTCGATCTTGATAATGGGCAAATTCGCCAGTGTATTCCGGTATTTCTTGATTTTTTACTTCACCGTGCAATGTTGAAAAAGACGAAACACGTAATTCGGGCCGTGTCGTGTGGACGAGACGGTGATGTGTTGCGGTTACGTCAATCGCTACCCCCACCAATTTTGTGGGACAACGTGCAAGTAGAAGGAGACACGGGAAATGCCAACTGGCACCGTGAAATGGTTCAATACCACCAAAGGCTATGGGTTTATTGCCCCTGATGAAGGCGGCAAGGACGTATTTGTTCACATCTCGGCCGTTGAAAGATCTGGTCTTACCGGACTCGCTGACAATCAGAAGGTCGCTTACGAACTGGAAGACGGACGTGACGGCCGACAAATGGCTTCAGATTTGAAGCCACTGTAAAATCCCGTTACTGCGGGTACGAAAATCAGGACAACGGCCAATTTCAGGCCGTTGGCCATCGAAAGTGAAGTGCCTATTCTCGCGCCCTGCTGCTTTCGGGGCGCGTGGTTCAATTTTGCCACATGGCACGATACAGGACGTACTGGTCGCATAGGTGACCACCATCGTCCAGTTGCCGGATTATCTAGTCCAAACTTCTATAAGTTGTTCAGGATCGCACATCCCGGCTCTTGCCCGCTCAGAGGTGAACTGGAGCGCAAGTTTTTGGTGCATGTAGCCGTGGGTTCGCAAATCACCATCGACGATGGGGGGACTCGGCCTGTGCCACGCAAGGCAGGAACAGGGTCAGACAACCGGTTTTGATCAAAACTGAAAGTGTCATGAAACGATCGCAACCATTTCATGACGCCCCGTATAGACAGACGGCAAGCGCACTCAGATTTCCTTGATGATCGCCTCGAACTCACGCCATTCCCGCCCGGTCATGCCCGAGTTTTCCTGAGTGACCGTCTCTCCGGCCAACATCCGACGCAGGCTGTCGACCATCTGGGCGGAAAGATTGACCGCACCCAGGCGGTAATCTTCAAACGCCTTATAGGCGGCCGGCACCCAATCAGCGACGATCTTGCACATGGCATCGGCGTAAACACGAATTTCGTATTGGGCATGAGGATCCGCGCGCAGACGCAGGAAGTGGAACAGGTTGTGCAGGTCAACCTTCCAGTACCATTGCGTGTAGATATTCGCCGGAAGGTTCATCCGCGCCAGTTCACGCGCAAGCCCTTGCTGCCCGTCCTGACCCATCATCGCCTCGTAATTGTCATAACAACGCGCGCTATCAGCTTTCAATATCTCAAGGACGCGCGCGGCTTCTTCGCCCTGCAACGTATCGCCGCGACCCTGATTGTTGATCTCGGACTGCGCGGACACGTGCTCGGGTGCCGGGATATAGAATTCACGGTCCAAAATCGAATAGCGCGCCGAATATTCATTCACATTCGCTGTCCGGTGCCGAATCCACTGTCGCGCGACAAAAACCGGTAACTTGACGTGCAACTTTATCTCGCACATCTCAAACGGGGTCGAGTGCCAGTGCCGCATCAGATAGCGGATCAACCCTTCGTCATTTTGCACTGATTTGGTGCCCTTGCCATAGGACACGCGTGCGGCCTGACAAATCGCAGCGTCATCACCCATATAGTCGATCACGCGCACAAAACCGTGGTCCAGAACCTGATGCGCCGTGTACAGGTGTTCCTCCATCCCCGCAGCTACAACACGGCGTGTTGGATGCGATTGCGCCCGTTGCGCTTCGATCTCGGCCAGTTGGTCAGAGGACAGCGGCATGAAATTTCCTTTCCAGCAATGAGTCGCCTGCCACTATATATCGCCAATCAAAAGACAGGAACCGCGATATGTGCGCCCACATTTGCATTTTCAGAATTGTGTCCGCGCGGCCTCTCGACACGTGATGTACGCGCGCTAAGGTGCAGGGCATCACCGGAACAGAAAGGAACCCGCAATGGGGCTCACTTACCTCCACACCATGGTTCGCGTGAAGGACCTGGACAAATCCATGGCGTTTTACAAGTTGCTGGGCCTTAAGGAAACGCGCCGCTATGACAGCGAACAGGGGCGGTTTTCCCTGATCTTCATGGCTCCCGCTGGGCAAGAGGATCGACCAATCGAGTTGACCTATAACTGGGATGGGGATGACGATCTGCCCAACGACAGCCGCCATTTCGGCCATCTCGCCTATGGAGTCGACAATATTTATGAAACCTGCCAGCACCTGCAGGACAATGGAGTCGTGATCAACCGGCCACCGCGCGACGGCCGAATGGCGTTTGTGCGGTCACCCGACAATATCTCGGTAGAGTTGCTACAAAACGGTGATGCACTGGAACCGGCCGAACCCTGGGCCAGCATGGAAAGCACCGGGCACTGGTGATCCGCTGGTTGATCACACTGGGCGTAGCCTTTTTAGCCAGCCCCCTGCGGGCCGAGCCCTGTCGCCTTGCGCTTGCGCTGGCAATGGACATTTCAACATCGGTAAGCGCAGAAGAGGACGCGCTGCAAAGGCAGGGCCTTGCCGCAGCGTTGGTTGCCCCCGAGGTGACCGAGGCCTTCTTTTCCTCGCCGATGCCGGTCGCGCTGGCTGTTTATGAATGGAGCGGCCGGGACGTTCAGCACATCATACTGGGCTGGACGATGATCAACACGCAGACCGATTTGCTGGTGGCAGCGACCACAATACAGCAATCGGTCCGATCAGACAGCGACTCGGCCACGGCGATGGGATATGCGCTAGCCTTTGGGGCGACGCTGATGCAGCAGGCCCCGACATGTCTTTTTCAAACCATTGATCTGTCAGGTGACGGTTCGAACAACGATGGATATGGCCCGGATTCCGCCTATCGGCATTTTCCCTTTGAGAATACGATTGTGAATGGCCTGGTCATTAATGCCGCCGACTTCGAAGGCGAGCTGTACCTGATTCCCTTCTTTGAAAACAATGTCCTGTACGGCCCCGGCGCGTTTCTGGAAATCGCCGACGGGTTCCAGGATTTCGAACGCGCCATGCGGCGCAAACTTGAACGCGAACTAAAAGGTATGCAGATCGGCGCATTGTCGGGCCCCGGCCAGCGATGATACGTGCGCTTGCAACGATAGTCAGCATATTGGCCACCTCTGCGGCATCAGAATGCCGCCATGCTTTAGCTTTGGGCCTGGATGTGTCGGGATCAGTCGACAGCTCGGAATACCGGTTGCAGCTTGGCGGCTTGGCAGGTGCTTTGCGCAGGCCCGAGATTAAGCAACTCTTTCTTTCAAACACAGCAAACCCGGTACACATCGCGATTTATGAGTGGAGCGAACCCGGCCACCAACGCCTGTTATTGAGCTGGACCGCAGTACAATCGGACCTCGATCTGGAGCGCATAGCCACCCTGCTCGACCATGTGAAACGCAGCGGCGCTCCGCAAGGAACCGCCGTCGGGGCCGCCATGCTGTTCGGTGCCGAGCTTTTGGGCCAGAAACCCGATTGCTGGAAGCGGACATTGGATCTGTCGGGGGACGGAAAGCACAATATCGGCCTGCATCCAAGAAATGCGAAACAGACGCTCTCTGGCGACGGTATCACGATCAATGGACTGGTCATCGGTGCCGACGACCGTGACATCGGTAGCACCCGCTATGTTCAGGTCGGAGAGCTGCTGGCCTATTTCAAAGCATGGGTCATCCTTGGCCCCGGCGCCTTTGTCGAGGTTGCCCTGGGCTTTGACGATTACGAAGAAGCAATGACCCGTAAACTGATCCGCGAACTTGAAGGCCTGACCCTATCGGATGCGGGACGGAGGCCGACCAAGCATCAGTAGATATAGCGGATCTGATCCGTCCAATACCGTTCTACCCGCCGCAATGCTCCGGTAATTTCTTCGATCCCTTCCTGTCCAAGCACGCCGCGCGATTGTAGGCCTTCGGCATGTCTCGAAAACAGCTCGGAGACGATATCGCGGATTTCGCGGCCCTGTGGCGTCAACCGGACACGCACCGATCGGCGGTCTATTTCGCAACGCTGGTGGTGCATATACCCCATCTCGACCAATTTTTTGAGGTTGTAGCTGACATTGCTGCCTTGATAGTAGCCGCGGCTTTTCAATTCACCAGCGGTAACCTCATGATCTCCGATATTGAACAAAAGCAACGCTTGAACCGCGTTGATCTCAAGAACTCCGACCCGTTCAAACTCATCTTTGATGACATCCAACAACAAACGATGAAGCCGCTCAACCAGAGCAAGTGCCTCAAGATAGCTGGTCATGAAGCCTTTGACCCCCGGCGCGGAGACCTGCATTTCCAAACTCATACGATCCTCCGATTCATTCGCGCAGTTTCAGGCAGAATGAAGCGAAAAGCCGAAAAATCAGTTAAGCCGGATAATCTTTATTTTTGAAAGGTTTGTGCGATTTCGGAAACGAGGTCCGAGAATTGGGTAGGTGGCAGGACCTGACCGGTGACCCATTGATACAGGTCCTGATCATTCTCGTGCAACAGGGCGTCGTAAACATCCAGCCCTGTTGCATCCATGGAGTCCAGATTGCGGTCTGCATAGGCAGCCAGAATCAGATCCATCTCTTTGATGCCGCGTCGCATGGAACGCATTTTCATCCGTTTGATCCTGACATTGCGCGGTTCGGCCACTATTCCGCCTCCAGCATCATGCGCACACGTTTCTCCAGCCTTGCAGCCCGCTCGGCGCTAGCGCGCATCTCGCCTCGGATTGAACGAAGCTCGGATACGATTCCGGCCAGGTCAGGTGCGTTTTCTCCAGCCTCGACAGGGGCGTCCATCCCGTCGCCCTCGCCGGTGAGAAGCCACATGATCGAAACGTTGATCATGCCTGCCATCATCGACAGTCGGTTGGCCCGGGGCTCAGACAGATCATTTTCCCAGGCGGCAATCGTAGACTTCTTGACACCCAGCCTGCGGGCCAGATGTGCCTGCGTCATCCCCGCTGCTTCACGCGCCCCTGCCAGCCGGTCTCCGAATGTCGCCGCGTCGGGTCCGTACCAGTCATTTTCGTCGTTCATCGGGGTCTCCAAATCTCTTGTTTTATATCGCTTGATCGTCGTTCGGGCGCACCCTATGACAGTCAGGCTAAACATACAAACTGAGGCCGACCATGAGTTTCCTGTCTGCGACACTGTCACGCGTAAAACCATCTCCAACAATCGCGATGACAGCCAAGGCGGCCGAATTAAAGGCAGCCGGACGAGACGTAATTGGCCTAAGCGCCGGAGAGCCAGATTTCGACACGCCCCAGAATATCAAGGATGCTGCGGTGGCGGCCATCGCCGCTGGAAAGACCAAATACACCGCGCCCGATGGCATACCAGAGCTGAAGCAGGCGGTTTGCGCCAAGATGAAACGTGATCATGGACTGGATTATACGCCTGCTCAGATCTCGGTCGGAACCGGTGGCAAGCAGACGTTGTATAACGCTCTGATGGCCACCATGAACGCGGGCGATGAGGTGGTCATACCTGCGCCCTATTGGGTCAGCTATCCCGATATGGTTCTTCTGGCCGGGGGAACGCCTGTGACAGTTGAAACGACCCTGGAGAACAGTTTCAAACTAACCGCTGAACAGCTTGAGGCAGCTATTACCCCAAAGACCAAATGGTTCATCTTCAACTCTCCGTCCAACCCAACCGGTGCAGGGTATAGCCGGGCGGAATTGAGAGCTTTGACCGATGTCCTGATCAGGCACCCGCATGTTTGGGTAATGACAGATGATATGTACGAGCATCTGGCCTATGACGGGTTTGAATTCTGCACACCGGCCGAAGTCGAGTCCAGGCTTTATGACCGCACCCTGACCTGCAATGGTGTATCCAAAGCTTATGCGATGACTGGCTGGCGGATTGGCTATGCAGCAGGGCCTGCCGAATTGATTGCGGCAATGCGCAAGGTTCAGTCGCAATCGACCTCGAACCCCTGCTCGATCAGCCAATGGGCGGCGGTAGAGGCGCTGAACGGTACACAGTCCTTTCTGGCCCCGAACAATGAAACGTTCAAACGCCGCCGTGATCTGGTCATCAGCATGCTGAACCAGATCGAAGGAGTGACCTGCCCAACTCCTGAAGGTGCGTTTTACGTCTACCCTTCCATTTCCGGGTTGATCGGAAAGACCACGCCTGCGGGCACTTTGATCGACACAGACGAAGCCTTCGCAACCGCGCTTTTGGAAGAGGCTGACGTTGCAGTCGTCTTCGGCGCTGCGTTTGGGTTGTCCCCCAACTTCCGCGTCAGCTATGCTACGTCAGATGAAGCGCTGACCGAAGCCTGCACGCGCATTCAGAGGTTTTGTGCTTCGCTGACCTGATCGGAGACCTTATGACTGCCGAATTGCCTGAGTACTATTTCCGCATACGCGAAAACGGTGCCGCGGTTTTCCGGATCGACACGGAAAACCGCCAACGTCGGATTGAAATGAACCAGATCGCGGTCATCAACATCCGCAATGGAGAGGTGAAGCCGCAGGGTCAGCGCGCTCTGACTGAGGCGGATCAGGCCGAAATCGAGCGCTGGATGGCAGAACGTAAAGATCTTCTGGCGCAGCGCGATATCGACGATATTCACCGCGCGGTGGACTATCTGAACCTAACCACACAGTGGGCCCAGTCCAAAGCGACTGACCAACAGCTCGAGGACGTTACGGACCGGCTACTACTGGCGATGCATGATCTGCGCAGCGTATTGGTTCGGAAGAAAGCTGACCGGCTGAACAAAGGCTAATTTGCCTTCACGCTGCCGGTTCAGCGATCATACGCACTGATCGTAACCAGAAGCGCGCCATCAACAGTACGGCGGCACAGGCAAGACCCAGCACAAGGCCCAACCAGACACCCACGCCCTCCATGCCGCGGATGAACCCAAAATAGTAGGACGCCGGAATTCCGACGACCCAATAGCTTAGCCCGGCCATGACCATTGGCACCTTGGCATCCTGCAATCCGCGCAAAAGGCCCAACGCGATCACCTGTGCACCGTCCACCAGCTGGAACAACGCAGCCATGGCCAGCAACCCGGTACCTATGGCCAGAATCTCGGGGCGTTTCGGATCCTGCGGTTCCACAAATACGGAAATCAGAGGCTCGGCGCAGGTCAGGAACAGGATGATTGTCAGGATAGACACCACAAGAGACATCCCTGTCACGGCGACGGCTCCTTTTTCCAGATGCGCGCGGTCCTTGCGGCCAAGCGCATTGCCCGCCCGGATCGTGGCGGCGTTGGACAGGCCCAGATGCACCATGAATGTCGCCGAGGCGAGGTTCAGAGCGATCCCATGCGCCGCCAGCGGCACCTGACCGATCCAGCCCATCATAAAGGCCGACATCGCGAACAGAGACACTTCGGCCAGCAGGGTCAGCCCGATGGGTATGCCTAGCTTCAGAACGCTCAGCAGCATCTCCCAGTCGGGCCGCCAAAACCTTTGGAACAGGCTATGCTCGGGCAGAACTTTTACAGCATAGATGATAACCGCAATTAACGACACGGTCTGCGTCACGACCGAAGCGATAGCGGCGCCCATCACGCCCAGTTCAGGCGCACCCCAGTTGCCAAAGATCAAAGCATAGTTGGTCAGACCGTTCACCACCGCAGCTGCAACAGTGATCCACAAAACAACCTGGGTTCGCTCCAACGCCGCAAGGTAGGACTTCAAGACCATTACCACCAGAGCGGGGAACAGACCCCAGCCTGCAACCCGCAGGTATTCCGATGCAGTTTCTGCCACCTGTGGATCCTGATCTGTGGCGATCAAGATCGGGTATGACCACCACAGCAATGGCATTACCACTGCTGCATATAGCAACGACAACCAGAGCCCCATGCGGGTCGAACGGCGAATGCTGGTTTCATCGTCTTCGGCAGCGGCTGTTGCCACCATTGGCATAACGGCCAGACCGAACCCGCCCCCGAACAGGAACAGGACAAAGTAAAAGCTGCTGGCCAACGTGACCGCCGCCAGAGCTTCGACCCCGTACCAGCCAAGCATGATCGTGTCTGTCAGACCGATTGCGAACTGCGCCAGATGCCCGCCAACCAATGGCAGGCCCAGGACGGCAATGGCACGGAAATGGCCTTGATATGTCATCACCTTATTCATTCCACCAGCCATAGGCCCGGGGAAAGGCCGGGACAAGACCGGAACAGAGAAATTTCAGAGTGAGACATCGATCCGGGACAGGTGCCCTGCCCCGAACCTTAGGCCTAGCAGCGGGCGTCAGGATGCAGCGCGTTGCCCAGAATATGCTCGGATCGGTGGATCACATGATGCGCCTGACCCACGATCAAAGGATCGGGCTCGCCAACAATGCCGTGATCCTTGTCCGGGTAATCAAGTGTCGACAGAAAGTGGCGCATACAGTTCAGACGAGCGCGTTTTTTGTCATTCGATTTCACGATAGTCCAGGGCGCATCAGCGGTGTCTGTATAAAAGAACATCGCCTCTTTCGCCTCGGTATAGTCATCCCATTTGCCAAGGCTTGCCTTGTCGATCGGAGATAGTTTCCATTGCTTCAACGGATCGGTCTCACGGCTTTGAAACCGCCGCTGTTGTTCGGGTTGCGTGACCGAAAACCAGTATTTGTAAAGCTGAATTCCCGACCTCACCAACATCCGTTCAAGCTCTGGCGTCTGGCGCATAAACTCTAGGTACTCGTTCGGAGAACAGAACCCCATCACCCTCTCGACCCCGGCGCGGTTGTACCAAGAGCGGTCGTAGAACACCATTTCACCAACGGTGGGAAGCTCGTGCACATAGCGCTGATAGTACCATTGGCCCTTTTCTTCCCAGGTGGGTTTGTTAAGGGCGACCACGCGCGCCTGACGGGGGTTCAGGTGTTCCATAAACCGTTTGATTGTACCGCCTTTACCAGCCGCATCGCGCCCTTCGAACAGCAATACGAACCGTTGACCGGTTTCCTGCGCCCACAGCTGAACCTTAAGCAATTCAGCCTGCAGTTTGGCCTTCTCGGCCTCATAGACCCGCCGGGGCATCTTGCGATGATAGGGATATCTTCCGCTTTCGAATGCCTTGCGGATCTTTTCCGGGCTTGGCTCGGAAACAGCACCTGCAACAGGTGTTTCGTCATTCACGCGTGGTAGATTTTGCTCGGGTTGCGCAGCTGCATCCATACATATTCTCCTTTTTTTCACTGTTCGAAAAAACGGCTAGCAGAACCGAAGCTTTCGCGCTTTGATTGGGGTCAAACCAAATTCACTTATACGGCGAAAAGGCCAAGAAACATGGAAACCCGATTTCAGATCCTGAATGGCCAGAGGTTTCATATTCGCCGTTGGGGGTCATCCGACCTGCCACCCTTGCTGATGCTGCACGGCTTTCCGGAATATGGTGGGGCATGGGCCGATCTGGCGCCGCATCTGGCATCTCATTTCCATTGCATTGCCCCTGATCAACGCGGTTACGGCCAAAGCTGGGCACCAGAAGGTGTCGGCCAATATGCCACGTCCGAGCTGGTCTCGGATATGATCGCACTTGTCGAAGGTCTGGATACGCCAATCAGTGTTCTGGGCCATGACTGGGGCGCCGCGGTCGCCTATGGCCTGGCCATGATCCGCCCAGATCTCGTCGGTCGTCTGATCATCGCAAACGGCGTTCACCCGGTGCCCTTCCAACGGGCTATGGCATCGGGCGGCGCACAATCCGCGGCCTCTCAATATATTAACGCGCTACGGGCCCCTGATGCCGCAACACACTTTGCCGCGAACAATTTTACCCGCTTGGAAAGTTTCTTTCGCCACGGGATGGGCTTGGACTGGCTGTCCGACGACCGGATGGAGGACTATCGCACTGAATGGGCCCGTCCCGGTCGTCTGAATGCCATGCTGAACTGGTATCGGGCCTCTCCGCTGGTTGTGGCGAAACCGGGCGAGCCCTGCACAGACCTGCCCCGGCTTCCGGTCGAGCGGCTGATGGTTCGTTGCCCACATCTTTTGCTATGGGGCTCCGATGACAAAGCGCTGCTGCCCGAGACGACAGACGGTCTGGAAGATTTCGCGCCCGACCTCACACGAGTCGATATTCCGGGCACAGATCACTGGTTACACCACCAGAAGCCCGAAGCATTGGCACAGGCAATCATTGAGTGGACAGACGGCTGAGGCCTATTTATGCCCCCAATCGGCAGGATCAGCCGAGTTATTGGGGGACAGCCCCAGAATGTCACCATCGGTGGAACATCCCAGCCCCAGAACGGTGCGGTTAGCATAGGCGAAATAGGCGCAGACCTGATTGATCTCGAGGATTTCTCCATCATCCCACCCCGCCTTGCGTAGGGCGGCGATGTCACCTTCCACCAATTCTGCAGGGGCCTGCGTCAGCTTGCGCGCATACAGCATGGCCGCAACCTGAGCAGCCTCCAATGGTGCGCTTTCGGGTGTCCCAACTTCGATCGCGGCACGGATTGCATTACCGCGCACTTCGTCGCCTAACAGCTTTTGCAACCCGTTGAAATGATGCTCGACACAGTACCCGCAGTGGTTCAGGGAACTGACCCAGACACCCAGAGTTTCGAGAAACCACTTGGGAATCTGATTGGCCGAATGGTGCAGCACATTCTTGTACAGCGCCATATGTCCTTCCATCGAATGCGGCCGCAGGGAATGCGCCATCATGATGTTGTCGACATTGTTGTCGGGGCCGGTCACCCGCTCATACAGCTTGCGCAGCTTGCCCGTAGCTTGTTCGAAAGGAATGGTTTTGATCCAGCTCATTTGGCATGCCCTGTTACTGTTGTTCAGCTTCGCGAAAAGACTAGAAGCGAAAACTGAGCGTTGCGAGGTAAAAAGCAGAACTTTTAGCACCTCGGGGCATCGAACCAGATAGATACACAAGGTTCGGGATTTTTATACAACGTTTTGGGCTGCACATAGCGCCAATCCCAACACCACGTCGCCCCGGGCCCCACTATATTTTAATTTTCATTTCGGTGTTTTATTCGCTTCAGTTACATAGACTATCAATTTTGCGAAAGAGATTCTGGAATTGCGCATACTCTGTTCTGTCTTCGTGCTCTCCGGGATAGGCACCGTCGTCGCATTGACGCAACCCGGGCTCACCGATTGGGTATTGCTGGCTGGGCCCTGCGCATTGGCAAGTGTGATATTGCTGCTCAAAAACTGGCTGAAGCGCTTTCAAAAAGCAAGAAAGTGGGCCGTCGTTGACGGATCAAACGTCATGCACTGGAAGGACGATGTTCCAAGTATCGAGACCGTTCGCGAGGTCACGATCGCACTGACCAAAGCAGGGCTAACGCCCGGAGTGGTCTTTGATGCGAATGTGGGATACAAAATTTCTGATCGATACATGAGTGACAAATATCTGGCGTCCAAGCTTAGGCTACCGAGAGATCGCGTTATGGTCGCTCCAAAAGGAACACCAGCAGACCCATTAGTCTTGCAAGCCGCCAGGGATTATCAAGCCACCATCGTTACGAATGACCGATTCCGCGATTGGGCTGATGACCACCAAGATGTTCTAAACGACAGAAAACCAATACGCGGCGGTTACAAGGACGGAATGCTTTGGTTGTCTCTTTGATACCTCACTCATTTACGGGTAGCTTTGCCTGACGTATTCGCTTGTATGTCTGTGCTTAGCCAAAGACAGACACCACAGAACGTCCAATTCCAAAGCATCGCTCCTACTCCTCGCGCTTCCAAGACCCAAACCATCCACAACACCTCGCGTCCCCCTTCCCCCGGACCACATCACCTGCCATAATAGGGGGAAACTCAAAAACAAGAGCAGCCCATATGCCCGACGATCTGTTGACGCCCGAAGCGACCAATACCTATGACGCCTCATCCATTGAGGTGCTCGAAGGTCTTGAACCTGTTCGCAAACGCCCCGGCATGTATATCGGCGGCACGGATGAGCGTGCGCTGCACCATATGGTCGCTGAAATCCTCGACAACTCGATGGACGAAGCGGTGGCAGGCCATGCCAACCGGATCGAGGTCGAACTGCATGCAGATTACGCCCTGACCGTGCGCGACAATGGGCGCGGCATTCCGATCGATCCGCACCCGAAATTCCCCGACAAATCCGCGCTTGAGGTCATCCTGTGCACATTGCACGCGGGCGGCAAGTTCTCGGGTAAGGCGTATCAGACCTCGGGCGGTCTGCATGGGGTTGGCGCATCTGTGGTCAATGCTTTGTCGGATTCCATGGTTGTTCAGGTGGCCCGGGACAAACAGCTGTTCGAACAACGCTTCTCGCGTGGAGTACCTCAGGGCCCCGTCGAAAAGGTCGGCGCTGCCCCCAACCGGCGCGGTACAACAGTAACTTTCCATGCCGACCCCGACATCTTTGGCCACCACAAATTCAAACCCGCGCGGCTGTTCAAATCCATCCGCTCCAAGGCCTATCTGTTCTCGGGCGTCGAAATCCGCTGGAAAACCGCCATCGACGACGGCGAAACCCCGACCGAGGCGACGTTCCACTTTCCCGGCGGGTTGTCGGATTACCTCAAAGAGACGATGAACGGCTCGTCCACCTATGCCGACCAGCCCTTTGCCGGCACCGTGGATTTCCGCGAAAAATTCAACGCCCCCGGCAAGGTCGAATGGGCGATCAACTGGACCCCCTCACGCGACGGGTTCATCCAATCCTACTGTAACACCGTCCCCACGCCCGAAGGCGGCACCCATGTGGCGGGGTTCTGGGCCGCTGTTCTCAAGGGGATCAAAGCTTACGGCGAGCTGATCAACAACAAAAAGGCCGCGCAGATTACCCGCGACGATCTGATCACCGGCGGCTGCGCCCTGGTGTCCTGCTTTATCAGCGAGCCTGAATTCGTCGGCCAGACCAAAGACCGCCTCGCCACGGTCGAAGCTCAGCGGTTGGTCGAAAACTCGGTCCGTGACCATTTCGACAACTGGCTGGCCGCGGATAACAAATCCGCCGGAGCGATCCTCGACTTCCTCATTCTAAGGTCTGAGGAGCGCCTGCGCCGACGGGCTGAAAAGGAAACGCAACGCAAGTCCGCCACTAAGAAACTTCGTCTCCCCGGCAAGCTGGTGGACTGTTCCAGTTCAACACGGGACGGCACCGAATTATTCATCGTCGAGGGCGACTCGGCGGGCGGCTCGGCCAAGATGGGCCGCAACCGCAAAACACAGGCGCTGCTGCCCCTGCGCGGCAAAATCCTGAACGTGCTGGGCGCGGCCAGTTCCAAGCTGGGCACCAATGCCGAGATCAACGATCTGACCCAGGCGCTGGGTGTGGGCCTCGGCACCCGTTTCAACGTCGACGACCTGCGCTATGACAAGATCATCATCATGACCGACGCGGATGTTGACGGCGCGCATATCGCGGCTCTGCTGATGACGTTCTTCTTTACCCAGATGCGGCCCATGATCGACGCGGGCCACCTCTACCTCGCCTGCCCGCCGCTGTATCGCCTGACGCAAGGCGCCAAACGCGTCTATTGTCTGGACGAGGCCGAGCGCGACGCATGGATGGAAAAAGGTCTGGGCGGCAAAGGCAAGATCGACGTGTCCCGCTTTAAGGGTCTGGGTGAAATGGACGCCAAGGACCTGAAAGAGACCACAATGGACCCGGCCTCCCGCAAGCTGATCCGCGTCACAATAGACGAGGACGAACCCGGCGAGACCGGCGACCTGGTCGAGCGTCTGATGGGCAAAAAACCCGAACTGCGGTTCCAATACATTCAGGAGAACGCGCGGTTTGTGGAGGAGTTGGATGTTTGAGGAAGAAATCTAGTTCTTTCTCAATGGGTGCTGGGTGACTCTGAGTTCTGAATTTGCTCGCCTATCCAGTCGGGTATACCTGACTAGCATCAAATTGGAACCGCTTTAGACTGAGCACACTAAATTCATCAACCTTTTTAGTTGTATCGGTGAAGTAGTTGGCGAAGCTCCTAGTGTCTTTAAATGCTTGCACACCAATAATTTTTTGGCTCGGCAGTGGGTTTTCTGCACTGTCAGAAAGCAACCGAGAGGATGTTTGGGAGCATTGCCGCCCAGACGATAGCTGCGTAGTCGAATTCGGTCATTTAGCCAATCAGACCACCGATCCTTACATGTTTTCCGGGTATGTCGTTGATGAAAACAGCAACAAGTGGGCAAGTCATCGACGTTCCATACACAGATATTCCGATGTACGCGATTGCCTTGTAAGGAGCGAGAAGCTCAAAGAAAAACCAAACTTGCTATTGATCGATTGGGATCGCGTGGGGTTCGATCATGCTGCCGAAGTCTGCGTTTTCCGCATCGCGCGCAGCTTAGGGGACGTGGAAGTTCTAAGAGACTGGTTTGGTTACCATGGCTTCAGAACAAAAGGGCCAAACAGATCATTTTCTGAAAGCTACAAACCACGATATGAAACTCAATCGGTGCAAGGCCTTTCCGCCAAATGGAGCGGTGCAGAGTTCAAATCCCAATACATGGCGCGCAAAAGCTTATTGTTTCATATTTTTGCAAACACTTACGGAATCGGCGGGTACGCCTTCAATGTCGGTTTGGCAGAAGACGATCGTATCGTGGCCATTGAGGCGAGTTGGACTGGAAAACACTGAAGTAGCTGAATGTTCTCAGCGCTGCCCAAAACGCTCCGCGCCCGCCTTAAGGAGCGGGTCGAGCGCGTGCTTGATGCTTTGCATCAAGCATTGTGTGAATAGTTTAGTACGTCTCCACTATCCGTAGGCCGGGCTTCAGCCCGGCATCACCGGCACCCCATCCAACCACTCCGCAATCTGCCCGACTGGCCCCTCCCACCCGGGCTCCATGAACAGAAAATGCGCGTGGTTCTCGACCGGCAGAAACGTCGCGCGGTCTCCGTAGAGCTTCGCCAACGTGCGGCAGGTGTTTGGGTTCACGGCACGATCCTCGGTGCCGGATACGATCAGAACCGGGCAGTCGACCTTGTCGATATCCAGCTTCATCGCGTGGTGGTCGTCGAACATCCAAAAGAACATCTCGAACATCACCCGCCCGCTTTCGGCACCCAGCTGGTCGAACACCGCGTGCTGCTGCGCCTCGGGCATCTTGTTCAGCGCAAAGGGCGCCATCAGATCGAACTCAACGCGCATGGGCTGTTTCCAGAACGCCCCGCCCTCCATCAACGCACGCGGAACGGCGCGTTCGTCGTCGGTTTCGGGCAGTGTGCCCCACGGCGCGTTCGGGTTGATCAGAACGATGGCGCTGGCCAAGCCGCGCGCTGCCACCTGCTGCGCCACAACGCCCGCGATGGCATGGCCCAGAATAACCGGTTTGCTGTCCAGCCTCTGAACAAAGTCGGCAATGTCATTTGTATAGTCCGTCACGCTGGTGTCGGTCAGCCCCGGATCGGGTTCGGCCTTGGGATCGCCACCATGGTACCGCAGAGCGGGCGTGTGCACCATCCAGCCCCGGTCGCGAAAGAATTCTGCGTAATCGGCCATACACCACGGTCCGGCAAAGGCTCCGTGGATCAGAACAATCTCTTTGGTCATGGAAACGCCCCCCTCACCTGCCATCAATATGAGAGATGAGGGAGCGGATCGGCAAGAGGCTTACAGCGCCGCTTTGAACAGCGCTGTCAGGTTGTCCTCGGTCAGTTCAATCGGATTGCCGCCGCAAGAGGGGTCGATGATCGCCCCCTTGACCAGTTCGGGGATTGCCGCATCGGTCACTTTCATATCCGAGAGTTTGCGGGGGATACCCAGCGAATCATTAAACTCCTGCACAAAGGCGCGGAACCCGTCAAAGCCTCCATCGATGCCCAAATAGGCCGCGGCCTGCTGGAACCGGTCGGCGATGGCGGGGGCGTTGAACTCTAGCACCGCGGGCATACAGACTGCGTTGGTCGTCCCGTGATGGGTGTTGAATACCGCGCCAATCGGGTGGCTCATCGCGTGGATCGCGCCGAGGCCCTTTTGAAAGGCCGTGGCCCCCATGGCTGCCGCGCTCATCATCTGGGCACGGGCTTCGATATCGGTGCCATCGGTATAGGCGCGCGGCAGGTAGTCCTTGACCAGCCGCATCCCCTCGAGCGCGATGCCGTGTGACATCGGGTGGTAATGCGGGCTGGAGAACGCCTCGACACAATGGGCAAAGGCGTCCAAACCGGTGCCCGCGGTGATGAATTTCGGCATCCCCACGGTCAGTTCCGGGTCACAGATCACCACGGTTGGCAGTACCTTAGGGTGAAAGATGATCTTTTTCGCGTGGGTTTCCGAATTGGTGATGACGCTGGCGCGCCCGACCTCGGACCCGGTGCCAGCGGTGGTTGGAACCGCAATGATCGGCCCGATGACATCAGCATCTGCGCGGGTCCACCAGTCGCCAATATCTTCGAAATCCCAGACCGGGCGCGTCTGACCGGCCATGAAGGCCACCATCTTACCCAGATCCAGCCCCGAGCCACCGCCAAATGCGATTACCCCGTCATGGTCGCCTGCCCGATACGCCGCAACGCCGGCCTCAAGGTTCTTCTCATTGGGGTTCGGATCCACTTCGCTAAACAGGCCACGCCCCAGACCCGCAGCCTCAAGAATATCCAGCGTCGCCGAGGTGATCGGCAGATCAGCCAGCCCCTTGTCCGTGACCAGAAGAGGGCGTTTCATTCCGGCCGCAGCGCAGGCTTCGGGCAGTTCCTTGATGCGGCCAGCGCCGAATTTGATCGCGGTCGGATAGGACCAGTTTCCAGACAGGCTCATGATGTCACCTTCTTCAGATGGTAGGATTTGGGGCGGGTAAGGTTGTGATAGCCGATGACAGAAAGACCACCGCCACGCCCGGTATTCTTGCAACCGGTCCAGCACAGGCCCGGATCCAGATAATCGGCGCGGTTCATGAAGACGGTGCCAGTTTCAATCTGGTCACCGACCTGCGCGGCCCGGTCCACGTCGCGGGTCCAGAGGCTGGCGGTCAGGCCAAACTCGCTGTCATTCATCAGCGCGATGGCTTCGGCATCCGACGACACTTTCATGATACCAACTACGGGGCCGAAACTCTCATCCCGCATCACCCGCATGTCGTGTGTGACATTGGTCAGGATTTGCGGGGTCAGATATGCCCCCCCATCATCCTCGGGGAAAGTGTCGATATGGGTAACTGCGCCATCCGCGACTGCCTCGACAATCTGCGCGCGGACCTCATCGGCAAAGCGTACATTGGCCATCGGTCCAATCGTCGTCTCTGCATCCAGCGGATTGCCCAGCTTGTAGCCCTGAATAATCTCTACCGCTTTGGCAACGAACGCATCATACAGGCTTTCGTGCACGTAAATCCGCTCAATCCCGCAGCAGCACTGGCCCGCGTTGAACATCGCACCGTCGATCAGCGTATCAACAGCTGCGTCCAGATCGGCGTCGTCCATGACATAGCCTGGATCCTTGCCGCCCAACTCGGTACCGACCCCGGTGAATGTGCCCGCCGCCGCACGTTCCATCGCCTGACCACCACCGACCGAGCCGGTGAAGTTCACGAAATCAAACGCATTTCCAGCGATCAAATCGTTAGTCACATCATGACTCAGGAACACATTCTCGAACACATCCTCAGGAACACCTGCCGAATGGAAAGCCTGCGCCATCCGCTCACCCACCAACAAGGTCTGGGTCGCGTGTTTCAGCACCACGGTATTGCCCGCAATCAACGCCGGGGCCACCGTGTTGATCGCCGTCATGTACGGGTAGTTCCAGGGCGCCACGACAAAGACCACCCCGTGCGGAATGCGTTTGATATAGCGCCTGAAGACCTCATCCTCGCCCACCGCAATATCGGCCAGTGCACCCTGCGCGATCTCGGCCATATGGCCGGCGCGCTCGTTGAACCCGCCGAACTCTCCGCCGTAGCGCACTGGGCGCCCCATCATATGGGCCAATTCGAGCACGATTTCGTCATTCATCGCACCAACAGCGGCGACACCCGCCATCACGAGATCAATTCGCTCTTGTAATGGGCGTGCTGCCCAGGCTGTTTGCGCTTCCTTGGCCCGCGCGGCCACCTCAAACGCTGCTTCGCGCGATAAGGTTTCGCGCTCATCATAAACCGATCCATCGATCGGCGAGATGCATTTCAACATCTGCCCCATCTCCACTCCATCCTCTAAAAAGCAGAATCTCCTGCTTTATCTGGCCAACACAAACCTCGGGGGCCGTCATTGATGCGCCATTGGCTCAAGCACCAATAGCGGCAGGCAGGGCCCCCAGCTTCGTCCACCCTCAGGCCCGTTCGAACCCGCGGGCAATTTCCCAATCAGTAACCACGCTTTCGAATTCCTCGATTTCCACCTCGGCGGCGCGCGCATAGTGATCAACAACTTCGTCCCCCATAGCGGCCCGCAACATGGTTGAGCCAAGCAGGGCATCCCGCGCAGCGGGCAGGTTGCCGGGGATCATGCCGGACTCGCTCTGATACGCATCGCCTTTGGTTGGTGGTTCAAGCTCCAACCCCTCCTCGATGCCCGCGATACCCGCCGCCAACATACCAGCAATCGCCAGATACGGGTTCATATCCGAGCCCGGAATACGGCATTCCACGCGAACCGATTTGGTTCCATCACCACACAGTCGGAAACCGGCGGTGCGGTTGTCGACCGACCAGATGATCCGCGTCGGCGCAAAACTTCCTTTTTGGAAACGCTTGTAGCTGTTGATGTAGGGGGCCATGAAACACGTATAATCGGCAGCGTATTTCAACAACCCGGCCATATAGCTTTTCATTACTGCCGACATGCCGAGCGGATCTTTTTCGTCGAAAAAGATTGGCCTTCCCTCAGACCACAGCGACTGATGCACATGGGATGAACTACCAACCTTGTCATGATGCCATTTCGGCAGGAACGTGGCCGCATGCCCGTGCTGCCAGGCGATTTCCTTCACCGCATTCTTGGCGATCGAGTGATACTCGGCCGTTTCCATGGCGGCGGCGTATTTGATGTTCAACTCTTCCTGACCGGTCTCGGCCTCGCCCTTCGTATTCTCGACCGGGATGCCCGCGTTCCACAAATGATTGCGGATGGGACGCATCACATGCTCTTCCTTGGTGGTCTGCAGGATATGATAATCCTCATTATAGCCCGAGATCGGCGCCAGATCGCGAAACCCTTCCTTGCGGATCTGGTCAAAGCTCTTCTCAAACAAAAAGAACTCCAACTCAGTGGCGCACATCGCATCGTAACCCATGGCTTTCAGGCGTTTGACCTGTTTCTTCAGGATCGACCGGGGCGCGTGCGGGACCTCTTCATGCGTGTGGTGATCCAGAACATCGCACATCACCATCACCGTGCCCTCAAGCCACGGCACCGGGCGCAAAGTGCTGAGATCAGGTTTCATGACGTAATCGCCATAGCCCCGCTCCCAGCTGGTCGATGCAAATCCGTCAGGCGTGCCCATTTCCAGATCTGTCGCCAACAGATAATTGCAGCAATGGGTCTCTTGCCAAGCGCCTGCCACAA
Source organism: Ruegeria sp. CDSA077 (assembly GCF_059612265.1). NCBI lineage: Bacteria > Pseudomonadati > Pseudomonadota > Alphaproteobacteria > Rhodobacterales > Roseobacteraceae > Ruegeria > Ruegeria sp. CDSA077. Next base: position 1,346,237 of record NZ_JBXWQG010000001.1, read on the forward strand.
AGTGACCGGCGTGAAACCGTTTGCCCATCAGCCGCCCCTGCATGTCCACCATGCAAACAAGAACGGTGTCTACTTCACCTGCTTCAACCTTGGCTTTGAGGTCCGCCAACACAGCATCATGGCCCATCATGTTCATCCTTCATCACAATCGGGCCCACCGCGCCCCTGTTCCCATCGACGGCCGTTAGTCTTCGGCCGCTTCTTTCTCCATTTCCATAACCAGCCGCGTTTCCAGAACCTGTCCGCTTTTGTAGAGGATCGGATAGGCGATGGCCGCGATATGGCCGTGCAGATCGCGCATAGCGCGCAGTGCCTCCAGATGCAGATCGCTGGACTGGAAACTTTCCGTTTGACCACGCTCCAGCCGCTTTAGATGCGCCTTGCGGCTGTCGCGGGACATCTTTTTGATCTCGGCCTTATCCAGAACAAGACGGCGGGCACAGTCGACGTCATCCACCAACAAAACGTGTCGCGCCAGCGAAAAACTTTCCAGAATGGTGGCGTGTAAATCCTTGAGTTCTTTCCACCCCTGGGCGGAAAACTCGGACCTTTCCATGTGTTTATTCTTTGCTGAACGCGTCATTCTGTTCGACACGACATCTCCAGCGGCCTCGAGCCGAATAGCGTATTCCACCAGACCACGGGCGGCTTTGATCTGAGACTTGCTCATATTCTGCCGCGGCAACCGCGCGACAAAGCGTCGGATTTCCGTCAACTGGGCGTTTACCATTTCATCCTGCTGCGACAGGGCGGCAATGGTATCAATGTCGTCACGCTCATAGATATCCAGCACCGGGCGGAACATGCGTTCGACCTGCGTGACCATCTGCAACAATTCGTGGCGCACCGAGGACATCGCAACATCAGGGCCTGTGGCACTGGGGTCGCCTAGCGGATTAAGAGCACCCGAGAATTGATCTGCCACACCAGATTCAGGGTCGGTCTCGGGCATGAGCAATGCCATCGGCGCTTCCATCCGGGTGACGAATCCGGTTGCCAGCAGAAACACCACGAGGTTGAAACCGATATGGGCAAAGATCAACGATTGCCCCGGCCCGCTGATCATCAATGCGGCATGGGTCCCGGTGACGTTGACAGCAAACAGCATCACAAGCGCCGCACTGCCGCGCAGCAACAGGTTGGCTATCGGTATCCGGCGGGCCGAAACGATCTGGTCGCGCGTCAACCAGATCGGAATAAAGGCCGAGCCCAAATTTGCCCCCAATACCAACGACAAACCCGCCGCGAATGGGATTGCCCCGATCTGTACCAGCGTCACGCACATCAGGATTGTCGCAACCGAGCTGTGCATGACAAAGGCAAGCACAGCTCCAACGATGAAGGCACTGAAATAGTCGCTTTCAAGATAGCCCGCGATGGCCGGCAAAAAGGCGCTTTCGCGGATCGGATCGACAGCATCGCGCAAAAATTGCAGTGATACCAAAATGAAGGCTACACCCAGAACAATCCGCCCCATCAGGCGAACATTTGCCCGATCAGATTTGAGGTAGAGCCACCCGCCCAGCGCCAGCAACACCGGCTGCAACCATCCCAAATCATAAGACAGTATCTGAATGACCAGAGCCGATCCCAGATCGGCCCCCAAAACCCCCGCCAGGGCGATGCCAAAACTGACCATTCCGGCCGCCGCAAACCCTGTCAGCAAAACCGCCACGGCGGCTGAACTTTGCAGGATCGTAGCCAGAACCATACCCGCGCCACCGGCGACAAAACTGTTTGAATGTCGGGTCAAAAGCGATTGAAATAGCGCGCCAAATCGCCGCTCAATCCCCGTACGAACCAGGCGAACGGCGAAAAGCAGCAACATGGTTGCGGCAAAAATCTCGATCAGAAAACCAGCGATGGCCATGTGTTCATACCCCGTCCGACCGGTGAGCAGCACTGTGCATCCGGTTTCGCATCTCTGTTATTGGGATTGATATGAACATAAGAGGTGTCGCCAGGTGATGTCCAAACCCGACGCGAGAGGAGTTACCCGCGTCGGGAAGTTGCTTATTATCCGTAACGATAAGGCCGTCCGGCCTTGAGCATGTCGGCGTTGTATTGCTTGAATATCTCAACAACCCTCGCCTTGATCTCAGATTCTGCCGCAATCTCATCCCAGAATGCGATTGCCGCGCCTTCGACCTGTGCCCATTCCTCATCCGGGATCGTGGTAAGCTGCATCTTGTCTCCATTGACCCGCAAGCTGGCCTCGCCGCCCCAGTACCACCACTGGCGGTAGTAATGCGACTGGTCACAGCAAACACGGAACAGCGTTTGCAGATCTTCCGGCAACTCGTTCCAGCGATCCATGTTGGCAAAGAAAGACCCGGCCCAGGCGCCTGAGATGTTGTTGGTCAGGAAGTAGTTGGTCACGTCCGCCCAGCCGACAGTGTAATCCTCGGTGATGCCCGACCATGCGATGCCGTCCAACTCGCCGGTCTGTACGGCGACCTCGATATCTTCCCATGGCAGTGTAACTGGTACCACACCGAACTGGCTGAGGAAGCGACCCGCTGTAGGGAAAGTGAAGACACGCTTGCCTTGCAGGTCCGCCAGGCTGTTGATTGGATCCTTGGTGGCGAAATGGCACGGGTCCCATGCGCCAGCCGAGATGTGCTTGACCCCGACTTTCGAGTATTCTTCGTCCCAGATTTCGTTCAGACCGTACTGATTGAACAGAACCGGTACATCCAGGGAATAGCGCGAGGCAAACGGGAAATAGCCGCCGAACACTGTGACATCGGTGGGCGACGCCATCGAGTCATCATCGGACTGTACCGCATCAATGGTGCCTTTCTGCATGGCACGGAACAGTTCGCCTGTCGGAACAAGCTGGTCAGCATAGAACAGCTCGATCTGCATCCGGTCACCGGCGATCTTGTTGAACATCTCGATTGCCGGGTCGATCACATGCGCAGCCAGCGCAGGACCGGCATAGGTCTGCATGCGCCACGTGATCGTGCTTTGAGCCAGCGCCGGTGCGGCCAGAGGTGCGGCTGCGACCCCTACCCCGGCGGTTTTCAGAAACTTACGTCTTGTCGTCATGTCAATTTCCTCTCTGTTGAAGTGCTTCGTGCCTCTTCGAAAGGCATTCTTGTTAATTTCCATAGACATAGCCGGGCAGCCAAAGAGCCAGTTCCGGGAAGATCATGATAATCGTAAGCGCCAGAACCATCACGGCGACGAACGGAAAGATCGAGCCATAGATATCCCTCAGCGTGATTTCTGGTGGGGCCATCGCGCGCATCAGAAATAGGTTATAGCCGAAAGGCGGTGTCATATAGGCGATCTGTGTGGTGATCGTGTACAGAACCCCGTACCAAATCAAGTCAAAGCCCAGCGCACCAACCAGCGGTACATAAAGCGGGGCGACAATGACCAGCATCGCGGTGTCGTCCAGAAACGTGCCCATGACAATAAAGCTGAGCTGCATCAAGATCAGGATCATCCAGGGTGACAGGCCCAACTGGTCGGTGAACAAGTTGTCGATTGCCTTCACCGCACCAAGCCCGTCGAAAACCGCGCCAAAGCCCAGCGCAGCCAGGATGATCCACATGAACATACAGGATATCGCCAGCGTATGCTTGGTGCAGGATTCGAAAATCGCCCAGGTCATCCGGCGTTTGGCGATTGATACTACCAGCGCCGCCAGCGCCCCGATGGCCGAGCTTTCAACCAGTGACGTCCATCCGTTCACGAATGGGACCATCATCGACGCAAAGATTATCAGCGGCAGCGCTCCAGCGGCCAGCAACCGGATCTTCTCGGCCCGCGGGACCTCATGCGCGTCTTTCATCGCTGGGCCGAGCTCGGGCTGAATGCGGCAGCGGATCCAGATGTAAAGGATGAACATACCAGCCATCATCAGCCCGGGCACGATCCCCGCCAGCCATAACTGTCCCACAGGTTGACGGGCGATCATCGCATACAGCACCAGAACCACCGAAGGTGGTACAAGAATACCCAGACTGGACCCGGCCTGAATGACGCCGGTCACCATGGTTTTGTCGTACCCGCGTCTCAACAGTTCAGGCAAAGCAATCGTAGCTCCAATGGCCATCCCGGCCACGCTGAGGCCATTCATGGCAGAAACCAAGACCATCAAACCAATCGTCCCGATGGCAAGCCCGCCGTTCACCGGCCCCATCCAGACATGGAACATGCGATACAGGTCATCCGCCAGCCTGCTTTCGCTGAGCACATAGCCCATGAAAATGAACATTGGCAGGGTCAGCAGCGGATACCACTTCATCAGCTTCATCGCGGCTGAAAACGTGATGTCCTGCCCTCCGGTTCCCCACAATGAAAGCGCCGCGATCGTCGCAACCGCACCGATCGCACCAAAAACGCGCTGACCGGTGAACAGCATCAGCATCATCAACGCGAACATGAAGATGGCGATATATTCCTGGCTCATGCCCGCTGTACCCCGATTTCCTGCCCGTTGATCCGCGCAATGTCTTTGAAAAATTCCGAGACTGCCTGCAGCAACATCAGGAAGAAGCCGAAAACCATGATGGATTTGACCGGCCAGATATACGGCCGCCACGCGGTCGAGGAACGTTCAAGCCGACCGATCTCTTCACTGCCGGTCAGCAGTCCGGTGAAGTAGGAAACGGGTTCGTCGCCCCAATAACCAAGGCTATACGCCGTCGACCCAAGCCCACCGTAGAACAGCACACCCAAATAGAGGATCAGCAAAAGCACGGTGAACGCATCGAACCACGCTTTTCGTTGGGGGCTCCAGTTGTGGTAAAACAGGTCCATGCGCACATTCGAACCCAGCTGAATCGAATATGGCCCACCCATGATGTAATAGGTCACCATCGCAAACTGTGCCATTTCAAGTGTCCAGAGCGACGGTAGGAAGAAGGTCTTTGATATCGAAGACCACAGCAGGATGCCCATCATGACAAACAGGCCCCACATCATGACCCGCCCGATCCGATAGTTGATCGCATCCACGATACGGACATATGCGCTCATCGCTTTGATCACGCTGACGCCCCTTCCTGAAAACCGGACAGAACACGCGCAATCCAGGGCACCAGGCAATCGGCCATCTCTGCCCGCTGCTTAGGCGTGCGGATCAAGTCATTGCGGATCTCGATCATCACGTTCAGCAAGCGGTGGGGCAGCGCCTGGGTATCCAGTGTATGAGCTACTCCATCCGCCGCAGAATAAGGCTCATTCAGCCTGATGATAAAGGGGCTGCCGATAGCTTCGTCAGCCATCATCGCTGTGGCAAACTGGTTGTCCACTCCGTGCAGAATACCCAGTTCGACCTGTCGTTTCTGCCCCAGATAGATCGGCGTGAAACTGTGGATTGTCACCATCAGCCTAAGTGAAGCGCTGTGTTGATCGATCAAATCCGACAGAGCGGCGCAAAACGGCTGATACACGTTTTCGATTCTGGCCACTCGCTGCTCGGGCGACATGTTGATGTTCGCCGGGATTTCGTAATCCTCGCTGCGGATCGGCATTGCACCCGCCGCCTCGGGCGGGCGATTGCAGTCATAGACCAGCCGAGACACCCCGCCATGGACCAAAGGTGCTGACATGCGTTTGGCCATAGCCTGCGCCACGGCCAGTGCGCCTGGATCCCAGGCAATATGACTTTCGCGTGCTTCAGCGCTTAGCCCCATATCACCCAGAAAAGCCGGGATACGATTAGACGCATGTTCGCACACCAGCACGACCACAGGCGCATTGCCCGCCAAATCCGTATGAACAACTTTGCCGAAGTCCAATCTACCGTCCTGCGATTCCAAAATGAGACATTGTGGAAAAATTTCCACAGACCGCATCATCCTGTCAATATTTTTTCTGTATAAATTTTTCCAAGCTTGATCTTGCTGAAAAATTATTCACATTATGGTCTGGTCGCATAATAGGAGGACACGCCAGTGCGGGTGACAGACAGGCTTCTGGCCCATCGGGACAAGATGACCCCGTCTGAACGGCAACTGGTCAGCGTTCTGCTGGATGATTACCCGATGGCCGGGCTGGGCGGTATCACCGAATTGGCCAGTACCGCCTCAGTCTCGACCACTACGGTTGCACGGATGCTGCAAAAGACCGGTTTTGACGGATATCCTCAATTTCAGGCCGCGCTGCGTGGTGAGGTCAAAGAAATGATCTCGGGGCCAGTAGCCAAACGTGATGTCTGGCAGAATGACCTGCCCGAAGAACATATCCTCAACCGCTATTCCCAGCGTTCTCTGGCCAACCAGAAGCGCACAATCGACGAGATCGACCCCAACGAATTCGATAGCTTCTGCAGCCTGCTGAGCGATCAGAATCGGCGTATTTTCATCACCGGTGGCCGCATTACCGGAACACTGGCGCAATACCTGTATCTGCACCTGCAAATGATCCGACCGGATGTCCGCCTGTTGCCGGTCGCCGCATCCTGGACCCATGATCTGTTGGACGTGCGTCAAGGGGATGTGCTGATCGCGCTGGATGTCCGGCGCTATGAGAACGCGAGCCTGCTGATTGGTCAGCTCTGCCACGAGCGCGGGGCCGAAATCGTGCTGTTGACCGATCAGTGGCGCTCGCCAATCCACCGGCTGGCCAAACACACATTCGCGGCGCGCATCTCGGTGCCTTCTGCCTGGGATTCGATGGCTGCGATACTGACCCTGATGGAATGCGCCATAGCCGAAGTTCAGGAACGGCTTTGGGATTCGGTCAAAGATCGCACGGTCGAACTGGAACAGGCCTTTGATCGCACCAAGCTGTTTCGGAAATTCGGTCAAAGTTCGGGCTCTTAGCCTCGGATTGTTCCAAAACTACAACTGCCCGTGAGGAGTGTTGCCACTTGACCGGCGGTTGGTCACTTTGTTTCCATGACATTTATTACCGAAAACCAGTTGCCGCTGCTGATTCTGTTTTTTCTGATCGGCACAGTCGGCACAGCGTTCCTGTTTCGCAAACCAGCCGGGCATCGCGCATGGAAACTGGCTGATCTGGTCTGGGTGGTTCTGGGCGGGGTCGGCGCATTGGTTGCGGTGATGGCCGGGCTTTATACAGCGGACAGTTCCCGTCTGGACCGGCAGATTGACGTTGCCTATGCCGCAACGCTTGCCTTTGACCGCGACGCCGCGCGGTTTCGTTTGCGGTTCTGCGACCCGGCCTATGACAAGGATATCGGAGCGCTGTGCGAAAAAGTTGAGTTCCTTTCAGCCTCCACCGCAAGCAACGCTGACCTGCCCTTGTTTATTGCCGTAACAAACGAAGTCGCTCCTCTGAGGGGGTTACAATTCCTGTTTGGACGGCAGGCCCGGGAAGAGCGCGATGACATGCGCGCGATGACATCGAAGGTGCACTCATTCGACGTCGACCAGTTTCTGGTGTTCACAACGCTGGATGACCCGACACAGGAAGCTATCGACAATCTGCGCAGGAAAGTTCCCGCAATCGCAGGCGACTATTTGATCTTGGCCCAAAGTTACGATGACCTTGTCACTCAGGTCGGCAAGCTTAAGGATGAATGGGAGTATTTGCGGGAAAACGGGCATATTCTGGTGCTTCAGATCATTGCGCTGTGCCTTGTCAGTTTCGCCGCCCCGTTCCGGCTGGGCAAATCCATTGTCGAACTCAGAACGACGCTTACTGCCGGTACGCCCGCGCCAACCGCTCGGGATCAGCGCCCAGAAGATAGCGGATCAGAGTCCACAGATTCCGACCACCACGACGCAACCACCCCGCCCGTTCATACCGGTCCGCGCTCGTAAAGGCGCGGGCGGACAACAGCGTGATGCGGCGCAACTTTTTGGCAAGCGCCACGTCCTCCATCAACGGCTGTTCCGGGAAACCGCCTGCATCTTGATATTCAGAACGCCGGACTAGCAAGCCCTGGTCACCATAGGGCAACCCAAAGATCCGGCTACGAAGATTGGCCCATCCGGCAACCCAGGATGGCGCAAACCCCGCGGCCACAAAGGCCAGTCTGAACGCCGCAGGTCGCCCCGAGGGCAGATGATCCCGCACAACATTGCTCCACCCGTCCTGCAAAACCGTATCCGCATGAAGTACCAACAGCCAATCGGCTTTGGCGGCTGCACAACCACGGCGCAGCTGCCCCCCGCGCGAGGCTTCTCCGGTCACGAACCTGGCCCCGGCATTCTCGGCGATTTCATGGGTTTTGTCGGTAGAGCCTGCGTCCGACACAATCAATTCGTGGATCAACCCTGCGCGCAGCCCCTCCATCAGCGCTCCAAGTGTAGCAGGCAAGGTTTCGGCCGCGTTCAGGGTTGGAATTACAATACTGATCGGTGCCGGCACGTCGGATATCCTCTGGTCTTATGAGCGACTTCTCATATATCACGAGCACCATGGAAAAGACGAGGACTCTGCCATGCCCAATCGCCGCATTCTGCGCCTAACCGGTGCCGACGTTGACAGCTTCTTGCAGGGGCTGGTGACCAATGACATTGCCGGGCTTGATCGGGGTCTGGTCTATACGGCGCTGCTGACCCCACAAGGCAAGTATCTGGCCGATTTCTTTCTGAAACGCGAGGGCGACGATATCTTGCTGGACGTCGCCGAGGTTATTGCCGACGGGTTGATCAAACGTCTGAGCATGTACAAGCTGCGCGCCGACCTAACGATCGAAGCCAGCGGCCTGAATCTGCAACGCGGCACTGGCCTGGCACCCGATGGGGCCCTGCCCGATCCGCGCCATTCAGATATGGGCTGGCGCGCATATACCGAAGATGAGGAAGGCGAGGACGGAACCGATTGGAACGCGATCCGCGTGCTCCATTGCATTCCCGAAACCGGAATCGAGTTGACCGAAGACAGTTATATTCTGGAATCAGGGTTCGAGTTGCTGAACGGTGTTGATTTCAAAAAAGGGTGTTATGTCGGTCAGGAAGTGACCGCGCGCATGAAACACAAGACCGAGCTGCGTAAAGGGCTGCGCACGGTACATGTCGCGGGCACCACGCCTGTCGGAACCGAAATAACTGCTGACGGGAAATCCGTGGGGCGCCTGTTTACCCAAGCGGATGGCCAGGGGATCGCATATCTCAGGCTCGACAGGGCCAAGGGCGATATGCAGGCGGGCGACGCGACCGTGCGCCTGACGGAATGAAATTTCTCGAATACAGCCTGGCCATGGCCCCGCCAGCCCCGGAACCATTTGATCCGCCCAGCACAGGCTGCCAAACTAGGTTTGGTTCAGTGATCCGGGTGAGTTAATGTTTCGTCTGTATAAAGCAATTTGGCGTGCCAGTTCCGCCCGGCAGATCATCCTTATCATCCTGTCTATTGCGGTTGCCGCTCTGGCAGCGGTCCCGCTGGAGTTTCAGCGCGATATCATCAACCACCTGACCTCGGACGATGTATCCGTGGACCGGATGATCCTGCTTGGTGCGGGCATGATGGTGGTTATCTTGCTGAGCCTGGGGCTGAAATGGCTGCTCGGCTATCGGGCGGGAACACTGGGCGAGGATATGATCCGTCTGATCCGGCAAAGGCTGCTGGTCCGGTCCGCCGATCTGGATGAAACCGGCGAGACCATGCGCAAGGGGACCATGACTACCGCCATTTCTGCCGAAGCAGAAGAGCTGGGTAAATTCGCAGGCGGTGCCTTTTCCGACCCGGTGGTCCAAATCGGCACTCTGATCAGCGTGATTGGCTATATCTCGTCTACACAGCCGGGACTGGGTTTGATCGCTTTTTCGATGGTCGCGCCGCAGATCATCATCGTTCTGGTTTCGCAACGCAAAGTGAACGTCTTTGTCGCCGAACGCGTTCGTATCCTGCGCCGCGCCACCGACAGTTTGACAGCAGAAAAGATTGACGCGGCCGCGCACGAGATCGAAGCGGAATTCGACAAAATCTACGAAACTCGCCGAAAGATGTTCATCTGGAAGCTCTCGGCCAAATTCCTTCTAAGCGTGATCAACGGCGCCGGGACGGTTGGGGTTCTGATGCTGGGTGGCTGGCTTGTCCTTCAGGGCAGAACCGATGTCGGCACAGTTGTTGCCGCCACCAGTGGGCTCAGCCGTATTCAAGGCCCCACGGCCTTTCTGATCGCCTATTATCGCCAGGTCAGCGCAAACCGGATCAAATTCGAACTGATGCTCGAACTATTTGGCCCGAACCCCGAAAAATACCGACGCGTCAAAGACTAAAAATAGAAAGAACCGCGCAGCGCGGGCTGTCGCGGTTCTCGGTGTCTTAAAGCAGAAGTGCAGTTACGCGCGTTCCGAATAGTCCATGGTTTCAGTATTCACCACGATCATTTCATCTTGGCCCACAAACGGTGGCACCATGACTTTTACACCATTGTCCAGAACGGCCGGTTTGAACGAGTTCGCAGCGGTCTGACCTTTGACCACAGGCTCGGTCTCGACGATCTTGCACGTCACTTTCTGTGGCAGTTTGGCGTTCAGTGCCTCACTTTCGTAAAATTCTACGACGATAGTCATGCCGTCCTGCAGAAACGGGCGGCGATCACCCAACAGATCAGCGGACAGTTCGATCTGCTCATAGGTCTCGGAATCCATGAACACCAACATGCCGTCGGATTCGTATAGAAACTGCTGGTCTTTCTGTTCCAGGCGAACCCGCTCGACCTTGTCAGCTGAGCGGAAACGTTCGTTCAGTTTGGAACCATTGCGCAGATTGCGCAGTTCGACCTGTGCAAAAGCCCCGCCTTTACCGGGCTTTACATGATCAACTTTGACAGCGGCCCATAGCCCATCGTTATGCTCAAGCACATTGCCGGGGCGAATTTCGTTCCCATTTATCTTGGGCATGACTTAAATCCTTCACAAACGGTTGATGCGTCAGTCGCGCACCCTATATCTGGCGTGGCCGCACCTGACAAGACAACGACACCTTGTGCTGCAGCCGCAGCAAGCTATGCGCGTGACGCAACGCAACTATGCACATTAGGTGTATCCGAATCGCACTTAATAGGTCATAAGAACCGTCACGCCGAAAATGCAAGAGCAAGAACAACAAGGAAGACGAGATGAGAGATTTCGTTGACGGCACCGCCTTTAACAATGAGCAAGGCAACCGTGCTCGTAAACTTTTCGCAGCTGTCGTTTTGGCTGCGCTGGATGATGCTATTGCCGACGACAAAAAGTATGGCAATGGCCCAGAACAGATCGCCCGCTGGGCACGCTCGCGCGATGGGCGCGAAGTGCTGTCTTGCGCGGGTATCGACCCAAATGAACGGGTTGTCAGCGGATTGATGGATTTCGTTGGTCGCGGTGTGCGTACTTCGGTCGCTCTTTCGCGCGAAGAAAGCGAGCGCCGCAACGCCGCCCAACAGGCCGAAGCCGCCTGATCACAGACACGAGTCTGTTTGAAAAAACGCGCCTCCTATTGATGGAGGCGTGTTTTTTTGTTGCATAGACCCCGAATATGAATTCCGGTGCGAAACTGCGCCCTCACCCGATGACTGAAAAATGATGACAATGCCACGTCATCCGGGGCTTTCCCTTCACCGTTAAATCAGGTCATCTGCGCGTTAGCTTACAGGAGACTCGGCATGGTTCGCGCCATCATGATTCAGGGCACAGGCAGCAATGTTGGAAAATCGGTTCTAGTGGCCGGATTGGCACGCGCCTATACGCGCCGAGGCCTACGGGTTGCCCCGTTCAAACCGCAGAACATGTCGAATAACGCCGCAGTAACCGAAAATGGTGGCGAGATCGGGCGCGCGCAAGCCCTACAGGCGTTGGCGGCACGACGCGCCACACATACGGATATGAACCCGATCCTTTTGAAGCCTGAAACAGATACAGGCGCGCAGATCATCATTCAGGGCAAACGCGCCGGAACGATGCAGGCTGGCGATTACCGCAAGGATAAATCCAAGCTGATGACAGCCGCGCGCCAGAGTTTTGACCGGCTCTGCACCGACGCTGATCTGGTGTTGGTTGAAGGGGCCGGAAGCCCGGCCGAGACCAACCTGCGTCAGAGTGATATTGCCAATATGGGCTTCGCCTGCGCCGCGGGTGTTCCGGTCGTACTTGTCGGCGATATTCACCGAGGTGGGGTAATTGCTCAGATCGTCGGGACTCAGGCCGTGCTGGATGCTGGCGATCTGGCAATGATCCGAGGCTTTGCCATCAATCGCTTTAAGGGCGATGTATCCCTATTCGACGAAGGTCGCGATGACATCGCCGCTCGAACAGGCTGGGCCTGTATCGGTGTTGTGCCCTGGTTCGACGATGCATGGAAACTGCCAGCCGAAGATATGATGGACATCCGGTCCCACAGTGGCGGTTCCTGCAAGGTTGCAGTACCTCAGTTGGAACGGATGGCCAATTTTGATGATCTTGATCCGCTATCGGCAGAACCCGGCATCACGGTCGAGATCGTGCCCGCTGGCCGCGCGCTGCCCGGCGATGCGGATTTGGTCCTGCTTCCCGGAAGCAAATCAACCATTGGCGATTTGGCTTACTTTCGTGCGCAGGGCTGGGATATCGACCTTTATGCCCATGTGCGACGTGGCGGTCACGTGTTGGGATTATGCGGTGGCTACCAAATGCTAGGTAACACCATTGCTGATCCCGATGGTGTGGACGGGCGGCCAGGTACAGTCGATGGATTGGGGCTGTTGGATGTGGATACCGTTATGGTCGGCGAGAAAAAGGTGACCCTGCGGACTGCACGCGCCCTGCCGGGGCACCAACCGCTAACCGGATATGAGATCCATATGGGCCGCACCGAAGGCAATGATTGCACCCGCGCCTGGCTGGAGGTCGAGGGCCGCCCGGAGGGCGCAGCCGATCGGACTGGCCGGATACGTGGAAGCTACCTACACGGTATATTCTCATCCGATCAATTTCGGACCGATTACCTACAGCTTTTGGGAGTCTCTTCCACCCTGCACTATGAGGACGGTGTCGAAGATACGCTTGATCGTCTGGCCGACCATCTGGAACGACATATGGATCTGGATCGCTTGCTGGAACTGGCTGAAACGCCGATTAAAGGCTGACTCTCACTCGGCTTTTTGCTCGGCCAACGCACGGTAGATCTCGCGGCGAACCATTTTTCGAACGTTCCGCGTAATGCGTTCACCCAGTACGCCCTGCAGTTCTTCACGAACAACCTGCGCAATCAAAGAGCGCAAGCCATCTTCATCAAGCCGGGACATGGCAGCATCTGCTTCTGAACCTGTTGTATCCGCGGCAGCCGATACCTCTGGGTCCCGTACAAACACTGCCTTTTCAACAGTCTCTGTCTCTGCATCTGGGGCTTCGTCTTGGGGTTGCCATTCCAACGGTTGATTTGGCGTTCCGGAATAGGCATCTACGCTGTCACCGTCCGGCTCCCACTGATCTTCGGTCCGGGCGATCGCGGCTTCCAGCGCCTCAATTTTGGCACTTAGACTTTTGGCTATGCCCTCTTCCGCAACTGGATCAGGTGAATATTCTGTAGCCGACTCCGCTTCATCACCCGCAACAACATCGCAGGCGCGCAGAAGCATCGGTTTCACCGATTTTTCAGCGCTGTACTCAGCGTCCAGCTTTAAAGGCTGCGTCTCGACACCTGTTTGCTCGCCGACCCTGAGCGCATCAGTCAGAACAAGCCGCCCTGGCTTTCGCTCTGACTTGGAACGCACCAGATCGGGAACTTTTCGACCTTCTTCGCTGACCAGCCGCTTGACCGATGACAGTACGTCTTCGATCCCGGAGTTCACGACATTGTCTGTCATTGTTTTCTACCGCTCTAACCTCAGGTCCGAGTGTAGCCAAACAATGCAGACCTCACAACAGGCAGTATTGGGTGTTTAATCCCGACGCAGTGCTTTCAGGACCCGATCCAGATCTTTGCTCTGCTTGCTGACCTGCGCTGGAGCCTTCTTCACCAGGTTGTAGTAAAGGGTCGGATCGTAAATCTGAACCGCCAGACCCAAACGCTCGGCCGTGAGCAAACCTTGGGCCTGCAGCAACTGATAAGCCGCCAGAGATCGCTCGGTTCTGGAAGCAATTTCGGCAAGCTGCGCGTCCAGCAAATCCTGCTGAGCAGCCAGCACGTCCAGAGTGGTCCGCGCACCCAAAGTTGCCTCTTCGCGGATACCATCAAACGCAACTTCCGAGGCGCGCACACGTTCCGAAGAGGCCCTCAGGCTTGCGCTTGCAGTTTGAAACCGGACATAGGCATCAGACACACCCTGCGTAATGTTCTTTTGCACATTCAGCAGATTGGCACGTGACCCATCCCGCGAGGCCATTGCGCGGCGCACGCTTGCCGCGAGTCGACCACCCGCATAGATCGGCTGGCTGAAGTTCAGCGAGATACTCGCATCATTCACATAATCGTCGTCATCATAGCTCTCGGTGACGCCCGCATCAGCGTTCAGGCTGACATTCGGACCCAGGCCCGCGCGCTGCTGCTGCACGACCAGATCAAGGGCGCGCACCTGATGCTGGGCGGACAGAATGGATGGGTGATTGCGTTGGGCCAGGCTGACGGCCTCGCTCTGGGACCGGGGCAAGTTTGGCAGGCTGGGCTGACCAGCAGTACGGCCCGGCAGTTTGCCAACTGCGTTCACATATTCCGCCTGAGCAGTGCTCAGATCGCCGCGCGCATTCGCCAGATCGGCCTGCGAGCTTGCAAGCTGAGCCTGAGACAATGCGACGTCTGTGCGGGTAACTTCCCCAACTTCGAAACGATCCTGCGAGGCGCGAAGCTCTTCTGCGGACAGTTCAACGTTGTTTTGACGAATCGATACAGTCTCTTCCTGCAGCAGAACACTCAGGTAAGCGGTCGCCGCGCGGAACAGGACCTGCTGTTCGATATCGATCAGCGCCTGCCGGGTCGACAGCACCGTTTCCTGCGCTGATTGCTTGCCCAGAATCGAGGCTCCGCCATCGTATAAAAGCTGGCTCAGCGTCAGGCCCGAGAAGAAGTTCGAAGGATCAACACTGTTCGTAACACCACTGTTTCTGCTGCGCGTATAGTCTTGGCTAACCGCGACGGTCCAGTTGATAATAGGGCGCAAAGCCGACAGCGCGATCGCCACATCCTCGTCCGCAGCCCGCAGCAGCGCCCGGTTCTGTTCCAGCAAACCGCTGGTATTATAAGCTCCGATGAACGCATCAGTCAGGTTATCGGCCCAAACCGCCTTACCGGGCAACGTGCCCAGAGCAATACCCGCAGTCACTGCCAGAGTCCTGACCAGCTTGCCTCCTGCTGCAAAACGCATGGCGAAATCCTCTCAAATCAAAATAACGCAGCCCTCAGGGCAGTTTGCGTCTTTGTGTTGAACTAATCAAGGCAGCAGATAAATCTGCCCGCCGACTATAGCGAAAATGCACTCTCGGCCGAGAAAGCCTTCAGAACAGGTGCACTGGCGTTGAATGCCTGGCGCCAGGTAACGCGATCGCCTGATTTGTGGCCTATACGGACGGTCCCAAGATCACCTTCCATGAACAGGCAGGCGATACGCCCATGATCCTTAAGCTGGTCAATCAATGCAGACGGAACCTCTTCTACACCGCCCTGGATCATGACCACGTCATAAGGCCCATGCTCGGCAGCGCCCTCATCCAGCGGCCCCACGTGAACGACCACATTATCCGCGTCAGCCTCCATCAGCAGCGTTTGCGCTTCGGCAGCTAGCGCTTCATCCGCTTCCACTGCTACGACCAACTGCGCCATATGGGCTGCAACAGCCGTCGAATATCCCAGCGCCGGAGCAATATCCAGAACAACCTCATCATTGGTAATGTTCAGCACATCCAGCATCTTGGCCAGTGTTCTCGGTTCCAGAATGCAGCGTCCAGCCTCAAGTTCTATCAAACTCTCGACATAGGCGGCTTCGCGTTGCGCGTCTGGCACAAAATTCTCGCGCTTGACGGACAGCATGGCATCAATGATCGGGAACTTGGTAACGTCCGAAGGCCGGACCTGCGTATCGACCATGGTGCGGCGGCGGGCTGCGAAATCTGTCATTGGATCGCTCATTCATTTCCCAAGGTTGCTTGGCTTGTGCCACATCCCGGGCAAACCAGCAACGGCCCGCAAGTGGAAACTTTCGTCTGTCGTGAAGATTTTAGAGTGATCCGATTGGGTGAACCAATTTTCAGTTCCTCAAATTTAGACCGAACCCACTGGACGCCCCGGATTAAAGCTGCTAAAACGCCTGTCACACCACGGCAAGTATTTGATATTACTTGAAAAGGCGAGTTGGCGGAGTGGTGACGCAGCGGATTGCAAATCCGTGTACACCGGTTCGATTCCGGTACTCGCCTCCAATAATCGTGCGTAAGTTATTGATATTTAACGATAATTTTGGCGCTCAAACTTGGGATTCGAACTTTCCCGCACCAAATCCCGCAACATTGCTTGTTCTGCCCCCAAAAACAGACCGTCAAGAATGCGATTGTCGCCTTGAACACGCGCAACTTAAAGCATAGCGTGTTCCCAGTTTGTTCAGAAAGGGATTTTAGGCTTGCCACAAGTGAGAATGGCTTCTGTAGGATTTGATTTACCATCAGATGATGTCACCAACTTGCATTTTTATTCGGACTCATCACTGCTCGACTTTGACCTTATTATCTTTTCCCCCATATTCGATGCCCAAGACTATTCGTCTGAAACCTATCTGGGAAAATACAGTTTTGACGAAGATCAGTCCTTTCGTCTGCGAGACGCAATTGAGCACTGGAAACGGGAACTTGACGACGCCGTAAACCACGGAAAAACGGTGTTTATTTTCCTGTGCGCAATTGAAACAGTCTATGCGGCGACTGGAGAAAAAACGTACTCTGGCACCGGAAAGAACCGTCAGGCCACAACCCTGGTCGAACCGATCAGTAACTATGAGTGTCTTCCATTCGACATAGAACCCACAGGGGCGTCTGGCGAAAAGATGAGCGTTGTGCCTGACTTCAAAGAGCTTTTTGAGCAGTACTGGGCTCTGGCAGAAGACTACAGTTCGTTTCGTGTGATTTCTGAAAGCCCACTTGGTACTACTTGCATCAAAACTGAGACCGGAGAGAAGTCCGTCGGTCGAGCTTTCGGTCAATCCGGAAGTGACGGAGTTGCTTTCATTCTACCTTACCTTGACATGGACGACTACGGGTTAGCCGAAGAAGACGACTATGGTCGCCTCATCTGGACTGACGAAGGAAAGAAACTTGGTAAGAGGATAGGTCAACAACTTATTTGGATTCACAAAAACGCGCGGCAAAAATCAACGAAAACACCGGCTCCAGACTGGGCGGCTGATCAATCATTTCTTTTGAAAAAAGAAATGATCTTAAATGAAGAGATCAAGCAGATAAGCGATGAGATTAGTTCACTCGCAGAAAAAAGAGACAAACTGGAAGCTGATCTTCTAGGACAGTCCAAGCTTCGTGACCTACTTTTTGAGAATGGTCGCGCTTTGGAAGAAGCTATACACCTAGCTCTTGGGCACTTGGGATTTTCGACCTCAAACTACAATGAAAATGGCTCTGAGTTTGACGTTGTTTTCGAAGCTCCGGAGGGAAGGCTCCTGGGTGAGGCAGAAGGAAAAGACAACAAAGCCATAAACGTTGGCAAACTGCGTCAACTTCAAATGAACATTCTCGAAGACTTGGAGCGCGATGAAATCGAACACCCAGCAAAAGGCGTCCTATTTGGCAACAGTTTTAGACTAACTACCCCTGATGAAAGAACTGAACAGTTTACGACGAAATGCATAGCTGCTGCGAAACAAAACGGTACAGCGCTGATGAGCACGTTGGAGCTATTCAAAGCTGCAAAGTACCTAGCTGAAAATGAAGACAGTGTTTTTGCAAAGAACTGCCGAAAGGTTTTGCTTGAGGAGGTTGGCGAGTTAACCCTCCCAGACATTCCCTCTGAGTGAAAAAAACCGCAACAAATCCCGCAACATTTTGAATGGCATCAGGTCGGAAGATCACCCTTAAATATTGATATGAAACGAGAATTTTTCTGCACCAGTTCGATTTCAAAACAGGTACTCGCCTCCAATACTTTCAAACAGTTGCTTCGCATTCGGCTTTTCGAGCCTGCGACACGCCGTCTCGCCACGGCAGTGCTCTGCTGAGTGAAGCTTGACACCGGATTGATCAGAAGGCGATGAACTCACTGGCTCGGCCGGTAAATTTGACCGCTCTATCGATTCCACGCGATATGCCCTTTGAAGTAACGGGCCCGCGAATCCTTTCGTCTGGATATCTTCGAGGTGCAAAGCCCAAATTCGCCTGCGGTCATTTTGCATATGGCTGACCAAACATGCCGCTGACAGGCATTGGCAGGTCGCTTTTCCATTCTCGATGATTTCCGTGCGTCTGCCGCGCTTGACAAGCCCCCTGCCCGTGCCGCATGTCCCATCCGTTGGTGTCTGCACATGCAGATGAAAAGGGAATGCGTCAGCGGTCATCCGTCAAACGCAGCCGCCCCCGCGACCGTGACCGGAGAGGGTGCCCAAAGCCACTGGCCAGACAGGCCGGGAAGGCGGGACATCTGCCAGAGGCCAGCCTCTGACATCCGCAAGCCGGGAGACCTGCCAACATCCGAAGTTGAAACCGGACGGGGTGATCCGGTGTCGGGCCCATGTCGCAATACGTGGCCCGCATGAAACCCCGTCCCCCGCGAAGAGGATTTGGGGGGATGAGAGACATGACCGAGACCACACCTGTTGAACTGCTGGTGTGCACGACCTGCCGCCGCGGCCTGCCCGTCGAGAATGATGCAGATCGTCCTGGGGCGTTGCTGCACAAGGCGTTGGAGCAGGCAGAACTTCCTGATGGCGTCACTTTGAAGGCAGTAGAATGCCTTTCAAATTGCGATCAGGGCTGCTCGATTGTGCTGCGTGGCGGACCCAAACGTTGGACCTTTGTCTATGAGCATCTCGATGAAACCGATCATGTCGAGACCATTGTTGAAGGCGCGACCAAATATCTCGCGACCCAAGATGGCCTCGTTAAATGGCGCGAACGTCCTGAACATTTCCGCAAAAACTGTGCGGCCCGCATTCCCCCGATTGGAGCTTAGATATGAGCAATCTCGAAAAACTGCCCGTCACTGTGATCACCGGCTTTCTGGGCTCGGGAAAGACCACGCTGGTGCGTCATCTGATGCAGAACCCGCAGGGCAAGCGCCTGGCCATTGTGGTCAACGAGTTTGGAGATGTTGGCGTCGATGGCGATATCCTCAAATCCTGCGCGATCCCCGATTGCCCGGCGGAAAACATTATGGAATTGGCCAATGGATGCATCTGCTGCACCGTGGCAGATGATTTCATCCCGACCATCGAGGCGCTGATGGCGCTAGAGCCGCGCCCCGATCACATTCTGATCGAAACCTCTGGCTTGGCCCTGCCCAAGCCGCTGCTGAAAGCGTTCGACTGGCCCGATATTCGCTCGAAAATCACCGTGGATGGCGTAATTGCTCTGGCCGATGCCGAAGCTGTGGCCGCAGGTCGCTTCGCCCCGAATGTCGCTGCGGTGGATGCCCAGCGCCTGGCCGATGACTCGATTGATCACGAAACGCCGCTATCCGAGGTGTTCGAGGACCAGATCTCCTGCGCCGACATCATTCTGCTGACCAAGCCTGATCTCGCTGGCCCCGAGGGTATCGCCAAGGCCAAGGAAATCATCGCAGCTGAAGCCCCGCGCCCTCTGCCCGTGGTCGAAGTGGCCGAAGGCGCTGTGGATGTACGTATTGTGCTGGGGCTTGAGGCCGCTGCAGAAGATGACATGGAGGCGCGTCCCAGCCATCACGATGGCCATCACGATCACGAGCATGATGATTTCGAAAGCATCATTGTCGAGCTGCCGGAACAGACCGATCCGGCCCAGCTGGTCGCCAATATCGAACGTCTGGCGAATGAACTGAACATCCTGCGGGTCAAAGGCTATGCCGCTGTTACCGGCAAACCCATGCGCCTTTTGGTGCAGGCAGTCGGGGCCCGTGTGCGTCATCAGTACGACCGCCCGTGGGAGCCAGGTGAAGAGCGTCGCTCGCGTCTGGTGGTCATCGCCGAGCATGACGACATCAAAGTGGCTGAAATCCGCGAAATCCTCGTGGGTGTGACCGAGGCTGCCGAGTAAACCATGCACGTCGTCTTCCGCGAAAGCCATGGGTTAGAGGAAACGGAGACCCCGACCGATCTGGGCCAGAGCCCGGCGGATCTGGTGGTGCTGTCCTTTTCCGACAGTGACCTTGGCGCTTTCGCGGCAGGCTGGCATCGTGGTGGTGGACCCGAAGGCCGGATGCCGACCCTGCGGCTGGCCAATCTGACAGCGCTGAAACATCCCCTGTCGGTCGATACTTATGTCGAACAAACGCTTGCGGGCGCCAAAGGCATTCTGATCCGCCTGATCGGTGGCGTGCCCTACTGGTCCTACGGATTGCAGCAGGTTCTGGCACTGGCCCACGCCAAAGGCATCGCTGTGGCAATCCTACCCGCGGATGGGCGTGAGGATACGCGGCTGGATGACTATTCTACCCTGCCCGTTTCAACCCTGCGGCGGCTGGCGCATCTTTGCGACACAGGCGGTGAGGTCGCAGCGCAGGCTGCGCTGGCGCAAATGGCACTGGCCGCGGGGCTTTATTCTGGCCCGGTGATGGGGGCCAAGACGATCCCGGAATGTGGCGTATGGTGCCCGGATCGCGGTGTGATCCCGACGGATACCGCATTCGCCGGTGATGCCAAGCGCATCCTCGTGACCTTCTATCGCGCCTATCTGACCTCGGCAGACACTGCCCCGGTCGCGGCCCTGATCCACCGTCTGCGTGCGCGTGGGTTTCAGGCTGTTGGCCTATTTGCGCCGTCGCTCAAAGCCCCTACCGCCGCTGACTGGCTGCGCGAACAGGTCGTAGCGCTGGCCCCCTCGGCAATCATCAACGCCACCTCCTTTTCGGGCAAAGGCGCCTCGGGAACGTCCCCGCTGGACGCCGCCAATGTGCCGGTATTTCAGGTCGCCCTGTCCACCGCACGCCGCAAGGCCTGGGCCGATGCCGAACGCGGACTGTCCCCCGCCGACCTCGCAATGCATGTGGTCCTGCCCGAGGTGGATGGCCGCATTTCGGCGGGCATCGCTTCGTTCAAGGAACCCGGCAGACGTGACCCCCATCTGGAATACTCCCGCTTTGCCCACCGGGCCGAGCCGGAACGGATTGAGGCGATCATAGACCGGGTGGACGGCTGGCTGCGCCTAAGCGACAAACCCAAGCCAGATCAGGTCCCAGCGTTGGTGCTGTCGACTTATCCCGGAAAAGACTGGCAGATGGCCCATGCGGTTGGCCTGGATGCGTTGGCCTCGGCCGAAGCGATGCTGTCCGATCTGCAGGCTGAAGGCTATGACACAGCACCCGGCGAACCGATAGCTGAGACGCTTTTGGATGCGCGACTTGCTTGGCCGCTCGCGGCCTATCAGACCGCGCTGGCAGACTTGCCGGAACAGTTGCAAACGGATCTGCAATCCATTTGGGGCAAGCCCGAGGACGACCCGTTTTTTGCCGATGGTGCCTTCCACTTTACCGCCCTGAACCGGGGCAAGACGCTGATCGCGCTGCAACCCGAACGCGGCACACCCGAGCTGCGCGATGACGACTATCACGACCTGTCCCGCACCCCGCGCCACAGCTATGTTGCCTTTTATCTCTGGCTGCGTAAGGGGCATGGCGCGGACGCGCTGATCCATATCGGCGCGCATGGCACGTTGGAATGGCTGCCAGGCAAATCGGTCGCCCTGTCCCAAAACTGCTGGCCTGAGGCGTTGGTCCGCGATCTGCCGGTGATCTACCCCTTTATCGTGAATGACCCCGGCGAGGCCGCACAGGCCAAGCGCCGGATCGGCGCGGTTACACTGGGCCATATCCCACCCCCGATGCGAACAAGTGACACGCCGGACCGTATGGTGCGGCTGGAATCCCTGCTGGACGAATTCTCGAACGCCGACGGGCTGGACCCCAAACGCCGCGACCGACTACAAGAAGACATACGGGATGAGGCGCAGGCCATTGGTCTGGAAAGCGATCTGGGTCTGAATCAGGCAACCTGTACCGCCGAAGCGATCACCCGTATCGACCGATTTGTCTGCGACATCAAAGAAAGCCAGTTCGGCGACGGCTTGCACGTCTTTGGCCGCGTCCCCGAAGTGACCGGCAATTTTGATGCCACGCCTTCGGCGCATGCGGAACGTCAATCACTTTTGGACGCACTGGCCGGGAAACGGATCGAGGCTGGCCCCTCTGGCTCACCCTATCGCGGGCGCTCGGACGTGCTGCCGACAGGGCGAAATCTTTACACCACCGATCCGCGTTCGGTTCCAACTCGCGCGGCCTATACCCAAGGTGTCAAACTGG
Source organism: Ruegeria sp. CDSA077 (assembly GCF_059612265.1). Classification (NCBI taxonomy): domain Bacteria; kingdom Pseudomonadati; phylum Pseudomonadota; class Alphaproteobacteria; order Rhodobacterales; family Roseobacteraceae; genus Ruegeria; species Ruegeria sp. CDSA077. Next base: position 1,368,548 of record NZ_JBXWQG010000001.1, read on the forward strand.
CCGAGGAACTAGTGCGGCGGCATCTGCAGGAAGAAGGCGATTACCCCAAGGGGCTGATTGTCGACCTCTGGGGCTCGGCCACGATGCGCACTGCGGGTGAAGAATTCGCCATGGCGCTTCACCTGCTGGGTGTGAAACCGGTTTGGGACAAGGGGTCGGAGCGGGTTTCCGGTATCGAGGTGCTGCCAATCACTGATCTCAGCCGTCCACGGCTAGACGTGACCTTGCGTGTCTCGGGCCTGTTCCGCGATGTATTCCCGACGCTTTCTGCGCTGTATGGCCAGGCAGTGCGAGCATTGTGTGAACGGGACGAGGCAGCAGACTGGAACCCATATGCCGGGCAGGCACCGGCCGCCCGTGTCTATGGCCCCGCCCCCGGCAGCTATGGCCTGAACATGACGCAGCTATCCGAAATCTATACGGACGAAGCGCGGGCACAGGCCGGTCAGGCTTGGCTGGATGCCAGTTCCTTTGCGCTTGAGGGCGAGCAAATTGCACGGGATGTCGATGGTATTACCCAACGCGTTGCCCACGCCGATAGCTTTGTTCACCTTCAGGACCTGACCGAAACCGATCTGCTGTTGGCCAATGACTATGCCACGCATGAGGCCGGTTTTGCCGCCGCCAAGAAAGTCACTGGCGGTACTGCGCAGCTGTACCATCTGGACAATACCAACCCAGACATCCCCCGCGCCCGAACCCTGTCTGAGGAAATCAGCCGCGTTGTCCACGCGCGCGCGGCTAATCCTGACTGGATCGCAGGAATGCAACGGCACGGATTCCGCGGCGCCGCCGAGATCGCGGCAACGCTGGATCATATGGCAAGCTTTGCCCATCTGTCGGGAACCGTTGCACCGCATCTGTTTGACATCTACCACGATGCCACACTGGGTAACGCCGAGGTTGATGCCTTTCTGCAAGAGAAGAACCCACGGGCGCATCAGGCCATGCAGGATCGGTTCCGTGCGCTGCTCGAGGCTGGCCTGTGGAACACGCGCCGAAACTCGATCCGAGCCGATCTGGAGGGGTTGGGATGAGTGCACCGATCGTTCAGGGCTGGTGCCCCAGCGCCCATCGCCCGATGATGTCGGGGGACGGGTTGGTCGTGCGGGTTCGGCCGCGGCTGGCGCGCCTTGAGGCTGCGCAGATGTTAGGCCTGTGCGAACTTGCCGACCGGTTTGGCAATGGCACAATTGACCTGACCAACCGCGCCAATCTGCAACTGCGCGGTGTGGCCGAGGCCGATCACCAACCTTTGCTAGAAGAACTCGCTGCGCTGAACCTTTTGGATGCGGAACCGGGTATCGAGGTGCGGCGCAATATTCTGGTGACGCCGCTCTACCAATCCGGCGATCTTACCGCACGACTGACGCAGGAACTGATCGACCGGTTGGGTGAATTGCCGTCGCTACCAGCCAAGTTTGGGTTTGCCATCGACACCGGACCAAATCGCCTGTTGGTCGGGGATTCGGCGGATATCCGGCTGGAGACAGGCCCCGACGGGCTGATCCTACGCGCTGATGGCGCCGAAACAGGGCGTCGCGTGACCGAAAAAATCGCCATCGACCACCTGATCGCGCTGGCCGAATGGTTCGCGGATCACCAAACTCCCGAGGCCCGGCGCATGGCCCGCTTGGTTGCGTCACAGGATTTGCCGTCAGAATGCCAAGGCAGCGCACCGGGTGATGTTGGCGCTCTGCCTGAACCGGGCATCGTGGAACTGGGTGCGTTTTACGGAGCCGCGTTCGGTCAGTTGCCAGCGCGCGGGCTTGCGGGGCTGATTGAGACCTGCGGTGCCTCTGCGCTGCGGGTCACCCCTTGGCGGCTGTTCCTGATGGAAGGCGGGGCGGCGATACCCGCCCCAGCGTTCGTCACCGATGGCACCGACCCGCTGATGACCACTGACGCCTGCCCCGGCGCCCCGCTCTGCCCGCAGGCGCAGGTGGAGACCCGCGATATCGCCCGCGCGCTGACCTCGCGTATTCCCGGCCACTTGCATGTCTCGGGCTGTGCTAAAGGATGCGCGCGCATGGAACCAGCTGATGTCACCCTGGTCGGCCACGATGGTCGATTTGATCTTGTCAAACAAGGCCGCGCGGGAGATGAGCCAAACCTGCGCGGGTTAAGCCCCGAAACACTTATGACCATGGACTTCTCCTGATGCCCTATGAATACGAAACCGACGGCGCGGCGATCTACAAACAAAGCTTTGCCACCATCCGTTCCGAGGCCGATCTGGCACGGTTCGACGCCGATGAGGAACAGGTCGCCGTTCGGATGATCCACGCGGCAGGTATGGTGGGGTTGGAAGAGTTCGTGCATTTCTCAACCGGTTTTGTGACCTCGGCCCGTGCCGCGTTGGAAGACGGCGCACCGATCCTGTGCGACGCCCGCATGGTCAGCGAGGGTGTGACCCGGTTCCGCCTGCCCGCCGATAACGAGGTGGTCTGCACCCTGCACGACGAACGTGTGCGTCCGCTGGCTGCCGAGATGAGCAACACCCGGTCCGCCGCTGCGCTGGAGTTGTGGCGCCCGCATCTGCAAGGTGCCGTGGTGGCCATCGGTAATGCGCCCACCGCCCTGTTCCACCTGCTGAACATGCTGGAAGACCCCGACTGCCCGCGCCCTGCGGCCATCATCGGCTGCCCGGTGGGCTTTGTCGGTGCGGTCGAATCTAAAGACGCTCTGTGGGTGGCGCAGCCAGTGCCGTCCTGCATCGTCAAGGGCCGCCTCGGCGGCAGTGCCATCACAGTCGCAGCCATCAACGCCATCGCGAGCCGCGCCGAATGAACGCGGGCAAGATATACGGCGTGGGCCTCGGCCCAGGCGATCCGGACCTTATGAGCGTCCGGGCTGACCGCCTACTGCGCACTGCCCGCCACGTGGCCTTTTTCCGCAAACCGGGTCGCAGTGGTCAGGCGCGCAAGATCGTCAATGGCATGATCCCCGAAGGCGCGGTGGAATTCCCGATGGAATACCCCGTGACCACAGAAATTCCATTGAGTGATCCGCGGTACAATGAGCTGCTCTCGGCGTTTTATGAAGATTGTGCCGAGCATCTGAAGACACTGTCGGATCAGGGTGAAGACGTGGTGGTCCTGTGCGAGGGTGATCCGTTCTTCTACGGATCATTCATGCATCTTTACAATCGATTACGTGGCGAAGCTAAGGTTGAAGTCGTGCCTGCGATCACCGGTATGTCCGGCGCGTGGACCGCAACCGGCGACCCCATCACCTGGGGAGACGACGTATTGACCGTGCTGGTCGGCACATTGCCCGAAGACGATCTGGCCCACCGAATGGCCCAAACCGACGCGCTGGTGGTGATGAAGATCGGGCGCAATATCGACAAAGTGAAGCGGGCCCTGAAGACGGCTGGTTTGTATGACCGTGCTTGGATCGTGGAATACGCTCAGATGCCCAATCAACGCGTGTGCAAATTGTCGGAAAATTGCGAGGGGATTACTCCGTATTTCTCGATCATCATCGTTCACGGACAAGGGCGGCGGCCATGAGCGGTTGGGTCAAGATCGCAGGACTCGGGCCAGGAAACGAGGCTTTGGTGACGCCCGAAGTGACCGCTGCGCTGGCTGAGGCGACGGATGTCGTCGGCTACATTCCTTACGTCGCGCGCATCGCCGAACGCCCCGGCCTGACGCTGCATGCCAGCGACAACCGGGTTGAGATCGACCGTTCGCAGCATGCGTTGCAAATGGCGGCCGAAGGGAAGCGCGTAGTGGTCGTATCCTCGGGCGATCCGGGCGTATTTGCCATGGCAGCAGCGGTGTTCGAAGCGCTGGAAAATGGCCCCCGTGAATGGCGCGACCTATCGGTTGAGGTGCTGCCCGGGATCACCGCGATGCTTGCGGCCTCCGCCCGCGCTGGCGCCCCGCTTGGGCATGATTTCTGCACCATCAACCTGAGTGACAACCTCAAACCTTGGCCTCTGATTGAAAAGCGCCTGCGTCTGGCCGCGCAAGCGGATTTCGCGATGGCGTTTTACAACCCCCGCTCGAAATCCCGCCCCGAAGGCTTTGTCAAAACACTGGAAATTCTGCGTGAGGAATGCGAACCCGAACGGCTGATCCTGTTCGCCCGCGCTGTCAGCCGGGTGGATGAGGCAATCCGGATTTCGACATTGATTGAGGCCACGCCTGATATGGCCGATATGCAGACCGTTGTCATCGTCGGCTCATCACTGACCCGCGTGATCGAACGCGCCGGTGACCCGATCGTCTATACGCCGAGGTTCACCCCGGAATGAGCCAGCCAGTCCAGAACCTGCGGAACGCTCGACAGTTCCAGCCGCTGCGGCAGGGCTGGACGGTCGATCATCAACACCGGTATGTCCAGAGCCCGCGCGGCGTCCAGCTTGGCGCGCGCGCCGGCGCCGCCCGCGTTCTTGGATACCACCAGCTGCGTGCCGTGGCGCTGCATCAACGCCCGGTCATCAGCCTCGGCAAAGGGTCCGCGCGCCACGACAACCTCGCAATTCGGCAAGGGCAGGACATCGGGTTCATCCACCAGCCGCAACAGGTAATGGTGCTGGGGCTGGCTGACGAAATCTTCGAGATGCATGCGCCCGACCGCAAGAAACACGCGCTGCGGATTACCGGACAAAGCGGCCACCGCTGCGGCGATATCCGGGACGCGCAGCCAGGTGTCACCGGGCTGCGGTGCCCATTCGGGCCGTGTCAGCGCAACAAGTGGAATCTGCGCCGCATGGCAGGCTTCAATCGCGTTACGGCTCATCCCGGCGGCAAAAGGGTGGGTCGCGTCGATCACGTGGCTTATGCTGTGGTCATGGATATATTTCACCAGCCCTTCGGCCCCACCGAACCCGCCAACACGTACCGGCAGAGGTTGCGCGCGCGGATTGTCGACACGCCCGGCATAGGAATAGGTCGCGGGAATACCCAGATCCGCGATGGCTTTTGCCAGCGCGTTGGCCTCGGTCGTGCCGCCCAATATCAGGAGGTTGGACATGTCTGAAGCTCCGTGGCTGACCGTTTTGGGTTTGGGCGAAGATGGACTGGATGGCTTGCCCCCCGCAAGCCGTCAAGTGCTGGAACGCGCCGAAATCATCATGGGGCCACCGCGACACCTGTCCTTGGTTCCCGATTTCGGGGCCCAGCAGGTGGAATGGCCCGTGCCCTTTGCCGATGGGCTGCCGATCCTGACCGGTTTTCGCGGGCGATCAACCGTGGTTCTGGCCTCGGGCGATCCGTTCTGGTTCGGTGCCGGATCCGTGATCGCACGGAATTTCGAGGCCGGGGAATGGACCGCCCTGCCCGGCCAATCGACGTTTTCGCTGGCCGCTGCGCGGTTGGGCTGGCCGCTGGAAAGCACGCAGACATTTGGTCTGCACTCGGCCCCGCTGACCCGGCTGCGCCCGCATCTGGCCCCCGGCCTGCGCGCGATTCTGCTGCTGCGCGATGGTAAGGCCGTGACGGAACTTGCCACCTATCTGACTGACACCGGCTTTGCCGACACACACCTACATGTGATGGAGGCCCTGGGTGGCCCGCGCGAACGGGCGCGCAGTGTCTCGCTGACTGAGGCGCTGTTGGGTGGGTTCGATCACCCGGTCTGCGTCGGGCTCGAGGTTGCTGGCGGCGGGCAGGCCTTTCCGCGCGCCTCTGGCAAACCGGATGAGATTTTTGAGACCGACGGCCAGATCACCAAACGCCCTATCCGTGCGCTGACCCTTTCGGCGCTGGCCCCGCAGCGGGACGAGCATCTGTGGGACATTGGCGGCGGCACCGGGTCAATCAGCATCGAATGGCTAATGTGTGATCCAACGCTCAGCGCCACGACGGTCGAACCCCGCGAAGACCGCGCCGAGCGTATTCGCCGCAATGCCGACGCTTTGGGTCAGGACCGGCTGCAGGTGGTGCATGGCACCGCCCCGGATGCGCTGGACGGCCTGCCCCTGCCCGATGTGGTTTTCATTGGCGGCGGGCTGAGCAGTGAGCTGCTGCAATGGCTGCATACAACCCTGCCCTCCGGCACGCGGCTGGTGGCCAACGCGGTGACTTTGGAAAGCGAAGCTCTACTAGCGCAGTGGCAGGATAGGCTGGGCGGTGAGCTGCTACGGGTCGAACTGGCACAGGCTTCAGCCCTGGGGCCGCGGCGCGGTTGGAAATCGGCCTATCCGGTGGTGCAATGGAGCGTCACGCTATGATCGTCGCAGGCATCGGTTTTTCCTCGGCCGCTACGCTGAACAGCCTGCGCGCCGCCTATGATCAGGCGAGTGCCGGTCACGCTGTGGACGCGCTTGCCACGGTAGCCGACAAGGAAGGCCACGCCGCACTAACAGATTTTGCCTCGGCCATTGCCCTGCCCTTGCATTTCATTCCCCCCGCCGATCTGGCCGGGCAGCGCACCCTCACCTGCTCGACCCGCAGCCGCGCCACCTATGGCACCGGCAGCGTCGCCGAAGCATCCGCCCTTGCCGCCGCCGGAACTGGTGCGCGGCTGATCTCACCCCGACAGATTTCAGACGACCGGCTGGCCACCTGCGCCATCGCCATCGGAGGACAGACATGACCGTTCATTTCATTGGCGCCGGACCGGGCGCCGCCGACCTGCTGACCCTGCGGGGGCGCGATATCATCGCCGCTTGCCCGGTCTGCCTGTATGCGGGTTCGCTGGTGCCAGAGGAAATTCTGGGCCATTGCCCCGACGACGCCAAGATCGTGAACACGGCGGCGATGGATCTGGATCAAATCATGGCCGAGATCGAGACCGCACATCAGGCCGGTCTGGATGTTGCGCGACTGCATTCTGGCGACCTGTCGGTCTGGTCCGCGATGGGCGAGCAGATCCGCCGCCTGAAAGAGCTGGGCATCCCGGTCAGCGTGACCCCCGGCGTGCCGTCTTTTGCCGCTGCGGCCGCATCACTTGGCACGGAACTGACCCTGCCCGGACTTGCGCAATCAGTGGTCCTGACCCGGACACCGGGACGCGCATCGTCGATGCCCGAGGGCGAGACGCTGAAAAACTTTGCCCGCACCGGGGCGACACTGGCCATCCACCTGTCGATCGGCAATCTGGATACGGTGATCGCCGATCTGACACCTGCCTATGGGTCCGACTGCCCGGTGGCCGTTGTCTATCGTGCCAGCTGGCCCGATGAGCGGATCATCCGTGCGACGCTGGCAACCCTAAAAGACGCGTTGGACGAGAGCATCTCGCGCACTGCGCTGATCATGGTTGGCCCGGCACTGGCTGGTGAAGGATTCGACGAAAGCTGCCTGTATTCAAAGGATTACGACCGCCGATATCGCCCGCAAAATGCGGACAGCCCTTGGTCAAGCTGGAGCCATGGTGATGACTAACCCTCCGGGTATTCTGATTTCGGCACCGTCTTCGGGGACTGGCAAGACCACCGTGATGCTGGGCCTGCTGCGTGCGCTGGCCGAGGATGGCCTGACCGTTCAACCTTTCAAAAGCGGCCCTGACTATATCGACCCGGCCTTTCACCGGGCGGCGGCTGGGCGCGCCTCGTTCAATCTGGACAGCTGGGCGATGGGCGATCCTCTGCTGAACGCAATATCGGCACAGGCTGACGGCGCGGATATCGTCGTAGCCGAAGGATCGATGGGTCTGTTCGACGGTGTCGCCAAACCCGGTGAGATTGGCCATGGATCTAGCGCGGAAACCGCGCAGCGTATGGGCTGGCCTGTGGTGTTGGTTCTGGATGTTGGCGGTCAGGCGCAATCAGCTGCAGCCACGGCGCTGGGGTTTCGGATGTACAACCCCGACCTGCCCTTTGCCGGGGTAATTTTGAACCGCTGCGCCAGCCCGCGTCACGAGCGTCTGACCCGGTTGGGTATGGAACGTGCAGGCCTGCCGGTTCTGGGCGTTCTGCCACGACGCGGAGACCTGACACTTCCCGAGCGGCACTTAGGTTTGATCCAGGCGGTGGAACATCCCGATCTGGAAAGCGCCATTGTCGGCTATGCTGCGTTCCTGCGTGAACATGTCGATCTGGAGGCGATCAAGCGGGCGGCTTCCTCAAGCCCAAATAGGCCATCGTCAGCCGTGCTGCCGCGCCCTCCGGCGCAGCGGATCGCACTGGCCCGGGATGCTGCGTTTTCGTTCACCTATCCGCATTTGCTGGAAGGCTGGCGCGCGGCGGGTGCAGAAATCCTACCGTTTTCACCACTGGCGAATGAAGCCCCTGCCCCGGATGCCGATCTGGTCTGGCTGCCGGGTGGGTATCCCGAGTTGCACGCAGGCACATTGGCCGCCGCCAACACCTTCCAGACTGGGCTGCGCAAACATGCCGAGACAAGACCTGTGCACGGCGAATGCGGGGGCTACATGGCGCTGGGTCAGGCGTTGATCGACAAAGACGGAGTCCAGCACGAAATGGCGGGCCTTCTGGGCCTTGTGACCTCCTATGAAAAGCGCAAGTTCAACCTGGGTTATCGCAAGGCAGAATTACTGGCCTCGATGGCCGGATTTGCCGAAGGCACAGCGCTACGCGGGCATGAGTTCCACTATTCCTCGATCATCGAACAGCCTGACGCGCCGCTGGCACGCGTGTTCGACGCCGAAGGCGCGGAAGGCCCGCAAACCGGATCGGTGCGAGACAATGTCACCGGGACATTCTTTCATCTGATCGCCGAGGCCTCGGCATGAGTGGTTTTGTGTCCTTCATCGGTTCAGGCCCCGGCGACCCGGAATTGCTGACGCTGAAGGCGGTAGACAGGTTGCAGAAAGCTGATGCGGTGCTGTTTGACGACCTCAGCAGCGGCCCGATCCTGAGCCATGCCCGCGAGGATGCTGATCTGGTTGGTGTCGGCAAACGCGCCGGGCGCCCCTCGCCCAAGCAGGATCACGTCAGCCGCTTGTTGGTTGAATATGCACAAACCGGTCAGCATGTTGTGCGGTTGAAATCCGGTGATGGCGGCATGTTCGGCCGGCTTGAAGAAGAACTGGTGGCCCTGCAAGAGGCCGGGATCGACTATGAAATCATCCCCGGCATCCCCTCGGCGGTAGCGGCGGCGGCAGCGGCGGGCATTCCGCTGACCCGGCGACTGACCGCGCGGCGCGTGCAATTCGTCACCGGCCACGATGTCAGTGGCAAACTGCCCGAAGATCTGAACCTGGCAGCACTGGCTGATCCACAGGCTACGACCGTCGTGTTTATGGGCAAGCGCACCTTTCCCCTTTTGGTTGGCGCCCTGCATTCGCGCGGCCTGCCGCTGGACACGCCTGCATTGATGGCCGAATCCGTCTCGACCCCCGAACAAAAACTGCAACGCTCGACCATCGGTGCTTTGTCGCAGCAGTTGGAAACCGAGATCGGCACCGCCCCGGCCCTGATCCTGTATGGACCTCTGGCAGAGTTCGAAAATGATTGACTTGACGCTGATCGGTATTGGCACCGGCAACCCGGATCATGTGACATTTCAAGGGGCGCAGGCGATCCGCTCGGCGGACCTGATCCTGATCCCCCGCAAGGGCGAAAACAAGGCCGATCTGGCAGGGCTGCGCGAGCAGATCATCGCTCAGGTCGCGGATACCCCTCCGCAAATCGCGTATTTCGACATTCCCAAACGCCGTGCCGATGATGGCTATTTACGCGGAGTGGACGAATGGCACGACGCGATTGCATTGCGCTGGCAGGAGGCCATCGCAGCCCACCCGAAGGCCCGCCATGTGGCGCTGCTGATCTGGGGGGATCCGTCGCTGTATGACAGTTCGCTGCGAATCGCGGCACGTTTGACCCCTCAGCCAGAAACACGGGTGATTCCCGGCATAACCGCGCTGCAAGCGCTGACGGCGGCCCATGCGATTCCGATCAACGAACTGGGCGCGCCCTATATCGTAACAACTGGTCGTCGCATCCGGGACGAAGGATGGCCGGAAACCGCAGAAAACGTGGCGGTGATGCTGGATGGCGAATGTTCCTTCCAAAACCTGAACATGGAAGACTTGGACATTTGGTGGGGCGCATATGTCGGCATGAAAGAGGAAATCCTGATCAAAGGCCCTTTAGCCGAGGTTGCGCAGCAGATTCTGGACCGTCGCGCCCATGCCCGTGCCGACCATGGTTGGATCATGGATATTTATTTGCTGAAAAAGCGCATAATCTGACACAATACGTCGCAAATGATGATTGCACCGCCACAGCTATAGCGGCTAAATGGGGGTGTCTGGTCCTGCCGGAGAAATCCGGATGCTAAGAGGGAATTTGGTGCGACTGCCTCGGTGGTCAACTCCAAAGCCGCCCCCGCGACTGTAAGCGGAGAGCCCCTGTTCAACCAGCCACTCCCGGTTATCCGGGGGGAAGGCGAACAGAGGCATCGACCCGCAAGCCAGGAGACCTGCCAGGCGAAAAAACGAAACACCGGCCGTCGGGTGCGGCGGCAGAGGAGAATACAAAATGGCAACACAAACGAAAACAGCATCCGCCGCGCGTACAGGCTTTGTTCCGGTCATGTTTGCAGTGGTTCTGGGTCTGGGCCTCATCACGCTGACCGGTCACGTTCAGGCAGCGGCCCTGCATGATGCAGCGCATGACGTGCGTCACGCGACCGGCTTCCCCTGCCACTAAGACCGTGTTCAGTCGTATATTGACCAGCGCGTTGTTCGCTGGTGCTGCAGCGGGGCTGATTGCCGCCTTGCTGCAGTTGGTATTTGTGCAACCAGTATTGTTGCATGCCGAGCTTTATGAATCCGGAGAGCTGGTGCATTTCGGGGGCGAGACCGTATCGGCTCATCCCGAGCTGCCGCGCATGTTCTCTGAACTGACGCGTGATGCGCTGAGTGTCATCTTTACCATGCTGACCTATACCGGCTATGCGTTGGTGATGGTTGCGCTGATGTCGGTAGCCGAAGGTCAAGGACATCAGATTGATGGCCGGACCGGCGTCCTTTGGGGGTTGGCCGGATTTATCGCCTTCCACCTTGCACCAGGTTTCACCCTGGCGCCCGAAGTGCCGGGTGTCGCGGCAGCCGATGTCTATGCACGTCAGGTCTGGTGGTTCGCAACAGTTGCAGCAGCCCTTGTCGCCATGTGGTTGATCGCCTTTGGAGGTAACCTGATCAGCTATGTGATCGCCGCGGTACTTCTGTTGGTGCCACATCTTATCGGTGCACCCGAGCCCGATGTTTTCACCGGCCCTGTGCCGACTGAAATTGGCGCGTTGTTCGCGGCACGAGCTTTTGGAATCGGTCTGGTTGCATGGGTTCTGGTTGGCGCGTTCGCTGGCTATTTCTGGCAGAAAGAAGCGCAACCTTCCGAAGCAACGGCCTGATCGCACTTCGATTGAACGCGCCGGGTGTAAACTTGGCGCGTTTCCCTATGTTTTCAAGGAAATACAATGACCCGTTCACTTGCTCTATTCGTGATCGGTCTGGTCTTTGGCGGCGGTGCAGGATTTGTAATCGCTGCTGCAAATGGCGTCACATTTGATGGCCACGACCATTCTGATCCGTCTCTTCACGGAGCCTCACACACTGAGACCATGGCCCACGATCATTCCACGGCCCTGAACCTACCGGCAGGCACAGATGCACCTACACTGGACATCGCTCTGACACAGGATCCTATGTCTGGCTGGAACCTGCATGTCATGCCAAAAAACTTTACCTTCGCACCGCAGAACGCATCTACCGCTGACATGGCAGGCGAAGGGCACGCGCATGTTTACATCAACGGAGAAAAGCTCGCCCGGCTTTACGGCAGTTGGATGCATATTGATCAGTTGCCCAAAGGCGAGGTCGAGGTTTCGGTTTCGCTGAATTCCAACAGCCATAGCCCGCTTTCGGTCGATAACGTGCCGGTTCGTGCTGCGGTTACGGTTCAGGTCGACTAAAGCGCCGGAATACGCGCACGCAAACACATCCGAAGCCGCCCGCAGGGTCGGGCGTCTTCGATCCAGCCCTGCGGGCTGTTCAGGTAAGTACGGCAAGTTTCAGCGATATCCGCGGCATCCGCCACCACATCGACACCCGAAAACACATAAGATGCGCGCCCCTGCGCCTGTATAGCCAGCGCCGTGGGTTCCGCGCAGCCGCTGAAACAGGCGTGTTCGCTCAATTCGACCTGATCCGTCAATCCAGCCCTTTTCAGTGCGTCCTGCACAGCCTGCACCTCGGCCGCCCGATCGCGTGCGGTGCCACAGGTTTTGCAGATCATCAGGCGCATCCGATCCAGACCTTTCCCTTCGTCCTGCGCCCGTTTCTGCGGCTTTAAGCGGCGCGGCGCAATCCCGAATGCGCACAAGATTGTGAGTGCGACGTTCTCACATTTCTGGCAGGATTCCTGCAGACACCTTAAAAGGAGGCCTCTGGATGAAACTGCTTTGGACCGTCTTCGCCCTGCTGGCCCTGCCCGCCTGGGCCGACGAACCGCTCTCGGGATGGGCCGTGTATCCAACGGGCAAAAGCTATGATGAATTGGTCTCGGACACCAAATCGGCGGTTAAGGCAAACGGTCTGATCGTGGTCACGCAGGCCGGCCCCACCAAAGCCGCCGCCGCGCGGGGAATTACAATCCCAGGCAATCTGGTGATCGGCGCCTTCAACAATGACTATGCGGTGCGCGTGCTGGAAACCTCGGTGCGCGCAATGATCGAAGCACCGATCCGGTTTTACGTGACCGAAAACGAGGACGGCACCGCCACCCTATCCTATAAAACGCCCAGCTTTGTATTCGCGCCCTATATCTATGAGGGCGGAGACCCCCTGAGGGACATTGCCCAGGAATTGGATGACACCTTTCAGATCGTGGCCGAAGCCGCTGTCAAATAGTCACACTGGCGTGATGCGCCTTGCGTCCGGGTCTGTCCTCCGCAATCTGCGTTGAAACAGTTTTCGGAGCTATACTGATGCAGGACTCGTCGCCCCGCGCTGCGGACATTCTGGCCCAACGGCTTTATGAGGCTGGCTGCCGCCACGCTTTTGGCATGCCAGGTGGCGAGGTGCTGACCCTAGTGGATGCGTTGGAAAAGGCGGGGATAACCTTTCACCTGACCAAACACGAGAACGCGGCCGGCTTTATGGCCGAGGCGGTGCATCACCGCGACGGCGCGCCAGCCATTCTGGTGGCCACACTCGGTCCAGGCGCGATGAACGGGATCAATGTGGTCGCCAATGCGTTGCAGGATCGGGTGCCAATGATCGTGCTGACTGGCTGTGTCGACGCAGATGAGGCGCTGACATACACCCATCAGGTCATGGATCACGCACGGGTCTATCGCTCGATCACCAAAGGGACGTTCCTGCTGACCGCCAAAGGCGCGGATATTATCGCAGACAAAGCGGTGTCGCTGGCCAATCAGCCGCGCACAGGACCGGTGCATATCGACGTGCCGATTTCGGTTGCGGATGCGCCTGTGACCGATGTCAAACGCCGCCGTCTTGTCAAACCTGCCGCCGTCGCGCCCGAGGGGGATTGCGTTGAAAAAGCCCGCCGCTGGGTGGCACAGGCCGAACGGCCCATCGCGATTATCGGCCTGGATGTTCTGTATGACGACTCGCGCAAGTTGGTGCAGGCGTTCCTTGAACATTTTGGCATTCCTTTTGTGACAACCTACAAGGCCAAGGGCGTGGTTCCCGAGGATCATCCACTGTGCCTTGGCGGCGCGGGCCTGTCGCCGCTGGCTGACACCCATCTGGTGCCGCTGGTTGAACAGGCCGATCTAGTGTTGTGTCTGGGCTATGACCCGATCGAAATGCGCCCAGGCTGGCGCGAGATATGGGACCCCGAAGAAAAGCGCGTCATCGACATTTCGGCGGTTCCGAACGATCACTACATGCATCAGGCCGGGTTGAACCTGGTGGCTGATACCGGCGCGACCCTCGAGGCCATTGCAAAGGGCAACCCTGCCCGCGCCACCTGGCCCGGCGGCGAACCCGAACAGGTTCGGGCCGCCCTGGCGCGAGCCTTCCCTACTGATGATGTATGGGGTCCCGCCGCGGTAATTGCGGAAACCCGCGCGGCTCTTCCTGCCGAGACATTGGCCACCGCTGACAGCGGCGCACATCGCATCCTTCTCAGCCAGATGTGGGGATGTTCCGAAGAACGCGGGCTGATCCAATCTTCGGCGCTCTGCACCATGGGCTGCGCTCTGCCAATGGCCATCGGGCTGAAGCTGGCCGAACCCACGCGCCCGGTCATCAGCTTTTCCGGTGATGCCGGGTTCCTGATGGTCGCCGGAGAACTGTCGACCGTTGCCGAGATGGGTGGTAACCCGATTTTCCTGGTGTTCGTCGACGCCAGCCTTGCCCTGATCGAATTGAAACAGCGTCAGCGGCAAATGGGGAACGTAGGCGTCGATTTCGACCGCCACGACTTTGCAGCTATGGGCCGGGCCTTCGGTGGGAATGGTCACACGGTGCGCACCCGCGCCGAACTGAGGGATGCTCTGGAAGCGGCAACCAAGTCTGATAGGTTCACCGTAATCGCTGCTGAGATTGACCGCGGAGGATATGATGGCCGGATCTGAAGGACCGCTGAAGGGCGTCAAGGTTCTGGACCTGTCCCGCATTCTGGCCGGACCGACCTGCACACAGTTGCTGGGCGATTTGGGTGCCAGCGTTATCAAGATCGAAAACCCTGCCACTAAAGGGGACGACACGCGCCAGTGGGGCCCACCCTATGTCGCTGATGCCGACGGGGTTCCATCGGATCTTAGTGCCTATTTCATGTCAGCCAACCGCAACAAGAAATCGGTCGCCATCGACATCACCACACCCGAAGGTCAGGCGGAAATTCGGCGGCTGGCCTCGTTTGCGGACATCCTGATCGAGAATTTCAAACCCGGCGGGCTTGCGAAATACGGGCTGGATTACAAATCGCTCTCGCAGGAATTCCCTAGCCTCGTCTATTGTTCGATCTCAGGCTATGGGCAGGATGGGCCTAACGCATCAAAGCCCGGATATGATCTGATGGCGCAGGGCTATGGCGGTGTCATGTCTCTGACCGGCGATCCCCAAGGGGCGCCGATGAAAGTTGGAGTTGGTATCGCTGATGTCATGTGCGGTATGTATGCCTGCGTTGGCATTCTGGCAGCATTGCGCCACCGGGACCAGACCGGAGAGGGACAGCAAATTGATCTGGCTCTGGTCGATTCCCAGATTGCGTGGCTGATCAATGAAGGCGTGAATTATCTGACTTCCGGCAATGTGCCACAACGCCGTGGGAATGGTCATCCAAATATTGTTCCATATGACGTTTACGAAACCGCCGATGGCCATGTGATCCTTGCTGTAGGTAATGACAGTCAGTTCCGCCGGTTCTGCGAATTCATCGACCAACCTGATCTGGCGGATGACGTCCGCTTTACGACGAATCCGGCGCGGCTGGAAAACCGGGATGCGTTGAACGCCCTATTGCGCCCTGCGGTTCAGTCATATGATACCACAACCGTCATCGCAGAACTTGAGGCACGCAAAGTACCAGTTGGGCCGGTCCAGACCCTGGATCAGGTTTTTGACACCGAGCAGGTCGCGGCGCGGCAAATGCAGATCGCAATGCAGGCCGCCCCGGCCGAGGTAAAACTGATCGGAAACCCGCTGAAATTGTCGCGGACACCGGTAACCTATCGGACGGCTCCGCCACAGTTCGGAGCGGACACTGCAGCAGTCTTGAACGCTAAGAACCCATTTGAAGATTGAAACACAATGCCTTACTAGGCGGCATATTGCTGAAACATGCCGTTGAATCGGCGGATTTTTTCACGTTTTCCACACACAGCTTTTCACCAATTCGAGAGCAGGGCCGATACTGATACGACCCCGCCTGACTCTCTGCTAAATCGAATAAAGTAATAAATCGCAAATGGATTGGATCCCGCGCATGAAACAAGATGTTTTCGGACAGATGAACACTCTTTGCCATTCGGCCAGTGTCGAGGCGTGGAATGGTGTTCTGCTTGGTTTCATGGCGCATTCAGCTGTCACACCCCAGCATCTGGGCAAAGTGCTAGAGCTTGAGCCCGATTTCGCGCTTGGTCACGCCATCAAAGGCCTGTTCCTGGTCTTGCTGGGTCGGCGCGAGATGATGCCAGTTGCAGCGGAAGCATTGAATGCTGCCAACACCGCTATGGATCGCCAACCGGTAACTGAGCGCGAGCGGCTTTATGTCGACGCGTTGGCCCTTTACCTGTCCGACCTGCCCTCACATGCAATCCAGAAGTTCGAAGAAATTCTGCGCCTCCACCCACAAGACTCGCTCGCGATGAAACTCAGCCACGCAACACGGTTTGTCTTGGGAGATGCCGCTGGTATGCGACGGTCGATCGAACGTGTCCTGCCCGCTTATGAACCCGACCACGCCGGTCGCGGATATCTTCTGGGGTGCCATTCCTTCGCGCTTGAGGAAACCGGGGCCTATGAAAAAGCCGAAATCGCCGGACGTCAGGCCCTGTGGATGGTGTCGGATGATGCCTGGGGCCTGCACGCAGTGGCCCATGTGCACGAGATGACCGGCAATGCGCAGCAAGGTCTTGATTGGCTGGCCGGACGCGAGGATGCCTGGGCGCATTGCAACAACTTCCGCTATCATGTCTGGTGGCACAAGGCGCTGATGCATCTGGACCTGGGCCAGGTCGATCAGGTTATGGAACTGTATGACCAGTATGTCCGGCAGGACAAAACCGACGATTACCGTGACATATCGAATGCCACGTCGCTTTTGTCCCGGCTCGAGCTTGAGGGCGTCAAAGTTGGAAACCGCTGGGAGGAACTGGCCGACCTCAGCGCCGCCCGGACCGAAGATGGCTGCCTGATCTTCGCCGATCTTCACTATCTGCTGGCCCTGACCGGCGACAACCGGACCGAAGCGACCGGCAAAATGCTGCAGCGCATCCAGAAAGATGCCCAGCGCAATCAGGGCGACACTCCGATCCGGATGTCGGATCCCGGTATTGCCGCAGCCAAAGGGCTTGAGGCTTTTGGCGACGGCCTTTACGGCGAAGCATTTGATTTCCTGTCGAATGCACGGGACGGAATGCAACTGGCCGGTGGTAGCCACGCCCAACGTGATGTATTCGAGCGCATCACTATTGATTCCGGCCTGCGTGCCGGCCGTTTGGATGCTGTCGAGCGCATTCTAGACGACCGCCGTGCCAAGCGGGCCGGGGGTGAGGACAATTATGCTATGGCGCGCCGCGCATTGATCGACGCGGCTCGCGATAACCAAGACGCACAAAGCGTTCCGGCAGAATAACAAAACAAAAAGACTGAAGAAGGACAGAACTCGTATGGCGACTCTATCGCCCGCTTCTGATTTTGCACCTGTGGCAGCCACCTCGGCCGCCCTTGTTAGTACGCGCGACCCGCGTCTGGATTTCTATCGCGGAATTGCGATGTTCATCATCCTGATTGCGCATATTCCCAACGACCCCTGGGCCAAGTGGATCCCTGCCCGGTTTGGTTTTTCGGATGCAACCGAGATTTTTGTTTTTTGTTCGGGCATGGCCTCGGCCATCGCCTTTGGCGGCGCGTTCCTGCGCAAGGGCTGGTGGATGGGCACTGCGCGGGTATCATACCGGATCTGGCAGGTTTACTGGGCGCATATCGGCCTGTTCTTCTTTGTCGCGATGACGATGGCTGCGCTGAATCAAACAGGCCTGTTTGAGAAGAACTACATCTCGTCCCTGAACCTGCAGCATTTCTTCAATGATCCTGCGCCGCAGATCGTCGGCCTGTTCACCCTGACCTACGTGCCGAATTATTTCGACATTCTACCCATGTATCTGGTGGTACTTGCAATGATGCCGCTGTTCATGGGCCTGTCCCGCATCGGATTCTGGGCGGTTGCAGCCACATCCGTTGCTATCTGGCTCGTGGCGCAGACCGACGTTCTGGACCTGCCTGCCGAGCCCTGGTCGGATCGTCAGTGGTTCTTTAACCCTTTTGGCTGGCAGTTGCTGTTCTTTACAGGCTTTGCATTCATGCGCGGCTGGATCCCGGCCCCTCCGGTGTCAAAAACGTTGATCTGGGCAGCGGCGCTGTTCCTGATCTTTTCAATGCCTTTCGGGTCGTGGAAAGTGTTCACATGGGTGAATGCCGCAGCCCCGGATTTGGCCGATGAAATCCGCAAAGTCTGGCCCATCACGAAGGAATTCCGCGACAAGACCGATTTCGGCCTGTTCCGTTACATGCATTTCCTGTCGCTGGCCTATCTGGGCTGGGTCGTCGCGGGCGAACATGGCCACCGCCTGATCGCAACCGGTCAAAGCGCAGGTGCCAAAGCCTGGCAAATTGTGCTGACCCTGATCACCAAGGTGGGTCAGCAGTCACTGGCCGTATTCGTATTTTCCATGGCGGCAGCACGACTTATCGGCGTTGGTCTCGATCTGAGTGGGCGGGATGTCGCCAGTGTCTTTGTCGCTAATATGATTGGCTTTGCCATGATCATCAGCGTGGCCTATTTGGCCGCGTGGTTTAAGTCACA
Organism: Ruegeria sp. CDSA077; assembly: GCF_059612265.1. NCBI lineage: Bacteria > Pseudomonadati > Pseudomonadota > Alphaproteobacteria > Rhodobacterales > Roseobacteraceae > Ruegeria > Ruegeria sp. CDSA077. The sequence continues at coordinate 1,386,969 of NZ_JBXWQG010000001.1, forward strand.
ACCCTGGAAATCAAAGAAATGAAATTCACACGTCGCGCATTTCTGGCCACGACTTCAGCGCTTGCCTTCGCCCCGGCCACCTTTGCCGTGGGCGGAGAGGTCCCGTTTGACCGCAGTGACGTGATCGCGCTGGCCCGCGAGTTGGCCGCAAAGCCCTTTGCCGAGCGCGAGATGGTCCCGCAGGAATGGCAGGACCTGACCTATGAGCAATACCGCTCGATCCGGTTCCGCCTGGATCGTGCGATGTGGTACGAGACCGAGACGCCGTTCAACGTCGATTTCTTCACCCCTGGGCTTTATTTCCCCCGCACGGTTCAGGTGTCGACTGTGGAAGACGGCATGGCCAAACCCGTAGCCTTCGATCTGTCGATGTTTGACAAGTCGACCGAGGTTCCTCAGTTGCCCGTCGACGACACGCTGGGTTTTTCGGGCCTGCGCCTGCGGACTGAAATGCATCGCCCTGGCAAAACGGATGAGTTCTGCGTCTTCCAAGGCGCCAGCTATTTCCGCGCCATCGGCTTGCACGAGGTCTACGGCCTGTCGGCCCGGGGGCTGGCGCTTAAAACCGGCGATCCGGATGGTGAAGAATTTCCCGAATTCATTCGTTTCTGGCTGGAACGACCCAAGCCCGGTCAGCGCAATATGGTGGTTCACGCCCTGATGGACAGCCCGAGCGTGACAGGGGCCTATCGGTTCAATGTCACGGCAGGCGCCGATTGCGTGATGGAGGTCGAGGCCACTCTGTTCCCGCGAATGGAACTGACCCATGTCGGCATTGCACCCGGCACGTCGATGTTCCTGTTCGATCAGACCAATCACAGCCGTTTCGACGATTTCCGCCCTGCGGTGCATGACAGCGACGGGCTGTTGATCCGCAACGGCGCTGGCGAGGTCCTTTGGCGGCCTTTGGCAAACCCGACCCGCCTGCAGTTCTCGTCCTTTGTTGACATGAACCCGCGCGGGTTTGGCCTGATGCAGCGGAAACGCGCGTTCTCGGATTATGCCGATCTTGAAGCGAGTTACCACAAACGCCCCGGCCTCTGGGTCGAGCCAACCGGCGATTGGGGCAAAGGCGCGGTCACTCTGGTCGAAATCCCGGCTGATCAAGAGATCTATGACAATATCGTTTCCTACTGGCGCCCGATGGAGCCCTACGCGGCTGGCAGCCAGGTGGACCTGTCCTATCGCCTGATCTGGGGTGAGGAACCACAGCGCACCCCGATGCCGCGCGTGATCAGCACCGCGATGGGTGACAACACATTTGGTGAAGGCCGTCTGGCCGTGATCGACTTTGAGGCCAGCGAGCTGTTCGACGACCCAGAGGCTATGACGATCTTTGTCAACTCGCCCCATGCGGAAACTTCCGAAGGCGTTCTGCAGCGCAACCCCGATACGGGCGGTCTGCGGTTGGCCTTTTCCTTCGAGCCGGGCGACCGGAACCATGTGGAACTGCGGGCGCAACTGCTGAAGGACAAGCAGCCTGCCTCCGAAGTCTGGCTGTATCGTTGGACCTCATGAGCAGCGATCTGCATATCATGCCGCCTGACGCACCTCTGGCGATGCCAGAGCAGAACTTTAGCGCCGGGTTCCGTGACGCGCAGGCGCCCGGGCGCAGGCGTGCATCTGCGGGGTTCTGGCGCGCACTGGCGTTCTCGCCCGCGATGGCGGCTACGCTGGGCCTGCTGTGGGTCATGGCCGACTGGTTCGGTGCCGAAGGGATCAACCTGATCGAAGCCATTCTGCTGACGCTGATCTCATTCAACTTCTTCTGGATATCCTTCACGGTCTGCACCGTGTTGCTGGGCATGGTTTCGCTGTCACGTCAGGAACAGCCCAAACGTCAGGGCCGCCCTCAGCCATTGCGCGTCGCGCTGCTTATGCCGGTCTATAACGAGGTTCCCTGGAACGTGCTGGGCAACGCCCGCACTATGCTGGAAGACTTGCGTGCGCGGGATGGCCAGCACCACTATGCGATGTTCATCCTCTCGGACACGCGCGACCCCGAGATCGCGGCGCAAGAGCAGGCAAGTGTCGAGGCGTTGCGCACCACCCTCGCCCCTGGGCTTGAGCTGTACTACCGCCGCCGCGAACAGAACACAGACCGCAAGGTCGGCAATATCGCCGATTGGGTCAGCCGCTGGGGCGCGGATTGGGATGCGATGCTGGTGCTGGATGCCGACAGCCTGATGACCGGCCGCGCCATCCTGCGCCTGACGGATTCTCTGGCGCGCGACCCGGGCGCAGGCCTGATTCAAAGCTACCCTCAGTTGATCGGCGCGCAGTCAGTCTTTGCCCGGATGCAGCAGTTTGCCAATGGCGTCTATGGCATCGCTTTTGCTGAAGGTCTGGCCCGTTGGTGTGGTCAGGAAGGCAACTATTGGGGCCATAACGCGATTATCCGCACCAAAGCGTTTGCCAACTGCGCCGGGCTGCCGAAACTGCGCGCGATGAATGGTCAGGAAAAGCTGATCATGAGCCATGATTTCGTCGAGGCCGGCCTCATGCGGCGCGCCGGATGGGGCGTGCGGTTCCTGCCGCGTATCCGGGGCTCTTACGAGGAAACCCCGCCCACGCTGATCGACCATGCGCTGCGCGACCGGCGCTGGTGTCAGGGCAATTTGCAGCACCTGAAGCTGCTGGGCTCAACCGGTTTCCGCGCTGTATCGCGGTTCCATATGTTCCACGGCGCAGTCGGGTATCTGATGTCGCCGCTGTGGTTTGCCTTGCTGGTGATGTGGGCGCTGATTGGTCAGGGCGAGGATGCCTCGGTCCTGCATTATTTCAGCCCCGACAATCCGCTGTTCCCACAATGGCCCGAGATGTCGGAAACCCGCCACGTGCTGATCATTCTGGTCATGTATGCCATGTTGCTGGCCCCCAAGGTGCTGGGCGTGCTCGCCCTACCCCTCAGCGGTGTGCGCTATGCGGATTTCGGTGGCGCGGGTAAGTTCATGACCTCATTCATCTCGGAAGTCATCCTGTCGATCCTCTATGCGCCGATCCTTATGGTGCAACAGATGATCGCCGTCTTCCGGACAATTCTTGGTATTCAAAAAGGCTGGTCTCCTCAGGCCCGGAATGGTGGCAGCTATGGACTGCGGACGCTGATCTTATGTCACACGTTGGAAACTATCAGCGGTATAGCCTTGGGCGCCGGCATCCTATCGGGTCTGGTTTCAATCTGGCTGGCTCCGATTGCCATAAGCCTGGCCTTTGCCATCCCGCTTTCCGCACTCAGCGGCGTTTCAACCTCACCGGCGCGGCGCATGGTCGGAATGAAAGAAGATGTTCAGGAACCGGCAATCACCCGGTCCGCCCGTCTCCACAGGGATGAATTGAAGCGCCTGGTCGAAGGCAAAACCGTCATGACCCCTGCCGAGTGATCAACCACCCGGCAGGCCCTCGTACCACTCTACCATCATATCCGACCATCCCTGCGGCACATTGTGACCACCGGGGAAAAGTGCGAATTCCAACATCGCGCCATCGGCGCATCCGGTCCATCTGCGGCGCATGAATTGCCCGGTCGTGGAAAATCCGCTGGGTTTGGTATCGGCGCATTCGTTTGCGGCCCGCCAGATTTCCAGACCGGCAAAGATATCGCCCTGATGGAATCGACCGCCGCCCAAAAGGCGCCCTTCCAGCGGGACTACATTGTCGGTCCAGCCATGGGTGTGAAACATGCGCACCGGGCCATCACAGGCCTCGGGATGCGGTCGCCAAAACCCACCTGAAACCGGAGCATAGGCCGAAAACGTATCCGGCGCCGCGCAGGCGAGGTAATAGACCATGAAGGCCCCCGCAGAAAACCCGCCCAACACGACGCGGTCATCATCGACCCCGAACCGGTCCGACGCATCCTGAACCACCTCGCGCAGAAAAGCCGTTTCGTCACGCCCCTCCCAATCCGGGAAGAAATTCCAGCTTTGGCGGCCGTTACGCTCGGACCCCTCCGGTGCCATAACCGCATATCCGCGAGCAAGCAGAGGATCAACCATACTGCGGTTCTTCAGCGTTCCGGTCGCAGTCCCGCCATAACCGTGCAGAAACACCACCAGCGGTGGGTTTTCGGTTTCGGGAAGTTCGATATGGTACCCACCCGACGGCGTTTCGCACATGTCTTCCTGATCGACACAGGCGGCCATTCCTGCATTCGCGATCACTGCCATCCCGACCGACAGAAACAAGCTTCGGATCATTCTGCTTTCCCATCATAGTGTTGAACCGGCAGGCCTGCCCGGACCCAGCCCGGCCCTGCTGCTGAGCCTAACATACCCTCGGGCACGTCGATGATATTTGCGAACCCCGCCTCGGACAGCCGGTTGCTCAGCCGGGCCGAGCGCACACCCCGTGCGCAGATCAGGGCGATTGGGGCATCGTGGTCTCCGCCGGCAATCTGCAGCAGCGCCTCATCAAAATCATCGCGACGCATGTCTAGGGGATGCGCGCCTTCGCCCACGCCTGAGGCATCCCATTCGCGTGGGGTACGGATGTCCACCAAAAATATATCTCCAAGCCTAGCTTGCTGATGCGCATCCCCGACACTGATCCGACCGCCCGCATAGCTCTGCGGGATCAGGCGGTATTCGCGGATTGCAAAACCGCCCAGAACAGCAGCCGCACCAAACAGCAGAACCTTTCGCCGTGTCCGGTTTGCCCCAGCAGCCACTGTAATCCCTCCTGATCCGATGCGGTCCTATGTATCACAGCAGCTTATCCAGTTCCGCGTCGAAATTAACCTGCCTGTTCAAGTTCGTGTCATCGCCGCTTTACCTGTACCATCCTCTGCCTTGGGGCCCCTGAACAGGCAGAATGGCTTGCAATCGCTGGACACTCCGCGAATTATCCTTACAAAATCAATAGCACTTTTGACCGCCCAGACCGGAGTATCGCAGTTGTCCCTATTCCTCATCGCGGCCCTTCCCTTCCTCGGAGCTGTATTCCCAGCCCTTTTGATCCGGGCTGGACGAAATGCAGCAGCCTCGGCCGCTGGTTTGACCACTTTCCTGGCGCTGATGGGGCTGTTGATTCACATCCCAACCGTGATGCGCGGCGGGGTCGTTACCGCCCGGTTCGACTGGATTCCGGCACTGGGCCTAAACGCCAATTTCATGTTGGACGGCCTTGGGTTTCTGTTCGCGCTGCTGATCCTTGGCATCGGTTTGCTGATCATCCTCTACGCCCGGTTCTACCTGTCGCGCGAAGACCCGATGGGGCAGTTTTACACCTATTTGCTGCTGTTTCAGGGCGCGATGGTGGGAATCGTTCTGTCGGACAATATCCTGCTTTTGCTGATATTCTGGGAACTTACCTCGCTTAGTTCATTCCTTTTGATCGGATATTGGAAACACCTCCCCGAGGGACGACAGGGCGCACGTATGGCGCTGGCTGTGACCGGCTCTGGCGGCTTGGCGATGATTGCGGGGATGCTAATCCTGGGCAATATCGTTGGCTCTTATGACCTAAGCGTCATTCTCCAGAACAAAGAGCTGATCCAGTCTTCACCCTATTACATGCCAGCGCTGATCCTGATTTTGCTGGGGTGTTTCACCAAATCGGCACAGTTCCCCTTCCATTTCTGGCTGCCACACGCAATGGCCGCCCCTACGCCAGTATCGGCCTATCTGCACTCGGCCACGATGGTAAAGGCAGGGTTGTTCCTGATGGCCCGCATGTGGCCCGTTCTGGCGGGTACTGATGCGTGGTTCTACATTGTGGCCACAACCGGCCTGGTAACCATGCTGATCGGGGCCTGCATCGCCCTGTTCAAAGACGATCTCAAGGCGCTGCTGGCGTTTTCGACCGTGTCGCATCTGGGTCTGATAACCATGCTGCTGGGGTTTGGAACCAAGATAGCCGCCGTTGCTGCCATCTTCCACATCATCAACCATGCGACGTTCAAAGCAGCCCTGTTCATGACCGCCGGGATCGTGGATCACGAGGCCGGGACCCGCGACATCAAGCGACTGGGCGGATTGCGCCATTTGATGCCAATCACCTTCACCATCGGGACGATTGCCGCACTTTCCATGGCCGGTCTACCTCCGCTGAACGGGTTTCTGTCCAAGGAGATGATGCTGGAGGAAACGGTCCACACAACCTGGCTGCATTCGCATTATCTTGTGCCGGGACTGGCGCTGCTGGCGGCCTTGTTCTCTGCAGCCTATTCGTTCCGCTTTGTTGGTCACGTGTTCCTTGGTCCAGTACGCGACGATTACCCAACCCATCCACATGACCCACCGGCCGGGCTTTGGCTTGCACCCGCTTTCCTGGTCGTGCTTGTCGTCCTGATCGGTCTTTATTCCAACGCCATCGTAGGTCCGCTGGTGGCAGTTGTTTCAAGTGCGGTAATCGGGGGCGAGAAGCTGCCCTATTATTCGCTGAAACTCTGGCACGGGTTTACGCCTGCCCTGTATATGTCCGCGTTCGCGACACTGGGTGGCCTGGCCTTGCTGACACAGCATCGGCGCGGTGAGTTTATCTGGAATGCGCTGCCCAGACCCGAGGCGAAAACTATTTTTGACGCAGTGATCGCTGCGCTTACGACGACCAGCCGCTGGGTCACAGATACTCTGCATAATGGTGTCCTCAGCCGGTATGCGGCCATCCTGATCGTCTTTACGGTTGGGCTGGGATATTACGCATTCGCAACCGGATCTATTGGCGTTGAAACACGCACGCCCCTACCCGTTCAGATCATTCCGTTCATTGGCTGGATCTGCCTGATCGCCGCGACGCTGGCCATCATGTGGTTTCACCGCAACCGGCTGTTGTCCTTGGTGCTGATCGGGGTCGTGGGCCTGATCGTCTCGATGGCCTTCAACTATCTGTCCGCACCCGACCTTGCCCTGACACAGATTTCTGTCGAGGTAGTGACGATGATCCTGCTGTTGTTGTCACTGAACTTCCTGCCCACGGACACGCCCTGGGACAGCAGCGCGGCGCGGCGTTGGCGGGATGCGGCAATTTCGGTCGTGGCAGGCATCGGATCAGGTGCGTTGATTTACGCGTTGATGCTGCGGGATTTCGGTTTCCCGAGCATTTCCGAATTCCATCTGGCCAACTCGTATAAGGGCGGCGGAGGCACCAATGTGGTCAACGTGATCCTGGTGGATTTCCGTGGCTTTGATACTTTCGGCGAAATCATCGTTCTGGGCATTGCCGCCCTGATCATCTTTGCCCTGACCGAGGCGGTTCTGGAAACCAATGTCCGGGGGTATTTGCTGAACCGTAAACCGCACTGGCCGCAATCGGGTGACTCTCATCCGTTGATGATGGTCGTGGCGACAAGAGTGATGATGCCGATCGCGCTGATGGTCGGGGCCTATATCTTTTTCCGCGGCCATAACCAGCCAGGTGGAGGGTTCATCGCCGGTCTGGTCGTCGCCATCGCCTATCTGATGCAATATATGGCCAGCGGCTATACCTGGGCCATCGAACGGCAACGGTTCTATTACCACGGCACAATCGGCTGGGGCGTTCTGATCGCCGCAGCAACTGGAATTGGCGCATGGTTCAATGAACGTCCCTTCCTGACCAGCGATTTCGGATATCTGAATTGGCCGCCGCTGGAAGAGTTCGAATGGGCAACCGCCATGCTGTTCGATACCGGCGTGTTCCTTGCGGTTTTAGGCGCGGTGATGCTGGCACTGGATAGCCTGTCCCGCTTGGCCTGGCAGCCCGGCATGGCGCAGGAATTCCCGATGGATATCAACCCGCTGCGGGACGATCCGCCTGAAGAAGAACAAGAAGAAAAGGAGCAGGTCTGATGGAAGCGCTCGTAGCCTCTGCGGTTGGCGTGATGACCGCCGCCGGGATCTTCCTGATCCTGCGTCGCCGGACTTTTCCGGTCATTCTGGGTCTGTCGCTGCTGACCTATGCGGTAAACGTCTTTTTGTTTGCCACCGGGCGGCTGGCTTTGGACGCGCCGCCGGTTCTGAACAAATATGAAGAGGTCGCCTATACCGATCCCTTGCCGCAGGCCCTGGTGCTGACCGCCATCGTGATTTCATTCGGGATGACCGCGGTGATCGTGATGATCTCGCTTTCGGCCTACCTGTCGGCCAAGGATGATCACATCGACATGGCCGCCCATGACAATACGGACGCGCCGGGAGAAGACGCATGAACCATTGGATCGTTGCGCCAGTCGTCCTGCCCGCGATTCTGGCTCCGTTCATCATCATGGTCCTGCGGTACCACCTTGATTTGCAGCGCATATTCTCGGTCGCCGGTGTCGTGGCCCTGCTCGGCATCGCGCTGACAATCACCGCACAGGCCGCAGGTGGAGACATTCTGGTCTATGAGTTGGGCAACTGGCCAGCGCCCTTTGGAATCGTGCTGGTGCTGGATCGGTTATCTGCCATGATGGTCTTGCTGACCGCGCTTTTAGCCCTTCCGATAGTGCTTTATGCGATTGCCTCCGGATGGGATGCACGCGGCAAGCACTTTCATCCCTTATTCCACTTTCAGCTTATGGGCGTATGCGGTGCCTTTCTGACAGGTGACGCCTTTAACCTGTTCGTGTTCTTCGAGGTATTGCTGATCGCGTCCTACGGTTTGATGACGCACGGCGGTGGAGCCGTTCGGCTAAAGGCAGGCGTGCAATATGTCGCCTACAACCTTTTGGGCTCAACGCTGTTTTTGTTTGCCCTTGGCACGCTCTATTCAGTGACCGGCACGCTGAACATGGCGGATATGGCAGTGCGGATTGCCGAGCTTCCGCTCGAAGACACCGCTCTGATAAGAGTGGGTGCTGCCCTGTTGCTGCTGGTATTCTGCATTAAGGCTGCAGTTCTGCCGCTGCATTTCTGGCTACCGGCCAGCTATGCGAATGCTCCTATGCCAGTTGCCGCGCTGTTTGCGATCATGACAAAGGTCGGGGCCTACTCGATCTTGCGCATGTACACGCTTGGCTTTGGCCCCGAGGTGTTGGTTGCGCATGATCTTGTGATCAACTGGCTGCAACCTGCCGCTTTGGTAACTTTGGCCGTTGGTACAATCGGCATTTTGGGCTCACGACACATCGCGCGCCTTGTGGCTTTTTGCGCCATCGCGTCAATGGGTACCCTGCTGATCGCAATTTCCCTGTTCACCGAAACGGCCACTGCTGCCGCTTTGTTCTATATTTATCATTCGACACTGGCGACGGCGCTGTTGTTCCTGATTGCTGATCTGGTGATCGAGCGGCGCGGAGGCGCAATTGCCCCAAAGCACCCTATGGCACAGACCGGACTGATTTCCGCACTGTTCTTTATTGGTGCGATTGCTTTGGCCGGGATGCCGCCCCTGTCTGGGTTCATCGGCAAACTGCTGGTCCTGGACGCCGCGCGAGATGCACCAGACGCAAATACGGTCTGGGCTGTGGTATTGATCGGCTCATTCGTAACCATAGTAGGGCTGGCCCGCGCCGGAACTTTGATCTTTTGGAAAAGCCATGACGCCAGCTTGGCCACCGACCAAGCCGATACAACTGACGGCGAGACCGCCTTTCAGGCAGCCCCGGAACCTTCGCCCGGGTTGGCCTTTACGTCGGTATTTGCTTTGATCATCGGTCTGGTCATGCTGACATTGTTTGCCGGGCCTGCAATGAACTACGCTACCAGCACAGCGGAACAGTTGTTTGCACCCGAAAATTACATCTCGGCCGTGTTAGGGATGGAAGAATGAAAAAACTGCTTCACCGGATATTCCCGCACCCGCATCTGACTTTCCTGCTGACGGTCGTGTGGATTTTGCTGGCAAACACACCATCGCTGAATTCACTGGTGTTTGGCCTTGTGCTGGGGATTATCATCCCCTTCGTCACACAGCCGTATTGGCCAGACCGGCCCGTTCTTCGGAATTGGCCGATGATCACCGAATACATATTGGTGGTTCTATGGGACATTGTTGTCGCCAATTTGACAGTTGCCAGGATCATCCTGTTCAAACGGGATTCCGACCGTGAACCGAACTGGGTCTGCATTCCACTGGAACTGCGCACACCCGAGGCGATTACGGTTCTGGCCGGGACAATCACCATGACCCCCGGCACCGTCAGTTGCGATCTGTCCGCGCAGGGTCACAACTTACTGGTACACTGCCTCGATGCGCCAAACCCGGACGAAGTACGGGATCAGATCAAGCAACGATACGAGCGCAGGCTAAAGGAGATTTTCGAATGATCGAGCTAGCAATCTACTTTGCCTTTGCCTGTTTCGGCGCAGCCATCATGATGTGCCTGTGGCGGATCATTACGGCCGATGGAGTGGGCACCCGGGTTCTGGCGCTGGACACGATGGTGATCAACACAATCGCCCTTATGGTGCTTTACGGGCTATTTCTGGGGACCGAAATCTTCTTCGAGGCTGCCATGATCATCGCCATGCTCGGCTTTGTCTCAACCGTTGCCTACGCGCGTTTTATGCTGCGCGGCAATATCATCGAGTGAGGGCGATATGTCGGTAATCTTCGAATTCCTGGTCGCCTTCTTCCTGGTTGTTTCAGGCATATTTGGTTTTGTCGGATCGTACGGGATGATCAAGCTAAAGGACCCGATGTCCAGGCTTCACGCCCCCACCAAAGCGACAACGCTTGGAGTGGGTGGCGTTCTGATCGCCTCAATCATCCATTCCGTATTGATCGAACATCACCTGTCTCTGCACGAGCTGCTGATCACGCTGTTTCTGTTCCTGACTGCTCCGATCACGGCCCTGTTTATTGCCAAATGGCATATTCACCGCCATGAAAAGCCCCAGGATCTGCCGGACGCGGGTGAGGACAAAATCTGGGCCACACATGCGGTCGAACAGGTCGAAGACGTTCCTGATCACAGAAACACCTGATACCTATGTATAGACCTCCGCTGCCCCTGACCCGCGATCTGGTTCTTATCGGCGGCGGTCATACGCACGCGCTGGTGTTGCGAAAATGGGGGATGAACCCTCTGCCTGGCGCGCGCCTGACGGTCATCAACCCTGCGCCTTCAGCCCCCTATTCAGGGATGCTGCCCGGTTTCGTTGCCGGTCATTATCGCCGGGGTGATCTTGATATTGATCTGGTGCGCCTGGCTCGCTTTGCCGGGGCACGGGTAATATTGGGTGCCGTCGAAGGGTTAGACCCTGACCGACAAGAGGTACATGTACCCGGCCGACCGCCCGTCGCCTATGATGTAGCCTCGGTTAATGTTGGCATTACATCCGACATGCCGGCCCTGCCTGGATTTTCCGACCATGCGGTCCCCGCAAAACCGTTAGGGTCTTTTGCCGCCAGGTGGGCCGAGTACCAATCTGGCGCAGGCGCCGCCTCGGTTGCCGTGATCGGTGGTGGTGTTGCCGGTGTCGAGTTGATCATGGCGATGGCGCACGCTCTGCGTTCCGCAAACCGCAGCGCCCGATTGACCCTGATCGACAATGCTCGGGCCCTGACCGCGATTGGCGCAAAGGCGGCCTCAATCATTCGCAATGCGATGGCTGACCTTGGCATCGACGTGATCGAACAGGCCGCCATCGTCGAAATTCATGCGGATCACATCCGGTTGGAGGACGGGCGCCAGATTGCGGCTGAATTCGTGACGGGGGCGGCGGGGGCCAAACCCTATGGTTGGATGGCGCAGTCCGGGCTGGATCTTCACGATGGATATATAACGGTGAATAGCAGGCTGCAGTCCAGCAATCCTTTTGTGTTCGCAGCCGGCGATTGTGCCCATCTGTCAGAAAACCCCAGACCAAAAGCAGGTGTTTATGCCGTCCGAGAAGCCCCGATTCTTTATGACAATCTTCGGGCCTCACTGGGTGTCGGAAAGATACGCCCCTATTATCCGCAAAAAGATTACCTCAAGCTGATATCGCTGGGTGGGAAATCCGCATTGGCCGAGCGATTGGGAACCTCGCTCAGTGGTCCGTTGATGTGGAAATGGAAGAACCATATCGACCAGAATTTCATGAATAAGTTCCGGAATCTGCCGCAGATGAAAGCAGCAGAGTTGCCCCGCGACCACGCTTTGGGCGTGCCCGAAGTCCTGGGTGAAAAGCCCATGTGCGGTGGGTGCGGCGCAAAGATTGGGCGTCGCGCTTTGCGCAGTGTTCTGTCTGATTTACCGCCCCCTGATCGGCAAGACGTAATACCGCTTTCAGGTGACGATGCGGCTTTGCTTCTCACCGGCGGCGCGCGACAGGTGATGACGTCGGACCATTTGCGCAGCTTTACCAATGATCCGGTTTTGATGACACGGATCACGGCCATTCACGCATTAGGTGATATCTGGGCGATGGGTGCGGCACCGCAGGCCGCCACCGCGACGATTATTCTGCCTCGGATGTCACCCGCGCTGCAACAACGTACCATGTCAGAAATCATGGCCACCGCCAGTGACGTCATCCGCGCAACCGGGGCCGAAATCGTCGGAGGCCACAGTTCGATGGGGGATGAGATGACCATCGGGTTCACTCTGACCGGCTTGTGCGAAAACGACCCGATCATCTTGTCCGGGGCCCGCAAGGGCGACGCTTTGATCCTGACCAAGCCGATTGGCAGCGGCGTGATCATGGCCGCTGAAATGGCCGGTTTGGCCAATGGCATCTGGGTCGCAGAGGCGTTCCGCCACATGGTTCAGCCGCAAGGCGAAGCCGCGCGCATTCTGTTCAGCGCCCATGCGATGACCGATGTGACCGGGTTTGGTCTGGCAGGGCATCTGCAGGGTATTTGCGGTGCCTCGGGCTGCGGTGCGGTAATTGCTCTGGATGCGGTTCCCGTGATGGCCGGGGCTGTGGAGCTCAGTGCAAGCGGTGTTCGGTCCACGATCTTCGAGGACAACCGCGCCATCGCGCCTGAACTCGCCAACGGACCCAAGGCTGATCTTCTTTTCGATCCTCAAACCGCCGGAGGGCTATTGGCCGCTGTCCAAGCCGATGACGCGCCAGGCCTGTGTGCAGACCTACGTGCGGCTGGATATCCGGCAGCAATCATCGGCATGATCGACGATACGCCGGGTTTAAAACTTCAGAGCTGATCCAGGACCTGTTCGACCCGCACAGCGACCTCTTTCAGACCGGCACTTGCCAGCGAGGGCACCTGGATCGAGGCTACAATTTCGGCGCTGTGTACGCTCGCGGACTTGGCATAAGCCGGGTCGTAATGCTGTTCCATAAGTGACCGTGTAAGGGCCAACTTGTTATCCCCGTCAATAAGCGCAAACCAACTATCCACCACCTCATGCCCACGGTGAGACCTTAGCGGCGACAGGAGATCTTTCAACCGCTCGGCATCGCTGAGGACATCGTCATATGCCGAGACCAGATATTCCGCGCGCGCTTCTATCGGGGCATCAATCTGAATACGCACGGCCGCACACATGGCGGACCAAAGCCTCGGCGGCAGGATCAAAGAGCCGATTTTGGACGATTCCGCTTCGACTACGACAGGACGGGTGGGGTCAAAACCACAAAGTTCTGCGGCCAGCGCGGATTCGAATGCCTTTTGACTGGGTTGTCCGCCCGGTATTGCCCCCAGCAACGACCCCCGGTGATTGGCAAGCCCTTCGAGATCCAGAACCTGGACACCACGTTCCTGAAGGTGTGTAAGCAGCTCGGTCTTTGCTGTGCCCGTATACCCATCCAGAAGGACGAATTGAAACGGCAACGGATCGTCATACAGATACCGGCTCACCAAGCGGCGATAAGCCCGATAGCCGCCCTCGACAACCTCGGCCCGCCAGCCAATCTGTTGTAGCATCCAGGTAAACGAACCAGATCTCTGCCCACCGCGCCAGCAATATACAAGGGGTTTCCACCCCCCTTCGTGATGGGACAGGCTGTGTTCAATGTGGTTGGCCGCATTCCTGAAAACCAGAGCCGCCCCCAGCTTGCGGGCCAGAAACGGGCTTTCCTGGACATAGATCGTCCCGACGCGCGCCCGTTCGTCGTTATCCAGAACTGGCAGGTTGATAGATCCGGGCAAATGATCCTCGGCAAATTCAGCCGGGCTGCGCACGTCTATGGTTGTGTCGAACTCATGCGCGTATAACTGCTGAAGGCTGGTGATTTTCAGAACCATGTCAACGATCTAACCCGCGTTGAACCGGATGGAAAGGCACGGTGTCAACCTGCGATGGGATCGACAAGCGTCGGTCCACTGGCCCGATTGGAATTGACGCCCGGATCGACACGATGAAAGCCAAGAAGATCTTCCTGCCCCGGAGACAGCAGCCGCGCAGCCCCTTTGCCCATTTCACCCAACCATAACGGCCAGTTTTCGGGATCAACAATCAGGGGCATGCGGTGATGAATTCTGCCCAGATTGCGGTTCGCTGGTGTCGTAACGATTGCGCATGTTCCCTTCTTGTCGCCCTCGGGTCCCCAATCTTGCCATACCCCGCCAAAAGCAATCGGGGCCCCGTCTTTTCTGAAAATATACCAGGGCAGCCGGTCTCCGCTCTCGGTTTTGGTCCATTCATAAAACCCGCTGGCAACGATCAGACATCTGCGTTCTCTGCAGGCAGCCCTGAAAGCCGGTTTTTCAGCTAGCGTTTCGGCGCGGGCATTGATCAACAATGGCCCAGCGGTTTTGGACTTGTACCAGTGTGGTAAAAACCCCCAACGCAAGGCATCCAACTGACGCCCGGTTTCGCCTGCCCTGACCACATGCACCTGACATGTCGGACAAACGTTGAAATTCGGGACAACAGGCAGAGCATTGGCCGGGCGCGCAGAAAACAACTGGGCCATGGCATCATTTGGAAGGGTTATTGCAAACCGTCCGCACATAGGTAATGAACTTTCAACAATCGTTTTCTACAGGCACAGGTTCTCACGGGGTCATATGCAAAATCAAACGGCGAAAACCTTAAAAGTCAAAGCTGTCGCAGCGCTGGAAGAAGGCAAATTCCAGGCTGCGCTGAAAAAGGCTCAACTTGGCGTAAAAAAGTTTCCGACCGACTCGGATTTTCATGCCATTTCCGGTTTTGTTCTGACCGAGATGAAACAGTATAAAAGGTCGATCCCGCATTTTGTCGAAGCCGCGCGGATGAAACCTGACGATCCGCAATTCGTCGAAAACCTCGCCAATGCTCTTATGCAAACCGGCCAGATGGCCAAAGCCTTGGAATATGCCGAACTCAAGGCCGAAAAATTCCCAGCCAGCAAGGAACTGAACCGGGTCATTGATGAGATTACGCTGAAAGGACAGAATTGGCGCCTGATCATTGATCACGTGACCAAAAAACTTCAAAGCGACCCTGAAAATGTCAGCCTGTTGTCGACTCGTGCCCGCGCCTATGGCCGCATCGGTTATATCGAGCACAACTCACGCGATATAACCAAGGCGTATGAATTGGCACCGGACAACGAAAAGATAGCCTTTCAAAAAGCCGTAAATCTGCACCAGAGTGGCGACAAAAAGGGATGCGCCAATATTCTGCAGGGCATCTACGCCAAAGAACCTTTCCATGTTGCCACCCTTCTTCAGCTTTCGACAATGTCCAGCAAAGAGGACGCCCCGAAACTGATGCAGGCGGTAGAAGCAGCGATATCCGAAAGCGTACACGAGCTGTCGGAACTGGAATTTGCCAAGGCCCACCTGATCCAAAAAGCCGATAGCCTTGGCGCAGCACTGCCGCAATTTGCACGTGCCAATGCCATCCAACACAATGTCAAACCCTATGATTTAGAGGCGGAAGAACAGAAGTTCGAACGTATCACTGGCCTGTTCCCTGTAGGGGGAAGAGTTCCTTGGTCCGAACAAACCGATCAGCCGGTTCCGATCTTCGTTCTGGGCCAGCCGCGCTCTGGCACGACGCTCATGGAAATGATGCTGAGCTCCGCGCCAGACATTGCTGGCTGCGGCGAACTGACGGTTGGGGCCGATCTTTCGCGCGACTACGCACAACATCGCAAGACCTTCGATTCCACTGCCGCAGCGAAATATGCCAAAGAGTTCCGAGAGTTGATGCCGCCGATCCCCGATGGCTCAACCGCTTTTGTTGACAAGATGCCCCACAATTTTCAGCGGGTCGGCTTCCTGTTGTCAGCATTCCCAAACGCCAAGATAATAAACATGCTGCGTGATCCGCGCGATGTCGGTCTTTCGAAATGGATCCGCCGGTTCCCTGCGGGGGGCATGAACTATGCCTCGAATCTTGAAACCATTGCCCATTCTGCCAACCTGTATCGTCGCTATATGGCGCATTGGGATGCTGTTTTTGGCGACAAGATCCTGACCGTTCCATATGAAAAGCTTGTCGCGGACCCCGAAACCTATAGCAAGCAGGTCGCCGCTTTCTGCGACCTCGAATGGACCGAGACGATGATGCATCCGGAAGAGAATACCAAACAGGTCCGGACTGCCAGTATCGACCAGGTTCGCAACAAAATCTCAACCAAATCCATTGGGGGATGGCGATCTGTGTCGGAACATATCCAGCCCATGCTTGAGGGTTTTGATACAGGGCTTTGGCCGGAATACGATATTGATCAAGGCTGAAGGTTAGCTGAATGAAATAGGGCCGCATCCCAAGGTGCGGCCCTTTTCGTTTCGCTCTGGTCGCCTTACTTTTGCTTGATGCGACCGTCCAAATAAGGCTGGTAAGGCGCGTTTTCGGCTAGGTATTCCGCCGTGACATCCGCCAGATCCGGGCCAAAGTCATAGGCATTTTTATCGTCGCCTTCGAACATACTGTACCCGTCACCGCCATTTCTGACGTAATTATTGGTAACGACAAGGTAAGTTGCCGCCGGATCAATCGGGGTAAGCCCATCGCCGTTGGATACCATGACCTCTGATATGCGCCCTTCGTTTGGTGCCACCGATGCGTCCCAAACAAAGGTCAGACCGGCAACCTGCGGAAAGCGGCCCTTGACCTCTTCTACCTGGCTCACGCCGTTTTCAAGCGCGTCAACGATGCCTTGTCCGCTGATCTCAAAGGTTGAAAGCGTATTCTGGAACGGCAGCACGGTCAGAACTTCACCCATGGTCACATCGCCAGGGTCAATCGAAGCGCGCAGGCCGCCAGAGTTCGCAATCGCGATATGAACGCCCTGATCAGCAACCCGCGCAAGCATGGCATCAGCGACCAAATTGCCCATCTGACACTCCTGAACACGACAGATCGAACGGTCACCCTCAATCGCCTCAGACGTGCTGGCCACGACCTTATTGCGGATTTCGTCCAAAGGAGCGGCCAGTTCCGCGATACGGTCCAGCGAGGCCTGATCTTCGGCCACGTTGTTGTCCATGATCAGCGGCTCGCCAGCCGCCGCGACAACATTTCCGTCGTCATCAAAAGTGACATTCAGCTCGCCCAGGAATTTGCCATAGGCATAGGCCTGAATGATCTGCACGCCATCGACCACTGTCGGATAGGGACCAACAGCCTTGTCGGAAACGTTGGACAAATATGTATTGGAATGCCCACCTACAATTACGTCAACGCCGGTCGTTTCCTGTGCAACACGCTGGTCGACAGCATATCCCGAATGGCTGAGAACGATGATCTTGTTCACGCCTTCCGCGGTTAGCTTGTCCACTTCGGCCTGAACCGCGGGAACCGGGTCCGAGAATGTGATGTTCGGGCCAGGAGAGGCCAGTTCATGCGTGTCTTCCGGCGTCAGGCCAACAAGGCCGACTTTTTCTCCGCCGACTTCAATCACTGTAGACTTTTTGATCTTGCCGTTCAGCAATTCTTCGCCGGAAAAATCCGCGTTCGACATCAGCACCGGGAAATCAACCGTGTCGATAAACCCGCGCAGGACTTCCGGGCCATCATCGAATTCGTGGTTGCCCACGGTCATAGCGTTATAGCCCAGTTTGTTCATGAACTCGGCCGCGACCTTGCCCTTGTAATAGGTATAGAACAACGAGCCCTGAAATTGATCGCCGCCATCTACCAGGATCGAGTTTTCGGCACGTCCGCGGGCTTCTTCCACTGCTGTCACGAGACGGGCAGATCCGCCAAAACACTTACCTTCGGCGTTGTCATCTGAACTACAGCCGCTGTCATATTTGTTGATCGGCTCGATACGCGAATGAAAGTCGTTGGTGTGCAGAATGGTCAGTTTATATTCGGCGGCGGCCATTCCTGCAGTCAAACCCAGCACAGCAGCCGAGGCTAGGAAACGGGTGAACATATTTTAACTCCCTTTGTTAATTGCCAAGATGTTGCGCCGCCTTCAGCAAAGAGTCAAAGGGGGAAATCCGGCTTGAATCTAGCCGCAGCGCGGGGCATGACCGTTCTATGCTGATTTACAAGATTTTCCGCGCCAACGAATGGACGGCGCTGCAGACCGATGGCGCCACGGATGGTGCTCCGATTGATGTTTTGGACGGTTTTGTCCACTTTTCCACAGCTGAACAAGCTGCGGAAACCGCTGCCAAGCATTTTGCTGGCGCCGAAGGTTTGACGCTGTTGGCCTGCGATGCTGACGCGATGGGCGAGGACCTGAAGTGGGAGGTTTCGCGGGGGGAGGCTCTGTTTCCGCATCTCTACCGTCAAATCCGTATGACCGACATTATCTGGTCTTGCCCCCTGCCCTTTGACGGCAAGGCGCATCGCTTCCCGGACGACATGAAATGACGGGGTATATCGACCCGGATCGCGCCCAGTTTGAGGCCTTCAAGGTACTGGATCGTGACCAGCCTATTGAGATGCTGAACCTGGTGAGGTTCCGCGACCGGGCCGAATATCCATCGGGGCACGAACTGGCCAAAAGCGGTCTGTCGGGCGCTCAGGCTTATCGAAATTATGGGATCGAAACCGGGCCAATCATTGCCCGCCTTGGGGCAAAGATCATTTGGCGCGGCGCGTTTCAGACTACGTTGATTGGCCCAAAGGATGAGCTATGGGACGCGGTATTTATCGCGCGTTACCCATCGGCCCATGCCTTTCTGGAAATGATATCCGACCCTGATTACAAACAGGCGGTCGTGCATCGTCAGGCTGCGGTGAGGACCTCTCGCCTGATCCGGTGCGCGCCGACCGAAGGCGGAGAAATGTTTGGATGAAACTGACTGAAAAGCTGGGGCTGGCTGCCCTGCACCGGCTGGATCCGGAAACCGCACATACCCTGTCGATCAAGGCCCTGAAAGCGGGGCTTACGCCTGCGCCGGGGCCGGTCACCTCGCCGCGTTTGCGGACCAAATTCGCCGGGCTGGATCTGCCCAATCCGGTTGGTCTGGCAGCTGGGTTCGACAAGAACGGAGAGGTTCTTGGCCCCTTGTCTCGCGCCGGGTTTGGGTTCATCGAAGTCGGTGCCGTTACCCCACGCCCGCAGCCCGGCAATCCCAGGCCGCGCCTGTTCCGCCTGACCGAAGACCAGGCTGCCATCAACCGCTTTGGTTTTAACAACGAAGGGATGGAGGCCATGGCCCGTCGTCTGGCGGCGCGCCCCAGGGATGCGGTGATCGGACTGAACCTTGGCGCGAACAAAGACAGCGATGATCGGCCCGGCGACTTTGCCAAGGTACTGGCCCATTGTGGGGCGCATCTGGATTTCGCTACGGTCAACGTGTCATCTCCGAACACTGAAAAGCTGCGGGATTTGCAAGGCAAAGCGGCGCTGAGCGCTCTGTTGAGCGGCGTGATCGAAACCCGAAACACCCTAATGCGCCCTCTACCAGTATTCCTCAAGATCGCCCCCGATCTGACCGAGGATGAGCTGCGGGATATCGCCGAAGTGGCCCATGAATCGGGCGTTGATGCGGTCATCGCCTCGAACACCACTTTGTCGCGCGATGGGTTGCGCAGCGCACACAAAGACGAAGCAGGCGGCCTGTCCGGCGCGCCTTTGTTCGAAAAATCCACCCGCGTTCTTGCCCGGTTTAGCCATTTGACCGACGGTCAGATTCCGTTGATCGGCGTTGGTGGCATCAGCACAGCAGAACAGGCCTATGCCAAGATATGCGCCGGTGCTTCGGCCGTGCAATTCTACACCGCGATGGTTTTCGGTGGTATCTCACTTGCGGCGGAAATCGCGCGAGGCTTGGATGACTTTCTGGCGCGCGACGGGTTTGAAACAGTTGCGCAGGCCGTTGGAAGCAAAAGACAGGACTGGATATGATCGAATACTGGCACAATCCCAGATGCTCTAAGTCTCGCGCAGGGCTCGCTTTGCTTGAGGAAAACGGAGCGCAGGTCGAAATTCGCAAATACCTTGAGGATACGCCCTCGGCAGACGAAATCCGGGCCGTACTTACACGCCTTGATATCCCCGCCATCGACCTGATGCGGACTAGCGAAAAGCTGTTCAAGGAACTGGGCCTAACCAAGAATACCGCTCAGGATGACCTGATCACAGCAATGGCGGCCCATCCGGTTTTGATCGAGCGTCCGCTTGCAATCAAAGGGGACAACGCAGCCATTGGTCGCCCTACTGAATCCCTTCTGGACCTTCTTTAGGCGACCAAAGCCTCAAGCTTGGGGTACCGCCATCCCAGCGTGCAGGCACGCGCGATGTTCAAGATCATCAGCGCGGCCCAAAGGCCGTGATTGCCGAGCGCAGGCACCAATATGAACAGGGCCAAAACATAAATCGCAACCGAATGGATCATCGCATTGCGCATTGCGCGCGTCCAGGTCGCGCCTATGTAGATGCCGTCAAACATCCAGCTTGCCACACCGATCACCGGCGCCAGCGCCGCCCAGACCAGATACTCGCGTGCGGCTAGTCGCACCTCAGGTGCAGTTGACATCAGGTCGATCAACGCTGGCCCGGCCAGATAGAAAACCGCACCAAGTACAAATGCACCCCCTACCCCCCATTGCGAAGCCATGGCCGCGGCTCGGCGCACCTGATGCCGATCCCGCGCGCCAATGGCGCCGCCGACCAGTGCTTCGGCGGAAAAGGCGAACCCATCCAGTGCAAAGGCGGTAATCTCGAGAAACTGCAGCAAGACCTGATTGGCTGCCAGATTAACATCCCCCAGATCCGACCCGACGAAGAGGAATGTGGTAAAGGCGCCGGTCAGCAATACCGAACGGACCATGATGTCACCATTCACCTGCATCATCCGACGCAGACGCGTGGGATCAAAAATTCGCGGCCAGTCACGCCATTGATTCCCGGTAAAAGCACTGCGGCACAGCCAGAGACCTAGTGCCAGCCCGCTCCACTCGGCGATGAGCGTCGCGATGGCCACCCCCTCGACGCCCCAACCCAGACCAAGCACAAACCACAGATCCAGGAGAATATTCAGCCCGTTCATCCAGACCTGCAGGACAAAGACCCCACGCGTACGTTCAATCGCAATCAACCAGCCAGTGATGGCGAACAGCGCAATCGTTGCCGGCGCACCCCAGATGCGTATCTGCAAATAGTCGCGGGTCAGCGCCTCAACCTCGGGGCTGGCGGGGGAAAGGGCAAAAGCCCCTTTGAACAAAAGGACCTGGGCCAATATGAAAACCATACCTGCCGCACTGCCCAGCAATATGCCCCGCATCAGCAGCGCACCGGTTTCTGCAGTGTCACCTGCCCCGCGCGCCTGCGCCGCCAGGCCGGTGGTCCCCATCCTCAGAAAGCCGAATATCCAGTAGATCGAGGCCAGAATCACGGCCCCCATCCCAACAGCCCCAATCGGCGCAGCCAGACCCATCTGCCCGACTACGCCAGTATCCACGGCCCCAAGGATCGGAACCGTGGCATTCGACAGAACGATGGGCGCTGCAATTTTAAGCACGCGCCTGTGCGTGATGGGTGCCGAGGCGTCTTGCATGGAAATCTACTCAGCTTTCGATTTGGACTGCGGCATCAGAAAATGCCCGCTGGCCTGTGCGAAAGGACGCTGATGATTGTCCTGCCACGCTTCGACACGAACCGACGCATACCGGCGCCCTAATCGGCGAACAAAGGCACGCGCATAGGCATCCCGAGGCAAGCCCGATCGCAGGTAATCAACGGTGAAATCGACTGTTTTTGGAAACATGATGGTTTCATCTTGAAAGACCGTGCTGGCATCCAATTCGCCGTTTTCGATCCGGGGAAAGAAATACTCCCAACTCAGGGTGATAACCGCGGTTACTTCCAGAAAGGCAGCCGTCACACCACCATGAAGCGCCGGAAGCATCGGGTTTCCGATCAGCTTTTGGTCAAAGTTCAGTACCCCGGTCAACTCATTTCCCCGCCGGTCAAATTCGATTCCGAGAAACTGAATATATGGAACACCATCCACGATTGCCTTCAGTGCTGCATCGCGACGCTGTTCGATAAGCTGCATGGCTTCGGGCCGAGGTCGTGACATCATCGGCTCTCCACTGTGAATGAACCGGTGGCGGTTGCCACGGGCAGGTCCTTGTCCTCATCCATCGCAGTTGCGCGGACAAAGGCCACGTTTCTGGTGATGTGATAACAGACAGCATGTGTCGTAATGCTCTGCCCTGGCGTCGCCGGGCGCATGTAGTCTATCCGCAGATCTATTGTCGCGGTGGCGCCGGGCGAAGAAGGATGGCACATGACCGCGGAACCGCAGCAGGTGTCAAGCAGGGCAAAAACCGCCCCGCCATGGATCACACCCGTGCGTGGATCACCAATCAGTTCGGCCTTGTAGGGCATCGAAATCTCGGCCTCGCCATTACCCATTTTGGTGAGTGTCAAACCCAAAGCTTTGGCATGCGGAATGGCCTCAATAAACTGTCGTGCTATAGCAGCTTTGTCGACCATCTACTTGTGTCCTCTCTGTTTCTCCCTTTATGAGCGTCAGGCTAGCAAAAGAGCAAGCCCGCCTGTTGCGCTTGAAGTCGCCACGTCCTACGCTGTTTCGAAGGAGACTAGGAATGCCCGACAACCGTTTGTCATTCAAAGAGATGTGCGCCGAGTTTGACGTGACTCCACGTACCCTGCGCTACTATGAATATATCGAACTTCTGCAGCCTGACCGCGAAGGCCGAACTCGCTTTTACGGGCCTAGGGAATGCGCTCGGATGACGCTGATCATGCGGGGACGGAAATACGGATTTCCACTGGAAGATATCCGCCAGTGGCTGCTGATCTACGAAGATCAGGGGAATCAGGCACAGATGAAGGCCTTCATCGAAATGGCCGAACATCAGCTTGTCGAACTGAACAATCAGAAAAAACAGTTGGATGAAGCCATAGATGCCTTGGAACAAATGCGTGACCAGACCGCGAAATTGTTAGACTAGGCATTGCTGCCCAGTTGATCGCGTTTACTATCGGATTTGCCAAAGCCAAAAACAGACCCTTCCTGGGCTCTTTTACCCTTTCAGCATGCTTTCCCGTGTTTGGAAAATTGCATCTGGAAGGTGATCTGACGTGACGTCCTGAAATTCCCTGCAGTAGAAACCTTGACGCGAACGGAAGTTACGTCAACTTATTTGTGACGCAGCGTTCGCGTTACGTGAACGGCATCTACGTGCTGTAAGACGCGCATCGACTGCGCAAATCAGCTTAACGAAGGCCAGTTACAAGAGTGCAGAAACCATGACCGAAGATCTGATGACCATTCGTGAAATGTGCGAGACCTATGATGTCACGCCGCGCACATTACGTTTTTACGAGGCAAAGGAACTTTTGTTTCCGATCCGCGAAGGGCAGAAACGACTGTTCACCAAAAGCGACCGGGCGCGTCTCAAGCTGATCCTGCGAGGCAAACGCTTTGGCTTCAGCCTGGAAGAAATTCGCCAGCTTCTTGATTTGTATCACGTAGGTGATCAGCAGGTTACACAGATGACCCGCACCTATGAGATCGCGTGCGAGCGGCTTGCCGATATGGAATCCCGGCGTGAAGAGCTGACCCAGGCCATTGACGATCTAAAAGAACAGTTGAGATGGGGCGAGAAAGTGATCGCCTCGATCAAGAGCGACAAAAAGGCCGCAGAATAACCCCGGCGGCACCCACCCACCGGACAAGCGAAACTAAGGAAGTTCCCAATGCCCGTATACAATGCACCAACCAAAGACATGCAGTTCGTATTGCACGAAGTGCTCAATGTATCGGGATCGGACATCCCGGGTTATAGCGAGCTTGAACCTGATTTTACCGGCGCTGTTCTAGAAGAAGCCGGTAAGGTGGCGACAAATGTTCTGCACCCGCTGAATACAATCGGTGATACCGAAGGATGTCGTCTGGAAAACGGTGTGGTATATACCCCTACTGGCTTTAAAGACGCATTCGGTCAGATGAAGGAAGGCGGCTGGACCGGCTTGGACATGCCCGAAGAATTCGGCGGCCAGAACATGCCTTATGTCATCGGCTCTGCCGTGGCCGAGATGTTTTCCGCCTCGAACCAGGCGTTCACCATGTATCAAGGTCTGACCCACGGCGCAGCCTCGGCCATTCTGGCGCACGGCACCCAAGAGCAGAAAGAAACCTATCTGCCGAACATGGTTAGCTGCGATTGGACCGGCACCATGAACCTGACCGAACCGCATTGCGGCACCGACCTGGGTCTGATGCGCACCAAGGCTGAACCGCAGGCGGATGGCTCCTACAAGATTTCCGGTCAGAAGATCTTTATCTCGGCTGGTGAACACGACATGGCCGACAACATCATTCACCTGGTGCTGGCCAAGATCGTGGGCGGCCCCGAAGGCATCAAGGGTGTATCCCTGTTCATCGTTCCTAAATTCATGGTGAACGAAGATGGCAGCCTGGGTGAACGCAACGGCGTATCGGTCGGCAACATCGAAGAAAAGATGGGCATCCACGGCAACTCGACCTGCGTCATGAACTATGACGAGGCAACCGGCTATCTTTTGGGCGAAGAGCATAAAGGCATGCGCGCGATGTTCACCATGATGAACGAAGCTCGTATGGGTGTAGCCATGCAGGGTCTGTCCCAGGCCGACGCGGCCTATCAGAACGCGGTGGAATATGCCAAGGACCGCCTGCAGGGCCGCGATGTGACCGGCGCGAAAAATCCGGACGGTCCAGCCGATCCGCTGATCGTGCATCCCGACATCCGCCGCAGCCTGATGGATCAGAAGAGCTTTACCGAGGGTGCCCGTGCCTTTGTTCTGTGGGGAGCCACCATGATCGACAAGGCCCACCGCTCTGGTGACGATGACGCCGATGGCTTGATCTCACTGCTGACGCCGGTCCTCAAAGGGTTCCTGACCGACGAAGGCTATGACATGACGGTCAAGGCCCAGCAAGTCTATGGCGGCCACGGCTACATCGAAGAATGGGGCATGTCGCAATATACCCGCGACGCCCGGATCGCGATGATCTACGAAGGCGCAAACGGCGTTCAGGCGCTTGACCTTGTGGGCCGTAAACTTGCCCAGGATGGCGGCAAACACGTCATGGCGTTTTTCGAAATGGTCAAAAACTTCTGCAAGGAAAACGCAGGTCAGAACGAAGCCTATGATACGGCGTTTATCGAACCGCTGAAAGCGGCCTCCAAGGATCTGCAGGCCGCTGCCATGTACTTTATGCAAAGTGGCACCAAGAACCCCAACCATGCGCTGGCTGGGTCGAATGACTTCATGCACATGTTCGGTCATGTCTGCCTGGGCCTGATGTGGGCACAGATGGCAAAAGCCTCTTATGCCGCACTTGAAGCCGGGACTTCGGACACCGAGTTCTACGAGACAAAGATTACCACCGGCCAGTTCTACATGGCGCGTCGCTTGCCAGCCACCGGTCTTCATCTGACACGCATCCAGAGCGGTGCGGATACTGTCATGGGCCTGGACGCGGCAAGCTTCTGATCTCTGACCGGCCCCAAACCATCTTGGGGCCGGCCATTCGAAAGGCTCGATATGCCAAAACGATTTCGCCTGACTCGCCGTTTCCCGGTCGCCATGACCGAGGACGGCTATCGCAAACTCAGAGGGTTCGCGCGCGAGGCTGGTCTGGACGAAGGTGAGGCACTGTCATTCCTGTTCGAGAACTTCAACAGCGTCATCGACGAAGAGAGCCTGACGCACCGTTTGCGTATCTTCAATTCCGAACTTGAAGAGCGCAAACGATAAGAAAACAGACCCGCCCAAAAAAGGGCGGGCTACATG
This sequence comes from Ruegeria sp. CDSA077, assembly GCF_059612265.1. NCBI lineage: Bacteria > Pseudomonadati > Pseudomonadota > Alphaproteobacteria > Rhodobacterales > Roseobacteraceae > Ruegeria > Ruegeria sp. CDSA077. The sequence continues at coordinate 1,412,906 of NZ_JBXWQG010000001.1, forward strand.
ATACAGCACATCGCACTGACTCATGTGCCAAGGGAGGCAAATGATGACCATCAAACTGCATTGTTTCGGCGTCAGCGGAAACTCGTACAAGGCCGCGCTGGCTCTGGAGTTATCAGGGTTAGAATGGGAAGCCGTCGAAGTCGACTTCTTCAAAGGAGTGACACGCACTCCCGAATTTCGTGCCACTGTCAACGAAATGGGTGAAGCGCCCGTCATGATTGATGGCGACTTTCGCACCAGTCAGTCCGGGGCCATTCAGACTTATATAACTGAAAAGACAGGCATGTTCGGAGGAAAGACGCAGGAAGAGAAATACGAGGTACTGCGCTGGGTGCTGTGGGACAATCACAAACTCAGCTCGATGGCAGGCCTGACCCGTTTTTTGATCAACTTTCTGCCGGAAGAACATCGCAACCCAGATGTGATCGCATTCAACCAGGGTCGCCTGAAGGCTGCGTATCAAGTCCTGGATGCACATCTGAACGGTCGCGACTGGATCGTAGGGGACGGTGTAACCAATGCTGATCTCAGCTGCTGTGGCTATCTCTACTATCCTGAACCCTTCGGCTTTGACCGCACCGAATGGCCAAATATCGACGCCTGGCTGACACGCTTGTCCCAGCAGCCTGGCTGGAAACACCCCTACGACCTGATGCCCGGCTCTGTGCCGGATCGAGCTTAAGGAGAAAACTATGACCGACGCATATATCTATGACGCCCTGCGTACTCCGCGCGGCAAAGGCCGCAAGGATGGCAGCCTGCACGAGCTGACTTCGGCGCGCCTGTCCTCGCTGACATTGAACGCCGTAAAAGAGCGGAACAATCTAGAGGGCCACGCCGTAGAGGACGTCATCTGGGGCAACGTAACCCAGGTTATGGAACAGGGCGGCTGTCTGGCACGAACCGCAGTGCTGGGTTCTGATCTGGATGAATCGATCCCCGGGCTGGCGATCAACCGGTTCTGCGCCTCGGGCATGGAAGCTGTGAACCTGGCGGCCAACCAGGTCAAAGGCGGCGCAGGCGACGCCTATATTGCAGGCGGGGTCGAGATGATGGGCCGTGTTCCGATGGGCAGCGATGGCGCTGCGATTGCGGCTGACCCTTCACTGGCGATGAACACCTATTTCGTTCCGCAGGGTATCTCCGCTGATATCATTGCGACCGAATACGGGTTCACACGCGATCAGGCTGATGCGCTGGCGATGGAATCGCAGCGCCGTGCAAAAGCTGCGTGGGACGACAACCGGTTCTCGAAATCGGTCATCACCGTTAAGGATCAGAACGGCCTGACCATTCTGGACCATGATGAATACATGCGCCCCGGCACGGACATGCAAAGCCTGGGTGGCTTGAACCCCGCATTCCAGATGATGGGCGAGCAAATGCCCGGCTTCGACAACGTCGCAAAGCTGAAATACCCGCATCTGGAAAAGATCAATCATATCCACCACGCGGGTAACAGCTCGGGCATCGTGGATGGTGCGGCGGCAGTTCTGATCGGCAACAAGGAATTCGGCGAGAAATACGGCCTGAAGCCGCGCGCACGCATCAAGGCCACGGCCAAGATCGGCACCGACCCCACCATTATGCTGACCGGTCCGGTTCCGGTGACCGAGAAAATCCTCGCCGACAACGGCATGAAAATCAGCGATCTCGACCTGTTCGAAGTGAACGAAGCCTTTGCCTCGGTTGTTCTGCGCTTCCAGCAGGCATTCGATGTCGATCCGGCTTTGGTCAACGTCAATGGCGGCTCGATCGCAATGGGCCACCCGCTGGGCGCGACCGGCGCGATGATCATCGGCACCCTGCTGGATGAGCTTGAACGTCAGGACAAGGAAACCGGGCTGGCCACGCTTTGCATCGCATCCGGCATGGGTGCAGCAACGATCATCGAGCGCGTCTGATGCCCAAGCTGGATCTCTCTCAGATTCCGTTTCAGGGCGGCTCGGCCTATCCCGGCAAGCTGGCCGAGGCGACCGCAGGCCGTTTTGTTCAGCGCCTCGGTGATGCGGGCGGGCTAACCCAGTACGGGGTCAACATCGTACGGCTTGAACCGCAAGGCATGTCCTCGCTGCGTCACTACCATATGGAGCAGGACGAGTTTGCAATCATGCTAAGCGGCACCTGTACGCTGATCGACGACGATGGCGAGCATGAAATGCAGCCCGGCGATTGCGCCGCATGGCCCGCAGGTGAAGCCAACGGCCATCACCTTGTGAACAACACCGATGCGCCTGCGACCTTTCTGGTGGTGGGCACACGGACCCCGAACGAGACCGGCTATTACAGCGACTTAGACATGATGGTGAAGGATGATGAGAACGGATTCTCTTTCACCCGGAAAGATGGAAGCCCGCTAACGGCTGACCAGATTGGAGATGACAATGACTGATTTCACTCTGAGCAAAGACGCGGACGGCGTCGCCATTATCACCTGGGACGTTCCAGGAAAATCCATGAACGTGATGTCTTTTGACGGCTTCGCACAGTTGAGCGATTGCATCGATCAGGCACTTGCCGATGACGAGATCAAAGGCATCGTTATCACCAGCGGGAAAGAAGGTTCGTTCGCCGGTGGCATGGACCTGAACCTGCTTGCGGTGATGAAAGAACAGGCGGGCGACAACCCCGCCAAGGGCCTGTTCGAAGGCACCATGAATATGCACGGCGTGCTGCGCAAGATCGAGCTGGCGGGCATGGACCCCAAGACCAAGAAAGGCGGCAAGCCGATTGCAACCGCCCTGCCCGGTACAGCCGCAGGCATTGGCATGGAACTACCGCTGTCGACGCACCGCATCTTTGCAGCCGAGAACCCAAAGGCGAAATACGGCCTGCCTGAAATCATGGTTGGCATCTTCCCCGGCGCTGGTGGCACCACCCGTATGGTCCGCAAGGTCGGTGCGATTGCAGCCGCTCCGCTGTTGCTGGAAGGCAAGATGCTGGACGTCAAAAAGGCGAAAAGTGCAGGCTACATCGATGAGATCGCAGAGGATCCAGTTGCCGCGGCAAAAGATTGGGTGCTGAACGCCAAAGATGCGGACATTGTGAAGCCTTGGGATGCCAAGGGTTACAAAATGCCCGGTGGCGCGCCTTACCACCCTGCCGGTTTCATGAATTTCGTCGGCGCCTCGGCTATGGTGAATAGCAAAACCCAGGGTGCGTTCCCTGCCGCCAAGGCGTTGCTAAGCGCTGTTTACGAAGGTGCGCTGGTTGATTTCGACACCGCGCTGAAGATCGAAGCCCGTTGGTTCACCTCAGTTCTGATGAACCCGTCTTCGGGTGCCATGATCCGATCACTGTTCCTGAACAAGGAAGCCTTGGAAAAAGGCGCCGTGCGTCCTGCGGGCGTACCGGATCAGTCAGTCAAGAAGATCGGTGTTCTGGGCGCTGGCATGATGGGTGCGGGTATCGCACTTGTATCGGCGCAGGCAGGTATGGAAGTTGTTCTGGTCGACCGCGATCAGGAAGCAGCAGACAAAGGCAAAGCCTATACCGAGACGTACCTGGACAAAGGTATGAAGCGCGGCAAGGTTACCGCTGAAAAGAAAGAGGCCATGCTGGGCCGCATCACCGCGACCCCTGACCTTGATCATCTGAAGGGCTGCGACCTGATCATCGAAGCTGTCTTTGAAGACATGGGCGTCAAGGCCGAGATGACCAAAAAGGTCGAGGCGATCATTCCCGAGGATTGCATCTTTGCCTCGAACACCTCGACCCTGCCGATCAGCGACCTGGCCAAAGCTTCGGTGCGTGCGGATCAGTTCATCGGCATCCACTTCTTCTCGCCCGTCGAAAAGATGTTCTTGGTCGAGATCATCAAAGGCAAGGAAACCGGTGATCGCGCAGTGGCCAAGGCACTGGACTATGTGCGCCAGATCCGCAAGACGCCGATCGTGGTCAACGATGCCCGCTTCTTCTACGCCAACCGCTGCATCATTCCCTACATCAATGAAGGTGCCCGGATGGTGACCGAAGGCGTCAGCCCGGTTCTGATCGACAACGCGGCACGCCAGTTGGGCTTCCCTGTCGGGCCGATCCAGCTGACTGATGAGACCTCGATTGATCTGGGTGCCAAGATCGCACGCGCGACCAAGGCCGCGATGGGCAACGAATATCCTGAAAGCCCGTCCGATGATCTGATCTTCTGGATGGAAGAACAGGGCCGTCTGGGCCGCAAGGCAAACGCGGGCTTCTTCGACTATGACGAAAAAGGCAAGCGCGTCGAATATTGGAAGGGTCTGCAGGACAAGTATCCGCTGGCAGAGGATCAGCCCGACGTGATCGAAGTGCAGGAACGCCTGATGTTCGCTCAGGTTCTGGAGGCTGTCCGCGCATTGGAAGAAGGCGTTCTGGAAGACATCCGAGAGGGTGACGTAGGCGCAATCTTGGGCTGGGGCTTTGCACCTTGGTCAGGTGGCCCACTGAGCTGGCTGGACATCATCGGCACCCCTTATGCGGCCGAGCGTTGCGATCAGTTGACCGCACAATATGGGGAACGGTTTACCTGCCCGCCGCTGCTGCGTGAGATGGCAGATAAAGGCCAAAGCTTCTACGGGCGTTTCAACCCCGAAGCCAAGGCTGCCTAAACAGTTGGTGCTGGCGTAAGAGACCTTACGCCAGCACCCTGCTTGTCGTGTTTGGTTGGTCTGCCGTTCAGATCACTGGGAGAGGCCGGCCCGGACGACCCGGGCGACGCGCACCCCTGCTGGGTCTCAAAGGGACAACTTGTTCCAGCGAGATGGGTGCAGGCAGCGCACCCAACGGGTTGGCAAGGGCTGCCACGCGGCCCTCGGTTCGTATATCTTCGACCAATTCCGCCGCTGTTTCGCTTTCGGCAATTTGATAGCCCGCACTTGTGCCGCTGTGGCCGCCGAAACGCCCTGACGGGCAGAAGGCGCGCATGCCGCCTTCCATATAGACCACTTCATCCTCGTCAAAGAACAGTGCGCTGACATCGAATGATGATGCCGGGACGTCCGACTTGATGCGGAACAAACCGCTCAACTTTCGTGCTGCCACAACAGTCAGATCTGCGGTGCCATTCTCCAATGCTATACCCTGTTCAGGCATGATCCAAATCGTACCTGGGCTGTCGACGGCACTTGGGGGTACGCGGACTGGCAAATAGTCGATCCGACTTTCTTCAGTAGGAACCGATATCGTATCGACAGAAATGCGCCTTACTGCCTTAAAGCCGTTCTCGACTGTCCGGATCAGATCACCAGGCTGAATGTCTTCAATCGGCGTCCAGCCGTCGACAGTTGCAACCCTGGTCCCGTGGATCAAGCCGCCACGGCGCGCGTTCAGTTCTACTCTGGTTTCGAATTGTGTCCGGCTTTCCGGAACATCTGAAATACCCATGTCACTCACTACTTCAAACACGTGCCTCCCCCCCTGCTGGCACCAAAAACAATAGATATTCATTAGCATCCAAACCGATCACGCGTCCAAATTTTGACACATTTGAGCCTGATTTGGGCCCCAAACCCCGTTGGACAACGCTAAAAACGGAACAACGATCTGTAATCGCCCGGTATTAAGTCCCGCAGGGAAACGATATTTCTGTCATCTAATCAAAAGAGTATCCGAATCTGTCTATATCTTCAGCGCAAGCCTCGGCGATGGCCTCCTGTGATGCGGCTGAATAATAGCTGCGGTAGTCTTGTGACCGCTCTGATCGGTTCAAATGCGGCAGCGTGATCCGAAACCCCAAATGGTCGAACAGAGGCTCTGCCCCCTGATCAAAGGCTTCGAGCCTGATGAAGTGCTGGCATTGTTCAATACCATCGGCTCGCGTCACGTAGTGCCGCGCCGGATGCTGACGGAGCGACTGTTGCGTCGCGGGATGGCAGACAAATCCTTCAAACGAATGGGCGCGGGCCAGCGCGATTGCGGGATGATCAAAGCCTTGCACCTTGAGCCAGTGATAATAGCTGACAAGCCGATCCCAGGGATTTCGGACCAGAGTAAAGACTGTCATCCCCGAAAAGTCATCCGGTGAAAGAACACCTTCGATATCGGCGAGGGTTGAATGTTTCCAAAGGCGGCCACGCGCCGATAGCTGTTTGATCCGCCTATTGCGTTTCTTTGCCTTGGGCGTATCTCCCAGCAAAATATCATCCTTCATCGCGCGCTGTTCCAAAGCCAGCGACAAAGATGTCCCTCCAGTTTTGGGAATGTGGACGAAGATATAAGAGCGACCGCGCGAAATGATCACGATGCGGCCTCTGTAGCGGCGGGACGCGTGGACCGCCAGGCCAGCAGAACTCCGGCCGTTGCGATCAGGCATATGCCGAGGATCTGCAGAACACCGATATTCTGCCCAAAGACCCTCCAGGCGAACAAGGGTCCAAATATCATCACCGAATATTCAAACACCGCCACATAAGAGGTCTCACCGATCTGATAGGATTTGATCAGCATGAATACCGCAATCGTTGAACCAACAGCCTGCGCAATAATCCATGGAAGTGCCGGTCCCATCTGCCAGACCCAACCTCGGGTGACGAACCCGTCCGGCCCAGCGACCGGAGCCACTGGGAAAAGAGAAAACACGATTAGTCCCAACGCTCCGGCCAGTCCCAAAGTCACCACCATTGCCGCCAGCAATGCCGTCGTGCTTTCCTGCGCGCAGTGGCTTCGGGTGATGACTGAACTGAACGCGTAGAACAGCCCTCCGGCGACCGGCAACAGCGTTTTTGCATCAAACTCGCCGGGATTCGGCTGCAACACGCACAAAATCCCGGCAAACCCTACTGCAACGGCCAGAATACGCCATGGGCCTATCCGTTGCTTCATGGCGACGGTTGTAATCAACAGCACAAAGATCGGCGACGTGAACAACCCTGCCAGCGCCTGAGCAATCGGCATCAGCGCAAGCGAGGCAAAATAGAACAACATGGCCAATGTGATGAGAACACTACGCAGGATCACGGGGCCAAGCCTAATCGGGCGCAAGCGGCCCAGCCCTAGCAATGACAGACCCATTATCAGCGGTAGCATGAGCAGTGCCCGGCTGAAATGGAACTGCCACAGACCGATCGTTTCGGCCACCAAGATGACCACATTATCAATCACGCCGATGATTGCCATAGCACTGACCATCAGCACCGAGGCCAAAACCGGTGAAGTCTGGGTGTCCGCCTGCATCATTTTCCCCGCGGCATGATGGAGAGCGGTAACAGAATATTCCGCTCGTCTAGGTATCCAGCACATTTCCTGAACGTCGCGCAACAGGTTTGCGCCGGTTGAATTTAGCGTGTTAAGCTGGCTCCAATTAAGAACGAGCAGACATCACCCCGATGACGGCACTGAAACAGTTCCAGCGGATCGAAGCCACCGGTCTGTGGCGCCCCTCGCCCGATGTTCAGCGGCGCGAGGTTGTTGTGTCGATTGGTGAAGCGACGCTGACGATATCGGATTTCAACGACCGGGCCCTGACTCATTGGTCGCTGGCTGCGCTAGAGCGCCAGAACCCCGGTGTTTTCCCTGCAATTTACCACCCGGATGGCGACCCACAAGAGACGTTGGAACTGGCCCAATCCGAAACCACGATGATCGAAGCCATTGACCGTCTGCAGCGTGCCATCGACTGGTCACGCCCCCACCCCGGGCGTTTGCGGTGGTTCAGCGTGGCCGGGGTTGTGGCTGCTGTGGCCGCGCTGATGCTTCTGTGGTTGCCGTCGGCACTGCAAAAACATGTCGTATCCGTTGTGCCCGAAATCAAGCGTATCGACATCGGCGACACGATCCTGAGGCGCATCGAAAGAGTGTCAGGCCGCGCCTGCGTGTCCGAGGGCACTCAGGAAGCACTGGATCATCTGGCGGCAAGAACGGGCGTACGCGCAATCGTTATCCTACCCGCCGGAGTACAGACCAGCCTGACCCTGCCGGGTGGAATTGTCCTGTTGAACCGATCTCTGGTCGAAGATCACGAAGACCCCTCGGTCGTGGCCGGGTACATCATTACGGAACGTGCACGTGTGCAGGCACAGGACCCACTGGATGATCTGCTGGACCGGACCGGCATCAGATCTGCGTTCCGCCTGCTGACAACCGGTGAGCTGACACCTCAGATTGTCGACAGTTATACCGAAGAAGTTTTATCAGAACCCCGTCCGGCTGTACCCGACGAGAACCTGCTGAAGATTTTTGCCGAGGCAGCTTTGCCCTCGGCCCCCTTTGCCTATGCGACGGACGTCACAGGTGAAACCGTGCTGGGCCTGATCGAGGCCGACCCAATGGCGGGCCAGCCCCAGCAACAGATACTGCCAGATCGCGAATGGGTCCGGCTGCAGAATATCTGCGGCGGATAAGCCCGCTTATTTGGTCCCGAACATCCGGTCGCCCGCATCGCCCAGACCCGGCATGATATAGCCTTTTGAGTTCAGCTCACGGTCCAGTGCGGCGGTGACGATGTGAACATCCGGATGTGCCTCTTTCATGCGGGCAACGCCTTCGGGGGCGGCCAGCAGGCACAGGAACCGGATATCCGTCGCGCCCGCCTCTTTCAGCAAATCAATCGCGGCGGCCGAACTGTTGCCGGTTGCCAGCATCGGGTCGACAGCAATGACCAAACGGTCCTTCAGCCCCTCGGGCGCTTTGAAGTAATATTGGACGGGCTTCAAAGTCTCTTCATCGCGGTACAGGCCAACAAAGCCAACACGGGCCGAGGGGATCAATTCCAAAACCCCGTCCAGCATACCGTTACCGGCGCGCAGGATAGAGACCAGCGCCAGTTTCTTACCTGCCAGGATAGGGGCGTCCATCTCTTCCATCGGGGTTTCAATGTGTCGGGTTGTCAATGGCATTTCGCGCGTGATCTCATAGGCCAGAAGCAAGGTGATCTCACGCAGCAACTGACGGAATTCGGCGGTCGAAGTGACCTTGTCCCGCATGAGCGTCAATTTATGCTGCACCAACGGGTGGTCGACGACGGTCAGGTGTTCGCTCATGATATCTCCAGTCTTTTCTTGACCCGCGCACGGGTCGCTTCATCGCAAAAAGCCGCATTCAGGGCGGTTTCATTCAGGGCGGCAAAATCCTCGGCCTCCCAACCGAAAGCTTTGGCCAACATCTCATATTCACGCCGCATTGTGGTATGGAAAAACGGCGGATCGTCGGTGGACACGGTGACCTTGACACCTGCCTCGCGCAACTTGGAAATCGGGTGGCTGGCAAAGTCAGGAAACAGGCCCAGAACCACGTTCGAGCCTGGGCAAACCTCGAGCGTCACACCACGATCAACGATCTCATGCACAAGGTCGGGTTCTTCGATCGCACGCACGCCATGGCCGATGCGTTCAACTCCCAGATCACGGATCGCATCGCGGACACTATCCGGCCCACCGAACTCTCCGGCATGGGTGGTCAGGCATAGTCCGGCCTCGCGCGCGCAGTCAAACGCCCACTTATAGTCGCCCTGAACCCCCATGGATTCATTGCCCCCCATACCGAACCCGGTAATCCAGTCGCCCGCAGTTTCAGCAGCACAATATGCACTGAGCTTGGCCTGTTGGGGTCCGAAATGCCGGACACAGGTCACCACGCCGCGCAGAGTGATATCGTACTTCCGCTCGGCTTCATCAGCGGCATCCTGAATGGCACTTAGATAGTCGCGCCAGGCCACCAAATCGCCACCGCCACAGAAATCGGGGCTCAGAAAGCTTTCCGAATACACCACCCCGTTCGCCGCGCTTTCTTCAAGAATAGCCAACGTCAGACGGCGGAAATCCTCGGGCGATTTCAGCACTTCACAGGCGGCCTCATATACGCTGAGGAAATGGGCGAAATCCCGGAAATCATATGACCCGTCAGGTTTGAAAATCCCGCTCAGGTCGATGCGCTTTTCATGCGCCAGCTGACGGATGAAGGCAGGCGGCGCGGCACCTTCGTGATGCAAGTGCAGTTCGATCTTGGGTAGGTCAGCGACAGTCATAGAAAGCTCCGCCCCGGCCCTTGTGCCGGGATATTCAGGTGATGTGCGATACTGGCAGCAATGTCGGCGAATTTGACCTGACCGATCTGCCCCGCACCCTGCCCTGCAATCAGGACAGGTACTTGCTCACGCGTGTGGTCGGTGCCGATCCAGCTTGGGTCGTTGCCGTGATCAGCGGTCAACAACATCAGGTCATCGGGGCGCAACCGGGTCAGAATTGCACCTATCTCTTGGTCAAACCATTCCAGCGCGCGGGCATAGCCGCTGATGTCGCGCCGATGGCCATAGAGACTGTCGAACTCGACAAAATTAGCGAATGTCAGGCTGCCCTCTTCGGCCTCATCGACCAGATCGGACAGATGACCCATCAAGTCAGCATCCGACCCTTTGCGCAGCGTGTCGATTCCCTGCATGGAAAAGATATCGCCGATCTTGCCCACTGCATGAACACGGCGGCCCGCATCCTGACACCAGTTCGTCAGCACCGGAGCGGGCGGCACGATGGCAAAATCCTTGCGGTTGGTCGTGCGGGTGAACCCTTGTTCGGGCGAGCCGACAAAGGGCCGTGCGATCACACGCCCCACTTTCATCTGGTGCAAACGTGGGGCCAGCGCGCGGCAGAGGTCAAGCAGACGGTCTAGGCCGAAACTTTCTTCATGCGCGGCGATCTGAAAGACACTATCGGCCGAGGTATAGCAGATCGGCCAACCGGTTCGCATATGCTCGGCCCCCAATTCGGCGATGATCGTGGTGCCCGAGGCGTGGCAATCCCCCAAAACCCCTTCGGTTCCGGCGGCCTCGGCTGCGACCTTGCTCAGATCAGCCGGAAATGATGGTGTTGTATTGGGAAAGTAATGCCAGTCCCACGGCACAGGCAGCCCTGCTAGCTCCCAATGCCCCGATGGCGTGTCCTTGCCCGGAGAATCCTCACAGGCGCAGCCCCACAGACCTGTCGGCTGGGCCAGTAAACCCGGCGTTTCCGCACCCGAGGCCAGCCGTGCCGCAGCACCCAACCCCAGCGCATCCAAATGCGGGAGATGCAGAGGTCCGGATCGCCTCTCTTCCGCCTGACCTTGAGCACAAGCCTGCGCGATATGGGCCAGAGTGTTTGCCCCAGTATCCGGCATGTCGCCATTAAAGAACTGATCAGCATCAGGCGCGCCGCCGATACCCACAGAATCCATCACCACAAGGAAGGCACGGCTCATGGCGTGATCCTCTCGTGGACAAGGGATGGCACCACTGGTTTACCCGTTCCAAGCGTGATCGCCTTTTGAACAGCATCAGCCGCACGTCGCGCGGCATCCTCGCGGGCGGCATGGACGACCGCCAATGGAACGCCTTTTTCGACCCGGTCGCCCAGTCGCACCAGATCTGACAGCCCGACCGCAGGGTCGATCACATCGCTTTCTACCTGACGTCCGCCACCCAATTCGACAACCGCAAGGCCCAGAGCCTCTCCGTCTATCGTGGTTACATAGCCCGCAGCGGGAGCGGGCACTTCCAGGATCACGCTGGCTTCGGGCAAATAGCGCGACCAATCGTCGACAAAGTGAATGGGTGCCCCAACTGCGGCCATCATGCGGCCAAACCGTTCTGCGGCACGGCCATCGCGGATGACCTTGGCGATTTTGTCCCGGCCTTCTTCCGAAGTGGCAAACATACCGGCGTCAGCCAACAGAACCCCACCCAGTTCGGCAGAGATCACAGCCAACGGCGCGTCAGGCGCTTGGGTCAATACCTTCATGACCTCATCCACCTCAAGTGCATTGCCCAGCGCAGAGGCAAGCGGCTGGTTCATATCGGTTATGACTGCCGAGGTCCGACACCCTGCAGCGTTGGCGGTTTCCGTCAGCGCCTGTGCCAGATTGCGCGCGTCATCAAGGGTTTTCATAAAAGCCCCACTGCCAACCTTAACGTCCAGCACCAGTGCATCCGGGCTGGCCGCAAGCTTTTTCGACAGAATCGACGCGGTGATCAGGTCGAGGCTTTCAACTGTCGCCGTGACATCCCGAATGGCGTAAAGCCGTTTGTCCGCCGGCGCGATTTGCCCGGTGGCCCCGACGATGGCTGCCCCCGTTTCGTTCAGCACCTGCACCAGCCGGTCCTGGCTGATCTGGGTGGTCACACCGGGGATGGATTCAAGTTTGTCCAACGTGCCGCCCGTATGTCCCAGTCCCCGGCCAGAAATCATTGGCACATAGGCCCCAAGCTCGGCCAGTGCGGGGGCCAGTACCAGGCTGACGCTGTCGCCCACACCCCCGGTCGAGTGTTTATCGATTACCGGACCTTCCACATCCCAGTTCAGGACATCGCCGCTGTCGCGCATCGCAATGGTCAGATCGGCGCGGCCCTGCGCGCCCAGCCCGCCCATGCAAACCGCCATGGCAAAGGCCCCTGCCTGCGCGTCACTGACCCCACCATCGGCAAGCCCCTGCGCAAACCAGTGCAGTTCCTCGGCGGAGGGTATATCCTTGCGGCGCAACTTTGCGATGATCGAGCGGGCGTCCATGGGGTCAGACATCCTCCATATGCGAGGCGTCAAATGCGCCTGGCAGCAGATCCCCGATAGTGGTTTTCAACTCCGCCCCGTCCAAGCTGGCCAATACCACCTTGACGTCACGCTTGCCGAACTCGGCCAGTTTCTGGCGGCACCCCCCGCACGGCGGTACTGGCTGAGGAGACGACGCGACCACGTAAACCTCGGTCAGTTCCTGCTCGCCAGCAGCGACCATGGCAGCAATGGCTCCGGCCTCGGCGCAAGTGCCTTCGGGATAGGCCACGTTTTCCACATTGCAACCGGAGTAGATCTGCCCCGACAGGGACCGGATCGCCGCGCCGACCTTGAAATTGGAATAAGGCGCATAGGCGTTTTCCCGCACGGACAAGGCTGCGTCTTTCAAGCTCATGGCGATTCCCTATTTTTTGATCATCTGGTCAGAAAGTCATACCCTAAATGAAAGCCCCCGGGGAATTGAAGCCCCGAGCGCAGAATTCCTGAGCCAAAATGCTTAATCCAGAACCGTATTGAACACGCCAGGCAGCGTGACCTCAAGCAGTTCAACATCATCGGTCGGATCAGACAGGCGTGTCCGCATGCCCGGTGGAATGACAAAGGCATCACCTTGTTCCAGCCGATACGGGTCGCGCCCCTCGCCTTCGAGCGTCAACTCACCGTTCATAACGAAGGTGAAATGAATATCGGTATCATGTGTAGCCCAGGCGGTGTCACCCTGCCCCCGACGCACCACCTGAACGCCTGCGACACCCATCGTGTTCTGGGCAATCGTGGTGTCGCGACAGATGTAGCCCGGCAAACGGAACGGCCCCCATTCTGCCCCCTCGGCCCGGTTGTAGACAAAGCGCTGGCCCTGCCATTCGCGATCCGGGCGGTATTGCGGGGTCGGCAACTGCATTTCGTGGTCGATTTCGGTGACATGTTCGGCAGGAACACCAATTTCGATCACCTGCACATTGTCCGATGCTTCCAACACACGATGACGGATTTCGGGCGGCTGGATAAAGCAATCACCGGCGGTCAGGCGCATCTTGTCGCCCTGATCCTCGTAAACCACATCGACCCAGCCATGGATGCAGAAAATCAACTGAAACCCGACCTTGTGGAAATGCACCATGTCTGGAACCGGACCGCCATCAGGAATGCGGATATGGCTGGCAATGATCGACCCGCCCAAGCGATCGGGTACCAGATCGCGATAATGCATTCCGGCGCGCCCGATGACCCACGGGGCCTGATCCTTGAGTCTGCGCACGACAAAGGAATGCACGGTATCCGGCATCACCATCGGCGGGTTCAGCTCATCAATTTCGACACGCGTCCCGTTCGGCGCGACCAAACTGCGCTGGCCAGCCGCAAACTCATCCGGATTTTCGGTCAGAATGCGCAACATTCCGGGCGCCTCGGGTGCATCCTGTTCGATCCGTAATCGCAATCCATGCCCCGAGAACACGGCGACCCGAGGGTCATCAGCCGGATAGATCATATCCATCCGCATCCCCAGTACCTTGGTAAAAAACGGGATGTCGTCACGTAATTCCTGCGTCGGCAGACGAATCTCAGCTTTGGTCTGATTGCTGGTCATTCAAGTTCTCTTCGGTCGTGGCTTTGGGCCATCCGATCAGAACAGAAGCCAAAATGCCAATCGAAAAGAACATCTCAAGCGTTTCTTCCAACACAAACAAACGCATGATCATCTGGTCCGACAGGTCGTCTTTCAGTGCGCCACTGACCTCTTCCAACCCCTGTGCAACCACGGCACACATACCGGCCAGAAAGAACACCATTAGAAACGGGACCCGTTGCTTGAACGCACGCCACCCGTTTGGCACCCCGTGCCAGAGCAAGCCGCCCAGAACCAAAACAGCCAGGATGACGCGAACCGCGTTCATATCAAGCAGCGTGTCCAGCCCATTCAGAATCCCATATGGCAGGCTATCTACGGCATAGATATCCGCAGCTAGTTCGCGCTCTGCCAGCAGCAAACAGACGAGACCGATATAGAGACGGGAAATCCCGCGATACCGGAAAAGCGCAATGCCCCCGGCTAGAACAAGCGCCGCCGCCGAAATGGATTCGAACGGGCCGCCCTCATGGCTGAGGGACATCGCCTGCACCGGCCAGATACAGAGGACCACCAAGATCAGCAACGCAACACCAATCGCTGCACGAAACAGCGGCTGGTCCAGCCCAAAGGACCGCTTGGTATCGGTTGTGACGGGTATCGACTGAGATTGTTTTTCCGGGGTCATCTTGGGCCTTCGATCTCCTGTGGAAGCGGTGCCGAATATGAAGATGCGAGACCGTAACCATATTGGAACAAAATTCAACCTACGGCCGTGTTTGGCAAAAATCCATTTATGAAGTGACGTCACGTAGCCAAGGCGCCAGAAATAGTTTAACCCTTCAACCAAATTCGGAACGGAGATGAATTGCCTATGTCTGACACTCCCAACCTGCGACAGGCCGCGCTTGATTATCACGCTCACCCAAAGCCTGGAAAGCTCGAAATCAGGGCTACGAAACCCATGGCCAACGGTCGGGATCTGGCGCGCGCCTACTCGCCTGGCGTCGCCGAGGCCAGCCTGGAAATCAAGGCCGACCCATCCAACGCCGAGCTTTACACTGCGCGGGGCAATCTTGTTGGCGTGGTCTCGAACGGAACAGCAGTGCTGGGCCTGGGCAATATAGGCGCTCTGGCTTCAAAGCCGGTGATGGAAGGCAAAGCGGTTCTGTTCAAGAAATTCGCAGGGATCGACTGTTTCGACATCGAGGTTGACCAATCCGACCCCGAAAAGCTGGCCGATATCGTTTGCGCGCTGGAACCCACGTTCGGTGCGATCAACCTTGAAGACATCAAGGCACCCGATTGTTTTATTGTCGAAAAACTGTGCCGCGAGCGGATGAACATCCCCGTTTTTCACGATGACCAGCACGGCACCGCAATCGTCGTGGGCGCCGCTGCCAAGAACGCGCTGTACGTTGCCGGGAAAAAGTTCGAGGATATCAAAATCGTCTCGACCGGCGGAGGCGCGGCTGGGATCGCCTGCCTGAATATGCTGGTGAAGCTGGGTGTGAAACGCGAAAACATCTGGCTGTGTGACATTCACGGGCTTGTCTATGAAGGGCGAGCCGAGGACATGAACCCGCACAAGAGCCAATTCGCGCAAAAGACTGATCTGCGCACGCTGGATGACGTGATCGGGGATGCCGATCTGTTTCTGGGGCTTAGCGGACCGAATGTCCTGAAACCCGAAATGGTCGCGAAAATGGCCAACAGACCAATCATCTTCGCGCTGGCCAACCCGACGCCCGAGATTCTGCCGGACGCAGCTCGCGAAGTGGCCCCCGATGCGATCATCGCAACGGGTCGCAGTGATTTTCCCAATCAGGTGAACAACGTTCTGTGCTTTCCTTTCATCTTCCGGGGCGCCCTGGATGTTGGTGCGACCGAAATTAACGACGCTATGCAGATCGCCTGCGTAGATGGTATCGCTGATATGGCCCGGGCAACGACCAGTGCAGAAGCCGCCGCCGCCTATAAGGGCGAGCAACTGACATTCGGACCTGACTATCTGATCCCAAAACCTTTTGACCCGCGCCTCGTCGCTGTTGTGTCCTCGTCAGTGGCCCGGGCGGCTATGGACAGTGGCGTTGCCAGGCGTCCGATTCCAGATATGGAGGCCTATAAAGAGCGCCTGAACCAGACGGTTTTCAAATCCGCCCTGATCATGCGCCCGGTTTTCGAGGCCGCAGCAGCTGCGTCGCGCCGCATTGTATTTGCCGAGGGTGAGGACGAACGTGTGCTGCGCGCCGCTCAGGCCATTCTGGAAGAAACCACGGAAACACCGATCCTGATCGGACGTCCCGAAGTCATCGAAGCGCGATGCGAGCGCCTGGGCCTGACCGTGCGTCCTGGCGAGGATTTTCAGATCGTGAACCCGGAACATGACAATCGCTACTATGATTACTGGACCTCATATCACCAGATCATGCAGCGCCGCGGTGTCACCCCTGATCTGGCCAAGGCCATCATGCGCACCAACAGCACAGCCATTGGGGCGATCATGGTCCAGCGTGGCGAGGCCGACAGCCTGATCTGCGGAACCTTTGGCGAATACCGCTGGCACCTAAGCTATGTCGAACAGGTGTTGGCCAATGGCGACCTGCGCGCGCATGGCGCTTTGTCTCTGATGGTTCTTGAGGACGGCCCCTTGTTCATTGCCGATACACATGTGCGGCAATTACCAACGCCTGCAGAGCTTGCCGAAACCACCCTGGGCGCGGCCCGTCATGTCCGGCGTTTCGGGTTGGAGCCAAAAATCGCGTTCTGTTCGCAATCTCAATTCGGCAATCAGGCCGAAGGCTCGGGCAAGCGCCTGCGGGCCGCTTTGGAGATTCTGGACTCGGAGCCGCGCGATTTCACATATGAGGGTGAGATGAATCTGGACGTAGCGCTTGACCCTGAACTGCGGTCGCGCATTTTCCCGCATTCACGTCTAGAAGGTGTCGCCAACGTCCTGATATTTGCCCACGCAGATGCCGCCAGCGGTGTGCGCAACATCCTGAAGATGAAGGCCAACGCGCTGGAAGTTGGCCCGATCCTGATGGGTATGGGCAACAAGGCACATATCGTGACCCCCTCGATCACCGCACGCGGGTTACTGAACATGGCGGCGATCGCAGGAACGCCTGTCGCTCATTACGGGTAAAGGGTCACGGATCCCCTCCGGGCACCGAAACAGGTGCCCGGACTGATTCCTTCATATTTGCACCAATACATTTGCAGTTTTGCAAAACTGTGAATTCGGCGCGCAATATCCATAAATTGCCGACAGATTTGCAAAAGTTAGCAGGGAAATTCTTATACATCTGCAAATATTTTGCGATAAAGTGACGCTCCGTCACTTCGACCGCTTGTCTGCCCCCTCTACCCCGCCCTAGACACGGTGCAGGGATTTTTCGGAGGAGACCAAAGTGGCATATCAGGACGTTTACCAGAGCTGGAAATCCGATCCAGAGGCATTCTGGATGGAAGCTGCAAAAGGAATTGATTGGGTTCGGCCACCCAGCAAGGCTTTGTTTGACGACAATGCTCCTCTTTATGAATGGTTCTGTGATGCCAGGGTCAACACCTGCTGGAATGCAGTTGATCGCCATGTCGAGAATGGTCGCGGTGAACAGACGGCCATCATCTATGACAGCCCAATCACCCACACCAAGCGCGAGATCTCATATGTCGAACTGCGCAATCGTGTCGCTACTTTGGCCGGGGCATTGCGGGCAAAAGGTGTCGAAAAGGGCGACAGGGTTATCATCTATATGCCGATGATCCCCGAAGCGCTTGAGGCGATGTTGGCCTGTGCCCGGCTGGGTGCGGTACACTCGGTTGTGTTTGGTGGCTTTGCAAGCAACGAATTGGCGGTCCGTATTGATGACGCCAAACCAAAAGCAATCATCGCCGCTTCTTGCGGGATGGAGCCGGGCCGTGTGGTGCATTATAAACCGCTGCTTGACGGTGCCATCGAACTTGCCAGCCACAAGCCCGATTTCTGCGTGATATTCCAGCGCGAACAAGAGGTTGCGCATTTGATCGAGGGGCGTGATTTCAACTGGCACGGGTTCCAGTACGGTGTTGAGCCTGCGGAATGTGTTCCTGTCGATGGCAATGATCCAGCTTATATCCTGTATACATCGGGCACGACCGGAGCGCCCAAAGGGGTCGTACGGCCGACGGCCGGCCATCTGGTCGCCCTGAACTGGACGATGAAGAACATCTATAACGTGGATCCCGGCGACGTGTTCTGGGCGGCTTCTGATGTCGGCTGGGTCGTTGGCCACTCATATATCTGCTACGCGCCGCTGATCCACGGCAACACCACGATAGTGTTCGAGGGCAAGCCGGTTGGAACCCCAGACGCGGGCACCTTCTGGCGGGTGATATCCGAGCATAATGTTCGCAGTTTCTTCACTGCTCCCACCGCAATCCGCGCGGTCAAACGTGAAGATCCCAAGGGGGAATTAATCCCTGAATACGACCTCTCCTGCCTGCGAGCCCTGTTTCTGGCCGGAGAGCGGGCAGATCCCGACACGATCGAATGGGCCAAAGACGCGCTGAACGTTCCGGTCATCGACCATTGGTGGCAAACCGAAACCGGTTGGACCATCGCGGGCAATCCGCTGGGGATTGAAGAGCTGCCAACCAAGCTGGGCTCACCTGCCAAGCCGATGCCCGGCTACGACGTGCAGATTCTGGACGAAGGCGGCCACCCGATGAAACCCGGAGAGCTGGGCGCGATTGCGGTAAAGCTGCCCCTGCCCCCCGGCACTCTACCAACGCTGTGGAACGCCGAAGACCGGTTCAAAAGCTCGTACCTGAATCACTTTCCCGGATATTATGAAACCGGCGATGCGGGCATGGTTGATGAGGACGGGTACCTCTACATCATGGCGCGCACCGATGACGTGATCAACGTCGCGGGCCATCGTCTGTCCACCGGCGGCATGGAAGAGGTTCTGGCCGCGCACCCTGACGTTGCCGAATGCGCCGTGATCGGTGTGTCGGATCAGCTGAAGGGCCAGATGCCGGTTGGCTTCTTATGCCTAAATGCGGGCTGTGATCGGGACCACGGTGACGTCGTTCAGGATGTCGTCAAGTTGGTTCGCGAAAAGATCGGACCGGTCGCAGCCTTCAAACTGGCCGTGGTTGTCGACCGGCTGCCCAAGACGCGGTCGGGCAAGATATTGCGCGGGACCATGGTCTCGATTGCGGATGGCAAGGAATACAAGATGCCCGCCACCATCGACGATCCGGCGATTCTGGACGAAATCACCGAAGCCCTCAAATCCATCGGCTACGCCCAGTAGAAAATCGGCGCGCCTGCCGCCTCTTGCAACCTGACACCGGGCCTCTACTGTCTGACCAAGACAGTGAGGCCCCATGACAGTGACCGACATCTGGCGTCTGAGCGCCACCGATCTGACCGCGTTGACCCGCAACCGTAAACTCAGCGCGGAAGAGGCCGTAAAAGCCGCAATCGAGCGGATGCAACAGGTCAACCCTTCGTTGAATGCGGTTGTCGAAGATCTGAGCCTGCAGGCGCTGGACCGTGCGCGATATCTGGACAAGGCGGTCGGTGGCGGAGAGCAGCCCGGCCCCCTGCATGGTGTGCCGGTCACCATCAAGATCAACGTCGATCAAAAAGGACATGCGACCTCGAATGGGGTCGTTGCCCTGAAAGACGTGATCGCCCCGGATGATGCGCCGGTTGTTTC
The DNA here is from genome assembly GCF_059612265.1 of Ruegeria sp. CDSA077. NCBI lineage: Bacteria > Pseudomonadati > Pseudomonadota > Alphaproteobacteria > Rhodobacterales > Roseobacteraceae > Ruegeria > Ruegeria sp. CDSA077. The sequence continues at coordinate 1,432,636 of NZ_JBXWQG010000001.1, forward strand.
CAACCTGCAAAAGGCGGGCGCCATCGTCATCGGTCGCACCAACACGCCCGAATTTTCATTCCGTGCTGACACAGACAACGAACTGCATGGCCGCACGTATAACCCCTGGGGGCGTCATATCTCGCCCGGGGGATCTTCTGGTGGCGCGGGCGCGGCTGTGATGGCTGGGATCGGTGCGCTTGCCCATGGCAACGATATAGGGGGCAGTCTGCGATTTCCTGCCGCCGCCAATGGGGCGGTCACCGTCAAACCGGGTCTGGGTCGTGTTCCGGCGTGGAATCCCAGCCAATCGGCAGAACGGGGCATATTGGCACAATCGATGTCGGTGCAGGGTCTGATCACGCGCTCCGCAGCGGACCTGCACCTGTCCATGCCCAGCTTGATCGCGCCCGATCCGCGCGATCCGTTTCACGTGCCGATGCCGTGGCGGGGTGAGGACCAAACCGGCCCGATCAAGGTCGCCTTCACCAAGCAGACCTTTGGATACGATTTGCATCCCGAAGTCGACAAGGCTCTGGATACGGCACGCGATGCATTGATCGATGCAGGCTATGTAGTGGAAGAGGTAGCACCACCCGATATCTTTGAAGCTGGTCGTGGTGGGTACCGCGCCCTGATGGGCGAAGTTCTGACCTTGTTGAAAGCCGATATCGAGGCTGCGGGATCTAAAACAATCCGCGACATATTCGAGGTCTACTTTCAGGAATTCCCACCCATAGTCGGCACAGACCTTATCGAAATGCTGGCCAAGCGCAGCCACTATGCGCGCGAGTGGTCTCTGTTCATGCATAACTATCCTCTGGTCCTGTCACCATTCCTGCCACAGCCGTTCTTCAAACCGGACCGAGATACCGAGGGCGCCGAGGGCGTGCATGAAGTTCTGGGCTGTGCGGTCTATTCCTATGCGATGAACTTCATCGGCCTGCCCGCGGCATGTGTTCCGGCGCGGCTGGCCGAGCTGCCGCATGGGCCGCAGCCGATCAACATCCAGATCGCAGCCCGCAGATGGCGCGAGGATATGGCCGTAGACGCCGCCGCGGCGATAGAAGACCGGGTAGGGCAAATGTGCCTGCCATTGTGGAAGAAAATGGGGACGTCCTTCTAAATAGACGTTGTCCAAAAAAAATTGACCCCGGGGTTTTGTACCCGGGGTCCGCTTTCTAAAATATGCCTAGAAATCCGATAACGAGCGTAGCACCACCTACCCTCGCCCGCACATAAACTGCACGTTCATTTCGAAACCGCCGTTGATGGCCACTCACTTCCACCATGGCGTGTTCTCCAGGCAAGTTCACACTACCTTAATGTTAATCGGATTCGTGTGAACTGGTTCACACAAGCGCGATTAATTCGTACCTGGCCTTTCATTTAGGTGAACTGTTCCGAAATCAGACGCTCTTCCAGGCCGTGGCCCGGGTCGAACAGGATACGGTGCCGAATCGCCGGTTCAGATCGAATTTCGACCCAATCAATATCCGGAAATGAATTTGAATCCGCATCCGCCATGACCGGCCGCTTGTCCGCATCCAACACATCGAACCGCACCTGGGCGATTTTGGGCAGCAGTGCGCCCCGCCAGCGTCGCGGACGAAAGGCTGCAATCGCTGTCAGAGCTAGAACATCCGATCCAATCGGCAGGATTGGCCCATGCGCGGAATAGTTATAAGCCGTCGATCCTGCTGGCGTTGACAGCAAAGCGCCATCGCAAACCAATTCATCCATGCGCACGCGACCGTCCACACTGATCCTCAGCCGCGCCGCCTGAGGGCCTGCCCTTAGCAAAGAGACCTCATTGATGGCTAGCGCCTCATGGATCTTTCCGGACTGATCCATCGCGCGCATCGCCAGCGGGTTGATGACCTCTTCTTCAGCGGCGGAAAGACGGTCCATCAGATCTTCTTCGTGGAACTCGTTCATCAGGAACCCGATTGTTCCACGATTCATGCCATATACGGGCGTATCGAGGTGCTGCATGTTGTGCAAAGTGTGCAGCATAAAACCGTCCCCACCCAGCGCGACAATTACACCTGCATCACGCGGCGCCGCATTGCCATAGCGCCCGACCAGTTTGTCGCGTGCGGTTTGAGCCACCTTGGCGTCGCTGGCAAGAAAAGCGATTCTTTGAATCATCTATTGTGGTTTCCAGTGCTGCACATTTGGTTCCGAAACAATCATACCTTTCCCCTATAGACCAGACTTGACGCCACCGCTGGCCAAATCGTCGCTTTAAGCCTTTTGCCGATGTCCCGTTTCCGATAGGAAATCCGCAAGAAATCCCAGCATTGTGGAGCCCCCATGAACGCCAATCTACGTGATACCGGTTTTTTCACCCAGTCTCTCTCAGCGCGCGACCCAGAGCTGTTCGGCTCGATCACGTCCGAGCTGGGCCGTCAGCG